>NZ_QUZU01000017.1 GCF_004682055.1 Pseudomonas kairouanensis | reverse complement strand
CGCGAATGCAGTGTGTCAGTCAACTCATTCGGGTCTGACACACCGTATTCGCGAGCAAGCCCGCTCCCACATTTTTGATTTGTGGAGTTAGAGACCGATCGGCGTGGCTTCAAACCGCACACGCGGATGGGCGATACGGTCCTGCGCCCGCACCAACTCCAGCTCGTAACTGCCACACGCTTGGGTCTCCAGCAGCACTTCATGCACCGCCGCTGCGGTGAATTCGAAGGCCGCCACCAGGCTGTCACCCAGCAGTACCCGCGCCAGGAACAACCCCGAGGTCAAGTCGCCCACGCCCACCGGCTGACGCGGGAACGCCAGCAATGGCCGACGCAGGTGCCAGCTGCCTTCAGCCGTCACCAGCAACATCTCAAAGCCATCCGGCAACTTGCCCGGATAATCCAAGTGCTTGACCAACACCGCCTTCGGCCCACGTGCCAGCAACGCTTTGGCCATGCCCAGGCAATCGAACAGCGATTGCGGCTTGCGCCCGGCAAAACTGTCCAACTCCAGCTGGTTGGGGCACAGGAAGTCGGCCATGGCCACCGCTTCGTCCAGCAGGAAATCACTGACTTCCTGGGGCACGATGCAGCCCTTTTCCGGATGGCCCATTACCGGGTCGCACAGGTACAACGCCTTGGGGTTGGTGGCCTTGATGCGCGCCACGCCGGTGAGAATCGCGCGCCCCTGGTCGGCACTGCCCAGGTAACCGGACAGCACCGCATCGCAGTTGCCTAGCTCACCGATAACAGCAATCCCTTCCACTAACGCGGGAATTTGCTGCGGCGCCAACACTTCTCCCGCCCACTGACCATACTGGGTGTGGTTGGAAAACTGCACGGTGTTCAGCGGCCACACATTCACCCCCACACGCTGCATGGGGAACACGGCGGCGCTGTTTCCGGCGTGGCCGAAGACCACATGAGACTGGATCGCAAGCAGATGAGGTGTGCGTTTCATGCAGGAGATTTCCGTAAAACCGTTGAAATTCTGGCCGCGCAGTATGCGACTAAACGCAGCCTGTACGACAGACCGGCGACACAGTTAAGCTGCTCTCACTTTGTTGGAGTTTTTCGCATGCTGACCCTGGGAAACATCTTCGTGTTGATGCTGCTCGCCACCGGCGCTGCCTGGGTGTGGCACAACCACGGCCTGCGCGAGCGCGCACTGGAGCGGGTCAAGCAGCATTGCGCCAAGCTCGACATTGAACTGCTCGATGGCGCCGTGGCCCTCAAGCGCATCGGTTTTGTAAAAGATGCCAAGGGTCGCCGGCGCCTGGCGCGCATCTACAACTTCGAGTTCACCGTGACCGGCGAGGCCCGCCACCCAGGGACCATTACGCAGTTTGGCGCCCATAGTGCGCAGATCGAACTGGCGCCCTACCCGTTCGAGATCAAGACGCCGCTGCCCAGCGCCGACGTGATCGAGCTAAGCCAGTGGCGCCAAGACCACGCCAGCAAGAATCGTCACTGACGACAGGCCGCCAATGCGGCCTGCAACGCCGCCACGTCGTGGGGTGCGCTGAAGATCAATTCGATACGTGAGTCGCGCCGCCATTCGCTGGGTTGCCAAACAAATGGGCTGTTATCCACAGCATTGGCGCTGACCCAACCCTCGGGGCTGTGGATAACCAGTTTGGCGCGGCGCCACTCAACGCTTGTGAGCCACTGGTGCAAAAGCGCAACGTCGAATTGCTGGCTCGGGTGCCAGCGCCAGCCAATGCTCCAGCCGCCCTCCTGGGCCTGGCTCAGGCAGATAGGCTGCGCGGGGTCGCTCCAGATGGCCGGCATTTGCGCCAGCCCCTTGGGCACTTCGAAGTGATCCGAAGCCGGCTCGGCTGTTATCGCCAGGCCAGGCAACTGCGCCAAAGGCAGTTGTGCCTGGCGGGTCCAAAACCGCGGGCAATCGGGCAACTGCCGTTCGACAGCCGCACGTTGCGCGGCATCCAGCGCCTCATCCTTGTTCAAGACCAACAGCCCGGCGCTCGCCAGTGCATCCTGTTGGGCTGACGGCAAAGGTTTGCCCGCTGCCAAAGCCTGGGCATCAAGCACCATTACACACGGCTGAACCGCCAACACCTGCTGCCACGGCGCCTCTCGCAACTGTTTGAGCAACTGCGCCGGATGCCCCAGCCCCGAGGGCTCGATAAACAGCCGATCCGGTTTTGCCTTACGTAACAAGCGCCCCAGGCCTACCTGGAACGGTGCACCATTCACACAGCACAGGCAGCCACCGGCTACTTCGCCCAGGGCAATACCATCGTCGTCCAACGTCAGCAGGGCGGCGTCCAGGCCGATCTGCCCGAACTCGTTGATCAGCACGGCCCAGCGCTCGTTGGCCGGGCGCTGAGAGAGCAGGTGCTTGATCAGACTGGTCTTGCCGGCGCCCAAAGGCCCGGCAATCACATGGGTGGGAATGTTCTTCAACATCAGGGGCATCATTCAGGCCGTGTAGAGCGCTCGATCCTACGCGGTTATGCCAGCCAATCCAGTGTCAGGATCAAACGACGCTCGTCGGCCTTGAGGGCTGGCGAGCGGTGGATCAGGCCGTGGCCTTCGTTGCCATGCCATTTTGTGCCTTTGAGCAGGGCCACTTCGCCACAGCGAACTTGCTCGATACGGTCATGAGGCTCGGCGTCCGGCCGGCTCAGTTTGCGACGATCCATCACACCTTCGCGCAACCACTGGCTGCCGATGCCCGCATAGGTGGTGATCAACCGCACCGGCACATGGTCTACGTGAAAGCGCGGGCACATGGCCTTGTCCAACAGGCGCAGACGCACGCCGATGCGCTTGGCGCCCAGCAAGCAGGCAAACGCACTGACCAGCCAGGACACATCGGCGATAAAACCTTCGTAGCCTTCAAGATCACGGCAACTGGCCGCCAAACCCTGCAAGTTCGGCTCAGCCTCTTCGCTGTTGAGTTCTATCACCATCGAGTCGGCCAACGGCTCGTTGAGCGCCACCAACAAGGCACCGAACTCGGCGATATGCAGGGGCAACTGGCGCTGCCATAACGCCAGGTTTACGCCGTCTTCAAGAATGTCGGACAACGCCAGCGGTGTGTCACCAAACGACTGGCGAATCACGGGGCGCAGGGGTATTACCGGGGCGAGCATCAGGCGGCAGCCTCCTCATACCAAGGGCCAAAAGGATCGGCCAGCAGGCGCCAACCTTCGACGCCCAAGGCCATTTCTTCATCGTTGAGCAGGCACGCATCCAACTCGGCGCGCATCTGCGCGAAGTCGATGTTCTGCCCGATAAACACCAGTTCCTGGCGGCAATCGCCGGTGCTCAGTTGCCAGTTACCCATGATGGCCGCGACGTTTTCCTCGTCCTGGGGCCACTGGCTTTTGGGCACAAAGCGCCACCAACGCCCGGCAAAACCATGGCGCATCAAGCCACCGGCCTGGGACCAACTACCCGCGTCCTGATGCTTGCTGGCCAACCAGAAAAACCCTTTGGAGCGCAGCAATTTGCCGTTGACCCAAGGCCGGTCGATAAAGTCGAAGAAACGCTGGGGATGAAACGGGCGGCGCGCTCGATAAGCGGTGGAGGCGATACCGTATTCCTCGGTTTCCGGCACATGTTCACCGCGCAGTTCCTGGAGCCAACCCGGCGCTTGGGCGGCGCGCTCAAAGTCGAAACGGCCAGTGTTGAGGATCTTGTGCAGCGGCACTTCGCCCATGACCATCGGGATGATTTCGGCTTGGGCGTTGAGGCGTTCGAGGATCGCCATCAGCTCTTGGCGTTCGCGGCTGCTGATCAGGTCGATCTTGCTGATCAGGATCACGTCGGCGAACTCGATCTGCTCGATCAACAGGTCAGTGATGGAGCGTTCGTCTTCTTCGCCCAGGGTTTCGCCCCGTGACGCCAGGCTTTCGGCGGCCTGGTAGTCGAGCAGGAAGTTCATGCCGTCGACCACCGTGACCATGGTGTCCAGGCGGGCGATGTCGGTCAGGCTTTGTTCGTTTTCGTCGCGAAAGGTGAAGGTTTCGGCTACGGGCAGGGGTTCGGAGATGCCGGTGGATTCAATCAGCAGGTAATCGAAGCGACCTTCCTTGGCGAGTTTTCCCACTTCCAGCAGCAGGTCTTCTCGCAAGGTGCAGCAGATGCAGCCGTTGCTCATCTCCACCAGTTTTTCTTCGGAACGGTTGAGGGTGACGTCTCGCTGGACTTCGCTGCCGTCGATGTTGATTTCGCTCATGTCATTGACGATCACCGCCACCCGCAGGTTGTCGCGGTTGCGCAGGACGTAGTTAAGCAGCGTGCTTTTACCGGCGCCGAGAAAGCCGGACAACACAGTAACGGGGAGACGATTGGGCATCAGGTATTCCTCATCAGGGTTGGCCGGTCAAATCGCCCGTTTATGGCGTTCGCGCAGCTCTTCACGTTCTTTGGCTTCGATACACAGGGTGGCGGTGGGGCGCAGCAGCAAGCGTTGCAGGCCAATGGGCTCGCCGGTTTCACGGCACCAGCCGTACTCACCGCGGGCCAGCAGTTCGAAGGCGTCGTCGATCTTGTCCAGCAACTTCTTCTCGCGCTCCAGCAGGCGCAGTTGCCATTGACGCTGTTCTTCGGCGCTGCCGACATCCGCCGGGTCGCTGTTGACCTCCTGTTCGCGCAATACCAGGAACTGGGCGTCGATGCGGGCTTGCAACTCGTTGCGCTGGGCCAGCAGCAGTTCGCGAAAGAAGCCTTGCTGGGCTTCATTCATGTAGTCGGCGGGCGGTTGGGCCAGCAGGTCTTGTTCGGTCATGAGGGCGGTTCACGGGTCAGGCTGTGCTTTTATGTTATAGTATAACAATACAAATAAGCCAATCCCCCTTGAACGCCACGATGAAGGGCGTAATGCTTGAGCACCTTCCTGCGCCGAGAAACCCTATGAAATACCTGGTGTGCGCCCTGTTATTGGCAGCGGCCGGACCTGCCAGCGCCCAAGTACCCAGCCTGCTGGCCAACTGCACGCGCAGCGCCAACCTGCTGGCGTGCGTCGACCCGCTGGGCAATGCCTACAGCGTGGCGACCCACGGCAGCACCACGTATTTGCGCGGCTTCGAGGTGATCGGCAAACGCTACTGGGCACAAACCAACAGCCGTTATGGGCAACTGACGTTCTTTACCGGGTTGGCGTCGGACGGTGAGGCGTGGGTGGGCTACACGCGACGTGTGGGCTGGACCACGATCAACCGGTTTTCCAGTTCCGGTGGTGCCAGCGCCAAATTTACCTGCAGCCGTATCACGGGCTGTTAGACCTGCGCGTTTTTCTGTTCCCGGGCCCAGGCCATGTAGCTGTTCATGGGGGGGTTCTTCTCGAAATACCGTTTAAGGCCTTCGAACAGGCCGTCCGCAACGGCCTGCTGGTGCCGCGCAGTGACCAGGCGCGCAGCGTCGCGGGTGTTGGAGATAAACCCGGTCTCTACCAAAATCGACGGCACGTCCGGTGACTTGAGCACTGCGAATCCGGCTTGCTCCACGCGTTTCTGATGCAGGGTGGTGATGCCCTCCAGGCTGCCCAGGATCGAGCTGCCCAGTTGCAGGCTGGAGGCGATGGTGGCGTTCATCGACATGTCCAGAATCACCCCGGCCAACATCGGGTCCTTGTCCTTGAGATTGAGCAGTGTGGTGGCGCCCAGCAGGTCGGCACCGTTCTCACGCTGCGCCATAAAGCGTGCCGTGGCGGAGGTCGCGCCACCTTCTGACAACGCATACACCGACGCGCCCGACGCTGTCAGCCGTGGCGCGGCATCGGCGTGCACCGAGATAAACATGTCGGCCTTGTGCTGACGGGCGATGTCCACGCGCTTGCGCAGCGGCACGAAGAAGTCGTCGTTGCGCACCAGCTTCACGTCAAAACCCTTTTCACGCTTCAATCGCTTGGCTAATAGCTGGGCGATGGACAGCACCACGTCCTTTTCGCGCTGGCCCTTGGAGCCGACGGCGCCAGGGTCTTTTCCGCCATGGCCGGGGTCGACCACAACGATGATGTCGCGTTTGGGATGGGCCTTATCCACCAACGGCTTGGGCTCATCCGCGATTTGGCGGGGTGCCTGGGTGGCGCTGGTCAAATCAAGCACCAGGCGATGACCCTGCCCATCCTGTGGCGGCAATAGAAAGCTGTTGAGCTGCATCGGCGCCGCCAGGTCCAGCACGATGCGCGTATCACCCTTGCCGAAATGCCCCGAGCGGATCGCGGTGATACCGCTGTTCTTCAGCGCCAACTGGGAGAAATTCCCGCTGAGCCCTGCACCACTCAGATCGATGATCAGGCGCTCCGGCGCCGTCAGGGAAAAGGTCTTGTAGTGCACCGGGCCGCTGAGGTCGAACACCAGGCGCAGCTTGTCCTCCGAGCGCCACAAACGCGCATTGCTGATCTGCGTGGCATGCGCCGCAAACGGCAAGGTGAACAGGGGACTGGCAAGAAGCAGGTTAAGGAGCTGACGTCTGTGCATGACAACTACCGCGAATTGAGGAGCATCCCTACTCGACATGACTGAAAAAAGGCTGGAGCAGAATATTCATCGTCGAACATATTGTTATACTATAACATATCTAATTATTGCCAACGATGGACCTGCTCATGAATGCGCTGACTCTGCCGGATATTGCCGCGCAGGCTTCACGCCAAGCCTTGCCACTCGACTGGGTGGGTATGTGCGGCATTGCCTTGCCAATCCTCATCGACGGCCAACGCCTCAGCGCCCGCGCCGATGCCGGCGTCAGCCTGGACGATGGCGAGGCCCGTGGCATTCATATGTCACGCCTGTACCTGGCGCTGGAAATGCTTGAGCAGCAGGCCCTTACGCCTGCACTTCTGCGTAATGTACTGCAGCGCTTCCTAGACACACATGAAGGTTTATCTAAGAACGCCTACCTGCGCATCCACACCGACTTACTGCTTAAACGCCCAGCATTGGTCAGCCCTTTAGCCGGCTGGAAAAGCTACCCGGTGAGCATCGAAGCGCGTCTGGAAAACCAGATGTTCCACGTGGAACTAAAAATTGACGTTACTTATTCCTCAACCTGCCCTTGCTCGGCCGCCCTCGCCAGGCAGTTGATTCAGCAGCAATTTCTCGAAGACTTCGGCAACACGCCGTTGCAGCATGAAGACGTGCTGACCTGGCTCGGCAGCGCTAACGGCATCGTCGCCACCCCTCACAGTCAGCGCAGCAGCGCCCAGCTACATGTCCATCTGCAAGGTGAGCATCTGGCACTGACTGACCTGATCAACGACGCCGAAGCCGCCCTTGGCACCGCCGTCCAAACCGCCGTAAAACGCGCGGATGAGCAAGCCTTCGCCTTGGCCAACGGCCAGAACCTGATGTTCTGCGAAGACGCCGCCCGCCGCCTGAACCTCGCCTTGAAACGCTCGGATGCCGTCAAAGCCTTCCACCTGAAAGTGATCCACGCCGAAAGCCTGCACGCGCATGACGCCGTCGCTGAAAGCCGCTGGACGAGACACTCTGCATGATCACCTGCACTGCATTACGTTGGGGCGCCCCAGGCCAACCACTCACACCCGCCCTGGATATCAATCTGGAAAAAGGCAGCCTCACCGGCATCATCGGTGCCAACGGCACCGGTAAAAGCAGCCTGCTCAAAGTCATCGCCGGCCTGCAAAAGCCATTGGCGGGAAAGGTGACGGTGGACGTTCCACGCCGTGGTGGCCTGTCGTTCCTGCCTCAACAGCAGCACCTCGACCGGCAGTTCCCCATCAGCCTGCAAGAGTTGGTCGCCGCCGGTTTCTGGGGCACTCAACTCACGCCCCAACAACGCAGCCAACGCCTTGAAGCGGTGTTGGACGACTGGTGCCTCGGCGGCCTGGAACATCGGCCGTTGATGGCATTGTCCGGCGGCGAACTGCAACGCGCCCTGCTCGCCCGCATGAGCCTGGCCCAAGCGCCGGTGCTGCTGCTCGACGAACCCCACGCCGCCCTCGACGAAGAAGGCCAGGTACTGTGCTGGAAACATGTACACGCCTGGCACGATGAAGGCCGCACGGTGGTCATTGTTTGTCATGACCTCGCATCGGTGCGCCAGCACACCCAGCAAGTCGTCCAGATCAAACGCACCGGCTGCCTGTTCGGTGACAGCAAAGCGCTGATCCGCCCGCAACCGCACATGCAGGTGGCCTGATGCATTTCGCCGCCCACCTGTGGATGCCTTTCGTCGACTTCGTCTTCATGCGCCGCGCACTGATAGGCGGGCTGGTGCTGGCTTGCAGCACTGCGCCGTTGGGCGTGTTCCTGATCCTGCGCCGTATGAGCCTGATCGGCGACGCCGTTGCCCACGGCATACTGCCCGGCGCGGCCCTCGGTTTCTGGTTCGCCGGCCTCAGCCTGCCCGCCCTGACCCTCGGCGGCCTCGGCGCCGGTTTGGGCATGGCCGGCCTGTCGGCCTGGATCACCCGCCGCACCGGCCTGCGCGAAGACGCCAGCCTGGCGGCCATCTACCCCATCTCCTTGGCCGCTGGCGTGCTGATCCTCGGCATCGCCGGTAAACGCCTGGACCTGCTGCACCTGCTGTTCGGCTCCGCCCTGGCGGTGGACCAAACCACCCTCACCGGCATGCTCTGGGTCACCGGCTTCAGCCTGATCGCCATGGCGGTGATCTACAAACCGCTGCTGCTGGACACCCTCGACCCGCTGTTCCTGCAGACCGTCAGCCGCCTGGGCCCACTGGCCCACGGTGTGTTCCTGACATTGGTAGTGCTGAACCTGGTGATCGGCTTCCAGGCCATCGGCGCACTGATGGTGGTGGGCCTGATGATGTTGCCGGCCATTGCCTCACGTTTCTGGAGCCGGCGCCTGCCGGTGTTGATCGCGGTATCGGCGGTGCTCGGATGCCTGTCGGTGTGGTTGGGTTTGTTGCTGTCGTTCTACTACTCGTTGCCCAGCGGCCCGGCCATCGTGCTGGTGGCGGGCGCCGGGTACTTGCTGTCCGTGGTCTTGGGTCCGGTGCACGGTTTGCTGCGCCGTCCGCCTTCACTGTCATCCTTATGAGGTGTTTACCGATGCGCGCTTTACTCGTGCTGTTCAGCATTCTGCTGCCGCTGTCGATGGCCCAGGCCGCCGACAAACTTCAGGTGGTCACCAGCTTCAGTATTCTGGATGACATCACCCACCAGATCGGGGGCGATCATATCCAGATCAGCAACATGGTCGGCCCGGACGCCGACGCCCACACCTACGAACCCTCCCCGGACGATGCCAAGGCACTGCTCAAGGCCCGCGTCATCATCAAGAACGGCCTGGGCTTCGAGCCGTGGCTGGACCGCCTGGTGACCAGCACCGAAACCAAAGCCACCGTCGTTACCGCCAGCAAGGGCGTGATCTCCCACACCATGGATGAAGACGGCGAAACCATCCCCGACCCGCATGCCTGGCACAACCTGGCCAATGCCGAAATCTATGTGAACAACATCACCAAGGCGCTGATCGCTGCCGACCCGGCCAACCAGGCCGACTACCAGCGCAACAGCCAAACCTACCTCAAAGACATCTACCGCCTGCTCGCCGAAGCCAAGACCAAGTTTGGCGCGCTGCCCGCGGGCAACCGTCGCATCGTCACCTCCCATGACGCCTTCGGCTACCTGGGCCAGGCGTACGGCATCGAGTTCCTCGCGCCGCAGGGCCTGTCCACCGAACGTGAGCCGTCTGCCGCCGAAGTCGCGGCACTGATCACCCAGATCCGCAAAGACAAGGTCAAGGCCGTGTTTATGGAAAACATCAAGGATTCGCGCCTGCTCAAGCAGATCGCGGATGAAAGCGGCGCGCAGATCGGCGGCACGCTGTACTCCGACGCCCTTGCCGCCGAAGGCCCGGCCAGCACCTTCACCGGGTTGTTCGAATACAACCTCAACACACTGTGCGCCGCGTTGGGCAAACCATGATCCGTAAAAACCCTTCCGGCGATCTGCCGGTGATTGCCGAATCAGCCTACGTCGACAAGACCGCCATCATCTGCGGCAAGGTCATCATCGGCGAGAACGTTTTCGTCGGCCCCTATGCCGTGATCCGCGCCGACGAAGTCGACGCCAGCGGCGCCATGGACCCGATCACCATCGGCGCCAACTCCAACATCCAGGATGGGGTGGTCATCCACTCCAAATCCGGCGCGGCGGTGACCATTGGTGAATTCACCTCCATCGCCCACCGCTCTATCGTCCACGGCCCCTGCGCCGTGGGCGACCGGGTGTTTATCGGCTTCAACAGCGTGCTGTTCAACTGCGCCGTGGGCGATGGCTGCGTGGTGCGCCACAACTCGGTGGTAGACGGGCGTGATTTGCCGGACGCGTTCTACGTGCCCTCCACCACTCGCATCGGGCCCAACACCGACCTGTCCCAATTCCCGCCGGTAAGTGTCAGCGCTTCGGAGTTTTCCGAAGACGTGGCACGCACCAATGTCGACCTGGTACGCGGCTACAAAGCCCTGCAAAACGAGTTCTGAACATGAGCCGCCTGCTGATTCGCAATGCCCGCCTGGTGAACGAAGGCCAGGAATTCGACGCCGATGTACTGGTATCCAACGGCCGTGTTGAAAAGATCGCCAGCAGTATCGAAGGCTGCAGCGCGCCGCTGGAAATCGACGCCAGCGGCCAGTGGCTGTTGCCCGGCATGATCGACGACCAAGTGCACTTTCGCGAACCCGGCGCGCCGGACAAAGGCAGCTTCTACAGCGAATCCCGCGCGGCGGTAGCCGGGGGCATCACCAGCTTCATGGACATGCCCAACACCAACCCGGCCACCCTCGACCTGGACGCCCTGGCCGACAAAAAGCGCCGCGCCGCCCTGCATTCGGTTGCCAACTACGGCTTTCACTTCGGCGTTAGCAACGACAACCTCGACATCATTGCCGCCCTTGACCCTACCCAGGTGGCCGGGGTCAAAGTGTTCATGGGCGCCTCCACCGGCAATATGCTGGTGGACGACCCGCGCATCCTGGAGCGGCTGTTTGCCGAAGTGCCCACCATTCTGCTGGCCCATTGCGAACACACGCCGAGCATCCTGGCCAATGAGCAACGCCTGCGCGAACGCTTCGGCGAGCACATCCCTGCCGTTGCCCACCCGCTGATCCGCGATGCCGAGGCGTGTTATCGCTCATCGTCGTTCGCGGTGCAATTGGCCAAGCGTCACGACACGCGCCTGCATGTGCTGCACCTGACCAGCGCCCGGGAACTGGCACTGTTCGACGACAAACCGCTGGCGCAAAAGCGCATCACTGCCGAAGTCTGCCTGCACCACTTGCTGTTCGACGACCGCGACTATCACCGCCTCGGCCACCAGATCAAATGCAACCCAGCGATCAAGACCCGCGCCGACCGCGATGCCTTGCGCCTGGCCTTGTTGAGTGATCGTCTGGATGTGATTGGCAGTGACCATGCGCCCCATACCTGGGCGCAAAAGCAACTGGAGTACCGAGAGGCGCCGTCGGGTTTGCCCCTGGTGCAGCATGCGCTGCCGGCGTTATTGGAGTTGGTGGCCGATGGGCATCTGCCCCTTGCCACCCTGGTGGCCAAGACCAGCCACCGCGTGGCGGACCTGTTCGCCATTCCCGACCGTGGCTATTTGCGTGAGGGGTATTGGGCCGACCTGGTGCTGATCCAGCCCGAGCCCGAAGGCAAACCTGTGAGCAGCCAACCGATCCTTGGCCGCTGCGGCTGGACGCCGTTTGCCGAGCGCAGCTTCCGGCACAGCGTCAGCACCACATTGGTGTCCGGCCACCTGGCGTGGCACAACGGCCAGGTGGTTGACAGCTGCCAGGGCCTGCCCCTGCATTTTCTGCGTTAAGCGCGGGGTTTGACGGTGCCGCAGTCGTTGCCCAGCCACTGGGCATGGCTGTCCAGGCTGCCCTTCTGCTGGATGCCGGTGGCATTGAAGGTACCGTTGACGGTGGTGGTGAATTCCTTCTGGCTCTGGAAGGTAGCTACACCGGTCCCTTGGGCTTTGGGGCAACTGAAACGGAATTTCCACTGGTTGCCGGTCTTGTCGGTCACTTCCTGTTTGCAGCCCGATTGCGGGTCGGTCAGGGGGATCGAGTCGGAGGCCACCTGCGCCGGGGTCAGGCACACCTGCACGCCTTTGCCGGCCATGGTGATGCCTTGTTTCTCCAGCATGGCGCGCTGTTCAGGCGTCATCTGTTGCTTGAGCTGGCCGAGGATCAGCGACAAGTCCGGCAGGTCCTGGTTATCCACTTTCATGTTGCTGGTGGTCAATTCCCACAAGCCCGGCGCCAGCATCTGTGCCTGCGCGGCGACCGGCAGCGCCAAACCAGTGACCATGGCTAAGCAGAGCAAACGAGCATTCATCGGGTAACTCCTGGGTAATGTTGGGCGTTAGACGTCGCAAAGTGGCCAGTGTTGCACGGCAAATAAAATAGCGACATTCGCAGCCGTTCATGGTCTGTTAGGCATTGGATTGTCTGGAGTATCGTCGTCCATGGATTTCTTTGGCCCGCACCTGCTCGCCTACTTCATTGCCACGCTGCACTTTTTCGGCACCCTCGCCGCGATCCATGCGGTGCTGACCGTCAGGACCGCCCAAGGCTCCATCGCCTGGGCCTTGTCGCTGATGTTTATTCCTTACCTCACGTTGATCCCTTACCTGATTTTTGGCCGCAGCACCTTCGACGCCTACATCCAGGCACGCCGCCAGGCCAACCAGGAAATGCACACCGCCATCGCCGAGCTGAACTGGCGCCCCTGGGTCGAGGAAGCCCTGGCCGCGCGCAACTCCAGCGCCTATGCGTCCCTGCGCGCCATGCCCAAGCTGGGTCGCATGCCGTGCCTGGCCAACAATGAAGTACGCTTGTTGATCAATGGCGAAGCCACCTTCAGCGCGATTTTCGAGGCCATCCGCAACGCCAAGACCGCGATACTGTTTCAGTTTTTCATCATTCACGACGACGAACTCGGCCGCCAACTGCACGCCCTGTTAAAGGCAAAGGCCGCCGAAGGTGTCGACATTTACGTGCTGTACGACCGCATCGGCAGCCACGCCCTGCCCCATCACTATGTGCAATCCCTGCGCGACGCCGGGGTGCAGGTCAAGGCGTTCGCCACCCGCAGCGGCTGGCTCAATCGCTTCCAGGTCAACTTCCGCAACCACCGCAAGATCGTGGTAGTGGACGGCATCACCGGGTTTGTGGGTGGCCATAACGTGGGCGATGAGTACCTGGGCAAAAAACCACCACTGGCACCCTGGCGCGATACCCATATGCAGGTCACGGGCCCTGTGGTGGCCTGTTTGCAGGAGTCATTTGCCGAGGACTGGTTCTGGGCCGCACGCAAACTGCCGCCACTGATCCTGCCGGATGCCTACCCTGAAGATGGCGTGCTCTGCCAACTGCTCGCCAGCGGCCCGGCCGATCCGTATGAAACCTGTTCACTGTTTTTCGTCGAAGCTATCCATGCGGCGACCGAAAGAGTATGGATCACCAGCCCGTATTTCATCCCCGACGAGGCGGTTTTCTCTGCCCTGCGCCTGGCGGTGTTGCGGGGTGTGGATGTACGTCTGCTACTGCCCTCGCGCCCTGACCACCGTATCGTCTATGCCGCATCCAGCCTCTATGCGATTGAAGCCGTGCGCGCCGGAGTGCGGGTATTTCGCTACACGCCAGGCTTTCTGCATCAGAAGGTGGTGTTGGTGGACAGCGAAATCAGCGCCATCGGCAGTGCAAACATGGACAACCGCTCGTTTCGGCTGAATTTCGAAGTGATGTTGCTGACCGTGGATGAAACCTTTGCCAGCGAAGTGGAGCACATGCTGCTGGATGATTTTGCCCAGGCCCACGAAGTCAGCCAGGAAGAAAGCCGCGAGACTCGGCGTTTGCAGCAGTTGGGGATGCGGGTGGCTCGGCTTATTTCACCGATTCTCTAACAGGCGACGCGGTGAAAAATGTGGGAGGGGGCTTGCTCCCGATAGCGGTAGGTCAGACAACACTTCTGTGAATGACCCACCGCTATCGGGAGCAAGCCCCCTCCCACATTTGGATTTTCATTGTTCTTAAAACCGGCTCAGCGGTAGATATCCTCCCGCGTCCACGGCAGTTCGTGGCTGCCATCGGCATGGGGCTTGACCGCCAATATCTGGTGCAGGTTGATCCAGCCCCGCGCAAACGCATAAGCACACCCGGCCAAATACAACCGCCAAATCCGCAACGCCTGCTCCGGCACCAGTTTCGCCGCCGCTTCCAGGTTGTCTTCCAGGCGCTCGCTCCAATGGTCCAGCGTGCGCGCGTAGTGCAGGCGCAGGCTTTCGACGTCGACCACTTCCAGCCCGACTTCACTGATTTCAGCTGTCATCATCGCCAGGTGCGGCAACTCGCCGTTGGGGAACACATACCGTTCGATAAACTCACCGGCGCCACGGCCCACGGGGCGGCCATCGGTGTGCTTGGCGGTGATGCCATGGTTCATCACCAGGCCACCTTCACGCACCGCGCCGAACAAGGTCTGGCAGTACTCGGCCAGGTTGGCATGGCCAACGTGCTCGAACATGCCCACGCTCACCACTTTGTCGAAACGCCCGTCTTGCGGCAGGTCACGGTAGTCGAGCAGTTGCAGGTCCACCTGGTCTTCCAGGCCCTCGGCCTTCACCCGTTCCCGGGCCAACGCCAACTGTTCCTTGCTCAGGGTGATGCCAAACACTTTCACCCCGAACTCCCGCGCCGCAAACCGCGCCAACCCACCCCAACCGCAGCCGACGTCGAGCAAATACTCCCCTGGCTGCAGCCGCAGCTTGCGGCACAGGTGGCGAAATTTGTCTTGTTGGGCTTGGTCGATGGATTCGCTGCCGGTTTCGAAATAACCGCAGGAGTACGCCATGTCCTGGTCCAGCCACAGCTGGTAGAACGCGTTGGACAGGTCGTAGTGATAGGAAATGGCGGCTGCGTCAGTGGCCTTGTCGTGGATCGAACGCACCGGAGCGCGTTCCTCGTCGTCCTCCACCAGGGCGTGACTCAATTCGTCACATACCCGGATGACCTCGGCAATGGAGCCTTCGAGCTCCAGTTTGCCTTCGACGAAGGCCTCGCCCAGTGAGTCGAGCGTGGGATGGGTCAGCTGTGTCACGACCGTGGGGTCCTTCACCACGATGGTCACACTGGGCTCTGGGCCCAAGTTGAATTCATGGCCGTCCCAGAGTCGAAGACGCAGCGGTAGCTGAAGATTCTGTAAGGCCGGTGGAAGTTGCGCGAGCATGAGTAGTCCCCCCTTGTTTCAGACGTCTGGAGTGAGGGTAGACCATCCCTATAAAAGTAGGAAGCTATCTATTAGTCGCACGCCCCTACGGGTTCCGACGCTCGATCAACCCCTCCTGGACCCACTGTTTCAGCCACGTTACGGCTTGCAGTGGCGCACCCTCTGCACAGGTGACTGCCAACTCGGCACACAGTTCTGAAAAACGCCAACCGCTGGTCACCATGCCCGCCAGCGCGCAGGCTTCGGCAGGTTCCAGGCTGCGGTAGTGGCATACGTTCTGATGGCGCCACACCAGGCAAACCTGCGCGAACTCCAGGGCATGGCTGCCGGGAAAGTCCGCGTCATCCTTGCTGGCCCGCCAGATCGCCAGCGTGTTGAAGCGGCACAGCAACTGTTGCACTGACGGCCCCAGGGTGACCTGCAAATCCGGCCAGGCATCGGCTGGCAACAACGCCATGTCATTGAGGCTCAGAGGCTCCCCTTGGCAGGCATCGAAAGCCAGGGAAAACGCCCACTCCAGCCGGGCCAGTTCCTCAAGAGGTGCGCTTTGCTCTGCGACCAGATGCTCGGTGATAAATGCGGGCAACCGTTCACCGAGCCAACGCAGGCTGAAATGGGCGGACGGATAACGGCGCACATAAGCTTCAGCCAACGCCGAAAATTCATCATCCCCCAGCCAATAGCGCAGGGCGCTGAAGTCATGACGCAGCACTTCCTGCAACCGAGAGAGATAGGCGTTGTGGTAGATCGCAAGGCCCGTCTCTACATCCAGCGTGGGCCCACCCAATAAAGTCGCGGCAAAGCCACTGCTGACCGCAGGCGTTTGAGTCAGCAGATGTTGTTCGAAGGCCAACTGCCAATCGGTCAGGCGCATAGCGATCTCCTGGCCAGCGCCGTAGCGCCCAACTCACGCGCCTTGCTCAGTTCGGTGAGCAGTTCTTCGAACGGCGGGAAGTGGTCATCGCGCTCCAGCAATGTCGAAACGGGCCCCAAGTGTTCCAGGGTCTGCTGATAAAGCGCCCACACCGGATCGCACACGGGGTGATCATGGGTATCGACCACGTAGTCGCCGTAGTCCATGTGCCCGGCCAAATGCAGTTGGCGAATGCTCTCGGGCGGCAGGTTGCGAATGAACGTCCAGGCATCGAAACCATGGTTGCGCGAGCTGACGTACACATTGTTGACGTCCAACAGCAATTGGCACCCGGACAAGTGCGCCAGCGCGTTGAGAAATTCCCACTCGGTAAATTCATCGGCCTTGGCGCGCACGTAGCTGGAGACATTTTCCAGCACCAGCGGGCGCTGCAATACATCCTGCACTTGGCGCACGCGGGCGGCGACGTGGTACAGGCTTTCCTCGGTGTAGGGCAGCGGCAACAGGTCGTGCAACTGATGGGCACTGCCGCGGCTCCAGCACAGGTGGTCGGAGACCCACGCCGGTTGGATACGCTCGGCCAGTTGCTTGATCTGCTTCAGGTAGTCGATATCGAGGGCGTGGGGCCCGCCGATGGACAGGGACACACCGTGCATCACCAGGGGGTAGCGCTCGGCTATCGCATCCAGGTAGTAGAGGGCTTTGCCGCCCTGTACCAAGTAATTCTCGGAGATGACCTCAAACCAATCCACCGCGGGGGATTGCTCAAGGATCTGCTCGTAGTATTCATTGCGTAAACCCAGGCCGTAGCCAAGGTTTGGAAGGGAAGTGGGCATTGGACACTCCGGGGCAAAGTGTCCGCAGCGACGCTAGGCAGCCGCTGCGGGAGCACGGGGTTACTCGCCGACTTTACCGCCAGCCGCGTCGCAGGCTGCCTTGGTCATGGCCTTGAAGCCGTGGCCCTTGCAGGCAGCCTGGCCTTTGCAGGCGTTTTCGGCGGTCTTGCAGTCGTTCATGCCTTTGCAGGACGTCACGCCGTAGCAGTGAACAGTAGCGTCGGCCGCTTGGACCTGGGTGGCGACACCGGCAAACAGAGTGGCGGCAGCGATAGCCAGGGCAGCACCGGAAACGGCGTTCTTGATGTTCATTTTTGTAATCCTCAAATATCAATAGGGGTGCCGGTCCGAGCGGATTGCCCGGTCTCGACACACCACTAGAGAGAGGACCCCCGCTGGCGTTACAGCGGCCTCAGGATTTTTCTTCGAGCTTGAGCAACGGCTCCTGAAAACGCAGCAGGCGCCCGGCATTGCCCAGCACCAGCAACGTGCTGAGGTTATGCAACACCGCCGCAATCATTGCGCCGGCCGCCCCCAGCCAGCCGAATGCGGCGAACACCACAATGGCCAGCGTCCAGCCCAGGCCGATGATCACGTTCACCTGCAACGTCTGCCGGCACTGGCGACTCAAGCGCACGCACGTACCCAGGCGCCGCAGGTCGCTGCCGATCAGGACCACGTCCGCCGACGCCAGCGCGATGTCCGCCCCGCCCGCCCCCATGGCCACGCCAACCACGCCGGCCTTGAGCGCCAGGGAATCGTTGATGCCATCGCCCACCACCATCGGCCGGAAGCCGCTGGCGATTTCCTCCAGCACGCGGTTGAGCTTGTCTTCTGGCAAGGCCTGGGCGTCGACGTCACTGATGCCCACCTCCAGCGCCAGGCTGTCGGCGACGCTTTGGCGGTCGCCGGTGAGCAGCAGTTGGCGACCCAAACCGAGGTCGCGCAACTCTTGCAGGGCCTGGCGGGCTTCCGGCTTGACGCTGTCGGCCAACAGCAGCCAGGCCAGAAACTCCCCGTTCAAGGCCAAACCGGCAATCGGGCCGTCATGGGTCGGCACAGAGGTGGTCGAAACGCCCAACTGCTCAAACAACTCCGGCCGCCCCAGCGCTGCCTCGCCCTGCTCGGTCTGCGCCACCACACCCAAGCCCTGGCGTTCGCGAATGTCGGTCAGCCCCCACATCTGTTCCTGCGCTGCCAGCCCCGCCAACGCCCGGCTGACCGGGTGGCTGCTGGCCGACCCCAAACTGGCCGCCAAGTTAAGCAACCCCTGCCGATCCGGCGCGCTGGTCTCGATCGATTGCAGGCGCAGGGTGCCAAAGGTCAGGGTGCCGGTCTTGTCGACCACCAGGGAAGTCAGGTCCGCCAGCTCTTCCAGGAACGCCGAGCTGCGAATCAGAATCCCATGGCGCGCCGCCACGGCAATCCCGGCAATGGCCGTAGCCGGCGCCGACAGCACCAACGCACAGGGGCACGCCGCCACCAGCACGGCGAGCATCGCCTGGGCATCGTTGGTCACAAACCAGGTCACGGCGGCCAGCAACAACACCAACACCATATAGCGACCGGCGTAGCGCTCCAGCAGCCGGGTAATCGGCGGCTTGGAGCGCTCGGCGTTTTGCATCAATGCGATGACTTTGCCCAGGGTGGATTCGTTGCCAGTGCGCGTCACCTCCAGGCGCAGCAAGCCGTCCAGGTTAATCGCCCCGCCAAACACCTGCACGCCGGCACTGGCTTCCAGCGGCACCGACTCACCGGTGATCGGCGCCGTGTCCAGGCTCGCCTGGCCCGACAGCACCACCCCATCGGCCGGTACGCGGTCACCGGCGCGCACTTCGACGATATCGCCGGTGTGCAGCGTGCCGTTGTCCACTTCCACAATGCTGCCATCGGCCTGCACCAAGCGCGCATGGCTGCGGGTCAGTTTGCCCAGGGCGTGGATCGCTTCCTGGGAGCCGATCACACTGCGCTCTTCCAGTACATGGCCAAAAATCATGATGATCGGCAGCAGCGCGGCGGTCAGCAGATCACCGGTCGCCCAGGCGCCAAGCATGGCCAGGGCGATCAGTTGGTCGGTGATCCCATGCAGGCTGGGAAACCGCAGGCTGTACCAGGCCGAACGCATCACCGGCACTGCCACCAATAACGAGGCCACGCCCAGCAAGAGTTGGCTCACCCCGATCTGGTCCGGCGCCAGCCAGCGCCACACCAGGCCCAACACCAGCAAACCCAGGGCCAGCATGGCCAGGGTCAATTGCCGCGCGGCACTGCGCTGTTCGGCGCTGGTCAGCATAGGTGCGCTCATTGTTCGGCTCCCTGGATGATCAAACGGGAGTCGTCTTTGGGGTCGACCGTGGTCACGGAGCCCGCCTGGCCGAGGATCTTCGGCAAGCGCTCGCGGTACAGGCGCAGCAACAAGCCCGGGTCTTTCACTTGGGCCAGGCTGGCCACCGTGGCGGTTTGCGCCTGGGCATTGGCCAGGCGTTCGCTGGCCTGGGCGTGGGCCACTTGCACCAAGCGGTCGGCCTGCTGATTGGCGGTCTGGGTGAGTTTTTCTGCATCCGTGCGCGCGTTGGCCACGGCTTTATCGGCTTGCTGGCTGGCGGTCAGAACGGCGTTAAACGCATTCACCGCCGGGCCGGGCAGGCTCGATTGCACATCCACGCGCGTAACGGCGATGCCCAGGCCCAAGCCACTGGAAGTCAACGCCGCCAACTGTTGATTGATGCCTTGCACCAAGTCGCCACGCAGCCGTTCACGACGCTCGGCGGCGCCGTTGTCAGTGCCCATCAGCTCGGGGCGCGCCACCAGAATTGTGTCCAGGTCGCGGGCCGCCGTGAGGGCCACGGCGCTGCGGGTCACCAGGCGATCCAGGGCCGGCAATACATGCTCGCCCTGCAACACAAAGGCATAGGGCTCGGTGACCTTGTAGAACACCCGCACATCCAATTGCACCACACCGGCATCGCCGGTCAGCAGGTAGCCGGAGCCCGCCAAGGCATCACTCAACGGCGTGGCGAAACTGGCCACACGGTCGGCCTGCACTGCCGCCTCGGAGCGCAGCAGATTCTCTACCCGGCGTTCAATCACCCGGTCCGCCGCCGGCAACAGCACCACTTGCTCGAACGGTTGCGGCCAGGCCAGCAACAGCCCGGCATTCTGGATGCGGTCCAGGGCACCGAAGTGCAGCACCACGGCGCGGTTCTGCGGGTCGATCTGGCGCACATTGGAAAACGCCCACGCCAACGCGGCCAATACGGTCACCGCATACAACGCCAGGAACGTCAGGCGCCCCGCCTGGATCCACGGGCTGTCTGGGCTGTCACGCTCGGTCATGGCTGGACGTCCTTCGGCCCGTCCACCAGGGCGCGAAATGGCGCCGCATCCGTGCGCAGGATGATCTTGGTGCCCGGCGTAACCACCGTGCCCAGGGTGTCGAGGGAGCGCAGCAGGTTGTACAGCTGCGGGTTACCCGCATAGGCACGGCCATAGATCTGCGCCGCCTCTACCCGCGACTGGGCTTCGATATCGGCAGCTTTCACCGTGGCATCAGCCTGCACGATGCGTGCATCACGCTCGGCAGCGGAGCGGATCTGCGCCGCTTCGCGCTTGCCCACTGCGGTGCGTTCGGTGGCGATGGTTTCGCGCTCGGCGCGCATGCGATCGACCGTGGCGGTGAGGGTAACCGAGGGCAGCGTCAGCCGCTCGATACCAACTTGAGCCACACGCACGCCATAGGTGGTGAGCAATTGTTGCTCGATCTGCTGGCGCAGTTGGGCTTCGAATTGCGCGATGTGCACTTGGCTGGCATCAGTGTTGATCAAGCTCGACAGATCAAAACTGGCCGCCGTGGTTTCCAGCGCCGAGCCGACAAAGGTACGGATCTGCCGCGCCGCCTCATCCGGCTGGTTTTGCACCGCACGCATAAAGCGCTGCACGTTGTCGGCATCGCCCTGCACCTGCCAGGCCACATACGCTTGCACGATGATGCGCAAGCCATCGCGAGTGCCCACGTCCTGCAAACCGCTGGAGGTGGTGCGCAGGCGCAGGTCCACCGGGATCGCTGCCTCGAACGGTGCCGGCCAGCGCCAGCCCAGGCCCGGCTCCAGCAGCACCCGCGCCGGGTTGCCGAACCGCGTTATGACCGTGGCTTCGCCGGAGCGCACCTGCACCAGGCTGGCGGCCGCCACCGCAAACAGCACCAGCAACACCGCCCAGGCCATGCGCCGCCAAGGGAAAGGCCCGCCAGCCTGTTCGTCACCGTGATGATGGTGGTGGTGATGGCCATGATGATGACCGTGATCGTGGGAATGAGCGCTCAACAGTCAGACTCCTTATTGAACGGCTTTACGCGGCGACGAAGGATCGGCCGGCAAGGTAAAGGAACGCAGATCGATCGTCGGTGCACTGTCGGCGCCCAGGCGATGATCCAGGATAAGCAACTTGGCGTTGGCCAGGCCCTGGCTGAGTTGGCCGAGGTACTGCTCCAACACGAAGGCCTTGCCAGCGGTGGCATAGGCCTTTTGTTCGGCGGCAAACCGCAGGTCGGCAGCCTGGGCACCCGCGTTCACTTCGCGGGCGGTGGCGCTGGCCTGGTCGCGGGCGGTACTGGCTTGCAGCAAGGCCTGGTTGGTTTGCTCGCTGGCCGCACCGCGCTCGCGGGAGATCAGGGCCTGGGCGCCGATTTGCGCAGCTTGCACACCGTGATAGGCGTTGGCGGCTCCGGCCGGTGGATGGATCGCCTCGACGACCGTGGCGAGAATTTCCACGCCACTGTCGAGTGCTTGGAGATCCCCTTGCACGGCGCGGCCGATTTCGTCGGCCAGGCGGGTGCGTTGTTCACCCAGCAGTTCATCGAGCGTGCGTGAAGCAAAGTCGTGCACCAGGATGCGGCTGGCGGTGCTGCGGATCAGGGTCGGCACATCCGCACTGTTATAGGTGGCGGCAAGCGCTGCCTGGTCGGTCAAGCCAATGCGGTAGACGAAGCGCACATCCATATTGACGATCTGGAAGCTCTGCTTGTCGCCGCTGCTGCTGGCGATCACCTGGGATTTGTCATTCACATGGCTGGCGTCCCACAACCGATTGGCGATCAGCGGCGCCGGGCCTTCGGCAGGGGCCAGGTCCGGTGCGGCCGCTTCACTGACGCTGGTGGCCAGCTCGTGGACCACGCCGTTTTCCACCTTGATCACGCGGCCCAACGGCCAGGGCAACCCAGCATGCAGACCGGGGCCGAACACCTCGACGGGTTTGCCAAAGCGCTCATAAATCCCACGCCCTTGCAGGGGCACTTCGTGCACGCCGGTCAGCACCCAGCCGACCGCCAGCACCACCAGCAACACCGGCAAAAATGCCCGGCGCATGTAGGTAAACGCCCAGATCTGACGCAGGTCGATGCCGAAGCGGTTATGCAACTCGTGCTGCAATGCCAACAAGGGTTGGGGCGGCCAGCGCAGCAAACCGGCGACAAAACTCTGCGCCATCAGGCGAGGTTCAAGTTGCGGTTGGCGTGGGCTGAACAGTGACAGCACGGCCCGTAGCAGCAACTCCACCGCCACCAGCGCCGGCAGCACGCCGATCAGCACGGCCAGACGCAATGGCCAGACAGACTCGGCGCTGGCAAACAACAGGCAAACCGCACTGATCACCAGGCAGATAATCGCTACCCGGCTCAACTGCGCCAGTTGCGAGGCTTCCGGCCATTGAGCGGCAGTTTCCTGGGCCAGGCGGCGTTCGAACACCAGTAAGCCAAACGCCAGGGCCAAGGCCAGCGCGGCACCGATACTGGCCGATTGGCCAACAGGCGCGGCGGGCAATGCCAGGTTCCAGAACTCGACAATGCTGACCAGCGCCAGCAGCGACCAACCGCCAAGCCACACCACCGGCGCGCCGATGTGTTTGCCAAAGCGCTCGGTAAGGCGCGCGTAGTGGCTCGCGTCCTCAACCGGCATTTGAACCGTGGGTTGCTCCAACGCCTGGGTGCGCCAGTCGGCCACCCACCACGCCGATTGCAAACCGGCCACCATCAGCAGCAACGCCGAGGCGCAGTTGATCAACACCACCGGCCAGATCGACAACGACGCAAACAGCGCGACAAACAGCGCCAGCACCCAACCGCCGACGGCCAACGTCGTCAGGCTGATACCGGCTTGGCGCAATCGACGGGCATGGAAAAGCCCCTGTTGAAAACGCGCGAGGCCTTCTACCGAAGCGCCGTCAGCTTCAAGATCCACTTGCATCCACTCAACGCCCGCATGTACATAATTCGTTACGATATAACACGGAGCGTGAAATTTTTGTTCGATGAATACAGCTATCGAACCCACTGCAAATCCCCTGAGGGAGCGGGCTTGCTCGCGAAAGCGCGGTGCCAGTCGCTACATATGCTCACTGACACTCCGCTTTCGCGAGCAAGCCCGCTCCCACAGGGGTACATCGCAGTACTCAAGACCGTGACCAACCCCCCATAAACACGCGCCATCACTGGTGTACACGGCGTTTAATCGGCACACTCCCATCCAGTTTTTCGCGGGCTCACGGACAAGGAAGCGTCACCCCCATGATTTCGATCTATCAGCTCAAGCCGCGTTTTCAAAACCTGCTGCGCCCCCTCGTGCAGCGCCTCTACGACAACGGCACCACCGCCAACCAGATCACCGTCCTTGCGGGCGTGATTTCCCTGCTGGTAGGCCTGTTGATCGCCAGCTTCGCCCACCACCTGTGGCTGTTCGCGCTGATCCCGCTGTGGATGATCCTGCGCATGGCCCTCAACGCCATCGACGGCATGCTCGCCCGCGAATTCGGCCAGCAGTCGCGCCTGGGCGCCTACCTCAACGAACTGTGCGACGTGGTCGCCGACAGCGCGCTGATCCTGCCCTTTGCGCTGATCCCAGGCGTGAGCCTGGCGCCGGTGTTGCTGGTGGCGCTGCTGGCGGTGTTCAGTGAATACGCTGGCGTGCTGGGCCCGATGGTGGGCGCGTCACGGCGCTATGACGGGCCAATGGGCAAGAGCGATCGGGCCTTCGTACTGGGTGTGCTGGCCACTGGCGTGGCATTGGGCTGGCTGGGCGCAGGTTGGGTCGAGGCGGTGATGTGGCTGGTGGCCGCCCTGCTCGCCTACACCCTGGTCAACCGGGTGCGCCAGGGCCTCAAAGAAGAACACACTCCCCCTTCTGCATAAGGATTTTGCGATGCGTGAACAACAAGAACACAGCTTCAGTACCCATGATGGCGTCGAGCTTTTCTACCGGCACTGGCCGGCCACGGCAGGCGATGGGCCGCGCAAGGCCATCGTGTTGTTCCATCGCGGCCATGAGCATTCGGGGCGCATCGCCCACTTGGTGGATGAGCTGGACCTGCCGCAGTTCGATTTCTTCGCCTGGGATGCCCGTGGCCACGGCCAGTCCCCCGGCGAGCGCGGCGACAGCCCCAGCTTCGCCACCAGCGCCCGAGATGTGCAGACCTTCTACGATCACATCGGCGCCACCTACGGCATAGAGCAAGAGAACTTCGCGGTGATCGCGCAAAGCGTCGGCGCCGTGATCGCCGCGACCTGGGTGCATGATTACGCACCGAAGATCCGCGCCCTGGTGCTCGCCTCCCCGGCCTTCAAGGTCAAGCTGTACGTGCCGTTCGCGCGGCCCGGCCTGGCGCTGATGCGCAGGTTTCGCGGCAACTTTTTCGTCAACAGTTACGTCAAGGCCAAGTTCCTCAGCCATGACCCCGAGCGCGTGGCGTCCTACGACAGCGACCCGCTGATCACCAAGGCCATCTCGGTGAATGTGCTGCTGGGTCTGTACGAAGCGGCCGACCGCGTTGTGGCCGATGCCCAGGCGATCCAGGTGCCCACGCAGCTCCTGGTCTCGGGCTCGGACTTTGTGGTGCACCGCAAACCCCAGCAGCAGTTTTTCGACCGCCTGGGCAGCCTGAAAAAAGAGCTGCATATCCTCCCTGGCTACTTCCACGACACCCTGGGCGAGCGCGACCGCGCCACCGCCTTGAGCAGCGCCCGGCGCTTTATCCTGCAAAACTTCGAGCACCCGCTGGACCGCGCTTCGCTGCTCGACGCCGACAAAATCGGCGCCACCTGCGCCGAGTCCGAAGCCCTCGCCGCGCCGCTGCCGCGCAACTCCCTGCGCGACCTGTACTGGCGCATGACCCGCGCCAGCATGGGCCTGGGCAAGAACCTGTCCGAGGGCGTGAAGCTGGGCTTCGACACCGGCTTCGACTCCGGCAGCACCCTGGACTACGTGTACCGCAACAAGCCCACCGGCAAAGGCGGGCTGGGGCGGATGATCGACACCAACTACCTCAACTCCATCGGCTGGCGCGGTATTCGCCAGCGCAAGTTGAACGTCGAGGAACTGCTGCGCCTGGCCATGGCCAAGCTGCGCGAAGAAGACCGCCAAGTGCGCATCGTCGATATCGCCGCCGGCCACGGGCGCTACATTCTCGAAGCCTTGCAGGGCGTGTCGCCGCTGCCGGAGTCGATCCTGCTGCGCGACTACAGCGACATCAACGTGCGCGACGGTGGCGCACTGATTCGCGAGAAAGGCCTGGGGGATATCGCCCAGTTCGTCAAAGGCGATGCGTTCGATCGCGCTGACCTGGCGGCGCTGGAGCCGAAACCGACGCTGGCGGTGGTGTCCGGGTTGTATGAATTGTTTGCCGATAACGCCATGGTCGGCGGCTCGTTGGCGGGCCTTGCCGAGGCCGTGGAGCCTGGCGGTTATCTGGTCTACACCGGCCAGCCGTGGCACCCGCAACTGGAACTGATCGCCCGCGCCCTCACCAGCCATCGCCAAGGCCAGGCCTGGGTGATGCGTCGGCGCAGCCAGGCCGAAATGGATCAACTGGTCGAAGCGGCAGGCTTTCGCAAGATCACCCAGCGTGTGGATGAATGGGGCATTTTCACCGTGTCCCTGGCACAGAAGATCTGAGCATGCGCGAACCGGGTTTATTGAAACCAGCGGTCCTGTGGCTGCTGTTGTTGGCGCCGCTGTTTTTCAGCACCTACGGCTTTGCCACCTGGGTGACCAGCCAGCGCAGTGACGTCGGCACCCTGGTGTTCGGCTGGGAAACCCACATGCCGTTCTGGGCCTGGACCATCGTGCCCTACTGGTCCATCGACCTGCTTTACGGGTTTTCCCTGCTGCTGCCCCACACCCGGCATGAACTGAAGCAACATGCCCTGCGCCTGCTCAGCGCCCAGGTGATCGCGGTGAGCTGCTTCCTGATCTGGCCGCTGCGGTTCACCTTCGAACGGCCGGAACTGGACGGCGTGTTCGGCTGGCTGTTTGCGGTATTGGCGGGGTTCGACAAACCCTTCAACCAGGCGCCTTCCCTGCATATCGCGCTGCTGGTGATCTTGTGGGTGATGTTCCAGCGCCATACTCAGGGCGTGTGGCGATGGGTGGTGCATGGTTGGTTTGCGCTGATCGGTATTTCGGTGCTGACCACTTATCAACATCACTTTATCGACTTACCCACAGGGGCCCTCGCCGGTTGGATTTGTGTGTGGTTGTGGCCGGTGGAGCATCCGAGCCCATTGTTGAACGCACGGCTGACGCGAGACCCCAAGCGTTGGCGTTTGGGCCTGCGCTACGGCTTGGGCGCACTGGCCCTGGCGATCCTGGCGTTTGTGATGGGTGGCGGCTGGTTGTGGATACTTTGGCCGGCGATTTCCCTGGCCTTGATCAAGGCGAACTACGTCGTGCTGGGGGCCGCAGGTTTTCAGAAGCGCGCCGATGGCCGACTCACGCCCGCCGCGCGCTGGCTCTATGCACCTTATCTGGCCGCCGCGTGGATCAACTCGCGCCTGTGGACACGTAAACATCCACAGCCGGATCTGATTGTGGATAACGTCTGGCTCGGGCGTATTCCTACGACGCGCGAGCAAGAGCCCTTCAAGGCCATCGTCGATTTGTGCGCCGAGCTGCCGATTAATCCACAGGGCCGCGCCTACATATCCATCCCCGTGCTCGACTTGATCGCCCCCACTCCCGCCGAATGCCTGCTCGCCGCCCAGGCCATCGAACGCCTGCGCGCCCATGGCCCGCTGCTGGTGTGCTGCGCCCTCGGCTACTCCCGCAGCGCAACGGCCGTCGCCGCCTGGTTGCTGCATACCGACCGTGCAACGACGGTGGAGCAAGCGCTGACTATCATTCGTACAGCGCGGGCCGATGTGGTCCTGCATCCTGCTCATCGTGAAGCGTTGGAGGGTTTAGCCCATGCCCGCTGATATGGAACTCCAGGTCGTCGCCAGCCTGTTGCGTCGTGGCCGTTCGCTGGATCAGTTATCCACAGGCCTGACCTTGCTCGGCGTATTGTTCGGCCTGGCTCAGCTGTTGATGGCGAGCATTTCAACCATCTGCCTGTTGCTGGCCCTGTGGATGATTATTCTGGGGTTGCTGCAAAAATACTGGGCGCTGCGGGTGGCCTTCGACGCCGACCTGTTCGCCCTGCTGGCCCGCGACATAGACCGTACCGCAGACCTCGACCAAGCCTTGCAAACCCTCGGCCTGCAATCGCCCAAGCGCGCCGGCAGGCCCTGGACCGAGCGCCGTCGCGGCGCCCTCAAACTGCTGCGCAAACAAGCCTGGCTGCTGGGCGCGCAAGCGCTGCTGACCCTGGGTGTGATTCTCGCCAGCCCTTGGCTGCCTTTTGCCGGATAAGGAATTCCCATGTTCGAACCCGTGGTCGCCACGCTCATAACCTCCATGGCCCGTACCGTCACCGGCGCTCGTAGCCTGTGGCTCGGGTGCGCGCCGGTGCCGGTGCAGCGCATCTACTTTGCCAACCACAGCAGCCACGGCGATTTCGTGTTGTTGTGGGCCTCGCTGCCGCAGAACCTGCGCAAATTCACGCGCCCGGTGGCCGGCAGCGATTACTGGAACAAAAGCGCCCTGCGTCGCTACATCATCAACAGCGTGTTCAACGGCGTGCTGATCGACCGCGAACGCAAAGACCCTGTGGATAACCCTTTGCAACCCATGCTCAACGCTCTGGAAAGCGGCGACTCGCTGATCATCTTTCCGGAAGGCACCCGCAACCTGGAAGACGGCCTGCTGCCGTTCAAAAGCGGCCTGTACCACCTGGCAAAAAGTTACCCACAGGCTGAATTGATCCCCGTGTGGATCGCCAACCTCAACCGGGTCATGCCCAAGGGGCGCGTCTTGCCGCTGCCCTTGCTGTGCACCACCAGCTTCGGCGCGCCGCTGCACTTGGAAGAAGACGAAGACAAAGCCGCCTTCCTCGCCCGCACCCGCGACGCCCTGCTCGCCCTTGCCCCGGAGCACTGCTGATATGCACAGCCAGACCATAATGCTGTTCGGCGGCATCGGCGCGATCCTGGTACTCGCCTCGTTGATTGGCCTGATCCTGAAAATTCGCACCCGTGGCACGCCCAATGCGGTGATCGACAACCTCAACGCCCGCATCAACGCCTGGTGGGTGATGGTGGTGGTGATCGGCATCGCCTTCTGGCTCGGCACCGGCGCGGTGATTTTGCTGTTCTACGCCGTGTCGTTCTACGCCCTGCGCGAATTCCTCACCCTCACCCCCACGCGGCGCAGCGACTACCCGGCGCTGGTGGCGGCGTTCTACCTGGCGTTGCCGCTGCAATACCTGCTGATCTACTCGGACTGGTACGGGTTGTTCTCGATTTTTATCCCGGTGTACGTGTTTTTGCTGCTGCCGATCCTCGCGTCCCTGGGCGGCGACAGCACCCACTTCCTCGAACGCGCCTCGAAAGTGCAGTGGGGCCTGATGATCGCGGTGTTCTGCGTGTCGTTCGTGCCTGCCCTGCTCACCCTCGACATCCCCGGCTACGAAGGGCGCAACCTGCTGCTGATCGCCTACCTGGTGATCGTGGTGCAACTGTCGGACGTGCTCCAGTACGTGTGTGGGAAGTTGTTCGGCAAACACAAGATCGCGCCCAACCTGTCACCGTCCAAAACCGTCGAAGGCTTTGTCGGCGGCATCCTGCTCTCGTCCCTGATCGGCGCCGCGCTGTTTTGGACCACCCCGTTCAACCCGTGGCAGTCGTTCTTGATTGCGCTGTTGATCAACCTGCTGGGCTTTGCCGGCGGCATTGTGATGTCGGCGATCAAGCGCGACCGCGGCGTGAAGGACTGGGGGCACATGATCGAAGGGCATGGCGGCATGCTGGATCGGCTGGATTCGGTGTGTTTTGCGGCACCGATTTTCTTCCACCTTGTGCGTTTCTGGTGGACCTGAATCTCGTTTCAAATTAACAATTTGAATCAACCTGCAAGCCTATAAGCAAACAAAACAAGATATATTGTTTGCCTATAGGCTTACTTATTTTATTAAATTGTATACTTATAGGCTTACATTTACTGCAATACTGAAAGCCTACAGGCTTTCAAAAGGCAATTAGCTATGAACACTTCCAACCTCTACAAATTGCGACTATCTCAAGTGGAACGGGCAATTGAGCCTTTTAGCAGCATCAAAGGCGCTTCAGTGCCGCCCGGAGGTTGGCTGCGATCCATCAGAGAGTCTCTAGGCCGTTCGCTGCGTGTCCAGGCAGAGATCGCTGGCGTGTCGGCGGTGACGTTGACCAAGTCCGAGCGCTCCGAGGCGGAAGATAGGATATCGCTCGCCCAACTTAGAAAACTCGCGGCAGCACTGGACTGTGAACTCGTCTACGGCCTCGTGCCCAAAAAGCCACTGCACGTGATGATTGAAGATCGCGCCGAGTTTCTAGCAAAGCAGGAAATCCTGGGCGTTGCGCATTCCATGAGCCTTGAGGACCAACGCCCCTCGGACACTTTTATCGAACGCCAGATTGATGAGCGTCGCAAAGAACTGCTGGATGGTTCGTGGGCGCGCCTATGGCGATAGAACTGGAACTTAAACCAGGTCAGACGCCTCTGGATCCGGATGAGGTTTCTGGCCTTAAACCAAGACACATCGCAACCCAAGGCGAGTTGGACGAGTGGGAAGCACAGAACATCCTCAAAGCCACCCTGTGGATAAACCGCCAGAAGAAACTGGACGTTTTGAACGATCACTTTTGTCGTGAATTGCACACGAAAATGTTCAGCGACACTTGGAAGTGGGCAGGGACCTTCCGCAAGTCAGATAAAAATATCGGCTGCGATTGGACGAAAATCGCCGTCAACTTACGCCAACTGCTCGACAACGTCGCTTACTGGCTGGAACACGAGGTTTTCCCACCGGACAAAATTGCAGTGCGATTTCATCACCAGCTGGTGTGGCTGCACGCCTTTCCTAATGGAAACGGCCGCCACGCTCGGCTGATGACTGATTGTCTACTCAGGCAATGCGGTCTCGCGCCCTTCTCTTGGGGCCGTGGCAACTTGGTGACGGCAAACGAAGTTCGCCAGCGTTACATCCAAGCGCTTCGCGCCGCCGATACCAATGATTACGTGCTGCTTTTGGCTTTCGTGCGCAGCTGACGTAGTCACTATGGCGTCTCGGATAAGTCCGAATCTGCTGCTCCTACCTCCCGCGTCCCTTTCTTTCGCAGGACATTTCCGAGAGAATCCCAGCCGCTTGTGCCCTGCCTTTTCGGTGGCTAGTCTGCGTTCGTCACTGCCCATTCAGTGACCGGGTTTAGCAGCTCGAACGAACATTGGACTACTTGGAGTTATCGAAATGACGAAAGTAAAGTCCAACCCGCCCCACAACTTTTTCATCACCCACCCCGAACTCAGCTTCGAAGACGCCCTGGCCTACGCCTCAGACCTGCTCCACTGTGCCGAAGCGTTGGGCCAGTCGCCCAAAGCCGCCGGTTATCTAGTGGAAATGGCAAAAGTCATGGTGGATCGTTCGCTGGAATGCATGAGCCCCTCGTAACGACGGGGTTGTAGTGAGCGGGCTTGCCCCGCGCTGGGCTGCGAAGCGGCCCCAAACCCAGGCGCCTCGGTTTTCCTGAAACACTGCGGCGGCCGAATTAGGGCCGCTTCGCAGCCCGGCGCGGGGCGAGCCCGCTCACCACAGGTATCAGTTGAGCGGGGTAATCTTTTGTATCAAAGACGCGTGTAAGATACGCCGCACTTAGCCAGGGATGCTCACCATGTTCGACTCGTTCAAAGCGATCAGCCGCCGTATTGCCGGTGCGTTAGCGACTGTGGTGGGGGCCGTTTTCGGTCAATGGCATCCGCCGTTCTGGCTGCGGGCCATCGGGCGCGGCCTGGCTAACGCGGGCCACAAGGCGCGTGCCTATCCGCGCCAGGCGGGTGCCGGTGTGTTGGGCGTGGTGTTGCTGGCCGCCGCCGGGTTCTACGGCTGGCAGTGGTATTCCCACCTGCCGCAGCCCCACACGGCGAGTTATTCGCTGCACAAACCCAACCTGACCGACTACACCCAGCCAACGCCGGTGGTGGATAACCTGCAGGTTCGCTTCGCCGAGTCCGTCGCCCCGTTGACGGCGATTGGCAAACCGGTGACCGAAGGCATCACGCTCAAGCCTAGCGTCGCGGGCACCTGGCGCTGGTCCGACGACCGCACCTTGCTGTTCGTACCGGAAAAAGACTGGCCCATCGACGCTGGTTACACCCTGGATCTGGCCAAGAAAAACCTGCTGGCCGACGGCGTGTTGCTCGACCAGTACAGCGCGCAATTTTCCACCCAACCGTTCCGCGCCACCTTGGCGCAAAACGAGTTGTACCAAGACCCGTCCAACCCGACGCTGAAACAGCTGGTGGCGACCTTTCATTTTTCCCACCCGGTGGATGAAGACAGCCTACGCAAACGCGTAACGGTGACCCTGGACAAAGGCCTGGCCTACCGCGACGCCCAGTTGCCCAACCGCCCGGAAGTTACCTTCGACGAGAAAAAGCTCAACGCCTATGTGCGCTCCGCCGCCCTGGCCACGCCGCTAGAAAGCACGCAGGTCAGCGCCAAGCTCGACGAAGGCCTCAAGGCCCGCGACGGCGGCAACGCCAGCACCGCGCCATTGGTGGCGCAGGTCACCGTGCCCGGTCGTTATCGCCTGACCTTTACCGGCGCCGACGTGAGTTTTGTCGACAACGAACGCGGCGAGCCGGAACCGGTGCTGATGTTCAGCAGTTCCAGCGCTGTAGCCGATGAGACCATCGCCGGTAAGGTGCAGGCCTGGTTGCTGCCGGAAAAAGCCCAGGACGATACCCGCCCCTACAGCAGCAATGACATTGACGACGCCCTGCTCGCCCGCAGCACCAAGCTCAACCTCGCCCACGTGCCCAGCGTCGAACCGCTGAACACCCTGCACGCCTTCAAGTTCAAGGCGCCGGCTGGCCGGGCTATTTACGTGCGTGTGCCGGCCAACCTGGAAGCCATCGGCGGCTATTTGGCGAAAAACCCTACGGCGTCGCTCATCAGCATGCCGGCGTACCCGCGTACCTTGCAGTTTCTGTCTGACGGCGCCTTGCTCAGCCTCAACGGCGAAAAACGCCTGGGTTTCATGGCCCGTGGCGTGCCCGGTGCCCATGTGGAAATCGCCCGCTTGCTGCCCAACCAGTTGCAACACCTGGTGGATCAGAGCAGCGGCAGCTTTGCCCGGCCAAACTTCGGCAACGAGTATTTCGACCGCATGGTCGAGCGTCAGTCGCTGGATATTGCGCTGTCGTCCAATGACCCGGCCAAAACCGTCTACGACAATGTGGACTTGGGCCACTACCTCACCGCCAACGGCGGCCGACGCGGCATTTTCGTGCTCAAGCTCAGCCCCCAGGATGACCCGGCCGAACGCACCTTCGAGTACGAGCGCAGCAGTACCAGCGACCTGCGATTTATCGTGGTGACCGACCTTGGCATCATCGCCAAGCGCTCCAGCGACGGTAGCCATGACGTGTACGTGCAGTCCATCGGCAACGGCTCGCCGGTGTCTGATGCGCAGGTCGACATCATCGGCCGCAACGGTTTGCCGGTCGCCAGCGGGCATACCGATGCCGAAGGCCACGCGCATTTCGCCAAGCTCGATGAACTGCGCCGTGAGAAAACGCCGCTGATGTATGTGGTGACCCGTGGCAACGACCAGTCGTTCTTGCCGATTGCCCGTCAGTCCCAGCAGCTGGATTTGTCGCGCTTCGACGTAGGCGGCTTGGAAGAAGACGGTGCGATTGATCGCCTCAGCGCCTACCTGTTTACCGACCGAGGCCTGTACCGTCCAGGCGAGACCGCGCACCTGGGCATGATCGTGCGCAGTGGCAATTGGCAAGGTGCCCTGCAAGGCCTGCCGGTGGAGCTGCAAATCACCGACCCACGTGGCCTGGAAGTGATTCGCCAACCGCTGAAGCTGTCCGCCAGCGGCTTTGAAAGCTTTGATTTCCCCAGCAGCGAAGTGGCCCCCGCAGGCGACTACACCGCGACCTTGCAGCTGATTGGCCAGAAGCAGACGCGCACAGACCTGGGCAGCGTGAGCTTCAAGGTGCGCGACTTCGAGCCGGACCGCATGAAGGTCAGCCTGAGCCTGCATGACACCCCTGTGCAGGGCTGGATTGCCCCAGACCAAGTGGTGGCCAAGGTCACCGCGATGCACCTGTTCGGCGCCCCGGCGTCCGGGCGTCGTGTCACCGCGAAAATGTCGCTGAGCCCAACCCTCGCGGCGTTCGACCGCTACCCCGACTATCGCTTCCGCCTCAACGATTCCCTGGAAGACGCCAGCACCGAAGACCTGGCCGAAACCACGGCCGACGATAACGGCCAGGCGGTGCTCGACCTGAACCTGCAACGCTTCGCCAACAGCACCTACCGCCTGCAAGTGATGGCCCAGGTGTTTGAAGCCGAGGGCGGTCGCAATGTGGCGGCGCAAAGTGCCTTGCTGGTGTCGTCCGCGCCTTACCTGGTGGGTGTGAAAAGTCAGGACTCGTTGTCGTACGTCGCCAAGGATGCGCCACGCCAGGTGCAATGGCTGGCCGTCGCGCCAGACCTTTCGCCGCTGGCGGTGGACGGCCTGACCACAGAGGTGGTCGAACACCGCTACGTGTCGGTGCTGGTGAAGCAATCCAACGGCACCTACAAGTACGAGTCGCGCATCAAGAACATCAGCCAACCGGCCTCACCGCTGGTGATGACCAAAGAAGGCGCCAAGCAGACACTTAATACCGGCACGCCGGGGGATTTCACCCTGCAGCTCAAGGACGCCAACGGCAACCTGCTCAACCAGATCGACTACAGCGTGGCCGGGCGTGGCAACACCTCGCGCTCCCTGGAACGCAACGCCGAACTGCAACTGCGCCTGGATAAGCGCAGCTATGCCACCGGTGACGAAATTGCGATCAGCATCCGCGCGCCTTACACCGGCGCCGGGTTGATCACCATCGAACGGGACAAGGTCTACACCCAGCAGTGGTTCAAGGCCGACAGCACCAACAGCGTGCAGCATATCCGCGTGCCCGCAGGGCTTGAGGGCAATGCCTACGTCAACGTGCAGTTTGTGCGGGACATGGGCTCGGCCGAGGTGTACATGAGCCCGCTGTCCTACGGCGTGGTGCCGTTCAGCATCAACCTGGATGCGCGGCGCATGGCGCTCAAGGTAGAAAGCCCGGCGAAGATCGAGCCGGGGCAGGTGCTGGATATCAAGGTCAACGCCGACCGCCCCGGCCGCGCCGTAGTGTATGCGGTGGACGAAGGCATCCTGCAAGTGGCGCGCTACCAGACGCCGGACCCGCTGGGCTTTTTCTTCCAGAAGCGCGCGCTGGAGGTGGGTACCAGTCAGATCCTGGACCTGATCCTGCCGGAATTCAGCCGCCTGCTCAGCGGGGCCGCGCCCGGTGGCGATACGGAAGGCGCCTTGGCCAACCACCTGAACCCGTTCAAGCGCAAACATCAGCCACCGGTGGCTTGGTGGTCTGGCCTGGTAGATTTGCCGGCCGGTGAGACCGTGCTGCATTACCAGGTGCCAGACAGCTTCAACGGCAAGCTGCACCTGTTTGCGGTGGCGGTGGACAGCGACAGTGTGGGCGTGAGCGAAGCCAGTACCGATGTGCGTGGGCCGATTGTGATCACGCCGAACGTGCCAGCCTTTGTGGCGCCGGGGGATGTGTTCAGCGTGAGCGCCGGGGTGTTCAGCAACCTCGATACGCCAGCAGACGTGAAGTTTGAACTGCAGACCAGCGACGGCCTCAAGGTGCAAGGCGACAAGGGCAGCACCCTGTCTCTGCAACCGCGTAAGGAAGGCACCGCTGAGTTTAAGATCAAGGTCGGCGAAATCCTGGGTTCGGCAGACCTGCGCTTTGTCGCGGTGCTGCCGGACGGCAAGCGCATCCAGGTGGCGGAAACCACCTCGATCCGCCCCTTGAGTGAGCATCGTGTGGCCCTGAGCCTGGGTCGTTTCGACAGCGCCAGCAAAGAGCTCAAACCCACCCGCGAACTGTTCAGCCAACTGCGCGACGTGCAACTGGGCGTAGCGGCCTCGCCACTGGTGTGGGCCAACGGCCTCAAGCACTACCTGGACGACTACGGCTATGCCTGCACTGAGCAACTGGTGTCCAAGGCCATGCCCGCGTTGATCTGGGGCGGCAATGTACCCGAGGCCGAGCAAGCCTTTAACAGCGCGGTGCGCATGCTGCGCCAACGCCAGAACCAGGCTGGTGGCTTTGGTTTGTGGGCGGCCAACCCGGACGTGGCGCCGTACGCCAGCCTGTATGCCACCGACTTCCTGATCGAAGCCAAGGAGCGTGGCCTGCCGGTGCCGGAAGACCTGCTGGTGCGCTCGAACGCATATCTGACAGACCTGGCCAACGGCCCGAGTGAAGGCTTGTCGGAATTGCGCAACCGCGCCTACGCCAGTTACCTCTTGAGCCGTCAGGGGATTCTGGTGAGCGGCGCCTTGAGCGATATTCGCGAGCGCTACGAGAGCTACTTCAAGGACACCTGGCAGAACGACCTGGGCGCCGCCTACCTGGCCGCCAGCTACAAGCTGCTCAAGCAGGATCGCCAGGCCGATACCTTGTTCCGCAAAGTCCCATGGCGCGCCCTTGTGGATAAGTGGGACAGCGACGGGCTGTACTACGACCCGCTGGTGCACGACGCCGAACACCTGCACCTGCTGGCGCGGCACTTTCCGGAGCTGATGGACGATGTACCCACGGCGCTGCTGGATAAACTCGGCAAGCGCCTCAACGAGCAACGCTACAACTCGTTGTCGGCGGCGCTGTTGCTGCGGGCCCTGGACAACTATGGCCAGCGTGCGCAGAGCGACATGACCCTCAAGGCTACTGCCTGGCTGGGTGACAAACAGCAGCAGTTACTGGAGATGGCCGGCCAACCGCCGCGCGCCGCAGTGCCGGGCGCCACGCAAAAGCTGGTGATGGAAAAATCCGACGGCCCTGCGGCGTTCTACATGCTCAGCGAAGCCGGTTTCGATAAGGGCGCCAAGCTCAAGCCGATCAACAATGGCCTGGAAATCATCCACGAATACCTCGACCTTAAGGGCGAGGCAGTGAGCAAAGTCGCCGTGGGCGATGAGTTCCTGGTGCGCTTGCGTCTGCGCGCCACCGACCGCGATCAGGTGCAGCAGGTGGCCGTGGTCGACTTGCTGCCAGGCGGTGTCGAGCCTGTGTATAACTTGCCGCCGGAGCCGGAACCCGCCAGCACCGAGGAAGGCGACGGCGAAGAGTCTGAATACGTAGAAGAAGACAGCCAGGAAGAAGCGACCTGGCAAGCACCCATCGGCGAAACCGAGCTGAGCAACTGGCAGCCGGAATACGTGGACGTACGGGATGATCGGGTGGTGTTGTACGGCACAGCCCTGCGGGATGCAGGCACGTTCGTGTACCGCGTGCGCGCCACCAACGCCGGCACCTTCAATACGCCACCGGCCTACGCCGAAGGCATGTACGAAACCACCCTGCAAGGGCGTGGCAAAGTAGGCCAGCTTGAAATTACCAAGCCTTAAGCGCCTGACGCCGCTGCTTGCAGCGGCGGTAGTGCTGGCGGGGCTGCGGCTGTGGCCCCATGCCCCGCTGGAACAGGCCGTGACCTCGTCGCGGGTGGTACTGGCCGACGACGGCTCACTGCTACGCATGACCTTGGCAGATGACGGCCAGTATCGCCTCTGGCTACCCCTGGAGCGGATATCTCCTTCACTGATCGAAGCCTTGTTGCTCAAGGAAGATCGCAATTTCTACTGGCACCCGGGGATCAATCCTCCGGCGTTGCTGCGTGCAGCCATGGCCACCTACAGCGGGGGCCAGCGCCAGGGCGGTTCGACCTTGAGCATGCAATTGGCGCGGCGCCTGTGGGATCTGAACACCCGCCAAGTGCCGGGCAAGTTGCAGCAAATGGCCCTGGCCCTGTGGCTGGAAGCGCGCTATAGCAAGCACGACATCCTTGAGGCCTACCTGAACCTGGCGCCCATGGGCGGCAACATCGAGGGCGCCGAGGCGGCCAGTCGCATCTACTTTGGTAAGTCGGCGGCGCAGGTGTCGTTGTCCGAGGCGCTGGCGCTGGCGGTGATTCCCCAGCAGCCGGGACGGCGCGCGCGCTTCGGGCCGTCGCTGCAAAACGCGCGGCTGCGCTTGATGGCCGATTGGCGCGAGACTTATCCACAAGACCCGCGTAACGACAGTTTGCTAGACCTGCCCCTGGAGGCGCGCACCCGCCAGCAGATTCCATTCCTGGCGCCGCACTTGAGCGAACAGTTGCTGGCGTCCCAGCCGGGTAACGAGCTGAACAGCACCCTCAACCTGCCCCTGCAGCAATTGCTGGAACGCCTGATCACCGGGTTTATCGCCGAGCGTCGCAGCACCGGTGTGGAAAACGCCACGGCGATCCTGATCGACAGCCGCGACCAGAGCGTCAAGGCGCTGGTAGGGTCGGCGGATTACTTATCCACAAGCATCCACGGCCAGGTCAATGGCGTGCTATCGCGACGCTCGCCGGGCTCGACCCTCAAGCCGTTTTTGTATGGGCTGGCGCTGGACCAAGGGGTGATCCACCCCATGAGTATCCTCAAGGACTTGCCGAGTAACTTCGGCTACTTCCAGCCAGAAAATTTCGACGGCAGTTTTGTCGGCCCGCTGACAGCGCGGGATGCGCTGATCCGTAGCCGCAATATCCCGGCGGTGTGGCTGGCCAGCCAGGTCAAATCGCCTTCGTTATACGGTCTGCTGCAACGCGCCGGCATCAAGGGCCTTCGGGACGAGAGCCACTACGGCCTGGCCCTGGCCCTCGGCGGCGGCGAGATGACACCCGAGGAACTGGCGCGGCTGTATGTGATGCTGGCCGGTGACGGGCATCTACGACCCTTGCGTTATTTGCAGGAACAGTCGCAATCCACTGGCACGCAGCTGCTCACCCCCCAGGCCGCCTTTATGGTGCGCGACATGCTGCGCCGCAACCCGCGCCCGGATGGGTTGCCCGGCCGTCACTGGCGCACCGCGTGGAAGACTGGCACCTCGTGGGGTTTTCACGACGCCTGGAGCGCTGGGCTGGTGGGCCCCTACGTGTTGGTGGTGTGGGTAGGCAACTTCGACGGTCGGCCGAACCCAGCGTTTATCGGCGCCAAGACCGCCGCGCCGCTGTTCTTTCGAATCGCCGATGCGCTCCCCCTGGCCTTGCCCAATGTGGTGATCAAGCCCGACAAACCGCCCGCTGGCCTGGTGCGCATTGATGTGTGCGCCGCATCCGGCGAACTGCCCAACCGTTGGTGCCCGCAAACCCGCAAGACTTGGTACATCCCCGGTGTGTCGCCGATTCGCGTGTCCAACCTGCATCGCCCGGTGTTGATCGACACCCGCACCGGCAAGGCCGCATGCCCGCCGTTCGAAGCGCAATACACCCGCGAAGAAGTTTTCGAGTTCTGGCCCAGCGACGTGCAACGCCTGTACCGCGCCGCCGGCCTGCCCCGCCGCACTCCGCCCAATGTGATGAAAAACTGCCAGCCCCATCGCACCAGCGACCAGAGCGAAGCACCGCAGATCCGCTCACCGTTGACCCAGGTGAGTTACCAGCTACGCCTGTCCCAACCGCAGGAAAGCATTGCGCTCAATGCCAATGCGGCCAGCGATGCGACAACGCTGTACTGGTTCGCCGATCAAACCCTGATCGGCCAGGGCCCGCCCCAAGCCACGCTGAACTGGCGGCCAGGCAAGTCGGGGGAGTATCGGTTGCGGGTCAGTGATGATCAGGGCCGCAGTGCGAGTCGGGGGTTGAGGGTGGAGTTTGTGCCGTGATCCTCTGTTAAGAACGCACAAAACTGAGTATGTGCTCCTAAAATCAGTGAAAGCGCCGATGCAGGTCTGGAAATACCATCTGCGCAAACCAGACCGGTAGCCCTGGAAAGACTGAACGTGACTTGGCGGAAGGTGCTTCAACCACGCCCATATCGACCAGTTTTCTGAGCTGCTCGCTCGCCACTCGGTCATGGAGGCCGGAAAACGTTTTAAAGTCCGCACGAGCAACTTCGCCTTGAGTCAGCAAGATGTGAATGGCCTTGGCCATTTCCTGTTTTACGCCAGCCTCTAGGAATCGGGGCTCCAGGCCGATCACGCGCTCAAGTCGCTGGCGCAGACTGACCAGGCCCATCGCCTGCTCTACATACTCCATCTGATCAATGCAGACCTGCAGCATGAACTCTACAAACTCGCACAACCCGCTTTGAGTCAACTGGCCGCGACCGTCCAAGTCCCCTCGCCGAGGCTGATCGGCAGCGCGTAAACGTGCGTAGTACTCGCCCTGCTTTCGTGCCAGCCCTCGGGAAAGTGACCATAACGGGGACGCAAGCCCCAGACGCATGAGCTGAAGATGCGTAACCATACGCACAACTCGGCCATTGCCATCTTCGAACGGGTGAACGAACGCCAGTCGATGGTGATAAGCAAGGGCACCCAGAATTCGTGAGGTCAGGTCCGATTGCCCGCCGTATACGTGTTGAAGGCGTGTGAGCATTGGAGTGACAGACTCCCACGCCGGCGCGGCGTGGTCGCCGACTAACACATTGCGTTGAGCGGCATCACGTAATTGGCCGGGTGTGAGCAATCGGCCATCGCTTAGTCGCAGGTCGTCATCGCTGGCATCCGCAAAAAGGCGACGATGGATGACGGAGATGAATTCAGGAGCGAAGAAAACGCTCCAAGGCGCCTGTGCAGATTTAGGTCGACGTAATGCTCGCTCCAGCAACTCCTGAACACCAATATGACTTTCCGCCAACTCGCGCAACGCCTTGGAATCGCGCTTGGGTAGACGCGCCGACAAGGTGGCAGGTTCGGTGAATTGGCCTTCAATCAGATTGCTGTAATAGCTATTGGTGATTCGCATTAGACCGCCGATGCGGGCAGCGGTATTTTCGTGGAGTACACCTGTCAGTTTGCCTGCACGAAAGGACAGTGATTCTGCCGTACGTAAAATCGATGCAGGGAAACCTGGAGATGGCCAAACAGGTTCCAGCCAATGGTTTCCGGATATGAATAGCTGCGTCATTTCCCTCACCTTTTCCGATTGATTTTCGGATCTATTTTCCCGTTAAGGACCAATAGTAGCTGGATGAATCTGCTTATTTATACAAGCTTTTGTTAACCGCTTTTTCCGATATTAATTCTGATCTTTTCGCTAGACCGAAATCTCTGCATAACTCGACTCTCCCCCACCCATCGCCCCCGACAACCAACCCCATACAAACGCCAGCGTGGTACGCCCGGGGTCATCAACACCGACCGTTCCGCGAGACCAACCGGCCAATAACTCACCCTGCGTGGTCACACACTGAAACAGCAGCTCGATCGTATCGGCACCGGTTACACGCCCTACCTGCTGGCCGATGCGAATACGACCGCCTTCGTAGGTGCTCGAAATAGCATCGCCTTCAACTTGATAATGGAACACCGTACCGGCACCAGAGAGCCCTTCGGTGTTGTTGGAAACCGCAAAACGGCGATTGTGCAAGCGCTCGCCGATCTGGGAGAAGGGAGTGTGCATCGAGGTCGAATCCTTTCGTCGAGCTAAGGCTGGAGACCCGGCGGACCTCCAGGGTGTGGCGAGTTATTCCACGGTCACCGATTTGGCCAGGTTACGCGGCTGGTCAACGTCTGTGCCCTTGAGCACGGCCACGTAGTACGACAGCAGTTGCAGCGGGATGGTGTACAGAATCGGCGACAGGGTGTCGTTGATATGCGGCATGTTGATGACGTGGGTGCCTTCGCCGTTGGTCATGCCGGCTTTCTCATCGGCAAATACCACCAGTTGGCCGCCACGGGCGCGTACTTCCTGCAGGTTGGATTTGAGTTTTTCCAGCAGTTCGTTGTTCGGCGCCACGGTGACCACGGGCATGTCGTCATCCACCAGGGCCAGTGGGCCGTGTTTCAACTCGCCAGCAGGATAGGCTTCGGCGTGGATGTACGAGATTTCCTTGAGCTTGAGCGAACCTTCCATCGCCACCGGGTACTGAGCACCACGACCGAGGAACAGAGTGTGGTTCTTGTCGGCGAACAGTTCGGCGACTTTTTCCACGATGCTGTCCATGGCCAGGGCTTCACCGAGGCGGGTTGGCAAGCGGCGCAGTTCTTCTACCAGAGTGGCTTCAACGCCCTCGCCCAAGGTGCCGCGCACTTGACCCAGGGACAGGGTCAACAGCAGCAAGCCAACCAACTGGGTGGTGAAGGCTTTAGTGGACGCCACGCCGATTTCACGACCGGCCTGGGTGAGCAGGGTCAGGTCAGATTCGCGCACCAGGGAACTGATGCTGACGTTGCAGATCGCCAGGCTGGCCAGAAAGCCCAGTTCCTTGGCGTTACGCAGGGCAGCCAGGGTGTCGGCGGTTTCGCCAGACTGGGAGATGGTCACGAACAGGGTGTCGGGCTGTACCACCACCTTGCGATAGCGGAACTCGCTGGCGACTTCGACCTGGCATGGGATGCCGGCCAGTTCTTCCAGCCAGTAACGGGCAACCATGCCGGCGTGGTAGCTGGTACCACAGGCGACGATCTGCACATTGCGCACTTTGGCGAACAGCTCGGCGGCTTGAGGGCCGAAGGAGTTGACCAACACCTGGTTTTGGCTCAGGCGACCTTCCAAGGTGCGTTGCACAACGGCGGGCTGCTCGTGGATTTCCTTGAGCATGAAGTGACGGTATTCACCTTTGTCGGCCGCTTCGGCGCCGTCGCGGTATTGCACGGCTTCGCGCTCGACAGAATTGCCGTTAACGTCCCAGATCGCCACGCTTTCGCGGCGGATGTCGGCAATATCGCCTTCTTCGAGGTACATGAAGCGGTCGGTGACCTGGCGCAGGGCCAGTTGGTCGGACGCCAGGAAGTTTTCCCCCAGGCCCAGGCCAATCACCAGCGGGCTGCCACTGCGGGCGGCGACCACGCGGTCCGGTTGGCTGGCGCTGACCACGGCCAAGCCATAGGCACCGTGCAGTTCCTTGACCGTGGCCTTGAGGGCCGTGGTCAGGTCGCTGTGGTCCTTGAGCTTGTGGTTGAGCAGGTGGGCGATGACTTCTGTGTCGGTGTCCGAGGTGAATACGTAGCCCAGGCCCTTGAGTTGTTCGCGCAGCACTTCGTGGTTTTCGATGATGCCGTTGTGCACCACCGCCAAGTCACCGGAAAAATGCGGGTGGGCGTTGCGTTCACACGGCGCACCGTGGGTGGCCCAACGGGTGTGGGCAATCCCCAGGCGCCCCACCAGCGGCTCGCCGGCCAGCGCCTGCTCCAGTTCGCTGACCTTGCCCGGGCGACGCATGCGCTCAAGCTTGCCGGCGTTGGTGAAGACGGCCACCCCGGCGCTGTCATAGCCACGGTATTCCAGGCGCTTGAGGCCTTCGATCAGGATGGCGGTTACGTTGCGTTCGGCGACTGCGCCAACAATTCCACACATGGTGCTTCTCCTAGATGATTGCCGCGCATATCAGCGTAATGCCGCGGGCTTGGATCTGGTCGCGGGCCTCAAGCGGCAGGCGATCATCGGTGATAAGGGTATGGACGCTGCTCCAGGGCAGCTCCAGGTTGGGAATCTTGCGGCCGATCTTGTCGGATTCGACCATTACCACCACTTCCCGGGCGACCTCGGCCATGACGCGGCTCAGGCCCAGCAGTTCGTTGAAGGTGGTGGTACCGCGCTGCAGATCGATGCCATCGGCGCCGATGAACAGCTGATCAAAGTCGTAGGAACGCAGCACCTGCTCGGCGACCTGGCCTTGGAACGAATCCGAATGGGAGTCCCAGGTGCCACCGGTCATCAACAGCACCGGTTCGTGTTCCAACTCGCTCAAGGCGCTGGCGACGTGCAGGGAGTTGGTCATGACCACCAGGCCAGGCTGGTGGCCCAGTTCAGGGATCATGGCGGCGGTGGTGCTGCCGCTGTCGATGATGATGCGGGCGTGTTCGCGCAGGCGCGTCACGGCGGCACGGGCGATGGCGCGCTTGTACTGCGAGATGGGTTGAGCAGCGTCGCCCACCAGTTCCTGGGGCATGGTGATGGCGCCGCCGTAGCGACGCAGCAACAGGCCGTTGCTTTCCAAGGCGGCCAGGTCTTTGCGAATAGTGACTTCCGAAGTTTCGAAATGCTTGGCCAATGCGTCCACGCTGACTTCGCCCTGTTCATTGAGCAGGGTGAGGATGTTGTGGCGCCGTTGGGGTGTATTTCGTTTCGACATGGTGATGATAAGTTTCGTTTCGAAAGATAACGAAGGCAATCAAAACCTATTGGGGAAAGATCGTCAAGCGCAGCGCAGCAAATTTCTGATCAAACGCAGAACAAATGTGGGAGGGGGCTTGCCCCCGATAGCGGTGTATCAGCCAGCCTATCTGTAGCTGGCAAACCGCAATCGGGGGCAAGCCCCCCTCCCACATTGGATATATGTTGCTGATGAGGCTGTGGATAACTCAGGTCTTTTTGATTTTGACCGGACGCTTCCAGCCGTCGATGTTGCGTTGGCGGGCGCGGGCTACCGCCAGTTGGGACTTATCCACATCCTGATTGATCGTTGAGCCGGCGGCGGTGTTCGAGCCATCACCAATAGAGACAGGCGCAATCAGTGAGTTATTGGAGCCGATGAAGACGTCCTCACCAATAGTCGTCTGGTATTTGTTGGCGCCATCGTAATTGCAGGTAATGGCACCCGCGCCAATATTACTGCGTGCACCAATCACCGCATCACCGAGGTAGGCCAAATGGCCAGCCTTGGCATCGTCACCCATTCGGGCGTTCTTCAGTTCGACGAAATTGCCCACGTGCGCCCTGGCGCCCATCACGGTGCCTGGACGCAGGCGTGCAAACGGGCCGGCATCGCTGCCCTCGCCCATTACCGCGCCTTCCAGGTGGCTGTTGGCCTTGACCACCACGCCTTTACGCAGGGTGCTGTCCTTGATCACGCAGTTAGGGCCGATGATCACGTCGTCTTCGATGATCACACGGCCTTCGAGGATCACGTTGATGTCGATTAGCACGTCGCGGCCAACGGTCACTTCGCCGCGCACATCAAAACGTGCCGGGTCGCGCAGGGTCACGCCCTGGGCCATCAGGCGGCGGCCTTCGCGCAGTTGGTAGTGACGTTCAAGCTCAGCAAGCTGCTTGCGGTCGTTGGCGCCCTGAACTTCCATCGGGTCGTGGGGCTGTTCGGTAGCCACTAGCAGGCCATCGTTTACGGCCATCTCGATGACGTCGGTAAGGTAGTACTCACCTTGGGCATTGTTGTTGGACAGGCGGCTCATCCAGTCGGCGAGCTTGTTGGCAGGCACGGCCATGATGCCGGTGTTGCCTTCAGTGATGGCGCGCTGTGCTTCGCTGGCGTCTTTGTGTTCGACGATGGCGGCGACCTTGCCATGGGCGTTACGCACGATGCGCCCATAGCCGGTGGGGTCGTCCAGCTCGACGGTGAGCAGGCCCATCTGGCCGGGCACTACGTGCTTGAGCAGGCGTTGCAGGGTTTCTACTTCGATCAGAGGCACGTCCCCGTAGAGGATCAGCACAGTGTCGGCAGTGACGAATGGTACGGCTTGCGCGGTGGCATGGCCGGTGCCCAGCTGCTTGTCTTGCAATACGAAATTCAGGTCGTCCGCTGCCAGGCGCTCACGTACCACATCGGCACCGTGGCCGATCACTACGTGGATACGCTGGGGGTCGAGTTGCCGGGCGCTGTGGATAACATGGCCAAGCATGGAGTTTCCGGCAACCGGGTGCAGCACCTTGGGCAGGGCTGAACGCATGCGGGTGCCCTGGCCTGCGGCGAGAATGACGATTTCAAGAGACATGAGTGGCTACCAATCCTGGGCGGTCCGGCTTCAGACCAGAGAAGTGTTTTGCTGAAAAAGAAAAAGGGTAGCCGAGGCTACCCTTTTTAATCAATCGCGCTTGAAGCATGACGGCGTGGCCGCTTACTTCTTGCGGATCTGCTGGAGCGTGCGCAGCTGGGCTGCAGCCTCGGCCAGACGTACAGCAGCAGCGCTGTAGTCGAAGTCCGCACCCTTTTCATTCAGGGCCTTCTCGGCAGCCTTGACGGCTTCCTGAGCGGAGGCTTCATCCAGGTCACCAGCACGTTGCACAGTATCGGCAAGTACCTTGACCATGTTCGGCTGAACCTCAAGGAAACCACCGGAGATGTAAAACACCTCACGCTCCCCGCCTTGCTTGGTCAGAGTGATCGGACCTGGCTTCAAGCTGGTGATCAACGGCGCGTGACCCATGGCAATACCAAGGTCACCGAGTTCGCCGTGTGCAATCACCATCTCTACCAGACCGGAGAAGATTTCCCCTTCCGCGCTGACGATATCGCAATGGACTGTCATAGCCATCTGATTGCCTCAACCTGATGAGCGCCCGTTTCCGGGCGCCTGGATTACAGTTTCTTGGCTTTCTCGATCGCTTCTTCGATGCCGCCGACCATGTAGAACGCTTGTTCTGGCAGGTGGTCGTAGTCACCGTTGAGGATGCCTTTGAAGCCAGCAATGGTGTCTTTCAGGGAAACGTATTTACCCGAAGCACCGGTGAAGACTTCAGCCACGAAGAACGGCTGCGACAAGAAGCGCTGGATCTTACGAGCACGGTTTACCAACTGCTTGTCGGCTTCCGACAGCTCGTCCATACCCAGGATCGCAATGATGTCCTTCAGTTCTTTGTAACGCTGCAGCACGTACTGAACGCCGCGAGCGGTGTCGTAGTGCTCCTGGCCGATCACGTTCGGGTCCAGCTGGCGCGAAGTCGAGTCCAGTGGATCGACCGCTGGGTAGATACCCAGGGAAGCGATGTCACGGGACAGAACGACGGTGGCGTCCAAGTGGGCGAAGGTGGTCGCAGGCGACGGGTCGGTCAAGTCGTCCGCAGGTACGTATACCGCTTGGATCGAGGTGATCGAGCCTTCCTTGGTCGAAGTGATACGTTCTTGCAGAACGCCCATCTCTTCGGCCAGGGTCGGCTGGTAACCTACTGCCGAAGGCATACGGCCCAGCAGTGCGGATACTTCAGTACCGGCCAAGGTGTAACGGTAGATGTTGTCGACGAACAGCAGAACGTCGTTACCTTCGTCACGGAACTTCTCGGCCATGGTCAGGCCGGTCAGTGCTACGCGCAGACGGTTACCCGGCGGCTCGTTCATCTGACCGTAAACCAGTGCCACTTTGTCCAGAACGTTGGAGTCCTTCATCTCGTGGTAGAAGTCGTTACCCTCACGAGTACGCTCACCCACACCGGCGAACACGGAATAACCGCTGTGCTCGATGGCGATGTTACGGATCAGTTCCATCATGTTTACGGTCTTGCCTACACCGGCACCACCGAACAGACCGACTTTACCGCCTTTGGCGAACGGGCAAACCAGGTCGATAACCTTGATGCCGGTTTCCAGCAGGTCGTTGCCGCCTGCCTGCTCTGCGAACGACGGCGCAGCGCGGTGGATACCCCAACGCTCTTCGGTGTCGATCGGGCCAGCTTCGTCAATCGGGTTGCCCAGTACGTCCATGATCCGGCCCAGGGTCGCTTTACCGACCGGTACGGAGATGGCTGCGCCAGAGTCGATGACGTCCAGACCGCGCTTCAAGCCTTCGGTGGAACCCATCGCAATGGTACGAACTACGCCGTCGCCCAGCTGTTGCTGAACTTCCAGAGTAGTTTCCGCGCCTTGTACTTTCAGCGCGTTGTAGATGCTCGGTACGCTGTCGCGTGGAAATTCCACGTCGATAACGGCGCCGATGATTTGAACGATACGTCCGCTACTCATAGCTGGATCCTCTGAATATTTGAACCGTTAAACCGCGGCAGCGCCGCCGACGATTTCCGAGATCTCTTGGGTGATCGCAGCCTGACGCGCCTTGTTGTAGATCAGCTGCAAATCGCTGATCAGATCACCGGCGTTATCGGTAGCGTTTTTCATCGCGATCATCCGCGCCGCTTGTTCAGCTGCGTTGTTCTCGACCACCGCCTGGTACACCTGCGACTCCACGTAGCGCACCATCAAGCCGTCAAGCAGCTCTTTGGCGTCTGGTTCGTAGAGGTAGTCCCAGTGGTGCTTGAGTTCCTGATCCGGAGTCGCCACCAGTGGAATCAATTGCTCCACGGTTGGCTGCTGGGTCATGGTGTTGATGAACTTGTTGGATACCACGGAGAGGCGGTCAATCCGGCCTTCCAGGTATGCATCCAGCATCACCTTCACACTGCCGATCAAATCATTGATCGACGGCTCTTCACCCAGGTGGCTGATAGCTGCAACGACGTTACCGCCGAAGTTACGGAAAAAGGCCGCACCCTTGCTACCAACAACACACAGATCGATCTCGACGCCCTTTTCGCGGTTTACCGCCATGTCCTTGACCAGGGCCTTGAACAGGTTGGTATTCAAACCACCGCACAAACCACGGTCACTGCTCACAACCACATAACCCACACGCTTAACTTCGCGGTCGATCATGAATGGGTGGCGGTATTCCGGGTTGGCGTTGGCCAGATGCCCAATTACCTGGCGGATACGCTCCGCATAAGGACGGCTAGCAGCCATGCGCATTTGTGCCTTGCGCATTTTGCTGACCGCCACTTTTTCCATGGCGCTGGTAATTTTTTGCGTGCTTTTGATGCTCGCAATCTTACTGCGAATCTCTTTTGCGCCTGCCATGTAACACCTATCAGGTTAGCAAGCGGGAGCCTTGCGGCTCCCGCTGCGGCTTACCAGGTTTGGGTGGCCTTGAACTTCTCGATACCGGCTTTGAGGCCAGCGTCGATTTCGTCATTGAAGTCACCCTTCACGTTGATCTTGGCCAACAAGTCGGCATGATCGCGGTTGAAGTAAGCAATCAGCGCTTGTTCAAAGCTGCCAACCTTGGTGATTTCGACGTCAGTCAGGAACCCACGCTCAGCGGCATACAGCGACAACGCCATGTCAGCGATCGACATTGGGGCGTATTGCTTCTGCTTCATCAGCTCGGTAACGCGCTGACCATGCTCAAGTTGCTTACGGGTCGCTTCGTCCAGGTCAGAAGCGAACTGGGCGAATGCCGCCAGTTCACGGTACTGAGCCAGAGCGGTACGGATACCACCGGAGAGCTTCTTGATGATCTTGGTCTGAGCGGCACCACCCACACGGGATACCGAAACACCGGCGTTCACTGCAGGGCGAATCCCTGAGTTGAACATGGCCGATTCCAGGAAGATCTGACCGTCGGTGATGGAAATCACGTTGGTCGGAACGAACGCGGAAACGTCGCCAGCCTGGGTTTCGATGATCGGCAGTGCGGTCAGGGAACCGGTTTTGCCGGTCACTGCGCCGTTGGTGAACTTCTCTACGTATTCTTCCGAAACGCGGGATGCGCGCTCCAGCAGACGGGAGTGGAGATAGAACACGTCGCCTGGGTAAGCTTCACGGCCTGGTGGACGGCGCAGCAGCAGGGAAATCTGGCGGTAAGCCACTGCTTGCTTGGACAGATCGTCATAAACGATCAGCGCGTCTTCACCGCGGTCGCGGAAGAATTCACCCATGGTGCAACCGGAGTACGGTGCCAGGAATTGCAGCGCAGGAGATTCCGAAGCACTGGCAGCCACGATGATCGTGTTGGCCAGGGCGCCGTTTTCTTCCAGCTTGCGAACCACGTTGGCGATGGTCGATTGTTTCTGACCAATAGCTACGTAGACGCAGAAAATGCCGCTGTCTTTCTGGTTGATGATCGCGTCGATGGCCAGAGCGGTTTTACCGATCTGACGGTCGCCGATGATCAGCTCACGCTGGCCACGGCCGACAGGGATCATGGCATCGACAGCCTTGTAGCCAGTCTGTACAGGCTGGTCTACCGACTTACGCCAGATCACGCCTGGAGCAACTTTCTCGACCGCGTCGGTCTCGGTGTTGCCCAGTGGACCTTTACCGTCAACAGGGTTACCCAGTGCGTCGACAACGCGACCCAGCAGTTCCTTACCAACCGGAACTTCCAGGATGCGGCCAGTGCACTTGGCGCTCATGCCTTCGGCCAGACTGGTGTACGCGCCCAATACAACGGCACCTACGGAGTCTTGCTCCAGGTTGAGGGCCATACCGAAGACGCCGCCCGGAAACTCGATCATCTCGCCGTACATTACGTCGGCCAGACCGTGAATCCGCACGATACCGTCAGATACGCTGACGACAGTGCCTTCGTTACGGGCTTGGGAGGTCACATCGAGCTTGTCGATGCGGCCCTTGATAATTTCACTTATTTCGGAAGGATTGAGTTGCTGCATTGCTCTGCTGCCCCTTCAAACTCAAGATTTCAATGCTTCGGCAAGATTCGCGAGTTTGCCGCGAATCGAGCCATCGATAACCAGGTCGCCGGCGCGAATGACAACACCCCCAATGAGGGATGGGTCTTCCGCAACTTGCAGGCGCACTTCCCGGTCGAGTCGTGCACTGAGAACCTTGGCGAGTTTGTCTTGCTGTTCTTGGTTCAATGCAAAAGCACTGGTCACTTCAACGTCTACCGACTTCTCTTGCTCGGCCTTGTACAGGTCGAAAAGAGCGGCAATCTCCGGCAGAAGCAGGAGACGGTCGTTTTCGGCAATGACGTTGATGAAGTTCTGTGCCTTCACATCAAACTTGTCGCCGCACACTTCAATAAAAGTGGCGGCCTTGTCTGCGCTCGTCAGTCGCGGGGCCTTGAGCACGCGCTGCATGGTGTCGTCTTGCGACACTGCTGCAGCCAGGCCGAGCATGGCTGACCAAGAGGCCAGCTGCTGGTGGGCCTGGGCGTGCTCGAAGGCTGCCTTAGCGTAAGGTCGGGCCAACGTGGTCAATTCTGCCATGATCGCCCTCGCTTAAATTTCAGCAGCCAGTTTGTTAACCAGCTCCGCGTGCGCGTTTTGATCGATTGTGGCACCCAGGATCTTCTCAGCACCGCCGACGGCCAGAGCACCCAGTTGGGCACGCAGCGCGTCTTTGACACCGTTCAGTTCCTGCTCGATCTCGGCCTGAGCCTGAACCTTCACACGGTCAGCGTCGATACGGGCTTTTTCAACAGCCTCTTCAACGATCTGGTTACCGCGTTTCTTGGCTTGCTCAATGATTTCGGCTGCTTGAGCTTTCGCTTCGCGCAGTTGTTGACCCGCTTTATCTTGGGCCAACTCCAGGTCGCGAGCTGCTCGTGCTGCAGCGTCCAGCCCATCCGCGATCTTCTTCTGACGTTCGTGCAGAGCTGCGATGACCGGAGGCCATACGAACTTCATGCAGAAAACGACAAAAATCAAGAACGCTAAGGACTGACCAATAATGGTTGCATTAATGTTCACGCCAATACCTCGCTCATTCGTTGCACAACACACCAATCACTCGAAAAACGAGTGATTAACCGGCGAGTTGACCAACGAAGGGGTTCGCGAAGGTGAAGAACAGAGCGATACCAACACCGATCATGGTCACGGCGTCGAGCAGGCCGGCGACGATGAACATTTTAACTTGCAGCATTGGAACCATTTCTGGCTGACGCGCTGCGCCTTCCAGGAACTTGCCGCCCAGCAGGCCGAAACCAATGGCAGTACCCAGGGCGCCCAGGCCGATCAACAGTGCAACAGCGATAGCGGTTAGACCAACTACAGTTTCCATCTTTCCTCCCGACTTTTACGTCGTATGGTTTAGGTTTTTTAGATTTTAAAGCGGTAAAACAAATCGTTTCATAGCCCGTGAGGGCCACCTTCCCGTGTTACCGGGAAGGACATCAGACTAGTCGAGACTGGCCTTAATGGTTTTCTTCGTGCGCCATCGACAGGTAGACGATGGTCAGCATCATGAAGATGAAGGCCTGCAGGGTGATGATCAGGATGTGGAACACAGCCCACGCCCACTGCAGAACAATGCCCAGGCCGCTGAGCCAGAGCAGGCCGCTGCCGAACATCACAGCGATCAGAATGAACACCAGCTCGCCGGCATACATGTTGCCGAACAGTCGCAGGGCCAGGGAGATCGGCTTGGCAACCAGGGTCACGAACTCCAGCAGGAAGTTCACCGGGATCAGCAGGGCTTGAACGAAGATGTTCTTGCTGCCGAACGGGTGCAGGGTCAGTTCGCCGATGAAGCCGCCGATGCCCTTGATCTTGATGCTGTAGAAAATGATCAACGCGAATACCGACAGGGCCATGCCCAGGGTAGCGTTAGGATCCGTGGTGGAAACCGCACGGAATGGAATGTGGTGATCGCCGGAGATCAGGATGGCCAGCTGAGGAATCCAGTCGACCGGGATCAGGTCGACGGCGTTCATCAGGAACACCCAGACGAAGATGGTCAGTGCCAACGGTGCAATCACCGCGCTACGACCATGGAAGCTGTCTCGCACGCTGCCATCGACGAATTCGACCAGTACTTCAACGAAGTTCTGCAAAGCACCTGGCTGACCGGAAGTCGCCTTCTTTGCCGCCATGCGGAAAATCAGGACGAAGATCAGACCCAATGCGACCGACCAACCCAGAGTATCCAGGTGGAAAGCCCAGAAGCCCATTTCTTTGGCTTCTGCTGCGGAGTGGGCAAAGCCCCAGCCGCCATTAGGAAGCTGACCGAAGGTCAGGTTCTGCAAGTGGTGCTGGATATAGCCCGAAGCGGTTGTTTCTGCCATGGTTGCCTCAAACGCCCTAAGGTTTCGAAAGTCTTGTTTTCATTAGCAGGGGAGCGAACCAGCTGACCAGTTGGGTCAACACGAAGACGCCGAATACAGCCAGCGGCGCCAATGGCTTCACACCTGCAAAGGTCAGTGCAAACAGCACTGCCGTCAAAATCAGTTTCCCTGCTTCGCCGGCATAAAAGGACCGGACGATAGCCTGGGCTGCTCGGGCGCCGGAAAACCGAAAGGCCCTGTGAGCAAAATACATATTGGGCAGCAAGGCTATCAGGCCTCCGCAGAGTCCCGAGTATCCGGCTACGACTCCATGCCAGTACCAAAGCGCCAAAGCGGCGATCAGCAAAATGACAAACTGAGCCAATAAAACCGGAAAAACAGCCAAGCGATGGAACGGCGACGTGTTTGGCGTGCGGGTTTCCATCACTCTTGCTCCTCAATAGTCGGCTGCCGGAAATCAATAACTTGGCATAATTTGTGCCGACAAAATGCGCGCAGAGTATAGGGGCGGTTCAGCCCCTATTCAACTGCCGGGTAGTGATTTCCGATCACGCGCTACATAAGCAAATGTTTCAGCGGATGTGGGCAAGGACGCCCTGAAGCTCATCGAGCGAGTTATATCCGATGACCAATTGGCCTTTGCCTTTCTTGCCATGGCGAATTTGCACCGCAGAGCCCAGGCGCTCGGCCAGGCGCTGTTCGAGGCGGGCAATGTCCGGATCAGGTTTGGCCGTTTCGACCGGTGCAGGTTTGCCGCTGAGCCACTGGCGAACCAAAGCCTCGGTCTGACGAACGGTGAGCCCTCGTGCGACAACGTGTCGCGCCCCTTCAACCTGTTGATTTTCCGGCAAACCGAGCAAAGCACGGGCGTGACCCATTTCCAGGTCACCGTGGGACAACATGGTCTTGATGACTTCCGGCAGCGAGATCAGGCGCAGCAAGTTGGACACCGTCACTCGGGACTTGCCCACTGCGTCGGCCACTTGTTGCTGAGTCAGTTGAAACTCCTGCTGCAAGCGCTGCAACGCGATCGCTTCTTCGACCGGGTTGAGGTCCTCACGCTGGATGTTCTCGATCAACGCCATGGCGATGGCGGTTTCATCCGGCACATCGCGCACCATCGCCGGGATGGTTTCCTTGCCAGCCTGCTGGCTGGCACGCCAGCGACGTTCACCGGCAATGATCTCAAAGCGCCCACCACCGATCGGACGGACCACAATCGGCTGCATTACGCCCTGGGCCTTGATCGAGTTGGCCAGTTCTTCCAGCGCCTGGGGGTCCATGTCCCGGCGTGGCTGGTATTTGCCGCGCTGGATCAGGTCCAGGGGCAGGTGCTGCAGCTCGCGCTCGTCGGCCTGCACCGCTTGTTCTTCAAGCGACGTGACGGTCGGACCACTGAGCAGTGCATCCAGTCCACGTCCGAGACCTCGTTTCTTGACGGCCATGGGGGTTCCTTAAGTTGGCTGGGCTGCAGCGGTGCGTGAGTTGCGACGTTGACGACGTACCATCTCGCCGGCCAGAGCCAGGTAGGCAATGGCGCCACGGGAGGATTTGTCATACGCCAGCGCAGGCATGCCGTAGCTTGGCGCTTCAGCCAAACGGATGTTGCGCGGGATCACCGTGTCGTACAACTGGTCGCCAAAGTGTTCCTTGAGCTGCGCAGAGACATCGTTCATCAAGCTCAGGCGCGGATCGAACATGGTGCGCAGCAGGCCTTCGATCTGCAGGTTCGGGTTGAGCAACTCGGCAATACGCTTGATGTTATCCACAAGGTCACTCAACCCTTCCAGCGCGTAGTACTCGCACTGCATCGGGATAATCACCCCATCGGCCGCCACCAACGCGTTCAATGTCAGCATCGACAGAGACGGCGGGCAGTCGATCAAAATGTAGTCGTAATTTTCGCGGATCGGCGCCAAAGCGCTGCGCAGACGGCTTTCTTTCATCTGCATTTCCAGCAGCACCACTTCCGCCGCGGTCAAGTCGCGGTTGGCCGGCAGCAGTTGGTAACCACCGTGTTCGGAGTAGTGCATGGCCTGGGCCAGGTCGCACTCGCCAATCAGCAAGTCGTAGACCGAGTTTTCCAGGCCGTGTTTATCCACACCGCTACCCATGGTGGCGTTGCCCTGTGGATCGAGATCGATCAACAGCACCCGGCGCTTGGTGGCTACCAGGGATGCTGCGAGGTTGATGCAGGTGGTGGTTTTACCCACGCCACCTTTCTGGTTCGCTATCGCGAATACCTTAGCCATTCTTGCTTGTGTTCCCAATCATGCCGTGCGGCGCAGTATCAGCAGATGGCGTTGGCCTTGGCAACCGGGTACGGCCAAGGCGTGTTCGCTATCGAGGTGGAAGTCTGCCGGCAATGCTAACAGTTCATCGCTTGGATGGACGCCCTTCATTGCCAGCCAGCGCGTGTCGCGATCGCCCAGGTGGCGGGTCCAGTTGCTGAAGTTCTCCATGCTGCTGAACGCCCGGGAAACAATTCCGTTGAAAGGCTGTTCAGGCGTGAAGGCTTCGACGCGACTGTGGATAACTTGCAGGTTATCCAGCTTGAGTTCGAGTTTGACCTGGGTCAGGAAGCGGGTTTTCTTGCCATTGCTGTCCAGGCAAGTCACTTGGGACTCTGGAAACAGGATGGCCAGCGGAATGCCAGGCATCCCACCGCCACTGCCAACGTCGAGCCACCGGCCATTTTCGATAAACGGCATTACGCTCAAGCTGTCGAGCAAGTGACGGGACACCATTTCGTCAGGATCGCGTACAGCGGTCAGGTTGTAAGCCTTGTTCCATTTGATCAACAGGGCCAGGTAGCTCAGCAACAATTCGTGCTGGGCCGGGGTCAGGTCGACGCCCAATTGGCGCGCCCCTGTGGATAACTCTTCGGCGTGTTGCGAGGTGACCAACGAACTCAAGCGCTTTGCTCCAACTGACGGCCCGCGCCGCGTTTTTTCAAATGGATCATCAACAGCGAAATCGCTGCCGGGGTAACGCCGGGGATACGTGACGCCTGGCCCAGGGTTTCTGGACGAGTTATCCCCAGCTTGCTTTGAATTTCTTTCGACAGCCCGGAAATGCCGGTGTAGTCGATATCCACAGGCAACTTGGTGTCTTCACTGGCGCGCAGGCGGGCGATTTCGTCCTGCTGGCGATCAATGTAGCCGGCGTATTTGGTCTTGATTTCGACCTGCTCGGCAACCTGTGGATCTTCTGCGCCACCGCCTGTCACTTCGACCAAGCCAGCGTAGTCTATTTCCGGACGGGACAGCAGGTTGAGCAAGTTGTACTCGTGGGTCAGCGGCGTGCCGAATTTTTCGGCAATGGCATCGCCCTGCTCAGTGCCGGGGCGAACCCAAGTGCTTTTCAGACGCTGCTCTTCCAACGCGATGCTTTCGCGTTTTTTGCAGAAGGCTTCCCAGCGCACGTCATCAACCAGCCCCAGTTCACGACCTTTTTCGGTCAGGCGCAGGTCGGCGTTGTCTTCGCGCAGGATCAGGCGGTATTCGGCGCGGGATGTGAACATCCGATACGGTTCCTGGGTTCCCAGGGTAATCAGGTCATCCACCAACACGCCGATATAGGCCTCATCGCGACGCGGACACCAGCTGTCTTTACCTTGGGCGCGCAATGCGGCGTTGGTTCCGGCCAGCAAACCTTGGGCGCCGGCTTCTTCGTAACCGGTGGTGCCGTTGATTTGCCCGGCAAAGAACAGGCCACCGATCACTTTGGTTTCCAGGCTGTACTTAAGATCACGCGGGTCGAAATAGTCGTACTCGATGGCGTAGCCCGGACGCACGATGTGCGCGTTTTCCATGCCGCGAATCGATTGCACGATCTGGATTTGCACATCGAACGGCAAGGAAGTCGAAATTCCGTTCGGGTACAGCTCATGGGTGGTCAAGCCTTCGGGCTCGATAAACACCTGGTGGCTTTCCTTGTCGGCAAAGCGGTGGATCTTGTCTTCGATCGACGGGCAATAACGCGGGCCAATACCTTCGATCACTCCGGAATACATGGGCGAACGGTCGAGGTTCGCGGCAATGATTTCGTGGGTGCGGGCATTGGTATGGGTAATCCAGCAGCTCACCTGTTTGGGGTGCTGTTCTTTGGAACCCATGAACGACATCACCGGAATCGGTGTGTCGCCGGCCTGTTCGGTCATCACCGAAAAGTCCACAGAACGCCCGTCGATACGTGGCGGAGTACCGGTTTTCAAGCGGCCGACACGCAGCGGCAATTCACGCAGTCGTTTTGCCAGGGCAATCGACGGCGGGTCGCCGGCACGGCCTCCGGAATAATTCTGCATACCGATGTGGATAAGTCCGCCAAGGAAAGTACCGGTGGTCAACACCACGGATTCTGCGAAGAAACGCAGACCCATTTGAGTAACGACACCGCGTACCTGGTCTTGCTCGACGATCAGGTCATCGGCTGCCTGCTGAAATATCCACAGGTTCGGCTGGTTTTCCAGGGTTTCGCGTACCGCAGCCTTGTAGAGGATGCGGTCGGCTTGTGCTCGAGTCGCACGTACGGCTGGGCCTTTGCGGCTATTGAGCACACGAAATTGAATGCCACCCTTGTCGGTTGCCATGGCCATTACGCCGCCGAGGGCGTCGATTTCTTTGACCAAGTGGCTTTTGCCGATCCCACCAATGGCGGGGTTGCAACTCATTGCACCGAGGGTTTCCACGTTGTGCGTGAGCAACAGGGTTTTTACGCCCATGCGTGCTGACGCCAGTGCTGCCTCGGTACCGGCATGACCGCCGCCGATGACGATCACTTCAAAACGGGAAGGGAAATCCACCACGCACCTCGTGCCTGCTTATGTAGGTAATCAGGAATTGTCTGTTGAAAGAGATTTAGAGCTTTGGCGGCAAGTATAGGGACTTAGCCCTTCCTAAAGAACCCTTTGCACAAAATTTAACCAGCTGTGGATGAATCACAGACAATAGAAATTAAAAGAGAGAAATTTATTAAATCTTTGTTTTTATGTTTATTTCTACTGGACCACCTTTCTGTGGATAGATCTGTACAGCCCTTTAATTACGTGATGTACAGAGTTTCAAAAGTCTGTGGTCATGTGCCCATGAGGCCCTTGGATAAGTGCTTTAAGCCTGTGGATTAAACAGCTGGTTATCCACAGATGGGTTTGTACTCAGTTTTCGAGCCCTGTTATCAACTGGGCACAGGGGCGGTTATTCACAGGGCTTAATCCACAGAAATGGGTCAATGTCGCCGAATGTCATCCACGACAAAGCCACCGAAATCCTCAGACTCAGTGTGAAGCGCAGTTAAAAGAGACCTATTGTGAGAAAACCGTGGGGCAGTTAATAATAGCGATTATCATTAAGCTGCCTTATCACACTCCATGTCGCCTCCTTCCCATACGGTTGCCGTCCAGCATATCTACGAGCAACACCATTCCTGGCTGCACGGATGGCTCAAAGGCAAGTTGCATAACGCCTGCGATGCAGCCGATGTGGCCCACGATACGTTCGTGCGTATCCTGGGCGGTCGCCATGCTGCGCAGATCCTTGAACCACGGGATTACTTGGCAACCATCGCCAGGGGACTGGTGATTGATCGCTATCGGCGACACGCGATCGAACAGGCCTACAGGCTGACGCTGGCCGAGCGCCCTGAAGCCACCGCCATCAGTGAAGAAGACAAGGCAATCATCATTGAAACCCTGGTAGCTGTGGACAAAGCCTTGTCTGCCTTGGGTGAACGAACGCGGCGGATTTTCATGCTCTCGCAGATCGATGGCCTGACTTATCAACAGATCGCCGACCAGTTGCGGGTTTCCCTCACCACGGTGAAGAAGCACATGATCCGTGCACTCACGGAATGCTCGCTGATCATGGCCAACGTGTAATGGCTGCTCCCGATCGCAAAACCTTCGAGGCCGCCGCCAGTTGGTATGTGCAGTTTCAATCCCAGCCCCCGACTGCGGCCGAACGCCATGCCTGGCAGCAGTGGCTCAATGGCGACCCAGCCCATCAGGCCGCGTGGAACCAGATGGAACAGTTGCAGCGCAGCCTTGGCACCCTGCCTCCAGATTTGACCCGCCGTGCGTTGTCGACCACGCAACAACGGCGGCAGGTGCTCAAGTGGATGCTGGTGCTCGGTGGTACCGGGTACCTGGGGTGGAATGTCCAGGAACATACGTCATTGGGTAATGCATGGGCCGATTACCGCACTGGCGTTGGTGAGCGCAGGCGTATCGAGTTGGCCGACGGTACGCGGGTGGATCTCAATACTCGCACCTCGATTGATGTGGCTTTCGATACACACCAGCGCTTGATCCGCCTACGCGAGGGAGAAGTACTTATCCACACTGGAAAGTCCGGCGGGCAGATCCCCTTTTACGTCGAAACCCGCCAGGGCCGAGTCCAGGCATTGGGCACGCGGTTTACGGTGCGCCAGCTCTCGGATTCCACGCGTGTCGGGGTGTTGGAGGACCGGGTCAGGGTGTCACCCGTTGATCAGCCCGAACATGGCCGGGTACTCAGCGCCGGCCAAAGCGCCGATTTTGACCGGCAGGTTGTTGGGGCCAATCATCCATATCGCGGCAGCCAGGCAGCCTGGGTCGATGGGCAGTTGATTGTGCTGGACCGAAGGCTCGGTGAGGTGATCGACGACCTTGCCCGCTATCGTACAGGCGTTTTGCAATGCGATTCGGCGTCGGCGCGCCTACGTGTTTCCGGCACATTCCGGCTGGATTCCACTGATGCCGTGTTGGCCAACCTGCAAGCGACCCTTCCCATCCAGGTCAACTATTTCACCCGCTATTGGGTTTCGGTGAAACGAGCCGGCTAAGCGCGAAAAAATAGTCCACAGGGGGGTTATCTTTTTTCTACCTGGTGCGGCCCTACAGGTAATCACGACGCTACCTTCAGGGTTTATCCACCTATGCGCCTTCCCACCAAGTTTCGCCAGCGACTCTCTTATCACGGCATCACCTGTGGCCTGCTGCTGGGCACGGCCGCCGGCACCGGTGTTTTGTTACCGGCCGGCGCCCTGGCAGCCAGTTCGTCACAACACTACGCGATTGCGGCCGGCCCGCTGGACAATGCACTCAGCCAGTTTGCCGCCAAGGCGAATGTGATCCTGTCATTTTCGCCCCAGCAAACTGCGCGCCTGGATACCCCTGGCCTGGAAGGTGACTATTCGGTGGAACAAGGGTTTGCGCTATTGCTGCAAAACTCAGGTCTGCAAGCGGTGATCCAGGCCCCTGGCAGCTATGTACTGCAGGCGGCACCTTCCGGTCAACTGACCCTTTCGCCCACGACAGTCAGCACTTATCAACAGAGCGGTTTCAATCAGGAGATTGCCGGGGACGTAGGCTACAAGGCACAAAACAGCCGCATAGGGACCAAGACCAGTACGCCGTTGTCGGAAACGCCGCGCTCGGTTTCAGTGGTCACCGGCCAGCGCATCAAGGACCAGAAATCTCAAACGCTGACAGAGGTATTGGGCTACGTCCCCGGTATTTTCGCGCCGCCCTTTGCTGCCGGCGATAGCCTGGCGGGAGATTTATTCTTCATTCGGGGGTTCAACGCCACGGATTACGGCTACGGCCTGCTGCGCGACGGCCTACGCGTGCAAGGTAATAGGTACGACACTACCAGCGAACCCTACGGGCTGGAGCGTGTGGAAATCTTCCGGGGCCCCTCTTCCCTGCTCTACGGCGAAAATGCCCCGGGTGGCCTGGTCAATCTGGTCAGCAAACACCCGACTGCGACGCCCCAGGGCGAGTTGCAGTTGGGGTATGGCTCCAACAACCGCCGCTAGGTGGGTGTGGATATCTCCGGCCCGCTCAATGACAGCGGCAATATCCTTGGCCGGGTGGTGATGTTGGGCCGCAAGTCCGATACGCAGACCGACCACGTCCCGGATGACCGGCTCTACATTGCGCCCTCCCTCACCCTGAACTTTGACGACTACAACACCCTCACCCTGCTGGCCAACTACCAAAAGGACCACACCAACCTGGAACTCGGCTTACCGGCGGCGGGCACATTGCTCACAAACCCCAATGGCCAGCTGTCCAAGCACACCATGCTCGGCGACCCGGACTGGAACACCTTCGAGCGTGAAGCCTGGAACACCGGATATGAATTCAGCCACAGCTTTAATGATGATTGGCAGTTCCGCCAGAACTCGCGCTACATGCAGTCACGTATCACCCGGCATGAAACCTGGCCAGGGGATTTGAATAACCAGGGCTTTGGCACTCAGCTGAACATGAGTGCCTACGACCGCTACAACAAGTCGATGGTTTATTCCCTGGATAACCAACTGGAAGGCAAATTCCAGCTGGGCAGCCTGGAGAACACCGTGCTATTTGGCGCGAGCTACGATCGCACCTCGTTCAATCAGGACTGGGATGGGGGGTTGGTTGGCGCTATCAATGTGTATAACCCTGTGTATCTAAAGGATCCGACTACCCCCATCGCTGTGCAAAACACCCTGCTAGAGCAGCAGATGAAAGGCGTTTATGCACAGGTCCAAAGTAAGTACGACCACTGGTTGTTCCTGCTGGGCGGCCGTCAGGACTGGGTCGACAGTGATTTTCGCGACAAGGTAAAAAGCTCGACGGATTCGAGCACCACCGAGCAGAAGTTCACCTACCAGGGTGGCGTGATGTACCAGTTCGACAACGGCCTGACGCCGTATGTCAGCTATTCCACAGCGTTCGTACCCGTACAGCAAATCGCGGTGACAGGCTCACCGCTCAAGCCGATCACCAGCCGTCAATATGAAGTGGGCGTGAAGTACGAGCCAATCGGTTGGGACACAGCCATGACGCTGTCGGTCTATGACCTGCGCAAGCAAGACGACACCTACCTCGACAGCACCACCAATACTTATCGCCAAGTGGGCGAAAGCCGCGCCAAGGGTGCAGAGGTTGAGATCAACAGCAACATCACGCCAAACCTGAATCTGACGGCGGCCTACACCTACACCGATGCACGGATTACCAAGGACACGGCGGGTTCGTTGGTGGAGGGGCACCAGATGACTGGTGTTCCCCGCAACCAAGCGTCGGTCTGGGGTAAGTATCGATTCCTGGATGGCCAACTCAAAGGCTTGTCCCTGGGCGGGGGCGTGCGTTACTTCGATAGCGCGTATTCCTACACCAAGCCGACTCTCTACGGGAAACTGGATCCTGGCAGCGTCACGTTGGTGGATGCTGCAATCGGTTACCAGATCGACACGCACTGGTCGGTCGACTTGAACGCCAAGAATCTTTTCGACAAGGAATATGTTTCTGGTTGCAACGACGCTGGCCGTTGTTACTGGGGGGACAGCCGTACCTTGCTCGGTACGGTGTCCTACAACTGGTAAGGAGCTGTGGGTAACTCGGCTATTTACCGATACAGAAACTGGAAAAGATCCGTCCCAGCAAATCATCGGAGCTGAATGCGCCGGTGATTTCCCCCAACAGCTGCTGCGCCTGGCGTAAATCCTCGGCCAGCAGCTCTCCTGCACCCGCCAAGGTCAGTTGTGCACGACCGTGCTCCAGCGCCGCGCTGGCATGTCGCAGCGCTTCCAGGTGCCTGCGGCGCGCGCTGAAGCTGCTTTCTGAGGTTTGCTCATAGCCCATGCAGGCCTTGAGGTGCTCTCGCAGCAATTCCAGGCCTTCACCGGCAGACTTCGCACTCAGGCTGATGGTGACATGGCCATCGTCGCTGGTTTCCATGGCAATGGCTTCACCCGTCAGATCGGCCTTGTTACGGATCAACGTCACTTTGGCCGGGTCCGGCCGGTGTTCCAGGAACTCTGGCCAGAGGGCAAAAGGATCCACAGCCTCGGGTGCCGTGGCGTCTACCACCAGTAGCACACGGTCAGCCTCAGCAATGGCCTTGAGCGCTCGCTCTACGCCGATCTTTTCCACCTGGTCATCGGTGTCGCGCAGGCCAGCGGTATCGACCACATGCAGCGGCATGCCATCAATGTGGATATGTTCGCGCAGGATGTCCCGAGTGGTACCGGCAATCTCGGTGACGATAGCGGCTTCGCGCCCCGCCAACGCATTGAGCAAGCTGGATTTGCCGGCGTTTGGCCGTCCGGCAATCACCACGGTCATGCCGTCACGCAACAAGGCCCCCTGCCCGGCCTCGCGCAGCACTGTGGATAACTCATCGCGGACTTTATCCAGCATCGCCAATACGTGGCCATCGGCCAGGAAGTCGATTTCCTCTTCCGGAAAATCAATCGCAGCCTCGACATAGATACGCAAGCTGATCAGTTGTTCGGTCAAGTTATGCACACGCAGGGAAAATGCGCCCTGCAGCGAGCGCAATGCATTGCGCGCAGCCTGTGCGGAACTGGCTTCGATCAAATCGGCAATCGCCTCAGCCTGGGCCAGATCGAGCTTGTCATTCAAGAAAGCGCGTTCGCTGAACTCCCCCGGTCGAGCCAGGCGGCAACCCAGTTGCAAGCAGCGTTGCAGCAACATATCCAATACCACCGGACCGCCGTGGCCCTGCAGTTCAAGGACATCTTCACCCGTAAAGGAATTTGGCCCCGGGAAGTAGATGGCCAAACCTTCGTCCAAGACGCTTTCGTCAGCATCCAGGAACTGGCCGTAATGGGCATAGCGCGGCTTCAACTCACGGCCACTGATGGCCTTGGCAGCAATGCCGGCGAGCGGCCCGGAAATTCTAACGATACCGACACCGCCGCGACCTTGAGCGGTAGCGACAGCAGCGATGGTTTCACGAGGAGCGCTCATCAGCAGGTTCCAGAATAAAAATGACGGAAAGCAAAACGCCCCACTAGGGGGCGTCTTGAGTGGTTATCCACAGAGTAAATTACGCCGCAGCTTTTGCAGTAGCCGCTTCGATTTTACGTGTGATGTACCACTGTTGAGAGATCGACAACACGTTGTTGACCACCCAGTACAGCACCAGACCAGCTGGGAACCACAGGAAGAAGAACGTGAAGATGATTGGCATCATTTTCATGACCTTGGCCTGCATCGGATCCGGCGGAGTCGGGTTCAAGCGCTGCTGGATAAACATGGTCGCACCCATGATGATCGGCAGGATGAAGAACGGATCTTTGATCGACAGGTCGGTTATCCACAGGATGAACGGCGCCTGGCGCATTTCGACGCTTTCCAACAGCACCCAGTACAGCGACAGGAAGACCGGCATTTGCACAAGAATCGGCAAGCATCCACCCAACGGGTTGATCTTCTCTTTCTTGTACAGCTCCATCATGGCCTGCGACATTTTCTGGCGATCATCACCATGTTGCTCTTTCAGAGCAGCCAACTTCGGCGCAACGGCACGCATACGCGCCATCGACTTGTAGCTGGCAGCCGACAGAGGGAAGAAGATCCCTTTGATCAGCATGGTCAGGAAGATGATCGAGAAGCCCCAGTTACCCACAATGCTGTGGATATGTTGCAGCAGCCAGAAAATCGGCTGAGCAATGAACCACAGGATGCCGTAGTCCACAGTCAGTTCCAGACCTGGGGACAACTCTTTGAGTACAGCCTGGCTTTTCGGACCGGCGTACAGGGTGGCGCTGGTTTCAGCCTTGGCACCTGGTGCGACGGTCAACGCCGGGCCGGTGTAGCCAATGATGTAGTTGCCTTTGGTGTCCTTGCGCGCCAGAACTGCGTTGTTCTGGCCAGGCTGAGGAATCCACGCAGTCACGAAGTAGTGCTGCAACCAGGCAACCCAACCACCGCTCACGTTATAGGTGATCGGCGCCTTGGTTTTGTCTTCAGCGACCTTGTCCATGTCTTTCATGGACACTTTTTTGTACGGCTCCGAACTTGTCCACAGGGCTGCGCCCAGGTAAGTCGCGGTGCCGGTGGCGGTGCTGGAGGACGGATCGGAGCTGGCGTCACGCTTAAGCTGGGCAAACATTGCGCCAGTCCAAGGCTGGGCGCTCTGGTTGTCGATCAGGTAGGTGACAACGATGTCGTACAGGCCACGCTTGAGTGTGAAGCGCTTGATGTAGTTGACGCCGTCCTTGCTGAACTTCAAGTCAACGACCAGTTGGTCTTGGCCATCAACCAGTTGATAACTTTTCTTCTCCGAAGAGAAAACCGGACGACCGGTAGGGCTCGCATCGGGACCATTGCTGCCAATCAGGCCGCTTTGTGCCTGATAAACACGTTCGCCACCGTTATCGAACAGCTGGAATGGAATTTCCGGGTGATCCTGACGACGCGGATACAGCGGAAGAGTCAGTTTGGCGACATCGCCACCCTGTGGGTCGATAGCCAGGTCCAACACATCCGTTTTGACTTGGATGAGGTCGGTGCTGGCGGCCACTGGAACTTCCGCGGGTGCGTTTGTTTCGCCCGCTGCGCGTGGAATGTCATCACTGGCGGCAGTGTTGGTACCGCTCACTGTGTCGGGAAGTCCCGCAGGAACAGCATTGGCAGCAACATTCTGAGTCGGCAGGGCAGCCTGGCCATAGTCTTGGTTCCATTTAAGAACCATAACGTAGGACACGATTGCCAGGGCGACGATCAGGATCGTGCGTTTAATATCCATGATTACTCGGCCATCGAAGAAGAACGGGAGGTAGGGATAGGCGGAACCGGGTCATAACCACCGGGATTCCACGGATGACAGCGACCTAAACGACGAAAGGTCAGCCAGCCACCGCGCAGAAGACCATGATTTTCTATGGCCTCTAACGCGTAGCAGGAACAACTGGGGTAGAAACGACAGTGGCTGGCCATCAAAGGACTAATGGCATAGCGATAAAACTGGATCGGAACGAGTGCCAGTTTACGCATCAGTGCTGTCTACCCCTACAGTTTCGGTGCTGACTGCTGGAGCTGGCTTGTTGGTACGCGCCAGACGTTTCCAGAGCTTGCCGAAATGCTGAATCAATTCGGGGTTTTCTACATCACCCAAGCCTTTGCGCGCGACGATAACAATATCCCAACCAACCAGAGTCTCCTGGTGGAGGCGAAACGATTCGCGCATCAGACGCTTGAGGCGATTGCGCTCAACGGAGAGCTTTACGCTCTTCTTGCCGATCACCAGCCCGAGGCGGGGGTGATCCAGATCGTTGTTACGCGCAAGGAGCAGGAGATTTTTCCCCGGAACCTTGCCGGTGGGGGAGTCAAAGACTGCCTTGAAGTGCCGGGGGGTTAGCAGACGCTTTTCCCGACTGAAGTCCTGACTCACCACCAGTACCGGATTATCAAACTGCCAGACGCGCACGACCTTTGGCGCGGCGACGCGACAGGACAGCACGGCCGTTCTTGGTAGCCATGCGAGCACGGAAGCCGTGGGTACGGGCGCGTTTGATGGTGCTTGGTTGGAAAGTACGTTTCATGGCGTTGTTACCTGGTTCGTCCACAACGGGCCGGAATGGCCCCCGTTTTAAGAGACCGGCGATTCTAGAGAAAGCAAGCCTCTAGGTCAATTTCCAACCAGCTTTTCCTTCAATTAGATCTCTATAGGGCAAAGGGCCCTTTTCTCTGCGCTCAGCTTTCATGGGCAATGCCATAGATATAAAAATAAAGAAGGAAGTTATTTAAAGCTTTTCTGTAAAGCTTATAAAAGCTAGGGAGCCGATCATCTGTGGATAACTGCCTTGAGGCCATATTCCACTTGATGTACAGAGAATGACAACACGGGGGAGAAACTGGGCTCTGCCTGTGCTGCGCTGTCGGATAAGCTGTGGGTGAAAAGGGATGTTATCCACAGGCCAGTTACCCACAGACTTTCGCCCCCACTTGTACAACGAGCTCAGGTACGCTTATCCACAGACCTTATGCACAGACCATCGGTCGCTTTTTTCGGGGATAAGGCATTGATTTTGGCTGGCCTGTGCGCAACCTACATGTGGATAAGTGGGCGGCTCGCCGCTACAATGGCGGCTGTTTTTGCCTCACCGGCTTTCAACTTAGGGGATATCCGTGTCAGTGGAACTTTGGCAGCAGTGCGTGGAGCTTTTGCGCGATGAGCTGCCTGCCCAGCAATTCAACACCTGGATCCGTCCGCTACAGGTCGAAGCCGAAGGCGACGAGTTGCGTGTCTACGCACCCAATCGTTTTGTTCTCGACTGGGTCAACGAGAAATACCTGAGTCGCGTTCTCGAATTGCTCGATGAACACGGCAACGGGCTCGCCCCCGTGCTCTCCTTATTAATAGGTAGCAAGCGTAGCTCCGCGCCTCGCGCTGCGCCGAACGCACCCTTGGCGGCAGCTGCATCGCAAGCCCAGGCTGCCGCTGCTCCGGTGGTTACCCCGCCCGCTCCGGCGCCTACGCCCTCGAAAACAGCTGCGCAAAAAAGCGCGCCAGAGCATGAAGAGCCGTCCCGTGACAGCTTCGACCCAATGGCGGGAGCCAGCTCCCAACAAGCCCCAGTGCGTGCCGAACAGCGCACTGTGCAGGTTGAGGGCGCGCTCAAGCACACCAGCTACCTCAATCGCACCTTTACCTTTGAGAACTTCGTCGAGGGTAAATCCAACCAGCTGGCCCGCGCGGCTGCCTGGCAGGTGGCGGATAACCCCAAGCACGGCTACAACCCACTCTTCCTTTATGGTGGCGTGGGCTTGGGTAAGACGCACTTGATGCACGCGGTCGGTAACCACCTATTAAAGAAGAACCCGAATGCCAAGGTGGTGTACCTGCACTCGGAGCGTTTCGTCGCCGACATGGTCAAGGCCTTGCAGCTCAACGCCATCAACGAGTTCAAGCGGTTTTATCGCTCCGTTGATGCATTGTTGATCGATGACATTCAATTCTTCGCCCGTAAAGAGCGCTCCCAGGAAGAGTTTTTCCATACCTTCAACGCCCTGCTCGAAGGTGGCCAACAGGTCATCTTGACCAGTGACCGTTACCCGAAGGAAATCGAAGGCCTGGAAGAACGCCTCAAGTCGCGTTTTGGCTGGGGCCTGACTGTTGCAGTCGAGCCACCAGAGTTGGAAACCCGGGTCGCGATCCTGATGAAAAAGGCCGACCAGGCCAAAGTCGACCTGCCCCACGACGCTGCTTTCTTTATTGCCCAACGCATTCGCTCCAATGTGCGTGAGCTCGAAGGCGCGCTCAAGCGGGTCATCGCTCACTCGCACTTCATGGGCCGCGATATCACCATCGAGCTGATTCGCGAATCCCTGAAAGACTTGCTGGCGCTGCAGGACAAACTGGTGAGTGTGGATAACATCCAGCGCACCGTGGCCGAGTACTACAAGATCAAGATTTCCGACCTGCTGTCCAAGCGCCGTTCGCGCTCGGTGGCACGTCCCCGTCAGGTGGCCATGGCACTCTCCAAGGAGTTGACCAACCACAGCCTGCCGGAAATTGGTGATGTGTTTGGCGGTCGCGACCACACCACGGTCTTGCACGCGTGTCGCAAGATCAATGAACTTAAGGAATCCGACGCGGATATTCGCGAGGACTACAAGAACCTGCTGCGCACACTGACAACGTAATGACACCAGCGCAGCTTATTAAGGCAAGGGACTAGACCATGCATTTCACCATTCAACGCGAAGCCCTGTTGAAACCCCTGCAACTGGTCGCAGGCGTCGTCGAGCGCCGACAGACCTTGCCGGTGCTCTCCAACGTATTGCTGGTGGTCGAAGGCCAGCAACTGTCCCTGACCGGTACTGACCTTGAGGTCGAACTGGTTGGTCGCGTACAACTGGAAGAGCCTGCCGAGCCGGGCGAGATCACCGTACCTGCGCGCAAGCTGATGGATATCTGCAAAAGCCTGCCGAACGACGCCCTCATCGACATCAAGGTTGATGAGGCTAAATTGGTGGTCAAGGCCGGTCGCAGTCGCTTCACCCTGTCCACCTTGCCGGCCAACGACTTCCCGACCGTGGAAGAAGGCCCGGGCTCGCTGACCTGCAGCCTTGAGCAAAGCAAACTGCGCCGCCTCATCGAGCGCACCAGCTTCGCCATGGCCCAGCAGGACGTGCGTTACTACCTCAACGGCATGCTGTTGGAGGTGTCCGAAGGCATCATCAGGGCTGTAGCCACTGACGGTCACCGTCTGGCAATGTGCTCGATGAAAGCTGATATCGGTCAGCCGGATCGTCACCAGGTGATCGTGCCGCGCAAAGGTATTCTTGAGTTGGCGCGCCTGCTCACCGAGCCGGATGGCAACGTCAGTATCGTGTTGGGTCAGCACCACATCCGCGCAACGACGGGTGAGTTCACCTTTACCTCCAAGCTGGTTGACGGCAAGTTCCCGGACTACGAGCGCGTACTGCCTAAAGGTGGTGACAAGCTGGTGCTCGGTGACCGCCAAGCGTTGCGTGAAGCGTTCAGCCGTACTGCGATTCTGTCGAACGAAAAGTACCGTGGTATTCGCCTGCAACTGGCCAATGGTCAGCTGAAAATCCAGGCCAACAACCCGGAACAGGAAGAGGCAGAAGAAGAAGTGGGCGTTGACTACAATGGCGGCTCCCTGGAAATCGGCTTCAACGTAAGTTACTTGCTCGACGTGCTGGGTGTGATGACCACCGAACAGGTTCGCCTGATCCTGTCGGACTCCAACAGCAGTGCCCTGGTGCAAGAATCCGACAACGACGACTCGGCCTACGTTGTTATGCCGATGCGCCTGTAATAGAAGCTAGATGTCCCTCAGTCGCGTCTCGGTCACCGCGGTGCGCAATCTGCACCCGGTGACCTTCTCCCCCTCCCCCCGCATCAATATCCTCCACGGCGCCAATGGCAGTGGCAAAACCAGCGTGCTGGAAGCCATTCACTTGCTGGGGCTCGCCCGTTCGTTCCGCAGCGCCCGCTTGTTACCGGTTATCCAATACGAACAGTTGGCGTGCACGGTATTTGGCCAGGTTGAATTGGCCGAAGGCGGACACAGCAGCCTGGGAATATCCCGTGATCGCGGTGGTGAGTTTCAAATCCGCATTGACGGGCAGAATGCTCGAAGTGCTGCGCAGTTGGCAGAAATTCTGCCGCTGCAACTGATCAACCCCGACAGTTTCCGGCTGTTGGAAGGTGCGCCAAAAATCCGCAGGCAATTCCTCGATTGGGGAGTGTTCCACGTGGAACCGCGTTTTATGGCCACTTGGCAGCGCCTGCAGAAGGCCCTGCGGCAGCGGAACTCATGGCTGCGGCATGGTACACTTGACGCCGCTTCGCAGGCGGCCTGGGACCGGGAACTGTGCCTGGCCAGCGATGAGATAGATGAATACCGCCGCGCCTATATCAAAGCCTTGAAACCAGTCTTTGAGCAGACCTTGAGTGAGTTGTTGGACCTCGAAGGGCTGACGCTGAGTTATTACCGTGGTTGGGACAAAGAGCGCGAGTTGAGTGCTGTGCTCGCCACGTCCTTGCAACGGGATCAGCAAATTGGCCATACCCAGGCCGGACCCCAACGCGCTGATTTGCGTCTTAGATTAGGCGCTCACAATGCTGCGGACATTTTGTCCCGCGGTCAGCAAAAGTTGGTGGTGTGTGCTCTGCGTATTGCCCAGGGCCACTTGGTTAGCCAAGCCCGGCGGGGACAATGTATTTATCTGGTGGATGACTTGCCGTCCGAACTCGACGAGCAACATCGCCTCGCGCTATGCCGCTTGTTGGAAGACTTACGCTGCCAGGTGTTTATCACCTGTGTAGACCACGACTTATTGAGGGAAGGCTGGCAGACGGAAACGCCAGTCGCTTTGTTCCACGTGGAACAGGGCCGTATCACCCAGACCCACGACCATCGGGAGTGAAGGCATGAGCGAAGAACAAACGTACGACTCGACCAGCATTAAAGTGCTGAAAGGTTTGGATGCCGTACGCAAACGTCCCGGTATGTACATCGGCGACACCGATGATGGTAGCGGTCTGCACCACATGGTGTTCGAGGTGGTCGATAACTCCATCGACGAAGCGCTGGCCGGCTACTGCGACGATATCAGCATCATCATCCACCCGGATGAGTCCATCACCGTGCGCGACAACGGTCGTGGCATCCCGGTTGATGTGCATAAAGAAGAAGGCGTTTCGGCGGCAGAGGTCATCATGACCGTGCTCCACGCTGGCGGTAAGTTCGACGATAACTCCTATAAAGTCTCCGGCGGTTTGCACGGTGTAGGTGTGTCGGTGGTAAATGCCCTGTCGGAAGAACTGGTGTTGACCGTTCGCCGCAGCGGCAAGATCTGGGAACAAACCTACGTGCATGGTGTGCCTCAGGCACCGATGGCGATTGTGGGCGATAGCGAAACCACCGGTACCCAGATTCACTTCAAGGCCTCCAGCGAGACCTTCAAGAATATCCACTTCAGCTGGGACATCCTGGCCAAGCGTATTCGCGAACTGTCGTTCCTCAACTCCGGTGTAGGTATCGTCCTCAAGGACGAACGCAGCGGCAAGGAAGAACTGTTCAAGTACGAAGGTGGCCTGCGTGCATTCGTTGAATACCTGAACACCAACAAGACTGCGGTCAACCAGGTGTTCCACTTCAACATCCAGCGTGAAGACGGCATCGGCGTGGAAATCGCCCTGCAGTGGAACGACAGCTTCAACGAGAACCTGTTGTGCTTCACCAACAACATTCCGCAGCGTGACGGCGGTACTCACCTGGTGGGTTTCCGTTCCGCATTGACGCGTAACCTGAACACCTACATCGAAGCCGAGGGCTTGGCCAAGAAGCACAAAGTCGCTACTACCGGTGATGATGCGCGCGAAGGCCTGACCGCGATTATCTCGGTGAAAGTGCCGGATCCTAAGTTCAGCTCCCAGACCAAAGACAAGCTGGTGTCTTCCGAAGTGAAGACCGCAGTGGAACAGGAGATGGGTAAATACTTCTCCGACTTCCTGCTGGAGAACCCGAACGAAGCCAAGCTGGTTGTCGGCAAGATGATCGACGCCGCCCGTGCCCGTGAAGCTGCGCGTAAAGCCCGTGAGATGACTCGTCGTAAAGGCGCGTTGGACATCGCTGGCCTGCCGGGCAAACTGGCCGACTGCCAAGAGAAGGACCCTGCCCTCTCCGAACTGTACCTGGTGGAAGGTGACTCTGCTGGCGGTTCCGCCAAGCAGGGTCGTAACCGTCGCACCCAGGCCATCCTGCCGTTGAAGGGTAAGATCCTCAACGTCGAGAAAGCCCGCTTCGACAAGATGATTTCCTCCCAGGAGGTCGGCACCTTGATCACGGCGTTGGGCTGCGGTATTGGCCGTGACGAGTACAACATCGACAAGCTGCGCTACCACAACATCATCATCATGACCGATGCTGACGTTGACGGTTCGCACATCCGTACCTTGCTGCTGACGTTTTTCTTCCGTCAGTTGCCGGAGCTGATCGAGCGCGGCTACATCTACATTGCCCAGCCGCCGTTGTACAAAGTGAAAAAGGGCAAGCAAGAGCAATACATCAAAGACGACGACGCCATGGAAGAGTACATGACGCAGTCGGCCCTGGAAGATGCCAGCCTGCACCTGAACGACGAAGCCCCAGGGATCTCTGGCGAGGCGTTGGAGCGTCTGGTTAACGACTTCCGCATGGTGATGAAGACCCTCAAGCGTCTGTCGCGCCTGTACCCTCAGGAGCTGACCGAGCACTTTATCTACTTGCCAGCTGTGAGCCTGGAGCAACTGAGCGATCACGCAGCGATGCAGGATTGGCTGGCTCAGTACGAAGTGCGCCTGCGTACCGTCGAGAAGTCTGGCCTGGTGTACAAAGCCAGCCTGCGTGAAGACCGTGAGCGTAACGTCTGGCTGCCAGAGGTCGAATTGATCTCCCATGGCCTGTCGAACTACGTCACCTTCAACCGCGACTTCTTCGGCAGCAACGACTACAAAACCGTAGTAACCCTGGGCGCTCAACTGAGCACCCTGCTGGACGACGGCGCTTACATCCAGCGTGGCGAACGCAAGAAGCAGGTCAAGGAATTCAAAGAAGCCCTCGACTGGCTGATGGCCGAAAGCACCAAGCGTCACACCATCCAGCGCTACAAAGGTCTGGGCGAAATGAACCCGGATCAATTGTGGGAAACCACCATGGACCCAAGCCAGCGTCGTATGCTGCGCGTGACCATCGAAGACGCCATTGGCGCAGACCAGATCTTCAACACCCTGATGGGTGATGCGGTCGAGCCTCGTCGTGACTTCATCGAGAGCAATGCCTTGGCGGTTTCCAACCTGGACTTCTGATTCAGGTACACCGTTAAACAAAAAGGCCAACGCTTAGCGTTGGCCTTTTTTATTGCTCAAAAAATCAAATGCTCCACGTGGAACATCACGGTGAAACCGTTGCCACACTCTCCAACCGATACCCATACCCGTAGATCGTCAACAGCTGCCAACCCCGATCTGCCGTTAACCCCAGCTTGTTACGCAGCCGATAGATATGGGTATCCAACGGCCGTGAGGAGACCATCTCTTCGTGGGTCCAGAAGCGTTCGTACAGATATTCGCGGGACAACGGCCGCGCCAGATTGGCGAACAGGCAGCTGGCCAATCGGTACTCGCGCTCTGTGAGGTTGATTGGTTTACCCGCACGGGTGACGGTCAATTCCGCGTCATCAAAGGTCAGGTCGTTGAAGCTTTGCACTTCATGAGTCGCCGATTTCTGCAGACCATGCCGGCGTAAAACTGCGCTGACACGGGCCTTGAGTTCATTGGGCCGAAAAGGTTTGCTGACGTAATCATCAGCGCCACTGTTCAATGCGGTGACGATATCGCTCTCGGCATCACGGCTGGTGAGCATGATCACGGCGGGCGGTGACTCCATGTGCTCACGGGTCCAGCGCAGCAAGGCAATCCCGGTGATATCCGGCAGCTGCCAGTCGAGAATCAGCAGGTCGAAGGTTTCCCGGCGCAGTTGACGTAACAGGTCTTCACCGCGTTCGAAGCAATGCAAGGTCCAGGGCTGTTCGGCGGTGCTGGGGATTTGTCGCAGTGTCTGTTCCACCCGGCGCAGTTCGGCGGGTTCGTCATCCAGTATTGCGACACGCATGGGTGGTCCTTTTGTGTTGAAGAGTACGGCAGCCGCCTTGAGGGCACTTACTGCGCAGATTCCGGCGTTTGAATCTGAAGAATTATGCTCAGATCGGTATGCCCCTTGGAACTCTCGGTACGCTGGGATCAATGAGCGGACAGCCTGTTGAAAGTCCTCGGTACCTATGTGGGAAAGATACCGGCTCCCGACCCTAAGGAAAAGGATCAGCCGACGCATGCGCTGCCGTAAACTGTCGCGTACGGAATATCCCGCAGGAAAACTTTTCGGTCTGCCGAAAATCAGCTTCACTGGGCAGGGCGTCGTTCCATCACCTGAATAAAAACCGGGGGCCTATGACAGCTTCATACACTCGCCAACCACACAGGCGCATAGCCCCGTGATGCTGTGGGGCAAGGCCGAAAAGCGTCAACCCACCCATGCCCAGCGCCTGTTCCATGGCCTGGTGCGCGAGTGGTTGTGGATAGGCTTGTTGCTTCTCCCCATTACGGCGTACCTCTCATTGAGCGCAGGCCTGGCCCTGAACAATCCGCTGTATGACAGCCTGCGCCGCCTCACGCCGCTGCCGGTCGACCCGCGCATTCTGCTGGTGACCATCGATGACTCCAGCCTGAAAAAGCTTGGACCATGGCCTTGGCCCCGAAGCCTTCATGCGGACCTGATTGACCGCCTGAGCGCAGCACAGCCGGCCGCTATTTTGTTTGATGTCATGTTCAGTGATCCAGGTGAGCCCACCAGCGACAAGCGCTTGGCTGATGCCGTGTGCAACGCCGGCAATGTGTTGCTGCCGCTGGTGCGTGAAGGCACCACCAACTACAGCCAGCCGGGGGCGCAGTTGCTGCCGCTGCTCAAATGCGCCAAGGGCGTAGGCCATATCAATGTGGAAGCGGATAACGATGGTGTCGTGCGTAGCCTGTATTTGCGCGAAGGCCCGCCCGACAGCACCGCCCCGCAGTTGGCCTGGCTGGCCTACACCTTGAGTGGAACGACGTCGGAAATGCCTGGGGCGTCCCTGGCGCCGATCACACCGCACTGGCACCGGGAACATGCCATTCGTATCCCCTTCATCGCCGCCCACACCCATTTCCCCAGTGTGTCCTATGCCAGCGTATTGCACGGTGAAGTGCCTCCTGAGCTATTTCGCGATCGTCTGATTCTGGTGGGCGCCACGGCCTCTGGCATGGGCGACCGCTTTGTCACTCAGCTCTCCTCAGCGGCCGGTACCACCGCGGGCGTTGAGATCCAGGCAAACGTACTCAATGGCCTGCTGCAAGGCCGCAGTATTGTGGATCTACCCGGTTGGCTTGCGGCATTGATGGCGACCTCCCTGGTGGCGTTGCTGTTGGGTCTGCTGCTGTATCGCCCACGCTACGCCTTGTGGATGACCGTAGGCTGCATGGCGGTGGCAATGCTGGCGTCGTTGGCCCTGCTACGCATGGGGTATTGGTGGTCGCCGGCGGCGTGCCTGATCGGCCTCTTGCTCAGCTACTTGATTTGGAACTGGCGCCGCCTGAGCGTGATCCTGGCCTATTTCGGTTGGGAATTGGCGCGCCTGGATAATGAACCCAAAGTACTGCCTGAACGCCGTCGTGCGCCGGCCAGCAATGGCGACGTACTGCAGTCGCGTATCTTCGCCCTGGAACAGGCCGTCAGCCGCACACGCGATACCCGACGCTTTATGGCCGATGGGCTGGAGTGTTTGCCGGTGGCCACGCTGATCACCGACCCCAGGGGCAATATCCTCCTGGCCAATCGCATCGCCCGGCAAGTATTCGGGAGCGACCTGGTTAACGAAAACCTTCTGGAGCAACTGGCGGATCTAGGTTATCCACCGCTGCACAATGGCGTGCGCCCTGCCCTTTCGGCCCTGGAGCTGATTGAGTTCCGCGATATCCACCAACGTAGCCTGCGCATGGAGCTCGCCCCCCTGCTGCCCGCCGAGGGTGATGTGGCGCTTGGCTGGCTACTGAGCCTGACGGACTTGAGCAAAGAGCGTGAAGCCCAGCAGCACCGTGAAACCATGTTGCGCTTCCTCTCCCACGACCTCCGCGCGCCGCATTCGGCAATTCTCGCGTTGTTGGATGTGCACAACGGTGAATCCCCGGTGTATGCCCAGATCGAGCAGCAAGTGCGACGTGCCCTGAGCCTCACCGAATCGTTTGTCCAACTGGCCAAAGCGGAGGCCGACGGTTACCACTTCCAGCCAACGCTATTTGCCATGTTGGTAATGGATGCGTTTGATCAGGTGGCGGTGATCGCTCAACTCAAGGGCATCCATTTGGTCCACGACCTGGATGAAGCCGACGAAGGCATGGTGTCAGCCGATCAATCCCTGCTGACCCGCGCATTGTTCAACGTGTTGGAGAACGCGATTAAGTACTCACCGTCCGGAACCACCGTAAGGTTGAGTCACACAAGCACGCAGGGCTGGCTGGAATGCCGCATCAGCGACCAGGGCCCGGGGATTTCCACCGAGGATTTACCTGAGCTGTTCAGCCAGTATCGGCGCTTCGATTCGTCTCAGGGCAGCGAGGGGCTGGGGTTGGGTTTGACCATGGTCAAGGCCGTCGTGGAACGCCATAGCGGGCGTATCAGTTGCGAAAGCGTGGTGGATAAGGGCACTACGTTCCGGCTGGAATTGCCCTTGTTGGAGGACTGAACAATCGGCTTTTGCACCGTGTATAAAAAACCGGTCGCAAGGACCGGTTTTTTAATGCGGAAAAAACTTATGCACCTTTTTCCGTTTTTTTAAGTTTTAAGAAATATCCAATAAAATCAGTTTCTTATAAGTCAAAAAAGGCAATTCGCCAACAAACCGTACACAGGTTATCCACAGATGCTCAAGCGGCCGGCTTCTCGGCCACAACCGGCTCCGGTGGCAGCGATCCCATGGCCCGTTGTTGCGCTTCGTTCCAGGCTGCAGCGCGGTCATTCAGTGCTGCAATGGCGCGCGGGCCTTCACCTTCGGCATACATAGGTTCGCCGATCACCACCGTGATGGTGCCCTCGCGTTTTGCCCAGCCAGTCTTGGGCCAGAACTTGCCCGCGTTGTGGGCAATGGGCAGCACCGGTAGGTTGGCATTTACCGCCAATGCAGTACCACCGCGCGAGAACTTGCCCACCGTGCCGTAGGGCACGCGTGTACCTTCCGGGAAGATCAGCACCCAGACGCCGTCCTTGAGCAGCTCGTCGCCCTTCTTGGCGACGTGCTTGAGGGCCGCCTTGGGGTTGTCACGGTCAATGGCGATCGGTCGCAACATGGCCATGGCCCAGCCGAAGAACGGCACGTACAGCAGCTCGCGCTTGAGCACTTGGCTCAATGGCGAGAAATACGCCGAGAGAAAGAACGTCTCCCAGGTGCTCTGGTGGTTCGACAGAATCACGCAAGGCTGTTCCGGCACGTTTTCAGCGCCTTTGACCTCAAAGCGGATGCCCAGGAACACCTTGGTCAGCCACAACGCACAGCGGCACCAATAGACGTTGATAAAGCGATAGCGCGCCTTGAACGGCAAAAAGGGCGCAATAAAAAAGCTCAGGGTGCACCAGAGAAACGAACTGGTGCCCAACAGCAGGTAAAAGAAAAAGGTTCTGATGGCCTGCAAAATCGACATGGCGGCATTTACCGTTGCGGGACAATGCCCGCCTGCTAAAAGCGCACTCCCGAACACTCCTTGGCCAGGAAGTCGAGGGCGGCTAGTTGTTGATAAGTTCTGCGGCAACCGCCGCCAGATCGTCAAAAATCAAAGTGCCAACCGGCAGGTTTTTCGCCTGGGTCTTTTCGCCTTTCCCGGTCTTAACCAAAACTGGCTGAGAGTCGACGGCCTTGGCCGCCTCCAGGTCACCGAGGCTGTCCCCGACGAACCATATCCCAGCCAGTGGCACCTTGTAATGTTCTGCAATAGTTTTCAACATCCCCGGCTTGGGCTTGCGGCAATCGCAGCCCTCGTCCGGTCCGTGGGGGCAGTACACCACCAACCCCACTTCACCGCCCTGCTCGGCCACCAACGTGCGCAAGCGCGTGTGCATGGCGTCCAGGGTGGCGATGTCGTAGTAACCGCGGGCGATGCCGGACTGGTTGGTGGCGATGGCCACCGTCCAGCCAGCTTTGCTCAACTGCGCGATGGCCTCGATCGAACCGGGCAGTGGAATCCACTCGGCCACTGACTTGATGTAAGCGTCGGAGTCGTAATTGATCACCCCGTCCCGATCGAGAATCAGCAGTTTCAACATGGTCAGCTCAGCGTCGAAATGTCAGCGATATTGACGAACAAGCCCCGCAGACGCGCCAGCATGGCGTAGCGGTTCTTGCGCACGTTGGCATCGTCGGCATTGATCATCACCGCTTCGAAGTACGCATCCACCGGCTCGCGCAGGGTGGCCAGGCGCGCCAGCGCTTCGGCGTAGTTACGCTCGGCGATCAACGGTTTCACCGCTGTTTCCGCTTTGGCGATAGCCGAGTTCAGCGAGAACTCCTTGGCATCGGCAAACAGGCCAGGGTCGACTTCAGCGTTGCCCAGGCCTTCGGCCTTGCTCAGCAGGTTCGATACGCGCTTGTTCACGGAGGCCAGGGCATCGGCTTCCGGCAGTTTGCGGAAGGCCTGTACGGCTTGTACGCGCTGGTCGAAGTCCAGCGCCGAACCCGGTTGCAGGGCGCGCACTGCCAGGTACACCGACACGTCCACGCCTTCGTCTTCGTAGCGCGCACGCAGGCGGTCGAACACGAACTCAAGCACTTGCTCGGCCAGGCCCGCTTGCTTGACCTTGGCACCGAACTGACCGACGGCGAACACCACGGCCTGGGTCAGGTCGAGGTCGAGCTTTTTGTCGATCAGGATCCGCAGCACACCCAAGGCCGCACGGCGCAGGGCATACGGGTCTTTGCTGCCGGTGGGCAACATGCCGATACCGAAGATGCCAACGAGGGTGTCCAGCTTATCGGCGATGGCCACGGCCGCACCGGTCAGGGTGCTTGGCAGCTCTGCTCCGGCACCGCGCGGCATGTACTGCTCGTTCAGGGCCAGGGCTACGTCGTCTGGCTCGCCGTCGTTGAGGGCGTAGTAGTAACCGGCAACACCTTGCATCTCCGGGAACTCGCCGACCATCTCGGTGGCCAAGTCGCACTTGGAGAGCAGGCCCGCACGCGCAGCCCAGGCCGCATCACCGCCGATGCGCGGCGCAATGTAGGCCGCCAGCTTGGAAACGCGCACGGCTTTGTCGTAGACGCTGCCGAGTTTTTCCTGGAACACCACGTTCTGCAGGCGCAGGTTGAAGTCTTCCAGCTTCTGCTTCTTGTCTTGCTTGAAGAAGAACTCGGCATCGGTCAGGCGCGGGCGCACGACTTTCTCGTTACCGGCGATGATCTGCTGTGGGTCTTTGCTTTCGATGTTGGCCACGGTGATAAAGCGCGGCAGCAACTTACCGTCCACGTCCAGCAGGCAGAAGTACTTCTGGTTGTCCTGCATGGTGGTGATCAGGGCTTCTTGCGGCACGTCGAGGAAGCGTTCTTCGAACGAGCACACCAGCGGCACTGGCCATTCAACCAGGGCGGTCACTTCGTCCAGCAGGCTTGGCGGCACGATGGCGGTGCCTTCCTGCAGGCGAGCCAGTTCTTCAGTGCGCTTGTTGATCAGCTCGCGGCGCTCGTTGGCATCGGCCAGCACGTAGGCGGCACGCAGGTCGGCGGCGTAGTTGGCCGGCGAAGTGATGCGAACGGCTTCAGGGTGATGGAAGCGGTGGCCACGGGAGTCACGACCAGCCTTCTGGGCGAGGATGGTGCAGTCGATGACCTGGTCACCGAGCAGCATCACCAGCCATTGAGTCGGGCGTACGAATTCTTCTTTGCGTGCCCCCCAGCGCATGCGCTTGGGGATCGGCAGGTCGTTCAAGGAATCTTCAACGATGGTCGGCAGCAGGCTCGCGGTCGGCTTGCCGGTAATGACCTGGCTGAAGCGCAGTTTCGGGCCGCTCTGGTCGATCTCGCTCAGTTCTACGCCGCACTTCTTGGCGAAGCCCAGGGCCGCTTGAGTCGGGTTGCCTTCAGCGTCGAAAGCGGCCTGGCGTGGCGGGCCGTCGAGGTTGATGCTGCGGTCCGGCTGCTGGGTTTCCAGCGCAGTCAGCAACACAGCCAGGCGACGTGGCGCGGCGTAGACTTTTTTCGCTTCAAACTTCAGGCCGGCGCTTTGCAGGCCCTTTTCGATACCGGCCAGGAACGCGTCGGCCAGGGTGTTGAGTGCCTTGGGTGGCAGCTCTTCGGTGCCCAGTTCAACCAGGAAATCTTGAGCACTCATTGTGCAGCCTCCAGCTTAGCCAACACTTCATCACGCAAATCCGGGGTCGCCATCGGGAAGCCCAGCTTGGCGCGGGCCAGCAGGTAGGCTTGAGCGACGGAACGCGCCAGGGTGCGCACACGCAGGATGTATTGCTGGCGCGCCGTTACCGAGATGGCACGGCGGGCGTCCAGCAGGTTGAAGGTATGGGAGGCCTTCAACACCATTTCATAGCTTGGCAACGGCAGCGGCTGGTCCAGTTCGATCAGGCGCTTGGCTTCGCTTTCGTAGAAATCGAACAGTTCGAACAGCTTGTCGACGTTGGCGTGCTCGAAGTTGTAGGTGGACTGCTCCACTTCGTTCTGGTGGAACACGTCGCCGTAGGTGACTTTGCCGAACGGGCCGTCAGCCCATACCAGGTCGTAGACCGAGTCCACGCCCTGCAGGTACATGGCCAGGCGCTCAAGGCCGTAGGTGATTTCGCCGGTCACCGGGTAGCACTCGATGCCACCCGCTTGCTGGAAGTAGGTGAACTGCGTCACTTCCATGCCGTTGAGCCAGACTTCCCAGCCCAGGCCCCAGGCGCCCAAGGTTGGCGATTCCCAGTTGTCTTCGACAAAACGGATGTCGTGCACCAGAGGGTCCAGGCCAACATGCTTGAGCGAGCCCAGGTACAGCTCCTGGAAGTTGTCCGGGTTCGGCTTCAATACCACCTGGAACTGGTAGTAATGCTGCAGACGGTTCGGGTTTTCGCCGTAGCGGCCGTCAGTCGGGCGACGACTGGGCTGCACATAAGCGGCGTTCCAGGTTTCCGGGCCAATGGCCCGCAGGAATGTTGCGGTGTGGAAAGTGCCGGCGCCTACTTCCATATCGTAGGGCTGAAGTACCACACAACCTTGCTCGGCCCAGTATTGCTGGAGGGCGAGGATCAAGTCTTGGAAGGTACGCACGGCTGGCGTAGGCTGGCTCACAAAATTCACCTGTTACTTGGGCTGCGATTTAAAGAGCGGGAGTATACCCGATTCGGCCCTGCCACCACTCCCTGGAGCCTTATGCCACGCTGCTTTTGGTGTTCTGAAGATCCGCTGTACATGGCATATCACGATCAAGAGTGGGGAACGCCGCTGCGCGATGCGCAGGGTTTGTTCGAGTTGCTTTTACTCGAAGGGTTCCAGGCGGGCCTTTCCTGGATCACCGTTTTACGCAAACGCGAGCATTATCGAAAGGTCTTGTTCGGCTTTGATGCAAAGCGCCTGGCACGGCTGACCGATGGTGAGATTCAAGCGCTGATGCTGGACCCAGGCATCGTGCGCAATCGCTTGAAGCTCAACGCCACCCGCCGCAATGCCGCCGCGTGGCTGGCGCTGGAGGATCCCGTGGGGTGGCTCTGGTCGTTTGTGGGCGGTGTGCCCAAGGTCAATCACTTCAAGGACCGCAGCGAAGTCCCGGCGATTACCCCCGAGGCCGAAGCCATGAGCAAAGCCCTGAAAAAAGCCGGTTTCACTTTCGTCGGCCCCACCATTTGCTATGCGTTCATGCAGGCCTCGGGCATGGTCATGGACCATACCCAAGACTGCGACCGTTACGCGGACCTGGCCAACGCCGGTTAGAATGCCGGCTTTGCGCACCACACACGATCAGGAGTGACCTGTGGAAAAGTTTAAAGGCGCCATGCTGGTAGGCGCTCTGCGATTGTTCGCGCTGCTGCCTTGGCGCGCTGTCCAGGCCGTCGGCACCGCGATTGGCTGGATCATGTGGAAAACCCCCAACCGCTCCCGCGAAACGGTGCGGATCAACCTGTCCAAATGCTTCCCGGACATGGACCCGGCCGCCCGCGAGCGCCTGGTCGGCCAAAGCCTGATGGACATCGGCAAGTCCCTGACCGAAAGCGCCTGCGCGTGGATCTGGCCCGCCCAGCGCTCCATCGACCTGGTGCGTGAAGTCGAAGGCCTGGAAGTGCTGCATGAGGCGCTGGCCTCGGGCAAAGGCGTGGTGGGCATCACCAGCCACCTGGGCAACTGGGAAGTGTTGAACCACTTCTATTGCAGCCAGTGCAAACCGATCATTTTCTACCGCCCGCCCAAGCTCAGGGCGGTGGATGAATTGCTGCGCAAACAGCGCGTGCAACTGGGCAACCGCGTGGCGGCGTCCACCAAGGAAGGCATCCTCAGCGTGATCAAGGAAGTGCGCAAAGGCGGCCAGGTGGGTATCCCTGCCGACCCGGAACCGGCTGAATCCGCGGGGATCTTCGTGCCGTTCTTCGCCACCCAGGCGCTCACCAGCAAATTTGTGCCGAACATGCTGGCCGGGCATAAAGCCGTTGGCGTGTTCCTGCATGCCCTGCGGCTGCCGGATGGTTCGGGTTACAAAGTGATTTTGGAAGCTGCGCCGGAAGATATGTACAGCACCGACACTGCCACGTCCTGCGCGGCGATGAGCAAGGTGGTGGAGCGGTATGTCGGCGCCTACCCGAGCCAGTACATGTGGAGCATGAAACGCTTCAAGAAACGCCCGCCGGGTGAGGAGCGGTGGTACTGACGTAAGCTCCACACAAAACAAATGTGGGAGCGGGCTTGCTCGCGAATACGGAGTGTCAGTCACTGAATATGTAGCTGACACACCGTATTCGCGAGCAAGCCCGCTCCCACATTTTTGATCTTCATTCAGGTCTGGCGGTCGAGTTTCTTCAGGAACACTGTCATCTCTTTTTCTGCCTGTTTGTCGCCATGGGCCTGGGCCGCTTCAATGCCCTTCTCCCACGCCAGCCGCGCCGCCGAACTGTCTTCCAAACCTAATTGGGCCTTGCCTAAAAGCTTCCATGCCGCCGAATACTTGGGGTCGAACTCCACGCATTTCTGCAAATGCTGCGCCGCCTTGGCGTTGTCCTTCAAGTCCAGGTAACCCTTGCCCAAGCCAAAGCGCAGCAGCGAGTTATCCACACCCTTGGCGAGCATTTTTTCCAGGGATTCGAGCATGTCGGTCACTCCATCAAATCAGAAAAAGCTCAGGCCCACATGGAACAGTTTCTCCACGTCGCGGATATGTTTTTTATCCACAAGAAACAGGATCACATGGTCACCGGTGGCGATCACGGTGTCGTCGTGGGCGATAAGCACCTCTTCGTCACGGATGATCGCGCCGATGGTGGTGCCCGGCGGTAAGCCGATATCACGGATGGCCTTGCCGATCACCTTGCTCGACTTGGCGTCGCCATGGGCAATCGCCTCGATGGCTTCGGCCGCACCCCGGCGCAGGGAGTGCACGCTCACGATATCGCCACGGCGAACGTGGGCCAGCAAGGTGCCGATGGTTGCCAACTGCGGGCTGATGGCGATGTCGATATCGCCGCCCTGGATCAGGTCGACGTAGGCCGGGTTATTAATGATGGTCATCACCTTCTTGGCCCCCAACCGCTTGGCCAGCAGCGACGACATGATGTTGGCTTCGTCATCGTTGGTCAGGGCCAGGAAGATATCGGCATCGGCGATGTTTTCTTCCAGCAGCAGGTCGCGGTCCGAGGCGCTGCCTTGCAGTACCACGGTGCTGTCCAGGGTGTCGGACAAATGCCGGCAGCGCGCAGGGCTCATTTCGATGATCTTGACCTGGTAGCGGCTTTCAATGGCCTCGGCCAGGCGCTCGCCGATTTGCCCACCACCGGCGATGACGATGCGCTTGTAGGTTTCATCCAGGCGGCGCATTTCGCTCATCACTGCGCGAATATTCGCTTTGGCGGCGATGAAAAACACCTCGTCATCGGCTTCGATTACCGTGTCGCCCTGGGGCAGTATCGGCCGGTCACGGCGGAAAATCGCCGCTACGCGGGTTTCCACATTGGGCATGTGCTCGCGTAACTGGCGCAGTTGCTGGCCCACCAACGGCCCGCCGTAGTAAGCCTTTACGGCGACCAGTTGCGCCTTGCCTTCGGCGAAGTCGATCACCTGCAAGGCGCCGGGAATTTCGATCAGGCGCTTGATGTAGTGGGTGACCACTTGTTCGGGGCTGATCAGCACGTCCACCGGAATCGCGTCGTTATCGAACAAGCCGGCGCGAGTCAGGTACGCCGCTTCACGCACGCGGGCGATCTTGGTCGGGGTGTGGAACAGGGTGTGGGCGACCTGGCAGGCGACCATGTTGGTCTCGTCGCTGTTGGTCACCGCCACCAGCATGTCGGCATCGTCGGCCCCGGCCTGGCGCAGCACCGTCGGGAACGACGCGCGGCCTTGCACGGTGCGGATGTCCAGGCGGTCGCCGAGGTCGCGCAGGCGCTCGCTGTCGGTGTCGACCACGGTGATGTCGTTGGCTTCGCTGGCCAAATGTTCGGCCAATGTACCGCCAACCTGCCCTGCCCCAAGGATGATGATTTTCATCCGGTCACTCCCTTAAATCATTCAGCCGCGTGCGGCGGCGATCTTGATCAGTTTGGCGTAGTAGAAGCCATCGTGTCCGCCTTCTTGCGCGAGCAGTTGGCGACCGTGGGGCTGCTTGATGCCGGCGGTCGTGGCCAGGTCCAGCTCCCGTGCGCCGCTGGTGCGGGCGAGGAAGGCTTCAATGACCTCGGTGTTTTCCGTAGGCAAGGTGGAGCAGGTGGCGTAGAGCAGGATGCCGCCCACTTCGAGGGTTGGCCACATGGCGTCGAGCAGTTCGCCTTGCAGCACCGCCAGGGCAGCGATGTCGTCGGGCTGGCGGGTGAGCTTGATGTCCGGATGACGACGGATTACGCCGGTGGCGGAGCACGGCGCGTCCAGCAGGATACGCTGGAACGGTTTGCCGTCCCACCAGGTGGCGGTGTCGCGGCCATCGGCGGCGATCAGTTCGGCGCTCAGGCCCAGGCGTGCGAGGTTCTCGCGCACGCGCACCAGGCGCTTGGCTTCCAGGTCGACGGCGACCACACCGGCCAAGTCTTTTTCGACTTCCAGGATGTGACATGTCTTACCGCCGGGTGCGCAACAGGCGTCGAGCACGCGTTGGCCAGGGGCCAGATCCAGCAGGTCGGCGGCCAATTGGGCGGCTTCGTCCTGCACGCTGATCCAGCCTTCGGCAAAGCCTGGCAGGCTGCGCACGTCGGTGGCAGCTTCGAGCACGATGCCGTCGACGCTGTACTCACACGGCGTGGCGTTGATGCCTGCGTCGGCCAGTAATTGCAGATAGGCGTCACGGCTGTGATGGCGACGGTTGACCCGCAGGATCATCGGCGGGTGCGCATTGTTCGCCGCGCAGATGGCTTCCCACTGCTCAGGCCAAAACGCTTTGAGTGATTTTTGCAGCCAGCGCGGGTGGGCGGTGCGCACCACCGGGTCATGTTCCAACTCGGCCAGCAGCGCTTCGCTTTCACGCTGGGCACGGCGCAATACGGCGTTGAGCAGCGCCTTGGCCCAGGGTTTTTTCAGCTTGTCGGCGCAACCCACCGTTTCGCCGATGGCGGCGTGGGCCGGTACGCGGGTGTAAAGCAGTTGATAGAGACCGACCAGCAGCAGCGCTTCCACATCGGCATCAGCGGCCTTGAACGGCTTTTGCAGCAATTTGGCCGCCAGCGCCGACAAGCGCGGCTGCCAGCGGGCGGTGCCAAAGGCCAGGTCCTGGGTGAAACCGCGGTCGCGGTCTTCGACCTTATCCAGCTGCGTGGGCAGCGAACTGTTCAGCGAAGCCTTGCCGTTGAGCACGGCAGCGAGAGCCTTGGCGGCGGCCAGACGTGGGTTCATTGCGCAGCCACCCCGAGGATCGTGCCCAAGGCAAATTTCTCACGACGGCTGTTGAATAAATCGCTGAAATTCAGCGCCTTGCCGCCGGGCAATTGCAGGCGGGTCAGGCACAGCGCCTGTTCACCGCAGGCGACCAACAGGCCGTCCTTGCTGGCGCCGATGATTTCACCGGGGGTGCCTTTGCCTTCGGCCAGGGTGGCGGCCAGCACTTTCAAGGCTTCGCCGTTGAGGGTGCTGTGGCAGACCGGCCACGGGTTGAAGGCACGTACCAGGCGCTCCAGCTCCACGGCCGGGCGGCTCCAGTCGATGCGTGCTTCGTCTTTGTTCAATTTGTGGGCGTAGGTGGCCAGGCTGTCGTCCTGCACTTCGCCTTCCAGGGTGCCGGCGGCAAGGCCGGCGATGGCCTGGAGTACGGCGGGCGGGCCGAGTTCGGCAAGGCGGTCGTGCAGGCTGCCGCCGGTGTCCTGGGCGGTGATCGGGGTGGTGACCTTGAGCAGCATGGGGCCGGTGTCCAGGCCCAACTCCATGCGCATCACGGTCACGCCGCTTTCGCTGTCGCCGGCCTCAACCGCGCGCTGGATCGGCGCCGCACCGCGCCAGCGTGGCAGCAGCGAGGCGTGGCTGTTGATGCAACCCAGGCGCGGGATATCCAGCACCGCTTGGGGCAGGATCAAACCATAGGCGACCACCACCAGCAGATCCGGCTTGAGCGCGGCCAACTCGGCCTGGGCCTCGGCGTTACGCAGGGTCGGCGGTTGCAGCACAGGGATGTTGTGCTCCAGGGCCAGTTGCTTGACCGGGCTTGGCATCAGTTTTTGCCCGCGACCGGCCGGGCGATCCGGCTGGGTGTACACCGCGACGATCTCATAAGGGCTGGCAAGCAGGGCCTTCAGATGTTCGGCGGCAAATTCAGGAGTGCCGGCAAAAACAATGCGCAGTGGCTCGGTCATGGGAGGTCTCGGTTAAAAGCAGTCACAAAAGAAAAAGGCTTGCCGCAGCAAGCCTTTGGAAGAAGGGCATCAAGCTTGCTGGCGATGCTTTTTTTCCAGCTTCTTCTTGATTCGGTCGCGCTTGAGCGTGGACAGGTAATCGACGAACAGCTTGCCGTTGAGGTGGTCGCATTCGTGCTGGATGCACACCGCCAACAGGCCTTCGGCAATCAGCTCGAACGGCTTGCCGTCGCGGTCCAGGGCCTTGATCTTCACGCGCAGCGGGCGCTCGACGTTCTCGTAGAACTCCGGCACCGACAGGCAGCCTTCCTGGTATTCGCCCATCTCGTCGGTCAGCGGCTCGAACTCCGGGTTGATGTACACCATGGGGGCGGTACGGTCTTCCGACAGGTCCATGACCACGACACGCTGATGCACGTTGACCTGGGTGGCGGCGAGGCCGATGCCCGGGGCTTCATACATTGTTTCAAACATGTCATCGACCAACTGACGAACCTTGTCGTCCACTACGGCCACCGGTTTGGCGATCGTGCGCAGGCGCGAGTCGGGGAATTCGAGGATGTTCAAAATAGCCATAAGCGTAATTGCTGCACATGTGAGGTAGAGGCAAATCGGCGTTGGGATGGACCCACACGACCGGTGTGAAACCCTTAAAAGCCGCGAAGGCCAAGGCATTTCACGCGAACGCACATAATAAAGGAGATTCACCCCATGAGGAAATCGCTACTCGTCTTGCTGCTATGGGCCCCGTTCGCCATGGCCCTGCTTCCCCCGCCTGTCCAGCGCCTGGACCTGCCCACCCAACAGGCCATACAGCGGTTTTTACTGCACAACCGCATTCTTGATACCCCCCAGGATCTGGACAATGCGCCTTATATCGTCGCCGCCGACGCCGGCCGTGTACTTGGCGCCAATGGCGAGCGGGTTCACGCCAGGGGCGCCCTGGACCCTTCCCAGCCCGATTACGGAATATTCCGACGCGGTAAGGTCTATACCGACCCTCAGACCCAGGAGTTACTGGGCATCAATGCCGACGATATCGGCAGTGCCCGCTTTGTCACGGCTGGCGACCTCACCACCTTGGCCGTGCAACGGGTGACCCAGGAAATACGCGCTGGCGACCGCCTGCTCCGCGCCCAATCGCCGGTGGATCCCGCCACCTTGCAGGCTCCACAGGCCCCTCCCCTGGTCAAAGGCCACATTATCGATGTTCCCAAAGGTGTCACCCAGATCGGCGTGTTGGACGCCGTCACCCTCGACAAGGGCCGGCGCGACGGTCTGGTTGAAGGCCAGCTGCTCGCGGTTATCAAGGCTGGCGCCACCGTAAGAGATCTCCTCAGCAGCGCCAACACCAGACTTCCCGATGAGCGTGCCGGCACTTTGCTGGTGTTTCGCACCTACGAAAAGCTCAGTTACGGGCTGGTCCTCAGCGCTTCCCGCTCGTTGGCGGTGATGGACCGTTTCGAGACTGCCCGTCAAACGCAATAAATAGCCTGCTAAATAAGTTACCAACAGACTTATCCACAGCTTGTTCCGGTCAAGGATGATCAGATGTATCCGACAAATAGCCATGAAATATCCCCTTCAGAACTGGAAGCCCGACTACGCTTGCACAGGCTGCCAGAACTGGGTCAGAAGCGTTTTCGCATCTTGATCGAAGCCTTCGGCAGCGCCTCCAAGGCCATCAGTGCCCCTGCCAGCGCTTGGCGTTCCCTGGGGTTGCCCACCATCAGCGCCGAGGCCCGGCGCAGCCATCAAGTGCGTGACGGCGCCAGTGAGGCGTTGGCCTGGCTGGCGCGTCCGGCCCAGCATTTGCTGATGTGGGACCAACCTGACTACCCCGCACTGCTTGCCCAGATTGACGACGCGCCGCCGCTGTTATTCGTGGCAGGTGACCCTTCGATCCTGGAAAAACCGCAGCTGGCGATGGTCGGCAGCCGTCGTGCTTCACGCCCTGGCATGGACACCGCTGCCGCGTTTTCCCGCAGCCTGGCGAGTGCCGGTTTTGTCATCACCAGCGGCCTGGCGTTGGGTATCGACGGTGCAGCGCATCAAGCGGCGTTGGATGTGGGTGGCCAGACAATCGGCGTGTTGGGCACCGGCCTTGAAAACTTTTATCCACAGCGGCACAGGCGGCTTGCGGCGGCGATGATTGAGCGGGGCAGCGCGGTGGTTTCCGAGTTTCCGCTGGACGCTGCGCCCCAGGCTGGCAACTTCCCACGGCGCAACCGGATTATCAGCGGCCTGTCCCTTGGTGTGCTGGTGGTGGAAGCCAGCATGGCCAGTGGTTCGTTGATCACTGCCAAGCTGGCGGCCGAGCACGGGCGCGAGGTGTATGCGATTCCTGGCTCCATCCACCACCCAGGCGCCAAGGGTTGCCACCAGTTGATCCGCGAGGGCGCGGTGTTGGTGGAAACCATCGAGCACATCCTGGAGGGGCTGCGCGGCTGGCAGGCATTGTCGCGCCCGGCCCCGATGCCGGTGACTCACCCGCTGGTGGCGCTGCTGCACGCCGCGCCCCATACCAGCGAAGCCCTGGCAATTGCCAGTGGGCGCCCGTTATCCCAGGTACTGGCGACCCTCACGGAATTGGAGCTGGAAGGCCAGGTGATCTGCGAAAGCGGGCGTTGGCTCGCACGCTGCTAGGTTTTGTAACAGAGATCGGTAAACTGCCCACAGCTAAAGTCCGGAGAGTGAGCAATGGTCAACAGGTGGCGTGTGCTGGAAGCCGCACGAGAAGTTCGCGCAGGCGCGGTGATTGCCTATCCAACCGAGGCGGTGTGGGGCCTGGGTTGCGATCCTTGGAATGAAGAGGCTGTGGATCGCCTGCTGGCGATCAAGAACCGCTCGGTGGACAAGGGCCTGATTGTGGTGGCGGACAATATTCGCCAGTTCGACTTCCTGTTTGAAGATTTCCCCCAAGACTGGATCGACCGCATGGCCAGTACCTGGCCAGGGCCGAACACCTGGTTGGTGCCCCATCAAGGCCTGCTGCCGGAGTGGGTTACCGGGGTGCATGACACGGTCGCGTTGCGGGTCAGTGATCATCCGTTGGTGCGGGATTTGTGCGCACAGGTGGGGCCGCTGATTTCCACTTCCGCCAACCCTCAAGGCCGCCCCGCTGCGCGCACGCGCATTCGTGTGGAGCAGTATTTCCGTGGGCAGGTGGACCTGGTATTGGGTGGCGCCCTGGGCGGGCGCAAGAACCCGAGCCTGATTCGGGATTTGGCGACGGGTGAGGTGGTGCGGCCTTCCTGAGATCGAGTCGCGGCATTCGCGAGCAAGCCCGCTCCCACATTTTGATCGATTTCCAACTGAAGGGATGCGGTCAACATGTGGGAGCGGGCTTGCTCGCGAAGAGGCCCTCAAAGCCCCTGCAACCCTCTCGTCTTACGGCAACAAAATAGTCGACCCAGTGGTCCTGCGCCCCGACAACTCCGTTTGCGCCTTGGCCGCCTCCGCCAGCGCATACCGCTGGTTGATATCAATGCGCACCTTGCCGCTCTTGATCATCGCAAACAGGTCATCGGCCATCGCCTGCAGGTTTTGCGGGTTATTGGCGTAGGTTGCCAGGGTCGGGCGGGTGACATACAGCGAGCCCTTGGCCGCCAGGATCCCCAGGTTCACGCCATCCACAGCGCCTGATGCGTTACCGAAGCTCACCACCAGGCCTCGCGGCGCAACGCTATCGAGTGACGTCAGCCAAGTGTCCTTGCCCACACCGTCGTACACCACCGGCACTTTTTTGCCGTCGGTCAATTCCAGTACGCGCTGTGCGACGTTTTCCTTGCTGTAGTCGATGGTTTCCCAGGCGCCGAGGGATTTGGCCAGGGCGGCTTTTTCCGCAGAGCTGACCGTGCCGATCAGCTTCACGCCCAACGCCTTGGCCCATTGGCAGGCCAGGGAGCCCACGCCACCGGCGGCGGCGTGGAACAAGATGGTTTCGCCGCCCTTAAGCTCATAGGTCTGGCGCAGCAGGTACTGCACGGTCAGGCCCTTGAGCATGGCGCCGGCAGCTTGTTCGAAGCTGATTTCGTCCGGCAGGTGCACCAGGTTGGCAGCAGGCAGCACATGCAGCTGGCTGTAGGCACCCAGCGGGCCGCTACCGTAGGCCACGCGGTCGCCGACCTTGAATTGGCTGACTTCACTGCCGACGGCGTCGACCACACCGGCGCCTTCTGCGCCCAGCCCGGAGGGCAATGCGGGTGGCGCGTACAGGCCGCTGCGGAAATAGGTGTCGATGAAGTTCAAGCCGATGGCCTCGTTGCGCACGCGAACCTGCTGTGGGCCCGGTTCCGCTGGCGTGTAGTCCACATACTCAAGCACTTCGGGGCCGCCATGGGCGCTGAACTGGATACGTTTTGCCATCTGCCTTCTCCTTGGGTCGAATTTGCGTAGTCGGCTATCGAACTCCTAAGCTTGATCTTCGTCAACTGCGGCGGTGCCGGGTGCGGTGGTATCCTGTGCGCCCATTTGCCGCCGACGCCCAATGGCCTCGCGTAGCTTTGCCCGATTCAAGGTGATGCCATGACTACCCGCACCGAGGCTGTAAAGGCCTACCTGCTCGACCTGCAAGACCGCATTTGCAGCGCCCTGGAAACCTTCGAGCCGGACACGCGCTTTATCGAAGACGCCTGGACCCGGCCTGCCGGCGGCGGTGGTCGCACCCGTGTGATTGCAGACGGGGCGGTGATCGAAAAAGGCGGCGTTAACTTTTCCCACGTCTTTGGCAGCGGCCTCCCACCGTCCGCCAGTGCCCATCGTCCCGAACTGGCCGGGCGTGGCTTTGAAGCCTTGGGCGTGTCGCTGGTGATCCATCCGCACAACCCGCATGTACCGACTTCCCACGCCAACGTGCGCTTTTTCATTGCGGAAAAAGAAGGCGAAGAAGCGGTGTGGTGGTTCGGTGGTGGCTTTGACCTCACGCCTTACTATGGCAATGAAGAGGACTGCATTCACTGGCACCGCGTGGCCGAGCAGGCCTGTGCACCCTTTGGGCCGGATGTGTACTCGCGCTACAAGGCCTGGTGCGACACCTATTTCCACATCAAGCACCGCAACGAACCGCGCGGTATCGGCGGCCTGTTTTTCGATGACTTGAACGAGTGGGACTTCGACACCTGCTTCGCCTTCATCCGCGCCATCGGCGACGCCTACATCGACGCTTACCTGCCGATCGTGCAGCGCCGCAAGGCCAGCGCCTACACCGAGCAACAGCGCCAATTCCAGGAGTTCCGCCGTGGCCGCTACGTTGAATTCAACCTGGTCTACGACCGTGGCACCTTGTTTGGCCTGCAATCGGGTGGGCGCACCGAGTCGATCCTGATGTCGTTGCCGCCGCAGGTGCGCTGGAGCTATGACTGGAAGGCCGAGGCCGGCAGCGAAGAAGCGCGCCTCACCGACTACTACCTGCAAGACCGCGACTGGCTGGGCGTTGCTGCGCCCAAGGCGGCTGTCTGATGGACCGTTATGTCGTATTCGGCAACCCCATCGGCCACAGCAAGTCGCCATTGATCCACCGCATGTTTGCCGAGCAGACCGGTGAACAACTGGACTACAGCACCTTGCTCGCACCACTGGAGGATTTCACCGGCTGTGCTCGTGAGTTCTTCCTACAGGGGCGTGGCGCCAACGTCACTGTGCCGTTCAAGGAAGATGCCTACCGCTTGGCCAACAGCCTGACTAAACGTGCCGAGCGCGCTGGCGCAGTGAACACCTTGAGCAAACTGGCCGATGGCAGCTTGCTGGGTGACAACACCGACGGCGCTGGCCTGGTGCGCGACCTCACGGTGAACGCCGGGTTGAGCCTGCAAGGCAAGCGCATCCTGTTGCTGGGTGCAGGCGGCGCGGTACGTGGTGCATTGGAGCCGTTGCTGGCCGAGCGGCCTGCCTCGTTGATCATCGCCAACCGCACCGTGGAAAAGGCTGAAATGCTCGCCGAACTGTTCGACGACCTGGGCCCGGTGTCGGCCAGCGGCTTCGACTGGCTGCGTGAGCCGGTGGACGTGATCATCAATGCTACGTCCGCCAGTCTGTCAGGCGATGTACCGCCAATTGCCAGCAGCCTGATTGAGCCAGGCAAGACCTTTTGCTACGACATGATGTACGCCAAGGCGCCCACCGCGTTTTGTCGCTGGGCCACTGAGCAAGGTGCAGCCGTGGCGATGGATGGTTTGGGGATGCTCGTTGAGCAGGCAGCGGAAGCGTTCTTCCTGTGGCGCGGTGTGCGTCCGGAGTCGGCGCCGGTGCTCGCCGAATTACGCCGCCAGTTGGCTTGACGCCCACTTAATGTGGGCACGGTCAATGTGGGAGCGGGCTTGCTCGCGAATGCGCAGGGTCAGTCAATGAGCATGTCGACTGACACACCGCATTCGCGAGCAAGCCCGCTCCCACATTTTTGACTGTATTCAGTCTTCGAAATGGATGGGGCAGTTGTCGGGCCCTTCCAGTTTTTTCAGTTCCTCGACAACCTGCGGCCGCGCCCGCCGAAGCGTCAAACACCGCCCCAACCCCCGCAACCTGCGCGCCTCCTGGTGCAGCATCTCCACCCCGGAATAGTCGATGAAGTTGATCTGCTGCGCCTCGATCACCACCCGTTCGCCCTGCAACCGTTGCAGGCGCACTTGCAGGTAATGGCTGGCGCCAAAAAAGATCGAGCCGCCCACCCGCAGCACATCTTCATCCCCGTCGCGCCACTGCTGCACCCGAGGTTGCGACGTGCGCTTGAGGTAGAAAAACAGCGACGCCAATACCCCTGCATAAATCGCTGTTTGCAGCTCCAGCAGCAGCGTGGCGACGCAGGTGAGCGCCATCACCACAAATTCGGCACGACTGACGCGGAACAACGCGCGAATCCCCCGCCGATCCACCAACCCCCAGCTGATCAGCAAGATGCTGGCCGCCATGCTCGGGATCGGAATATGGGCGATCAACGCCGCGCCGAACAATGCAAACAACGTTACCCAGAGTGCCGAAAATACACCCGCCAACGGCGAGCAGGCGCCCGCTTCATAGCTGAGCCCGGAGCGGGTAAACGAACCGGCCGACAGGTAACCAGAGAAAAATCCGCCAACGATATTGGATAAGCCCTGCGCCCGAACCTCCTGGTTTGCATCGAGCAACTGCTGCGAGCGGGCCGACAACGAACGGGCAATCGACAGGCTGGTCACCAGCCCCAGCATGCCCACTGCCACCGCGCTGGGCAGCAGACGCAGGATCATGTCCAGGTCCATCGGCAACGGGCTGAATGGCGGCAGCCTGCCGATAAACGAACTCACCAGCGCCACATGCCCGAACATCGCAGGCCACACCCAGGCCACCAAACTGCCCAGCGCGAGAGCAATCAGCAGCGTCGGCCAGCGCGGCACCAGATACTTGAGCAACGCGCCCACCAGCAAGGTGCCCAGCCCGAGCGCGAGGGAGGCGTGGTCCCATTCGCCGCCATGCTCCAGCAGCGCCAGCAGACTCTTGATCGCCGTGGCCTGGCTGGGCAGGTCCAAGCCCAGCAGGTTAGGCAGTTGCCCCAACGCGATCACCACGGCGGCGCCCAGGGTGAAGCCCAGTACCACTGAATGAGAGACGAAATTCACCAGCGCGCCGAAGCGCAGCATCCCCAGCAACCACTGGAAAACCCCGGCGAGAAAAGTGAGCAACAGGATCAGCGTGATGTAGTCCTGCGAACCGGGTACGGCCAACGGACTGACACTGGCGTACAACACGATGGAAATTGCCGCCGTAGGGCCGCAGATCAGGTGCCACGACGAGCCCCAGAGACACGCGATCAATACGGGGATGATGGCGGCATACAGCCCGTATTCCGGTGGGAGGCCGGCGATCAGGGCGTAGGCAATGGACTGGGGCAACGCCAGAACAGCGCCACTTAATCCGACGATGGCATCTCGCCCGACGCTGGCGCGGGTTTGGCGCGGGAGCCAGCTGAGGAAGGGGAAGAGAGTGTGGCGGTTGGGCCGGGGCATCAGGGTCTCGGTTTGAAGGTTTGCCGCAGAATATCAGTACATGCAGAACCCTGTGGAAGCGGGCTTGCTCGCGAATGCGGTGGATCAGCTAAGCAATTGTTGGCTGACACACCGCATTCGCGAGCAAGCCTGCTCCCACATTTGGATTGCGTTGGGCCTTACAGTTTGGCTTTTACGGCGGGCAACGCATCCTTGCCGTCCACCGTCTTCACACCCTCCAGCCACTTATCCAACACCGCCGGATTGGCCTTGATCCACGCCTTGGCCGCCTCGGCATTGCTGACTTTCTTATTCACCACCTCGGCCATGATGCTGTTTTCCATTTCCTGGCTAAAACTCAGGTTGGTCAGCAGTTTTCCGACATTGGGGCAGGCCTGTGCGTAACCCTTGCGGGTCAATGTGTACACGCTGCCGGTGTCGCCGAAGTACTTTTCGCCGCCCTTGAGGTAGTGCATTTTCAACTGCACGTTCATCGGGTGAGGCGTCCAACCGAGGAAGGTCACGAACTTCTGCTTCTTCACCGCCCGCGACACTTCGGCGAGCATCGCCTGTTCGCTGGACTCGATCAGCTTCCACTGGCCGAGGTCAAAGTCGTTCTTCTTGATGATCTCCTGCAATGAGATGTTGGCCGGAGCACCAGAGCCGATGCCGTAGATCTTCTTGTCGAACTTGTCGGCAAACTTGTTCAGATCAGTAAAGTCATGCACCCCGGCGTCCCACACGTAATCCGGCACGGCGAGGGTGAACTCGGTACCGTCGAGGTTCTTGGCCAGCTGCACCACATCACCATTGGCCACGAACTTGTCGTAAAAGCCCTGCTGGGCCGGCATCCAATTGCCCAGGAACACGTCTACCTGGCCATCCTTGAGCCCACCAAAGGTGATCGGCACCGCCAGGGTGTCGACCTTGGCCTTGTAGCCCATGCCGGTGAGCAAGAAACCGGCGATGGCATTGGTGGCGGCAATGTCGCTCCAGCCCGGATCGGCCATTTTTACCGTGTCACAACTGGCGTCTGCGTACACATTGGCGCTGCCCAGCGCCAACATTCCAAGTACCACGGTCAACTTTTGCATGGCCTTCCCTCAGTTTTATTGGTTTTGGCAGGGTTGTGGATAACGTGCCTTGCGCTCCAGGTCGTCGAGGTCGATATGGTTGCGCATGTATTGCTGACTGGCGTCTACCAGTGGCTGGTGGTCCCAGCTCTTCAGCTTGCCTTGGGTCAGTGCTTCAAACACCAGGCGACGGCGGCGTTGGCTGGCGAGCACCTGCTGGTGGATCGCCGGGATGTCCCATTTGGCCCGCGCCTCATTCAAAAACGCCTCGAACAGTGGCCGGTGTTCCGGTGACTGGCTGAGGTTCTCCCGCTCGTGCGGGTCGTTGTGTACATCGAACAGTAGACACGGGTCGTCTTCGCTGTAGATGAATTTGTAGGCGCCCCGGCGAATCATCATCAGCGGGCTGACGGTGCCTTCGGCCATGTATTCGCCAAATACTTCGTCGTGTCCGCCCTGCCCCTGCAAATGCGGGACCAGCGAGCGGCCGTCCAGCGCCAGGCGTGGGTCAAGCTCGCCACCGGCCAGTTCCACCAGGGTGGGCAGCAGGTCGGCGGTGGACACCGCCTGGCTGACGCGACCCGCCGCAAACTGCCCCGGTGCGCTGACCAGCAGCGGCACGCGGGCGGCCATTTCAAACCAGTGCATTTTGTACCAGAGGCCGCGCTCGCCGAGCATGTCGCCGTGGTCGCCAGAGAAAATGATGATCGTATCGTCGGCCAGGCCGGTGTCTTCCAGGGTTTGCAGCAGCTTGCCGACATTACTGTCGATGTAGCTGCACGCGCCGAAGTAGGCACGGCGTGCATCACGGATCTTATTCACGGGCAGCGGTTTGTCCCACAGGTCGTAAACCTTGAGCAGGCGCTGGGAATGCGGGTCGAGATCGCCTTGCGCTGGGGTTGTAGGCAAGGGGATATCGGTATCGTCGTACAGGTCCCAGAACGGTTTGGGAATGGTGTACGGGTCGTGGGGATGGGTCATCGACACGGTCAGGCAGAACGGCTGGTCGCCATCCTCGCGGATGTGGTCGAACAGGTACTGCTGGGCCTTGAACACCACCTCTTCGTCAAAATCCAGCTGGTTGGTGCGCACGCAAGGGCCCGCTTGCAGTACCGACGACATGTTGTGATACCAGCTAGGGCGCACGTCCGGTTCGTCCCAGTTCACCGCCCAGCCGTAGTCGGCGGGGTAGATGTCGCTGGTCAGGCGTTCTTCGTAACCGTGCAGTTGGTCGGGCCCGCAAAAGTGCATCTTGCCCGACAGCGCGGTGCGGTAGCCGAGGCGACGCAGGAAGTGGGCATAAGTCGGTACATCGGCGGGGAAATCGGCGGCGTTGTCGTAGGCGCCGATCTTGCTCGGCAACTGGCCACTGACCAGGGTGAAACGCGACGGCGCGCACAGCGGGCTGTTGCAGTAGGCGGCATCGAAGACCACGCCTTGTGCGGCAAGACGGCTGAGATTGGGCAACTTGATGGGCGAAGATCCGTAGAACGGAAGCAGCGGCGCGGCCATTTGATCGGCCATGATGAAAAGAATGTTCTTGCGCTTCATGAGTCTTCGGCATTCCATAGGCGGTGTTTATGCCAGTGAGCATGCGGCCCATGGAAAATGGGGTAAAGCCCATGAAATGCAATGTCTAGGATAAGCACAGCTTATGTATGAAGCCCTCGGTGACCTGTCCCTCGACCTGCTGCGCGCCTTTGAGGCGGCGGCACGCCATCGCAGCTTTACCGCTGCCGCAATGGAGTTGGGCACTACTCAGCCGGCTATCAGCCAGCAGATCAAACGGCTGGAGGAACAACTGGCGATCCGCCTGTTCGACCGCATCTACCGAGGTATCGAACTGACCGACGCCGGCGCGCTGCTGTTCGAGCATGTGCAAGGTGGTTTGCAGGGTATCAACCAGGGCCTGAGCCTGATCACCCAGCAGGACCAACACGAAGTGCTGCAAGTGGCCACCGATTTTGCCTTCGCCGCCTATTGGCTGATGCCGCGCTTGCACCGCTTCCACCAGGCCAACCCCCAGGTGGACGTAAGCCTGGTGACCAGCGAGCGCAACCACGCCACCCTGCGCAGCGACATCGATGTGGCGGTGCTGTTTGGCGATGGCCGCTTCAAGCAGGGCGAGAGCCTGTGGCTGTTCAACGAAGAAGTGTTCCCGGTGTGCAGCCCGCAGTGGCTCAAGGAACAGGCGACGCCGCTGACTGTACAAAACTTGCACGATTTCCCCCTGCTGCACCTGCGCCAAGAAAACAACAGCCAGTGGTTCGATTGGAGCGGTGTGTTCCGCGAACTGGGTATCAGCGCCGCGCCCACGCCGGGCCAGCTGCGCTTCGACAACTACACCTTGCTGATCCAGGCCGCGATTGCTGGCCAGGGCGTGGCCATTGGTTGGCGCCATCTGGTGGATAACCTGCTGGAGCAAAACTGGCTGTGCCGACCGATCAGCGACACGGTGATCTCACGTTTCGGCTATTACGTGGTGCAACCCCAGCGCAAGCGCCGTGGGCAGCTGGTGGAGCGTTTCGTCGAGTGGCTGGTGGCTGAGCAGGCCAACAGCGCGCAGTCATTGACCGGGCTGGCCCTGCCCTCGATTGCCGTCTAGGATTTGGCCCACATTGGATTCGGAGTCCGTCATGCAACGTATCAAGGGTTATCACGCCCATATCTATTTCGACGCCAGCACCATTGAGCAGGCGCGCACCCTGTGCGAAGACGCGGCCAAACTCTTCCCCCTGCGCATGGGCCGCGTGCACGAAAAGCCCGTGGGCCCGCACCCGGACTGGAGCTGCCAGCTGGCGTTCGACGCCGAATACATCGGCGTGGTGCTGCCGTGGCTGGTGATCCATCGCAACGGGCTGGTGGTGTTCCTGCACCCCGATACCGGCGATGACCTCAAGGACCACACGGACTATGCGGTCTGGATGGGGGCCATGCGTGAGCTGAACCTGTCAGCCTTCTCCTAAATAAAATCCCTAAATATGGGATTGATATTTATATATTGAGACTTTCTCGCCCATAGGTTTATATTCGCCGCATCCGCTCAGAACTCAGGTGAAGCGATGCAGGCGCAATTGATCGCGCTCGATTGGGGGACCAGCTCCCTTCGTGCTTACAAACTCGGCCCCGCAGGCGTGGTGCTGGAACAGCGCTCGCTGGCGTCGGGGATCATGCACTTGCCCAGCGAGCCTCGTGACATTGCCGGCGTGCCGTGCAGCGATGGTTTTGAATTGGCCTTCGATGCGGCCTGTGGCGATTGGCTTGATGCCCAGCCCGACTTGCCCGTGATCGCTTGCGGCATGGTTGGCAGCGCCCAGGGCTGGAGTGAAGCGGCCTATCGCAATACGCCTGTGGATGTCGCCAGCCTCGGCCAGGCCCTGCACCGCGTGCGCAGCCTGCGCGGCGTGGACGTGCATATCGTGCCCGGCGTGATCGAGCAGGCCGGTTTGCCCAATGTGATGCGCGGCGAAGAAACCCAAGTGCTGGGTGTGCTGCAAGGGCTCGGTGCCGAGGTGTTGATCGGCCTGCCGGGCAGCCATTCCAAATGGGTCGAAGTGGTGGATGGTTGCATTACGCACTTCGATACGTTTATGACCGGTGAGGTGTTTGCGGTGTTGAGCAAGCACAGCATCCTGGGGCGAACTCAACAGACATGCGAACAATTCCAGGCCGAAGCCTTTGACCGAGGCGTGCAGGTGGCACTGTCGAAGGATGGCCAGCGCGGCCTGCTTTCGACCCTGTTCAGCGCCCGCACCCTTGGGCTTACGGCTGAACTGACGCCGCAGCAACAGCCCGATTATCTGTCCGGCCTGCTGATTGGCCATGAACTCGCCGGCCTGCCGGAGCGCGCCAAACAACAGCCGATCATCCTGGTCGGTGCAGCGCCCCTGTGTGCCCGCTATCAACGCGCCCTCGCCCTGTGCGGCTTTGCCCAGGTCAGCCTGGCGCAGGAAGCCAGCGAGCGCGGCCTGTGGCAACTGGCCGTGGCGGCCGGGCTCATTCACCCTGTATCGGAGGCCTGACATGCTCAAGCAAGCACTCGCGCAAAACGGTTTGATCGCCATCCTGCGCGGCATTCGCCCGGACGAAGCCCAGGCCGTTGGCCAGGTGCTGTACCAGGCTGGGTTTCGCGTCATCGAAGTGCCGCTCAATTCGCCGGACCCTTACACCAGCATCCGCACCCTGCGCGACACCTTGCCCGCCGATTGCCTGATCGGTGCGGGCACGGTGTTGACGCCCGAACAGGTCGAGCAGGTGAAAGCGGCAGGCGGCCAAGTGATCGTCATGCCCCACAGCGACGCCAAGGTATTGCGTGCCGCCAAGGCCGCGGGTCTGTTCCTGTCGCCGGGGGTGGCAACGCCCACCGAAGCCTTCGCCGCCCTGGCCGAAGGCGCCGATGTATTGAAGCTGTTCCCCGCCGAGCAAATGGGCCCGGCGGTGATCAAGGCGTGGCTGGCGGTATTGCCGGCGGGCACCTTGCTGCTGCCGGTGGGCGGCATTACCCCGGACAACATGCAGGTGTTTATCGACGCCGGCGCCAAAGGGTTCGGGCTGGGTTCCGGGTTGTTCAAACCGGGTATGACAGTGGATCAGGTCGCGAGCCGCGCCCAGGCTTATGTCGCCGCCTGGAAAGCCCTGAGCTGATATCAAGTTCCGCGCCCACAGGCGCCGCATCTATAAGAGAGATAACAGATGAAAATCACCAAACTGACGACCTTTATCGTCCCGCCGCGCTGGTGCTTCCTTAAAGTCGAAACCGACCAGGGCGTGACCGGCTGGGGTGAGCCCGTGGTCGAAGGCCGAGCTCACACCGTGGCCGCTGCAGTTGAAGAACTGTCCGACTACCTGATCGGCAAAGACCCACGCAATATCGAAGACATCTGGACCGTGCTCTATCGCGGCGGCTTCTACCGGGGCGGCGCCGTGCACATGAGCGCCCTCGCCGGCATCGACCAGGCGCTGTGGGACATCAAGGGCAAGGCCCTCGGCGTGTCGGTCAGCGACCTGTTGGGTGGCCAGGTGCGCGACAAGATCCGCGTGTACTCCTGGATCGGCGGCGACCGCCCCGCCGACACCGCCCGCGCCGCCAAAGAGGCCGTGGCCCGTGGTTTCACCGCAGTAAAAATGAACGGCACCGAAGAGCTGCAGTTCGTTGATAGCTTCGAAAAAGTCGACCTGGCCCTGGCCAACGTGGCTGCCGTGCGTGATGCGGTAGGCCCGAACGTGGGTATCGGCGTGGACTTCCATGGCCGGGTGCACAAGCCCATGGCCAAGGTGCTGATGAAAGAGCTGGACCCGTACAAGCTGATGTTTATCGAAGAGCCGGTGCTCAGCGAAAACTACGAAGCCCTCAAAGAACTTGCGCCGCTGACCAGCACTCCGATTGCCTTGGGCGAGCGCCTGTTCTCGCGTTGGGACTTCAAGCGGGTGCTCAGTGAAGGCTACGTCGACATCATCCAGCCGGACGCCTCCCACGCCGGTGGTATCACCGAAACCCGCAAAATCGCCAACATGGCCGAAGCCTACGACGTGGCCCTGGCCCTGCACTGCCCGCTGGGTCCGATTGCCCTGGCCGCGTGCCTGCAACTGGACGCGGTTTGCTACAACGCGTTTATCCAGGAGCAAAGCCTGGGCATTCACTACAACGAGAGCAACGACCTGCTCGACTACGTGCGCGACCCTGGCGTGTTCGACTATGACCAGGGCTTTGTGAAGATCCCCAACGGGCCGGGCCTGGGGATCGAGATCAATGAGGAATACGTGATCGAACGCGCGGCCATCGGCCATCGCTGGCGCAATCCGATCTGGCGCCACGCTGATGGCAGCTTTGCCGAGTGGTGATTTCCTGACTGACTGAAATACGGTCAAAAATGTGGGAGGGGGCTTGCTCCCGATGGCGGTGGTTCAGCTAACCAGTCTGTGACTGACACACTGCAATCGGGAGCAAGCCCCCTCCCACATTTGACCCGGTTCCGTCAGTAAGACCTGTCCTCAATAAACATAAGAAGAGGCACCCCCTCATGCATCCTGAATCCTTTACCGGCCAGGCTTCTTTAGTCACGCCTACCAGAAAGCGTTTTTTCATCATGGTGCTGCTGTTTATCACCGTGGTCATCAACTACCTCGACCGCAGCAACCTGTCGATTGCCGCCCCGGCGCTCACCAGTGAGCTGGGCATCGACCCGGTTCACGTCGGCCTGATTTTCTCCGCGTTCGGCTGGACCTACGCCGCCATGCAGATCCCTGGCGGGTGGCTGGTGGACCGCGTGCCGCCGCGCATTCTCTATACCGCCGCGCTGTTGCTGTGGTCCATCGCCACGGTGATGCTGGGGTTTGCCGCCAGCTTTATCGCCCTGTTCGTCCTGCGCATGGCGGTGGGCGCACTGGAGGCCCCGGCGTATCCGATCAACAGCCGTGTGGTCACTACGTGGTTTCCCGAGCGTGAGCGCGCCACGGCGATTGGCTTCTACACCTCCGGGCAGTTTGTTGGGCTGGCGTTTCTGACGCCGGTGCTGGCTTGGCTGCAACATGCGTTCGGTTGGCACATGGTGTTTGTGGTCACCGGTGGCGTGGGCATCCTCTGGGCCGCCATCTGGTACGCGGTGTACCGCGAGCCCAAGGATTTCAAAGGCGCCAACACAGCCGAGATCGAGCTGATCCGCGATGGCGGCGGCCTGGTGGACATGCAGGAAAAAGCCGCCAAGGCGCCGTTCAGTTGGGTGGACCTGGGCATTGTGCTGAGCAAGCGCAAGCTGTGGGGCATCTACCTGGGGCAGTTCTGCCTGAACTCCACACTGTGGTTTTTCCTGACGTGGTTCCCGACCTACCTGGTGAAATATCGCGGCATGGACTTCATCAAGTCCGGCCTGCTGGCGTCGCTGCCCTTTCTCGCGGCGTTTGTCGGCGTGCTGTGTTCCGGGATCTTTTCCGACTGGCTGATTCGACGTGGCGCCTCGGTGGGCTTTGCGCGCAAGTTGCCGATCATTGGCGGGCTGCTGATTTCTACGGCGATCATCGGTGCCAACTATGTGGACTCGACGGCGTGGGTGATTGCCTTTTTGGCCGTGGCGTTCTTTGGCAATGGCTTGGCGTCGATTACCTGGTCGCTGGTGTCGACCTTGGCGCCTGCGCGGTTGCTGGGGCTGACGGGTGGGGTGTTCAACTTCATTGGCAACTTGTCGGCGATTGCGACGCCGATTGTGATTGGCTTTTTGGCCAGTGGGGATTCGTTTGCGCCGGCGATTACCTACATTGCGGTGCTGGCGTTGCTGGGGGCGCTTTCCTACGTATTGCTGGTAGGCAAAGTCGAACGCATCGAACTCAATTAACCTCTGTAGGAGCGAGCTTGCTCGCTCCTACAGGGGGCGGGTTAGTTGAGCACGCCTTCGAGAATTTCGTAGACGATGCCGGTCGATACGGCAATCAGCACCACGTCCGGCCCCGAGCGGCGCCATTCGTAGCCTGGATACACCGGCAGGCGTTCCAGGGCACGGCGGTCCAGGCGCTCACCGTAGTAGCCGTGCGGGAGCGGCTTGCCACGTTCCAGGCGCACATTGCGCGGTGGCGGTGCACCACGGGAGAACTGGTCGTGGTTATCGCGGATCACCTGACGCACCGGGCCGAAGTCCTGGGGCGGGCCGCCGCGGCCCTTGGACTGGGGCGCGCGATGGTCATCACCGCGCTGCTGCTCATGCTGGCCTTGCGGGCCGCCTCGGTCAGGGCCGCCCTGGTCATTCGGAGCGGCCTGCGCCAGGGCGCTGGCGCCCAGGACCAGCACACCAATACTGGCAATCAGGGTTTTAGGCATTTTCATGGGGGGCTTCCTCAACGGCACAAACAACAAAAAGGGATTTCGAACGAGGTTCGAAATCCCTTGGTCTTGTCAGTTTAGGTACTGAATACTCAGTTTGATTCCTCTGTATCAGGAACTTTACCTACCGCTTACGAGCCGCTTACTTACGAGCGCTGCGGACACCTTCCGACAGCTGCGCGCAAAGGCCCAGCACGCCATCAATGGCTTGCTGATCATTTTTCGCATTGGCGATGTGATCGATCAGCGCGGACCCCACCACCACGCCATCGGCCAGACGGGCGATGGCCGCCGCTTGTTCCGGAGTGCGGATACCAAAGCCGATGCTGATCGGCAGGTCGGTATGGCGACGCAGGCGGGCCACGGCTTCTTCGACGTGCTCCAGGGTGGCGGCGCCAGCACCGGTCACACCGGCCACCGACACGTAATACACAAAGCCAGAGCTGCCGTTGAGCACGGTGGGCAGGCGTGCGTCATCGGTGGTTGGCGTGGTCAGGCGGATGAAGTCGATGCCGGCGGCCTGGGCCGGATCGCACAGCTCGCCGTTATGCTCAGGTGGCATGTCGACCACGATCAGGCCGTCGACGCCAGCTTCCTTGGCATCGGCGATGAACGTCGGCACGCCGTATTTGTGGATCGGGTTGAAGTAGCCCATCAACACCAGCGGTGTGTCGTTGTTGTCTTTGCGGAACTCGCGAACCATTTGCAGGGTTTTGAGCAGGTTCTGCTTGGCTTCCAACGCACGGATGTTGGCCAGCTGAATCGCCGGGCCATCGGCCATCGGGTCGGTGAAGGGCATGCCCAGCTCGATCACGTCGGCGCCAGCGGCGGGCAAGCCTTTGAGGATCGCCAGCGAGGTGTCATAGCCCGGGTCGCCAGCGGTGACGAAGGTCACCAGGGCGGCGCGGTTTTGTTCTTTGAGTTGGTCGAAGCGGGTTTGCAGGCGGCTCATTTAGTGTTTCTCCTGCTGAGACTGTTCCATATGGTGCATCACGGTCTGCATGTCTTTGTCGCCACGGCCGGACAGGTTGACCACCATCAGGTGATCTTTCGGCAGGGTTGGTGCGCGTTTGAACACTTCGGCCAGGGCGTGGGCGCTTTCCAGTGCAGGAATAATCCCTTCCAGGCGGCAGCATTTGTGGAAGGCGTCGAGGGCTTCGTCGTCGGTCACCGAGGTGTACTGGACGCGGCCGATGTCATGCAACCAGGCGTGTTCCGGGCCGATGCCAGGGTAGTCCAGGCCGGCGGAAATGGAGTGGGCGTCGATGATCTGGCCATCGTCATCCTGCAACAGGAAAGTACGGTTGCCGTGCAGTACACCCGGTACGCCGCCGTTGAGGCTGGCGGCGTGTTTGCCGGTCTCGATCCCGTGGCCTGCCGCTTCAACGCCGATGATCTCGACGTTTTTGTCATCCAGGAACGGATGGAACAGGCCCATGGCGTTGGAGCCGCCACCGATGCACGCCACCAGGCTGTCCGGCAGGCGGCCTTCCTGGGCTTGCAGCTGGTCGCGGGTTTCCTTGCCGATCACGGCCTGGAAGTCACGCACCATCGCCGGGTACGGGTGTGGGCCGGCCACGGTGCCGATCAGGTAGAAGGTGCTGTCGACGTTGGTCACCCAGTCGCGCAGGGCTTCGTTCATCGCATCTTTCAGGGTGCCGGTGCCGGCGACCACTGGGATGACTTCGGCGCCCAGCAGCTTCATGCGGAACACGTTGGCCTGCTGGCGCTCGATGTCGGTGGTGCCCATGTAGATCACGCATTGCAGGCCGAATCGTGCGGCGACGGTGGCAGTGGCCACACCGTGCATGCCGGCGCCGGTCTCGGCGATGATGCGTTTTTTGCCCATGCGCCGCGCCAGCAGGATCTGGCCGATGCAATTATTGATCTTGTGCGCGCCGGTGTGGTTCAGCTCTTCGCGCTTGAGATAGATCTTGGCGCCGCCGCAGAACTCGGTCAGGCGTTCGGCAAAGTACAGCGGGCTCGGACGGCCCACGTAGTCGCGCTGGAAGTAGGCCAGTTCTTTTTTGAATGCCGGATCTTCCTTGGCCGCTTCATATTCGCGGGCCAGGTCGAGGATCAACGGCATCAGGGTTTCAGCGACGTAGCGGCCGCCGAATGCGCCGAACATGCCGCTGGCGTCAGGGCCGTTGCGTAGATCGGTCTGGGACTGAGTCATGGGACGCTCCAGGAAAGACTGTGTTTGAGTGGCAATGACGGCCACTCTACCCCTCACACTGGCGTGTGAAAACCGATAAGATCGCCGCAACCTGTCAGGAAAACTCACAGATGAGCCGAGACCTTCCCCCCCTTAATGCCCTGCGTGCGTTCGAAGCCACCGCGCGGCTGAACAGTGTCAGCCAGGCGGCAGAGCTACTGCATGTGACCCATGGTGCGGTCAGCCGACAGCTGAAGGTGTTGGAGGAACACTTGGGCGTGAGTCTGTTCGTCAAGGATGGGCGCGGCATTAAACTCACAGATGCCGGTATCCGGCTGCGCGATGCCAGCGCCGAAGCATTCGAGCGTTTGCGGGATGTTTGCGCCGAGCTCACCCAAATCAGCGCCAATGCGCCATTCGTGCTGGGTTGCTCGGGCAGTTTGCTGGCGCGCTGGTTGATTCCACGCTTGGGCCGTTTGAATGCGGACCTGCCAGACCTGCGCCTACACCTTTCGGCGGGTGACGGTGACCTCGACCCCAGGCGCCCCGGGCTGGATGCCTTGCTGGTGTTCGCCGAGCCGCCGTGGCCGGCCGACATGCAGGTGTACGAATTGGCCAGCGAGCGTATCGGCCCGGTGATGAGCCCCCGATTCGTCGGTTACGAGCGCCTGCGCCATGCGCCTGCCCCGGCGCTGTGTGGCGAAGCACTGTTGCACACCACATCGCGTCCGCAAGCCTGGCCCAGCTGGGCACAGCAGCACGGCATCGAGCCCGGCGCGCTGAAGCACGGCCAGGGGTTTGAGCATTTGTATTATTTGCTGGAGGCCGCGGTGGCGGGATTGGGCGTAGCGATTGCGCCCGAGCCGCTGGTAACTGAAGACTTACGGGCCGGTCGCCTGGTGGCGCCGTGGGGTTTCAGCGAAACCCCGGCGCACCTGGCGTTGTGGCTACCCAAGCGCGCCGCAGACGGGCGCGCCGGGCAACTCGCGCAGTGGCTCAAGGAAGAGCTGGTGCGCCAGCCGGTTTAGTCACCGCGTTTGCACAGCAGGTAGGCCGCCAGCAAACCCAGCGCGCCTACTGCCACACCGGCCGTAGTCCATGGGTGTTCTTGCGCGTAGTCCCGGGTTGCAACACCGGTTTCGCGGATTTTGACTTTGCTTTCTTCGTAGGCATCGCTGATCAAGTGGCGCGAATGCTTGAGGGCATTCTCGGCATTGCTTTTCAGGGCCTTCAAGGTTTTGCGCGACTCGTCAGACGCATCGTCCTTGAGGCTTTCCAGAGACTTGAGCAGGCTCGAAATCTCGGCTTCCATGCTTTCCAGCGACGCTTTGCGTAAAGAAGTGTTGGCCATGTGGACTCTCCTGAAGTGATTGAGTGGCGTGTGTAGATACCGACTGCGCCCGTTTCAGAAAGTGCAGTAAATCTGAACTTTCCCGTAGGAACGGCCGCCAGAAGCAGTAGGAGATTGACTGCTACGCTTGATTCACGACCCTCTTGATTCACGACCCTTAGGAGAACTGCCATGAGTGATCATCACACCTACAAGAAAGTCGAACTGGTGGGTTCGTCCACCTCCAGCATCGAGGACGCCATCAATAATGCCTTGGCCGAGGCCCACAAGAGCATCAAGCACCTGGAGTGGTTCGAAGTGACCGAAACCCGCGGGCACATCAAGGACGGCAAGGCCGCGCACTTCCAAGTCACCCTCAAGGTGGGGTTCCGTATTGCCAGTAGTTGATCGCACCGGTTGAACTTTGCCAACTGGCCGATTGCCATAACCTGCGCTACACCCAATGGGTGCCGACGCCACAAGCGTCGGCACGCTCTTTTCGATCAGCGCAAGGAAAGTAACGGATGAAGAAGTTCCTGTTAGCGGTAGGTTTGTTAAGCATTGCGGGTACAGCCCTGGCGGCGGGCAAGCCTTGTGAAGAGCTCAAAAGCGAGATTGCAGCGAAAATCGATGCCAAGGGCGCTTCGGGTTATTCGCTGGAAGTGGTGGATAAAGGCGCTGCAGCTGAAGGTTACGAAGTCGTCGGTAGCTGCGAGGCCGGTACCAAGGAAATTGCTTACAAGCGCGGTTAATCCCGTGTTGCAGACATAAAAAACCGACTCAGGTGAGTCGGTTTTTTTTTGCCCGATGGTTTACCCCTTCATCAACTGCGCCAACAGCTCGTAGGAATGAATCCGGTCGGCGTGCTCGTACAGGTCGCAGGTGAAGATCAACTCATCGGCACCGGTTTGTTCGATCAGCACCTCCAGCTTGGCGCGGATCTTCGCCGGGCTGCCCACCATCGCCAGGCCCAGGAAGCTGCCCACGGCGTCTTTTTCATGAGGCAGCCACAGCCCGTCCATGGTTTTGACCGGTGGGCGTTGCACCAGGCTCTGCCCGCGCATCAACGCGAGGATGCGCTGGTAGACCGAGGTGGCCAGGTATTCGGCCTGCTCGTCGGTATCTGCCGCTACCAGAGGAATGCCGAGCATCACGTAGGGCTTATCCAATACGGCCGAAGGCTTGAAGTGGTTGCGATACACCCGAATTGCCTCGTGCATCAAACGCGGTGCGAAATGGGAGGCGAAGGCGTAGGGCAAACCGCGCTCGCCGGCCAGTTGCGCGCTGAACAGGCTCGAACCCAACAGCCACACCGGGACGTTGGTACCGGTACCCGGTACGGCGATGATCCGTTGGTCGGGGGTGCGCGGGCCTAGGTAGGCCATCAGCTCGGCGACGTCTTCGGGGAATTCATCGGCGCTGCCGGAGCGCTCACGGCGCAGGGCGCGGGCGGTCATCTGGTCGGAACCGGGGGCGCGGCCCAGGCCCAGGTCGATACGGCCGGGGTAGAGGCTTTCGAGGGTGCCGAACTGTTCGGCGATCACCAAAGGTGCGTGGTTGGGCAGCATCACGCCGCCGGAGCCGACACGAATCGTCGAGGTGCCGCCGGCCAGGTAGCCCAGCAGCACCGAGGTGGCCGAGCTGGCAATACCGTCCATATTGTGGTGTTCAGCCACCCAGAAACGGTTGTAGCCAAATTTTTCCACATGCTGGGCCAGGTCCAGGGAATTGCGCAGCGACTGCGCCGGACTGCCGTTTGCGCGCACGGGCACCAGGTCGAGGGTCGAGAATTTAACGTCGGACAGCGATTTCATAAGCCTGCTTCTCCAAAAGGGCCGCAGGCTTTTTAGACGAACCAAAACCTGCCGCTTCATGTGCATGGTCTATGCAATGAGGGCATATACCCGAGTTTCAATAGCAGACTTGGAAATTTCCTACTAGATCGCTAGGTTTCTCCGACAAGATGAACTTTGCCAGGCCGACTATCCTCAGAACCCTTAACCACACAAAACCACCGTTCGAGGAGACCGCTATGAGTATCGTGAAAAAAGCATCCGCGCATTGGGAAGGTGACCTTAAGACTGGCCTGGGTTCCATCTCTACGGAAACCGGCGTGCTGCGCGAAGCGCCCTACGGCTTCAAGGCCCGTTTTGAAGGCGGCAAGGGCACCAACCCGGAAGAATTGATTGGCGCAGCCCATGCCGGTTGTTTCTCCATGGCGTTCTCCATGATCCTCGGCGATGCCGGGCTCAAGGCTGACAGCATTGATACCCAGGCTGAAGTCACCCTGGATCAGGTAGAGGGCGGCTTTGCGATCACCGCTGTACACCTGATCCTCAAAGCCAAGATCCCGGGCGCCAGCCAGGCGCAGTTCGATGAGCTGAGCAAGAAGGCCAAGGAAGGGTGCCCGGTGTCCAAGGTGTTGAATGCAACAATCAGCCTGGATGCCACCCTGGTTAGCTAACGCTGCGGATTTTTATGTAAACAAGACTGTGGGAGGGGGTTGCCCCCGATAGCGGTGGATCAGCCAAGCAGGTGGTGGCTGTCTTGCCGCCATCGGGGGCAAGCCCCCTCCCACATTTGGTTTTGTGTTAGATCAGAACTCGCATCTACAAACTGTGGTCGAATGGCCATTACTGCCTAGGCGCACACCCGTGCGCAGTGCATTCAGGGAGCTTCACACATGAAACGTTTTGCCTTGGCGATCATCTGCGGTGTGTTGGCCACTTCGGCCGTGGCCGCTCCCAAAGATTGTGAAGAGCTCAGGAAAGAGATCGAGGTCAAGATCCAAGCCAACGCGGTGCCGTCCTACACCCTGGAAATCGTCAGCAAGGAAGAAGCCGAGAAACACGATGTAGCCATGGTGGTCGGCAGCTGTGAGAACGGAACCAAGGCCATCATCTATCAGAAAAACAACGACTGATCACAGGCAGTTGACGCTGCGTTCTTCGGCCAGCAACTGGCGAGCAGCGTTATACAGGCGGATGTTGGGGGTGTAGCCCAATGAGCGTCCCTCCAGGCGATAACGTTGGCCGGCCTCGAAATGCGCGTATTCAAGGGTCATGAAGCAGGTACGCTCGGCGGTTTGCCCAAGCCCGCCCAGGCTGCCGCCGGTAGGCACCTCAAAGTCAAAGCGCACCATCAATTCGTGGCTGCCCGGCGGCATCTGGAAAAAGCGCCCGTCGTTGAGGTTCTTGCCGTCCAGGCGCTGGGCCATCACCAGTTTGGCACCGGGCGTCGGGGTGGCGAAGTCGACCCAGGCCTGTTGCGGATCCACCGGCGGAATGGGCGTCGATGTGCAAGCACTGAGGAACAGGGCGGCGACGGGAAGCAAGAGCTGGCGCATGGCAGGCACTCGAAGAGGGGTTGATGGCTGCCTGTGAGTATAAACAGGTCATGCCATGGAAAAGTTGCGCGCTGGCGCGATAGTCTGGCGAGCACATTTCCCAGGAGCAGTCGGGCATGATCAGGCGTTTTCTTCCAGGGTTGTTGGGGGTACTGCTCAGCGGCTGCTCCAGCGTCAGCTACTACAGCCAGTTGGCCAGCGGCCAGTGGAAGTTGTTGCGGGCCCGAGAGCCGGTTTCCGAGGTGATTGCCGATCCGTCCCGGCCGCAATCATTACGTGAGCATCTGGCGCAATCGCAGCAAGCACGCGCCTTTGCCAGTGAACATCTGCACTTGCCCGACAACCAGAGTTACCGCTTGTACGCGGACATTGGTCGGCCCTACGTCGTTTGGAACGTGTTTGCCACGACGGAATTTTCCCTTTCGCCCGAAACCCATTGCTTTCCCATCGCCGGTTGCGTGGCCTATCGCGGCTACTACAGCCAGGGTGCCGCGCGCGGCGAGGCGGCGCTGCTCAAGCAGCGGGGCATGGACGTGTCGATTGGCGGAGTCGAGGCCTATTCCACATTGGGCTGGTTCAATGACCCGATCATGAACTCGATGATGCACTGGGGCGATGAGCGCCTGGCCACGCTGATCTTTCATGAGTTGGCGCATCAGCGCTTCTATGTGAAGGATGACACCGAGTTCAACGAGTCCTACGCCAACTTCGTTGAGCAGGAAGGCACCCGGCAATGGCGTGCGGCGCGGGGGCTGGCGCCGGCCAGCCTGGCGGCGGTGAAGCAGCGGGACGAGTTCACCCAACTGGTTCTCGACACCCGTCAACGGCTGGAGAAACTCTATGCCCAACCGTTGTCAGCCGACATGATGCGTCGCGCCAAGGCGGCAGAGTTTGAGCGTTTGCGCAGTGACTATCGGCAAATGCGCGACAGTCGTTGGGGTGGAGATAAACGTTATGACGCCTGGATCAACCTGCCGATGAACAATGCGCGGTTGTTGCCGTTTGGGCTGTATGACCAGTGGGTGCCGGCGTTTGCGGCGTTGTTTGCGCAAGAAGGCGGGGATTGGGTGAGGTTTTATGCGGCGGTGGAGAAGATGGGTGGGTTGCCGGTGGCGCAGCGCAGGGCGGCGTTGAGGCAGTTGGAAGGTGGTGATCTATAGGGCCTCTTCGCGAGCAAGCCCGCTCCCACATTCGACCGCATTCTCATGTTGGAAATCGGTCAACTGTGTGTGCGGGCTTGCTCGCGAAAGGGGTTTTAAGGCCGCTGCAAAAACGCCTGATGCATCTGCGCCAACGTCTCAAAATGCCAAGTCGGCGCCTCGGCATTCAATTCCTCAAAACTACCAAACCCATACCCCACCGCCGCCGAGTCCAGCCCATTGCTGCGCGCACCGATCAGGTCGTGCTTGCGGTCGCCGATCATCAGGGTGGTGGCCGGGTCCAGGCCTTCTTCGCTCATCAAGTGGGCAATCAGCTCGACCTTGTTGGTGCGCGTGCCGTCCAGTTCACTGCCGTAGATCACCTTGAAGTGCTTGGCAAAATCAAAGTGCCGGGCGATCTCTCGGGCAAATACCCAGGGTTTGGAAGTGGCCACGTACAGCTGGCGGCCTTGGGCGCCCAAGTCTTCCAGCAGCGGCATCACGCCATCGAATACGCGGTTTTCATACAGCCCGGTGACCTTGAAGCGTTCACGGTAGAAATTCACGGCTTCCCAAGCCTTGGCCTCATCGAAGTCGTAGAACTGCATAAAGGCTTGCAGCAGTGGCGGGCCGATAAAGTGCTCAAGCTTGGTCAGGTCCGGCTCGTCGATCCCCAGTTTGCCGAGGGCGTATTGGATCGAGCGGGTGATGCCCTCACGCGGGTCGGTGAGGGTGCCATCCAGGTCGAACAGCACGGTTTGGTAATGCAGGGTCATCGGTCGAATCCTTCAGCCAGGTGCAGGTCTTTGAGCTTCACGTAGTTGGCAGCGCTGTAGGTGAAAAAGGCACGCTCCTTGTCGGTCAGTGCGCGCACTTGTTTAACCGGGCTGCCCACGTACAAAAAGCCACTGTCGAGTTTCTTGCCCGGCGGCACCAGGCTGCCGGCACCGATGATCACGTCGTCTTCCACCACGGCGCCGTCCATCACAATGCTGCCCATGCCGATCAGGATGCGGTTACCCACGGTGCAGCCATGCAGCATGACCTTATGGGCGATGGTCACATCATCGCCGATCAGCAGCGGGAAACCGTCCGGGTTGAAGGGCCCGGCATGGGTGATGTGCAGCACGCAGCCGTCCTGCACGCTGGTGCGCGCACCGATACGGATGCGGTGCATGTCGCCGCGAATGACCGTCAGCGGCCATACCGAACTGTCGGCGCCGATTTCGACATCGCCGATCACCACCGCCGAAATATCGACAAAAGCCCCGGCGCCCAGGGTTGGCGTGTGGTTCTGATAGGTGCGAAGGGTCACGATAGCCTCTCTCTTATCTGCTGATAGCTGCGGTGGGCGTTGATTGTAATTAAGATGGCCCCATCTTTGTTCTTACATGTTTCTTCAGCCAAGGTGCCCACCGTGAGCGCGAACAACCCTCTTCTGCAGCCCTACGACCTGCCGCCGTTCTCGGCGATCCGTGCCGAGCACGTTCAGCCGGCCATTGAACAGATCCTCGCCGACAACCGTGTTGCCATCGAAGGCATCCTGCAAAGCCAGGGGAAAAATCCGACGTGGGCCGGCCTGGTCCTGGCCATGGATGAACTGAACGACCGCCTGGGCGCCGCCTGGAGCCCGGTCAGCCACCTTAACGCCGTGTGCAACAGCGCCGAACTGCGTGAAGCCTACGAAGGCTGCCTGCCGGCGTTGAGCGCCTACTCCACCGAGATGGGTCAGAACCGCGCACTGTTCCAGGCTTTTGAAGCCCTGGCCAACAGCCCGGAAGCTGCCGGTTTCGACGTGGCGCAAAAAACTATCCTGGAACACTCCCTGCGTGACTTCCGCCTGTCGGGTATCGATTTGCCGCCGGAGCAGCAAAAACGCTACGCCGAAGTGCAGAGCAAACTCTCCGAACTGGGCAGCAAGTTCTCCAACCAGTTGCTGGACGCCACCCAGG
>NZ_QUZU01000016.1 GCF_004682055.1 Pseudomonas kairouanensis | reverse complement strand
CGGGAAAAGTGCGAAGAGGCTCATTACCCGGTCCTTCAATGCTAAAGTCCCTGCCTCGATTTTGCTTTTCCCAAGGAAGCCGTTATGCCGGATGCAACCTCCCTCAGTGCTGGATTCATGGTGGTTCACGGCAACCGCCTGGACGAATTGCGCAGCCTGGTGGTCAGTTGGATGCGCCGCTATCCCCTGGCTCCGCTGGAAAACGAAATCGCCTTGGTACAGAGCAATGGCATCGCCCAGTGGCTCAAGTTGGCGCTGGCTGAAGACCCCGAAGAAGAGGATATGGGCGGCTGTGGCATTGCTGCCGCAATCGACGTACAACTCCCCGGCAGCTTCATGTGGCAGCTTTACCGTATGGTCTTGGGGCGCGACGCCATTCCCCCAAAATCCCTACTCGATAAAGCCCCGCTGACGTGGCGCCTGATGCGCTTGCTCCCGGAGGTCATCAATCAACCGCACTTCGAGCCGCTGCAACGCTTCCTTACCCAAGATACCGACCTGCGTAAACGCTACCAACTTGCCGAGCGTCTGGCCGACCTGTTCGACCAATATCAGGTCTACCGTGCAGATTGGCTCGAAGACTGGGCCGCTGGCCGTCACCAATTGCGCAACGGTCGAGGTGAAGCCAAACCCCTCAACCCCGCCAACTGCTGGCAAGCCGAATTGTGGCGCGCACTGTTGCTGGATGTAGGCGAAGAAGGCATGGCAGAAAGCCGAGCTGGCGTACATCAACGCTTTATCGAACGCATCACCACCCTTGAGCAAGCCCCTCCAGGCCTGCCTTCACGGGTCATCGTTTTTGGTATCTCTTCGTTGCCCGCCCAAGCGTTGGAAGCCCTGGCTGGCCTGGCCAGATTCAGCCAGGTCCTGCTGTGCGTGCACAACCCTTGTCGCCATCACTGGTCCGACATCGTTGCCGACAAAGACCTGCTGCGTAACGAATACAAACGTCAGGCGCGCAAAGCCGGCATGCCGGTCACCATCGACCCACAAACCCTACACCAACACGCCCATCCACTGCTGGCGGCCTGGGGCAAACAAGGTCGCGACTACATCAGCCTATTGGACAGCTACGACGACCCCAACAGCTACCGCGCAGCATTTCGCGACGGGCGCATCGACTTGTTCAGCGACAGCGAGCCCACCACGCTGCTCAATCAGCTTCAGGACGACATCCTCGAACTACGCCCACTCAATGAAACCCGCGACCTATGGCCTGCCGTCGATCTGGAGCAGGACACTTCCATCCGTTTCCACATCGCCCACAGCGCCCAGCGCGAAGTGGAAATCCTCCACGACCAACTGCTCCAACGCTTCAGCGCCGATCCCACACTGCGTCCTCGGGACATCATCGTCATGGTCCCCGACGTCGACAGCTATGCCCCCCATATTCGCGCAGTGTTCGGCCAGCTTGAAAGAAGCGATCCCCGCTTTATCCCCTTTACCCTGACGGACCAAGGCCAGCGTGGTCGAGACCCGCTGCTGATCGCCGTCGAACACCTGCTCAAGCTGCCCGACAGCCGCTTCCCTGTCAGCGAAATTCTTGACCTGCTCGACGTGCCGGCCCTGCGCGAACGCTTTGCGATCAAGGAGCGCGACCTACCCACGTTGCACCGTTGGATCGAAGGGGCAGGCATCCGTTGGGGGCTCAACGCCGAACAGCGTGCGGGCCTCGGTCTGCCCGGCGAACTGGAACAAAACAGTTGGAGGTTCGGCCTGCGCCGCATGTTGCTCGGCTATGCCGTTGGAACCGGTGCAGCTTGTGAGGGCATCGAGCCCTACGATGAAATCGGCGGCCTCGACGCCGCACTGATCGGCCCTTTGGTTGCTCTGCTCGACGCGCTCAATGATGCGCATCAAGCCCTAAAGCAACCCGCAACGCCCCAAGCATGGGGCGAACGTCTACAGCGCCTGATGCAACTGTTCTTCCTGCCCAGCAGTGAACACGACGACTACCTGTTGGGCCAACTTGAGCAACTCAGGGAGACCTGGTTGGAAACCTGCGAGTCCGTAGGCTTACAGGACGAGTTACCACTCACCGTAGTCCGTGAGGCCTGGCTGGCTGGTCTGGATCAAGGTCGCCTGTCCCAACGTTTCCTCGCTGGGGCTGTCAATTTTTGTACCCTGATGCCCATGCGTGCGATCCCTTTCAAGCTCGTCTGCCTGCTGGGCATGAACGATGGCGACTACCCGCGTGCACAGCCGCCGCTGGACTTCGACCTGATGGGCAGCGACTACCGTCCCGGCGACCGCTCACGTCGCGAAGACGACCGCTACCTGCTGCTCGAAGCGCTGCTGTCAGCCCGCGACCAGCTCTACATCAGCTGGGTTGGCCGCAGCATTCGCGATAACAGTGATCGCCCGGCGTCAGTGTTGATCGGCCAACTGCGCGATCACCTTGCTAGCGGCTGGCACCTTGCAAATACTGAAGACCCTTTGATCGACGCCATGACGCAAGCGCATCCACTGCAGCCCTTCAGTGCCCGTTACTTCCACGCAGGCGACCCGCTCTTCAGCTACGCCCGTGAATGGCAGTTGCTTCATGAAACCCGCGAGGTCGGCTCACAAGAGCACGAGTTGCCGCCGCACCAACAGGAAGAACCCCTGACCCTTGGTCAGTTGCAGGACTTCCTGCGCAATCCGGTCAAACATTTCTTCAGCCAACGTCTGAAGGTGTTCTTTGAAGCCGCCGAAGTACCGCTGGCGGACGAGGAACCCTTCGTCCTGGATGCGCTACAACGCTACAGCCTGAGCGACAGCCTGCTGAACGCCGCGCTGAGTCAGCCCGACCAACTTGACCAGGCCCTCAATGCCCAGGCTTTGCGCCTACAAGGCAGCGGCCTTCTGCCGATGGTGGGTTTCGGCGAATGCCTGCGTCATGAACTGATCGAGCCTTTGCCTGATCTGCTGCAACGCTACCAACAACTGCTAGCCCTCTGGCCAACCCCGCACACAGGTGCGGAACCTATCAGTTTTGAGCATCAAGGGATTGAGTTGGAGGGGTGGATCAGTGGCCTGCATCGACGCAGTGATGGCGGATTGTTAAGCGTGACCGCCATCCCCAACAGCATTGGATCGATCAAGAGTCGCAAGTGGCACCGCCTGATTCGGCCTTGGGTCAATCACGTCGTCGCCTGCGCTTGTGGGCTGCCGCTGAGCACCGGCCTGGTCGCCAGTGATGACACTTTGCTTCTACCGCCGCTGGACGTAACCATCGCCCAAGATATCCTCGGCAACCTGTTGCTGGCCTGGCACGCCGGGATGAAATCACCGCTACCTGTCGCCGTCAAAACAGCCTTCGCCTGGCTCGGCCAAACCGACCCTGGCAAGGCTGAAGCCGCCGCCCACAAGGCCTACGAAGGCGATGGCATCAACACGGATGGTGAGCGCCGCGAAACCCCAGCGCTCACTCGGCAGTTTCCCGACTACGCCGCACTCATCGCCAGCGAAGAGTTCGAAGGTTGGTGTGAAACCCTGTATCGCCCCCTGATCAACGCCCCATGGCGATCACTCACCGGCGAGGAGGCGAGCGCATGAGCAGCATACCCTTGGCCCTGGCCTTCCCGCTCAAAGGCAGCCAACTGATCGAAGCCAGTGCCGGCACCGGCAAAACCTTCACCATTTCGGCACTGTACCTGCGCCTGGTGCTCGGTAACGGTGGCGATGAATCAGGCTTTGGCCGCGAACTGCTGCCGCCGCAAATCCTCGTCGTGACCTTCACTGATGCCGCCACCAAGGAGCTGCGCGAGCGTATTCGCACCCGCCTGGCCGAAGCTGCACGGTTCTTTCGCGGCGAAATCGAAAAGCTCGACCCGCTGATCACTGACCTGCGCGACCAATACCTCCCGGAGCAATGGCCCGCCTGCGCCAACCGGCTGGATATCGCTGCGCAATGGATGGACGAAGCGGCCGTCTCGACCATCCACAGTTGGTGCCAACGCATGCTGCGCGAGCATGCCTTCGACAGTGGCAGCCTGTTCACCCAAACCTTGGAAACCGACCACAGCGACTTGCTCGGCGAAGTGTTGCGCGATTACTGGCGGCTGTTCTGTTACCCCATGCGTGACGATGCGCTCAACTGGGTGCGCAATAACTGGGGCGGCCCGGCGGCGTTGATGCCACGGGTACGCGCCCTGTTTGGCAGCGACAGGCCGACTGACGAAACCCGTGAGCCGGCCGAGCTCATCAACGCCTGTCTTCAAGAGCGCCGCGAGGCACTTAAAACCCTCAAGGCCCCCTGGCAGCAGTGGGCCGTCGAGCTACGCGATATTTGCCTGCAAGCCGTGGCCGCCAAAGCGGTGGACGGGCGCAAGATGCAGGCCCGCTACTTCGAGCCCTGGTTCGAAAAAATCAGTGCCTGGGCCGCCGACGAAACCCTTGAACAACTGGACATCGGCACCGGCTTCACCCGCCTGACGCCAGACGGCATGGCCGAAGCCTGGAAGGGCGAGCCGCCACGTCACCCCGGCATCGACGCAATGGCCGGCCTCAAGGCCGCACTCGACGCGCTGCCAACCCCTGATGCCGCCGTGTTGCAACACGCTGCCAGCTGGGTGGGCAAACGCTTTGAAGAAGAAAAACGTCGCCGTGCCGAAATGGGCTTTGACGACATGCTCATCCGCCTCAACGCCGCCCTGCAATCGGACGGCGGCGAGCGTCTGGCCAATGTGATTCGCGAGCAATTCCCGGTGGCGCTGATCGATGAATTCCAAGACACGGACCCGGTGCAATACAGCATCTTCGACAGCATCTATCGCATCGAAGAAAACCACCTCGACAGTGGCCTGTTCCTGATCGGCGACCCCAAGCAGGCGATCTACGCCTTCCGTGGCGCCGACATCTACACCTACCTGCGCGCGCGCCAGTCCACTACCGGCCGCCACCATACCCTGGGCACCAACTTTCGCTCCAGCCACGCGATGGTCGAGGCAGTCAACCATGTGTTCCAACGTGCGGAAACCGGGCGTGGTGCCTTCCTGTTTCGTACGCCCGATGGCGAAAACCCGGTGCCGTTCCAGTCGGTGCTCTCCCAGGGGCGCAAGGAGCAATTGCAGGTCGATGGCCAAACACTCCCAGCGCTGAATCTGTGGCAGTTGCCCACCGATCAGCCGGTTTCCAACGCGGTGTATCGCCAGCAACTGGCTGGCGCCTGTGCCACGCAGATTGTTGAATTGCTCAACGGCGGGCAACAGGGGCGTGCAGGTTTCCTACAGCCTGACAGCAGCTTCAAAGGCGTACTTCCGTCGGACATCGCCATCCTCGTGCGCGATGGCAAGGAAGCCCAGGCCGTGCGCGCCGAACTCGCCGACCGGGGTGTGCGCAGTGTGTACCTGTCCGACAAGGACTCAGTCTTCGCCGCCCAGGAAGCCCATGACCTGCTGGCCTGGCTCAAAGCCTGCGCCGAGCCGGACGTCGAACGCCCGCTACGCGCTGCGCTCGCTTGCGTCACCCTGAACCTGTCACTGCCTGAACTTGAGCGTCTGAACCAGGACGAACTGGCGTGGGAAACCCGCGTGATGCAGTTCCGTGGCTATCGCGCGATCTGGCGTACCCAGGGCGTGCTGCCGATGCTGCGTCGCCTGCTTCACGACTTCAAGTTGCCGCAAACCCTGATCGCCCGCAGCGATGGCGAGCGCGTGTTGACCAACCTGTTGCACCTCAGCGAATTGCTGCAACAGGCCGCCTCCGAACTCGATGGCGAACAAGCCCTGATCCGTCACCTGGCCGAGCATCTGGCGCTGTCGGGTCAGGCCGGTGAGGAACAGATCCTGCGCCTGGAAAGCGATGAGCAACTGGTCAAGGTGGTCACTATCCACAAATCCAAGGGGTTGGAATACGACCTGGTGTTCCTGCCCTTTATCTGCTCGGCCAAGCCAGTGGATGGCAGCCGCTTGCCCCTTCACTATCACGACGAAACCGGCAGGTCCCACGTCAGCCTGCGCCCGACCGCCGAGTTGATCGCCCAGGCCGACGATGAACGTCTGGCCGAAGACCTGCGCCTGCTCTACGTGGCCCTGACCCGCGCCAAACATGCTTGTTGGCTGGGCATCGCCGACCTCAAACGCGGCAACAGCAACACCTCGGTATTGCACCTCTCGGCCCTGGGCTACTTGCTTGGCGGCGGTGCCTCGCTGGGCGAGTCCGCCGGCCTGGCGCGCTGGCTGCTGGATCTGCAGCAAGGCTGCCCGGCCATCCACTACGCGCAGGTGCCTGACGCACAAGACACCCTGTTTCACCCGCCGCGCAACGAAGCCACCTTGCTTGCGCCCTTGCTGCCTGCGCGCAAGGCTGCCGAAAACTGGTGGATTGCGTCCTACAGCGCCTTGCGCATCGGCGACAGCATGAGTGCTGCCACGCTGGAGGCTCCCGAAAGCCCACAAGCCCAGAAGCTGTTCGATGACGAACGCCTGGACCCCGACGCACCGCGCGAAGTGGCGGCGTCCGGCGGCGATATCCACCGTTTCCCACGCGGGCCGAATCCCGGTACCTTCCTTCATGGCTTGCTCGAATGGGCCGGCGGCGAGGGCTTCAACGTCAGCCCGCCAGACATCGAAAAAGCCGTGGGCGCCCGCTGCAACCGCCGCAACTGGGAAGGCTGGATCACCACCCTCAGCGCTTGGCTGGGCCATTTGCTGCACACGCCGCTACCTGTGGATAACGGCCACGTCAGCCTTGGCGACCTGAAGCAGTACCAGATCGAAATGGAGTTCTGGTTCGCCAGCCACAAGGTCGATGTGCTTGCCCTGGATAAACTGGTTTGCCAGCACACCCATAACGGCGTGTCTCGCGTTGCCGCTGAATCGGTGTTGCTCAACGGCATGTTCAAGGGCTTTATCGACCTGACCTTCGAACACGACGGTCGCTATTACGTGGCGGACTACAAGTCCAACTGGCTCGGCCCTGACGATTCGGCCTACACGCAGGAGGCCATGGAACAGTCGATCCTCGACCATCGGTACGACCTGCAATACGTGCTTTACCTACTGGCCTTGCATCGCCAGCTCAAAGCACGCCTGCCGGACTACGACTACGACCGTCATGTTGGCGGTGCGCTTTACCTGTTCTTGCGGGGCACTCAGTCCGCCAGCCAGGGTGCGTATTTCACCCGGCCGCCACGCGCGCTGATCGAAAGCCTGGACCTGATGTTCCAGGGCAAACCCATCCCGCCCAAGGTCGAGCCCGCCTGGGAACAAGGAGTCCTGCTATGAGCCTGTCGCCGTTACCGCTTGAGGAACTGATGCCTCTGAGCCGCGCCGCCGACCTGGTGCAACTGCTGGAGCGTTGGGTTGATCGCGGTTGGCTGCGCGCCTTGGACAAAGCCTTCGTCGGCTTCCTGAATGAGCTGGACCCGCAGGCCGACCCCTTGGTGCTGTTGGCGGCAGCCTTGACCAGCCACCAGTTGGGCCACGGCCATGTGTGCCTGGACCTGTTCGAAACCCTCAAGGCACCGGACTTCGCGCTGTCCCTGCCGCCCGAAGGCGACCTGCAAACCGGCGCCATGTTGTTGCCGTCCCAATTGCTCGATGGCCTCGACGGCGCCCACTGGTGCCATGCCCTGGCCTCCAGCCGCTTGGTCGCGCTGGCGGTGGATGGCAGTGAGTCGGCCCAAAGCCGCCCATTGGTGCTGGCCGGCAAGCGCCTGTACCTGCGACGCTACTGGACTTACGAGCGGCGTATCGACAGCGCCCTGCGTGTGCGCCTCGCCACCCAGGAAAACATCGCCGCCGACCTGCCTCAGCGCTTGAACACGCTGTTCGACCAACCGCCACCCGATGGCGTGATCGACTGGCAAAAACTTGCCTGTGCCCTGGCCACGCGCGGTGCCTTCAGCATCGTCACCGGCGGCCCAGGCACCGGCAAGACCACCACGGTGGTGCGCCTGCTCGCCTTGCTGCAAGCGCCTGCCGTAGAAGCCGGCAGCCCGCTGCGCATTCGGCTGGCGGCGCCTACCGGTAAAGCCGCCGCGCGTCTGACCGAGTCCATCAGCCAGCAAGTCCAGTCGCTGACCGTTCCTGAAAACGTGCGGGAAAAAATCCCGACCCAGGTCACCACCGTTCACCGCTTGCTGGGCAGTCGGCCGGGTACCCGTCACTTCCGTCACCACATCGGCAACCCGTTGCCCTTGGATGTGCTGGTGGTGGACGAAGCTTCGATGATCGACCTGGAAATGATGGCGAACCTGCTGGACGCCTTGCCGCCCCATGCCCGTTTGGTTTTGCTCGGCGACAAGGATCAACTGGCGTCGGTTGAAGCGGGCGCTGTGCTCGGTGACTTGTGCCGCGATGCCGAAGCCGGCTGGTACAGCCCCCATACCCGCCAATGGCTGCAAACCGTCAGTGGCGAAAACCTCAGCGCCAGCGGCCTGCAGGAAGACCTCGACGACAGCCACCCCCTGGCCCAGCAAGTGGTGATGTTGCGTTACTCGCGCCGTTTCGGCGAAGGCAGCGGCATTGGCCAATTGGCGCGCTGGGTCAACCAGATGAACGCCGATGAGGCGCGCAAATTGTTGCGTATCGGCAGCCATACCGACCTGTTCTGCGTGAGCCTCAAGGGTGAGCACGACCACGCCCTTGAGCGCCTGGTACTGGACGGGCAGGGCAGCGAGGGCGCCCAGGGTTATCGCTATTACCTGAGCCTGCTGCACAGTGCGCGCCCGTCCCTCGATACCCCGCGTGACAGCGAAGCCTGGACCCACTGGGCCCAACAACTGCTGCACGCCTTCGATGCGTTCCAACTGCTCTGCGCCGTGCGCAAAGGCCCCTGGGGCGTCGAAGGCTTGAATCTGCGCATCACCGCTGCCCTGCGCAAAGTGCGGCTGATCGAGGGCGATGAGCAATGGTACGAAGGTCGTCCGGTATTGATGACCCGCAACGATTACGGTCTGGGCCTGATGAACGGCGATATTGGCATCGCCCTCAAACTGCCCGAAAGCGACGGTGGCCCCCAGGTGCTGCGCGTTGCCTTCCCACGTAACGACGGCCAGGGCGGTGTGCGTTTTGTACTGCCTAGCCGCCTGAATGATGTGGAAACCGTGTACGCCATGACCGTGCACAAATCCCAGGGATCGGAGTTCACCCACACGGCGTTGATCCTGCCGGATGCCCTGAACCCGGTGTTGACCAAAGAGCTGATCTACACCGGTATCACCCGGGCCAAACGTTGGTTCAGTCTGATCGAACCCCGTGGCGGCGTGTTTGAAGAAGCGGTACGGCGCAAGGTCAAGCGCTTGAGCGGTTTGATGCTGGAGTTGGGTGGAGAGTCAGAAATATCTGACGCTGTGCTATCGTTGCGGCATCATCCAAAAAACACCTGAGAGAAACGCTGCATGAACGTGGCTGTCTCGCCTACAGAGCGCAGTTCGAGCTGGAGACGCATGCTGCTGGTGGCGTTTCTGTGTGCCTTTGTCCCACACGCCTTCGCCCTGGCGGCCGGCCCTGTCGACACGGCCGATCACCGGGCGCAAGCCGTCACCCAAGTGGTCCTGGGCATCCTCAGTTATGCCCGTTGGCCGGTGGAGCCTGCACAATTGCGGTTGTGCATCGTCGGGCCCACCCAGTACACCGATGACCTGATCAAGGGCACCACCCAGGCCACCGGCCGTCCAGTGGTGGTGCGACGCCTGTTGGCCGATCACCCCGATATCGTCGATGCCTGCGACGCTGTCTATATCGGCAAGCTCACCGCGGATGAACGCAGCCAACTGTTTGCCTCATTGATCGGCCATCCGGTGCTCAGCATCAGCGAAGGTGGCGACCAGTGCACCGTGGGCAGTCTGTTTTGCCTGCGAGTGGGCGATGAGCAGGTGTCGTTCGAGGTCAACCTCGACTCCGTGGCCCGCAGCGGCGTGCGCATTCATCCCAGTGTGTTGCAACTGTCCCGTCGCAGGGCCCCAGCGTCATGACCGGCGGGAAAGTGCGACCCACCCTGCGCGCAGTCATCGGCCGGGGGCACCTGATCCTGGCGCTGGTGGCCGTGACCCTGGCCAGCGTATCCCTGACCCTGCTCGGCGTGCTGGCGCTGCGGGTGTATGCCGAACACAACCTGCACCTGATCGCGCGCTCCATCAACTACACCGTGGAAGCGGCGGTGGTGTTCAACGACAGCGCGGCGGCCACCGAAGCCCTGAGCTTGATTGCCTCCACCGAAGAAGTGGCCCAGGCCGAAGTGTTCGATGCCAATGGCACATTATTGGCGCACTGGACGCGTCCCGACACCGGGATGCTCTCGCGGGTTGAACTGGAACTGGCCCATGCACTGCTCGAACAGCCCATCAGCCAGCCGATCCTGCACCAAGGCCGAACCATCGGCAGCATCCACCTGACGGGCCACGGGGGCAGCCTGCTGCGTTTCCTGCTCAGTGGCCTGGCCGGGATCCTGATTTGCACCGCCCTCAGCGCCTGGGTTGCGCTGGTTCTGGCACGACGGCTGTTGCGCGGCATCACCGGCCCGTTGCAAAGCCTTGCCGTCGTGGCCCATGCCGCCCGCAGCGAGCGCGACTTTGACCGCCGCGTGCCACCGGCGCAGATCGCCGAGCTGCACAGCCTGGGCAGTGACTTCAATGCCTTGCTCGGCGAAATGGAAGCCTGGCAGAGCCACCTGCAAAGCGAAAACGAAAGCCTCGCCCACCAGGCCAACCACGACAGCCTCACCGGTTTGCCCAACCGTGCGTTCTTTGAGGGCCGCTTGATTCGCGCCCTGCGTGGTGCCGCCAAGGCCAGGGAACAGCTTGCGGTGCTTTACCTCGACAGCGACCGTTTCAAAGAGATCAACGACAACTTCGGCCACGCCGCAGGCGATGCTGTACTGGTGGCGGTGGCTGACCGCGTGCGGGCGCAACTGCGTGAAGATGACCTGGTGGCGCGCCTGGGTGGCGATGAATTCGCGATCCTGCTGGCGCCGCTGCACAAACTCGAAGATGCCCAACGCATCGCCGACAACATCATCGCCAGCATGGACATGCCGATACCCGTGCCGGGCAACGCCCAGGTGTTGACCTCCCTCAGTATCGGCATCGCCCTTTACCCTGACCATGGCGCCACGCCCGGCACCTTGCTCAACGCCGCCGATGTGGCGATGTACCAGGCCAAGCGCCAATCCCAGGGTGGCCAGCACACGGCGGAGCCGGAGAGCTCCGTCGTCCATGTTCAACACAGGAGTTAACCCTTGTTCTCGACCGCGCGTTTCATGTTTATCACCCTGCTGGTGGCCTTGCTGGCCCTCGGTGGTTGCCAAACAGCGCCCCCCAAAGGCCTGACCCCGGCGCAGATCGCCGTTCTCAAGCAACAAGGCTTCGAGCTTACCGATGAAGGCTGGGCGTTCGGCCTGTCGGGCAAGGTCCTGTTTGGCAGCGACGTCGAAACGCTCAACCAACCCAGCGCCGACATCGTCCAACGTATCGGCAAGGCCCTGCTCGGCGTGGGCATCGAGCGGGTTCGAGTGGACGGCCACACCGACGCGTCCGGCAAAGAAATGTACAACCAGCAGTTGTCCCTGCGCCGCGCCAAAAGCGTGGCCACGGTACTCAAAGGCGTGGGCATGAAAGAAGAAAACATCGAGCTTCGTGGCCTGGGTAGCAGCGAACCGGTGGCGTCGAATACCACGGCGGCGGGGCGTACAGAGAACCGGCGGGTGTCGATTGTGGTGATTGCGGACTGAGCTGGCCCCACATTGCCAGATTGAAATGCAGTCCAAATGTGGGAGCGTCGAACCGCCGCTCCCACATTTTTGACCTGGGGTGTGCTTTAGATTCGGTCAGTCGGCAAAGCGCATCTCCCGCGTCTGCCCCATCAACAACCCCTGGTTCTGCTCCGTCACTTCCCTGATGTAATCCCACAACAACGTAATCCGCTTCAACTTGCGCAAATCCTCGCGGCAATACATCCAGAACTGCCGCGTCAGCGTGATCTCCTGCGCCAGCACCGGCAACAACCGCGGATCCTGCGCCGCCAGAAAACACGGCAATATCGCCATCGACCGGCCCTGCTGCGCCGCCACGTACTGTGCAATCACGCTGGTACTGCGCAGGCTGGCGCTGGCGCCGGGTACGACGTTGGCCAGGTACAGCAACTCGGAGCTGAACGCCAGGTCGTCCACATAGCTGATAAACGGATGCTCCGCCAAATCCGTCGGGCGTTGGATGGGCGGGTGTTGGTCGAGGTATTCCTGGGTGGCGTATAGCTGCAACGTGTAGTCGCACAGTTTGCAGCACACATAGGGCCCGTGTTCCGGGCGTTCCAGGGCGATGACGATGTCGGCTTCGCGCTTGGACAGGCTGATGAAGTGGGGCAGGGGCAGGATGTCTACCGAGATCGCCGGGTAGGTGTCGACGAAATGGCTCAACTGCGGGGTGACGAAGAAGCTGCCGAAACCTTCGGTGCAGCCCATGCGCACATGGCCGGACAGCGCCACGCCAGAGCCGGAGACTTGTTCGCAGGCCATGTGCAGGGTGCTTTCGATGGACTCGGCATAGCCCAGCAAGCGCTGGCCCTCGGTGGTGAGCACGAAGCCGTTGGTCCGCGACTTTTCGAACAGCAGCGTGCCGAGGGACACTTCCAGCGAACTGATGCGCCGCGACACCGTGGTGTAGTCCACCGCCAGGCGCTTGGCGGCCACGCTGGCCTTGCGGGTGCGGGCCACTTCGAGAAAAAACTTCAGGTCATCCCAGTTCAGGGAACCCAGTGATGTGATGTTTTTTTGCATATTGGACCGGCTTATATGTGCGTTCTTATTAGAAGTTTGCACATCTATACTCCAAAAACAGTCCGAACGCCTCATTCTTCAAGGCGGTTCAACGCCTTGGTTCTCTAGCATAAATATAAGATTTGGAGACCACATGAACGCATCTGCCGATATTTCCGTGCAACAGGTCAAGTTGCTGATCAATGGCGAGTGGGTCGAGTCCAAGACCACCGAGTGGCAAGACATCGTCAACCCGGCCACTCAAGAAGTACTGGCCAAAGTCCCGTTCGCTACTGCCGATGAAGTCAACGCCGCCATCGACGCCGCCCATCGTGCCTTCCAGACCTGGAAGCTGACGCCCATCGGCGCGCGCATGCGCATCATGCTCAAGCTGCAGGCGTTGATCCGCGAACATTCCAAACGCATTGCCGTGGTGCTGAGCAACGAGCAGGGCAAGACCATTGCCGATGCCGAAGGCGATATTTTCCGTGGCCTGGAGGTGGTGGAGCACGCGTGCTCCATTGGCACCTTGCAGATGGGCGAATTCGCCGAGAACGTTGCCGGCGGCGTCGACACCTACACCCTGCGCCAGCCCATCGGCGTGTGCGCCGGTATTACCCCGTTCAACTTCCCGGCGATGATTCCGCTGTGGATGTTCCCGATGGCGATTGCCTGCGGCAACACCTTCGTGCTCAAACCGTCTGAACAAGACCCGCTGTCGACCCTGCTGCTGGTGGAACTGGCGCTGGAGGCCGGGGTGCCGGCCGGCGTGCTCAACGTGGTGCATGGCGGCAAGGATGTGGTGGATGCGCTGTGCACCCATAAAGACATCAAGGCTGTGTCCTTCGTCGGCTCGACCGCGGTCGGCACCCACGTCTACGACCTGGCTGGCAAACACGGCAAGCGTGTGCAATCGATGATGGGTGCCAAGAACCACGCCGTGGTACTGCCGGACGCCAACCGTGAACATACCCTCAACGCCCTGGTGGGTGCCGGTTTTGGCGCGGCGGGCCAGCGTTGCATGGCCACCTCGGTGGTGGTGCTGGTGGGCGCGTCCAAGCAATGGCTGCCCGACCTGAAGGCGCTGGCGCAAAAACTCAAGGTCAACGCCGGCAGCGAGGCGGGCACGGATGTCGGCCCGGTGATCTCCAAGCGTGCCAAGGCGCGGATCCTGGACCTGATCGAAAGCGGCGTGAAAGAAGGTGCCAAGCTGGAACTGGACGGCCGTGACATCCAGGTGCCGGGCTTTGAGCAAGGTAACTTCGTTGGCCCGACCCTGTTTTCGGGCGTGACCACCGATATGCAAATCTACACCCAGGAAATCTTCGGCCCGGTGCTGGTGGTGATCGAAGTCGCGACCCTTGATGAGGCCATCGCCCTGGTCAACGCTAACCCCTTCGGCAACGGCACCGGCCTGTTCACCCAGAGCGGGGCGGCGGCGCGCAAGTTCCAGAGCGAAATCGATGTGGGCCAAGTGGGCATCAACATCCCGATCCCGGTGCCGGTGCCGTTCTTCAGCTTCACCGGTTCCCGTGGTTCCAAGCTCGGCGACCTCGGCCCGTATGGCAAACAAGTGGTGCAGTTCTACACCCAGACCAAGACCGTCACCAGCCGCTGGTTCGACGACGACACGGTCAACGATGGCGTCAACACCACCATCAACCTGCGCTGACTCCAGGAGACGACCATGAAGATTGCATTTATCGGCCTGGGCAACATGGGCGCGCCCATGGCCCGCAACCTGATCAAGGCTGGCCATGCGCTGAGCCTGTTTGACCTGAACCAGACCGTGCTCAAGGAACTGGCCGAACTGGGTGGCTCCATCAGTGATTCACCGCGCGATGCGGCCAGCGGCGCTGAACTGGTGATTACCATGCTGCCGGCCGCTGCCCACGTGCGCAGCGTGTGGCTCGGTGAAGACGGCGTGCTGGCAGGTATCGGCCAAGGTGTGCCAGCAGTGGATTGCAGCACCATCGACCCGCAAACCATCCGCGATGTAGCGGCGGCTGCAGCCAAGCAAGGGGTGGCGGTGGCCGATGCCCCGGTGTCCGGCGGCACGGGGGGGGCACAGGCGGGCACGTTGACCTTTATGGTCGGTGCCACCGCGCAATTGTTCGCCACCCTGCAACCGGTACTGGCGCAAATGGGCCGTAACATCGTGCACTGCGGCGATGTGGGTACCGGGCAAATCGCCAAGATCTGCAACAACCTGCTGCTGGGCATCAGCATGGTCGGTGTCAGCGAAGCCATGGCGTTGGGGGATGCGTTGGGGATCGACACCCAGGTGCTGGCGGGAATTATCAACAGCTCCACGGGGCGCTGCTGGAGTTCCGACACCTACAACCCATGGCCGGGGGTGATCGAGACCGCGCCGTCGTCCCGGGGGTACACCGGGGGCTTTGGTGCCGACCTGATGCTCAAGGATTTGGGGTTGGCCACTGAAGCGGCGCGCCAGGTGCACCAGCCGGTGATTCTCGGCGCCGTGGCGCAACAGTTGTACCAGTCGATGAGTCAGCGTGGGGAGGGGGGCAAGGACTTCTCGGCGATCATCAACAGCTATCGCAAACCGTAGGAGCGGAGCTTGCCCGCGAAAAACCGCGCTCATCCTGGATGAGCGCGTTTTCGTTGATGATCTTCGCGAGCAAGCTCGCTCCTACAGGGGGGGGCAGGCTCAGGCGAAGACGAAATACTTGCGCACGGTCTCAACCACTTCCCACGTGCCCTTCATCCCCGGCTCCACCACGAAGATATCCCCAGCCCGCAAGTGGATCGGCTCCAGGCCTTCCGGGGTGATGATGCAGTAGCCTTCCTGGAAGTGGCAGTATTCCCACTTTACGTAGTCCACGTACCACTTGCCCGGCGTACAGATCCAGGTGCCCATGATCTTGCTGCCGTCTTCGCTGGTGTAGGCGTTGAGGTTGACGGTGTGGGGGTCGCCTTCGAGCTTTTCCCATTTGCAGGCATCCAGGACCGGCAGGGGATGGGTGTCGCGCAGTACGGTGATGGGCTTGGACATGATGTCTCCGAGGCAGGGAATTCAGAGATGCACCCTAAGGCCTCGGCCGTGGCGACAGTGGTCTGAACTCGACATCGGGATGTCCAGAAGCGCTGCCTGGTGCGCAGCCGCTCCCACATGGGTTATTGGGTTGTAGCGACTGGCGTGTTTCTCACGCGCAACCGGTACGCAACGTAGATAATCCCCACCCACACCGGCATCGCAAACACCGAGTTGCGTATGCCCGGAATCGCCAGCATCACGCTGATGATCACTGCCATGAACGCCAGGCACAGGTAGTTGCTGAACGGGAACCAGAAGGTCTTGAACGACGGCGTCACGCCCTGCTCACCCATGGCCTTGCGGAACTTGATGTGGGTGATGCTGATCAGTGCCCAGTTGATCATCAACGAGGCAACCACCAGCGCGAACAGCAATTCCAGGGCACTTTGGGGTGCCACATAGTTGACCACCACACACAGCATCGTCACCAGCGCCGACACCGCCAGCGCGCGCAGCGGCACGCCTTGTTTGTTCAGCTTCATCAATGCTTTTGGCGCATCGCCTTGCTCGGCCAGGCCGAACAGCATGCGGCTGTTGCAGTACACGCCGCTGTTGTACACCGACAATGCTGCGGTCAGTACCACAAAGTTGAGGATGTGGGCCGCCGTGTCGTTACCGATCAGCGAGAAGATCTGCACGAATGGGCTACCGCTGTAGGCATCCCCCGACGCGCCAAGGGTTTGCAGCAACTGGTCCCATGGGTACAACGACAGCAGCACGGTCAGGGCGCCCACGTAGAAAATCAGGATGCGGTAGACCACCTGGTTGATCGCTTTCGGGATCACTTTGCGTGGCTCGCTGGCCTCGGCGGCGGTGATGCCCACCAGCTCCAGGCCACCGAACGAAAACATGATGAAGGCCATGGCCATCAACAGCCCCATGCCGCCATTGGGGAAGAACCCGCCGTGGCTCCAGAGGTTGCTGATGGACGCCTGGGGGCCACCGGTGCCGCTGAACAGCAGGTAGCAGCCAAGCAGGATCATGCCGATAATCGCCACCACCTTGATGATTGCGAACCAGAACTCGGCCTCACCAAAGAATTTCACGTTCAGGGTGTTGATCAGGTTGACCGCCGCAAAGAACACCAGCGCACTGACCCAGGTCGGGATCTCCGGCCACCAGAACTGGATGTATTTGCCCACTGCGGTCAATTCGGCCATGCCTACCAGCACATACAGCACCCAGTAGTTCCAGCCCGACAGGAAGCCCGCATAGCCGCCCCAGTATTTGTGGGCGAAGTGGCTGAACGAGCCGGCCACCGGTTCCTCGACGATCATTTCGCCGAGCTGGCGCATCATCAGGAACGCAATGAAACCTGCGATCGCATAGCCCAGGATCATCGACGGTCCTGCCGACTTGAGCACGCCCGCCGAGCCCAGAAATAGCCCCGTGCCAATCGCCCCTCCCAAGGCGATCAGTTGAATATGCCGGTTCTTCAGGCCACGCTTGAGGCCCACCGGGTTAACCATGTCATCCGCCATTAACGTTCCTTTCTACTTTTTCGCGAGGGTGATGCACACCGCATCTGCCCTTAGAACTGCTGAGGGGGCTGATATTACTCTGGGTCATCTGTTCGTAACACCGTGGCGCGTGCTGTTTTGGCCAACACTGCCAGCAGCGCGGCGGCATAGGCGGGCAGTTGGTCGAACGAGCGTGCACACAGTAACAGCGTTCGACAGGCCCACTCCTCGCGCAAAGGCTGTGCCTTGAAACGGCGCGCCAGTGGCCAGCGCTCCAGTGCGGCCTGGGGCACGATACCCAGGCCTGCGCCTCCGGATACCATGCGGATCAAGCCATCAAACCCCTCGGCGCGGATACGCGTCTGTAAGCGAAAACCCACGTGCAGCGCCTGCTCCTCCAGGTACACCGAGAGCGCGCTATGGGCGGTGAGCCCCACGTAGTCGTGTTGCAGGCTGTCGATGAAGCTGGCGCTGCGGGTGGCCAGTGGATGATCCAACGGCATGATCAGCACCAGCGGGTCATCGCGAAACGGCAGGGTCTGTAGGTCGTGGGTGTCCACGGCATCGGAAATTATCCCCAGGTCCGCCGTACCCTGGCGCAAGGCCTGGGTGATGCGCAGGCTTGGCAGCTCCTGCAGATCGATGTCGAGGTTGGGGTGTTCGCGCAAAAAATCCGCCAGCAGTTCCGGCAGGTATTCGCTGAGGGCGGTGGTGTTGCACAACAGGCGCACCTGGCCTTTGCTGCCGCTGGCGTATTCGGCCAGGTCCTGTTGCAGATGCTCGGCCTGTTGCAGCAGCAGGCGGGCGTGACGGGCCAGGGCAATGCCGGCAGGTGTGGGCGTGACGCCACGGCGGCCGCGCTCCAGGAATTCGACACCCAACGAGGCTTCCATGGCGCGGATGCGCGCGCTCGCGGCAGCCAGGGATAAATGGCTGCGGGCGGCGCCAGCGGTAATGTTGCCGGTGTCGAGGATGTGCAGGTAAAGGCGCAGGTCGATCAGGTCAAAGTGCATGGCTGAGTTCTCGGGTGACTGAGCTGGCCTCTTCGCGAGCAAGCCCGCTCCCACAGGTTGATGTGTGAACACATTCAAGTGTGGGAGCGGGCTTGCTCGCGAAGGCGGTATCAGCCTCGCGCAAAACAAGAGGCTGCCTCAGTATATGGCGAATTTCCAACCTCGCCCCAACCCCGCACAATCCCCCCATGAATACCTTCCTAGCGTTCTATCAAGACATCGGCCCCGCCCTGACCCTGCTGGTGTTCGGCACCTTCCTGCTGGCCGGCACGGTCAAAGGCGTGATCGGCCTCGGCCTGCCCACCGTTGCCATGGGTTTGCTCGGCCTGGCTATGCTGCCGGCGCAGGCTGCGGCCCTGCTGATTATTCCTTCAACCGTCACCAACCTTTGGCAACTGGCTTTCGGCGGTCACCTGAGCGCGCTGCTCAAACGGCTGTGGCCGATGTTGTTGCTGATTTTCCTCGGCACCGGGTTGGGTACGGTTTGGTTGGGCATGAACGGTGGCGGTTGGGTCGTTCACGCATTGGGCGGCGCGTTGTTGGTGTACGGGTTAAGTGGGTTGTTCCTGCCAACGTTCAGCGTAAAGCCTGAAACCGAGCGTTGGCTGGGCCCGCTCTGCGGTGTAATCACCGGCATCATTACCTCGGCAACCGGTGTGTTTGTGATCCCGGCGGTGCCGTATCTGCAAGCCCTGGGTTTGAACCGCGATCAGTTGGTGCAAGCGTTGGGGCTGTCGTTCACCGTCTCGACCCTGGCCCTGGCCGCCGGGCTGGCTTGGCGCGGTAGCCTGGGCGGGGGCGCATTCAATGCTTCGCTGCTGGCGCTGGTGCCCGCGTTGCTGGGTATGTGGCTGGGCCAGGTCGTGCGCCAACGCATCAGTGCGGTGTTGTTCAAGCGTGTGTTTTTTATCGGCATGGCGCTGTTGGGCGGCCATCTGCTGATCGAAGGTTAATAATTCACGGTCTATTCGTGCTTTAAGGTCAAATGTATTTTGCCGCACCGGCGCTTATTCCGAGGGCCCAGGGTCGATAGTCTGCGTCCAGACATTTTCAACCTCTGGACACTTCCCATGAAAAAAGTACTCCTGCTCAACGGCGGCAAAAAGTTCGCCCACTCCGATGGCCGCTACAACACTACCCTGCATGACGCTGCCCTGGCCGTGCTGGACCGTGGCGGTATCGACGTCAAGGTCACCCATATCGACGAGGGCTACGACGTGGCCGAAGAAGTCGCCAAGTTCCTCTGGGCCGACGTGATCATCTACCAGATGCCCGGCTGGTGGATGGGCGCACCGTGGATCGTCAAGAAGTACATCGACGAAGTGTTCACCGAAGGCCACGGCAGCCTGTACGCCAGCGACGGCCGCACCCGCTCCGATGCCTCGCAGAAATACGGCAGCGGCGGCCTGATCCAGGGCAAGCAGTACATGTTGTCGCTGACCTGGAACGCGCCGCAGCAAGCCTTCGACGACCCGAGTGACTTCTTCGAAGCCAAGGGCGTGGACGCCGTGTACTTCCCATTCCACAAAGCCAACGAATTCCTCGGCATGACCGCCTTGCCCACCTTCCTCTGTGTGGACGTGATGAAACGCCCGGCCATTGAAGCCGACGTAGCGCGCTACGAGCAGCATCTGGCGCAGGTGTTCAAGCTGTCGGTGTAAGCTGCTGCGAACCGATAACGAGGACAGCCTGTGAAAGCCCGATCCGACGAGCTACAAATCTTCGTCAGCGTGATTGAGTGCGGCTCGATTTCCGCCGCGGCCGAGCAGGTCGGGCAGACGCCGTCGGCGGTCAGCCGCACCTTGTCGCGCCTGGAAGCCAAGCTCGACACCACGCTGATCAACCGCACCACGCGGCGCATGGACCTGACCGAGGAAGGCAAGTACTTCTTCGAGCAGGCCAAGGTGATCCTGGCGCAGATGGAAGAGTTGGAAGAGCGCCTGTCGTCGCGTCAGAAAAAACCCGCCGGGCGGCTGCGCATCAATGCGGCCGTGCCGTTCATGCTGCACGGGATCGTGCCGTACATTGCCGAGTTTCGCCGCCTGTACCCGCAGATCCAGCTGGAATTGAACAGTGATGACTTGATCATCGACCTGCTGGAGCAGAGCACCGACATCGCGATTCGCATCGGTGTGCTGGCTGACTCCACCCTGCATGCCCGCTCCCTGGGCTGCACGCCGCTGCATATCCTCGCCAGCCCTGGCTATATCGAACAATTCGGCGCCCCGACCACGGTGGCTGAGCTGGCCGACCATACCTTGCTGGGCTTCTCCCAGACCGAAACCCTCAACCATTGGCCACTGCGTCATGTGGAAGGCGACCGCTGGCAGATCCTGCCGAGCATTGCCGCGTCCAGTGGCGAAACCGTGCGCCAGTTGGCGTTGGAGGGGCAGGGTATTTGCTGCCTGTCCAACTTCATGACCATCGACGACATCGACGCCGGCCGCCTGGTGCCGGTGTTGGAAGGGTTCAACAGCGGGTATCGCCAGCCGATTCACGCGGTGTTCTACCGCAACTCGCAGTTGGCGCTGCGCATCCAGTGCTTCCTGGACTTTATCCAGGCCAAGTTGGCGCGGTATGCCTGCTGATTCGTGATTGCAGCGCAAGAGTCAATTGGTCTGCAGGGGCTTATTCGGCGGGGAGGGGGCCTTGATACTGGACCTATTACTTACCCCGTCAGGAGCACCCTCCATGAATGTATTCGTTACCGGCGCTGCAGGTTTTATCGGCGGTTCCATTGCCACCGGCCTGATCAAGGCTGGCCACCGTGTGACCGGCCTGGTGCGCAGCGCCGATCAGGCTGCTGAAATGACTTCACTCGGCATCACCCCGGTGCTTGGCACCCTGGACGATGCCAGTGTGTTGACCGAGCAAGCGCAAAAGGCCGACGCGGTGATCAACGCCGCCAGCAGCGACCATCGCGCTGGCGTAGAAACCTTGCTGGCCGCCTTGAAAGGCTCGAACAAGCCGTTCCTGCACACCAGCGGTTCGAGCATTGTGGGCGACGCATCGGGCGGCAAGGCCAGCGATATCATCTATTTCGAAGACAACCTGCCACAGCCCACTGTCGACAAAGCCGCCCGTGTGGCCATCGACAACCTGATCCTCGCGGCCGCCAACGACGGCGTGAATTCGGCGGTGATCTGCAATACCCTGATCTACGGCCACAGCCTGGGCGTGAAACGTGACAGCGTGCAATTGCCGCGCTTGCTCAAACAGGCGCGCAAGAGTGGGGTCGTGCGCCATGTAGGGACCGGGCAGAACATCTGGTCCAACGTGCATATTGAAGATGTGGTGGCGTTGTACCTGCTGGCCCTGACCAAGAACGTGCCGGGCACGTTCTACTTCGTCGAAAGCAGTGAAGCGGCGTTTATCGAAATGACCGCCGCCATTGCTCAGGCGCTGAACCTGGGTGAACCGCAGGATTGGCCGCTGGCCGAGGCTGAGGCCGAGTGGGGCTATGAAATGGCCAACTATGGCTTGGGTTCCAACAGCCGGGTGCGTGGTAAGCATGCCCGTGAGTTATTGGGATGGGCGCCGCAGCGCACATCTGTAGTCGAGTGGATTCGTCGCGAGATGGTTTGATGTTCGCTTGAGACCGAGTCGCTACCTTCGCGAGCAAGCCCGCTCCCACACAGACTGCGTTCCAACTTTGGAACTCGGTCAAATGTGTGCGGGCTTGCTCGCGAATGGGGCGACTCAGGCCCCTAGGCTAGCCCCAGAGCCCGCAATTCCGTACCATCCCCCGCCTTATCCCCCGCATTACCCTGGTACCCCATGAACCTCACCCGTCTGCGCGCCGATGCCCTGGCTGGCCTCACCACGTCGTTTGCGTTGCTGCCCGAATGCATCGCCTTTGCCCTGGTGGCCCACCTCAACCCGCTGATGGGGCTCTACGGCGCCTTTATCATCTGCACCCTCACTGCGTTGTTCGGCGGCCGGCCGGGCATGGTCTCCGGTGCGGCAGGCTCCATGGCGGTGGTGATCGTTGCGCTGGTCGTCCAGCACGGCGTCGAATACTTGCTGGCCACGGTGCTGCTGGGCGGGCTGATCATGATCGCCTTCGGCCTGCTGCGCCTGGGCAAACTCGTGCGCATGGTGCCGCACCCGGTGATGCTGGGGTTCGTGAACGGGCTGGCGATTATCATTGCGCTGGCGCAGTTGGAGCATTTCAAGAGCGGTGAGCATTGGCTCAGCGGTACGCCGTTGTACGTGATGATTGGCCTGGTGCTGGTGACCATGGCCATTGTCTACGTGCTGCCGCGCATCACCCGTGCGGTGCCGCCCGCACTGGTGGCGATCCTGGGGGTAGGCCTGGCGGTGTACCTGTTGGGCCTGCCGACCCGCACCTTGGGCGACATGGCCCACATCGCCGGTGGCTTGCCCACCTTTGCCCTGCCACACATTCCCTGGACCCTGGAAACCCTGGGCATCATCGCGCCCTACGCGTTCCTGATGGCCATGGTCGGCCTGCTGGAAACCCTGCTCACCCTCAACCTCACCGACGAAATCACCGAGACCCGTGGCTATCCCGACCGCGAAAGCGTGGCCCTGGGCGCAGCAAACATGGTTTCGGGTGTGTTCGGCGGCATGGGCGGTTGCGCAATGATCGGGCAAACCGTGATCAACCTCAGCTCTGGCGGGCGCGGGCGTTTCTCCGGGGTGTTTGCCGGGGTGATGATCCTGTTGTTCATCCTGTTCCTGTCGCCGTTTATCGAGCGCATTCCGCTGGCGGCGCTGGTGGGGGTGATGTTCGTGGTGTCCCAGCAGACCTTCGCCTGGGCGTCCTTGCGGGTGGTCAACAAGGTGCCGCTCAACGATGTGCTGGTGATTATCGCGGTGACGGTGATCACCGTGTTTACCGACTTGGCCACGGCGGTGCTGTGCGGGATTGTGATTGCGGCGCTGAACTTTGCCTGGCAGCAGGCGCGGGAGCTGTACGCCGATGAACATCTGGAGGCCGATGGCAGCAAGTTGTACCGCCTGCACGGCACCTTGTTCTTTGCCTCGACCACACCGTTTCTGAACCAGTTCGACCCGGCCAACGACCCGGCCCAGGTGACGTTGGATTGCCGTCACCTGAGTTTTGTGGATTATTCAGCGATTGCCGCGTTGATGACCCTGCGTGAGCGCTACACCAAGGCCGGCAAGCATCTGCGGGTGCTGCACTTGTCGGAGCGCTGCAAGAAGCTGCTCAAGCGCGCCAAGGTACACCACGACTGATCACGGCCCGACCAGGTCTTCCAGTTCCTGGGCGCGGGTCTGGGTCATGTCCAGCACGCAACCGGAGCCATTGACGCGGTCGATGCTGCCGCCGGTTGCACTGCCCGCGAAAGCGCAATTGGCGTCGCGGTACTTTATCCACAGGCGCTGCACGTCTTGCAGTTGCTGTTTGCGCGCGCCCTCCTGGGCGGCGAGGGCGGTCTTGTAGGCCGTGTTCAGGCGCTTGTCTTGCACCTTGGTTTCCTTGGCATTGCAACTGACCATGTCAGCGGTGGTGTTGGCGCTGTCCATGCATTTTTTGAGCGCCACGTTATCGGCCGCCGAGGCGGTGCCGCACGCAGCGAGGAGCAGAGCGCTGACGGCAAGGGAGGTACGGATCATGGTCGGTTTTCCTGGGCGTGGGTGGGTGCGCATTCTATGACTGGATGGCGGACGATGAGGTTCCGGCAGCGTCTGATCTTCATGTAAGAACACCCTCTGAATTTTCATTGAAGCCTGTCGGGCATATCCCAACGCGACAGCGCTTATCTGTGGGCGAAACTTACTTTCATAAAAATTGAAATTGCTTCTATGGAATGATTTATGAGTTTCACAACCAATTCGACGTGACCCTTTCCGAGGAGTACCGCATGGCCGCATCACCGGGCTTCGGGCTGTTGGCATACGCTGCCATCGCCATCATTGCTTTGATCGTGCTGATTGCACGTTACCGACTCAACCCGTTCATCGTGATCACCCTGGTGTCCATTGGCCTGGCGCTGATGGCCGGGATGCCGGCGGACACCATCATGGGCTCATACGAAGCGGGCGTCGGCAAGACCCTGGGGCATATCGCCCTGGTGGTGGCGCTGGGCACCATGCTTGGCAAGATGATGGCCGAGTCCGGAGGCGCCGAGCAGGTGGCGCGTACGCTGATCAACCGTTTCGGCGAGCGCAATGCCCACTGGGCCATGGTGTGCATCGCGTTCCTGGTGGGCCTGCCGCTGTTTTTCGAGGTGGGGTTTGTGTTGCTGGTGCCCATCGCGTTTACCGTGGCGCGGCGTGTGGGCGTGTCGATCCTGATGGTGGGCCTGCCCATGGTGGCCGGTTTGTCGGTGGTGCACGCGCTGGTGCCGCCGCACCCGGCGGCGATGATGGCGGTGCTGGCGTATAACGCGTCGGTGGGGCAGACCGTGCTGTATGCGATTTTGATCGGTATTCCCACGGCGATCATCGCCGGCCCCGTGTACGCCAAATACATCGTGCCGCGTATTCAGTTGCCGGCGGAAAACCCGCTGGAACGCCAGTTTATCGAGCGTGAACCGCGTACCCAATTACCGAGTTTTGCTCTGACCATGGGGACCATCCTGTTGCCGGTGGTGCTGATGATGATCGGCGGCTGGGCCAACGTGATCGCAACACCGGGCAGCGGCTTCAACCAGTTTCTGTTGTTTATCGGCAACTCGGTGATCGCACTGCTGGTGGCGACGTTGGTCAGCTTCTGGACCTTGGGGATTGCCCAAGGCTTCAACCGTGAGTCGATCCTCAAGTTCACCAACGAGTGCCTGGCGCCGACGGCGAGCATCACCTTGCTGGTAGGCGCCGGGGGCGGCTTGAATCGCATTCTGGTGGATGCGGGCGTGACCAATGAAATCCTGGGGCTGGCCCATGCCTTCGATCTGTCGCCGCTGGTGATGGGCTGGTTGTTCGCCGCGTTGATGCGCATCGCCACAGGGTCGGCCACGGTGGCCATGACCACCGCATCCGGCGTCGTCGCGCCCGTTGCCCTGGCCCTGGGTTATCCGCACCCGGAATTGCTGGTACTGGCCACCGGTGCGGGCTCGGTGATCTTTTCCCACGTCAACGACGGCGGCTTCTGGCTGATCAAGGAATACTTCAATATGACGGTGATCCAGACCTTCAAGACCTGGACCGTGCTGGAGACCCTGATTTCTTTAGTCGCCTTCGGTCTCACCTACGGCCTGTCTCTTGTTTTATGAGCCGCATTCTGTAACCCGGAGATTTCATGGACATCCTCTACCAGATCCGCGCCCGCCAGGCTTCGTTCAGCGCTGGCGAAGGGCGTATCGCCAGGCTGATGCTCGATGACGTGGGCTTTACCGCGTCGGCCAGCCTGGAAGAGTTGTCCCAACGCGCCGAGGTCAGCACGGCCACGCTGTCGCGGTTTGCCCGCAGCGTGGGGTGCCGTGACCTGCGTGATTTGCGCCTGCAACTGGCCCAGGCCAGCGGGGTGGGCAGTCGTTTCCTGGATCCGGCAGGGTTGCCTGAACAGTCGGCGTTTCACCGGCAGATCCTCGGTGACATCGAAGCCACGTTGCGCCAGCACCTGTCGGGTTTCGACCAGGCGCGCTTTGCCGATGCCGTGAGCCTGCTGGGCAAGGCGCGGATGATCCACGCCTTTGGCATGGGCGGTCCGTCGAGCCTGTGCAGCGATGAGTTGCAGGTGCGGCTGGTGCGCCTTGGGTATCCGATTACTGCCTGTCATGACCCGGTGATGATGCGCGTCACGGCCGCCACCTTGGGCCCCGAGCATGCGTTGATCGTCTGCTCCCTGACTGGCCTGACCCCAGAACTGCTGGACGTGGTGGCGCTGGCGCGCAATTACGATGCGCGCATCGTGGCCATCACGCTCCCCGATTCCCCCCTGGCCCAACTGGCAGATGTACTGCTGGCGCTGCAACCGGCCGAAACCAGTTTTATCTACAAACCCACCGCCGCGCGCTACGGCATGTTACTGGCCATCGACCTGCTCGCCACCGAGCTGGCCCTGGCCATGCCGGACGCCAACCAGGAGCGCCTGCGCCGCATCAAGCTGGCGCTGGACGAATATCGCGGCGGTCCCGACAGCCTGCCGCTTGGAGACTGATATGAAGTACGACACGCTGATTCGCCAGGCGCTGATCATCGACGGCAGCAACACCCCCGGATACATCGCCGATGTGGGGCTGCGCCAGGGGCGTATCGAGACCCTTGGTGACTTATCCACAGCGACGGCCGAGCATGAGGTGGATGCCAATGGCCGTGTACTGGCACCGGGGTTTATCGACGTACACACCCACGATGACACGGTGGTGATCCGCCAGCCGCAGATGCTGCCCAAGCTCAGCCAGGGCGTGACCACAGTGATTGTGGGCAACTGCGGCATCAGCGCATCACCGGTGAGTTTGCGCCGTGACCCGCCGGACCCGATGAACCTGCTGGGCACGCGTGAGGCGTTCGCCTACCCACGCTTTGCCGACTACCGCGCCGCAGTGGAACGCGCGCACCCGGCAGTGAACGTTGCCGCGTTGATCGGCCATACGGCGCTGCGCAGCAACCATATGGACGACCTGCACCGCACGGCAACGCCGGACGAAATCGCGGCCATGCGCGTGCAGTTGCAAGAGAGCCTGGAGCACGGCGCCCTTGGTTTATCCACAGGCCTGGCTTACGCCAGCGCGTTCAGTGCCGACACCGACGAAGTGCTGCAACTGAGTGAAGCACTTACGGCCTTCGGCGCGGTGTACACCACCCATTTGCGCAGCGAATTCGAGCCGGTGCTGGAGGCAATGGACGAGGCCTTTCTGATCGGTCGGCATGCCCAGGCGCCGGTGATCATTTCCCACCTCAAATGTGCCGGGGCGGGTAACTGGGGGCGTAGTCCGCAGTTGTTGGCGTCGCTGGAGTTGGCGGCGAAAACCCATCCAGTGGGGTGTGATTGTTATCCCTATGCCGCCAGTTCTTCGACCCTGGACCTCAAGCAAGTCACCGATGCGTTCCGCATCACCATCACCTGGTCCACGCCGCACCCGGAGATGGGCGGGCGCGATTTGCAGGATATTGCCGCCGAGTGGAACGTTTCATTGATGGACGCCGCCCGCCGGCTGCAACCGGCGGGGGCGGTGTATTACGGGATGGATGAGGCCGACGTACGCCGCATCCTGGCGCATCCGTTGTCGATGGTCGGGTCCGATGGCCTGCCTGAAGACCCGTTCCCCCACCCACGCTTGTGGGGCGCGTTTCCCCGGGTGCTGGGGCATTTCAGCCGGGACGTGGGGTTGTTCCCGCTGCACACGGCGGTGCACAAGATGACCGGGTTGTCGGCGGCGCGGTTTGGTCTGGCAGAACGCGGTGAGATCCGTGAAGGCCATTGGGCCGATCTGGTGTTGTTCGATCCCGTGCGGGTGCGCGATGTGGCTGATTTCAAGGCGCCACAGCAGGCCGCCGAGGGTATTGACGGGGTGTGGGTCAACGGGGTGTTGAGCTACAGCGATGGGCAGGCGAACGGTCAGCGTCCGGGCCGCTTTCTGGCGCGCAGCGGGGATTTGCGCCGCGGTTTTTCGTCTCTATAGTGGGCGCCTTTCATACACGGAGTTGTTGCCATGCACTTAGGAAAAGTTATTCCCATTCTGCGGATTTTCGACGAGACCAAGGCCTTGGAGTTCTACGTCGACTTCCTGGGGTTCAAGGTGGATTGGCAGCATCGCTTCGAGGCGAATTTCCCGCTGTACCTGCAAGTGTCGCTGGGCGAGTGCGTGCTGCATTTGTCCGAGCACCACGGTGATGCCTCACCTGGCGCGGCGGTGCGGATCCAGGCACAAGGGGTGGACGGATACCAGCAGCAGTTGCAGGGCAAGGACTACCGGTATGCCAAGCCTGAGGTTGAAGACACGCCCTGGGGCTCGCGGGAGATGAGCATCAAGGACCCGTTTGGGAATCGGGTGGTGTTTGTTGAGGAGGGTGAGGAATAAGCCGCAGGCAATAAAAAACCGCCTTGGTTAAGGCGGTTTTTATTGCAATCTTAGTGTTTGCCTGTGGCGAGGGAGCAAGCGCCCTCGCCACAATGATGCCGCTTACACCCGGAAGTGGCTGACCATCTGCTGCAATTGGCTACCCAGGCGCGCCAGTTCCACGCTTGACTTGGCGGTTTCATCGCTCGCCGTCGCCGTCTGCTCCGACACATCACGCACATTCACAATGCTGCGGCTGATCTCTTCAGCCACGGCGCTCTGTTGTTCGGCAGCGGCGGCAATCTGCTGGTTCATCGATTGGATATTCGACACCGTGCGGGTGATGTTTTCCAGTGACACACCGGCTTTGCGCGTCAGTTCAACACTGCTGTCGGTCAGGCTGCGGCTGTTGTTCATCACATTGGCCACTTGCTGGGTGCCGTTTTGCAAACCGGCCACCAGGCCTTCGATCTCTTCGGTGGATTTTTGCGTGCGCTGGGCCAGCCCGCGTACTTCGTCGGCCACCACGGCAAACCCGCGACCGGCTTCACCTGCACGCGCCGCTTCAATTGCGGCATTCAGCGCCAGCAGGTTGGTCTGCTCGGCCACGGCCTTGATCACGTCCATCACGCTGCCGATCTTGTTGCTCTCTTGCTGCAGATGCGACATGGCATCAGTGGAACGTGCCACTTCAGCGGCCAGGCGCTCGATCTGGGCGATGGCCTCGGCCACTACCTTGTCTCCTTCGCGGGCTTGGCCGTCGGCGTCGGAAGCGGCCTGGGAGGCCTGCTCGGCGTTGCGCGCCACTTCCTGCACAGTAGCGGTCATTTCATGCATGGCGGTGGCGACTTGGTCGGTCTCGATCTTCTGGCTGTTGACGCCGGCGCTGGTCTGCTCGGTCACGGCGGACAGTTCTTCGGCGGCGCTGGCGATCTGGGTAACGCCGTCACGAATGCCACTGATCAGCTCGCGCAAGGTGGTGCCCATGCGCTGGATACCTTGTTGCAGCACACCCAGCTCGTCCCGGCGGGTGACCTGGATGTTGTGGCTCAGATCGCCAGAGGCGATGCGCTCTACCACGGCCAGGGTTTCCTGCAGCGGGCGGGTGATCTGGCGGGTAATAACCAATGCCGCAATGATGCCCACCAGCAACGCCAGCAAGGTGCTGATCAATTGCAGGCTGCGCGCCTGGGCGCTTTCGACGTCGCGGCGTTCAAGCTGGATCTCGTAGAGCTTGTCGCTGATGGTCACGATATCGTTGCCCTGCACCGTCATTTCGGCGCGGGCGGACACGATATTGGCGTTGGCGACCTTGTAGTTCTGTACGGCCGTGCGATAGGCACCCAGGGCTGTTTCAAGTGCGGTGAGTGCGCTTTGCTGGCTGGCACCGAATACGCTACTGAGGTCTTTGAGACCGGCGATGGTTTTTTCGATTTGTGCAGCGGCGCGTGCCTCGGTTTCCGGGTTGACGTTGCCGGTGTAGCCACGCACTTCATAGCGCGACAGCTGGAACTGCATTTTGGCGTCAGCCACCGCCTGGAACTGGGCCAGGTGCTCTGGGCTGTCGGCCATTTGCTTCACGCTGGCTTCCAGGGTTTCGATCTGGGCATTGGCGATGTCCGCCTTGTCGCCCATGGTCTGGCGCGAGGCGGCGCCGTTACGGTAGGCCTCGCGCATTTTGTTCAGGGACTGCTGGTAGGCGGTGATGATGGCTTTCTGCTCGTTGAGCAGCTTGAGGTTTTCCGGGCTCTTGAAACTGTTGAGCAGTTTTTGCTGTTGGGCAATGAAGCCGTCAAGGTTGGTTTGTACATTCTGCGCCGCGGTTTCGTCGCCGTTGGCGAGCATGTACTGCAGGCGGGCGACGCGCAATTTGGTCAGGGACGCATTGAGCTGGGTGATATCGCTCATCCAGTTGCTGCGATCGATCAGGCCGCCCAGGCTGGTCCAGCCGGTCAGGGCCAGGATGGAAGTAAGGACCAGCACCAGGCCAAAGCCCAGGCCCAGTTTGAGGTTGACGCTGATGTTGCCGAACCAGCTATTCATCGAATGCTCCGCAAGTTGATGTTTGTCTGCTGGACGGTGTTGTTGTTTGAGCCAGCCAAAGGTGTGTAGGTGCATATCGGCGGCGGCAGGTGAATCTGAAATGGCTTTTTTGGCGCAGAGGGAAAACAGGCACGCTGTCCGATGAACGGGCAGCGTGCCGGAGGGTTAACTGGCCATGTGTTTCATCCCCATGCCTCTTGGAGGAAGGCTTTTGAGCGCCTCGATCAGTTGCGACAAATAGTCGAAGCGCAGCTGCTTGAAGCCTTCCCAGCGCTCAATGAAAAACTGGCCTTTTTCATTGATTTGTATCGGTGTGGTCAGGATTTCATTGCTACGCGAAAAGTGCACAAGACTAACCTCGCCGGCGGTTGGACGCTCGATGAAGAACTGGCCGGGTTCCGTCAGCCGGGACCGGTCCGGCAGCGGCGCGGCGGGGGGAAGGGCCCGCCCGGGAACACCCACTTCAATCCTGAAGTCACTGCGCAGGGCCACACCCTGGCTCTCGTCAATGGCTTGCCAGCCTGCGCTGTGCAACGGTTTTGCCAGCTCGGGGGCGGTATCGCGCACATGCAGGCTGACAGCATCCTGCAGCTGCGCGATCCCCGGCACACCGACATACATATCGGTGTGCGCGCTGCCCATGAACGCGACCCATTTGTGGGAGCCCAAGGTCCGTTGGTCGGCCGTGATCACTTGGTTGGCGAAATAGCTGAACAGATGCTCGCGGTCTTTGACCCCACTCAGCCCTTTGACGTGATAGCTGGCGGTGCAGTCCAGCGCGCGCACGCGAAACCCATATTTATTGGCCGTCTTGACCACATTGGTGAAGGTGTCCGGGCCGTGGTATCGCGGCATGTGCCCGGCATCCAGGCTGAGCAGGTAGTTCTCCAGAATGGCTGGCATTTTCAAGGTGCGCCGGTAGGTGTCCAGGGCCTCCTGATGCAGATCGGTGAGCAGATGCTCTATGTAGAGGGTCCTGACACCCTGTTGCTTCAAATGCTTGAAGGTGTCGATCAGCAGCCGTTTGCTGGCGCGTGCGCTGTGGGCTTCGCCAATGACCAGGCCGAGTTTGTGTTGATACAGCCGCTCAACAAATATTGTTTCATTGGTGGCTGTGGCCAGGCTTTCCGGCAACTCGTGTGAAGGCAGCGTGAGGTCGTTGAAATACGCCTGGGCGTTGTCCAGCAAGCGCCGCCGGGTTTGGCTGAAGGTGTACTGCGCGGTAGCGTGACGGGGGTTGGCGTGTGAGTAGTGGGTGTCGAGGCCACGCCGGCTTTGCCTGATCACGTCGATATCGCTGCGGATGGCCTGGGGCAAGTCGAACTCTGCGTAATGCGTAACCGCTGTCAGCGGGCTGATGGGTGTACTGGGTGTGTGCAGCGCGGCATGGGAGGTTGGCATTGCCAGCGTGTAGTCACCTCGCGATTGCGCGCTGCTTATGGTGTCGGGGCTCACGCCGATGTGTTGGCCGGCAGCGACGTCTTCGACACGCAGGGCAGGGGTGTTTTGCAGGTCTGCCAGGCCGGGGACCTGTTCATAAGTACCCAGGCGGTTTGATTCCACCAGTGCCACCCAGCCCTCGTCGGGGGTGTTTTTCAGGTTTTGTTCGATCACCTGCTGTGCGTAGAAATTACGCAGTTTGCTGCTGCGCGGGATAAAGCGCGCACCATCGCCCAAGGCCAGTATGTGTTCCATATGGTACGAGGCGGCCCCATCGAGCCCGTCGATGGCGATATTTAGTCGTTGGGTTTCCAGCAGCAATTTGCGGTAGGTGAACGGCGCGTCGGCTGCAAACCCCAGGGCTTGATCCACCTGGATCAGGTGCTGTTCGATCTGTGCCAAGGCGTGGGCCTTGCTGCCGCCGAGCTGGCCGTTGAGGATTTTCAGCTTGCGGTGGAACAGGTCGCGGGGCAGGTTTTCGATGTACACCCGCTTGAGCCCCAGTTCGGCGAGCGTGGGCAGTTGTTCGATCAGCAGTTGCTTGCTGGCGATGGAGTTGCTGACGGCGCCGATGATCAGGCGCTTATTGGGGGTGAACAGGGCCTTGAGGATATCGCCGTGTGCTGCGTCGGTGGCGAGCATGGGCAAGGGCGATTTCGGGGCGGGTGCGGGTAATGCCTGGTAGAACGCATCGGTGTGTTGGGTCAATTGCTCGACCTGCTTGGCGTAGGCCGTGCGTAACGGCGCAGCCTCGGTGAAGGCATTGCCTTGGGCCGCACCGCTGAAGGTGGGCTCCATGCCCTGAAGCTTGAGTTTGAACGCTGGGTCGAGCAGGCTGCGGAAGGTCTTGGCCTGGTCGGGTGCGACGTCGAAGGCTTCCAGTGCACTGCTCTCATCGGCCAGCAGTTTTTCGTACTTCTTGCGCCCACCACCGGCCACTCCGGTACGCACCCACTGGCCATCCGCGTTACGGTTGACCAGCCTGGCGGTGGATTGTAGCTGGCCGCTGAGTGGGTCGTGGCGATACAGCACATAGCGGCCCAGGGCGTCCGGGGCGTGCGGTGCCCACAATGAGCGCCCATCGAACAGCACTGGCTGCATCCCCTCGGGCTTGAGTATGTCCACCTGGCTGATCAAGGCACTGTCGGCGGCTTGGGTACTGGTGCGGATCATCGGACGCAGCGACTTGAAGCCGCTCTTCAAGGCCGGACGCACGTCGAACAACAGCGCACCGCCGACGTTGGCCAGCAAGCCGAGGTAATGCTGCAGGGCGCCGCCTTTGTCGTTCTGGTGGTAGGCGTTGAGAGCGAGCATGGCGTCCTTGAAGGCCAGCAACCCGCCCAGTGTCAGGCTGAGCAGTGGAAACGGCATGGTGGCCACGGCGGTCAGCCACTCGACGCAAGTCCAGAGAATGCCGGTGATCATCTGCAACCGATTGACCGTAGTGGCGTGCACGTCATCGATCTTGCGTTGCAGGTTCATGTTGTAGAACTCATGACGCAGATCGGTCAGCGGCGTGACGTGCTGGATGCTGTCATGCCGTGCGGGGCTTGGGGTGGATCGGTTGATCTCTGCGGGCAGGCCTTCGCGGGCGGTTTTCAGGAACATCGTGACCCGTGCCATGGATGACAATGCGACCCGCCCGCACCAGTATGCGGGCATGCCCTCGACTTTCTTGAGCAGGTAGTTGAACAGCCTGGCTTCGCGAAAACCGATACCGTCCGGCGCATCAGGAGTGTAGAGCAGTACCGGGTTGTTGCCGTGGCTGAACAGGTAGTTGCCGATCACCCAATCGCCGTCGATGGATAGCCGGTGGACCTTATAAGTGTTGCGTGCGGTATTGCCTGTGTCCGACAGGCTGTCGATGGCCTTGTCCAGCCAGACCAAGTCGGCACTGGCGATATGCCCTTGCAGGCGGGACTCCAGCGCGGCGCTTTTCATCTGTAATTGCACAATTGCCAGCACGGCGTCGCGTCGCTCGTCATAGCCTGGACTGTCACTGTTTTGCAGGCGCCGGCGGATTTCGTCGGTGTAGCGTTGGCCGATCCATACCCCAGTGACGGAGCGGGCAACGTTCTGTGCTGTCAGCGCACTCAGGTCCACATCGGCCGGGCCGCGAAAGGTCGCCGAGGCCGAGAATTTTTCATTGAGAAAACCGATGCCGTCCTCATAGCCGTCGCGATACAAGGTGGTGTAGGACACCGGCGCGGGTGGCGCGCTGAACAGCGGTGTGGGGGCGTAGGCAAACACTGTGTCCGGGTCGACATCGTTCTGTCGCCGGCCCAACAACCTGTTGAGGCTGAGCTTGGCCTGTTGATGCAGGTACTCTTCGAAAGAGGGCACGCGGGCTTCGGCATCCGGCCGTGCGTTGTAGATACGCAAGGCGCCCGCTGCGTTATCTGCCAGGCTTGCCAGGCGCATGCGATCCGGCATTGAGGCGGCGCGGTACCAGGCCGGTGAGCTGAACGCGTAATCATCCTGCAGCATTGCCAACCGATGGGAGGCCATCGCTTCCAGACAGTCGGTGTAGGTGCAGGGGGGGCCAAAGGTCACTTCCAGATGCTCGTTGGCATCAGGGCGCAAGCTGATGCCCAGCAGGAAATCACGCATCTTTGGCTTGAAGCGCAGGGGTACCTGTTCCAGCAGGTAATCGGACAGGGTGGGCCCCTTGATACGGACCATGTTGTCCGTCCAGCCGATGATGTGGGTCTGGCACTCGCGCAGGGTACTGAATGTGATGAACTGCTGGGCGCTCGGCGCATCGGGCGTACACAGCAACAACCGTTTGATCTGGCCTTGCTCGTCATCTTCGCGCAGCACCCACAGGTTGTTGAGCTGTGCGCCGTGGAGCAGGACAGTTTGGGCGCGTAATAGAGGGTGCGGGCGTTCCCGCAAGTCTTCGAATCGCTGGAAGTCGAGGGCGCTCAGATGGCCTTGCAGCTTGGCCACATAGGCCAATGCCAGCAGGCGTAGATCAAAGAACTTTTGTGCGGCCTGTTTGATCTGCGCAGTGGCCAGAGCGGCTTTCTGGGTGCTGGCGAAGTCCAGACGTGGTTGCAGGTTTTGCAGCAACGTGAGCAGCGTCTGCATGTTCAAGCCAGTATGGGCTGCACCGAGCGGCGCCCCCGCGTAACTCAGGGTGCTGCGTTCAAGAAACGCTGAGCCGGGCGTGCTGTCACCCGGATGCAGGCCGCGCAGCGTCAGTTCCACCAGTGAGCGTTGCTGTTCATAGGTGCCGACATGGGGCACCGTACGAAGGGTGCTGATGTGCAGCAGGTCTGGGTCCAGGTCGTGGATATCCAACTCATCGGCCAACTGCTCGGCCCATTGATGGCGGGCCAGGGCGTGAGGAGTACCGGCCGGGCCGAGTAGGTCGATGAAGGCCTGGCGCGCCTGGTTGTAGCTGCGCAGGTGCTGGTCGACAGTTTCGCGCTGGGGCTTGGCTGCGCTGCGATACCAGTCGGGCAGGGTGCTGAACAGGTCACGCTCCAGCAGACGTTGGCTGCGAACGTCCAGGCGCGGGGTCAGGTCGGGCAGTGCGGCGTTGATGGCATCGTCAAGGTGCTGCTTGAGTAGGGTTGCATTGATCTGACCGTTTTCGACTTGGCTCAGGGCGTGATGGATGTCGTTTTCGCGCTTGTCGAGCTGGGCCTGGTAAACGTGTTCGAACAGTGGTTGCCCCGTGATGGGCTCAAGCACCAAGGGCCAAATAGCGGTGACGTCCAAGTGTTGATACTTCACGGGCAACTGTCGGCTGAATTCGGCATGCCCGCTGCGCTGGGTCATGGCTTCCAGCAGGCCGCTGTCGAGGTCCTTCAGCGAGGCAAAGGCTTCCAGCCCGCGTAAGGGGGTGAACAGCAGCACAGGGCCTACAGTGGCGTCGCTGGTCGTGTTGTCGACGGTCGGACTGGCCTGTCGTGTGAGTACGAACGCCCCGGCGAATGGGACGCTTTGATCCTGGTAGTTGAAGGTCAAGGCGTACATGCCTGGGCGAAACGACGGGCCGCGGGAGCAATCCTCCAGCATCAGCTGATCGGCGGCGGACAGCAGGGCATCGCTGACGTTGAGTCGGGTTTCCTGTTCCAGCGCCTTGATGCCGGCAGTGTCAGTCAGGTAGGTCTTGCGGCTCTGACCATTGACGGTGCTGGTTTCATCCAGGGTTTGCAACTGGGTGACCAAGCGGGTTTTCAGTTGGGTCAACTGGTTGGCGTCATTCAGGTCCAGCGCCTGGTACAACGCGCTGGCCTCGGTCTTATAGGCCAGGTTGATGCGCTTGAGGGTGGCGTTGAGGGTGTCGAGTGCTAGCCGCTCATCTGGCAGGGTGCCAGATTGCTGGTTATGAGGGCGCAGCGTAGGGGCGATTTCCAGCAGATGACGGTGGCGTTGCTGCAGGGTGGATGGTTGGTTCGGCGTACTCATCGGCACGGTCCCTGGATGATGAATGGAATCATCAGCATGGAGAACGGCGTTGGGGGCCCGGCTGTAGATAGCTATACAGGACAGGGGCGTTCATCAAGGGGGGGTGTTGTGTGCTAGTCTGGCGGCCCTTTTTGATCAGGAGGGCACGGGAAATCGTGTCGTCCTACAGCGGAGCACCTTCATGTCCGACGTTAATCTGTCCACCGACGAAACCCGCGTCAGCTACGGTATTGGCCGTCAACTGGGCGACCAACTGCGCGACAACCCGCCACCGGGCGTGAGCCTGGACGCTATCCTGGCTGGCCTGACTGACGCCTTCGCTGGCCAGCCAAGCCGTGTGGACCAAGAGCAAATGGCCGCCAGCTTCAAGGTCATCCGCGAAATCATGCAAGCCGAAGCGGCTGCCAAGGCTGAAGCGGCCGCTGGCGAAGGCCTGGCCTTCCTGGCTGAAAACGCCAAGCGCGATGGCATCACCACTCTGGCTTCGGGCCTGCAATTTGAAGTACTGACTGCCGGTGATGGCGCCAAGCCAACCCGTGAAGACCAGGTGCGTACCCACTACCACGGCACCCTGATCGACGGCACTGTGTTCGACAGCTCCTACGAGCGCGGCCAGCCTGCAGAATTCCCGGTTGGCGGCGTGATTGCCGGCTGGACCGAAGCCCTGCAACTGATGAATGCCGGTAGCAAATGGCGCCTGTACGTGCCGAGCGAACTGGCTTACGGCGCTCAAGGCGTTGGCAGCATCCCGCCGCACAGCGTTCTGGTGTTCGACGTCGAGCTGCTCGACGTTCTGTAAGGCCTGCTGTTGATTACCTGTAGGAGCGAGCTTGCTCGCGAAAGACGTCAACGATAACGCCGCGTGTCTGGATTAACGCGGCGGATTCAGAGGCTTCGCGAGCAAGCTCGCTCCTACAGGGTTTGGCTGGGTGGCTCATGGATGAAATTTACCATTGAGCTCCGTGGCCGGGCGCAACGCTCGGGCATAGCAGAACAGAAACAGATTGCGCACCACTTCCTTCAGCACCCCAGGTTCACTCGAACTCAAGCCGTTTACGTCCAGGTCACCCTGATCCTGCAACTCGTTGAGTGCTTCCTCTTCCAATACCGCACAGACTTCACCGGTTTCCCGATGCAGGATCCGAAGGTAAGGGTGTGGGCGATCCAGCCAGGCATCTATCAAATAAGTCATGGTCGTTCTCCTTGATGAGTTCAATGAGAATAATTCTTATTCGTAGAATAGCAAGTGCCTATTGGCGGTTTGTGGGTTTTTCTGTGTGGATATTGCGCGGGGTCAAGGGAGAGGGCAAAGCGCCATCCCGCGGCGGGCGCGGGATGGGTGTAGCAAATCAGACTTTGCGGACGAACTCGGACTTGAGTTTCATCGGGCCGATACCGTCGATCTTGCAATCGATATCGTGGTCGCCATCGCACAGGCGGATGTTCTTGACCTTGGTACCGACCTTCACCACGAGGGACGTGCCCTTGACCTTGAGGTCCTTGATCACGGTGATGGTGTCGCCGTCTTGCAGGACGTTGCCCACAGAGTCTTTCTTCACGGTTTCATCGCCGGCTGCTTCGGCTTCGCCATTGGCGGACCATTCGTGGGCGCATTCCGGGCAGATCAGCTGGGCGCCGTCTTCGTAGGTGTATTCGGAATTGCATTTCGGGCAGGGTGGCAACGTGCTCACTAAAGCTCCTTGGGAGTCAGGGATGGCGAAAGGGCGCACATTATATAGGGTTTTGTGGCTGAGGCGGGATGCTGAATTGGCAATGCAAACCTAATGTGGGAGGGGGCTTGCTCCCGATGGCAGTGTGCCAGCCACTGAATGTGTTGACTGATACTCCGCAATCGGGGGCAAGCCCCCTCCCACATTGGTAAGCGTTCGCAGGTATTTCTTAGTGCGTACGCGCGACCGCAAACTCACTCAGCTCAACCAAGGCATCCCGGTATTCGCTGGCCGGCAAAGCTTCCAGGCATTTGATTGCACGGGCTACATAGTCACGCGCCAACTGCGCGGTGTAGTCCAGCGAGCCGGAGGCTTCCACGGCGGCGCGAATGCTTTCCAGGTCTTCGATCCCGCCTTTCTGGATCGCCTTGCGCACCAGGGCAGCCTGTTCCGGCGTGCCTTCGCGCATGGTGTAAATCAGTGGCAGGGTCGGCTTGCCCTCGGCCAGGTCGTCACCGACGTTCTTGCCCAGGGTCTCGGCGTCGCCACGGTAGTCGAGCAGGTCGTCCACCAGTTGAAACGCCACGCCCAGATGATCGCCAAAGGTGCGCAGCGCTTCGGCCTGTTCGGCGGTGGCGCCACATAGCGCGGCGGCACTGTGGGTGGAGGCCTCGAAGAGCATCGCGGTCTTGCCGCGAATCACTTCCATGTAGGTTTCTTCGGTGGTGCTGGCGTCGCGGACCTTGGACAACTGCAACACTTCGCCTTCGGCGATGATGCGCGTGGCCTGCGAAAGGATCTTCATCACCGGCATCGAGCCCAGCTCGACCATCATTTCGAACGAGCGCGAATACAGGAAGTCACCCACCAGCACGCTTGGGGCGTTGCCCCACATGGCATTGGCGGTCTCGCGGCCACGGCGCATGCCGGACATGTCGACCACGTCGTCATGCAGCAAGGTCGCGGTGTGCAAAAATTCGATGGTGGCGGCCAGCAGGCGCAAGTCGTCGCCCTCGCGGCCCAGGGCCTTGCCGCACAGCAACACTAATAAAGGACGCAGGCGTTTGCCGCCAGCCGACGTAATGTAGTCGCCAATTTTGGAGACCAGCGGCACTTTAGAAGTCAGCTGCTGCTTGATGATGCCGTCGACGGCGCTAAAATCGTCCGCGACCGCGCGGTAGAAAGCTTGGGGTTGCATCAGCGACAGTCGCTCCAGAAGGGTTGCGCGGCATGCTAGGACCCTGACCCCCGGGTGTCAAGGCGCGATGGGCGGCCACTTGCAACGCGCCAAAGCCTTGCGTACAATCGCGCACCCTGAACTTCCTGGGCAGCACCTGCCTTACGCAATTGCATTCGGGACGTCCATCCCATGCAGCCATGCCAGCCAATACCTCTTCTTATAAAGAGCTGGGTGAGCAGGATTATCGGAGAAATACCATGTCGTACGCAGTAATTGTTACTGGTGGCAAGCAATACAAAGTCGCCCCAGGTGAATACCTGAAGATCGAAAAACTGGAAGTCGCTACTGGCGAATCCGTTACTTTTGATCGCGTTCTGTTGGTCGCCAATGGCGATGACGTGAACATCGGCGCTCCAGTTGTTGCTGGCGCTACCGTTGTGGCTGAAGTGATCTCCCAAGGTCGTCACGATAAAGTCCGCATCATCAAGTTCCGTCGTCGTAAGCACCACATGAAGCGTATGGGCCACCGCCAGTGGTACACCGAGATCAAAATCACCGGTATTCAGGCTTAATTTCAGCCTAATTCCTCACTAGGAGAATTGACTCATGGCACACAAAAAAGCTGGTGGTAGTACCCGTAACGGTCGCGATTCAGAAGCCAAACGCCTTGGCGTCAAGATGTATGGCGGCCAGAAAATCATTCCGGGCAACATCATCGTGCGTCAGCGCGGCACCCAATTCCACGCCGGTTACGGTGTAGGCATGGGTAAAGATCACACCCTCTTCGCGAAAATCGAAGGCGTGATCAAGTTTGAAGTAAAAGGCGCGTTCAACCGCCGTTACGTGAGCGTTGTCGCAGCTTAATTGCGAGATCGCTGGAAAAGCCCTGTCTTGCGACGGGGCTTTTTCGTTTGTGGGGTGAGTCTCTTGCAAAGCTGTTTGTGACAGGCCCCGGCAGCGAATTTGCGGTCGCTGATTGAGGTCGCTACGCTCATTTTTGCAAGAGTCTTATGTCTTGGTTTTTTAAGCTCGTCCATGCGGCGAGAGGCGTTTTGTTATGAAGTTCGTTGATGAAGTTTCCATCCGAGTAAAAGCAGGCGACGGCGGTAACGGTTGCATGAGTTTCCGTCGCGAAAAATTCATCGAAAACGGTGGCCCCAACGGCGGTGACGGCGGTGACGGCGGTTCCATCTACATGATGGCCGACGAAAACCTCAACACCCTGGTTGACTACCGTTACACCCGGCACTTCGATGCCGAGCGTGGCTCCAACGGCGGCAGCACCGACTGCACCGGTAAAAAAGGCGAAGACCTGGTACTGCGCGTGCCGGTCGGCACCACCATCATCGACTCCGCTACTCAAGAAGTGATCGGCGACCTGACCAAGGCTGGCCAGAAGCTGATGGTTGTGCAGGGCGGTTGGCACGGTCTGGGTAACACACGATTCAAGTCCAGTACCAACCGTGCGCCGCGCCAGACTACCCCTGGTAAGCCGGGCGAACAGCGCGACCTGAAACTGGAAATGAAAGTACTGGCAGACGTGGGCCTGCTGGGCCTGCCGAACGCCGGTAAAAGTACCTTCATTCGCTCGGTGTCGGCCGCCAAGCCGAAAGTGGCCGACTACCCGTTCACCACCCTGGTGCCAAACCTGGGCGTGGTCAGCGTCGACCGTTGGAAAAGCTTCGTAGTCGCCGACATTCCCGGCTTGATCGAAGGTGCTTCCGACGGTGCAGGCCTGGGCATTCGCTTCCTCAAGCACTTGTCCCGTACCCGTTTGCTGCTGCACCTCGTCGACATGGCGCCGCTGGACGACACCAGCGCACCGGACGCCGCCGAAGTGATCGTGAGCGAACTGACCAAGTTCAGTCCGGCCCTGGCCGAGCGTGATCGCTGGTTGGTGCTGAACAAATGCGACCAGATCCTTGAAGAAGAGCACGAAGAGCGCGTCAAGGAAATCGTCGACCGCCTGGAGTGGGAAGGCCCGGTCTACGTGATCTCGGCCATCGCCAAAGAAGGCACCGAGCGCCTGACCCGCGACATCATGCGCTACCTCGAAGACCGCGCCGACCGCCTGGCGGCCGACCCGGTGTTCAAGGCAGAACTGGCCGAACTCGATCAGCAGATCGAAGACGAAGCCCGCGCCCAGCTGCAGGCCCTGGACGACCAGCGTGCCCTGCGCCGCAGCGGCGTGAAGTCGGTTCATGACATCGGCGACGACGATTGGGACGAAGAAGACGTGGATGATGAAGACGGTCCGGAAATCATTTACGTGCGTGACTGATCCGTTGCAGTAAACTTGAACGCCGCTCTCTATAGAGCGGCGTTTTAGTATCCGGGTTTAACGTTATGGGCCGCGCTGGGTCGCGCAGCCCTCAATCTAAGGTTGAAGATGATGCGGAGCAAAGTGACAGGTGCGCAGCGCTGGGTCGTAAAGATCGGCAGTGCGCTGCTGACGGCAGATGGCAAGGGGCTCGATCGCGCAGCCATGAGCGTCTGGGTCGAGCAAATGGTGGCCTTGCATGAGGCCGGTGTGGAGTTGGTGCTGGTGTCGTCCGGGGCGGTTGCCGCCGGGATGAGCCGCCTTGGCTGGACCGCGCGACCCAGCGCGATGCACGAACTGCAAGCCGCCGCCGCCATCGGCCAGATGGGCCTGGTGCAAGCCTGGGAATCCAGCTTTGCCGAGCACGGCCGCCACACGGCGCAGATCCTGCTGACCCATGACGACCTGTCCGACCGCAAGCGCTACCTCAACGCCCGCAGTACCTTGCGCGCGCTGGTGGAGCTCAAAGTCATCCCGGTGATCAACGAAAACGACACCGTGGTCACCGACGAAATTCGCTTTGGCGACAACGACACCCTGGCCGCCCTGGTGGCCAACCTGGTGGAAGCCGACCTGCTGGTGATCCTCACCGACCGCGACGGCATGTTCGACGCCGACCCGCGCAACAACCCCGATGCCCAGCTGATCTATGAAGCCCGCGCCGATGACCCGGCGTTGGACGCCGTGGCGGGCAGCGTGGGCGGTGCCCTGGGCCGTGGTGGCATGCAGACCAAGCTGCGCGCGGCTCGCCTGGCTGCACGCTCCGGTGCCCACACCATCATCGTCGGCGGGCGCATCGAGCGCGTGCTGGACCGTCTCAAGGCCGGCGAGCGCATCGGTACGCTGTTGTCGCCAGAACGCGGCATGCTGGCGGCGCGCAAACAGTGGCTGGCCGGTCATCTGCAAACCCGTGGCACGCTGGTGCTGGATGATGGCGCGGTGTCAGCATTGTCCCAGGGCAACAAGAGCCTGCTGCCGGTGGGCGTCAAGCTGGTGCAGGGCAGCTTCCGCCGTGGCGAGATGGTGGTGTGCGTCGCGCCCGACGGTCGTGAGATTGCCCGTGGCCTAGCCAACTACAGCGCCCTGGAAGCGCAGAAAATCATTGGGCAGTCGTCTGACGCGATTGTGAGTCTGTTGGGTTATATGGCGGAGCCCGAGTTGGTGCACCGCGACAACCTGATCCTGGTTTAACAAAGGAATACACGATGCGCGTAATGAAGGGATTGCTCGGCCTGCTGTTGGCCATGCCGCTGTTGGCGTCGGCCGAAGAAGTCGGCCAGGTGTCGACGGTGTTCAAGTTCGTCGGCCCCAACGACCGGATCGTTGTCGAAGCCTTCGACGACCCCAAGGTTGACGGCGTGACCTGCTACCTGTCCCGCGCCAAGACCGGCGGCGTCAAAGGCGGCCTGGGCCTGGCCGAAGACCGCGCCGAAGCCTCGATTGCCTGCCGCCAGGTGGGCCCGATCCGCTTCAAGGGCGAGCTCAAGGATGGCGACGAAGTGTTCAAGGAGCGCACCTCCCTGGTGTTCAAGACCATGCAAGTGGTGCGCTTCCTCGACAAGAAGCGCAACACCCTGGTTTACCTGGTGTACAGCGACCGCCTGATCGAAGGCAGCCCGCAGAATGCCGTGACCGCGATCCCGATTCTGCCCTGGCCGACCGCTCAGTAACCTGCAGGCGGGTTTTGCAATCGGCGTCTATGATTGCAGGCTTGTGGGCTGTAATCTCGAACGGCCGCAATGCAAAGAACATGGGATATCTGGAGTTCGTCATGAGTGCTTTCCACGACCTGAAACTCAAAGCTTTGGACGGACAAGAGCTGCCACTGGCGCCTTTCAAGGGGCAAGTCGTGCTGGTGGTCAATGTGGCGTCCAAATGTGGCTTGACCCCGCAATACGCGGCGTTGGAAAACCTCTACCAGCAATACAAGGACCAGGGGTTTACGGTGCTTGGCCTGCCTTGCAATCAATTTGCTGGCCAGGAACCGGGTACCGAAGAGCAAATCCGCGAATTCTGCAGCCTCAACTATGGGGTGACGTTCCCCCTGGGCAGCAAGCTCGACGTCAACGGTCCTGATCGCCATCAGCTTTACCGCTTGCTGGCGGGCGAGGGGGCGGAGTTTCCTGGGGACATCACCTGGAACTTCGAAAAGTTCCTGCTGGGCAAGGATGGCCGTGTGCTTGCGCGTTTCTCGCCACGTACCGCGCCGGATGACCCCACCATCGTCCAGGCCATCGAAAAAGCCCTGAGCTAACACCGCTCCCTTGTAGGAGCGAGCTTGCTCGCGAAAAACCTGAGAGCGCCGCGTTCATCCAGAACGCCCGCGTCAGCACTGGCTACTTTCGCGAGCAAGCTCGCTCCTACAGTTATGTGGGCACTTTTACCCTTTAATCACTCAGATCAATAGTGCTATTCAGGCCAGCGTGCGGCCAATATTATCCACGTCATAAACCCGCCTTACGTGGAGCACACCCATGCCAGTCCAAGCCTTGTTCAAACCCTTTCAGCTCGGTGCATTGCAACTGTCGACCCGCGTAGTCATGGCACCAATGACCCGCTCGTTCTCGCCAGGCGGCGTGCCCAACTCCAAGGTCATCGAATACTACCGCCGCCGCGCCGCTGCGGGTGTAGGCCTGATCATCACTGAAGGCACCGTAGTCGGGCATCAAGCCTCCAACGGTTACCCCAACGTCCCGCATTTCTACGGCGAAGCCGCCTTGGCTGGCTGGAAGAAAGTGGTCGACGCGGTACACGCCGAAGGCGGCAAGATCGTGCCGCAACTGTGGCATGTGGGCAGCGTGCGCCGTATCGGTACTGAGCCGGACGCCAGCGTGCCAGCCTACGGGCCGATGGAAAAACTCAAGGACGGCAAAGAAGTCGTCCACGGCATGACCCATCAAGACATCAAGGACGTGATCAACGCCTTCGCCCAAGCCGCCAAGGATGCCCAGGACATTGGCATGGACGGCGTCGAAATCCACGGCGCCCATGGTTATCTGGTGGACCAGTTCTTCTGGGAAGGCAGCAACCAGCGCACGGACGAGTACGGCGGCAGCCTGGCCAACCGGTCGCGCTTTGCCATCGAGTTGATCCAGGCCACTCGCGCCGCTGTGGGCCCGGACTTCCCGATCATCTTCCGTTTCTCCCAGTGGAAGCAGCAGGACTACACCGCGCGCCTGGTGCAAACCCCCGAAGCATTGGCTGAGTTCCTCAAGCCGTTGTCTGAGGCGGGTGTGGATATTTTCCACTGCTCCACCCGTCGTTTCTGGGAGCCGGAATTCGAAGGTTCCGACCTCAACCTGGCTGGTTGGACTCGCCAGCTCACCGGCAAGCCCACCATCACCGTGGGCAGCGTTGGCCTGGATGGTGAGTTCCTGCAGTTCATGGTCAACACCGACAAGGTGGCCCAGCCTGCCAGTCTCGAGAAACTGCTGGAGCGCCTGAACAACGACGAATTCGACCTGGTCGCCGTGGGGCGTGCGTTGTTGGTGGACCCGGATTGGGCCGTGAAGGTGCGCGAAGGCCGCGAGGGCGACATCCTGCCGTTCAGTCGTGAGGCGTTGACGACCCTGGTGTAAGGGGCGAGAGGGCGGGTACTGGGTGCCCGTCCTTGCACACTCCGCGCAACTGGCGCTCGAACTGTTCGATGATCGCCGGCCAGCCCTGGCGGCTCGCCTGCTGGCGCGCGTTCAGGCGAGCCCTGCGCAAGGTTTCCCGCTCCTCCAGTAGCCAGATGGCTGCATCGCAAAACGCGTCTTCATCCCCTGGCATCGCCAACACACCGTTGTAGCCGTGGCGGATATGCTGGCTGGCGGCTGCCTGGTCGTAGGCCACCACACCAAGGCCTGAGGCCATGGCTTCCAGTACCACATTGCCGAAGGTTTCGGTGAGGCTGGGGAACAGGAATAAATCCCCTGATGCGTAGTGCCGTGCCAGTTCCTCGCCACGTTGGGTGCCGCAGAACACGGCATCGGGCAGAGCCTGTTCCAGCTGTGGGCGTTGCGGCCCATCACCGACGATGATCAATTTCAACCGGCGCTGTGGATACGTCGTGCGTAGGGATTGGAAGCAGCGTTTGAGCAGGCCCAGGTTCTTTTCCTGCGCCAACCGACCCACATGCAGCACCGCAATATCATCGTTGCCCAAACCCCAGCACTCGCGCAGGGCGTTATCGCGTTTGGCCGGGTGGAACAATTGGCCGTCTACCCCGCGCGACAGCATGCCCAGGCGCTCGAAATGCCGGCGTTCCAGCTCCAGGCGTTGGCTGGCGCTGGGCACCAGGGTCAGGGTGGAGCGGTTATGAAACCAACGCAGGTAGTGGGTGACCATCCGGCTCAGCAGGCTCAAGCCGTATTGGTTCGAGTACTGCTGGAAATTGGTGTGGAAGCCGCTCACCACACTTATCCCCAGGCGCCGCGCTGCGCGCAAGGCGGACAAACCCAGCGGCCCCTCGGTAGCGATATACAACACATCCGGGCGCTGCCGGGTCCAGCGGCGCAACAATTTGTGCATCGATGACTGGCCCCACTGCAATCCCGGGTAACCCGGCAGCGGCCAGCCGCGACACAGCAGCAATTGATCATCGCTGGGGCGGCTCTGGTCTACGCCCTGACGCGGGCGCACCAATTCGACCTGATGGCCGCGCGCGCGCAAACCATCGCACAGACGGCCAAGGGTGTTGGCCACCCCGTTGATTTCTGGCGGGAAGGTTTCGGTAATCAGGGTGATGTGAAGCGAGGCTATCGTCATGACCCACAGTGTCGCCGTGGGCCATGTCGTCATTGTGTCATTGGGATGATGGATTTATGACTTGGCCATCGCCTCGGCACCCTGCTCACGCACCCAAAACAACGTGGCCCCGGCCACGGCCGCCGGCATCATCAGCAGGTTGACCACTGGCACCAGCAGCACCAGGTAAACGATGCCGCCGAAGCTCATGCTCTGCCAGCGTTTCTGGCGCAGCCAGGCGAGCATTTCGTTCCAGCCCCACTTGTGGTTGTCGGCTGGGTAGTCGATGTACTGGATTGCCATCATCCACACGCCGAACAACAGCCACAGCGGCGCGGCGATGAGGTTGACCACCGGGATGAACGACAGGATAAACAGGGCGATGGCCCGTGGCAGGAAATAGCCCAGCTTGCGCATTTCCCGCGCCAGGGTGCGCGGCACCATGGCGATCAACTCGCCCCAGCTGAACGCCGGGAAGTCATCGGTGCCACGTACCACCACTTCGACTTTCTCCGAGAGAAAACCATTGAACGGGGCGGCGATGATATTGGCGAGCATGGTGAAGGTAAAAAACACCATCAACACCACCAGCACCACAAACAAGGGCCACAGCAGGTAGTTCAGAAAGCTCAGCCAACTGGGCAGCGTCGGCATCAAATGATCGACCCACAGGCTGAACTGGTGGCCGGCGAAATAGATCAAGCCGACGAACAGCACCAGGTTGATCGCCAACGGCAGCAGCACAAACAGGCGCAGGCCTGGGCTGAGTACCAGTTTTAGGCCTTCACGCAGGTATTGCGGGCCGGAAAGGGCAGGGGCGGGCATGGAAAACTCCGAGCAAAGGGGCGAACGCGCCGACCTTACCGGCTTTGCAGCACAGGGGAAAGCCGCGACATCAGCAGTAACAAAGGCGTCGATCAACCATCCCGACTGCATAGAGACCACCTATGAGGTGGATTGTTATTGCGTATTTCCTTAATCTTGCCCCCCTCTATACGCTGCACCCATTATTTTCAGGGCCTGCGAGTTAAAGCCTTCCCCAAGTGCTTCGTGGTCCCTTTTTTATTCCAGCCGCCTTGTTGTCCGGGCGGTCGACAGGAGTGAGTCATGTCTGATACCCGTCATTCGCGAGTGATTATTCTCGGTTCCGGCCCTGCCGGTTACAGTGCTGCGGTCTACGCTGCCCGGGCCAACCTCAAGCCGCTGCTGATCACCGGCATGCAGGCGGGCGGTCAGTTGACCACCACCACCGAAGTCGATAACTGGCCGGGCGACGTCCACGGCCTGACCGGCCCGGTGCTGATGGAGCGCATGAAAGAACACGCCGAGCGCTTTGAAACCGAGATCGTCTTCGACCATATCAACAAGGTCGACTTCTCCAAGAAGCCTTACAGCCTGGTCGGCGACAGCGGCGTGTACACCTGTGACGCGCTGATCATCGCCACCGGCGCCAGCGCCCGTTACCTGGGCCTGCCATCGGAAGAAGCGTTCATGGGCAAGGGCGTGTCCGCCTGCGCGACCTGCGACGGTTTCTTCTACCGCAACAAGCCCGTGGCTGTGGTGGGTGGTGGCAACACTGCGGTGGAAGAGGCGCTGTACCTGGCCAACATCGCCAGCACTGTGACCCTGGTTCACCGCCGCGAGACCTTCCGCGCCGAGAAGATCCTGATCGACAAGCTCCACGCCCGTGTGGCCGAAGGCAAGATCATCCTCAAGCTCAACGCCACCCTGGACGAAGTCCTGGGCGACACCATGGGCGTGACCGGTGCCCGCCTGAAAAACAACGACGGCAGCTTCGACGAGCTGAAAGTCGACGGCGTGTTCATCGCCATCGGCCACACGCCGAACACCTCGTTGTTTGAAGGTCAGCTGGAATTGAAAGACGGCTATCTGATTGTGCAGGGTGGCCGCGAAGGCAACGCCACTGCCACCAGCGTTGAAGGCATCTTCGCTGCTGGTGACGTGGCTGACCACGTGTACCGCCAGGCCATTACCTCGGCCGGCGCCGGTTGCATGGCGGCACTGGATTCCGAGCGTTACCTCGACGGTTTGAAGGACGCTTCGTTCTAAATCGTTGAGCTAAAAAAACCGGCTGCGAGGCCGGTTTTTTTATGCCCGCGATTTAATGATCAACGCAGAACAAATGTGGGAACGGGCTTGCTCGCGAAAGCGGAGTGTCAGGCGCTCTATGTATCGACTGATCCACCGCTTTCGCGAGCAAGCCCGCTCCCACATTTTGATCTATGCCCGACTCAGGATTTGCGGGTCAGGGGCTGCGCGGTGAGCTTCACACCTGCCAGGCCGTGGGCAATCAGTGCACGGATATTGGCGTGGTCACTGCCTTCTGGCGTGGCCACCACCGAGCGGTAATGCTCACCAAACGCCAGCAATGCCTCCTGGTCACCCAAGCCTTCCAACAAGGCCAAGCCCAAGGTCTTGCACGATCCTTCATTCTGCCCGGCGGCGTTTTCCACATCGCCATTGGTGAAGGCTTGCGGCTGGTAGTCGTAACCTGCAGCAATAAACGCCAGGGTATCGGCAAACACATGTTCGCCGCTCTCGAGGCTCGCACGCAGGGTGTTCAGATCAGTCATGGGTTTTTCCTTTGGCGAACGCGGCCTGTTGGTCGGCGCTGGCTTCTTTCTGGTATTGGGCTTTCCACTCGGCGTACGGCATGCCGTACACCACTTCGCGGGCGTCATCGAGGCTCAGCTCGATATGGCGCTCATCGGCCTCGGCCTTGTACCACTTGGACAAGCAGTTGCGGCAGAAACCGGAGAGGTTCATCAGGTCAATGTTCTGCACATCCTTGCGGCTGTCCAGGTGCGCTACCAGCCGGCGGAAGGCGGCGGCTTCGAGTTCGAGGCGTTGTTGGTCGTTCATAGGGTTCACGCAAATCTCAAGGGTTAGCGGCTGGCCGCCAGGGTAATCGACACCGACTCGGCAAAGCGCAGCGCGTGGGGCTTGTCCACTTCGACCTCGGCGTACAGCACCGATTCATTGGTCATTACCAGGTCCAGCAGTTCCTGGGTCAGGCGCTCCAGCAGGGCAAAGCGGTTGCCCTCGACGTGGGCAATGATCGCCTTGGTGATGGTGCGGTAGTTCAGCGCGTGGTCGATGTCGTTGTCGCGCACGGCTTCCTGGGCGGCATACAGGATGGTCAGGTTGATCAGCACATCCTGCTTGTTGAGGATCTCGTCCTCATTGATGCCGATGTAGGTGCGCAGGCACAGGTCCTTGACCCGGATGCGCGCCATGCCTGGTTGAAGTTGTGGCATTGCTACTTGCTCCGTCCAATCAGTTGCAGGAACTCCATGCGCGTGGTGTTCGACTCGCGGAACGCGCCGAGCATCACCGAGGTGTTCATGGTTGAATTCTGTTTTTCCACGCCGCGCATCATCATGCACATGTGCTTGGCTTCGATCACCACCGCCACGCCGGCGGCCTGGGTGACTTGCTGGATGGCGTCGGCGATCTGCCGGGTAAGGTTTTCCTGGATCTGCAGGCGCCGCGCGTACATGTCGACGATGCGCGCCAGTTTCGACAGGCCCAGCACCTTGCCGGTCGGAATATAGGCCACATGGGCCTTGCCGATAAAGGGCAGCAGGTGATGCTCGCACAGCGAGTACAGCTCGATGTCCTTGAGGATCACCATTTCGTCATTGTCGGAGGTGAACAGCGCGCCGTTGACGATTTCATCCAGGCTCTGCTCGTAGCCGTGGCACAGGTACTGCATCGCCTTGGCGGCACGCTTGGGCGTATCCAGCAAGCCCTCGCGCTCCGGGTCTTCACCCAGGCCTTTGAGAATTTCACGGTAGTGTTGGGGCAGGGACAAGGTCATACAACATCCTCACAAACGGCTTACTTGATATGCCGCCCGCCGTTGACGGTCAGGGTGGTACCGGTGACATAGGGGTTATCCAGCAGGTAACGCACGCTCTGGTAGATCACTTCAGGCCCGGGCTCGATGCCCAGTGCCGACTTGGCCAGCACCTTGGCGCGGTAGGCCGCGTCGTCGTCTTCGTTGAACATCACCATGGCCGGGGCGATGCCGTTGACCTTGATCGACGGCGCCAACTGCGCGGCGAACGACAGCGTGAGGCTGTCCAGGCCGGCCTTGGTGGCGCAATAGGCGATGTGCTGGCGGCTGCCCTTGCGCACCACGTCATCGCTGATGTGCACGATGTCGGCGGGCGTTGAGCGTTGCAGCAAGGGTGAACAATGCAGGTTGATCAAGTACGGCGCAAGCATATGCACGCTGAACATGTCGCTGAAGGCCTGGCTTTCATGGTCAGGCGCTTCCGCGATCCAGGCCGAAGCGTTGTGGATGATGGCGCGCAGGCTGTGGGTGTGGGTGTTCAGTTCGGCGATAAAGGCCAGGATCCCGGCCTCGTTGGAGAAATCGGCAAACACACCGACTGCGCCGCGTTCGCGCAGGGCCTGCACACCGGGACGTTCGCTGCGGTAACTGAAAATCACCGCATGGCCCTCGTCCAGCAGGCGCTGGGCGCAATGCAGGCCGACACGTTGGCCGGCGCCGGTGATCAGGATCGGGGCGGCTGTAGCAGTCATGGGGGGCTCGATTCGCTGGCAGGCTCAAATCATACCAGCGACCGGGCCCCCTGTACTCACGCGGCGGCTTCGGTGGCCTTTCGCGGAGCGGGGGCGGGGTGCAGCCAGTTGGCCAGCAGGTGGGTCGACAGCGGTATGAACAGGTAAACCATCAATGGCGTGAGCGCCAGGGTGCTGACCAGTACGCGGGGCACCAGGTCCAGTTCGCCCAGCAGCGGGCCCAGTACGAAGTTGAAGATCAGCGACACCGGGAAAAACGCCAGCCAGATGGCCACAGCCTGCTTCCAGCGCGGCGGTCGTGCACCGGCGGCACCAAACCAGCCATCGATACCCTGCACGCGATGTTCGTGCGGGTGGGCAAACAAGTCGCTGCCACGGCTCAGCCAGGCGCTGCGGGACGCGGAAAACTCCCAGGCGTGCAGGGTTTTTTCATCGGCGAAGCGGAAAATGATCTGGAATTCATCGTCATTGGGCGGAGGGGCAAGCACGCCGGAGCCCAGGTAGCCGGGAAAGTCGGTAGCCAATTGCTCGCCTTCGCGCAGCCAGGCCATCAATTCTTCATAGCGACCCTTGGCCACGCGGCGCGCAACCATCAGGGTGACGGGAGAGGTAGACATTGTGTATCTCCAAATAAACGGGTGCACTGCCGGGTAGGTGGCGCACAAACGAAGCTGCGGGGTGTTGCAGCGACGTGGAAAAAACAGGCAAGGATTATTCCTGTTTTGCCAAAATACGCCAGACACTTCGGACCGCAAGCCGAAAACCTTGAATCAAGCGCGTTAATCAGCGTTAAATGCGACCCTCCCTACATGGAAGTTTGCGACTCCAGATGCCCGAGATCATTGCCCCTCAACGCGAAACCGCCCACGCCATCGAGGCTGATGCCGAGGTGCTATTCCCCATTCGCGAAGTCGCCCGCATGACTGGCGTCAACCCGGTCACCCTGCGTGCCTGGGAGCGGCGCTATGGTTTGATCCAGCCGGTGCGCACCGAAAGCGGGCACCGCCTGTACTCAAGCACCGATATCGAGACCGTGCACCGCATCCTCGACTGGATCGAGCGTGGCGTGGCGGTGAGCAAGGTGGGCAGGATCCTTGCCCGTGACGACCTGCACATTGAAAACGCCGGCATCGACGCCGATGTGGAGTGGGGCCAATGGCAAGGTCAATTGCGCACCGCCATCAGCGCCTTCGACGACCGGCAGTTGGACCGGCTCTACGGCCAGATCTTCGCCGCCTACCCCCTCGCCGTGGTGTTCCAGGACATCCTGATGCCGCTGTGGCAGCAGCTGTTGCGCCACCAGGGGCGTTTCGGCCAGGCCAGCGAGTGGCTGTTCTTCGACAACTTCCTGCGCGCACGTACGGCGCAACGTTTGCAAACGGCGGCCGCCGCGCCAGTGCCCAGGGTGCTACTGGCGGCCATCGCCGGAGAGTGTCGTGAACTGGAGTTGCTGGTGGCGGGCGTCCTGCTTTCGGGTGAACAGCAGGCCGTCAAAGTGATCGGCGTCGGCCAGCCCTTTGATGAACTCACGTTGATCTGCGAAAAGACCCGGCCCCAGGCCCTGGTGCTGTTTTCCAACCGCTCACCGGCCAGCGAATTGCCGCTGCGGCTCAAGCGCCTGGCGCTGACGTTGGACTGCCCGTTGTTGTTGGCCGGTGACGCCTCGGATTTGGCCGAAGAAAGCCTGGCAGGCTCGTCGATTGGCTGCCTGGGCAATGAAGGCGCGCTGATGCGCCGGCGCTTGCAGCAATTTTTGAGTGGCCGCCTGGATACCTGACCTCAGGCGTGCACTTCGGGGTGTGCCAGTCGATGCTGGTGCAGGATGAACTGGCGCAGACGCTCGGTTTCGTCGGCATCGCTGGGGTTCAAACGATAGGCAAACAGGCCGCGCGCGGTTTCTCGCTCGAAGGTGCCCCGCAGTGCAATGCGCTCATAGCCTGAGGGGCTGAACCACAGGGAAAAACTCTTGGGCGGGCGGATTCGGCCACGAATCTCCACCAGCACGCCCTTGAACGACACCTCATGCACCCACAGCGCGCCAGCATGGCCCTTGACGTTCTCCAGGGCCACCGGCGCTTCAAGCGCCAGGCGCCAAGGGCGGATCATCGGCCCATCTTCAAAGATCGTCGGCACACCCAAGCGCAAGTGCACGGCATGAAACTCGTCCTCCACCAGATGCAGGGGGAAGGTGAGCTGCTGATTGTCGAACTGCGCCTGGAGGGTGACGTGGTCGTGGGCGGCCAGCCGGGTGAGCAAATCGCGGATCTGCGCGCCGCCGTTAACCGTCAGGCTCGGCGTGGCATCCCGCAGGTTGAGCTGCGGGTTGTGGTGCATCATCTGAATGAAATCCAGCTCGTCCTGCGTCAGCAGTGCGTCACGTTGCATGGGGCTTGCTCAGCGGGTAGGTGTTAAAACGCCATTATCCTCTTAATGACCACTTTTCCTAATTATTGTTTGATCCACTCGTCGCCTTGAGTGTGGCCAATTCGGCCTTGAGCTCGGCCACCTGTGCTTCCAACTGCGCCACGCGTTGCTGGGCCTTGACCTGCACCGTCACGTCCTTTTGCACGCCCACGAAGTAGGTCTGTTTGTCGGCCGGGTTGTAGGTGGTGGAGAGCGACAGCTCGTTCCAGAAAGGCGTGCCGTCCTTGCGGTAGTTACGCAGGGTCTCGCGGCAGTTCGCGCCGTGGCCCAGGGCCTCGCGGATGGCGATCAGTGCCGGTTGGTCGCGGTCGCCGGACTGCAGGAACCGGCAGTCCTGGTAGAGGATTTCATCGCGGGTATACCCGGTCATGCGTTCGAACGCCGGGTTCACGTAGATCAGCGGCAAGTCCTTGCCTTCCCGTTCGGCAATCACGATGCCGTCGTTGGAGGCGTCGATGACCATTTGCATCAATTGAGCGTTAATCATTGCAGGGGGTAACCCATCCATTTGAGGTGACGCAAGTCTAAGGCACCGTGTCGATCTGTCCACGTCATCGCGACGTTTTTTCGTGTGCCGGGGTTGAGCTGGTAATATCCCACGCTTTCGCTCAACTACAGGATCAGATTGATGAAAGTCGCCATCCTTTCCGGCTCGGTCTACGGCACTGCCGAAGAAGTTGCCCGCCATGCCGCCGGTATCCTCAACGCGGCCGGGTTCGAGGCCTGGCACAACCCCCGCGCGACCCTGGCCGATGTGCAGGCCTTTGCGCCGCAGGCCTTCCTGGCAGTGACGTCCACCACCGGCATGGGTGAGCTGCCCGACAACCTGCAGCCTCTGTATTCGACCCTGCGCGATCAACTGCCCGCCGCCTTCCGTGGCCTGCCCGGTGCAGTCATCGGCCTGGGCGACGCCAGCTACGGCGACACCTTCTGTGGCGGCGGCGAGCAAATGCGCGAGCTGTTCGGCGAGTTGGGCGTACGCGAAGTGCTGCCGATGCTGCGCCTGGACGCCAGCGAAAGCGTCACCCCCGAAGCCGATGCCGAACCCTGGCTGGCCGAGCTGGTCACTGCACTGCGCGCTTGACCGGAAACTCGCGCAGCAACGCCAGCCAGGCCTGGGCGGCTTTGGACAGATAGGCGCCCTCACGCCAGATAAACGCAATGTCCCAGCGCAGGTAGTCGGGCGCCTTGAGCGTGAGGCGCACCACCCCCGGTCGTACCAGCCCACGGGCGACCACACTGGGCAGCAGCACCACGCCCTGGCCAGCCGCAACCAGCGCCACGAGGAAATCCGCCTGGCCACTGCGGCCCACTTCCCTGGGCGTAAAACCCACGCCCTGGCAGGCCTGCAGCAGCCGGTCGTTGAGCACAAAACTGCGTTGGTACATCAGGAACGGCGTGTCCGCCAATTCCTCCAGGCGCACCTGGGCGTTTTCTGCCAGCGGGTGATCCATCGGCAGCAGGGCGTCCAAGGGTTCATCGCAAAAGGCTTGCCAGGCGAAGGCCGGGTCGCTGGGCATCAGGCTGCCGCCCACGTCCAGTTCGCCATTGAGAATCGCCTGCTCAATGGTGCGACTGCCGCCTTCGAGCAGTTGGATGGTGACCTTCGGATAGCGTCGGCGGTATTCGGCAAACAGCCCGGCGAACAGGGTGTCGCCCGCCAGCAGCGGCAAGCCCAGGCGCAGTTCACCACGGGTGAGTTGCTGCATATCGTCCAGCTCGCTGAGCAATTCACCTTGCAGGCGCAGCATGGCCTCGGCCCGTTGCAACACCACCTCGCCCGCTGCCGTCAGGCGAATCTGCGAACCGGTGCGCTCCAGCAAAGGCGTGCCCAGGCTTTGCTCCAACTGCGCCACCTGCTTGCTGACGGCGGACTGGCTGATATGCAGGGTTTTCCCGGCCTGGGTAAAACCGCCACGGTGGATCACTTCGACAAAGCTGCGCAGCTGTTTGAATTCCATCGCTCAATTCCTGTTTGGAATAGCTGGCAGTCTAACAATTCGCTGTGGGGATGGCAGGCGGCTCTTTAAAATGAGCCCCTGCGAGGACCCAAAGCCCATGAAACGTTTCACCCGTCTGCTGATTGAACTGGTTGTGCTGTTGGCCATTTACCTGTTCGGTTGCCAACTGGCCGTATGGCTGGCGTGGCCGATTCCCGGCGGGGTGGTGGGCCTGGGCCTGCTGCTGGCAACCTTTGCCAGCGGCCTGGTCAAACCGGCTGCCCTGCAGCTGGGCGCCGGTGTGTTGATGGCGGAGATGCTGCTGTTCTTTATTCCCGCGCTGATGAGCTTGCTCGACTACGGCGGCCTGTTGCGCAATGACGGTTGGCGCATCCTGCTGGTGATCGCCTTCAGCACCCTGGCCGTGATGCTGGTGACCGCGTTCACCGTCGAGTGGGTATGCCGTTGGAAATTGCGCCATGAAGCTTGAGCTGATGCCGGTGTTCTGGCTCGCCCTCACCCTGGGGGCGTACGTGTTCAGCCGCTGGATTTACCGGCGCACCGGGCGCTACCTGCTGTCGCCGCTGATATTGGTGCCGGTGCTGCTGCTGGCCGTCGCGGTGCCGATGAACACTGCCTACGCCGAATACGCCGCCGATACCCACTGGCTGATGCTGGTACTGGGCCCGGTCACCGTGGCCTTCGCCGTGCCGATCTGGCAGCAGCGCCGCTTGCTGGCGCGGCACTGGTCGGCGCTGCTGCTGGGGATGGTCGCGGGCAGCGTGGCCTCCATCGCCACCTCGTTTGGCTTGGCTAAAGCTTTGGCGCTGGACAGCTCGGTGACGATGTCCCTCGTACCACGCTCCATCACTACGCCGTTCGCCATGCCGGTGTCGTCCGACCTTGGCGGCGTGCCGGAACTCACCGCTGTGTTCGTGATGTTTACCGGTGTGTTCGGGGCCATGCTCGGCGGCGTGCTGCTCAAGTGGCTGCCGCTGCGCACACCGCTGGCACGCGGCGCCTTGTTTGGCGTGGGCGCCCACGGTGCGGGCGTCAGCCGTGCGCGGGAAGTGGGGGGCGAAGAAGGCTCGGTGGCCGGTTTGGTGATGGTCCTCACCGGGCTGCTCAACCTGTTTGCAGCACCTTTATTGGCGGCGCTTCTCTGACGCCGCTTACACCGACTTGAACTATTCTCCAAGCTGACTCGTACGGTCATCAAGCTGGCTGCCAACGCTACTCCGGCGGCCAGGGTGTCTGACTAGACTGGCCCATCACTTAAAAAAACAATAAGAACGTGCGCCAAGGAGGTCATTGTCGTGAGCCTAGCCCCTGTCCCATCGCCACAAAATGTCAAAGATCAGGTCAGTGCTGCCGAGTGGCAGGCCCGCGTCGACCTTGCAGCCTGCTATCGCCTGGTGGCATTGCACGGCTGGGACGACCTGATTTTCACGCACATCTCGGCCAAGGTGCCGGGTACCGAAGATTTCCTGATCAACCCTTATGGGCTGATGTTCCACGAGATCACCGCGTCGAGCCTGGTCAAGGTCGACCAGGCCGGCACCAAGTTGATGGACAGCCCCTACGAAATCAACCCGGCGGGCTACACCATCCACAGCGCCATCCACGAAGTGCGCCACGATGTCACCTGTGTGCTGCATACCCACACCGCCTCGGGTGTCGCGGTGGCAGCGCAGAAGCAGGGCGTGCTGCCCATCAGCCAGCAATCGATCTTCGTGTTATCGAGCCTGGCCTATCACGCTTACGAAGGCGTGGCGCTCAATCATGAAGAGAAGGCCCGCTTGCAGGCCGACCTGGGTGAGAGCAATTTCCTGATGCTGCACAACCACGGGTTGCTGACCTGTGGCAGCACCATCGCCGACACCTTCCTGATGATGTTCACCTTCCAGCGTGCCTGCGATATCCAGGTGCTGGCGCAAACGGGTGGCGCAGAGCTTATTCCGATCGGCCAGCCGATTCTGGCCGGTGCCAAGGCAATGGTGGCCGCCGTGACCAAGAGTGCACAAGGTATGGGGGGCGCGCTGGCCTGGCCGGCGCTGCTGCGTAAATTGGACAGCCTTGATCCTGGGTATAAAACCTGATGCCACTCGCCGAGATCCCGCTTAGAGCCTGGCGCAAGCGCGGCCAGGACTTCGTCTTTCGCGGCCGCACCATCCGTTATTGGGTGGCGGGGCAGGGCGAGCCGTTGCTGCTGATCCACGGCTTTCCCACGGCCAGTTGGGATTGGCATTACCTGTGGCAACCCCTGGCCCAGCGCAACCTGGTGATCGCTTGCGACATGTTGGGCTTTGGCGACTCGGACAAGCCGTTGGATCACACCTATTGCCTGCTGGAGCAGGCGGACCTGCAACAGGCGTTGCTGGAGCACCTGGGCGTGGACCAGCCGGTGCATGTGCTGGCCCATGACTACGGTGACAGCGTCGCCCAGGAACTGCTGGCCCGGCACTACGAAGGTCGATTTGATATGGCCAGCTGCGTGTTTCTCAACGGTGGCCTGTTCCCCGAAACCCATCGCACGGCGCTGGTACAGAAACTCCTGCTCAGCCCGCTCGGCTGGATGGTTGGCCGAGCCTTCGGGCGCAATGCCCTGTCCGACAGCTTCAGCCAGATCTTCGGCCCCGGCACCCGGCCCAGCGAAAGTGCCCTGGATGATTTCTGGAGCCTGATCGATTGCAATGCCGGCCCGCGCATCCTGCACAAGCTCATCGCCTACATCCCCCAGCGCCGACGGCTGCGTGACCGTTGGGTGCACGCAATGCAGCAGGGTGATGTGCCGCTGCGGGTGATCGACGGTGAAGTCGACCCGATTTCCGGCGCCCATATGGTGGCGCGCTACCGCGAGTTGGTGCCTCATGCCGACACGGTGTTGCTGGCCCATATCGGGCATTACCCGCAGATCGAGGCGCCGGTGCAGGTGCTCAAGCACTACGTGGCGTTTCGGGAGGGCATCGGGCAGCCTGCGGCACGCCTTGCCTATTCCTGATTGAACACGGTCCCCCTGTGGGAGCGGGCTTGCTCGCGAATGCGGTGCGTCAGCTAAATATTCATTTACTGATCCACCGCATTCGCGAGCAAGACCGCTCCACAAAAAGCTCGCTCCACAATTAGAGCATCAGTGGTTCATCGGCCATCATCCCCTAGCCTTATCGCGCACCATTCAGCCCTAGCCGTAGTTATTGTGACCAAACTCGCTGTGCCCGACACTCAACCCATTCCCATTGTCACCTTCGGAGTTCGGTATGAGTGAGTCAGTGCAGTTCCAGGATAAGGTCGTGATCGTCACCGGTGCCGGCGGCGGATTGGGCCGGGCCCATGCACTGCTGTTCGCCCGGCACGGGGCCAAGGTGCTGGTCAATGACCTGGGCGGTTCCACCCAGGGTGAAGGCGCCAATGCATCGGCCGCCGACCGGGTCGTGGCCGAAATCCGCGAAGCCGGTGGTATCGCCCAAGCCAACTACGACTCGGTGACCGACGGTGACAAGATCGTGCAGAACGCCCTTGATGCTTTTGGCCGCATCGACGTGGTGGTCAACAACGCCGGGATCTTGCGGGACAAAACCTTCCACAAAATGGAAGACGGCGACTGGGACCTGGTGTACCGGGTGCATGTCGAAGGTGCTTACAAAGTCACCCGCGCCGCCTGGCCGCACTTGCGTGAGCAAGGCTATGGCCGAGTGATCTTTACCGCCTCCACTTCGGGCATCTATGGCAACTTCGGCCAGTCCAACTACGGCATGGCCAAGCTGGGCCTGTACGGCTTGACCCGCACCCTGGCGCTGGAAGGGCGCAAGAACAACATCCTGGTCAACGCCATTGCCCCTACCGGCGGCACGCGCATGACCGAAGGCCTGATTCCGCCGCAGGTGTTCGAGCGCCTCAAGCCGGAACTGGTCAGTCCGCTGGTGGTGTACCTGGGCAGCGACGCCTGCCAGGAAACCTCAGGGTTGTTTGAAGTGGGCGGTGGTTGGATCGGCAAGACCCGTTGGGAGCGCAGCCTGGGGGTGGGCTTTGATCCGGAGGCTGGTTTCTCCCCTGACGATGTAGCGGCGCATTGGCAGCAGATCTGTGACTTCGAAGGGGCGGCTCACCCCAATGACACTATCGAGTCTTTGAAGGAGATGATGGCCAATTTGCAGAAGTACAGCCTCTGATCGTTGCCAGAAAAGATTTGAATCCTGCGGGGCGCTGATGGCGCCCCGTTTTATTTTTGGCATAAAAAAGGCCGCTGCATAGGCAGCGGCCGAAGTAAGACGTTGGATCAAGGAGCGACAAATCAACGTCAGTGAACAGCGGTAACAGACTGAAAACAGGCATCAATCCATTTGAATATGGCTTTTCTTCCGGTTGGGGAAGCGGGCTGTTTGCCCTGAAAGCCCGCTAAGAATAGTCGCTTGTAACAAAATGAGTAATGCCGATTCATGACAAGGACTGTTGCGTAAACAGCAACAGTTTGGCGCGGCAACATCCATCCCCCTGATAACCCACCATCCACTCGGTGCATGCTCGCGCCCAGACCCCGGCCAGAGCGCCCGGTAATCCTTTTGGGCGACAACACGAATCCCTCCTTTGTGCGCTTATCGCTCCTGGTGCGCGGCAGTAGGGTGAGGTCTTCTGTCACTCACCGGGGAAGACGCATGACAAAAACAACAATGCGCGCCATCTTCAGGCCACAGGCGCTGGCCGCTGCGGTTGCATTGGGTTGCTGTGCTCAGGCACAGGCTGTTTCGTTCAACATTGGCGAGATCGAAGGGCAATTCGACTCCTCGCTGTCGGTGGGCGCGAGTTGGGGCATGCGCGATGCCGACAAGAAGCTGGTGGGCACCGTCAACGGTGGCACCGGGCAGGCGTCTACCGGGGATGACGGGCGTCTGAACTTCAAGAAGGGCGAGACCTTTTCCAAGATCTTCAAGGGCCTGCACGACCTGGAATTGAAATACGGCGATACCGGCGTATTCGTTCGCGGCAAGTACTGGTACGACTTCGAATTGCAGGACGAGGACCGCGAGTTCAAGCCCATCAGCAATCACAACCGCAAGGAAGGCGCCAAATCCAGCGGCGCGCAGATCCTCGATGCGTTCGTCTACCACAACTACTCGTTGGGCGACCTGCCGGGCACCGTGCGTGTGGGCAAACAGGTGGTGAGCTGGGGTGAAAGTACCTTCATCGGCAACTCCATCAACAGCATCAACCCCATCGACGTGTCGGCGTTCCGCCGCCCTGGGGCCGAGATCAAGGAGGGTTTGATTCCGGTCAACATGCTGTTCGCGTCCCAAAGCCTGACCAACCAACTGACCGTGGAAGGCTTCTACCAGCTGGAGTGGGACCAGACAGTGCTGGATAACTGCGGCACCTTCTTCGGTGGTGATGTAGCGGCCGATGGTTGCAACAATAACTACACCGTGGGGAACCCGGCGATTGCGCCGTTGCAACCGGTGGCGGCGGCGTTTGGCCAAGGGTTCAATACCACCAACGAAGGGGTGATCGTTCGTCGTGCCGGGGACCGTGATGCACGCGATTCCGGTCAGTTTGGTACCGCTTTGCGCTGGCTGGGGGATGACACCGAGTACGGCCTGTACTTTATGAACTACCACAGCCGCACGCCGACCGTAGGCACTATCACCAACAATACAAGCCTGGCGACCCTCGGCGCGATTTCCGGCGCTGCCAACGGCATCGCGCCCGGCTCGGGTGCAGGCCTGGTCCAAAGCCTGATGCTCGGCCGCGGCCAGTACTACCTGGATTACCCGGAAGATATCCGCCTGTTCGGTGCGAGCTTCTCCACCACCCTGTCCACTGGCACAGCGTGGACCGGCGAGATCAGCTACCGCCCCAATGCGCCGGTGCAACTCAATACCACCGACCTGACGCTGGCCCTGATCAACCCGGTTGCCGGCCAGGCCGCCTCGCCGATTCGCAGCAACTTCGGCGACGACAACAAAGGCTACCGCCGCAAGGAAATCACCCAGGTCCAAAGCTCCATGACCCAGTTCTTCGACCAGGTGCTGGGCGCCGAGCGGCTCACCGTGGTGGGTGAAGCGGCCATCGTCCATGTTGGCGGCCTGGAAGATAAATCCAAGCTTCGCTACGGCCGTGACTCGGTATATGGCGCCTATGGGTTCGAGGGTGACACCGACGGTTTTGTCACCTCCACGTCCTGGGGTTACCGCGCACGGGCGATCCTGGATTACAACAACGTGATTGGCGGGATCAACCTCAAGCCCAACCTGTCCTGGTCCCATGACGTGGCCGGCTACGGCCCCAACGGCCTGTTCAACAAAGGTGCCAAGGCCATCAGCGTCGGCGTGGATGCGGACTACCGCAACACCTACACCGCCAGCCTGAGTTACACCGACTTCTTCGGTGGCGACTACAACACCCTGACTGACCGTGACTTCCTCGCCCTCAGCTTTGGCGCGAACTTCTGATTTGGCTTAAAGAAGGACAAGACTCTATGCGTAAGATATTTGCGGTAATGGCCCTCAGCCTGTTGGCAGTCAATGTGATGGCCGCCGTATCACCGGAAGAAGCCGCCAAGCTCGGCACCACGCTGACCCCGGTGGGCGCCGAAAAAGCCGGCAACGCCGACGGCTCGATCCCGGCCTGGACCGGTGGCATCCCCAAAAACGCTGGCGCCGTGGACAGCAAGGGTTTCTTGGCCGACCCGTTCGCCAATGAAAAACCGCTGTTCGTGATCACCGCCGCCACCGTCGACAAGTACAAGGACAAGCTCTCCGACGGCCAGGTGGCGATGTTCAAGCGCTACCCCGAGACCTACAAGATCCCGGTGTACCCGAGCCACCGCACGGTCAACCTGCCGCCGGAGATCTACGAGTCGATCAAGCGCAGTGCGCTGAACGTCAAGCCGATCAACGATGGCAACGGCCTGGAAAACTTCACCGGCAACCGCTACTACGCCTTCCCAATCCCTAAAAATGGCGTGGAAGTGCTGTGGAACCACATCACCCGTTACCACGGCGGCAACCTGCGCCGCATCATCACCCAGGCCACCCCGCAGACCAACGGCAGCTACACGCCGATCCGCTTCGAGGAAGAAGTGGCGGTGCCGCAGTTGATCCCGGACATGGACCCGGCCAAGGCAGCCAACGTGCTGACCTTCTTCAAGCAGTCGGTAACCGCGCCAGCGCGCCTGGCGGGTAACGTGCTGCTGGTGCATGAAACCCTGGACCAGGTGAAGGAGCCGCGCCTGGCGTGGATCTACAACGCCGGCCAGCGCCGCGTACGTCGTGCGCCGCAAGTGGCGTATGACGGGCCGGGCACTGCGTCCGACGGCCTGCGCACGTCCGACAACTTCGACATGTTCTCCGGCGCCCCCGACCGCTACGACTGGAAACTGGTGGGCAAGAAGGAGATGTACATCCCCTACAACAGCTACAAGCTCGACCAGCCAACGCTCAAGTACGACGACATCATCAAGGCCGGTCACATCAACCAGGACCTCACCCGCTATGAGCTGCACCGCGTGTGGGAAGTGGTGGGTACGGTCAAGCCGAGCGAGCGGCACATCTACGCCAAGCGCCACATGTACATCGACGAAGACAGCTGGCAAGTCGCGCTGGTGGACCACTACGACGGCCGTGGCCAACTGTGGCGCGTCGCCGAAGGCCATGCACAGTTCTACTACGACCACCAAACCCCGGCCTACACCGTGGAGACCCTGTACGACATCATTGCCGGTCGCTATATCGCCCTGGGCATGAAGAACGAAGAGAAGAGCAGCTTCGTGTTCGGCTTCAAGGCCAAGGCAGCGGACTACACGCCTGCGGCCCTGCGGTCTGAAGGCATTCGCTAACCTTGAGCTGAAATGCAATCAACTGTGGGAGCGGGCTTGCTCGCGAAAGCGGTGGGTCAGTCGAAGAATCAGGCGACTGATACTGCGTATTCGCGAGCAAGCCCGCTCCCACATTGAGTTGTGTACGGCTTGAATTTTATGGGCACCAATCACCCCGCTGAATACTTCTTCAACAACCGCCAGCCACAGGACTAGGGTAGGCGCCAGGTTGCAAAACAATAAAAAAGCAGGATGCAGCAATGACCGCCATGACACGCTGCCTGGACCGTCCTGGATTCATGCCCCGGCTGTCCTCCCATCATTTGCTGCGCCCGCGTCTGGCCGCGCCATTGTTGGCGGCGCAGGCCCGGGTCAAATTGCTGTGCGCCCCCGGCGGCAGTGGCAAGAGCGCCTTGCTGGCCGAATGCGCGTTGCAGGCCCCCAGCGGTTGCCAAGTGCATTGGTTGCCGCTCAACGGGGTGGCCTTGAGCCCCCTCGATCTTTGCCAGCGCCTGGCGCAAAACCTGGGCCTTTCGTACACCGATGAAGCCACCTTGTTGCAGGACCTTGCCCGCTGGCAAAGCCCTGCGTGGCTGTTCCTTGATGATTTCTGCCGCCTGCCCACGCCAGACACCGATGCCTTGCTCGACCGCCTGCTCACCGCCAGCAGCCCGGCGCTGACCTGGTGGCTGGGGGCGCGGCGGCGACCGCTGTGCAATTGGCCGCGTTTGCTGCTGGATGACGAGTTGCTGGAGTGCGGCGCCGAGCTGGCCTTCACCCCGTCGGAGATCCAGCAACTGCTGCCGGGCCAGCCTATCGACCGCGTGCTGCAATTCAGCGCCGGCTGGTGCGCCGGTGTACGCATCGCCTTGTTGGGGGATGGGCACCCCGAAAAGACCTTGCTCGACTACCTGCAACACGAACTGTTCAGCACCTTGCCGGCCGAGCTGGCCGAAGCCTGGCGTGTGCTTGCCCACCTGCCGCGTTTCAACGCTGGCTTGTGTGAGCACCTGTTCGGCTTTGGCGACGGTGATCAATACCTGCGCGACTTGCAGGCCCTGGGGGCGTTTATCCAACCCTGGGAAGACACCGACTGGCTGCAGGTTTTCCCGCCGCTGGCCCAATTGCTGCGCGATGAACCCTGGCCGGCCAAACGCTCCTGGCACCGGCGCGCCTGCCAGTGGTTCACCGCCGAGCAGGACTGGCAGGCCGCGTTCGAGCAGGCGCTGCTGGCCGAAGAATATGAAGTGGCCGTGAGCCTGTTGCAGCACTTCAGTTTCGAGGACCTGTTCCGTCAGCAAAACGCCGTGCTGTTGCTGCGCCTGCATGAACAGCATGGCGATGAATTGATGCTGGGTTCTGCGCAACTGGTGGGGTTGGTCACGGCGGCGTTGTTGTTTGCCGGGCGCTTCGACCAGGCCGCGCAGTGTATCCAGCAGTTGGCGCGGTTTGCCCCGCAACCGACGGCGGCGTTGCAACGCTACCTGCTGGCGCGCTGGCAGGCGCAATGGGGCTGGCTGTTGCACTTGGGCGGTGATGCCGAGCGCTCCCGCGTGCATTTCCTGGAAGCACTGCAAGCCTTGCCCGACAGCGCCTGGACGTCGCGGGTGATGTGCCTGTCGGGGCTCACCCAGCAAGCCTTGCTGCGCGGCGAGCTGGACTTGGCCCAGTCACTCAACCGTGAGGCGTTGTGCCTGGCCCGCGCCCATGGCTCGTTGCTGCTGGAGGCGTTGCTTGAGTTGGACCATGCCCAGTTACTGGAACAGCGCGGCGCGCCGTACCGGGCGCAAAGCTTGTTGGAGAACGTGCAGGCGATCTTACTCAAGCAGTGCCTCAAGGCCGGGCCACTGGTAGGGCGCATCGCCCTGCGCCGTGGGCATCTGGCCTTGCGCCAGGGGCAGGACAGCCTGGCGGCCGAGTGCTTCGAAACCGGCTTGAAGATGTGCCTGCACAGCCAGGACAAGCGCGTACTGTACGGCTTCCTCGGCCTGGCATTGCTGGCGGCGAACCGTGGCGACTACGCCCAGGCATTTTTCCAGCTGCGTGAAGCCGAACGCCTGATGCAACAACGCCAGGTACCGGAAACGGTGTACCGCGCGGTGCTGCTGTTGGTCAGTGGGCACTTCTGGTTGCAACAGGGCCGCGCCGAATTGACCGTGGAAGCGGTGCGTCGGGTGCTGCGCCATTTTCGCGGGCCCCAGGCCAAGCAAGCGCCACCGGCGACCCTGGAACTGATCCCGCGTCTGGAATACCTGCTGGTATTGGCAGAGGTGAAGCTTGGCTGTGCCGAACAGCCGGTGGCGCGGCTCAGTACCTTGCTGGAAATCACCCATCAGCGCGGCATGCTGTGCCTGGCCACCGAGCTGCACCTGGTGCTGGGGGAGGTGGCCTGGCAAGTGGGCGATCCTGCCCTGGCGCGGCGCTCGCTGCAAACCGGGCTGGAGCTGGCGGCGCGCTGTCAGGTGCAGCAAGCGATTCGCGAGTTGCGCCTGCGTTCGCCGGGGCTGTTGAGTGAATTGGGCCTGGAGCCCCAGGCCGCCACGCCGGGCACTGTAGAAAGCCCCCTGAGCCAGCGCGAGTTGGAGGTGTTGCAGTTGATCGCCCTGGGCAACTCCAACCTGGAAATCGCCGATCGCCTGTTTATCTCCCTGCATACCGTCAAGACCCACGCGCGGCGTATCCACAGCAAGCTCGGCGTGGAGCGACGCACACAGGCGGTGGCCAAGGCCAAGACCCTGGGTTTGATGATCTAGGCGCTGAACGCCTGGCGGTACTCGCCGGGTGTGGCGCCCATGGCCTGGCGGAAACGATGGGTGAAGTGGCTGGCGCTGGAAAAACCGCAGATCAAGGCGATCTCGCTCAACGCCAGGGCGCCGCTGCGCAGCAGAGCCTGGGCGCGGGTCAGGCGGCGTGCCAGCAGGTATTGATGGGGAGGTAGGCCGAAGCTTTGGCGGAACATCCGCGCAAAGTGGTATTCGGACAGCGCGCACATCCCGGCCAGTTGCCCCAGGCTGATAGGGTCTTCCAGGTGCTGGTCGATAAACTCCACCAACAACCGCCGTTGGTGCGCGGCCAGCCCGCCTTTGAGCCGTAGCCCCTCGCGGGCACCGACCTGGCTGAGCAGGGTGTGGCTGAGCATTTCATGGGCCAGGCTGCTGGTGAGCAGGCGTTCGGCGGGCTCGTGCCAGTTCAGCGCAATCAACTGGTGGAAGCGCCGGGCCTGGCTGGCGTCTTCCAGAAAGGTGCTTTCGCGCAGTTGCAGGGTGCGTGGTTCGCGGTCCAGCAGGGTGACGCAGCCCAGGGCAAATTGCTCCGGGCTGAAATACACATGGGCCAGGCGGATCTCGCCGTTGATCACCCAGGCTGACTGATGCTCGGCCGGCAGGATGCACAGTTTGTCGGGCCCGCCCTTGGTGCCCGGTTGGTCACGCCGGAAGGTGCCGGTACCGCCGCCGATATAGCACGACAGGGTGTGATGGCTGGGCGCCTGGTAGTCCTGGGCATCGTGGTGGTTGCTCCACAAGGCCGCAGACAAGCCGTCACCGAGCTCGGCGCAGGCCTCAAGGCGGGCGTTGGGCGAGCGGTTAAGGGCTTGAAAGACTTGCAGGGATTCCAGGTCTGGCATGGTGAGTTCTCTTTGACGCCTTGCATCCTACTCTCGGATGCTGGCGCTGTGATCCCGCCGCCCGACAAAAGCGCAAGATTGTGCAAGAGCGCGCCACGGGTTCAGCGCAACACTGTGGCTCAATCGATGGAGCCCGCTATGAACCTTTCCCTGTATTTACTCACTGTGCTGATCTGGGGCACCACCTGGATCGCCCTTAAATGGCAGTTGGGCGTGGTGGCAATTCCCGTGTCGATCGTCTATCGCTTCGGCCTGGCGGCGCTGGTGCTGTTTGCGCTGTTGCTGCTGAGCCGCAAGTTGCAGGTGATGAACCGGCGCGGGCATTTGATCTGCCTGGCTCAGGGGCTGTGCCTGTTTTGTGTGAACTTCATGTGCTTTCTGACTGCCAGCCAGTGGATCCCCAGCGGCCTGGTGGCGGTGGTGTTTTCCACGGCTACGCTGTGGAACGCCCTGAATGCCCGGGTGTTTTTTGGCCAGCGGGTGGCGCGCAACGTGTTGATGGGCGGCGGCCTTGGCCTGGCGGGCTTGGGGTTGCTGTTCTGGCCGGAACTGGTTGGGCACACCGCCAGCCCGCAGACCTTGCTGGGCCTGGGCTTGGCGTTGCTGGGCACGATGTGCTTCTCGGCCGGCAATATGCTGTCGAGCCTGCAACAGAAGGCCGGACTCAAGCCGCTGACCACCAATGCCTGGGGCATGGCTTATGGTTCGGCCATGCTGGCGACCTATTGCGCGGTGCGCGGCATCCCCTTCGAGATGGATTGGAGCGCGCGGTACATCGGCGCCCTGTGGTACCTGGTCATTCCAGGCTCGGTCATCGGCTTTACCGCGTACCTGACCCTGGTGGGGCGCATGGGGCCAGAGCGTGCAGCGTATTGCACGGTGTTGTTCCCGGTGGTGGCGTTGAATGTGTCGGCGTTTGCCGAGGGCTACCAGTGGACCGCGCCGGCGTTGGCGGGGTTGGTGCTGGTGATGTTGGGGAATGTGTTGGTGTTCAGAAAGCCCAAGCCTGCTAACCCGGTCTTCAGAGCAAAGCAGGCCTAATGTGGGGGCGGGTTGACCTTTCTATTTGAGCCCAAGCCGCTTGGCCATGCGCCCCAGGTTGGCCCGGTCCAGCCCCAACTCTCGGGCCGCACTGGCCCAGTTGTGGTTGTGGCGCTCCAGGCAGGCGCTGATGATCTGGCGCTGAAAATGCTCGGTGGCCTGGCGCAGGTCGCCGGTGACGATGGGCGCCACGTCGGTCTGTTCCTCGATCACCGGGGCGCTCACGTCGGGTAAATCCAGATCCTGTGCGCTCAAGCTGAGAATCTTCGGCCGTTCACGGCAGTTGCCCAAGGCTTTGAGCGCACTGCGCCCAATCAGATGCTCCAGCTCGCGCACATTGCCCGGCCAGTTGTAGGCCAGCAGCGCCGCCTGGGCGTCGCTGGTCAGGCGCAAACTGCCCAGGCCCATGCGTGAGCGGTTCTGCTCCAGGAAGTAGCCGGCCAGCAGCAGCACATCCCGCCCGCGCTCACGCAGGGCCGGCACTTGCAGCGGGTACACGCTGAGGCGGTGGTAGAAGTCGGCGCGGTAGCGGCCATTGCGTACTTCGTCGGCCAGGTCGCGGTTGGTGGCGGCGATCAGGCGCACATCCACTTGATGTTCCTTGTCCGACCCCAGGCGTTGCAACTGGCCACTTTGCAGCACACGCAGCAACTTGGCCTGCACGCTCAGGGACAACTCGCCCACCTCATCCAGGAACAAGGTGCCGCCATTGGCCAGTTCGAACTTGCCGCGCCGCTCATTCAACGCGCCGGTGAAGGCACCGCGTACGTGGCCAAACAGCTCGCTTTCCACCAGGGTTTCCGGCAGGGCGGCGCAGTTGAGGCTGATCAGCGGTTTGTCGGCACGGGGGGACGCGGCGTGGATGGCCTGGGCCACCAACTCCTTGCCCACCCCGGTTTCGCCGGTGATCAGCACGGTGAGGTCGCTGCCGCCCACCAATTTGATCTCTTCCACCAGGCGCTTGTGGGGTTTGCTCTGGCCGATCATTTCCTTGTGCTGTTGGCCGCTGGCCTCACGGTAGATTTCAGCGCGCAAGGTCAGGTTTTCGATGCGTTGGGCCACCTTGACGGTGGCGGCGGCCAGGCTGGCGAAGGCTTGCAGGGCGTCCAGTTCCACACGTTCGAAGCGCTCGGTGTCGAGAGCATCGAGGGTCAGGAGGCCCCAGGGTTGATCGTCGACAAACAGCGGGCAACCCATGCAATCGTGCACTTCCAACTGCCCATGCACGCCCGCCACCAGGCCGTCGTAGGGGTCGGGCAATGGGCTGTCACTGTCAAAGCGGGTGGGGCCTGGGCTACCCAGCAGGAGAGCGAAGCGCGGGTGTTCGCTGACTTTGAAGCGCCGGCCCAGGGTGTCGGGGCTCAGGCCGTCCACCGCCAGCGGCACCAGCCATTCTGCGTCCAGGCGCAACAGCGCGGCAGCATCGCAGGGCAGCAGGGCGCGCATGGCTTGCAACAGGCGGCGGTAGCGCTCGCCTTCGGGCAGTTCGCGGGACAGGTCGGCGACCAGGGGGAGCAGGGTGGTGAGCAGCGATTGCGCAGTCATAATGACTCCTTGTAGTCCTTGTGACTATAAGGTGTAGGAAGTCATACTGACTATATTTGTTTTAAGTTATTGAAAAATAACGATTTTAAAGTTGGCACGAATACTGAGTAAGCCAGGGTAATCAGTCAAGAAGCCCAGGAGGCTCCCATGCTTAGTGCCCAAGACCGTGCCATCGTCAAATCCACCGTACCCCTGCTGGAAAGCGGCGGCGAAGCGCTGATCACCCATTTCTATCGCATGATGCTTTCGGAGTACCCCGAGGTACGCCCGCTGTTCAACCAGGCCCACCAGGCCAGTGGCGACCAGCCCCGCGCCCTGGCCAATGGCGTGCTGATGTACGCGCGGCATATCGACCAGTTGGACCAACTGGGCGACCTGGTGGCCAAGATCATCAACAAGCATGTGGCCTTGCAGATTTTGCCAGAGCATTACCCGATCGTGGGCGCGTGCCTGCTGCGAGCCATCAGCGAAGTGCTGGGCAGCGAGATCGCCACACCTGAGGTGATGAATGCCTGGGGCGCGGCCTATGGTCAGTTGGCGGATATCCTGATTGGCGCAGAAGCGGCCATCTACGAAGAAAAAGCCCAGGCCCCTGGTGGCTGGCGCGGTGCGCGGGCGTTCCGGGTGGTCAAGCGGGTGGAGGAGAGCAACGAGATCATCTCTTTCTATTTTGCCCCTGTGGATAACGGCCCGATCCTGGCTGCCGCGCCGGGCCAGTACATCGGTATGAAGTTGCTGCTGGACGGCGAGGAAGTGCGCCGTAACTACTCTTTGTCGGCCCTGACCGATGCGGGCGTGTACCGCATCAGCGTCAAGCGCGAAGCGGGGGGCCGGGTGTCCAACTACCTGCATGACCAGCTGCACGTTGGCGCCACCCTCGACCTGTTCCCGCCCTCGGGGGAGTTCACCCTGGCGGCCAGTGACAAACCGCTGGTGCTGATCAGCGGCGGCGTGGGCATTACGCCAACCTTGCCGATGCTCGAAGCGGCCCTGGCCACCGAGCGCCCGGTGCACTTTATCCACTGTGCGCGTAACGGTGGGGTGCACGCCTTCCGTGACTGGGTGGACGGCCTGGCGGCGCAGCACCCGCAGCTCAAGCGCTTCTACTGCTACGCCGAGGATGATGGCGTGAGCCCGGCGGCGGACAAGGTGGGCCTGCTGAGCCAGGAGCAATTGGCGGCGTGGCTGCCCCAGCAGCGGGATGTGGACGCGTACTTCCTGGGGCCTAAGGGTTTCATGGCCGCGATCAAGCGCCACCTCAAGGCGTTGGGTGTGCCGGAGAAGCAGAGCCGGTATGAGTTCTTTGGCCCGGCGGCGGCGCTGGAGTAACGCGGTCAATAATGTGGGAGCGGGCTTGCTCGCGAAGGCGGCGTATCAGCCAATGCATCAGGCGACTGATCCACCCCTTTCGCGAGCAAGCCCGCTCCCACATTTGGCTCTGTGTTCCTTCTGATTAATCTGCTGTTAACCCCCTCTGGTTAAACCACTCTCGGTGTGTAAACTTGCGGCCATTGGCTTGACCAGACAAAGGGAACCTTAGAATGAGTGATGAATTGCGTTTAGGCAGGGAGCGGCGCTTTCTGGTGTTGCTGGGCATCATCTGCCTGGCGCTGATCGGCGGTGCGCTTTATATGCAGGTGGTGCTGGGCGAGGCTCCATGCCCGCTGTGCATCCTGCAACGCTACGCCTTGCTGCTGATTGCGATCTTCGCCTTCATCGGCGCGGCCATGCGGCGCAAAGGTGCGATCACGCTGTTTGAAGGCCTGGTGGTGCTCAGCGCCCTGGGCGGTGTGGCGGCGGCCGGTCACCATGTGTACACCCAGTTCTTCCCGCAAGTCAGCTGTGGCGTGGACGTGCTGCAACCGATCGTCGACGACCTGCCCCTGGCCAAGCTGTTCCCGCTGGGCTTTCAGGTCGATGGCTTTTGCAGCACGCCTTATCCGCCGGTGCTGGGCCTCTCCCTGGCGCAGTGGGCACTGGTGGCATTTGTGCTGACGGTGATCCTGGTGCCCCTGGGCATCTACCGCAATCGCCAACGCAAAGCCTAGCTGTTCACGGCAAACGCCCCGGTCTTCCTCAGGGAAGCCCGGGGCGTTTTCGTTTGTAGGGTTTTGTGAACAGAGCGTGACGCGGAGCAATTTCGGGGGTGCGCAGCGTGCGACATGTTGTCACACGGACGTTGCCGCAGGACGTTTCTGACCTGCCAAACCGGCGCTTAAATTTGCAACCGGCGGCCAAATTGTGCTGTCAATTCGTGCTTTGGGCGACGCCACGGAACGCGCACCGCGTGTGCCATTCAGTGATGTCTGAATGCCTTGTTTTATGGGGGGTTGGATGGGTTTTGCATGCCCTTACAGGGTGTAGGGGATGCGACGGATTAGCCTATAACAGGGCAATTTTTGTGGTTTTTGTTGAGAATCGAACGCGATAAGATCGCGAACCTTTGCGGTTTTGGTGAAGGATTATTGCTGTAATCGATAAAAATTATTTCTTTATAAGACATGGTTTATACATCGCTAGCTAACTACAATCGCCCGCACTGAATGTCCGGTGCTGTTCAATATTTGAGCACTGGAGCGGTCGAGGGGCAGATGGATGGCTCTGTGCGACCCCAAGGTTCCGGCAGCCTTTCAACTATCCGCACCAAATGGAATTGGTCTGTAACAAGGCCTTTAACCACGAAATCGAATAAGAACTCACCGCAGGTCCGTGAAACGTAGCTTTATGGCGTGACGGGCAGGCTCTTATTCAATCGAAGAGAAATGCCAACCCTTGGCAGGGTGAAGTGTTGGCGATCAAAACCCAACTGCATTGCGCAAGCTGCTTTAGAGGTCGTGAGATGAGTAAAAACAGGTACCCCCGATTACTAGGCTTTTTGCCGCTGCTTGGCATGATGTTAATGCTGGGAGGCTGCAAGTGGACCTTGATGGACCCAAAAGGACAGATCGGTCTGGATCAACGAAACCTGATCATCACCGCCACCCTGCTGATGTTGCTGGTCGTGGTCCCTGTGATCATCATGACCTTCGCCTTCGCGTGGAAATACCGTGCGTCGAACACCAGCGCGACCTACGCGCCTAAGTGGTCGCACTCCACCAAGATCGAAATCGCGGTGTGGCTGGTCCCGATCCTCATCATCATCGCCCTGGGTTACATCACCTATAAGTCGACCCACGAGCTGGACCCTTACCGTCCGCTGGAATCCGACGTCAAGCCGATCAACATCGAAGTGGTCGCGCTGGACTGGAAGTGGCTGTTCATCTACCCGGACCTGGGTATCGCCACGGTCAACGAGATCCAGTTCCCGGAGAACACTCCGCTTAACTTCCGGATCACCTCCGACGCCGTGATGAACTCGTTCTTCATCCCTGCGCTGGGCGGCCAGATCTACGCGATGGCAGGCATGCAGACCCGTCTGCACCTGATCGCCAACGAAAAAGCCGAAATGGAAGGCATCTCCGCCAACTACAGCGGCGCTGGCTTCACCGGCATGAAATTCAAAGCGATCTCGACGAGCCAGGAAGATTTCAACGCCTGGGTAGCCGAAGTCAAGGCCGCACCTAAACAGCTTGATCAAGCTGAATACGACGCCCTGACCAAACCAAGCCAGAACAACCCAGTCGCCCTGTACTCCACGTACGAGCCGAACCTGTTTCAGAAAATCGTCGACAAGTACGAAGGTATGAAGCCAGGCAAGCCGGTCAAGCACGAGAAGAAAGAAGTGGCCGCGGTTGAAGGTTCTGACACGGGCTCGCATTCAACTGCTGGGGCAGAGGAGTAAACGATGTTTGGTAAATTAAGTTGGGATGCGATCCCGTTCCACGAGCCGATCGTGATGGTGACCATCGCCATGATCGCGCTGGGTGGTCTGGGCCTGTTTGCAGCAATCACTTACTTCAAGAAGTGGACCTACCTGTGGACCGAGTGGCTGACGTCTGTCGACCACAAGAAAATCGGTGTCATGTACGTCATCGTTGCCATGGTCATGCTGCTGCGTGGCTTTGCCGACGCCATCATGATGCGTACCCAGTTGGCCATGGCCACCGAGGGTTCGCCTGGCTACCTGCCGCCTGAACACTATGACCAGATCTTCACCGCTCACGGTGTGATCATGATCATCTTCATGGCGATGCCTTTCTTCACCGGCCTGATGAACCTTGCCTTGCCGCTGCAGATCGGTGCGCGTGACGTTGCCTACCCGTTCCTGAACTCCCTGAGCTTCTGGCTGCTGGTTTCCGGCGTGGTGCTGATCAACGTGTCCCTGGGCGTCGGCGAATTCGCCAAGACCGGTTGGGTTGCGTATCCGCCGCTGTCGGGCATCCAGTACAGTCCTGGCGTGGGTGTGGACTACTACATCTGGGCGCTACAGTTATCAGGACTCGGGACGACGCTGACGGGGGTCAACTTCCTGGCCACCGTCCTGAAAATGCGCGCCCCTGGCATGAAACTGATGGACATGCCGATCTTCACCTGGACCTGCACCTGGGCAAACGTCCTGATCGTGGCTTCGTTCCCGATCCTGGCCGCTACCATGGCGCTGCTGTCGCTTGACCGTTACCTGGATTTCCACATTTTCACCAATGAACTTGGTGGTAATCCAATGATGTACGTGAACCTGTTCTGGGCATGGGGTCACCCTGAGGTGTACATCCTGATCCTGCCAGCGTTCGGTATCTTCTCCGAAGTGATCTCGACCTTTACCGGCAAGCGCCTGTTCGGTCACCACTCGATGGTGTATGCATCGGGCGCGATCTCTGTACTGGGCTTCATGGTTTGGCTGCACCACTTCTTCACCATGGGCTCGGGGGCCAGCGTCAACGCCTTCTTCGGCCTGGCGACGATGCTGATTTCCATCCCGACGGGGGTGAAGCTATTTAACTGGCTATTCACCATCTACCACGGCCGTCTGCGTATCACCAGCCAGGTTCTGTGGACCCTGGGCTTCATGGTGACCTTCGCCATCGGCGGCATGACCGGCGTACTGCTGGCCATTCCGGGTGCTGACTTCGTGCTGCACAACAGCCTGTTCGTGATCGCTCACTTCCACAACGTGATCATCGGTGGTGCTGTATTCGGCTACATCGCAGGTTTCAGCTTCTACTTCCCGAAAGCATTCGGCTTCAAGCTGCACGAAGGCTGGGGCAAGGCTGCATTCTGGTTCTGGATCTCGGGCTTCTTCGTCGCGTTCATGCCGCTCTACGCACTGGGCTTCATGGGCATGACCCGTCGTCTGAACGCCACTACCAACCCTGAATGGGTACCGTACCTGTACGTTGCCATGTTCGGTGCGGTGATGATCGCTGTGGGTATCGCCTGCCAGCTGATCCAGCTGTACGTGAGTATCCGTGACCGTAAGCAGAACGCTTGCGACTCGGGCGACCCATGGAATGGCCACACCCTGGAATGGTCGACCTCGTCGCCACCTCCGTTCTACAACTTCGCCGTGATCCCTACTGCGAACACCATTGATGCGTTCACCGAAGCCAAGGAAGACGGTACTGCGTACCAGAAGCCGGTCAAATATGAACCGATCCACATGCCGAACAACACCGCCACTGGCGTGGTGATGGGCGCGCTGTTGACCGTGTTCGGTTTCGCGATGATCTGGCACATCTGGTGGCTGGCAATCGTTAGCCTGGTGGGCACCATCGGCTACTTCATTGTCCACGCAGCGCGTGATGATCAAGGCTACATGGTCCCGGTCGAAACGATCGAGCGCATCGAAGCCGAGCAACACGCTCGCCTGGTCGCCGAGAAGAAAATCCCGGCCAACCGTGTAGAAACCTCGTTGGAACAGGCTTAAACCATGTCGAACTTAGTGACCAATGCTGGACACGCCCATGTCGATGACCATGGGCACGATGACCATCACCACGACTCGGGGCCGATGACCGTTTTCGGTTTCTGGCTCTACCTGATGACCGACTGCATCTTGTTTGCGTCGATCTTCGCGGTGTACGCGGTACTGGTAAACAACGTAGCGGGTGGCCCGTCGGGCCACGACATCTTCGAACTGCCTTACGTGCTTGGCGAAACCGCCTTGCTGTTGTTCAGTTCGATCACCTACGGCTTCGCCATGTTGGCCTTCTACAAAGGCAACAAGAAAGGCGTACTGAGCTGGTTGGCACTGACCTTCCTGTTCGGCCTGGGCTTCATCGGCATGGAAATCAACGAGTTCCACCTGTTGATCTCCGAAGGCTACGGCCCGCACCGTTCCGGCTTCCTGTCTGCGTTCTTCACGCTGGTAGGCACCCACGGTCTGCACGTAACAGCCGGCCTGCTGTGGATGGCGGTGATGATGTATCAGGTCAATAAGCACGGCCTGACCAACACCAACAAGACCCGCCTGAGCTGCCTGAGCCTGTTCTGGCACTTCCTGGACGTGGTCTGGATCTGCGTCTTCACCGTTGTTTACCTGATGGGGACTCTGTAATGGCTAATGCACACTCCCATGACCATGACAGCCATGATGCGAGCCACGGCAGCGTTAAGTCCTACGCTATCGGCTTCATCCTGTCGGTAATCCTGACGCTTATCCCGTTTGGTCTGGTGATGTACCCGACCCTGCCAAAGTCGATCACTTTGATGATCGTGCTGGCATTCGCAGTGATCCAGGTTCTGGTTCACCTGGTGTACTTCCTGCACCTGGATCGCTCGAAAGAGCAACGCGATAACGTGATTGCGTTCGTGTTCGCAGGGTTGGTAATCCTGCTGTTGGTTGGCCTGTCGATATGGATCATGTTCAGCATCCATACGTTCATGATGGCGAAGTGAGGTAAGACCCGATGTCGCTTAAGCACTTTATCCAAATCACCAAACCGGGGATCATTTTCGGTAACGTGCTTTCTGTGGCGGGCGGTTTCTTCCTGGCCTCCAAGGGACATGTCGATCTGGCCATCTTCCTGGCTGCGATGATCGGCACCTCCCTGGTGGTAGCTTCCGGATGTGTGTTCAACAACTGCATCGACCGTGACATCGATATCAAGATGGAGCGCACCAAGAACCGCGTGCTGGTGCAGGGGCTTATCTCCCTGAAGCTGGCACTGCTGTTCGCGACCGTTTTGGGTGTTGCCGGCGTGGCGTTGTTGTACAAGGTGGCCAACCCGTTGGCGGCGCTGTTTGCCGTGATCGGCTTTGTCATCTACGTTGGCCTTTACAGCCTGTACCTCAAGCGCAAGTCGGTTCACGGCACGCTGGTGGGCAGTCTGTCGGGGGCGATGCCGCCGGTGATTGGTTATGTGGCTGTAACCAATAGCTTCGACATGGCCGCGCTGACGCTACTGGTGATGTTCAGCCTGTGGCAGATGCCGCACTCCTACGCCATTGCGATCTTCCGTTTCAACGACTACCTGGCTGCTTCGATTCCGGTACTGCCGGTAAAACGTGGCATCCAGGTCGCCAAGAAACACATCCTGCTGTACATCCTGGCCTTCCTCGTGGCGACCTTGATGTTGACCTTCAGTGGCTACGCCGGCATGAGCTACCTTGCCGTTGCCGCCGCCATGGGCATGTACTGGTTGTACATGGCCTGGACCGGCTACAAGGCGGTGGATGACACCGTCTGGGCGCGCAAGCTGTTCGTGTTCTCGATCTTCACCATTACCGCGCTCAGCGTGATGATGTCCCTGGATTTCCAAGTGCCGAAAGAGCTGTTGCTGACCTACGCTCACTGAGTGGTAACGCAGTGAAAAAGCCCCGCCTTCGAGAGAAGCGCGGGGCTTTTTCTTGGGCGATCGTTTAAATCGCGTGCCGATTTTCTCGTCATACCCCTCTGTACGAGCTGTGCGAATCCATCACCCCCCTTACAAGGAGTTGCGCCATGGTCAGCGTTAGTCGTCGGTCCCTTCTCGCCCTGGGCGCTGCCCTGCCTCTGCTGGGGCGCCTTGATTGGGCGGTAGCGGCCCCGCCGCCGGCAAAGACTGACACGGTGCTGCTCAACTACAACGAAAGCCCCTACGGCCCCTCACAGGCCGCCCGTGCCGCGATGCAACGCGGCATCGCCACCTCCGGGCGCTACCCTTACAAGCACATGTATGCCCTGGCCGGGCTGTTTGCCCAGCAGCAAGGGATTGCCGAGGAGCAGGTGGCGGTGTTTGCCGGCTCCATGGCCGCTCTGCGCTACGCGGTGCTGGCATTTACCGATCAAACCCATGGGCTGGTGATGGCCACGCCGTCTTATGAAGTGCCGCGCCAGGCGGCCGAGTCGAACAAGGCGCCGGTCAAGGAAGTGGACTTGAACGCCGAGCACGCCCATGACGTACCGGCCATGCTCGCCGCTGATTCCAGCGCGGGCATGCTTTACCTGTGCAACCCCAACAACCCCACCGGCACCGTCACCCCCACCGATGCCATCCGCCAGGCGTTGGCGAACAAACCCAAAGGCAGCGTACTCGTGGTGGACGAGGCCTATATCGACTTTGCCGATGTGCCCAGCGTGGTCAGTTGGGTCAAGGACCACGACGACCTGCTGGTGTTGCGCACCTTCTCGAAAATCTACGGCATGGCCGGTGCTCGCCTGGGTTTGGCGATCGGCCATCCAGGTCTGCTGGAGCGGCTGGCGGTGTTTGGCGGCGACAACGTGCCAGCGGGGCCCACGCTGCTGGCAGGTTTGGCCAGCCTCGAAGACGTGAAGTTGCTGCCCCAACGCAAGGCGCTCAACAACCAACTGCGCGATGAAACCATTGCCTGGTTGAAAGGCCGGGGATTCGCCTGCACCGCGTCCCAGGCCAACTGCTTCATGATCGATGTGAAGCAACCGGCTGAGCAGGTGATCGAGAAACTGGCCGCGCACGGCGTGTTGATTGGCCGGGTGTGGAAAAACTGGCCGCAGTGGGTACGGGTGACGGTGGGCAACAAGCAGGAGATGGCGCGGTTTAGGGAGGTGTTTGCAGCGCAGGTGGTGGGTAGTAACTGACACAACACAGATCAAATGTGGGAGGGAGCAAGCCCCCTCCCACATTGGGTTTAGCGGTGTTGCTGAGAATGGGTTACTGCTGCGCGATGCTGTAACCGTCAAACGCGCTCTGCTGCTGCAACGCCGTAATCACACTCTTGCGACTCAACGGCTGCTCGGCCCCCGAGTTATCCACAAAGCTTTCCACCTCCAGCTCGGCCTCTTCGCCCTCACCCACAAAGCTGAAACCCAGGAATTCGAACGCTTCGCGGTCCACATTCAACTTGGAGCGCGGCGTGCGCAGCGGCAGGGTGACGCTGATGCCGTCCTTGCTGATCACAAACACTTCGGCCTCTTTCTTGGGGCGTGCGGCCTTGCTCTTGCCCGAGCTTGGGTTGCTGATGGCCAGGTGGCTTTGGTTCAGCACCTTGAGGGCCAGGCCGTAGACCAGTTCCTGGAACTCGGGGTCATCCTTGAAGCTGGACAGGATGCGGCTGATGGAGAACTTGCTGCTCAGGTCTTCCAGGGCAATGTTGTCAGCGGCCTCGGCGTCCTTGAGTTGCTTGAGCTGGCCCATCAGGTCATAGGCCTTGTCGTCGTCAAAGGCATCGTGGGCCTGGCGGATAGCGACGCGCAGTTCGCGGATCTGGTCGCTTTCCTTGGAGGTGTGGAACGCGTCCAACACCATCTCGCTGATGATCTTGGCCGCTGGCACATGCTGTGAAAGATTGATGGCGTTTTCGTATTCAGCTTTGGACGGCAAGGCGACTACGGATTCTTCGTGGTGGGAATCGGACATTGAAATTTCACTTCAGTAAACGGGGGACAAAAAAGCGTCGGGCATTTTCAGGGGGGAGGGGGATCAGGTCAAGGCGGCACGTTGCCCACCTTGCCGGCGTTGTCAGTGCAAACGAGCTAGGCCTTCAATTGTTTGAGGCAGCGCTCAAGGATATCCAACCCTTCATCCAATACCGCAGGTTCAATGGTGAGGGGCGCCAGCAAGCGGATGATATGCCGTGACTTGCCGCTGGGCATCAGCAGCAAACCGGCGTCCCGCGCCAGGCCGAGCAGTTGCGTCAGTTGCTGGGGCGCGGGCGTACCGTCAGGGTTGGCCAGTTCGATGCCGCGCATGGCGCCGACACCAGTCAGTCGGCCGAGAAAGACGCAAAGCCCCTGTTCACGCCAGGCTTGGTAACGGCGCACGATGGCCTCTTCCTGTTGCGAGCCCCAGGTGTTCAAGTGCTCATCGGTCATCGCATCCAGCGTCGCCAACGCCGCCGCACATGCGATGGGGTTGCCGGAATAGGTGCCACCCAGGCCGCCCTTGGGCAGGTTGTCGAGCAGTGCCTTGCGCCCCACCACTGCACCCAGCGGCACACCCCCTGCGATGCTTTTGCCCAGCAGGATCAGGTCCGGCTCAATGCCCAGGCGCGAGAAGGCAAAGCGCTGGCCCGTGCGGCCGAACCCCGATTGGATTTCATCGGCAATCAGCAGGATGTTGTTTTCGTCGCAAAAACGCCGCAGTACCTGGGCAAACTCGCTGCTCAGGGCCAGGAAACCACCTTCGCCCTGCACGGGCTCGATGATGAAGCAGGCGACGTCGTTAACGTCGATTTCCACGCTGAACAGACGGTCCATGGCTTTTAGCGCTTCGGCGCAGCTCACGCCGTTATCGGCGCTAGGGTAGGGCAGGTGATACACAGGGCCCGGCAGTACACCGACCTTTTGCTTGTAGGGCGCCACCTTGCCGTTGAGGTTGAGGGTGGCCAGGGTCCGGCCGTGGAATGCGCCGTCGAAGGCAATTACCGCTGTACGGCCGGTGGCGCCGCGCACGATCTTCAGGGCGTTTTCCGCCGCCTCCGCGCCGCTGTTGGTAAGCATGCCGCTGACGGGGTAACTCACCGGGATAAAGGCCGTCAGACGTTCCATCAGTTCGATGTAAGGCGCGTGAGGGACGGCGTTGAAGGCGTAATGGGTGAGCCGGGTGGCCTGCTCGCGAATCGCCTCGACCACACCTGGGTGGCAATGCCCGAGGTTGAGCACGCCGATACCGCCGACAAAATCGATATAGCGTTTACCCGAGGTATCCCACACCTCGGCGTTTTTGCCATGGCTGAGGCTGATGGGGTGAACGATGGAAATCGACTGGCTGATGGTTTCGCGGCTCATGAATCCTGGACTCGGCAGTGGCGGGCTGTTTTTTATCTAAGCCGTAGGCCGGGCCCTGCCGCAAACGAAATAAAGTCGCCGGGTCATTATTAAAAGTCGGGATGTGCCGTCAGCAGCATCTGCGCCGGGCAGTCACTCCGACACCCCATCCTTTCCCGCTGCCTTGGCGCGGTACAGCGCTTGATCGGCACGCGCCATCAGGGCCATGGGTGACTCACCCGGCTGGCGCTCGGCCACGCCCAGGCTCAGGGTCACGCTCAGGCCCGGCCTTACCGGCACATTCTTGAGTGCTTGGCGGATGTTTGCAGCCAGGGTTTTTGCCACCGCCAGTGAGCTTTTGGGCAGCACCACCATGAATTCATCGCCTCTCCAGCGGGCCACCAGGTCGTCGGGGCGTATGCAGCTTTCCAGGCACGCCACCACCCGCACCAGGGCCTGGTCGCCCACGCCGTGGCCGTGCTGATCATTGATCGGCTTGAAGTCATCGATATCCATGGCGATCAACGCCAGTGGCAGGCGAAAGCGTTGGGCACGCTCGCATTCTTCCAGCAGCACCTTTTCCAGGCGATAGCGATTGGCGACCAAGGTCAGGGGGTCGCGCTCGGACAGGGCGCGGTTTTCATCAAGCTGCAATTGCAACTGTTGATTGACCCGTGACAACTCGCCCGTGCGTTCGGCCACCAGAGCCTCAAGGGATTGGTTACGTCGCTCCAACTGTTCGATGGAGCATTTGCGTGCATGAATATCACGGTGCGCCCCCACCATCCGCGCCACCGAACCGTCGGTATTGCGCGCAATCACATAGCCGCGGTCTTCGATCCACAGGTAGCTGCCATCCTGCCTGCGGCAACGGTATTCGATCTGATAGTGGGGCGCGCGACGGTTGATGTAGTCATCAAACCGCTGCATCACCAGGGGGTAATCCTCCGGGTGGATCACGTTTTCCCAAGTGAACACGCTGTTTTCAAGGGAGTGGCGGGGATAGCCCAGCATCTCGTACCACCCCGGATTGCGGTACACAAAACCGGTGTTGGCGTTCCAGTCCCAGATCCCATCGCTGACCAGCTCCAGGACCGTGTGCAACATGTCGGCATTGAGGTGAGAAAAATCATTGTGCAGCGGGCTATTGTCGGAAATATCGTCCATCTTCGTGCTCCCTGCCTGTGCTGGCGTCCAAGGCCAGTCAAAATTGGCGCCGATACTCCTTGGCTGGAGCTACTGTACAACGGGGCCTGGGGGCTTTGAATAGGGTGCGGGTGATGCTTTTGGGGAGTGGCAATGGGCTATTGTTTCGGCGCCACCATCCGCGTTCGTTCCCGCCCATCCGCGTTGTGTTGGTAAATCGCCTCCGGTTGGCCCTGTTCATTGAAAAACACCTGACCTATTCCCGCCGAGTTCCACAGGCGCTCCCCGGCCTCGGCATGTTCCGGGATATGCGGCACCACCTGCATGGTGCGTCGGCGCGTGAACCAGTTAAGGGGTGAACGGGGGGAGTAGAGCCAGCGGTTGAGACGGTCGAACCATTCCAGCAAGCGCGCAGGGAATTCGTTCTTGATGCCGCTGCTGGTGATCTGCCAGATCCGCGGGCCGGCGTTGCGATGCCGGATCAGCACCTCGTAGACGAACGAATAGTGCACATCACCCGAGAGGATCACGTAGTTACCCGGCGTGCGTGAGTGGCGGAAGATATTGAGGATCACCTGGGCGGCACCGCGATGGGCCATCCAGTTTTCGGCGTCTACCAACAGTGGGTGGCCACACCAACTGAACACCTTTTGTACCGTCTCGATCAGCTTGACGCCAAAGATCGGCGCGGGCGAGACGATGATGGCCGAAGGGTGGTCGAGCAGTTCCTGTTGCAGTTCGCTTAAGGCTTCCCAGTCCAGCAGGCCGGACGGTTGCTTGAGGGTGAACTCGCTGCGCCAGCGGCGGGTGCGGGTGTCGAGCACTACCAGGGCGGGGGTAGTGGGCAGTACGTAGTGCCACCGCTGGAACGTCAGCAGCGTGTCGATCAAGTCATCCTGGGCGGCGGCGTCCAGGTGATTGGCCTGCATTCTGCCGGCAAGCGCCTGTGTCCGGCCGACCAGTTCGCCAAATGCATCCGGCTGGTTGCCCCAGCCCTGGCACAGCATATAGGCCAGCAGGGCGTTGCCAATGATGCGCTTGGAGAAGGGGTGGCCGTAGGCGGTTTGTTCCCATTGGGCGCTGAGGTTCCAGTCATCGGTGATGTCGTGATCGTCGAAGATCATCAAGGTAGACAGGTGAGCGAACACCCGCGCGACACCCGGCAGGCCATCGCGAAAGGCATCGATGTGGACCTGCTCCTGGGCATACCGCGCCTGTTCTTCGCTGCTCAATTGCGGTGGTTGCGGCGCGATCAGCGTCCAGGGCGTGGGCGACCAGGCCAGCAGGTACATCGCCAGCACTTCGGCAAAGGTCACCAGGTGGTTGTCGGCGGTGCTGCTGGTGAAGATGGGTTTTTTCACCCCGCCGAAGAAGCGCTCGCGCAGGGTTTCGTTGCTGTCCAGCGCCGGCAGCAGGTCGGCGCGATGGTAATAGCTGGCGCGGTGGCCATAGAGGCTGGCGCTGTCATCCACCACGGCGCCTTCCAGGTACTCGTCGAACAGGCCCAGTCGCTCGATCAGCGCGTGGATGGCCCGCAGCATGGGGCCGGCCACATCGTCGGCGTACACCTGGTCGCCGCTCATCATCAGCAAGGCCGGGCGTTCGGCTGGCGTGTGGGCGTCGGCCAACAGGCGGTCCACGCACAGCAGGCCTTCATCGGCGCGGTGGTGGGGCTTGCGGCATGAGCCATGCGCCAACTGGTGGATGCGACTATGCAGAACGAAATTCGGGGTTTGTGCGCGGGCGTACAGCAGGTGGGGCGCCCAATCGGCGATGCCGAGGTTATCGATCAGCAGGTCGTAGTTGATGACTACGTCTTGGGGCAGGGCGTCTTCCAGTGGCACGTCGATCAGATGGATAAAGGCCCGGCGACCCACCGGCACCACAGAGCACTGGTCTGGGGCCAGGACGATGTCCCGCGCCTGGCCGGCCACCTCCAGTCTCAACGTAAGCGCCAATTCGCGGCTGCCCACCAGCCACAACACCAAGCGGCGGGGTTCCAAACGACGTAAAAGGGGGCCGGCAAGGACGGGGTGCAGCATAAGGGCAGTGACTCTGTGCAAGAAAGACACGCAGGGTAGCCCAGCGGATGTCAGTATTTTGTTGATGAAAGTGATCAGGACTGCACAAGCAGCCCTGAACATGGAGGGGGTTAAAGCGGCGAATTGCGATTGAGGTTGTCCATGCCGCTGCGATAGTTAGTCTTCTTGGCAGGGTGCTGTGCATTAGGCACATGCAAGGCAGTCTCTGAAGCCTTTGGCTGATGCGAAGCATTGTGCTGTGCCGGTTGGCTGTTCAACCGATGAATGCTGCTGACGAAACTTGTGTAGGTGCTGTAGTGAAAATCCATGACGCATTCCTCTGACTGTATGGGCTCGACGCGCCGCTTAATTGAAGCTGCGCGGCGAGGGCCGAACTTACAGAGCGCTGGACGCAGCAGCTATAAACGCCTTATCACAAAACGTTGCGCAATCAGGTATGGGAGTCCCCTTCCACCTTGGGCACCGTAAACCTGAACTCACTGCCGCGTCCCACTTCACTTTCGGCAACGATTTTGCCGCCATGGGCCTGGATGATGCCCTGGGTGATATACAGCCCCAGGCCACTGCCGGTGGGGTTGTTTTCGGTCTGTGTCCAATAGCGATCAAACACATGGGGCAGTTGCTCCGGCGCAATGCCTTCGCCAGAGTCGCGCACCGAGAACACGATCTCCTCGCCATTGCTCATGGCGCTGATACCGATATTGCCCTGGCGCGGGGTGAACTTGATGGCATTGCCAATCAGGTTCGACAGCACCTGGAACAGGCGCTCCGGGTCGGCGTTGATCTGCAGGCCGGGTTCTGCATTGAACGACAGGTCGATGCCCTTCTCCATCGCCAGCGGTGCCAGCAGTGAATAGGCCTCTTCAAAGATCTGGCTCACATCCAGCGCCACAGGCTTGACCACATAACGCCCGGCCTCGATTTTCGAGGTGTCGAGCAGGTCTTCGAGCAGCACATTCATGCGCCCAGCGGCCTGCTGCATGGTGTCGATGGCCGAAGAAATACGTCGTGAAGTGTGTGGGCCGTCGGAACTGAAGGCTTTTTGCATCATGCCGCACAGCATGGAAATCACCGTCATCGGGTTGCGCAGGTCGTGGGATACCACGGCCACCAACTCATCACGGGCGCGCACGGCCTGTTGCTCGCGCAGCACCTGGCGAGCCAGGTCGTTTTCCAGCGCCGAGCGGCGCAGGTCGTTGGCGGCAAAACGGTCGCCGTGGCTCCACTTGGTGGAAATGCCGGCCATTTCGACTTTCCAGATCTCAAACGAAGTGCGTGGGCGAAGGCGCAGGCCTGCGTCGGAGGTTTCCAGGTCCAGCGGCTTTTTCGGGTCGCCGCTCCAGTTGATGTTCTCTTTGACTTCCGGGCGGAACCACAGCACGCCGTTATCCACAGGCTTGGGCAAACTCATGGCCAACACGCCACTGGCCACCTGCTGGAATGCCTCGGCGGGCGGGTAGACCGACGCCAGATTATGGCTGGAGAACACCGGCTCGCCGCCTTCTTGCAGCCACTTGTGCAACGCACGGATCTGCGCCGGCTCCGGGCAGTTGCCGTAGCGATGCAGTTGCTTGTCTTCGATGATCGCTACGCCGCCAGCCAACGCGAGTTCCATCAACACTTGAGGCTGCTGGGCCAGGCCGTCGAATACGTTTTCTTCCGAACGCTTCATCGCCTGGTCCAGCAGGGCCAGGGCCTCGACTTTCTCTTCGCGCTGGCGGCTCAGGTCCAAGGCTTCCATCGCGCTGATTTGCAATGACAGCACCTGGCCAATGGTCTGGCAGGCGGTACGCAGGTCGTTGGGTACCAGCAGCGGCTCGCGGTTACCACAACTGATCAAGCCCCACAGCTTGTCACCCTTCATCAGCGAGATGCTCATGGACGACAACACGCCCATGTTCTGCATGTACTGGCAATGGATCGGTGACACGCTGCGCAAGGTCGCGAAGCTCAAGTCCAGCGGCTGGCCGGTGTCCGGGCGCAGCTTGGGCAGCAGCGGCACTGGCTCATAGGCCGCGTTGGGGATGATGCGCAGCCAGTTGGTGCGATACAGCTCGCGGGCCTGCTCCGGGATGTCGGACGCGGGGAAGAACAGCCCGTTGAAAAGCTCCATGGACGGTGCCGATGCTTCGGCGATCACCTGGCCGTGGCCTTCCTCTTCAAAGCGGTAGATCAGCACGCGGTCGTAGCCGGTCATGGCCTGGATTTCATTCACGCTGATTTCGTACAGCGCTTGCAGGGTTTTTGCTGACTGCAAACGCTGCAGCATCTTGCCCAGGTCACTGGTGCGACCGTTGAGCGCGCGTGGGCGAAAATCCTTGAGCAGGGGTTCGAACTCCAGCACCAGCACGTTCTGATGGCGGTGCAGCAAACCTTCGAACTCTGCGTCGGCAAAGGTGACGTGCAGCGGTGGCGCATCAAAAAATGTGTTGTTCTCGGCCATGGCCGCGACAGCCTTGGCATGCTCGGCGCCCACCAGCGTGTGCAGCGGCTGGCCCAGAAGCGCCTCGGGTTCATGGCCGAACAAGCTGGTGACGTTGGCGCTGACCTGAATGATTGTCAGGTCTGGCTCTGACAAGGTCAGCAGCACACCGTGGGGCTGGATCGCCCCCGGAAAGCGGATGGGCTCGTCGGCACAGTTGGCAAGCAGTTCTTCAAAATCGTCGGGTTTCATAGCAGTACCTCCTGGCTGTCGAGCCATTGCTCAAAGCAGCTGAATGTCGAACGGGCGGCATCCACCGCGCGCTGTTTAGCGCTAGTGTCCAGCGGCTGGCGGCCCAGGTAGTCGAGAAAGTCTTTCCAGCGTCGACCGGTCTCGGCGCCGTATATATCAAGGAACGCGCCGCCGTTATCGGCATTCACGTCCAGGCGCTGGGCCATTTCCCGGCGCAAAACCTGGCCGCCCAGTGTTGCGCCTTCCAGCACATACAGGGCGCCAAGGCAGGCGGCAGGGGTGTCAAAGAGGGGCAGTTCGGTGCAGCGGGGTAGGGCGCGCTCATCAACGCCCAAGGCGCCAAGATCGCTCAGCAAAGTTGGCGTTTTCACGCGCAGCACTGCGTCATAGCCTTCAGGGATCAAGCCGCTGTCATACAGCGCCACTTCCATTGGCCCGTAAAACCCGTAATAGGCTTGGAGCAAACGCTGGTACCAATCGGCGTCCAGATGCTCGGAGAAAAACGGCAGGCGCTTTTCCAGTCCTACGTGCAGCAAGGCGGTGCCTGTGCGTAGGGCTTCCAGCAAAGAGGGCGCGGCCAGTGAATGCATTCAATAAGCTCGAACTGTGGGCCTTGCGGCCATGAATGACGCGTGGAAATGGGCGACGATTCTACACACCTCAAGGCCGGTAACCGTGCGCACTAAGCGAAAAGGCTGACCAGCGGATCAGAAAAGTCGCTCCATGCATCATAAATGACCGCAGAGCCTGTTACGAAGTTCGGTTTAAATGATGTCTCGACGCCATCAATGCAGCGACATACCCTGTTGGGTCAGTGCCGTTTGCACACACTCAATCAGGTGTTCACTGCTCCAAGGCTTGGGCAAAAACCGCACCGAACTGCCCAGCTGCGCCGCCAGCTTGGTATTGCCAGAGGTCAACACCACCGGCACCGTGGGCCAGCGATGGGCCACCACTCGGCTCAAGTCATAGCCATTGAGCAAACCCGGCATCTGGATATCGCTGACAATCAGGTCCACCGGGTCATCGCCCCGTTCCAGGTAAATCATCCCTTCATCTGCCGAAGGAAACGACGTCACCACCGCGCCGAAATCCTCCAACACACCCACCATTAACGAACGAATGATCTCGTCGTCTTCCAGCACTAAAATCGATGGCTGAGCCATGATCCTTACTCCACCATCAGGGTTCATTAACGTGGAGTAGAACATGTCTGGATAGGTTCGATTGGATGTGTTTAAGGCGATGGGTGGTCATAAGAGTGAGGTTGCACGGTACTGCCCCTCGCCTCTAACGGCCCTCGCCCCTGGCAGTAACCCATAAACCACCCGGATTCAGGCAGCCGCATGATCAAAGTCGACCCTGCCGGCGAGCATGGCGCCCTGTGCGTCTACGGCAGCCAACTGTTCATGGCGCGACTATTTGTCCCAGGCCGAGTCGCAACGGTGCGGTTATGGGCTGTATGGCCCGGGCGGTTGAGTGAAGGATGGGCATGCGCTCCTGACAAACAGGCATAATCGCCCGCTACACCTGCTGTGGAGCCTCCCATGAAATACGCCGTGTTCGCCCTTGCCCTGATGTTCACTACCGGCCCTGCCTTTGCGGCGGGCGATGCCGAGGCGGGCGGCAAGCTCTTCACCAAGACCTGCGGTGGTTGCCACAGCATTGGTGAAGGTGCACGGGGTGGCTTTGGGCCTGAGCTCAACGGCATCATCGGTCGGCCCGCCGGGACTACCACCGACTATCAATATTCCGACGCGATGAAAAACTCCGGCGTGGTCTGGACCCGCGACAAGCTCGCCGCCTATATCGAAGCGCCAAAGAAAGTAGTGAGCGGCACGCGCATGATCTTCTGGGGCATCAGCGACCAAGAGAAGATCGAAAACATTCTGGCCTACCTCGAAACCTTCCAGCCCAAATGACGCCGCCCACATTTGAATGGGTGTAAGCAGGGCCAATGTGGGAGCTTTGGAGCCGCAGCGAGGCTGCGAAGGGATAACCTCGGTGCACCTGACAAACCGCAGCGCCTGTATCTCAACTGCTCCAATGCGGAACATTCTGTCTAATTCCAGGTCCAGTCATCACCCCATTCACACCGATAAGGACATCCCCCCTGTGAAGCGAATCGCCCTGCTTTCCCTCATCACCCTGGCCCTCTGCGGCTGCAACTCCAACCAGCGCAACTCATCCCCCACCCTGCTCAACGACGGTATTCAACTGCGCCAAAAGACCGTGGCCGTCGACGCCGAGCACGCCAAAGTCATCATGAAAGCCAGCGGCGGCACCAACCCCGTCGAATTCGCCATCCGCCGCGAAGGCGACCCCGACCAACGCATGGAAACCCTCGGCACCGTGATGGACACCGGCGAAGGCAAGGTTTTCAACTGGATCGCCAAGCTCAACCAGACCGTCGCCAGCGCCGGGTTCAAGCGTTTTCCACAGTTGGAAACATTGGCTGACCCTGGCAAGAAACTCACCGTCGCGAGCACGGCGGGCAGCCAGGGCAATGGGGTGTACTACAACTGTGGGCCGGTGATGAGCACGTTTAGCCCGGAAAAGGCCAAGGTGTATCTGGTGGAGTTTCAGTTCAAGGGTTCGATGTGTGAGCAGCATGTGTTTGACGTGACAGACCCGGCGCAACGGGTACCGGTGGAAGGGGCGGGGAGTGGGGTGAAGGCGAGCTGATTACCCATCGCAGAGTAACTGCACCACACCGAACAAAATGTGGGAGGGGGCTTGCCCCCGATGGCAGTGGTTCAGCCAACATCAATGCCCCTGACATCAACCAATAGGCAAAGCGTGCGCATAAACCACACCGTTGAAAGTGTGGGTGCAGCAGTCGCAAAAGGTTGGCATGCGCTCAGGTGTCAGCTGTGGGTTTACCTTTTGCAGCAGGCCAGCGTCGTCGACCCATAAGCCGCTGTAGTAGGTGTTTTCACCCGTGCTCACGTATTCCCGTTTGTCGCTTTCGTGGAGCGCGACCATCCAGAAGATTGGATCGGGGCGGTCCACGCGGGCGTTGGCCTCGCTGAAAACGGGGTCCCATGGTTGGCCTACCTTGGATAGGAGGAAGCGAAACAGCGGTGTGTAATCGAAACCGTGGCGATGGTGGCTGTGCATGGAGCTGCGGGTGGATTGCGCGAGCTTTTCTTTTTTGGTGTTTCGTTCGTATCGATAGGCGCGGCAACTGCCGTGGCGCACGCCGTGGGTACGGGTGTTGACTGAGCGGTAGAGGATGGGCTTTTTCATGGTTGGCCTCATGGGTTCTTGGGTTGCGTCGAACGAAAGTTGAAAACGTCGGCACTACGCATCGCATGCCAGATACAGCGACGCATTCTTCGGGAAGACCAATGAGGTTATTTTTTCGATGCCTTCAATTTGCTCAGGTGTTAGCAAGTAGTCATAGACACAGTCGCTCTCATCCTCCCAACCCATAATTGGCAGTAAGTCGGCAGCATTCAGGTTAAGCGGAATTTCAGTCGAAATATTCTCGCTTCCTGTTGGGACTACGTAGATCAGATGTTTCATGGTTCTATCCTTCTGGTGTCATCAGCTTCCTTGGTTCGTTCGCCTGTATTAGGGTCAAACTCGCCCAAGTGCCTGCCTCTCTTGTTGTACTTCTCCACCTTGCCTCGTTCGAAGTCCCATTCGTAAATATAGCTATGAGGGTCTTTCCAGCGGGGCCTAAGTCTGCCTCCTCCTTTAACGCGGGATTTGGATGGTGCGCGAACTGCATCGGGAAAGGCTGGTAAAGACGTCGGGCTCGGGTGGTATTTGTGATCCCCAGCCCGAACACTCACCACCACATACAACGGCCGAACCCCCGACCCCACCGGGAACACCAGAATAAAATCCCGATACTCCGGCGGATAAACCGGGTTAACCAAAATCTGTGCAGCCTTCTCGTTCGGCGGATAAATCCAAATCACCGGCGCTTGCGGCGCAGCCTCCAACGCCGGAATCCCCAGGGTGTCACCCGGATCAACCGAAGGCGTCCAGATCAACTCCATCTCTTCACCCAAATCCGCTACAAACTGATCGCCACGGCTTTGAAACTGCACCACATCAATCATCTGCCAGTCGGCGTTGTTACCGGTGTAAAACCCATAACCCTTGAGCGTGCCGTCCTCCAACTGCTCAACCTGCAAACGCATCTGCGAACGCGCCCGCTGCATCGAGCGCAATTGCTCATCGGAGTAGAGCGCGCTATCGCCCAGTTCCGATGGCCAGGCCAACGCCACCAACCCCGTCAACAACCCACCCACAACCGTCCCGACAGCGGCGGTCGCCGATTCCACCGCCGCCGTACGCAAGGCCAGTTGCCCCAGGCCAATGGGCAGCGCGCTGCCGCTGATCTTGCGCAAGGCCACGTCGCCCTGGGCGTCCACCTCACGCCCACCCAATAGGCAGAAATGGCCGTATTCCTTCACCAGTTCCATGGGTACGAAACCGGTGGGATCGGCGTAGTGGGTAATGCCATCGGGCAGTTGGCAGGGTTTGGTGAAGACGCAGCCGGGAGGCTTGGTGAGCGTAGGTGTTGGGGCAGGGGGAGGGTCGAATAGCTGGATGGGCGGCGAGTCAGGCCGCCGCGTCGGTTGCGGGGTCAGGATTCGCTGTTTGAGTTGTTGCTCTTCGGTGAGGGGGTAGGCGCGTTCTGACATGGCGGGCTCACTTCCTTGTGTGGGGGAGTGAGCCTATGAGCTTGTGATCAAGGCCCGTAATCGGACTTGTTCGATGGATTTCGTGGGAAAACTCAGCTGGTTTTATCGCAGAGGGCAGTGGTGTGCGTGTTGCCTTTCAGTCAAAACTTACAGGCAAGTAGGACCGCTCTGATTTCTCGCCGGCTTCCTCACCCGTAGCGGAGCGTTTGCTACGGTCGCGCGAAAAAACGCGATGGAAATACCGAATGCTTACCTTCCACACCCTATGGAAAAGCCACCCTGAAATATGAGGCGTCGACGGATTGGCTGAGCTACACGTGCATTCAGTAGGGATTTTCGATTGAAAGGGACGTTTTCGGATTACCAAAATTCCAAGGAGATTTGGTTTTGGAGGGTTGTATGAAGGTGGTTAAAGGCGTGGTGTTTGTGATGTTGGTAGTTATGGTGGCGGTTGGCGTGTTTAACGGGCTGCTGGTGGCAGTGTCGGCGTACTTTGGGCCGTTTTATGTAAGTGATGCGGAGCAGAGTCGGAATTTTGGGATTTGGTTGGTGGGGAATGTGGTGGTGGTTGTGGGCGCGGTGGTTTGGTATTGCAGTTATCTACTGAGGCTTCGGGGGATTATGGGAGAGTAGATGTGAGTTGGAGTGAGTTAATTTGTATTTGTAAATGATATGTGGTGTTTGGACCACAAGTTTAATCTTGTGGTCCTTTAATTAATATTGCCTATTGGGTTTTTTGTTTTAATACCAGTATTGGGGAGCATCTATCGTTGGGGCGTCCTGGGAAGATACTAAAGCAAACTGTGTCGCCAGTTTTGATTTTTTCAGCCCCGAAAACTTCTGTGCCATGGAAGAACCAACTTTTAGAAATGTCTTTGTCATTAATAAATCCAAAGTTTCCCGCATTTCCATTTTTATATCTTCCGGGGAATTGCTGTACCGTACCCATTCGTCTTGGTGTGAGTGAATAGCATAGTTCGTTACACAGTTGTAACAGCTTTTCTGCTGACGGGCGCTCCAGTGGGTCAACTTGTATGCACTCACATATTATATTCCAAAGGTCATTTTCTAGTGGTGCGGTAGATGGGTGGCGACCATACCACTTTGGTTTTTGAAGGTTAGGTTTTGAATGGAATAGCCTAGCGACATTCATAATTGCTAAACGGCCTTCCCCAAAAGGTGGTTCACCTGCAAGAAGATGATAGGCGATACAACCAAATGCCCAAATATCCATGGGCTGACCAGCACCTTTCCAGTCAGTCCAACACTCTGGAGACATGTAGGGGACCGCACCAAGAAGAGTATTTGACGATGTAAGTGTAGAGTTGTCTTTATCAAATAACTCCATCTCAATAGCAATTTCGGTTTCTGCAAGTTTGGCAATGCCGAAGTCTGTCAGCTTTATATTTTGAAGTCCGATATCATTGGATGTCATTATATTGCTTGGTTTAAGGTCTCGGTGGCATATGTTTACTTTGTGGGCTTCGTACAAGGCTTTTGAGATGTGATGTAAAGTTCGTGCTGCTAGATAAGGGTCCATGAATGTAAAGTCGCTTTCTAATCTTTTGCCAAGATCTTGCCCGGAAATAAATTCTTCAACAAGGAAAGTTATTTCTTCATTTTCGAAGTAATCAAATGTTGCGGCAACGTTGGAGTGTTTTACACGGGCCCCCATTTCTGCGCCTCTTCGAAACCGTCGATCTGTAATCCCTGGTTTAGGTGTTTTGAGCGCGACGTCTCTGCTTAATGTTTTATCATGGGCTAAATAAACTTCCTGCATGCCGCCAGCAGCATGGAATGATTTTATTTCATATCGATTGGCTAGCAGGTCACCTTTTTTAAACCTATGTTTGCTCATATCACTACTTCCGGTTGTGAGGAGGAGAACGTTATCCATTCCCTGCCATAGCCAAGCTCTTCAGCGCCAAATGCCAATACACAAGACGCCGGTAGAATAGAGCCAATTGTAGCGCTTTTATTGTTTATTGAGACGTTTCCAGTTACGTCGTCTATTATGAAGTCAAGCCCGTCATAAATTATTTTTATCCCGCCTAGGCCCTTGAGATTTATGTTTACATTTTGGTTTTTATTGGATAGTTCGTATATGTTTGCCGAGCCATGTACAAAAATACCTTTGTGCTGGCCCTGAACAAGGTAGTTTGCAAGAGCGTTGCTAATTTCGCGAGATTTTGGTCTGGATGACGGCTCTGGAGACAAACAATTATCTATTAGGGTGATTACTTTTTTGTCTATTAGTCCGCCTAGTATCGTCATTATAGAGGGAGCACTCGAACTAGTTTGTGGAGGAAGTTCATGCAGTTCTTTTGGCATTTCTTGAGAGCAAAGTGCCCATGCACAGACACCTAAGGCGTATATGTCCATCTCTTTTGTGATCGTGACATTGTCAAGGAATAGTTCGGGTGCGGCGTAAACTAGTGTTCCTCTGTTTTCGCGAGTTTTATACGTTTCGCTGTCAACGGAGATGCCAAAGTCAAAAAGTTTTAGTATTCCCGATTCGGATTCTTTAAAGTTGTCAAGTTTTAGGTCGCGGTGAATTATGTTCGATTCATGTAGATCAGCAAGGGCTGTCGCAATTTGATATAGATAAAGTAGAAAGAGTTTTGGTGAGTTTTTGGCTTCTTTGTAGAAGTTGTGAAAGCTTTGGCCGGTCAGTTTCTCTATAATAATGCCTTGTGTTAGGCCGTCTTTATCTATGATTACGTCATAAATCTCAACAATATGTCTCGATCGGGCGTGTGAAAGTAGTCGTATTTCGTTTGTTAATTGTTTGTTGTTTTTTTCGTCTTTCATTGACTTGTAAATGACAACTCTATCGAGATAGCTATCATGTACCGATTCGGCCGTGCCGAATCCGCCAGGCATAATACTAGCGGATATAGGGTTGTAGCGGGGAGGTAACATTATGAATTCCGTTTCAATGTGGTTAGTCTTCAGGTTGCGTGGAATCTACCGATATTTCAGCTTTAGGCCGCTCGGCTCGAGAACGGCTACTTTGCATCGATTCAAGCTTAAATTGTTCAGGTTTTATTTGTTCTTTTGTTGTGGAGGCTTCTTTCTTATTTCTGGGTGACGACCTTTTTGGCTTTGTTTTTTGCTGTGCGTCGTTGGCGACTTTGTTTTTTTCCATGCTTGATGATGTGAAAATAGTTTGCTCGCATATTATCAGTTTGGTCTCACCAAACCATGCAGTGATTTTTACGTCCCCCGTCGCGGAGTGTGCATCTTTTTGGCAGGTGTCCATTATTAGTTGACAGTCTTCTATTATTAGTATTGATGTGTTGTCAACGCCACCTACCCAATTGGAAAAAGCGATTACCCTTTTTGCAGAGTCAAGTCCTGATTTGGAGTTTGCAATTATTGAGTCGAAACCGATTGAATCAACTTTCCATGCGCCGTCCGACGCGAGCAGAAGCCCCGGTACTTTTGGGTTGTTGTTTTGGGCTCGAACTTTTAAGTCTTTCGATGAGCGACTGCTTTCGCCTAAAGCTTGCGATAGGCTGCCGAGTAACCCCTTCGCGTTAAGCGCAGATGCATCACCTATTGAAAGCCGTTTTAGTTCGTTTTCAAGAGTGTCGTCTGTACTAAGCTGCTTGAAGTCTGTTGGTCCATTGCCATGCGAATAAATTCTACTATCGCCTATGTTCGCAGAAACAAACTCGCGATTTGACGACGCTAAAATAACACTAGCAGTGGTAGTGCCTTTGCCCTTAAGTTCTGCTCTTACCGCGTCATCCATTTTTCTTAGTAAGTGGGGGGTTAGATCGTATGTGGATATTGCAACCTTGGTGCGAGCTAACTCTGAGAAAAAAGTAGCTATAGCAATGCTAGCCGCTATGTCGCCGAATTCAGATCCGCCAACGCCGTCGCAAACAATCCCTGCGAAATAAGTTTGACCATTCGCGGCTCTTATTTTTGCAGAAGCAACTCTGTCTTCATTTCGTTTTCGTACAAGGCCTAAGTGCGAGCCCATTGTTAGTTTTAAGTCGTCAATGTGTTGCATTTTCGGCTGATTCCAATCCACCGAAAACAATTCATCTAGAAGTAGGCTGCTTAAGCGCTCTGACATTTTTTGCCTATACCTATATTCGAAAAAATCTGTATCGATGTTAAATTCATGTTACCGGCTTTCTGGGATTAATTTGGTATACGCATCTCGTGAGCCATAGGCTTTCGCGATATTTATGTTGCGCTGTCCACTACTAAATGTAGGTTTTGCGAACTTTAGAAATTTTGGAGGATACATAATGGCTCGTCCTAAGCTTGTATCAATTCTAGAGGCTAAGGGCAAAGCAATGGCGATGTAAAGCTCAAAACACGACAGGTAAGTAATTTTCCTGAGAGTCAGCATGGGTTAGGCGGGAAAAGTCTTGCTACAAATGGCTGCTTTCTGCTTTGAACCTTTCCCGCTACCTTTTTCCCGTCACCTCAATGGGGGACCGGACTTGAGAATCCGAGAAACAATAGGCGCATAGGCGCCACCATCCATTAGACTGTTGGCGCTTTTTTGTGCCCGCATTGTCTGTGTCATGGCGGCTATGCGTGGGAGACCTTCGGGTCTGCCGGGTTCCTATTGTCCCGGTTTCTCAGCCCGCGCATAGCTGCCACCCATTCGCATGAGAAACGAACGTGGCAGCTCACTACATTAGGAGCTAAAGCAATGAGCGTTTCTGATAGGTCGTCCCTTCGTAACCCTGGCATCAACACCCCCGCTCAGCCCGGAGGTGCCCAATGATCAACCCACCCCCAAACAAAACCCTCGGCGTCATCACCTTCTCCACCTGCGGCACTCAGCCTGCGCTGCACCACCTTTTCCGCGTCAACTCCGGCGTGCCCATCCGCGATGCGCTGGAGCATGCCTCTGAGCTTCTCCACTGTTCAAAACTGCTGGCAATGGATGCTGCGATGGACAAGAGCGCCGACCGCTATGCCTGGGCTGCGCATTATTTGGGGGAGATGGCCAAGGCGGTGGTGGATGATTTGGCGAAGGGGATGTTGCCGAATGGGGTTGCTGAAGAGGGTGGGGTGTAAGGCTGAAGGTTGATGGTGTGGGGGAGGCCGTCATCGGGGGCAAGTCGAATCGTCGCACCGCCCCTCCCACATTTTGAGCCAGTGCATCAGTTGAATCGTGTAAGCAGTAAAAAAGACCTTGGTACGCCAAGGTCTTTTTTTGCCCGCCGATCAGCCCAGCAGGTGCTTGGAAATCAACCGCGAAATCTCAACAATCGACGTCTTCCCCGTAAATTCAAACTTCACCTTCCCCAACGACGAAAAGTAAATCTCCAGCTCTGAATCCAGGTCAAACGTCCCGGACGTCTCCACCGAATACGCCACGATGTTTTTGTACGGCAACGACGTGAAGTCCTTCTTGCTGCCGGTAATCCCCTGCACGTTCACCGCGATGATGCGCTTGTTGGTAAACACCACCCCGTCGCGCATGGATTTATACGCGTCGATCACGGTTTCGCCGTCCAGCAGCAGGGCGGTGACGCGTTCGGCGTATTCGTTGTTTTGCTTGAGTTTGAAGAAGCCTTTGTTGTTGAAGTCGATCATGTGCCTGCCTCGTGGGTGTATGCCGTTTTGCTCGCGGATCTGTATCTAACGCGGGCATTTTGAACGCCCTACCATGACGGCCCACCTTACAACCTTGGCCAGATGTTTCAACCAACGGAGCCGAACCATGCCTGAACTGTCCAGCTGGCTTGCCTATGCGCTGATTTCCCTCGGCATGGTGCTCACCCCCGGCCCGAATATGATTTACCTGATTTCCCGCTCGATCTGCCAAGGGCGCACCGCCGGTTTGATTTCCCTGGGCGGCGTGGCGTTGGGGTTTTTGGTTTATATGCTGTGCGCGGCTTTGGGGATCACCGCGTTGGTGATGGCGGTGCCGTTTGCCTATGACGCGCTGCGGTTTGGCGGTGCGTTGTACTTGGCGTATATGGCCTGGCAGGCGATCCGGCCGGGTGGGCGTTCGCCGTTCCAGGTACGGGACTTGCCTAAGGACAGCCCGCGCAAGCTGTTCACCATGGGCCTTGTGACCAACCTGCTGAATCCCAAGGTGGCGGTGATGTATTTGTCGTTGCTGCCCCAGTTCATCGACCCCAACGGCCACGGCAGTGTGCTGACGCAATCGTTGGTGCTGGGCTTTACCCAGATTTTCATCAGCGTGAGCGTGAACGCGGCGATTGCCACCATGGCGGGTTCCATCGCGGTGTTCTTCGTCACCCGGCCCGGTTGGCAGGTGGTGCAGCGTTGGCTGATGGGCTCGGTGTTGATGGGGTTGGCGGTGCGGATGGCGGTGGAGGGGCGGCGCTGAGGCTACTCAGCGTGCCATGACGTTGACGATCACATGCAGGATAAACGCCGGCCCATAGCAGGGCTGGCCGTGTTCATCTTCGATCCGCCAAATGGACATCACGGTGCAGGTTTCCTTGGGCGCGGCGAAGGTCACCGTGAGGTGCACCGGCTGGCCGGGCAGGGTTTGCGCGATGGGGATTTCGTGGGTGAGGCTGCGCAGGTGGCTGTCCATCACCACTTCCAGCGGGGCGCCTGCGTCGTTGCGGCGGGCGATGACGTATTCACCGTCGACCCGCACCAACCGGCGACCACGCCAAGGGTGTGTGCCGAGGTTTTGGATCTCCCAGGTCTTTTCAAAAGTTTCGCCGGGTAGCACCACGGTTTGGTCGGGGGTGGTGACGTCAGCATTGAAGACGGCTATGTCGCTGCGGTTCTGCAGGCCGATGGCGCGGTTGGTGGTTGCCGTTGAGTAAGCATCAATAGGCGCGCCCGCCAGGTCGGCGAAGTAGCGAAATAGCAGCAGCGGGGAAACCTGAAGTGCCTTGGCCAGTTTGATCAAGGTGCGCACCGAAGGGTCCTGAGAGACGCCGCCTGCCAGGCCGTAGAGGTAGGTTCGGGATATGCCGGATTCCTTGGCCAACTCGGTCATGGATTTACCCAGTTCGCGGCTGCGTCGGGCGATCAGCGCCCTGAGACTGATGTTCATGGACCACCTTGTTCGTCAAAAAGGACACCCCGCACGCCGCCACGGTTAGCGGGTGATGCACACTGCAAACCGCCGCCAGTGTCGTCGTTTGCCGCAGGCTTGCGAATCCGGCGTGTGTTGCATTCCTTTACATCTGCCTTGAAGAGTCGCCATGACGCCTTATTTCACCGAAGGTCTGGTGCTGGGCCTCGGCCTATTCGCCGCCCCCGGCCCCAAAGACACCTTGGTCATCCGCCAAGGTGTCAGCCGCGGTCCCATCTGGCGTGTGGTCGCCGTCTGTGTGTTCGCCGATATCCTGTTGATCGCCCTGGGCGTCAGCGGTTTAGGCTCGCTGCTGGAAAGCCGCCCAACCTTGGTTGCGCTCTTGCTGATCTTTGGTGCGGCGTACTTGCTCTGGTTTGGCGCCCAACGTCTCTTGGCCTGCCTGCGGGACCAGTCGATGCCGGACACTCAAGGCGTCGACTCGCCACGCGGGCTATTGCGTACGGCGGTGGTGCTGGGGTTCGCCAACCCCTACGCCTGGCTCGACACTGTGGTGTTGATCGGTTCTATCGGCGCCGCCAAGCCGTTAAACCAACAGGCCTTCTTTGCGACAGGCGCCATGACCGCCTCGCTGCTGTGGTTCGTATTCTTGACCTTGGGGTGTCAGCGATTAACTCGGCTATTTCGTGCGCCAGTGGTGTGGCGTTGGCTGGACGCAGGCGTGGCGATGTTGATGGTGTACCTGGCCGCGATGCTGATCACCGACTCACTGGATGTCTTTCAAATAATCCTTAAGGCGGGTTAACGGCGCAGGCAACTCAGGCAACTGATTAACCTTCTGCACCTCAACGGCTAACCTTTGCAGTTCCCGCCCCAACACGGTATCCGCCCCACCCACGGCTAGCAGCGCCTGCTGCACACACTCATCCACCTTGACCAAAACCCCAGCCAAATCCCCCTGGCGCACCAACAACCCAAACGCCTCGCGGTCATACCCCACCATCACCGGGTCGTCGCGCAACACCGGACTGCCGCCGTCCACCTCGTGCACCAGCTTCAGTGCAAAAAGCGCCACAGCTTCCAGCGTCAATTCCATGGTTTCGGTTCCTCAACAGTCAGGGGGAGGGCGATGATCACTGTTCTGGCGCGCTAAACACAACCCCGCTCATCAGCGCTCCAATATCAACTCCACGCGCCGATTGCGCGCGCGGCCTTCAACCGTCCCGTTGTCCGCCAGCGGCCGGGTGTCCGCATAACCAATCGCCGCCAGGCGCTCGGGCTGGATGCCATTGGCTTGCAGATAACGCACCACGCTGCCAGCGCGGGCGCCGGAGAGTTCCCAGTTGGAGGGGAAGCGCGCACTGCGAATGTCTTGGGTGTCGGTATGCCCGGCGACGATCAGTTTGTGCGGCACGCTGCCCAATACCGGCACCAGTTTGCGCAGCACCGCCAGGCCGCCGAGGTTGAGGTTGGACTGGCCAGAGGGGAACAGAATCTCGCTACTGATGCGAAAGCTCACGCTGCTGTCGTTGGTGACCACTTCGATGTCATTGCCCAACTGATCCAGGGGCAGTTCGTTGAGCAGGTCTTGTGTGGTGGGTTTTGGTGGTTCGGGTTCAACGACCGCGATAGGTTCAGGCTCCGGGGTAGCGACGGGCTCAGGCGCAGGCGGTTGTGGCACCAACAGCAAGGCGCCAGGCGCTTCCACCGAGGTCAGGCTTTTGGCGGTAAACACCGGCGGCACACTGAACTCGCTACTGTGCTGGGTGCGTGCGTGGCCTTTGCCCGCCAACGCCAGCATGGCCATGGTCACCACCAGCAACAACGTCATCATGTCCAGGTAGGTCATCATCCAGGCCTCACCCGACGCGTCCTCTACCGGCGGGATGCCGCTGGCAATCGCAGCCGCCTGGATCCGCGAAACAGGCCTCACGTTCGGGCTTTCCAACTCAGGCGCAGTGGCGCATGCACCGGCCCGTCCCGCAGCTCGTTCTGGTAATGGGCGACAAAGGATTTAAGCGTCTCGCGCATCAACCCAGGGCTGCGTTTGTTGGCCATCATCGCCACGCCTTGCAGCACCATGTTCATCACCACCACCCGCTGTTCGGTGCGGCGCTCCAGTTTCACCGCCACCGGTTTGCACAAAAGGTTGGCCAGCAGCACGCCGTACAGCGTGGTCATCAGGCCCACCGCCATTTGCCGGCCGATGGTCACCATGTCGCCGTCGCCCAGCACGAACATCAGGTTCACCAACCCCACCAGGGTGCCAAGCATGCCGAACGCCGGGGCGTAGCTGGCCATTACGCGAAACAGCTGGGCCTCGGCATGTTCCTTGGCTCGCAGCCGTGCGATGCGCCATTGCAGCAAATCGAGGATGTCGTCCAGCGGCGTCTTGTCGATCACCAATTGCACACCGGAGCGCAGGAACGGGTTTTTCACGCGGTCGAGCACTTCTTCCACGGCTCGCAAGTCGCCATCGATCCACAGGCGCGAGATGCTCACCAGCTCGTCGATGTCTTCCTGGGTGTATTCGCGCTCGTGGCGCACCACGGTCTTGATCAGGCTGAAAATGCGCAGCACTTCGCGCAGCGGGTAGCTGATGAAGGTCGCGGCAAAGGTACCCACCACCACAATGCCCAACGCGGGCAGGTCGACGAACAAGCCCGGTTGTTGCGCGCTGAACACCAGCAACACGGCCAGCAGTAGCAGGCTGGCAAGCATGCCGATCAGGGTTGAGGGGTTCATGCAGCACTCCGGTTATGGGCCAAGGCAGGCTTTATAGCGCGGCGAGTGCGGATTCAAATCGGCTAATACAGGCACTTTTCTAGGTGAAATCCGGTGGCTGCAGAAATTTTTTCAGGGGCTGCCTAAAGACGGCAGATCCAATCGCCGATGTTCGCTTTGTCTGTACGGCAACGGCGCCGGATGCACCGGCGACGGGCCTCTAACCTGTCCCAAGCGGCTCACCCACGAAAGGAACTGCACCATGTCAGTTATCAATACCAACATCACGTCCATGATTGCCCAGCAAAACCTGAACTCCTCGGAGAGCAGCCTGAGCACCTCGATCGAGCGCCTGTCCTCGGGCCTGAAAATCAACAGCGCTTCCGACGACGCCGCAGGCCAGGCCATTGCCAACCGCATGACCTCCCAGATCACCGGCCTGGAACAAGCCAGCAGCAACGCCAGCGACGGCATCTCCCTGGCGCAGACCACCGAAGGCGCGCTGGACCAGGTGAACGACAACTTGCAGCGCATCCGTGAGCTGTCGGTACAAGCGGCCAACGGCACCAACTCCCAGTCCGACTTGCAGTCGATCCAGGACGAGATCACCCAGCGTCTGGACGAGATCGACCGTATCTCCTCGCAAACCGCGTTCAACGGCGTGGACGTGCTGTCCAAAGACCAGACCATCACCATCCAGGTCGGCGCCAACGATGGCGAAACCATCGACATCAAACTCAGCGAAATCAACGCCGATACCCTGGGCCTGAGCAGCTTCAACGTGAACGGCTACGACACCACCCTGACCGCCACCACCCTGTCGGATTCCTCGGGCACCGCCATCACCTCCACCAACACCAGCTACGTCGACAAATCCGGCACCACCATCAGCGGCGGCACCCTGTCCTCCGACGCCAAAGGCAACTACTTCCTGACCGTGGGCGGCAAGACCTACGCGGCGGAAGTGACCACCACCACCGATGGCACCACCACCACGGCCAGCATCAGCATCGACACCGACAACGCGGTGACCAAGAAATCCACCAGCACCCTGACCACCCTGGACAACGCCCTGAACACCGTGGACTCCATGCGTTCGGACCTGGGTGCGGTGCAAAACCGTTTCGACTCGGCGATCACCAACATCTCCACCACCACCACTAACCTGACGTCTGCCCGTTCCGGTATCCAGGACGTGGACTACGCCACCGAAGTATCGGCCATGACGAGCGCCCAGATCCTGCAACAAGCAGGTACCTCGGTACTGGCCCAAGCCAACTCCATGCCGCAACAAATGCTGTCGCTGCTGCAATAACACCCGGCACGTAGCACGAAGGGGCCAGCGTACGCTGAGCCCCTTTTTTTGTGCATGCAAACGCCGGTAATCACCCTGCTGGGGCGGGCTTATCCGGGCTTTGACGACGGGGTTGGCGCGCTAGCATTGGGTCATCCCACAAGGCCACTGTAGGAGCGAGCTTGCTCGCGAAAAACCTCAACGATTACGCGTGCATCCTGGATAAGCGCGGTGCCTGTGCGTTTTTCGCGAGCAAGCTCGCTCCTACACCAAGGCACTCACCCACAAGGCTGCCCTTTGATGCCCAAGCCCCTACGTCCTAGTTCCCATCGAAATACGCCAACCCTCGCCCAACTGCGACGCCTCAGCGAACAGCGCCCCAACGACCCGCAAGTGTGGAAAGACCTGGGCAACCTGCAATTGCACGCTGAACCCGAGCGAGCGCTGTGCAGTTTCGAGCAGGCGTTGCGCCTGTTGCCCGATGAGCCTGAGGCGTTGGAGTTGGTGGCCAAGGCTGCGCAAAAACTCGGCCAGGCGGACCGTGCCCTGGAGCTGGTGCTCAAGGCGCTGCGTATCAATGAAGATTTCGTCGCCGGCCAGCACCGCTTGGCCACGCTCTATTTCGAGAAGGGCCAGTTCGCCAAAGCTTTGCCGCACATTGAACGAGCGCTGGAGATGGCACCCAATAACGGCCGCATGCTGTCGCGCAAGGGCTTGATCCTCAACCGCCTGGAGCGTCACAGCGAAGCCATCGCGGTGTTCGATCTACTCATTGAGCGCGAACCCGGCGACTACAGCCATTGGAACAACGCGGCCAACCTCTATAAAGACATCGGCCAACTGGCCACGGCCGACACCTACTACCAAAAGGCCGTGGCCCTGGCCAAGCGCAAGGACGTGCTGCCGTATTCCAACCGCCTGACCTCGCTGCACTACGACCCCGAGCGCAGTCGCGACTATATCTTCGGCGTCTGCAAGGAGTGGCAGTCGCGTTTCGGCCCCAAATCCGTACCGCCTCGTCCCGACATCAAGGACCGCACCCCAAACCGCCGCCTGCGCATCGGCCTGGTGTCCGATGGGCTGCGCCAGCACCCGGTGGGCAATATGATCGTCGGCGTGTTGGAAAAACTGCCGCGTCATCAATTCGAGTTGTTCGCCTACAGCACCAGCCAAGTGTGCGACCACCTGACCCGACGCATCCAGGCCGTGACGCACCAGTGGCTGGGCATCAAGCACATGGATGACCCCGCGCTGGCCCAGCGCGTGCGCGATGACCGCATCGATATCCTCATCGACCTGTGCGGCCACAACGCTGGCAACCGCATGGGCGCCATGGCCCTGCAACCTGCGCCGTTGTTGGTCAAATGGGTCGGCGGGTTGATCAATACCACGGGCCTGGATGCTATCGACTACCTGCTCACCGACCGCATCGAATCCCCGGAAGGTGAAGACCCGTACTACACCGAAAAACTTATCCGCCTGCCCGACGACTACATCTGCTACGACCCACCGCCCTACACCCCAGACATCCGCCCGCTGCCGGCGTTGGCCAACGGGTACGTTACCTACGGCTGCTTCAACAACCCGACCAAGGTCAACGATGTGCTGCTGGCGCGCTGGGCCGAGTTGATGCGGGCCACGCCCACCTCGCGTCTGCTGCTCAAGGGCGGCGCGTTCGGCAACAGCGAGTTGCGCGCCCATGTGCACAGCGTGATGGCTGCCCACGGTGTTGCCGAGGAGCGCGTGTTGATTGAGGGGCCGGTGGGCCACAAGAGCCTGCTGGAAACCTACAACCGCATCGATATCGCCCTGGACCCTTGGCCGTATTCCGGTGGCCTTACCACTTGCGAAGCGCTGCTGATGGGCGTGCCGGTGGTGACCTTCCCCGGCCCGACCTTTGCTGGGCGCCACTCGGCCACGCACCTGGTCAACGCCGGGTTGCCGGAGTTGGTGGTCAACAGCTGGGAGCACTATCAGCAGCGCGTGATCGAATTGGCCAGTGACCTGGAGAGTCTCAAGCGTATTCGCGGCCATCTGCGCGACGTGCTGATGAACTCGCCGGTGTGCGACAGCCAACGCTTTGCCAACCACTTCGCCAGCGCCATGCGGGCGATCTGGCAGCGTTATTGCGAAGGCAAGTCGGCGGCGCCGTTGAGCCTGGATGCCCAAGGGCAGGCGCGTTTCGACGGCGAGGCCCGCCCGGTTGACCTGCAACACCCCGAGGCGCCAGCCCAAGCCCCCGACTTCAGCTTCAAGTTCCAGGGCAAAGTGGTGACCCTGGACCACGGCGGCACGCTGATCGCCTCCGCGCAGTTCGTGGCCCTGCAAAAAACCGCCGCGTTCTCAACCGTCGCCTTCGACCCCGCCAGCCGTATCGATAACGCCCGGCAATTGGCCCAGCTTGGCGAGCTGCATTACTACCCCCATGCGGCGCTGGGCAGTGGTCAACCGGCCACGCTTTACGCCTGCCTCGACCCTGCGATGAGCGCCACCTTGGCGCCGCTGTCGGCGTCTGGCGTACTCACGAAGTTGCCGTTGCCCACCCTCAAGCTCGATGCCATCAACGGCCTGCCGCCGGTGGATTGGCTGTTGTTGGACAACCTCAACGACAGCCTGGCGGTGGTCGAACACGGCCAGCGCGCCCTGGCCGATACGCTGCTGGTGCAGGCGCGGGTCAACTTCACACCGACCCACGACCACCAGGCCGATGTGGGCTTGATCAGCCGCTGCCTGGCGCGGCGGGGGTTCAGTTTCTACCGCTTGAATAACCTGCAGAACCAGGCCAACGCCTCGCACTTGGTGTGCGCCGATGCGCTGTTTTTGCCGGACGCCTCGCGCATGGCCACGCTGTCGGATAACCAGCGCCTGAAACTCGCGTTCCTGTTGCACACCGCCTACGGCGCCCATGATGTGGCGAGCGAATTGTTGAGTGCCATTGACCCGGAGCTGGCCGCGCAATACGTCAAATACCGGGACAACCCGCAACCGGCAGAGCTGCCCCGCGCACCGATGCAAGAGCCCCAGGTCACGTTCCCGGCCGAAGTCGCCGCCTACGTGAAAGGCCTCTATACCCAGGCCTCGGTGATCCTCGAATACGGCAGCGGCGGTTCCACGTTGCTGGCGGCGAACATGCCAGGCAAAACCGTGATTTCGGTAGAGAACGACGCCCGCTGGGCCGAGGATATGCAAGGCTGGATCGCCAACGCCACGCTGCCCTCAAAGCCGCGCATCTACCCCATCGACGTAGGCGAAACCGGCAAATGGGCGCGACCTAAAAATGCCCGGCAGTGGAAGCGCTTTCACACTTATCCGCTCAAGGTCTGGGATGAGCCGTACTTCGAACAGCCGGATGTGATTCTGATCGATGGGCGTTTTCGCATTGCGTGCTTTGTGACGGCGTACCTGCGGGCGACCAAGCCGATGATCGTGCTGTTTGACGACTATGTGGACCGGCCGCATTACCATGTGGTGGAGCGGCTGGTGACGCCCACGGAGTTTGTGGGGCGGATGGCGCGGTTTGATGTGCGGCCGCTTGATCATTTGCCGCGAGAAGAGCTCACCTGGCTGGTGGCGAGTTTCAATGAGGTGGCCTACGCCGACGCCTGATTGAAATGCAGGTAAAAATGTGGGAGGGGGCTTGCTCCCGATAGCGGTGTATCAGTCACACATGTATTGGCTGATCCACTGCTATCGGGAGCAAGCCCCCTCCCACATTTGATCTTCATTGATAGTTGGAAGGGGGTGGGTCAGTCCCTCATGCTCACCTGCAACCTGGCAATCGCCTGAGCATGCAACTGACACACCCGCGACTCACTCACTTCCAGCACCACGCCAATCTCCCGCAGGTTGAGCTTTTCGTGATGACACAACGCAAGCAGCAACCGCTCCCGTGCGGGCAGGGCGTCGATGGCGCGGGTGAGGTTGGCGCGGTTACGGTCGTTGAGCAGTTCGGCGAACGGGGTTTGCAGGCGTGAGCTGGAACCTTCGCTATGTTCTTCGTCGATGTCGTCGAAGGGCAGCATCTGGCTGCCGTTGGTGTCGTCCAGCACCTTTTGGTATTCGGTGAGTGTGAGGCCCATGGCCGAGGCGACTTCGCGTTCCTTGGCCGGGCGGCCCAGGCTTTGCTCCACGCGGTGCATGGCATCTTCCACCGCCCGCGCATTGCGTCGCACACTGCGCGGCACCCAGTCGCGGGTGCGCAGCTCATCGATCATCGCGCCGCGAATACGTTGCGAGGCAAAGGTGGCGAAGGTGGCGCCGACGCTCAAGTCATAGCGGGTCATGGCATCGAGCAGGCCGATGCTGCCGGCCTGGATCAAGTCGTCCAACTCGATATTGGCGGGCAGCCGGGTCTTCAACCCCAGTGCCTGGCGCCGGACCATGGGGAGGTACTGCTGCAGCACTTCTTGCTGGTTAATCTTGCCCTGTGCCGTATACATGGTGCGCGCCTGCGAAAGACAGAAAATCCACGGGATTATTACTGTTGGGGTGGGGGGCTTAAGCGCGGAACAGCTGTGCACCACACAAGGTATTCGCCGCTTAAGCCGCCGTAGGAGCGAGCTTGCTCGCGAAAGTCGTTAACGATGATGCGTGCTTCCTGGGTGACGCGGTGCCTGTGCGTTCTTCGCGAGCAAGCTCGCTCCTACAGGGGAGGCTCATTGATCAGGAGTAAGCGCATGGCCAGGTAGCGCTGGGCGGCTTCGTGCAGATTGTTGAGCAGGCCTTCTCGGGGCAAGCCTGCATGTAGCGCCAACACCTGCGTCGGCCCGCCACTGTCACGTAACACACTCAAGGTGTTGAACGCCCGCCGAAACGCATCGAGGTCACTGCCCAGCCAAATCCCCCAGCGCGACTGCGCCAGATCACTGTGATATTTATCCACAGCCTGCACGCGCCAACGAGTCGGGTCACCGACCCAGCGTTGGCCTTGCCGGTGCCAACGCTCCAGCGCCATATGGGCCAGAACAGCTTCCTGCTCAGAGCCCAGTAGCATCAACGTACGACGATTGGTTTGGGCCCACTGACGCAACCCCGCCGCCTGGTCATGCATGCTCGAAGCTGCCGACCACGGCGGACAAGTGCAACAAACCCTCAAGAATGTCCCCGGCATGCCCACGTGGTTTTTTCGGCAGCAGCCCCAGCAGTTGTGCTCGCGCCTGGAACGCCCAGTCCTCGCGGGCCTGGGTCAGGCGGACGGCGCTGGCGGCGAGGCCTGCGGCTAGGTAGTGGCGCGGTTCGGTGTGCAGGTGCGGGTGCAGGTCGAGCAACAGGGTTGAGCCGCGTGCGGTCAGGCTGGCCAGTTCGTCCTGTTGCACCTGGTGCAGCAGTTCGGCGCCTTGTTCATTCAGTTCGTGCTGTTCTTCGACCAGCCAATAGCGTTGGCCCAGGTGTTGGCCGCTGTGGCTGTCTTGCAGGGTGGCGAACCAGGCACGCACGGCGGCGCCTTTGAACGTCACCGGCAAGTGGCTCAGGCTTATCCGTGCGTGTCGGTTGCGGTAGCGCAGTTCGCGTACGCTAAAAATTTTGGCCTGTTTGGCGAGGGTGCCCAGCGGGTGGCGCTCAGTGTTATACACAGCCCGCTGGCCCGCCTTGGCTGGGGTGACCCATGTTGCGGACAACGGGGTTGGTGGCTCGTTGAGAAAGCCATCCCAACACGCCTGCGGCTGGGCCATCAACGGCCAGACCTGCGCCAATAAGGCAAAGCCCTCGACGTGGGTGATCAGGCTGTCGCGCAGCGCGAACACCGCCTTGCGTTGCCCCAGCAGACCGCGCACCAGGGCATCCAGATGTGGGCGTGTCACCTTGCCCGGCGCCGCTGCAAACCGCGACGGGCGTGAGATATCCACAGCCTGCTGCAACACCGTTGAATTGCCCGGCAGTTGCAAATCCTCCGGCACTTGCTGGCCCACCGACAGATAGTTCAGGCGCAGCCCGTGACGCATCACCGTCTCCAGCACCGGCCCCAAGCGCGCCGCTTCGTCGCACTTGCTGATGATGCAGTCGTCCAGCCGGCAACCAGCGGCGTGGGCGGCCTCGCGGTAGGTGTGCACCACTTCGTCCAGGGTGTCGCCGTGGCTGGCGGCGTTGAGCACCAGCATCAGGCGTACACCGCTCAGTTGCTGGATATGGCTGAGCAGGCGTTGATCGCGCTGGCTCATGCCCACGGTGTCGATGATCACCAGGCGTTTGCCAGCCAGCTGGTTCAACAGCGGAGCCAGGGTTGCCTGCGGCCCGAGGGCATGCAGGTCGACGCCGAGCAACCCGGCATAGATATTCAGTTGTTCATGGGCGCCGACCCGAAAGCTGTCGGTGGTCACCAGCGCCACGTTGTCCGGGCCGTGGCGCATTACATAACGCGCCGCCAGCTTGGCGGTGGTGGTGGTTTTGCCCACACCGGTGGGGCCGACCAGCGCGATCACCGTGGGCGCCTTGAACAACTCGGCTTCATGGGTCAGTTGGTTCAAGTGGCTGTCGAGACGGTTCATCAGCCAGGCTTTTAGACGGGCGGGCGTGGCATCGGGCAATTGGGCGGGCCCACGGCCGAGCAGTTCTTGACTGAATGCGGTGCTGAAGCCCGCCTCCAGCAGCCATTCCAACAGTGGCGGGGGGCTTGGGGCGTCTTCGCCCTGAGCCATGATCTCCACACCGTCATCGGTCATGCGGCTGGACAAGATCAGCGCGTCCTCACCCAAGGCCGCCCGCACTTGGTTCATGGCCTCACGGCTGTTGGCGCCGATAAAGCGTTGCGCACTCACTTGGGTTTGCCTCCGATCACGTTAGTCATGCGCAGGGTGCGGTCGTCGGGGATTTCACTCAGGGCGATCACCGTAAGCTGGCGCAAACGCCGACGCAGGAAGCGCGACAACACCGGTCGCAGCTTGTTGGGCACCACCAGCACCGGCGGCTCGCTGCTGTGTTCCTGACGTTGCAGGGTCAGGGTGGTTTGTTGCATCAGGTTGTCCGCCAGGCTTGGCTCCAGTGCACCGCCGTTGCCGACGGCCTGCATCAGCACTTGTTCGAGGTTGAAATCCAGGCCGATCACTTTCAGCTCGGTCTTGTTGCCAAACAGCTGGTTGACGATGGAGCGGCCCAAAGCGATGCGCACCACGGCGGTCAGTTCCTGTACATCCGGCGGTTGCTGCACGCCACCGTGCTCGGCCAGGGCATCGAGGATGGTGCGCATGTCGCGGATCGACACGTTCTCTTCCAGCAGGTTTTGCAGCACGCGCTGAAGCACCGTGAGCGACACCAGCTTGGGCACCACTTCATCGATCAGGCCCTTGCTGTCGGGGCCGAGCTTGTCCAGCAGCTTTTGCACTTCGCCGCGCCCGAGCATGTCTTTGGCGTGCTGGTGCAGCAGGTGGTTGAGGTGGGTGGCGGTGACGGTGCTGGCATCGACCACGGTGTAGCCGTAGATCTGCCCGTGCTCGCGCAGGTTGGGTTCGATCCAGATCGCCGGCAGGCCGAACGCCGGGTCTACCGCAGCGGTGCCCTCCAGTTCGTGGGTGACTTTGCCGGGGTTGATCGCCAGCCACTTGCCGGGGAACACCTCGCCACGGCCGATCTCCACACCCTTGAGGCTGATGATGTAGGTGTTGGCGGCCAGCTCCAGCTTGTCGCGCACATGCACCACCGGCGGCAGAAAGCCCATGTCCTGGGCGAACTTCTTGCGCAGGCTCTTGATGCGCGTGATCAGCTCGCCTTGCTGGCGCGCGTCCACCAGTTGGATCAGCCGATGGCCGACCCGCAGGCTGAGGGTGTCGACCAACTGCACATCGTCCCAGGACGCTTCGCTGCCTTGGGAGGCGGATTTGGGCAGCAGGGTTTGGGTGGGCGAGCCCTCTGGTTCAAGTTCTTCCTGCTTGGAGAACCACCAGCCCAGCCCGGCCAACAGCCCGGTGAGCAGCAAAAACACCAGGTTGGGCATGCCCGGCACCAGGCCCAGCAGGCCCATGACCCCGGCGGTCATCATCAGCACCTTGGGGCGGCTGAACAGCTGGCCCATCATCTGCTGGCCCACGTCCTGTTCTGTGTTGACGCGGGACACGGTCACACCGGCCGCAATCGAAATCACCAGCCCAGGGATCTGCGCCACCAAACCATCGCCGATGGTGAGCATGGTGTAGGTGTGCGCCGCGTCCGAAAACGCCATGCCGTGTTGCAGGATGCCGATGGCCAGGCCGCCGATGATGCACACGCCCATGATCACCAAGCCTGCCACGGCGTCACCGCGCACGAACTTGCTGGCGCCGTCCATGGAGCCGAAAAAGTCCGCTTCCTGGGCCACTTCCTTGCGGCGCTGGCGGGCTTGGGGTTCGCCGATCAGGCCAGCGTTGAGGTCGGCGTCGATTGCCATTTGCTTGCCGGGCATCGAGTCCAGGGTGAAGCGCGCGCCCACTTCGGCGATACGCCCGGCACCCTTGGTGATCACCATGAAGTTGATGGTCACCAGAATCAGGAACAGCGCCAGGCCCACGGCAAAGTTGCCGCCCACCAGGAACTCACCGAAGGCCTCGATCACCTTGCCGGCGGCGTCCGGGCCGGTATGGCCCTCCATTAAAATCACCCGTGTGGAGGCCACGTTCAGCGACAGGCGCAGCAAGGTGGTAAACAGCAGCACCGAGGGGAACGCCGAGAAGTCCAGGGGCTTTTGCGTGAGCATGCTGACCATCAACACCATGATTGCCAGGGCGATGTTGAAGGTGAACAACAGGTCGAGGATGAAGGTGGGCAGCGGCAAAATCATCATCGACAAGATGAGCACGATCAGCACGGGGCCGGTCATGACCTTCAAGTCGGTGTTGGCCAGCCAGGAGTCGGGGCCGAATAAATCGGTCATGCCTTTCATGTGTTCGGTTCATCCTCAGGTGTCGGGTTGCGCGGGCCACGCTGGTCCATGCCGGGCGGTACGTTCAGATTGACCGGGGTGGGGGGCAGGTCGCCGCCTTGTTCGCCGACGCGCTTGAGGCGGATGGCCCAAGCGACCACTTCGGCGACCACGGTGTACAGCTCGATGGGGATCTCACGGTCCAGATCGACGTGGAAATACAGGGCCCGCGCCAGGGGCGGGGCTTCAAGAATGGGCAAGTGATGCTCGGTGGCGATTTCGCGGATGCGCAGGGCCACGTCATCGGCGCCCTTGGCGACCACGCGGGGCGCACCGTTCTTTTCTTTCTGGTACGACAAGGCCACCGCAAAGTGGCTGGGGTTGGTGACGATCACATCGGCCTTGGGCACCTTGCTCATCATGCGACGGCGTGCGCGGGCCTGTTGTACCTGGCGGATCTTGGCTTTTACGTGGGGGTCGCCGTCGGAATTCTTGTGTTCCTGGCGTTGCTCCTCTTTGGACATGCGCAGGTTCTTGGCGTAGGTCCACAGCTGGTAGGGCACGTCCATGCCCACCACGATAATCAGCGAGGCCACGCACATGGCGCAGGCGCTGGCGGTGAGGCTCATCATCGCGGCCAGGGCTTTTTGCGCGGGCATGTGGGGCAGGGTCAGCAATTGGTCTAGATGGCTGCGCAGGAACATATAGATGACGAGGCCGATCAGGCTGGCCTTGGCGATGGCCTTGGCCAGTTCCACCAGCACCTGCACCGAGAACAACCGCGCCAACCCGCTTATGGGGTTGACCCGCGAGAACTGCGGGCGCACGGCCTTGAGGGTGATCACCAGCCCGCCGAGCAACGCCGGTGCGGCGAGGGCGGCCAGCACCATCAGGGCAAAAAACGGCGCCAGGGCAAACAGCGCGGTCTGGGCCAACACCCACAGGGTGCTGAGCATGCGTGCGGTGTCGAACAGTTGGGCGCGGTCGAACAGCAACGCCTGTTCCATTACTTGGCCCAGTTCGTCATACAGATGGCCGCCAAGCAGCCACAGCCCGCCGATGCCGGCCAGCAGCATGACGAAGGTGTTCATTTCGCGGGAACGGGCGACCTGGCCTTCTTCACGGGCCTTCTCTATTCGTCGCGGGGTCGCCGCTTCGGTCTTGTCTTCTCTGCTGGTCTCGGCCATGGCCGGTATTGTGCGTAGACGGCCTGTTCACCTATCGCGCAAACACCCGGCAAAATCCCGCGTTATTGGGCAGATGGTTCTTGTGCAGATGGCTCCGCTGGGCCGTATTCCTCCTGGGACAAAATGCGCTCGGCCACGCGCTTGTCGAGCACGATGATCTCGATGCGCCGGTTGGCCGCGTCATACGGCCCGGCACCGTAGAAGCGAATACGATCGGCCATGCCGGACACCCGCAGCAACTTGTCGGAGTCCAACCCGCCGGCCACCAGTTCCTGGCGCGAGGCCTTGGCGCGGTCGGCAGACAAATCCCAGTTGTTGTAGCCCGCATCACCGCCAGGGTAGGGGTGGCTGTCGGTGTGCCCGCTGATTTGAATGCGGTTGGGCAACTCATTGAGCACCGGGGCGAAGGTCTTGAGCAGCTTGCGCAGGTAAGGCGCCACATTGGCGCTGCCCAGTTCGAACATCGGGCGCTTGTCGGTATCGAGCAGTTGCACGCGCAGGCCTTCGGGGCTCAGTTCAATCGCGATCTGCTGCTTGAGTTCGCGCAGCTGCGGGTCGTGGTCCACGGCGTTGTCCAGGCGTTGCTTGAGGGATTCGAGGTGGCGCCGCTCTTCGCCGGACAGGCGCGGTGTGTAGCGGGTTTTTTCACCTTCGGTGGTGCGTGGGTCCGGGCCGCCGCCGGGGATGGCGCTGGCGCTGTTGGCGTTGCGATCGCCTTTGCTCATGGCTGCCAGCAGCGGGGTGCTGAAGTAGTCGGCAATCGCATCCTTGTCGTTTTTGCTGGCGTTGGACAGCACCCACAACACCAAAAACAGCGCCATCAACGCGGTCATGAAGTCGGCGAAGGCGATCTTCCAGGCACCACCGTGGTGGCCGTGCTTGGCGGCTTTTTTGCGGCGGATGATGATCGGGCGGTCGCTCATGCGCCGCTGCCACGTACGTAGGTTTCCAACTCCAGGGCGCCGGGGCGTTCACTGGTGTGCAGGGCCTTGCGACCGAATTCCACCGCCAGTTGCGGCGGCAAGCCTTGCACGCTGGCCAAGAGCGTGACGCGGATGCATTGCAGCATCTTCACCGACTCGGCGGCCTGGCGGTCGATGCGACTGGCCAGCGGTGCCACCAAGCCGTAGGCCAGGTAAATGCCAAGGAAGGTGCCGACCAGCGCGTGGGCAATCATCTGGCCCATCAAGTCCGGCCCCACGTTCACCGCACTCAACGCCTTGACCACCCCCATCACCGCCGCAACGATGCCGAATGCGGGCAAAGCATCGCTGACTTTATAGAGGGCATCGGAGGGCAAACCTGCCTCGTGCTCAAAGCCTTCAATTTCATGCAGCATCAGTTCATCGAGTTCATGGGCCTGCATGGCACTGCTCACCAGCAGGCGCAGGTAATCGGTGATAAACAGGATGATCAGCGGGTCGCTGACCAGGCGCGGGTATTGGGTGAAAATCGGGCTTTGGGTGGGATCGTCGATATCCCGCTCCAGGCTCAGCATGCCTTCGCGACGGGCCTTGCTGAGCAGGGCATAGAGCATGCCCATCAATTCCAGGTACAGGGTTTTGTCGTACTTGGCGCTGCGCTTGAAGCGCGAAATGGCAGTGAGGGTGGCGCGGATGGCCTTGCCGTTATTGGCGGCGATAAAGGCCCCCACACCGGCGCCGGCGATCATCAGCAGTTCGGTGGGTTGGTACAGCGGGCCAAGGCTGCCGCCGGACAGGACGAAGCCTCCGAACACGGAGAGCAGTACAACGATAAGCCCGGAGACGATGAGCACGAGGTCGTTCCTTAGATTCAAGCAATGGGTGACTTGCTGAATATCGGCAACGGCGGGGGCTCAATTGAGGGCTTTTTGAACATGCGCTAAAGACAAACCAACACAGGTCCAATGTGGGAGGGGGCTTGCTCCCGATGGCAGTGTGTCAGTCAACTAATAGGTAGCTGACCCACCATCATCGGGAGCAAGCCCCCTCCCACATTGGACCTGCTTTGACTTGAAGACCGCTCAGGCCTTGCGAATCAGCAACTGTGCATCGATATCCCGGCGCTTGAGGGTCTTCCCCGCCCGCGACGGCGGCTGGCAAATGCCACACACATAATGCTGCGCCGGCGCATGGGAGTGCGCCACGAACTCGCCGGAGCAACACGAACAACGGATCAGCTCCAACATGTCACTTTCAAAAAAACGCACCAAGGTCCAGGCCCTCGTGAGGCCCAGCACCAGTTCGCCTTCCTGGTCGCCGACTTGTTCCAGGTACAGCCGATAGGCTTTGACGAACGCATCGATGCGATGCCCGCCGATTTCCATCAGGCTGCGGTAGATACCGTAGAACAGCGACGAGTGAATGTTGGGCAGCCATGTCACGAACCAGTCGGTGGAGAAGGGCAGCATGCCTTTGGGTGGCGAGGCGCCTCGCACTTCCTTGTAGAGACGGATCAGACGACCCCGGCTCAGCGAGGTCTCCGTTTCCAGCACCTGCAGCCGTGCACCCAGTTCAATCAGTTCGATTGCCAGTTGCACTTGCTGCATTTCGGTGACCAGGCTTTTGTCTGACATGGGTCAGCCTTCCCCGATACGCAAATCGCCTGTGCGATCAGCGGCCGCCATCAGCAGTGCGGAATGGATCTCCACCATGCCCAGTTCGCGGGCGTTGCCCAGCACCTTGGACAGGCGCTCGGTCTCTTCAAAAACCGGTCGGCAAATCAGTTGGTTAACCCGTGCCAGTTGGGTCATTTGCTTGCTGCTTAGTTTGGTCAGCAAGTCGGCCATTTGTTCGCTGAGTTTCAGGCGAAAAATGGCGATCTCGCGATCTTTGCGCAATAAATTCTGGGCCAGCAATAAATACGTAAGATTCAGGTCCTGGATGTCTTCAAGCTCAGTGTTGGTATTTGGCAACTTTCTACCCCTCCCGTTGGGTACTACAGTTCGGCACACCTAATGGTGTGACCTCTGGCAGACAGTGCTGCAAATCGACAAGTACTAAAGTCAGGCGTTTAGGGTTGTACAACGAGTGCCTGTTTGTAGCGTTATTCGGTTATTCATGCTCCCGACCATCCGCTAGCTGGTCGTGAATACCGAGATTTTTAATTTTTTCTAAAGTATCAAGAACGCCGTACGATAACAGACTGAGGGGTGTTATTTCTTGTCTGTTTTCAGTGATTTATCGTACCTCAAAGATATTTTCACACTAATGTGTCGTGCGTAGAGACAGCGTGTAGGTGCTTGTTATTTCTTTCGATACAAATAATGGCTTATTGGTATCACTTGATTCGAAGATGCGCGGTAGGCGTTATTCAAATTGCTCTTCTTGCGATTGATCTGCATCAACTCGCCCAGGTCATTTTGTCGCGCATGCAAGAACGAATTTACTTGCTCTTCCAGGGCCAGTATCTGGCTAAGTAGTTCAAGTTTGTATTGTTGGCCATTTGCATCCAGATCAACTTGGTCTTGTGCGCGGCGCAAGTAAGCCGCGTCGATCAGGCCTTGGGACTTTAACGCGAAGATCCCATCCCAATCCGCTTGCTTGGCGCATTCGAGCAGACGCTGGGATTGTTCGAGCAATTGTTCGTAAGCGGCGATCAGTTGTGATTGCATCATGGCTACCGCTCTTCCTCGGTGTGCGATCCAATGGCCAGCCAGGCGGCGGCGACATTTTCCAGCAACGCGGCGGCCGTAGTCAGTGCTGTGTCGTCGTTGTTCAGGTTCGCGCGCAGCAGCAAGCGCACGATGTAGTCGTAGAGTTGGTCCAGTTGCACGGCAATTTCACCTCCTTGTTCAAGATTCAACGAGGCCCTTAAACCCTGGCTCACAATGTTGATTGCCTTGGTAATGGCCTGGCCTTTTTCGCCAATGCGGCCAGCCTGCAGGTGCAGGCGTGCAATGCGGATCGACGCCTGGTAGCTGTCGAACAGCATCACGATGCGTTGGTGGGGGGAGGCCGCCAAGATGCCGCTTTCCACGCCGACCTTGGCGTAGGCGTTCGCGTCCCGATAGGCATTCATTGAGTGTGCTCCGCGTGGTTCTTCAATCGCTGCTGTTGAGTGCATCGAACTGGGTGGTCAGGTAGTCGGCCGTGGAATTGAGCGACGAAATCAAGGTGTCGAGCTGGGTGAATTGTTCGGTCCAGCGCGCCATCTCGGAGTCGATCAATGCCTGCTTTTCCTCGTAACGGTCTTCCAACTGTTCCAGCTTGGTGGCCAGGCTGTCCGTGCGCGCGACGATCAGGCCGTCGTCTTCGTCCAGGTAGGTGTCGAGGTCGGTCGTTATCTGGCCGATAAAACCGGACGTGCCATCGGTGCCAGTGAAGAACTCCGACACGGCGTCGATGTTGTCGGTGATGGCGCTGGTCAGGGTGTCTTCGTCGATCAGCAACGTACCGTCCACTTCCAGGGAAATGCCCAGTTGCGACAGGTAGCTGAAGGTGCCACTGCCGACGGCGCTGTACAGGTCGCTGCTCAGCTTGGTGCTGATGCGTCGGGTGGTCGAGTCGCCCAGCAATTCGCCTGCGGTATCAGCGTCCGCGTCATAAGAGGTCAAGGTATCCACGGTGGACACGTAGCTGTTGTAGGCCGTGACGAATGCCGAAACGGCGTCGTAGATGGCGTCGGTATCCTGGGAAATCGTCAGGGTTTGCGCGCTGCCGGTTGCGCTCAGGTTCAGGGTGATGCCTTGCAGTGCGTCTTCGACGGTGTTGGTCTGGCTGGTGATGGAAATACCGTTGATGGTCAGCTCGGCGTCGAGGGCTTCTACCGTCTGGGTCATGTTGCCGGTGCTGCCGTCGTAGCCAAACAGGCTGGAGGCCGCGTCGGTGCTGTCGTCGCTGGTGTAGCTCACGGTCATTTCCGACGCGGTGCCGGTGCTGTCCGAGGTGAGTACCAGGCGATACGGCGTGCCGCTGCCGTCGTTGACGATGGACGCAGTGACCCCGGCGCCGGAGGCATTGATAGCGGTGCGAATGCCTTCCAGGGTGTTGTTGCTGCTGGTCAGGGTGATCGACACCGCGTCTTCGGAACCCACTTGCAGGGTCAGGGTGCCGGTGCCCAGGGCCGTGGTTTTGCTGGCCACGCCATCGGTGGTGAGGCTTTGGGCCTGGGCCAGTTGGGTCACTTCCAGCTTATAGGTGCCGGCCACCGCGTCGCTGGTGGTGGCGGCCGTGACACCGCTGCCGGACAGGCTGGTGGTCAGCGAATCGTACAGGCTCGAATCGGCCAGGGCTTCGGCAGCGGTTTGCAACTTGGTCAGGGCGCTGGTCAGGGTGCCGTAGGCGGTGATCTCGGCGTTGACCGAGGTTTCCTGGTTGGTGATGGGGGTCAGCAGGCTGGCTTCCTTGGATTCCTCCAGGCTGGTCAGGATGCTGTCCAGGTCAAGGCCGGAGCCGACCCCAAGGGAAGTGATGGTTGCCGTCGACGTGCTGGAGGTAGTGGTTGCCATGTGTGCCTGTCCTGGTTTGTGCGCTTGAACCGAACATCGGCAAACGAGCAGCCCGTCTTTAGGGCTTTTTTAAACCTGCATCGCCATCACGTCTTTGTAGGCCGTGAGCAGGCGGTTGCGCACCTGCACGCCCATCTGGAAGGCCACGCTGGCTTTTTGCGAGTCGGCCATCACATCGCTCAACGACACTGACTCGCTGCCCGCCTGGAACGCGTTGGACTGGCGCGTGGCGGTCTGTTGCAACTGGTTGATGCGCTGCAACGACGACTGCAATTCGCCGGCAAACCCGGTGGCCGGGGCCATGCGCTGGCTGCTCGCGCCTTCGGCCTGTTCGGCCAGCAGCGACAGTTGTTGCAGGGCGTTGGTGAGGGCGGATGAATTCATGGTGCAGGCCTCATAGGCAGCGATCAGGCCAGCAGATTACCAAGGGGGCCAGCCTGCACATTCGCCCAATTGAGCACAAAAGCGGTGGCTTTTCCGGAGTTTGGCTTTGGGCATTTTCGCCAGAATGAAGCCCTTACTACAGTTACCGGACGCTGCAATGTCTTTTGTACAGGCCCTACCCTCGCCATCGAGGTGTTCGTGAGTACCGCAGTCCTGGCCAAAGGCGCGCAAAAGAATCTGGCTCCTCCCGCCAAGGTCAAGCCGTTGGAGGCGTTGACCACGTTGTTTCGCAACCAGCCCCTGTTGCCCTTGCTGCTGGCCGCCGCCACCGTGATTGCGGTGGTGGTGGCGTTGTTGCTGTGGGCGCGTGAACCGGAATACCGCGTGTTGTTTTCCGGCCTGAGCGAGGCGGACGGCGGGCAAATCATTGGCGAGCTGGACAAGCGCGCCATTCCTTATCGCCTGAGCGAAGGCGGCAACACCATCCTGGTGCCCGGTGAAAAAATGAGCGCCCTGCGCCTGCAGCTGGCCGAACAGGGCTTGCCCAAAGGCGGCAGCGTCGGCTTTGAATTGCTCGATAAACAGGCCTTCGGCGTCAGCCAGTTTGCTGAACACCTCAACTACCAGCGCGGCCTGGAAGGCGAGTTGGCGCGCACCATCGAGTCCCTGGGCCCGGTGGCCAAGGCGCGGGTGCATCTGGTGATGGCCAAGCAATCGGTGTTTGTGCGCGACCGTGAAGCCGCCCGTGCTTCGGTGGTGCTCACCCTGCAACCCGGCCGTGAGCTGGGGCAAAGCCAGGCCAGCGCGATTGTGCACCTGGTCACCTCCAGCGTGCCGGAACTGAGCGTGGATGCGGTGACCGTGGTCGATCAGAACGGCCGCCTGTTGTCCCAGGTCCAAGGCGACAGCAACGGCCCGGACGGCACGCATCTGGACTACGTGCATGAGATCGAGCGCTCCTATCAGCGCCGCATCGAAGACATCCTCACGCCGTTGCTCGGCAGCCAGAACGTGCATGCCCAGGTGGTCGCCCAGGTGGATTTTTCTACCCGTGAAAGTACCGCCGAACGCTACGCGCCCAACCAGGATGCGAACACAGCGGCCGTGCGCAGCAAGCAAACCTCCGAACACGTCGTGCAAGGCGACGACGCCGGCCGAGGCGTACCGGGTGCGCTGACCAACTCGCCACCCAATACGCCTGCGCCGACCAAGGCCAATGCGCCGACGCCAGCTGGCGCTGCTCCCGCTGCCGCTGACACCAAAGCCGCCAAGAGCGCCACCCAAAGCGAGCACATGATCAACTACGAGGTCGACCGCAACGTCGAGCACGTCAAGTCGAGCCTGGGCACGATCCAACGCCTCACCACCGCCGTCGTGGTCAACTACCGCAGCGTGCTCAAGGACGGCGTCGCGAGCACCGAGCCGCTGAGCAAGGAAGAGCTGGACAACATCAACAACCTGGTGCGCCAGGCCATGGGCTTCACCGAAAGCCGTGGCGATGCCTTGCAAGTGATCAACAGCCCGTTCGTGACCGAAGACCTTTCGGTCACCGAACAGCCATGGTGGAAAACTCCCGAGGCCTACAACCTGCTGAGCAGTGGCCTGCGTTACCTGCTGGTGGCCTTTGCCGCGCTGGCACTGTGGTGGTGGGTACTGCGCCCGATGCAAAAACGCAATGCCCAGCACCAGGCGCAAATGCTCGCGGCCACTGCCGAGCCAGGCACCGCGCTGGTGCCGACCAGCACCAGTACCGCCATGGTCGTTGCCGGTGGCGATAACACGCCGCACACCTTGCCGCGCAAGTCGGCGGTGTATGAGCAGAACATGCAGAGCCTGCAACAGATTGCCGCCGAAGACCCGCGTCTGGTGGCCATGATCGTGCGCGGATGGATGAAAAAAAATGACCAGTAAAATGACCGGCTCGCGCCGCAGTGCGATCTTGCTGCTGTCGTTGGACGCCGACAGCGCGGCGGAAGTGTTCAAGTTCTTGCCCAGCAGCGATGTAGAAGCCATCAGCATGGAAATGGCGCGCCTGAGCCAGGTGTCCCATGAAGAAATGCGCCTGGTGCTGGAAGAGTTCATGGACGAGACCGACCAATACGCGGCCATCAATATCCAGACCAGCGACCATATCCGCGCCGTGCTCACCAAGGCCCTGGGCAGCGAACGCGCCGCCAGCCTGATCGACGACATCCTGGAGAACACCAACACCGGTTCGGGCATCGATAAGCTCAACCTGATGGAAGCCTCAATGGTGGCCGAGATGATCCGCGACGAACACCCGCAGATCATCGCCACCATCCTGGTGCACCTGGAGCGGCACCAGGCCTCGGACATCCTGCAATTGCTGCCCGACCGCCTGCGCAACGACATCATCCTGCGTATCGCCACCTTCAGCGGCGTACAGCCGGTGGCCTTGCAGGAACTGACCGAAGTGCTCGGTGTGATGCTCGACGGCCAAAGCCTCAAGCGCAGCAAAATGGGTGGCGTACGCACGGCGGCCGAGATCCTCAACCTGATGAGTTCGGCCCACGAAGAACTGGCCATCGGCACCGTGCGCGAACACAGCGACGACCTGGCGCAGAAGATCCTCGACGAAATGTTCCTGTTCGAAAACCTGATCGACGTGGACGACCGTGGCATCCAGACCCTGTTGCAGCAGGTGGATCAAAACTCCCTGGCCATCGCCCTCAAGGGCTCGCCGCCGGCGTTGCTCGAACGCTTCCTGCACAACATGTCCCAGCGTGCCGGGCAGTTGTTCCGCGAAGACATGGAAGCGCGTGGGCCGATCCGTATGTCGCAGATCGAAACCGAGCAGAAGGCCATCCTGGCGGTGGTGCGACGCTTGTCCGACAGCGGCGATATCGTGACGGCACGCGGTAACGACACCTATGTCTGACCGCTGGCAGCCTTGGCAGATGGACCCGTTGGGCAGCCCGGCCACGCCCAACGACGACCCCCAGACCACCCACCGCGAGCGCCTGCGCAAGCAAGCCTTCCAGCACAAGCTGGAAATGCAGGTGCTGCGCGAGAAAACCATCGCCGAGGCCCAGCAACTCGGGCATGCCCAAGGTGTGGAACAAGGTTATGCACAGGGCCTGGACGAAGGGCGCCAGGCCGCTGCGGTGGAGTTGCAGCAGCAGCGGGTGCAAGCCCTGCAACCCTTGCTGACGCTGTGTCGCAACTTTGACGATGCGCTCAAGACAATGGACCAGCACATCGCCCACCAACTGGTACGTATTGCCTTGGACGCCGCGCGGCAATTGGCTGGCGACGCACTGAGCGCCCAGCCCGAACAAGTGCTGGTGCTGGTGCAGGGCATGCTCGACAGCGACCTGGAACTCACCGGCAAACCCAAACTTTGGCTCAACCCCGAGGATTTGCAGCGCGTGCAGGACAGCCTCGGCGAACAGGTCGAAGCAGCGGGCTGGGTGTTGCAGGCCGACACCGCGATGCTGCCCGGCGGTTGCCGGGTGGCCAGCGCCAGCGGTGAGCTGGACGCCACGCGGCCGTCACGTTTGGGCCTGCTCACGCGCAACGTCGAGCGCGCCCTGGATGAATTGCCGTGAACCCGCATATCGCTCGGTGGAGCCGGGTGTTGGACGCCTGCCAGGGCAAGCCGTTGCAGATCGCGCCGCACCTGCGCAGCGGGCGCATCACCCGCGCCACCGGCATGGTGCTCGAAGCGGTGGGCCTGCGCCTGCCGCTGGGGGCGGCCTGCCGGATTGAACTCACCGATGTGTTTGCCGAAGCCGAAGTGGTCGGTTTTGCCGGTGAGACCCTGTACCTGATGCCCTTGGTGGAAATCCACGGCCTGCAACCGGGCGCACGGGTATTTGCCGCCGCCGAGGGCGATGGTAATCGCAGCTTTCCCCTCGGCATGGGGTTGCTCGGTCGTGTGCTCGACAGCGGCGGCCAGCCGTTGGACGGGCGAGGCCCGCTGCCGGGCGCCCATCACGCTGGGCTGCATACCCAGCCGCTCAACCCCCTCAAGCGAGCGCCAATTGATCGGCAGATCGACGTGGGCATCCGCGCCATCAATGCCTTGCTGTGTGTGGGGCGCGGCCAGCGCCTGGGCCTGTTTGCCGGGTCCGGGGTGGGCAAGTCGGTACTGCTGGGCATGATGGCCCGCTACACCCAGGCCGATGTGATCGTGGTGGGGCTGATCGGCGAGCGGGGCCGCGAGGTGCAGGACTTTATCGACAACATCCTCGGCGAAGAGGGCCTGCGCCGTTCGGTGGTGGTCGCAGCGCCTGCCGATACGTCGCCGCTGCAACGCTTGCAAGGCGCGCTGTACGCCACGCGGGTGGCCGAGGATTTTCGCGAGCAGGGCAAGGACGTGTTGCTGATCATGGACTCCCTGACCCGCTACGCCATGGCCCAACGGGAAATCGCCTTGGCGGTGGGCGAGCCGCCGGCCACCAAAGGCTACCCGCCGTCGGTGTTCGCCAAGCTGCCCAAGCTGGTGGAGCGCACCGGCAATGGCCCGCCCGGCGGTGGCTCGATCACCGCGTTCTATACGGTGCTCAGCGAAGGCGACGACCAACAGGACCCGATTGCCGACTCGGCGCGGGCGATCCTCGACGGGCACATCGTGCTGTCGCGCCACCTGGCCGAAAGCGGGCACTACCCGGCCATCGACATTGAGGCGTCCATCAGCCGGGCCATGACCGCTATTGCCAGCGATGCCCAGCAGCGCAAGGCCAACCAACTCAAGCAGGCGCTGTCCCGCTACCAGCGCAACCGCGACTTGATCAGCGTTGGCGCCTATTCCCAGGGCCATGACCTGCAACTGGACCGGGCGGTGGGCTTGTACCCGCATATCGAGCGCTTCCTGCAACAGCGCATCGACGACCGCGCCAGCGTCGATGAAACCCTGCATGGCCTCAACCTGTTGTTCCCCGGCAACTGACCTTTTCGAGTAAGCATCGATGGCTAACCAATCCCTGCACCTGTTGATCGAAATCGCCGCCAAGGCCCGCGACGTCGCGGCCCGTGCCCTGGCCCAAAGCCGCACGGCTGAACAGCAGGTGATCAACCAGTTGCGCACTCTGGACCAGTACCAGCAGGAGTACCGCCAGAACCTGCAACTGGAACTGGCCAAGGACGGCATGAGCCCCTCGGCACTCACTAATTACCGGGGCTTTTTGCAGTCGCTGGAAGAGGCGGTAGAACGGGCGCAAAAAAGCCTGGAGCGCCACCGCAAACAAGTGGCCCACCACCAGCTCACCTGGATGGCGCAGTGGCGCAAGGTCAGCTCGATCGAGGCCTTGCTGGACCGACGTGCCCAGCAGGAACAGGTGCGTCTCGGGCGGGTGGAGCAACGCCAGTCCGATGAAATGGCCAGCCAGTTACGCCGTCGCACGGCGACGTTTCCTTCCTCCCTCGACAGCGGCCTCTAAGGAACACCATGGATATTCTCGCGACGTTAGTGCCTCAGGCTGCCGCACCGGTGCAGGCCAGTACTGCCACCACCGACACCGCGACGACGCCCGAGCAATCGTTTTCGGCGGTGTTGAGCCAAGTGACCAGCGCCGCGCCGGAGCCATTGCCGGTGGCGCAGCCGCTACCGGTGGTTGCGGTGGTGCCGGAGGTGGCCGTCGCGCCTGAACCGGTGGCAACACCTGCGCCGGTAACCGTGCAACCGTTGCCAGTGGCTGAGCCGCAAACGGTGGCGGTGGAGGAGGTTGTAAGTGTGCTGCCTGCTGAGCCGGCATCCGAGGTTGAAGAACCCAAACCGACCACCAAAGCCGACAGCAGCCTGGACGATATCCGCCAGCGCATGGCCCTCATCGAAAGCGCCGGCCAGTTGGATGCCGCAGCGGTGATCGTGGTGCCGCCGATTCCGGTCAACGTGCCGGTGCCGGTCAGTGTTGCTGCGGCGGACCCTGCTCCCGTGGTCAGCAGCACACCGGTGCACAGCCAAAGCCTGCCTGTGGCTGATGACGAACCTGACGACACCGCCGACCCTGTGGACCTGCCCGATGCCCTGCCGACATTGGTTGCCAGTGTCGCCGACAGCATCCCAGCGGTGCAGGCGCAAACCGATGACAGGCAGCCGGATAGCCAGTCCAATAGCCAGCCGGACCCACAAACAGTCTTCAACCTTGCGCCCGCGTCGTTCGCCCCGGCGAGCACCGTCGCAACCAACAGCGTGGCGAACAGCAGCCTGGTCCTCACCGCCGCCATCGGCAGCACCGATTGGGCGGCGGACTTGGGCCAACAGATGGTCGGTATGGTCACCCGTGGTGATCAACAGGTGGACCTGCGCCTGCACCCCGCCGAGCTAGGGCCGTTGTCCATCAGCCTCAACCTGAACGACGGCACCACCCAGGCCCAGTTCCAAGTGGCCCATGCGTCGGTGCGGACGGCAGTGGAGCAGGCGTTGCCGCAATTGCGCGAAGCCTTGGCCAGCCAGGGCATCGCGCTGGGGCAGGCGTCGGTGAGCGATCAGTCTTCGCGCCAGCAGCCCCAGCGTGATCCGCAACCTCAGTCGGCAAGCGCGCCGGTAAGGCGCACCGAGCCGGCACCCGTCCAGCAGGTGGTGCTGAGCGGCTCAGCGATTGACCTGTACGTCTGAATCCCAAATCAAAACAGCGAGATACCGCCGTTAGCCTGGTCTTATCGCGCCATGGGCGGGGCAGGGCGGTGTTCATACTTGAGCCCTGCCTAACCGCTTTCCTCTATTCGATGGTTTTCGCCAATGACCACCCCCCGCAAAACCCCCTGGCTCTTGATTCTGCTGCTGGCGCTGGTCGTCGTCGCGGGCAGTAGCGCTGGCACCTACGTGTACATCAGCCAGAACGTGCATGCCGATGAACCGGTGAAAGCCCAGCCCAAGCCCCAGGCGCCACGGCTGGTCACCATCGCCCCGATGACCGTCAACCTGGTGAACGAGCGCGATGAGCCCAGCCTGCTCTACGTAGGCTTTGCCCTGGAAGTGGCCGACGACGCGACCCAGACCCAACTGCAGGCCTACATGCCCCAGGTACGCAGCCAGTTGCTGACCCTGCTCAGCGGGCAAAACACCACTCAGGTGATCACCCCCCAGGGCAAGGCGGCGCTTGCCGCGCGCATCCTGGACACCCTCAAGCAGCCCCTGGCGCCGCAGCAGCCTGAACCCTCGGTGCTGCGCGTGCTGTACACCGACTTTATCGTGCAGTAACCCATGGCCATCGACGATTTGCTCTCCCAGGACGAGATCGACATGCTGCTTCGCGGCAGCGACGAAACCGACGCCGCCCACGAAGAGGCCGGTACCCTGGACGCTTCACGGGTACGCCCCTACGACCCGGCGACCCAGCACCGGGTGATCCACGAGCGTTTGCACGCCCTGGACATCATCAACGAACGCTTTGCCCGTTACTTTCGCATGGCGCTGTTCAACCTGATCCGGCGCAGCATCGACATCACCGTCAAGAGCGTGCGCTACCAGAGCTACAGCGAATTCTCGATGCACATGCCAATGCCCACCAACATCAACCTGCTGGCGATGAAACCGCTGCGGGGCACGGCGCTGGTGGTGTTCCCGCCGGCGGTGGTGTTCATGGTGGTGGACAACCTGTTCGGCGGCGACGGGCGCTTTGTCACCAAGTCCGAAGGCCGCGAATTCACCCACACCGAGCAGCGCATCATCCGCCGTTTGCTGGGCCTGTCGGTGGACGCCTACAAGGACGCCTGGAAGTCGGTGTACCCGCTGGAGATCGAATACCTGCGCTCGGAGATGCAGGCCAAGTTCGCCAACATCACCAGCTCCCCCAATGAAATCGTGGTCAACGCCACGTTCCACCTGGAGGTGGGCAACCTCTCCAGCGATTTCAACATCGTGATCCCGTATTTGATGATCGAGCCGATGCGCCAGTTGCTCAACGGCCCGCTCACCGACACCAACCCGGAAGAAGAGCGCAACTGGAACAAGCGCATGGCCGGCGAGATCACCCATTCGGAAATTGAACTGATCGCCGACTTTGTCGAAATGGATGCCCGTGTGGGGCAGGTCATGGCGCTCAAGGTGGGCGATGTGTTGCCCATCGAACTGCCCGACATCATCAATGCGCGGGTCGATGGCGTGCCGGTCATGACCTGTGAATACGGCAGCCAGAACGGCCTGCGCGCGTTACTTGTGAAGGACCTGGTCGATCACTCCCTGAGCCTTTCTTCCTCTTCTACCAGCCGATTCGTGAAGGGCCACGTGTCCACTGCCAAGGAATCCGACCATGACTGATTCAAACACCACTCCGCCCGAAGCGCCGGACGAATGGGCCGACGCCCTGGCCGAACAGACGATTGCCGAAGGCGCGGACGACGACCCCTGGGCCATCGCCCTGGCCGAACAAGAGGCGGCTGAAGCCCCGGCGCCGAGCGTGGGCGCCAGCCTGTTCAAGC
>NZ_QUZU01000015.1 GCF_004682055.1 Pseudomonas kairouanensis | reverse complement strand
CATCGCCGAACACCGCAAAGACAAACACCGCAGCTATATCTACGAACCCGACAGTTTCCGCCCGTTAGCCCTACTGGAAGGCTTCGGCCCAAAAGCGACCAAGCCCTACCACTACCAACTCGACCACCTCGGCACACCACAGGAACTCACCACGCCAGAAGGCGAAATCGTCTGGTCCGCGCACTACCGCGCCTACGGCGAAATTTCGCGCCTCGACATAGGAAAAATCGACAACCCACTACGTTTCCAAGGCCAATACTTCGACCAAGAAAGCGGCCTGCACTACAACCGTCATCGCTACTACAATCCGGATATTGGTCGGTACCTGACGCCTGATCCAGTGAGGTTGGCAGGTGGGATCAACGGGTTCCAGTACGTGTCTAACCCAACGGGGTGGGTGGATCCGCTGGGTTTGAATACCTGTCCAGGTGGAGACGGATGTAAACAACAATCAAAAATAGAAAGCCCAACCGAACAGTTAAAGGTTGATGAACAGACACCATCAACTCCAACTCCACAAAAAAATAAAAGCTATCTATACCGCGGAGACTCAAGAGAGCCCGATGAAATATTCGAAAAGGGATTTGAGAGCAGAGGAGAAAGCACTGATCTTTATTTACACTCCATAAATAATGCCAGCCCACCTAGCAACTTTGTCCCAACGTCGACATCAAGGAAACAGGCACTAGTGTTTGCGTCAGGCTTTGGATTTGAGGAAGGTTTTCTCTATACCCTCAAGAGGATTCCTGGCAGAGATGTAAATAAAGAGTTGGGGACACGCTCCAAGCACAAAAATGAACTAGAAATTGCGATTCCAGGCCGTATAGACTCCAAACATATTATAGGTGCCTCGCCAGTCAATGAAGATGGCACTTACAAGGGATACACGATATTGAACCCTAATAGAGAACGCCCATGAAATCACGTGAAATAACCATCATAAAAAACGGTGCACGTGAAACTGCATTGATCGAATACGAGGGAGGTAAGCCGTCGCTTCATATTCTCTTTAACGATGGCATACGGAAAACTTATACCGCGTTCGACCTGTATGACAGTTTCGGCTTATTAAGAGCTGACTTAAACAATATAGTTTTTTTATGCAAAGGCGCAAAAATCAACGTTCACACTTCAGGAATGTCTTCACAAATGTCAAATGGTCTAGTTGCATACGAGATGACCATTGGTCAACCAGAAGGCGAACTGGTACACATTTTTACATATGAAGAAAATGATCTTACCAACGACATACAAGAGCAACATGACTTCTGCCAAACTTGGGCCGAATCTGTTGACGCATGAATTCGCAAACTAGAGCACCCTGTAGTGATCGAGCTTGCTCGCGCTGGGCCGCTAAGCGGCCCCAACCCCAGTTCCATCGCCTGTTTTGGGCCTGCTTCGCAGCCCAGCGCAGGGCAAGCCTGCTCACTACAACAGGTTCATGCCCCATCGCATGATCAGCGCTTACCCAACTCCATGATCATCCGACTCAACAAGTAAACCCGCGGCACCACGCTCTCCACCTCGGCATATTCCTCAGGTGTGTGGATGTTGCCGCCCACAATCCCGAACCCATCCAACGTCGGTGTACCCACCCCCGCCGACAAGCTGGCATCCGCTGCCCCGCCGCTGCCTTCAATGGTCAGCTTGCGGCCCAATTCGCCATAAATGCCTTGGGCAATCGCCACCAACTTGTCCGACTCCGGCGTCTGGGGCATGGGCGGTAGCCCGCGTTGCAGGCTGGTTTTCACTTCGGTTTCCGGGATCAATTTGTTGGCCGACACCCGCGCTAGGTCTTTCTCGATACGATCAAACTCTTCCGGCAGCGCCGCACGCACATCGGCTTTGGCGGTGGCTTGATCGGGAATCACATTCACGCGATCCCCTGCCTTGAGCACGGTAAAGTTGATGGTGGTCTTTTTCTCTTCATCCCCCAATTTGCCCAGCTGCAAGATCTGATGCGCGGCTTCCATCGCCGCGTTGCGTCCCAGCTCCGGGGCGACGCCGGCGTGGGCGGCCTTGCCTTTGACTTCCACCACGGCGGTGGCGCTGCCTTTGCGCCACACCACCAGACCATCGGCCGGGCGGCCGGGTTCGAGGTTGAGGGTCACGTCGTGGCCCTTGGCGGTCTTGCGGATAAGGTCAGAGGCGATGTCGGAGCCGGTTTCTTCGCTGGCGTCGAGCAGGAAGGTGATTTGCGCATAGTCCTTGAAGCCCTGGTCCTTGAGAACTTTGAGCGCATAGATGCCAGCGACGATGCCGCCCTTGTCATCCATCACGCCGGGGCCGTAGGCGCGGCCATCCTTGATGTGGAACGGACGCTCGGCGGCAGAGCCTTCCTTGAACACCGTGTCCATATGGGCCATCAGCAGGATCCTGGCCTTGCCGGTGCCCTTGAGGGTGGCGATCACATGGCTGCTGTTGGCGGCGGCATCGGGCACACGTTCAATCTCGAAACCAAGCTGCTTCAATTCATCAATGGCGATATCGCTGACCTGGGTCAGGCCCGGTCCGTAGCCGGAACCCGAGTCGATATTCACCAGACGCTCCAGCAGTTTCAGGGCCTCGGCCTTGTACTGCTCGGATTGAGCCTGGATCTGCTTGTGGGGTTCGGCGCTGTAGGCCGGCAGGGCGAAGGACAAGGCCAGGGAGGCGGCCAGGAGGGTGCGGGGGACGTTGAAGAGCATGAACCGATCCTTGTTTTTTGTTGGAAGGTGCCGCCACACCCTACCCCACTAGACCGATCGCAACCAACTCTCCTGCACCGAACTGACACGGTTACGCCCCCCGCTCTTGGCCTCGTACAGCGCCTGGTCGGCGTCGTTCAACCAGCTTGTCGAGTCGGCATGGGCCGGGTGATACGGCGCCAGGCCGATGCTCAAGCTGGCGCGCAAGGTCGGGTCCTGGGCATAGGCCAAGGCGTTGAAGCGGTCGCGCAAGGCCTCCATCACTTCGGTGGCGCGGTTCAAGGGCATGTCTGGCAGGATCACGCAAAACTCATCACCGCCATAACGCCCGGCAAGGTCGGTGGCCCGCAGGTTCTGGCGCAGCACTTTACTGAGTTGGCGCAGCACGATATCGCCGGTGACATGGCCGTAGGTGTCATTGATGATCTTGAAGTGATCAATGTCGATCAGCGCAATCGCGGCGCCGGCCGGGCCTCGGCGGCAGCGTTGAAATTCGATTTCGAGGTGGTCTTTCCAGGCGCCGTGGTTGAGCAGGCCGGACAGGCTGTCCGTACGGCTCAGGGCCAACAGTTCGCGCTTGTGCCGCGCAAGGTTTACGGCTTGGCGATAACAGATCCAACCCAGGGCCAACGGGTACAGCATAAGGATCGGCAGGCACGCGTAGAGTTGAACCTGGGTCGTCACCGCCACAAACCCGGGGGCGAAGATCAACAGCGACACGCCAATGCCCAGCCCCTGCGCCACCCAGCCCGCCAGCATGAAGCGCGGGCCGCCGATGGCCACGTTGTTCATGGTCATCATCGATAAGGTGGTGACGCTGGGCAGCGGGTTGAAGTGCATGGCGCCGACCCAGAAGCCGCCGCAGAAAGAGTCGAACAGCAGGTTGCGCCGTTCGCTGCGCAATGAATGGGTTGACCTCCTTGAACACTGAAAGGCCAGGTGGGGCCAGGCAAACGCGTTGATCACCATCCACACCCATACCCAGGTGGGCGGGTACAGCGGATACATGCCGAACACCACGCACACAAAGCCGAGCGTCAGCCCCAGTGTGCGGGATTTATACAAGCGTGAAGCGAGCGGAAGTCCCTTTCCTCCTGCGACTGGCATGGTGAGGTGTGATCCTGGATGGATGCCTGGAGTCTATCAGGGCAACGGCAAATCGCCACTACCGCTCATGACCTTGCCCTCGACACCTCAGTGGGACAAACCCCGTGCCAACATCATCGCCACTCCCAGCAGCAACACCGCAGTGGCACGCTGCAACAGCACCCGGCGCCTGGGGTTCTCCAGCCCATGTTTGATGCGCTGGCCGAAATAGCAGTACAGGCAGCCACTGGCAAATTGCAGCAGCAGGAAGGTCAGGCCAAGGATGGCGATATCCACCGATGAGTTGCGCCCCCCTGCCCCGGCAAACTGCGGGAATACGGCGCTGAACATAATGATGGCCTTGGGGTTGGAAAACCCCGTCAGAAAACCCTTGCCGAACAGGCTGCGCGCCCCTTCCACGGTTGCGCCCTTGTCAATCGACACGCCACTGCCGGTCCACTGCTTGTAGGCCAGGTAAAGGAGGTAGGCCACCCCGACCAGTTGGATGCCTTGGGTAATGACCGGGCTGCCCTTGATCAACTGCGAAAACCCCACGGCAAAAATCAGGATCGAAAGCAGGTACGACACACTGGCGCCCACCTGTGCCGGGATCGAACGGCGCAGGCCATCCTTGAGGCCCAGGCTCAACAGCAACAAGGTCATGGGGCCGGGACTGAAGGTAATGGTGGTGCAAAACAACAGGAAGTACAGGAACGAAGAAAGGGTCAGCGCGCTGGTCATGGACAAAGCCTTGGGAGAGGAGCCTGCAGTCTAGGCACACGGCATTGCACAAGGCAGGTGAAGTGAGGCCTAATCCCGCCGGACTTTACCGGTAAAATCACCAGCAAACTCAAGGAAGGTGCATGTTTGTCTCCGCCATTGCCTTTGTGCCGGGCACGCCCAAGGTGCAGCAGATTGTCGAGGCGTTCAGCCAGGCCATTGACACCGGCGAATGGGCACCCGGCAGCAAGTTGCCGTCGGTGCGCGAACTGACCCTGGCCCTGGGCGTCAGCAAGTTCACCCTCAACGAAGCCCTGGACCGCCTGCGCGGCCGCAACCTGCTCACCTCCCGCCAGGGCCGTGGCTACTTCGTGGCGATCAACAGCCCGCGCCCGGCCTCATCGAACTGGGTGGAGTTGCTGCCCCAGGACCTGCTCAGCGTACTGCGCCGCCCCCTGGCCACCGTACACGGCGACCAACGCCCCGGCGGCGGCCACCTGCCGGAACACTGGCTGGACAACGACGCCATCCGCCAGGCCCTGCGCAGTGCCGTGCGCGCACCGTCGCTGCGCATCGCCGGGCTGGGTACGCCGGCCGGGCTGCTGCCATTGCGCCAGGCGTTGCAACAGAAGCTGCAGGGCGAAGGCCTGTCGGTGGCGGTGGAGCAGATCATCACTACCCCCAACACCGTCCAGGGCCTGGACATGCTCATGCGCCTGCTCGCCCGCCCCGGCGACACGGTGCTGCTGGACACCCCCTGCTATTTCAACTTCCACGCCAACCTGGCCCTGCACGGCGTCAAGGTTGTGACCATCGAACGCCGCCCCGATGGCTTTGACTTCAACGCCCTCCAACAGCTGCTGGCCGAACACCGCCCCAGCCTGTACCTGACCACCAGCGTGCTGCATAACCCCACCGGCCATACGTTCAGCCCAAGCCAGGCGTTTCGCCTGCTGCAACTGACCCAGCAGTACCACTGCCATATCATCGAGGACGACCTCTACGGCGACCTGCACCCCACCCCCCCGCCGCGCCTGGCGGCCCTCGCCGGGCTGGAGCAGGTGACTTACCTGTCGGGGTTTTCCAAGAGCCTGAGTGCCAACACCCGCGTCAGCTTCGTGGTGGCCGCGCCGCAACTGGCGGCCAACCTCACCAATATGAAATTGATGAGCGGCGGCATCACCTCGGAACTCTTCGAACAGATCCTGTACCGCATGCTCAGCGAAGGCAGCTATGCCAAGCATCGCAAGCGCATGGTCCAGCGCCTGATGGAGGCAGGCAGCCGTGTCGAGCAATGGCTCAAACGTTGCGGTTGCGAACTGCCCATGGCGTTTGAAGGTGGGATGTTTATCTGGGCGCGTCTGCCGCCAGGGGTCGACGGTGAATGGCTGGCCCAGGCCGCGTTGAAGCAGGGCATGGTGCTGGCACCCGGTGCGCTGTTTGGCTACGACCCTGGGCAGCGCAACACGATGCGCTTCAACGTGGCCCACAGCGATGAGCCGCGCACGCAGCAGCTGTTCGAAGCGTTGTTGCTCAAGGCTTTGCGCGCCCCTTGAGCATGCCGTGGTTGACCAGCAGCGTGCGCATGGCATTGCGAGTAATCCCCAGCAGATCCGCCGTGCGCAGTTGGTTGAAGCCACAGAAGGCAAAGGCCTCGCGCACGATCAGGTCCTCGATATCGTGCAACAGCGTATCGCCGGGCACCTCGAACAGCCGCAACAGCTGCTCGCGCATCACCTCCTGGGGAATGCGCGGTGCGCCGCTGTTGGCGCTGGCGTGCATTGCACTGAGCCCGGCGGAAAACTTGAGATGGCTGGGCATGATCGGCTTGTCACCGGCCACCAGCAGTGCCAGGTGCACCACGTTTTCCAGCTCGCGGATATTGCCCGGCCAGGGGTAGTCCAGCAACGCCTGGGTGGCGGACTCGGACAGCATCGGCTCGGCGATTTTCAGCTTGGCGCTGTACAGCCGGCGAAAGTGCTCCACCAGCGGCAGGATATCCAACGGCCGTTCCCGCAGGGGCAACACCTGCACCTGGGCCACATTGATGCGATAGAACAGGTCCAGACGGAAATTGCCCGCCTCCACCGCCTGCTCCAGGTCGATGTTGGTGGCGGTGACCAGGCGGATGTTGATCTTGATCGGCTTGCGCGAGCCCACCCGCACCACTTCCTGTTCCTGCAGTACCCTCAGCAACTTCACCTGCAAAGGCAGCGGCAAGTCGCCGATTTCATCGAGGAACAAGGTGCCGCCGTCGGCCTCTTCGAACCAGCCACCACGTCGGCCCACGGCGCCGGAAAACGCCCCGGCTTCATGCCCGAAAAACTCGCTTTCGGCGAGGGTTTCACTGATAGCGCCGCAGTTCACCGGCACGAACGCGCCGGTGCGTCCACTGGCACTGTGGATGTAGCGCGCCACCAGCTCCTTGCCGGTGCCGGTCTCGCCATTGATCAACACCGGCGCATCACTGGGGCCGACGCGCTTGAGGTAGTCGAGCAACTGCAGGGAGCGGGGGTCGGCAAACACCAGGGCCTTGGCGCGGATCGACAGCGGGTCTTTTTCGCCCTGGGGCAAAGTCAGGATCGGCGTGGGCTGCCCGTGGGGACGGTTCATGAACAATTTCCCGGCGGCGAGATAAAGAAAGTAAGGGTGACTTTACCCAGCCGCGCATATAACTAGAAATATTAAAAATTCATTAGTACATAACCGTTTATCGGCGATGGGCCAACGACCTCACACACCGGTCTCCCAGGCTTTGCACACCCTGCACCAGCAGCACCAGCACAATCACGGTGACCACCATGATCTGGTTGTTGAAACGCTGATAACCATAGCGAATCGCCAGGTCCCCCAGGCCGCCGCCGCCGATCACACCGGCCATGGACGAAAAGCCGATCAGCATCACGAGCGTCAAAGTCACCCCCGCCACCAACGCCGGCAGCGCCTCGGGCAACAGCACCTTGAGAATCACATGGCGGATGTCCCCGCCCATGGCCACGATGGCTTCGATGCGGCCTTTGTCCACCTCATCCAGGGCGGTTTCCACGATGCGCGCAAAGAACGGAAATGCGCCGATGGTGATCGGCACCACCGCCGCGGTACTGCCCAAGGTGGTGCCGACGATCAGCCGCGTGAGAGGAATCAGCGCGATCAGCATCACCACGAACGGCAATGAACGCCCCAGGTTGATTACCGCCCCCAGTACGCGATTGATACGTGGCAACGGCAACAGGCCGTCGCGCCGGCTGACAAACAGCAACACCCCCAGGGGCAAGCCGATCAACAGGGTGAACAACCCGGCCAGCAGCACCATGTACAGGGTTTCGCCGGTGGCATTGAGCAGCAGGGCAACGATGTCATTCCAATCGGTTTTCATACCGCCCTCACCACTTGCAGGCTGGGCGCCAACGAACGGCCCAGGCGCGAGGATGGGTCGGCCTGCAACTGCACCAAGGTGCCGCTTTCCACCACGCGACCATCGGCCAGGGACACGGCGCTGTCACAGATGGCCTTGACCACCTCCAGTTCATGGGTAATCAACACGATGGTCACGCCCAGCTGGCGATTGATATCGCGCAACAGTTCAAGGATCGACGCCGTGGTCTCCGGGTCCAGCGCGCTGGTGGCTTCATCCGACAGCAGATACGCCGGGCGCGCCGCCAACGCACGGGCAATGCCCACACGCTGTTTTTGCCCGCCAGACAGCTGCGAAGGAAACGCCCCAGCCTTGTCACTCAAGCCCACCAGGGCCAGCAGCTCTGCCACCCTTGCCGCGCGCTCCGCCCTGGGTACCTTGGCGATTTCCAGCGGCACCGCCACGTTATCCGCCACGTTGCGCGAATGCAGCAGGTTGAAGCCCTGGAAGATCATGCCGATGCGCTGGCGTTGCTGGCGCAGTTGCTTGTCGCTCAGCTGGGTGAGGTCCTGGCCATCCAGGAGGATACGCCCGCAGGTGGGCCGTTCCAGCAGGTTCAGGCAACGCAGCAAGGTGCTTTTACCCGCCCCGCTGCGCCCGACGATGCCGAAGATCGAGCCGTCGGCGATCTGCAACGACACGTTGTCCAACGCTGCCTGGCCCGTGGCGTAGGTTTTGCTGACGCCCTCGACAACGATCATTCGGCCGCCACCGGAATTACGGAACCGGCGTATTTCTCGCTAATGAACCTGGCCACTTCAGGCGAGCGCAAATCCTTGGCCAGTTGCTCGATGCGCGGGTCCTGCGCCAGCGTTGGCGTAGTCACCAGGATATTCGCGTAGGGGTTGCCCTTGGCCGCTTCCAGGCCCAAGGCATCCTTGGCCGGCTCCAGGCCTGCTTCCAGGGCGAAGTTGCCATTGATCACCGCCAGGTCCACATCGTCCAGCGCGCGGGGGATCTGCGGCGACTCGATCTCGAGGATCTTGAGGTGCCTGGGGTTCTCGGCGATGTCTTTTGGCGTGGCCTGTTTCTTGGCCGCATCGTTGAAGCCCGGCTTGAGTTTGATCAGGCCATTGGCTTGCAGCAGGTAGAGCGCGCGGCTGAGGTTGGTGACGTTGTTGGGCACAGCGACCGTGCCCTTGACCGGCACCTGGTCGAAGCGCGTGTGGCGGCGTGAATAAATGCCCAACGGCTCGATATGCACGGTGGCCGCCACCGCGAACTTCTGGCCGAGGGCCTGTTCCTGGGAGTTGAGGTACGGCAGGTGCTGAAAGTAGTTGGCGTCCACATCGCCATGGGCCAGCAACTCATTGGAGTTCACGCCGCTGGGAATCTCGATGATTTTGAGCTTCAGGCCGGGGTCGAGCTTTTGCACATATTCAAGGATCTGCGCATGGGGAATGGGGTCTGCGGCGACGCGCAAAGCATCGGCCGCCGACACGCTCAATGAGGCCAGCAACACTGCCAGGGAAAGCGCGGTTTTCTTCAACATGGTGATCTCCAGATCAGGCGGACAGTGCGTTGGGAAGTGTGGCGTCGGCGTAGAACCGTTGGGCGACATCGGGGTGCGAACGCAGGCGGCCCTTGAGGTAGTTCCAGCCAACGTCGCGCAGCAACGGGTTGCGCGGGTCGCTTTCGGGGCCATGGGCGTCACGCAGCAGTTCTGGCGCCAGTTGGTATACCGGCACCACCGCATCCAACTGCGCCCCCAGGAAAAACGCCAGGGACAAGCGCTCGCTGCCCACTGGCGGTGACACCACACGGTGCACGGTGGCGCGCAGGTAACCGTTGCTGGCCAGTTCCAGCAGTTCGCCGATATTCACCACCAGGGTGTCGGGGCGTGGCGCGGCATCGATCCAGCGGCCCTCCTCCACTTCCACCTGCAAACCGGCTTGCTGGTCTTGCAGCAGGAAGCTGAGGAAACCGGAATCCTTGTGGGCACCGACGCCCTGGCGGCTTTGCCGGGCATGGCGACCGGGGTAGCGGATCAGCTTGATGTGTTCGTTGGGCTGGTCTCCGTACAGCGCGTCAAAGGCGTTTTCCGGCAGGGACAATGCCTGGGCGAAGGCGCGCAAGAGGCGCAGGGCCATTTGCGTCATTGCTTGCTGCCAAGCGAGCACCAGGGGCTTGAGTTGGGGCAAGGCCTGCGGCCATTGGTTGGGGCCCTGCAGGCGCGCCCAGGCGGCGGGGTATTGATCGACCGCCAGGGGTTCACGCTCGGCGCCCACGTCGAACTGTTCGCGCAGGTCGGGCTGGCCGCGAGTGATCTCCGACGCGGCGCGATTGTAGCCGCGAAAGTGCGGGGAGTTGAGCATGGCCACCGCCAGCTTGTCGGCTTCTGGCAAGGCAAAAAAAGCCCGCGCCTGCTGCTGCACCTGGGCCAGCAGCGCCGGGTCGATGCCGTGGCCGGTGAGGTAGAAAAACCCGATGTGTCGCGCCGCCAGGCGCAGCTCATCAAGAAACTGCTGGCGCTGCTGCGGGCTGCCGTCAAGCTGGGACAGGTCCAGCAGCGGTAAGGTGGTGATCGATTGCAACGTGGACATCGGCGGCTCGCTCCCTGAACAATTGCCTGCGCAAGCAACCAAGCTAAACGATCTTAAAAACCTTCAATAAATATCTTTTTAGAATTAGCTTAGGCATGCCGATATAGCCTACAAGCGCTAGCTGCGCATGGATTTTTGCTTCGTCGTGTATCTCGCTATCGCCAGATACACTGCAATACAAAGGGCACAAGGCAAGGGCGCCGACAGTGGCTAGACTGCGCCCCAACGAGTATTTAACGAGGAAGGCAGAGCATGGATCATGTCGATCACATCCTGATCGTCGATGACGACCGGGAGATCCGCGAACTGGTAGGCAACTACCTGAAAAAGAACGGCATGCGCACCACCGTGGTCGCCGACGGCCGACAGATGCGCAGCTTCCTCGACACCACCCCGGTGGACCTGATCGTGCTGGACATCATGATGCCCGGCGATGACGGCTTGCAGTTGTGCCGTGAACTGCGGGTGGGCAAGCACAAGGCCACGCCGGTGCTGATGCTCACCGCCCGCAACGACGAAACCGACCGCATCATCGGCCTGGAAATGGGCGCCGATGATTACCTGGTCAAGCCCTTCGCCGCCCGTGAACTGCTGGCGCGGATCAACGCCGTACTGCGCCGTACGCGGATGCTGCCGCCAAACCTGGTGGTGAGCGAAACCGGGCGGCTGATCCGCTTTGGCCGCTGGCGCCTGGACACCACCGCCCGCCACCTGCTCGACGAAGACGACACCCTGGTGGCCCTGAGCGGTGCCGAATACCGCCTGCTGCGGGTGTTCCTGGATCACCCGCAACGCGTGCTCAACCGCGACCAATTGCTCAACCTTACCCAGGGCCGCGACGCCGACCTGTTCGACCGCTCCATCGACCTGCTGGTGAGCCGCCTGCGCCAGCGCCTGTTGGACGACGCCCGCGAACCGGCCTATATCAAGACCGTGCGCAGCGAGGGCTACGTGTTCTCCCTGGCCGTGGAAATCCTTGAGGCCGATCAATGACCTTTCGCTTTGGCTGGCCCCGTACCCTGGCGTCGCAGCTGTCGCTGATCTTCCTGATCAGCTTGCTGTGCGCCCATGGGTTGTCGTTCAGCGCCCAGTTCTACGAACGCTACATCAGCGCCCGCACCGCCATGCTGGGCAACCTGGAGAACGACGTCTCCACCTCGGTGGCGATCCTCGACCGCCTGCCGGCCGACGAACGCGCCAGTTGGTTGCCGCGCATCAACCGGCAGAACTACCGCTACCTGCTCAATGCCGGCGAGCCCGGTGAACCGATGGCCAGCGACAATGTACCCATCGCTGCCACCTCGATCAGCGACGCGTTGGGTGAACACTACGCCCTGACTTTTCGCGACATCCCCGGCGTGCAAAAGCACTTCCAGGCCCACCTGACCCTGGCCGACGGCAGCCCCATCACGATTGACGTGCGCCCCTCCATGGTACCCGTGGCGTACTGGCTGCCCGTGGTGCTGGTGCTGCAGTTGGCGCTGCTGCTGGGCTGCACCTGGTTCGCCGTGCGCCTGGCCGTGCGCCCCTTGACCCGCCTGGCCCGCGCCGTGGAAACCCTGGACCCCAACGCCCACCCCACGCCACTGGACGAAACCGGCCCCACCGAAGTGGCCCATGCCGCTGCGGCGTTCAATGAAATGCAAACGCGCATCGCCGAATACCTCAAGGAACGCATGCAGATCCTCGCGGCGATTTCCCACGACCTGCAAACCCCCATCACGCGCATGAAACTGCGCGCCGAATTCATGGACGACTCCGCCGACCGCGACAAGCTCTGGAGCGACCTTGGCGAGATGGAACACCTGGTGCGCGAAGGCGTAGCCTATGCCCGCAGCGTGCACGGCGCCACCGAGGCCAGCCACCGCATCGACGTTGATGCGTTCCTCGACAGCCTGGTGTTCGACTACCAGGACATGCACAAATCCGTGACCCTGAGTGGCAAGAGCGCGGTGGTGCTGGACACCCGCCCCCATGCCCTGCGCCGGGTACTGGTGAACCTGGTGGACAACGCGCTGAAATTCGCCGGCGCCGCAGAACTGGAAATCAGCTCGACCGCCACCGGCGACCTGTCGATCAAGGTGCTGGACCGTGGCCCCGGCATCGCCGAGGACGAACTGCAACAGGTGATGCAACCGTTTTACCGGGTAGAAAGCTCACGCAATCGCGGCACCGGCGGCACGGGCCTGGGCCTGGCCATCGCCCAGCAGTTGGCTGTGGCGATCGGTGGGTCATTGACCTTGAGCAATCGGCCCGGCGGTGGCTTGTGTGCACAGGTGCGTATCGCACTGTAATCAGCCCGGCAGCGGGATTACGCGTCGCGTGGCTTGACCTTGAGGTGGCGCGCATACCAGGGCCGCTTCGGCACGCGTTTGAACAGGCCCTGCAATGCATCGTTTTCATCACTGAACACAATGCGCAGCGCCAGCTTCATGGTTTCCGGGTCCATCTCCATGGACCGCCCCATCTGCAACCCCGGCGTGGTGCTACAGCCGTGGGTGTCCGGTCCCAACCAGGGGTCGCCTACTTCTACCCAGCGTCCGGGGGCAAACCAGGCCACGCCATTGACGTCCAGGCGGCGCACCTCACCAGGATGGAAGCGTTCGTGGGCTCGGAACCAATCTTCGACCCGGTCATCGATCCAGCCATGGAAGTGCCAGAACACCGGGTTTACGTGGGATGAAAACGGGTCGCCCAGGAAGTCGTTCTCGGGTGCATACCAGCGTGGGGCGAAGTCCGAGGGGTCGCGGGCAAAAGGCACTGGGCCGCCGTTGGACGGGTCGCGAGGCACCGAGGCCCAGCGCATGTGCAACCAGTCGTGAAGGCCCAGCTCCATTTCGGAACCCAGTTGCCCCAAGGTCAATTTGGCCAGGTAGCGTGGGTCGCGATATTGGGATTCCCAGACCTGGAAGTTGCTGTGGTAAGTCTCTTCGGCCTTGATATCACGCACCCACTGGGTGTATTCGGCATCGTCCGGCGCCGACCACGTAGGCGGCAGGGCAAAGCCGTCCTGGTTATCGAAGTACCGCACAAAGCCCAGGCGATCACGCTCCAGTGCCGGCTGTGGCTCGGGAAACGCAGGCCATGAGGGCAAGTCCTGCATGGAACGCGCTGTACCCAGCATGTGGCGATGCATGAAGAAAAAGTCGATGCCCGAGCCGTTGCGATCCTTGCGCTTGCCTCGGGCATCGCGCTCCTGGCCCCGCGGGCCGGGTTGCCAGCCAATACCGCGCAGGGCCTCGTGTTTTTCTTCGGAGAGCTTGTGCCACTTGTCACGCGTGGCGTGCCAGAGCTGGTGGAACAGGCGGTGTTCGGGCGCGATCAACCACGCGAGCAGCGTGGGGTTCAGGCCGATGCGCTGGCGCGCTTCGGGAAACAACTGCTTGTGGGCGACAAAGCGATTGTCACGCTCGACCAGTGCCAGAGGCCGCTGCAAATCGAGAATCTGCCCACTGAGGGTGGTGCTGCCGGCATTGCCGAAGCCGGCCCAGACTTCATCGACGGTGGTCTTGAACTCATAGGCAGGCGAGCCGTCGGCCGAGTCGCGATCGATCAGGCGCCAATAGAGCACATTGCCCCGTACGCCGGCCACGTCGCCCAGTACGCGGTAACGGGGCTCGCCCGCGCTGCGCAGGTTGGCAGCGGTATCCAGGTAGCCCCGCAAGCCACGCCCACGCGGCGCGATGTCGAGCAACAGTTCCAGGTCGTCGCGGGGCAACCCCTCGATGTGGGCATCACGCCCCTCCAGGCGCAGGCTCCACACCCCGCGCAAGGTGTCAGCCAGATGCTGGCCAGCGGTGTCGGCCAGGTCCACGGTGGCTTCGCCCGGGGTAATCGGGAATTCTTCACGCGTCAGCTCGCGATGGGCATAAAAGGCCGCCGGCACGGCAGCACTCGTCAGCGCCAAGCCTGCGATGAACCCACGTCGAGAGATCGTCATTGTCTACCTTAGGAAACGGCTTTATCAGAGCTAGAACGTTTGCCTCTCTGAAAAATTTACAGCCTGTGCGGCGCTGCCTAAATTTCCCGGTTCATCGCTCGTTCTTCCCAGATAGCAAAGGCCTCAACCGACTGAGACGGCAATGACAAAACCACGTTCAAAAAAGGCACTGTATATAGGCCTGCCCCTGGCTTTGGCCATCGGCGCCGGGGCCGGTTTCCTGGCCTGGGATCACTGGTTCAGGAGCGATTACCCGCTTGCGCTGATCAAGCAGGCCAACGAGTTGCAGGAGCGCGTACTGTCGTTCGACAGCCATATCACCGTGCCCCTGGATTTCGGCACTGCCGGCAAAGAGGCCGACAAGGATGGCAGCGGCCAGTTTGACCTGGTCAAGGCCAATCGTGGACGCCTGTCCGGCGCGGCGCTGACCATTTTCGGCTGGCCGGAGATGTGGAACGGGCCGAACGCCCCCCACAAACCCACCGATGGGTTTGTCGACGAGGCCCGCAACCAGCAGGAGGTGCGCTACAAGATCATCTCCGGCATGGTGCGTGACTACCCCAACCAGGTGGGCATTGCCTACACCCCCGAGGACTTTCGGCGGCTGCACGGCGAAGGCAAGTTCGCGATCTTTATCAGCATGCTCAACGCCTACCCCTTGGGCAACGACCTGAACCAACTGGACCTGTGGGCCGCGCGCGGCATGCGCATGTTCGGTTTCAGCTATGTGGGCAACAACACCTGGGCCGACTCATCGCGCCCGCTGCCCTTCTTCAATGACACCCCCGACGCGCTCGATGGCCTGTCGGACCTTGGCCAACAAGCGGTGCACCGCCTCAATGACCTGGGGGTGATCATCGACGTTTCGCAAATGTCGACCAAGGCCTTGGAACAGGTCGCGCGCCTGAGCCGCACGCCCATGGTCGCCTCGCACTCCGCACCGCGTGCCGCCGTGGATATCCCGCGTAACCTCAGCGACAAAGAAATGCAATTGATCAAGCAGAGCGGCGGCGTGGTGCAAGTGGTCGGTTTCGGCACCTACCTGCGCCCCCTGACGCAAAAGACCCAGGACAAGCTCAATACCCTGCGGGCGCGTTTCGACTTGCCTCCCCTGCCCAACCTGCATGTGGCACTGATGCCTGGCGACCCCATCATCGCAGCCTGGCCCGAGCAGAAGTTCGGCGAGTATGCCAGCAGCCTGTACGCCATCCTCGAAGACGAACCCAAGGCCACCCTCAAGGACCTGGGAGACGCCATCGATTACACCGTGCGCAAGATCGGCATCGATCATGTGGGCATCGCTTCAGACTTCAACGATGGCGGCGGGATCGCCGGGTGGGACAACGTCGGCGAGATCCGCAACGTCACCGCCGAACTGTTGCAACGGGGTTACTCGGAGGCCGATATCGCCAAATTGTGGGGCGGCAACTTCCTGCGGGTCTGGAGCGAAGTCCAGCAAGCCGCCAAACCTGTGGCCCAGCGCTGACACCCTCTTTTTGCCGAGCGAATCGACTTCATGACTGACCGCCGTACGTTTCTCAAGCAGGCAGGCCTTTTTGCCGCCAGCCTGCCCCTGGGTGCCGCCCTTACCCCCCAGGCCTTCGGCACACCGGCCCCCGCGGGCGGCCTGGATAAATGGGCCCAACTGCGCCAGCTGTTCAATCAGGACCCGGACTACCTGCACTTTTCCAACTTCCTGATCACCTCCCACCCCAAGCCCGTGCGCGAGGCCATCGAGCGCCACCGCGCCGACCTTGATCGCAACCCGGCCCTGGCCATGGACTGGGAGCTTGAACACACCTGGAAATGCGAGGCCCAGGTGCGCGAATGGGCGGGCCGCTACGTGCAGGCAAAACCTGCCCAAATCGCCCTCACCGGCAGCACCACCGAAGGCCTTGCCATGATCTACGGGGGCATTCATGTGCGCCCCGACCAGGAAATCCTGACCACCGTCCACGAGCACTACTCCACGCGCAACAGTTTGGAGTTTCGGGTGCGCAAGGAAGGCACCCAGGTGCGCAAGATCAAACTGTTCGAAGAGGCTTACCGGGTTTCGGCAGACGAAGTGCTGGGCTCGATTGACCGCGCCATCCGCCCCAACACCCGCGTACTGGGCATGACCTGGGTGCAGTCGGGCAGCGGGGTCAAGTTGCCCATCGGGGAAATCGGCAAGCTGGTGGAGGAACGCAACCGCCAACGGGATGAGAAGGACCGCATTCTCTATGTGGTCGACGGCGTCCACGGGTTTGGCGTCGAAGACCTGGCGTTTCCCGACATGCACTGCGATTTTTTCATTGCCGGCACCCACAAGTGGATGTTCGGGCCAAGGGGGACGGGGATCATCTGCGCACGTTCGGAAGTACTCACCGACGTGACCCCCACCGAACCGACCTTCTCCCAGGACACCGACTTCGCCACCAGCATGACCCCCGGCGGCTACCACGCATTCGAACATCGCTGGGCACTGGACGAAGCCTTCAAGCTGCATTTGCAACTGGGCAAGGCCGACGTACAGGCGCGCATCCATGAGCTCAACAGTTACCTCAAGCGCCGCTTGCTACAACACCGCCAGATTGAACTGGTCACGCCACTGAGCCCCGAGCTGTCCGCCGGCTTTACCTTTTTCCGGGTCAAGGGCCAGGACAGCGAAAAAGTTGCGGCCCACCTGATGCAGCAGCGCGTGGTAGTCGACGCTGTGCACCGCGACGCCGGCCCGGTGGTGCGTACTGCCCCCGGCTTGTTGAACGACGAAAGCCAAATCGACCGCTTGATGGCGGTACTCGAAAAGGCCTTGTGACCCGAACCGCCCCGAGGCGCCCTTTTTCCTTTATAGAGACGACTCATGAACAGTGCTCCGCTTCCTATTCGCCAGCCCCGCTCCCTGCGCGCGCTGCTGGTAGTGTCCCTGGCTACCCTGCTCGCCGGCGCCGCCCACGCGGCACCCACACCCGCAGCCGGCAAGGTGTTCAAGGACTGCAAGAATTGCCCGGAAATGGTGGTGTTGCCCGCTGGCAGCTACGTGATGGGCACACCGGAAGGTGAAGTAGGCAAGGAAGGCGATGAAAGCCCACAGCATACCGTGACCTTCGCCAAACCCTTTGCCATGAGCCGCTTCCACGTCACCGCCGGGGAACTGGACGCCTATATCCGTGAAAGCGGCGTGGTGATCAAGGACGGCGACACCCGCCCGGGACGCCTGTGCCAAGCCAGCAAGCCCCGCTATACACAGGGGCCGCGCCAGCCGGCGGTGTGCATCGACTACTTCGAAGTCCAGGCCTATGCCGACTGGCTGTCGAAGAAAACCGGGCACACGTACCGCATGGTCAGCGAGGCTGAACGCGAATATGCCGCCCGCGCCGGTACCACCGGACCCTTCCCCTTCCCGTTCGATGAGGAAGGCCAATACCAGATCAGCAAACACGCCAATACCTATGGCCCCAAAGACGGCTTCACCTACAGCGCACCGGTGGGCAGCTACCCGCCAAACGCCTTTGGCATGTACGACATGCACGGCAACGTCTACGAGTGGGTCGCCGACTGCTGGCACCCCAACTACGAAGGTGCCCCCACCGACGGCAGCGCCTGGCTGACGGGCGGTGACTGCAACGATGCCCATATCCGGGGCAATGACTGGGGTGAAGCGCCGGTGTTCTCTCGCTCCGGCAACCGCAACAGCCGCGAGAAAAATGTAAGAGGTGATTTCCTCGGGTTCCGCGTCGCACGGGAACTCTAAACCTTCTACTCCCTGTGGCGGGCCCGCTCGCCACACTGCCCTAAATCCCGCCTGCCGCCCTTCGTTTAGTTGCTAAGCACCCTCCAGAAGCCCAAGCCCTTCGGGTCGTTCGTGCCGGATTTCGGGCATTCTCCACACAGGATTTTTTCATGACCAGCCAACCTCGCGGCGCCATCAGCGAACTTTTCGCCCTGCTCAAACCTTTCTGGCCCATCGTGACGCTCTCGATTGTGCTGGGCATGGTGGGTGGCCTGGCCATCACCACGCTGCTGGCGACCATCAATACGTCGCTGCACTCGGACACAGGCCTCACCCAGGGCGTGGTACTGCTGTTCGCCGGGCTCTGCGTACTGGCCTTGGCCAGCTCGATCTTTTCCGATATCGGCACCAACTATGTCGGCCAGAAAATCATTGCCCGACTGCGCAAGGAACTGGGGGAGAAAGTGCTCTCGGCACCTATCGAGCAGATCGAGCGCTATCGCAACCACCGGCTGATCCCGGTGCTGACCCACGACATCGACACCATCAGCGACTTCTCCTTCGCCTTCGCGCCGCTGGCCATTTCCTTCACCGTGACCCTGGGTTGCCTGGGCTACCTGGCGATGCTGTCGTGGCCAATGTTTGTGATCATGCTGATCGCCATCGTCATCGGCAGCGTCGCGCAATACATCGCGCGCGCCCGTGGCATGAGCGGCTTCTATGCGGCGCGGGAGCAGGAAGAAGAGCTGCAAAAGCACTACACCGCGATTGCCTCCGGTGCCAAGGAGTTGCGCATCCATCGCCCCCGTCGCCACCGCATGAATGTCGAGGGTATCCAGGCCGCCGCCAACAGCATCTGCGACACCCAGGTTCGCTCGGTGAACATCTTCATCGTCGCCAAGACCTTTGGCTCCATGCTGTTCTTCGTGGTGATCGGCCTGGCCCTGGCGTTGCAGGCTTACTGGCCGAGCGCCGACAAAAGCGTCATGAGCGGTTTCGTGCTGGTGCTGCTGTACATGAAGGGGCCACTGGAACACCTGATCGGGACACTGCCCATTGTCAGCCGTGCACAGATCGCCTTCCGCCGCATTGCCGACCTGTCGGAACGTTTCTCCTCGCCGGAACCGCACCTGTTGCTCAGTGATGCCGAAGCCCCCAAAGCTGCCGTGCATAGCCTGGAACTGAACAACGTGCGCTTTGACTTCCCACCGGTGGAGGGCAGCGAGCCGTTTCGCCTGGGGCCGGTCAACCTGAACATCAAACAGGGCGACATCATCTTCATCGTCGGCGAAAACGGCTGCGGCAAGACCACCTTGATCAAGCTGCTGCTGGGGCTCTACGCCCCGCAACAAGGCGAAGTGCGCCTCAACGGCCAACCGGTGACCGCGCAAAACCGCGACGACTATCGCCAGTTGTTCACCACGATCTTCGCGGACTACTACCTGTTCGATGACCTGGTGCGTGACGACCTGCACATTCCTGACACGGCCAATCAGTACCTGCAACGCCTGGAGATCGCCCACAAGGTCAGCATCAAGGACGGCGCCTTCACCACCACCGACCTCTCCACCGGCCAGCGCAAGCGCCTGGCACTGGTCAATGCCTGGCTTGAAGAACGCCCCGTTCTGGTGTTCGACGAATGGGCTGCCGACCAGGACCCGACCTTCCGGCGGATTTTCTATACCGAGCTGCTGCCCGACCTCAAGCGCCTGGGCAAAACCATCATCGTCATCAGCCACGACGATCGCTATTTCGACATTGCCGACCAGTTGGTGCACATGAGTGCCGGCAAGGTCAGCGCCCAACAACAGGAAATCGCCAATGTTTAATTTCCGGTTTTTCCAGCGACGTGCGTCTTATTAGTTGATTGAGAAACAATCTCACTACCTTTAACCTCTGCCGACACTCAAGAGCACTTTCTAAAATGCCTGCACATCGACTTCGCCCCCAGGCCCTGGCCCTCGTGATCCGTCATGCACTCAAGCCCGACCTGCGTTTCTGCACACTAGGCCTGACTGCCCTGCTGCCTATGCTGGTCCACGCCCAGGAAATGACCTTCAACATCCCGGCGCAGCCGTTGAGCAGCGCACTGCAGGCCTTCGGCACCCAGTCGAACCTGCAAGTGCTCTACAGCCCGCAAGATGTGGAAGGCAAGCGCAGCACTGCCGTTTCCGGTCACTTGGAACCGTCGGCGGCCATCGCCAGGCTGCTGCAGGACAGCGGTGTGTTCTACCAGATGCAAAACTCCTCCGTGACGGTCAGCGCGTCGAGCAACAACGCGCTGCAACTGGGGGCAACCACCATCAGCGGCGAGGCCCTGGGCAGCACCACGGAAAACACCGGCTCCTACACCACCGGTGCAATGCAAACCGCGACCAAGCTGCCACTGTCCCTGCGCGAAACCCCGCAGTCCGTGACCGTGATCACCCGCCAGCGCATGGATGACCAAGGCATGCGCAGCCTGGACGACGTGGTCCAGGCCACCCCAGGGCTGCGCCTGTCCGCTGCGCGCCCGGCCAACAGCGAGTACTTCGCCCGTGGCTTCCCGATCACCAACATCATGTTTGACGGCCTGCCGACCACCTACAACGCCGACTGGGTCGCTACTGCCGACCTGGCCCCCTACGACCGCGTCGAAGTGGTGCGCGGTGCCACCGGCATGATGCAAGGCGCTGGCAACCCATCGGCCGCCATCAACATGGTGCGCAAGCGCCCCACCAAGGAATTCCAGGCCAGCATCACCGGCAGCGCCGGCAGCCGGGACAACTACCGCAGCGAGCTGGACGTATCCGGCCCGGTCAATGAAAGCGGCAGCGTGCGTGGCCGCTTTGTCGGCGCCTACCACGACAAGGACAGCTACCAGGATTACGCCGGGCGCGAACGCGGCGTGTTCTACGGCATCACCGAGTTCGACCTGACCGACAGCACCACCCTCACCGTGGGTGCCTCCGATCAGAACGACAATAACAACATCAACTGGGGCGGCTTGCCGGCAAGCCCGGACGGCAGCAGCATGGGCTTCTCCCGTTCCAAATCGTTCGGCTACAGCTGGTCGCACCAGGACGTGGAGAACAAGACCGTATTCGTCGAGCTGGACCAACGTTTCGACAACGACTGGCGCCTGCACCTGGGCGCCTCGAAAAACTGGTCCGACTTCAAGCTGGGTGGCGCCGTTCTGGAACGCAACTCCAACTTGACCTACCGCCAGCGGGTATTCAACCAGACGCGTGACTACGACCAGTCCACCTATGATTTCTTTGCCAGCGGCCCGTTCTCCCTGCTTGGGCGCCAGCATGAGCTGGTGGTGGGTGCCAGCAAGCGTCAACTCAAGACCGAAGCGGTGGGCGGCACTACCTTCATCGACAATATCGATATCAACAACTTCAACCCCAACACACCAAGGCCTTTCGTTCCAGACATTTACTCCATCAATGACAAGGTCGACCAGGAGGGCCTGTACGTCACCACGCGCTGGAACCTTGCCGACCCACTCAAAGTCATTCTCGGTGCACGCCTGGACTGGTACGACTCGACGTCGATCTACGACCAGACCAACGACCAGTACTACACCTCGGGCAAAACCAAGGAAGTGCGCCACGTCACCAAATACGCCGGCGTGATCTATGACCTGGACGACAACCATTCGGTCTATGCCAGCTACACCGATATCTTCCAGCCTCAGGATGAAAAAGACGGTGACGGCGCCGGGATCAAACCGATCACGGGTGAAAACTATGAAATAGGCATCAAGGGCGAGTACTTTGGTGGCGCGCTGAATGCCAGCGCTTCGTTGTTCCAGATCGACCAGCTCAACCGAGCGGCAGAAGTCGCAGACAGCAGTCAATGCAGATTCATCGCCGTAGGCAGCTATGCCTGCTACGAGGCCGCAGGCAAGGTCCGCAGTCAGGGCATCGAGTTGGAGATCAACGGTGCACTGACACCAAACTGGCAGGTCGGCGCCGGCTATACCTTCGCCCAGGCCAAGTACAAAAAGGATGCCGACGGTTCCAAGGAAGGCACCCTGTTCGACACCGACGTGCCTCGCCACATGTTCAAGGCCAATACCACCTACCATCTGCAAGGCGACCTGAACAAACTGCGTATCGGTGCAAACGTCTACAGCCAAAGCAGCACCTTCAACAAGGGCGTGGTCACGTTCAACGGCCAATCACAGAAGTTCCATGTTGACCAGGAAGCCTACGCCCTGTTCGGCCTGATGGCCGGCTACCAGGTCACTAAAAACCTGGACACCCAGCTGAACATCAACAACCTGTTCGACAAAAAGTACTACCAGGGCATCGCCAGCAACTCTACCTGGAGCCCTTATGACGTCTACGGTGACCCACGCAACTTCACCGTGACCGCCAAATACACCTTCTGATCCACCCGTAAAAAAAACCGCAGCCCAAGGGCTGCGGTTTTTTTATGCCGCTTGCAAAGTCAACCCAGCCGCTGGGCCAGCGCCTCGACGATTCGCTCACGGGCCAGGTCTGCCTCGTCAATGATCGACCCCATCCGCAGGAAGTCATGGCACATGCCATCGTAGACTTCCAACTGCACCGCCACGCCACCGGTCTCAAGATGCCGCGCATAGGCCACCGCCTCGTCATGCAAGGGATCGCACTGCGCAACAATGAGCAATACCGGTGCCACCTGCGCATTCACCGCCCCCAACAGCGGCGAAAAGCGTGGGTCCAGTCGGTCGGCCGGGGTTGTCTGGTACTGCTGGTAGAACCACTCCAGAGTGTCCTTCTCCAGCAAATGGCCGACGCCATAGCGCTCCACCGAGGCACTGACACGGCTGGCATCGGTGACCGGATAGATCAACACCTGCAAACGCGGGTGCGGCAGGGCCTGCTGGGCTGCCAGGCTGTTGGCCAATACGGTGGCCAGGCTGCCGCCGACACTGTCACCCACCACAGCCATGCGCTCAGGGTCTATACCCAGCTCCCGTGCATTGAGGGCCAACCACTGCCAAGCATCCTCGGCATCGTTGAAGGCCGTGGGAAAGCGCCACTGCGGGGCCAAACGGTACTCCAGCGAGAGCACCGGCAAGCCCGAATCCAGAGCCAGGTTCCAGCACAGGGCATCGTGGGAATCCAGGCTGCCCACCACATAACCGCCGCCGTGCAAGTACAACACGGCACCACTGTGTTGGCTGGCGTCCCACTCCGGTGGTCGGTACAGCCGAGCTTGCAAACGCTGGCCGTCGCGGGCCGTCAAGGACACTGACTGGATGAATTCGGGCTCATCGGCACCGGGGTCCATCAGCGCTGAAGACTGGTCGAACTGGCGTCGGGCTTCCTCCGGTTGCAGGTGATGCATCGGCAAGGCTTTACCGCTGCGACGGCCGCTGCCCACCAGTTCCAGGTAAGCGGCGAGGTCAGGATTGAGAGGCATGATCAAGGATTCTCCAAATGGGCACCCCCACACGGGGGTGCCCAGCGACGGGTTCTAGGTTCAAGAAGGTTCGGTAACGGCCAGCAGCTCACTGAGTGCTTCTTCCAGCTCAAGCAACACCGACGGCTCGCGCGGCACCTGGAAGTGACCGCAGGCCAACGGCTGCGCAGCCAAACCAGCAGAGCCGACCTGACGAGCCAACTCGCGCTGTTCGTCCTCTCGGCCGGCGACCCACCAGCTCAATGGCTGCGCCGTTACTTTCGGGCAGGAGTCCAGCGCTCGGGACAAGCGTTTCAGGGTTCGGGCACAGGCGAAGACTTGCGTCAGCTCATCCACCCCCAGACCGCCCGATACCTGGCCAAGCGCCTCGACGATCAGTGCGCGGGCGGCCTGAGGGCTTTCCTCGCGGGTGTCCTTCACGTCCACGGCGCCAGCGTCTGGCACCGTGGCGCGCAACAACTCGCTCAAGTCATCCAGCCAGTGGTCCTGCTGCTGGGCGTTGGCGGATGACGGCACGAAGCTGTCGAGCAGTGCGAGCAGTTCCACGACTTGCCCCTGCTGCTCCAGCTCAGCCGCCATCAGCACGCTCAGCGTTCCGCCCAGCGACCAGCCCAGCAGGCGATAGGGCCCCTGGGGTTGCTTGTCACGCAGATAACCGACGTAGTCCTTGGCCATGGCGACCAGGGACTGTTCCTCCCAGTTCGGGTCCAGCAGTTGCCGGGCCTGGATACCGATCACCGTGCAGCGGCCGTTGAGGCGACGCGCCAAGGGTTCATAGTCGAATACCGTGCCGAAACCTGCATGCACGCAAAAGAGCGGCGGGCTTGCACTGACCTCGGCATTGAGGGCCAGCAGCGGTACAGCCTTGGCGGGCGCGGCGGTGAGCTGGGCAATGCTCGGTTTCTGGATCAGGTCGCGCAGGCGCAAGGTGAAGCCGAATTTCTTCAAGGCGCGGGACTTGGCCACCACCTGCATGCTGAGGATCGAATCACCGCCCAGCTCGAAGAAATTGTCCGTCACCCCCACCCGCTCCACCTTGAGAATGGTCTGCCAGATAGCGGCCATGGCCTGCTCCAGTTCGTTGCGCGGCGCCAGGTACTCGCTGCGCGCGTCTGGCATCGGCAGCGCGTTGCGGTCCAGCTTGCCATTGGGGTTCAGGGGCAGTCGGTCCAGCACCATCAACTGCGCCGGCACCATGTATTCGGGCAGCGCCTGCTTCAAGCGCTCGCGCAAGCTGTCGACCAAGCCCTGGGGGGCAGCGTGATCAAGGGTGACATAGCCAAACAGCTGATTGCCGCTCGGCCCTTCGCGCACCACCACGGCGGCGTGACCGACCTCGTCCATGGCAGTGAGGCAGGCTTCGATTTCCCCCAGTTCAATGCGGAACCCACGGATCTTCACCTGGTTATCCAGGCGACCAAGGTAGTCGAATGTGCCGTTTTCTCGCTGGCGCACCAAGTCACCGGTGCGATACAGGCGACCGCCACGGGCATAAGGATCGACCACAAAGCGCTCGGCGGTGAGGCCGGCACGGTTCAGGTAACCCCGCGCCACGCCCTCGCCGCCCAGGTACAGCTCGCCAGCAACACCCGGTGGCAGCGGGTTGAGGTCAATGTCCATGACATAGGCGCTGCGCTGGCCTACACATTCGCCGATCGGTGCGTAGATCGCGCCGCAAGGCTCGCCTTCGGCCGCCTTCCAGATCAGTGGCGTGACCACGGTTTCCGTCGGCCCATAACCATTGATGATGTACTGCGGCTTGAGCGCCTCACGAGCCAACGCATAGCTGGCCTCGGGCACGGCGTCGCCGCCAAAACAGTAGATGCGCACCGGCGGTGGGTTGCCGTCCAGTCGGGCGTGCTCGGCCAATTGCAACAGGTACACCGGCGGAAACGCTGCCACGGTCACACCATGCCGATGCATCGCTTGGTAAGTCTGCTCCGGCGTCCAAAGCTCATCGTCGCGCAGCAACAGGCAACCGCCGTGGGTCAAGGTGGTGAGCCAGCGTTCGTGGGCACCGTCGAACGCAAATGACATGAACAACAGCTCGCAATCGGCGGGGCTCATTTCGTAGCGTTCACCCACGGCGCGGCAGTGCATGGCCAGCGGGCCATGACTGACCACCACGCCCTTGGGCTGGCCGGTGGAGCCAGAGGTATAGATCACGTAGGCGAGGTTTTCCGGGTGAACCCGGTTCTGCGGCGCCGTGGCTGGCCAATGGCAGGTATCGAGGCGGTCCACTTCAAGCACATGCAGCGCCGGGTTGATCGGCAGGCTGGCGACAATCCGCGAGTCGGTCAGCAACAGCGCAATGCCCGAATCCTGCATCAGGTAGCTCAAGCGCTCACGCGGGTAAGACGCATCGATGGGCACGTAGGCCGCGCCTGCTTTCAGGACGGCGAGCAACGCGATGATCATGGTTTCACTGCGGGGCAAGGCCACCCCCACCCGCACTTCCGGCCCCACGCCTTCGGCGATCAAGTGATGGGCCAGTTGATTGGCACGGGTTTCCAGCTGTGCAAACGACAGGCTGCGCTCACCTACCTTGACCGCCGTCGCACTGCCCTGGCGCTCGGCCCAGTGCTGGATGCGTTCATGCACCAACGACGCGTGTGCACGGGCAGGCGGTGCCAGTTGCTGGGTGGGCGGCGCGTATTTCAGGCCCAGATTACCGACGGGCTGACGGGCGTCGGCCGCCAATGCCAGCAGCAACGCTTCCATGTTCGTACGGATACCTTCCACGGCCACATCGCTGAAACACTGGCGCAGGTACATGTATTCGATCGCCAGGTAGTCTTCCAATGTCACCATCAGGTCCATGGGGAAGTCGGTCAGGCCGGCGCCGCCGATATCGCCAAAGCGCAAGGAGTCGTCCTTCCACTCGCGCAGCGTGCGGTCCAACGGCTGGTTTTCAAACACGATAATGCTGTCGAACAAGGCCTGCCCACTGCGCCCGGCCCAACGCTGGATATCCCCCAGCGGGGTGTATTCATGGTCGCGCAGTTCCAGGTTGACTCGTTGCAAGTCCTGCAGCCATTGGCCGACAGGTGCCTGAGGGTCGACCTCGTGGATCACCGGCAACGTGTTGATGAACAGGCCAAGCATGCTCTGCGCCCCCGGCAAGGCGCTGGGACGCCCGGCTACCGTCGCGCCAAAGCACACGCTGCGCTGGCCGCTGTAACGGCTGAGCAGCAGCAACCACGCGCCCTGTACCAAGGTGTTCAGGGTAATGCGTTGCGCAGCGGCAAACGCCTTCAAGTCCTGGGTGACCTGCGGCGTGAAGCGCGTGTAAAGGGCCTGGTGGCCATGTTCACGCGGGCCGCTGGCGAAGGCATCGGCCAGGTACGTCGGTTCCTCGAACTCGGCTAGCTGCCCGCGCCAGAACGCCTGGCTGATCGATGGATCCTGCTGGCGCAACCAGCCAATGTAGTTGCGATAAGGCACCACCGGCGCCAGGGTTTGCCCGGAATAGGCCGCCAATATTTCGCCCATCAACTGGGACGTGCTCCAGCCGTCGAGCAGGATGTGATGGTAGGTCCAGATCAACTGGTAGCGGTCGTCGCCCAGGCGAATCAATACCACGCGCTGCAAAGGCGGCTGGGCGAGGTTGAAGCCGCGCAGGCGCTCGGTGCGCGCCAGGTCCTTGATCAACAGGTCTGTGGCCGGCTCATGGCGCCAGTCCAGCTCGGTCAGCGGCAACCCGGCATCACGCAGGACAAACTGCACGGGCTCATCCAGGTTCTGCCACAGGAAGCCCGTGCGCAGCACATCGTGACGCTGCGCAACGTACGCCCACGCCTGGCGCAAGCGCGCCACTTGCAGGCCTTCGACCGAGACGTTGAGTTGGTTGATGTAAAGCTCGTCCTCGGGGTCGCTGTTGAGCCCCAGGAACAACATGCCTTGCTGCATCGGTGAGAGCTTGTACAGCGCTTCGACCTGCCCATGGTCAATCGGCAACGCCTGCACCTGCACTTCGCTCAAGCCATGCAGGGCCACAGGTTGCACGTCAACCGGGGCCTGCACCTGGGTCACGCTGCCAGCCAGCTTTTCGATGGTCTGTTGCAGGAACAGGTCCTTGGGGGCGATCTGCAAGCCCAGTTGCCGTGCCTGGCTGACCACCTGGATCGAGATGATCGAGTCGCCACCCAGTGCAAAGAAGTTATCGATGATGCCCACCCGCGGCAGGTTCAGCACGTCTTGCCAGATGGCCACCAGTTGTTGCTCGACCTGCGTGCGCGGTGCACGGTATTCCTCCAGCGCCTGGCTCATATCCGGCGCCGGCAACAGGTTGCGGGCAAGCTTGCCATTGGCCGTCACCGGCATCTGCGCCAGCAGCAGCAGGTGTGCCGGGACCATGTAGTCGGGCAGCTCCAAGGCCAGGAACTGCGCCAGTTCACTGCGCAGCCGGGCGCCCTCCTCGCTGCCTGGCTCGGGCACCGTACCGTCGGCCGTCACGCAATAGCCCACCAACTGCTTGCCCAGCGCGCCGTCAACCGCCAGCACCACGGCCTCGCGCACCTGGGGGTGCTCCATCAGGCGTGCCTCGATTTCGCCCAGCTCGATGCGTAGACCGCGGATCTTCACCTGGTGGTCAATACGACCGACGTAGTCAATCACGCCCTGCTCGCGATAGCGCGCCAGGTCACCGGTACGGTACAAGCGGCCGCCACCGACAGGGTCGAACGGGTCAGGCACAAAGCGTTCGGCGGTGAGTGCTGGTCGCTGGTGGTAACCCCGGGCCAGGCCGATGCCGCCCAGGTACAGCTCGCCGCTGACCCCACGGGCCGCCGGGGTCAGGCTGGGTTCCAGAATATGGGTCTTGAGGTTATCGATCGGCAGGCCGATGGGGACGCTGACACCGTGCTCCTCGCCGCAGGTCCAGTGGGTCACGTCGATGGCCGCTTCGGTAGGGCCATACAGGTTGTACAAACCGGCCGCCGGCAGGCGCGCCCGGGCCTGGTCCGACAGCGCCTTGGACAAGGCCTCGCCGCTGCACACCACCCGGCGGATGCTCTGGCATTGCTCCACACCTTCGCTGGCCATGAACACCTGCAACATCGAGGGGACGAAATGCAGGGTGCTGACCTGGTAACGCTGGATGGTGTCGCGCAGGCGTTCGGGGTCGCGGTGATCGCCGGGCTGGGCGATGGCCAGCCGCGCGCCGGCCATCAACGGCCAAAAGAACTCCCACACCGAAACATCAAAGCTGAACGGAGTCTTCTGCAACACCGTGTCGTGCGCCTGCAAGCCATAGGCTTTTTGCATCCAGTCCAGGCGATTGAGCAGTGCCTCGTGGGTGTTGCCTGCCCCCTTCGGCCGACCGGTAGAGCCGGAGGTGTAGATCACATAGGCCAGGTTGTTGGACGACAGTGCGGGCGACGGGTTGCTGTCGCTGAAGCTTTCCAGCCAGTCGCCGTCCTGATCCAGGCACAGGCTGCGCATCGATTCGGCAATGGGTAACAGTTCCAGCAAATGGCTCTGGGTCAGCAGCAGGTTCACGCCACTGTCTTCAAGCATGTAGGCCAATCGGTCTGCCGGATAGTCCGGGTCCAGGGGCACATAGGCGCCGCCCGCCTTGAGGATCGCCAGCAAGCCCACCACCATTTCCAGGCTGCGCTCCAGGGCCACGCCCACCAGCACTTCCGGGCCCACCCCCAATTCGCGCAACTTGTGCGCCAGGCGGTTGGCCCGACGGTTGAGCTGCTCATAGCTCAGGGTCTGGTCGGCGAACAGCAGCGCCGTGGCCTGGGGTTGCACGCGAACCTGGTGTTCGAAGCGCTGGTGAACGTAGCGCTCACCCGGATAGACCGCATCGGTACGGTTCCAGCTACGCACGATCTTGCGCCGCTCGGCATCATCCAGCAGCGTCAGTTCATCGACCCGCTGCTCCGGCTGCTCGATGATCGCCTGCAGCAGGTTGCGCCAATGCCGGCCCATCTGCTCGATGGTGCCAACGTCGAACAATTGGGTCGCGTAGGTAAACGCCGCAGACAGCCCACGGTGGTGCTCGACGGTGTCCAGGGCGAGGTCGAATTGGGTGCTGTGGGCCTGCCAATTCAAGCCTTCCACGGTCAGGCCCGGCAATGATTGGCGGGCGCCTTTCACGTCGGTCTGGTGGTTGAACATCACCTGGAACAACGGGCTGTGGTTCAAGCTGCGTTGGGGCTGCAAGGCATCCACCAGCTGCTCGAACGGCAGGTCCTGGTGGGCCTGGGCCTCCAATGCCGTGTGTTTGACCTGCTGGAGTACTTCGCTAAAGGTTGCGTGGGTGTCGAACTGGGCCTTGAGCACCTGGGTGTTGACGAAAAAGCCGATCAATCGCTCGATTTCGCCGCGCGTGCGGTTGGCCACCGGCACGCCGACCCGTATCTGCGACTGCGCCGAATAGCGCTGCAACAAGGTCTGGAACGAGGCCAGCAGCAACATGAACAGGGTCACCCCCTCCCGCTGGGCCAGGGCTTTGAGGTCGTGGATCATGGCCAGTTCGAGGGTGATCGTCACCTGGCCACCGGCACGGTTGGGCTGCGCCGGGCGGGCACGGTCGGCAGGCAGCTCCAGCACGGGTTGCTCGCCGCCCAATTGCTGCACCCAGTACGCCAATTGACGGTCGCGCTCGCCGGCCTGCAGCCACTGGCGTTGCCATGCGGCGTAGTCGGCATATTGCACCGCCAGCGGCGCCAGTTGCGCAGGCTGGCCCTGGCTGAACCCGGCGTAGAGCTGCACCAGTTCGTCCACCAGGATCGACGTTGACCAGCCATCGGTCACGATGTGGTGCAGGGTCAATACCAGTACGTGTTCGTCGGCTTCCAGGCGCAGCAATTTGACCCGCAGCAACGGGCCCTGCTCCAGGTCAAACGGCAGTTGCACCAACTGCTGGACACGTGCCGCCAGCTGCGCCTCGCTGTCCAGGTGTTCCAGAGCCAGCGCAAAGGCCGTCGCGGGGTGAATGACCTGCAACGGGGTATCGCCGTCCTGGCGGAAGGTGGTGCGCAGGGTTTCGTGACGACTGATCAACGCCTCGAAAGCCCGGCGCAGCGCTTCAGGGTCAAGCTGGCCGGTCAGGCGCAGGGCGGCGCTGATGTTGTACGCGGCGCTGGTAGGTTCCAGCTGCCAGAGGATCCATTGCCGCTGCTGGGCGTAAGACACGGCCAGCGGTTGGCTGCGGTCTACGATGCCCATGGCCTGCACGGCGGCGCCGCTGGCCTGCGCGGCGAATTCGGCAAAACCCTGCAGGTCTTGGGCCTCGAACAGGCGGCGCAACGGCACGTCTAGGTCCAGGCGTTGACGGAGACGTCCAATCATCTGGGTGGCGAGCAACGAATGCCCGCCCAGCTCGAAGAAATTGTCGGTCAAACCGACCTGCTCCACCTTCAACACCTCGGCCCAGATCCCTGCCAAAGCGATTTGCAACGGCGTCTGCGGCGCGACATGCACGCCGTGCTGCACGCTGGCATCCGGGCGCGGCAAGGCTTTGCGGTCGATCTTGCCATTGGGGGTCAGCGGCAGTTTGTCCACAAATACCAGATGGGTCGGCACCATATAGTCAGGCAGTTGCTGCTTCATATGGTTTTTCAGCGCCTGGCGCCAGGCATTCAGGGCTTCGTCGTCCGCCAGGTGGGCAGCGGCATCGACACTGACCAGGTAGGCCGCCAATTGTTTTCCCAGTGGGCCGTCGATATCGATGACCACGGCTTCACGCACCTGCCCATGGGCGACCAGGCAGGCTTCGATTTCACCCAGTTCGATGCGGAACCCGCGGATTTTCAATTGATGGTCGAGGCGCCCGACGTACTCCACCACGCCGTCCTGGCGATAGCGCACCAGGTCACCGGTACGGTACAGGCGGCCATTGCCGAACGGGTCAGGCACAAAGCGTTCGGCGGTCAGGCCGGGACGTCGCAGGTAGCCCCGTGCCAGGCCGTCGCCGCCAATGTACAACTCACCGCTGACGCCCACCGGCACCGCATCGAAGTTGCCATCCAGCACATGGAACGTGGTATTGGCGATGGGGCGTCCCAGCCAGGTCCCGGCAGGCTGGTCAACGTAGTGGATACCGGACCAGATGGTGGTCTCGGTGGGGCCATACAGGTTCCACACATGACCGGCCTGGGCGATCAGGCGCTGGGCCAGGTCAGCCGTCAGGGCCTCGCCGCCGCAGAGGATTTTCTTGCCAGTGAGTGCGCCCTCAGGGGCCGCATCCAGCACCATGCGCCAGGTCGACGGCGTGGCCTGGATCACATTGGCCGCCTGCTCGTCGATCACCTTGAGCAGCGCCTGGGGATCCTTGTTTTCCTGGTCTCCCAACAACACCACTGCGGCGCCCCGCAGCAGGGGCAGGTACAACTCCAGGCCGGCAATGTCGAATGACAACGAGGTCAGGGACAACACCCGGTCACTGGCGTCGATGCCCGGTCGCTCGCCCATGGTCCACAGGAAGTTGACCAGGGCGTCGTGACGGATGGTCACGCCCTTGGGCAAACCGGTGGAGCCGGAGGTATAGATCACGTAGGCCAGGTTGCCTGGCAATGCCTGGGCCGTGGGGTTTTGCTCGCTGCAATCGGCCAGCCAGCCGGGCGCCTGATCCAGGCACAAACTCTGGACCCCGGCCGGAATCGGCAGGTTTTCGACCAGCTCGCTCTGGGTCAAAAGCAGCTGCAGGCCGCTGTCATTCATCATATGGGCCAGGCGGTCGGACGGATAATCCGGGTCGAGTGGCACGTAGGCGCCACCGGCCTTGAGGATTGCCAACAGGCCGATGATCATCTGCGGCCCGCGCTTGAGGGCCACCCCTACCAAGGCTTCAGGGCCGACGCCCAGGCCGCGCAGCTTGTGCGCCAGTTGGTTGGCTTGTCGGTTGAGTTGTCGGTAGCTCAGCGTTTGCCCGGCGAATGCCAGGGCACAGGCCTCGGGAGACCGTTCGACCTGGGCTTCGAACAACTGCGGTACGCACAGCCCATGGGGATAGTCCGCCGTGGTGCGGTTCCACTCATGGACGATGCGCTGACGCTCTTCGGCGCCCAGCAACGACAGCTCATCGACCCGTTGTTGTGGCTGCGCAACGATTGCCAGCAACAGGTTATGCCAATGCCGACCCAGTTGTTCGATGGTGCCGGCGTCGAACAGGTCGACGGCATAAGTCAGGGACGCCGACAGGCCGGCGGGGTGCTCGGCAGTGTCCAGGGTCAGGTCGAACTGAGTGGTATGGCTCTGCCAATCCAGCGTGCTCACACTCAGCCCAGGGAGCTGGCGACCGGCGCTCGCGGCCTGGGTCTGGTGATTGAACATCACTTGGAACATCGGGCTGTGGCTCATGCTGCGTTCCGGCTGCAGCGCCTCCACCAGTTGCTCAAAGGGCAAGTCCTGATGGGACTGGGCGTCCAGCGCCGTCTGACGCACCTGTTGGAGCAAGTCGCTGAAGCGCATCTGCGCAGCAAACTCGGCCTGCAGCACTTGGGTATTGACGAAAAAGCCGATCAGCCCTTCGGTCTCACTGCGGGTCCGATTGGCAATCGGCACCCCGACCCGCACCTGACGTTGCCCGCTGTAGCGATGCAGCAGCGCCTGGAAAGATGCCAACAACACCATGAACAGGGTGACGCCCTGCTGCTGCGCCAGGCCCTTGAGACCCGCCAACAAGGCCGCGTCCACATCAATGGCCACGCGCGCACCGACACCGCTGGGCACCGTCGGGCGCACGCGGTCGGCCGGCAACTCCAGCACCGGCTGCTCGCCCCCCAGCTTTTCCAGCCAGTACGCCACCTGGCGCTCACGCTCGCCGGCTTCCATCCAATTGCGCTGCCAGAGGGCGTAGTCGCCGTACTGAATCGGCAGCGCCGGCAACGTCGCCGCCTGGCCCTGGGTGTAACCGACATAGAGTTGCACCAGGTCATTGACCAGGATCGGCATCGACCAGCCATCGGCGACGATATGGTGCACCGTCAGTACCAGCACATGGGCCTGGTCGGCCACTTGCAGCAACTTCATGCGCAGCAGCGGCCCCTGCTGCAGGTCGAACGGGCTTGCCGTCTGCGCCTGCACGTAGTCGGCAATCTGGTGGTCGATATCGCCACCGCTCATGGCATCGACGTGCAGACTGAACTCACCGGCCGGATGCACCACCTGCACCGTCCGGTCGTCCTCCTGTACAAACGTGGTGCGCAGCACTTCATGACGTTCGATCAGTGCAGTGCAACTGGCGCGCAGCGCGGCGACATCCAGCGCACCTTCCAGGCGCAGGGCGGCGCAGATGTTGTAGGCGCTGCTATCGGGCGCCAACTGCCACAGAAACCACTGGCGCTGCTGGGCATAGGAAAGCAGGAGAGGTTCGGCACTGGCTCTTTTGAAGATCGGCGTGAGCCCATAGAGGTTGACGCCCTGGCGCTTGAGCAAGGTGGCGAGCGCCTTGCGTTCCTTGGGTGACAATGACTCTACGGAATCGAGCAATGCTTGCACTTGAACCTCTCCTACAAAGATATCGGCTCAACACGCCTGGGGCACGCACGCGTGGGTGTTGAGCACATGAAAGAGCCGGACTTTCGCCGGCTCCTTGAATGCTGAAAAATGAGTGTCCACCTTCGGTGGCACGGCCTGCGGGCGCGGCATCCGTGATGCGTGGATGCCGACCCGCAGGGGAGCGTTAAATCAACTCATCAATTTCCTCTGTAGTAAGACGTTTGAGGGCCTCCAAAGATTTAGCCAATTCGCTGTGAATCGACTCGCTCTGGTCTTGCTTGCCCGCTGCCACGCGACTGAAAGCCGCCAGTGTCGAGTGCTCGAACAGCTCGCGCAGGCTCACCTCGATCGACAGCTGTTCGCGTACCCGCACCACCACTTGCACCACCAACAAGGAATGCCCGCCCAGTTCGAAGAAGTTGTCGGTCAGGCCAACCTGGGGCACTTTCAGAACATCAGCCCAGATAGCGGCCATCTGTTGCTCCAGCGCCGAGACCGGTGCCACGTAATCCTGCTGCAACTGGCTGACATCCGGCTGTGGCAGTGCCTTGCGGTCCAGCTTGCCGTTGGCGGTCAACGGCAACGCGGCCAACATCACCCACTGCGCCGGGACCATGTAACCCGGCAGGCTGGCACGCACATGCTCGGCCAGGCTGGCACGCAACTCGCCCAGTGCCTGGCCGCCTGCGTCGATCAACGCCAGATCGCGAGGCACGCAGTAGGCAACCAGTTGCTTGCCACCTGCCCCATCGACATCCACCACGACTACGCTGAGCAACGCCGGATGGCTTTGCAGGCGCGCCTCGATTTCGCCCAGTTCGATGCGGTAGCCACGAATCTTCACCTGGAAGTCCGCACGCCCGATGTACTCCAAGACTTCAGTGTCTGGCTGCTGGCGTGCCAGGTCGCCGCTGCGGTACAGGCGCTCGCCGGGACGGGCACTGAATGGGTCTGGCACAAAGCTCAAGGCGGTCCGCAGCGGATCACCCAGGTAACCACGCCCTACCCCGACCCCGGCAATATGCAGCTCGCCCGTCGCCCGGACCGGCATCGGTTCGAGCAGGTCATTGAGCACATACAGACGGTTATGGTCAGTTCGCGTGCCAATCGGCAAATGGGCTTGCTCGCCCGTTGTGCGTACGCGGTACAGGGCGACGTCATCGGAGCATTCGGCCGGGCCATAGGCGTTGATCAGCTCGATCTGCGGGTAACGCTCCAGCCAGCGCTGCGCCAGCGCGGGCGGCATGGCTTCGCCGGTGGTCAGCAGGTAACGCAAGGCAGGCAATGGCACCGCTGGCAGTTCCAGCACGGCCTGGATCATGGCCGGCACACATTCCAGCACGCTGACACCGCTGCTGCGCACATGCTCCAGCAAGCGTTGCGGGTCTTGGGCAATGGCGTCCGCGATGATTTCCACGCGCGCTCCGCAAAGTGCGGCGGTCAGCAGTTGCCAGACGCTGATGTCGAAACTCTGGGAGGCCGTCTGGGCAATGACATCCGCCGACGACAAGCCCAGGTACGGGATCTTGCTCAATTGGTTATTGAGCATACCGGCCTGCTCCACCATCACCCCTTTGGGCACACCCGTGGAGCCGGAGGTGAAGATCACATAGGCCAACAGGCGTGCGGCATCCTCAGGAACGCCACGCAGTGCCGTCGCCAGCGGTGGCTGCGCCTGCACCTGCTCCCACACCAACAGCACCGGCGGCTGCGCGAGGCCGTCGAGCACTTGTTGCGCCAGTGGCTGGCAAGCGGCATCGCACACCAGCACCGACGCCTTGCTAAGGCCCAGCACATCCACCAGGCGCTTGACCGGCAAGCCTGGGTCCAACGACAAGTACCCCCCGCCCGCCTTGAACGTCGCCACCACCATGCCCAACAACGGCAGGTCGCGCTCGCCCAACACCGCCACCAGGCCATCGGCCTCAATGCCGCGGGCTTGCAGTGCTTGCGCCAACTGGGTGGTTTGGCGATCCAGTTCCTCATAACGCCAACTGCGGCCCTGGCTACTGGCAGCCACACGCTGGCGATGCTCCATCGCACTGGCCGCGAACAAGCGGGCATAGCCCTGGCTCAGCGCAGCAGGCAGCTGGTCGTCTTCACCCATGCCCTGGTTCAGGGCTGGTAGTTGGTGGAACGGTTGGTCGAGCCCTTCGGCCAGTGTCAGCAATGTGGCCTGGAAGTCGGCCAGCAAGGCGTCGATGGTCGCAGCCTCGAACAGGCGCTGGTCGTAGGACAGGTGCAAGCCCAACACCTCGCCGGGGTAGACCACCACGGTAATCGGATAGTTGGTATGCGTACGCGAGGTGCCGGCCTGCACGTTCATGCTGGCCGCCTGCACGCCAACACTGGACTCCACCGGCGCGTTCTCGAACACGAACAGGCTGTCGAACAAGGGCTGGCCGGCGCCGATTTCACTGCACCCCTGGATGGTCACCAGCGGCAGATGCTCATGCTCACGCAGGTCCAGGTTGTGCTCGAACATCGCCTGCAACCAGGCCTTCGCCGTCTGGGCAGAACCCGCGCCCGGCAAGGCCACCCGCAACGGGATACTGTTGATGAACAGCCCCACGGTGGCCTGCATTTCCGGGAACTCCACCGGGCGACCGGCCACGGTGATGCCGAACAGCACGTCACGCTCACCGCTGTAGCGTTGCAACAGCATTGCCCAGGCGCCCTGCACCAGGGTGTTGACGGTCAGTTGGGCCGATTGGGCCTTGTGGGCCAGGGCCGCACTTTGTTCGTGGCTGAAATAGACAATGCGGTCATCGACCGTTGCCTGCCCTTGCTCACGGTTGATGGTGTGGTCGAACGGCAACGGCGTCGGCCGTTCGAACCCGCGCAGGTTGTCGCGCCAGAAGGCCTTGGAGGCGTCCTGGTCCCAACCTTCGAGCAAGGCGATAAAGTCACGGTAGCGCGACGGCACCGGCAGCTGCACCTGCTCACCCTTGAGCAGGCCTTCGTAGACCTTGAAGAACTCGTCCACGATGCCCATCCGGCACCAGGCATCCAGCAGCACATGGTGGTTACTGAAGACAAAACCGAAGCGCTCCGGCGCCAGCTGGATCAGGCGCAAACGAAAGGGTACTTCCCTGGCCAGGTCGAAGCCCTGGCGCAATTCCTCGGCCAGTTCGGCGGCCAGCTTGCTTTCGTAGTCAGCGCTGTCGACGTGCTGCCAGTCATAGAAACGAATGACGGGTTCCTGTCGGCGATGAACGATTTGCACCATGCGCTCACTGACCTCCCAGTTAAAGGACGTACGCAGCACTTCGTGGCGCCCGACCACCACCTTCCACGCCTCCATGAAGGCGGGTACATCAATGCCATGCTCCACCCGATAGCAGTACTGCATCATGTAGATGCCCGAGCCCGGCTCCAGCAGGGTATGCAACAGCAGCCCCTCTTGCATGGGCGACAACGGGTAGATGTCTTCAATGTCCCGCGCCGCGACCGGCAGGCGATCCAATTGCGCTTGCGTCAGGCGCGCCAGCGGGAAATCGCCCGGCGTGACACCCTGGCTGGTTTCCTCCAGGCAATGCTCGATCACTTCCTTGAGTGACCGCTCATAGGCACTGGCCAGCTGTTGCAGGGTTTCTTCGCGGAACATGTCCCGGCTATAGGTCCAGTCCAGAACCAATTCGCCGTTGTACACCTGGCCATTGATGCTCAACCAGTTGCCCAGCGGTGCATGATCGTCCTGGCGCCGGCCGCAGTCTTCGCTGGCCGGCACAAACAGCGCGCCCTGATCGGCGGAGAAACTGCCGTCGAACTGCCCCAGGTAATTGAAGGTCACCCGCGCCTCGGGCAGGGCCCGCAGTTGGCTGGCGTAACCCTCGTCACCGAGGTAACGCAGCACGCCGTAGCCAACCCCCTTGTGGGGCACCTGCCACAGTTGCTGCTTGATGTGCTTGATGCTCTCGCCCACGCCGGCGTGCGGCGTGAGACGGACCGGGAACAGGCTGGTGAACCACCCCACGGTGCGGCTCAGGTCAACGTCATCGAACAAGTCTTCGCGGCCATGGCCTTCCAGGGCAATGCTCACCCCCGCTTGCCCGCTCCATTGGCACAATGTACGGGCCAAGGCGGTGAGCAGCAGGTCGTTGACCTGGGTGCGATACGCCGCCGGCGCCAGCTTGAGCAGTTGGTGTGTGAGCGCCTTGTCCAGCCGCGAAGTCACATGGGCGGCCTGCTGATGGGTCATGGCTCCCTCGGGTGAATCGCAGGGCAGTTCCTGCTCACCATCGCCAAGGGCGGCGAGCCAATAGTCGCGCTCGGCCGCCAGCGCCTCACCGCTGGCGTAGCGGCTCAGGTGTTCTGCCCATTGCTGCAAGGCACTGGACTTGGCTGCCAACACCACAGGCGTGCCCTGGCTGGCTTGCTGATAAGCCGTTTGCAGGTCTTCGAGCAGCACCCGCCATGACACACCGTCCACCACCAGGTGATGGATCACGACCAGCAAACGTTGCTGGCCGTCCGGCAGATCAAACAGCACGGCGCGCACCAGTTGCCCACGCTCCAGGTCCAGGCTGCCCTGGGCCTCGTCGGCGGCATTGGTCAGATGTGCCGCGTCGTCCAAGGTGTTGTGCCACAGCACGCTCGATGCCGTCGGCGCCTGGAATTCGGCGCGCCATTGACCCTGTTGCTCGCTGAAACGCAGGCGCAGGGCATCGTGCGCCTGCATCACGGCCTGCAGGGCAGCTTCCAGGGCCGGCGCACTAAGGCGCTCGCTTGGAGTGAGCAGGACCGACTGGTTCCAGCGCTGGCGCTGAGGGATCGACGCCTGGAAAAACCGCTGCTGGATCGGCAGCAGCGGCACCACGCCGCCTGCCACCGATGATGTCGATGCCGCACGGGGCTTTTCTTCGATCTGCTTGGCCACTTGAGCCAGCAAGCCGACGGTCTGTTTCTCGAACAACTGCTTGGGGGTGATCTTGATGCCCTGGCGCTTGGCTCGGGCAATGATTTGCAGGCTGAGAATCGAATCGCCACCCAGCTCGAAAAAGTTGTCGCTGGTGCCCACGCGCTCCAGCTTGAGCACGTCGGCCCAGACGCTGGCGAGTTTTTCTTCAACCTCGCCCACTGGCGCCACGTACTGGCGGCTGACCACCTCTGGTTTGGGCAGGGCACGCTTGTCCAGCTTGCCGTTGGGGGTCAGTGGTAACCGCTCCAACAGCAGGATATGGGCCGGGACCATGTAGTCCGGCAGTCGCGCCTGCAACTGCGCAGCCAAGGTCACGACGCTGACGCCGTCGGCCGCCACGCAGTAGGCCACCAGTTGCAGGCGCTCGGGGTCGCTGTCCAGCGCTTGCGCCAGGACAACGGCATCCTGCACGCCGTCGAGCTGGCGCAGCAGTTCAGCAATTTCCCCTGGCTCAACCCGATAGCCACGGATTTTGACCTGCTCATCGGCCCGCCCCAGAAACTCCACCCGCCCCTGTTCGATCCGGGCCCGGTCGCCGGCCCGATACAGCCGCTCACCGTATTGCGCCTCAGGGTCTGGCACAAAGCGCTCGGCGGTCAGTGCCGCACGCCCCAGATAGCCGTGGGCCACGCCCTGGCCGCCCAGGTACAACTCGCCTGCCACTCGCTCTGGGACCGGGTTGAGCCCGCCATCCAGCACCCGCACGCAGCTGTTGGCCAGCGGCTGGCCGATTGGCACGCTGCGGTAGCCGTCCAAGGTGTCTTGCACCTCATGGGTGAGGATGCCCACGGTGGTTTCCGTCGGGCCATAGTGGTTGACCACCCGGCAATCGGGGCGCAGTTGCCGCACTTTCTGCGCCAGGGACCAGGGGCAAGCCTCGCCGCCCACGACCAGCAATTGCCGAGGCAGCACATTCGCCGGGTTGGCGGCCTGCAGCAGGCCCTGCAAGTGGCTGGGCACGATTTTCAGCACATCGACCTGATGCTCACTCATGTAGCTGGCGAAACTGTCGGGGTCGAACGCATGGTCCTTGGACAGCAAGTGCAACAAGCGACCGGAGGCCAGCGCCCCGAACAACATGGTGTGCCCCAGGTCTGCCGCCACCGTCGAGGCCATGGCCATGCTGGCTCCGGCCGGCACCTGCAGGCGCTCCAGAACCCCTTGCAGGTAATTGGCCAACATCTGATGGCTGAGGACCACGCCCTTGGGCTGGCCCGTGGAGCCCGAGGTGTAGATCACATAAGCGGTTTGTGCCGGCAGCACGTCAAGGTTCACCGTGGCGTCACTGCATTCAGCCCAGATGGCCGGATCGAAGGCCAATACCGGGCAGGCGTGCAACCGGGCCAAGGTCTCATCGCCCAACGGACGAATCAATAACGCGGCCTCGCTGTCCACCAGCAACTGCTGCAAGCGCTCAGCCGGCTGGGCACCGTCCAGGGGCAGGAACGCCGCACCGGTTTTCAATACCGCGAGGATGCTGGTCACCCACTCGATGGTGCGTTCCTGGGACAGGGCTACCAGCGCACCAACGCCGATGCCCTGTTGGCGCAGGTAAGCCGCCAATTGGTTGGACTGGCGCTCCAACTGCTGATAGCTGACCACCTGGGCGCCGCAGCGCAGCGCTGGCTTGTCGCCCGCCCCGGTCAACGCCTGCTGCCACAGCCCGAGGAAATCCGTATGGGCGAAGGTGACGGCATCGCCCGCCAGCGCGGTAGAGGCAGTGCGCGGCTGATCAAGCAAACGGCTGGCCGGTGCCTGGGCCAACTGTTGCAACACCTGTTGCAATGACTCGGCGATGCGCTGGATGGTCGGCGCTTCAAACAAGTCGGTGGCGTAGGTGAAATACGCCTCGATACCTTGCGCGCTGTCGCTGAAGTCGAATGCCAGGTCAAACCGTGCATCGGCGCCACTGAGGGGGAATTCTTCCACGCTCAGGCCGCTCAAGGTCTTGCGCGCACCGGCACTGCTGGCTTCGCCCGCGACATTCTGGTTGAGCTTGAACTGGAACAGCGGGTTGTGGCTCAGGTTGCGTTCCGGCGCAAGGGCGTCCACCAGCTGTTCGAACGGCAGTTCCTGGTGCGACTGGGCGCCGCCAACCACTGCCTTGACCTGTTCCAGCAAGCCATTGAACGTGGCGCATTCATCAACCTGGACCCGCATGACCTGGGTATTGATGAAAAAGCCGATCAGCCCTTCCAGGTCCTTGCGATTGCGCCCGGCGTTGGGCACACCAACGCGGATGTCCGACTGCCCGCTGTAGCGCGACAACACCACGGCCACCGCCGCCAGCATCAGCATGAACAGGGTCTGGCCATTCTTCTGCGCCAGGGCCTTGAGGCTTGCCGCCAACGCGGCAGGCACATCGGCCCTGACTACCGCCCCCTTGTAACTGGCCTGGGCCGGACGTGGGTGGTCCAACGGCAGCTCCAGCACTGGCTGCTCGCCCCCCAACTGCTGCTGCCAATACTGCAACTGGCGCTCGCCCTCGCCGGCCTCAAGCCACGCACGCTGCCAGATCGCGTAGTCGGCGTACTGGATCGACAAGGGTGCCAGGTCCACAGTCCGCCCGCTCACCAGGCCGTCGTAGCACTGCACGAAGGTTTCGATCATCAGCTCGCTGGACCAGCCGTCGCTGACAATATGGTGCATGCACACCGTCAACACATGGTGGGTAGCGTCCACGCGGAGCAGCTTGACCCGCAGCAACGGGTCGTTCAGCAGGTCAAACGGGCGGCGCAGTTCTTCCTTGACCAAGGCTTCAATGCTCGCCTGCGCGTCTACGTCCGCGTGCTCCAGGAACACGTCGCAATGGTCGAGGATTTGCTGGTAGAACTCGCCCTCTTCGCTGATCAGCCGCGTACGCAGGGTCTCGTGGCGCTGCACCAGCAACGCCAGTGCCTCGGCCAGGGCCGCCTGATTCAAATCGCCCGTCAGGCGCACCGCCATCGGGATGTTGTAGAACGAACTGGTGGGCTCCAGTTGCCACAGGAACAGCATGCGTTGCTGGGCGTAGGACAACGGGATGCGTGCCACGTCGTGGCGAGTGACGGCAATGGGCAGCAGCTTGAAGCTCTGGCCAGTGGCATGCATTTTTTCCAGGATCTGGCGACGCTGCTCAAGTGGCAGGCCGACGAAGCGCTTGGCAATCCGTTCAGCGGTAGTCTTATCCATGTTCAAGCCTCCGTCATTTCGTTCATCAGTCGCTCGATATCCGACAGGCCCTCATCGGTCAGCGACCGGCCGGCACTTTCCAGCGCCTGTGAAAACTCACTCAGGACGGGTGTTTCGAACAGTTGGCGAATTGGCATATCGATACCCAATTGAGTGTTGATGCGTGAGATGGCCTGAGCTGCCAGGAGGGAGTGGCCACCCAGTTCAAAGAAGTTGTCTTGCATGCCGACCTGGTCAATGCGCAGCACCGTGGCCCAGATCTCGCACAGCTGGCGCTCCAGGTCGGTGTGCGGCGCGACGTAAAGCGCCTGCATCTGCCGGGTATCCGGGGCCGGCAATGCCTTGCGGTCCAGCTTGCCGTTGGGGGTCAGCGGCAACCCGGCCATCCACATCAGGTACGCGGGCACCATGTAGTCCGGCAAGCTGTTGCGAAGATCGTCGCGGATATGCCCCAGCTGCGCGTTCTGCACTTCGGTATCGGCCTGCAGGATCGCCGGGTCGGCTGGCACCAGGTAACCCACCAGTTGCTTGCCCAGCACGCCATCAATGTCGATGACCAGCGCATCGGCCAGCAGCGGATGCTCCAGCAAGCGCGCACTGATTTCCCCCAGTTCAATACGGAAACCGCGAATCTTCACCTGATGGTCGATACGGCCGACGTACTCGATCACCCCGTCGTCGACATAGCGGGCAAGGTCGCCGGTACGATACAGGCGGCCGCCGTGCTGGCTGAACGGGTCGGGGATAAAGCGCTCGGCCGTCAGCGCCGGACGGTTGTGGTAACCGCGCGCCAGCAAGCCGCCGCCGATCTGCAGTTCGCCGATGGCGCCAGGCACGGTCAACCCTGCGCTGTTGTCCAACAGGTAGATGGCGCGTCCGCCCAGGGCCTTGCCGATGGGCATCAGCGCCGGTGGCGGCGCGCTGTCGGCCACGGCAAACGCCGTGCAGTCGTGGGCGGTGACGGTGACGGTGGCTTCAGTGGGGCCATAGGTATTGAGCAGGCGCACATGCCCAAGCCCTGCCTGTTTCCAGGCCACCACCCCTTCCGGCGGCATGGCTTCGCCACCGGCGTGCAACTGGTGCAGGCGCCCATAATCGCGCGGGCCCTGGGCGGCAAAGTCCTTGGCAAGCATGAACCAGTAGGCCGTGGTCAGGTCGACCACGCTGATGTCTTTGTCGATCAACTCACGGTAGAAGGTTTCGCTGTCCCACAGCGCCGGCCCGCGAATCACCACCGAAGCGCCACAGATCAGCGCCGGGTAGAGTTGCTCGACAAACCCGTCGAAGTTGAACGTCGCGAACTGCAGGATGCGGTCACTGGCCGACAGGTTGAAAAAGTCCAGCGAGACCTGGGCGTGCAGGCTCAGGGAACCCTGGTTGATCCCCACGCCCTTGGGGCGACCGGTGGAGCCGGAGGTATACATCACGTAGGCCAGGGACTGCGGGTCGATGACCGTGGACAGGTTGTGCGTGGCGTAGCCTGCCAGCCAGTCACCCGGCTGGTCGAGGCACAGGCTGGGCAGCCCTTCGGGTATCGGCAATTGCGCTTGCAGGCTCGTCTGGGTCAACAGCAGCACAATCGCGCTGTCCTGCATCATGTAGGCCAGGCGTTCACGCGGGTAATCCGGGTCCAGGGGCACGTAGGCACCGCCGGTCTTGAGGATCGCCAGCAAGCCGACCACCATGTCCAGGCTGCGCTCCACCGCAACCCCCACCAGCACTTCCGGGCCGACCCCCAGTTCGCGCAGCTTGTGGGCCAGGCGGTTGGCTTGACGGTTCAGTTCGTCATAGCTCAACCGGGTGTCGCCCATCAGCAGTGCAGGCGCATGGGGCTGCGCCTGGGCCCGCGCTTCGAACAGCCGCGCCACGGCGGTATCGGCCATGTGCACGGTGGCCGGGCCCTGGCACCAGTCCTGCTCCAGACGCATTTGGTCCTGGGGCGAGAACAGCGGCAGACGGTCTACGCTGGTGTGCGGCTGCGCCACCAAGGCCTGCAGCAGGTTCAACCAGTGCGCGGTCATCTGCTCGATGCGGGCATGGTCGAACAGGTCGCTGGCATACACAAAGGTGGCCAATACACCGTCCGAGCGCTCCACTGTGTCCAGGGACAGGTCGAACTGTGCAGTGCCTTCCACCAAATCGATTTCCTCGGCGGTGACCCCGGCCAGGCTCTGCCCGGTGACCTGCTCTCCCAGGTCACGCATGTGGTTGTACATCACCTGGAACAGCGGGTTATGCCCCAGGCCACGCTCAGGGCCCAACTCCTCCACCAGCACGTCAAAGGGAATGTCCTTGTTGGCCTGGGCCTGCAGGCTGGTTTCCTTGACCGAGGCCAGCAGTTGGTCGAAGGTCGCGGCAAAGTCCACGCCCACCCGTACCACCAGCGTATTGACGAAGAAGCCGATCAGGCCTTCCAGCTCAAGACGGTTGCGATTGGTGACCGGCACGCCGATGTTGATTTTTTCACTGGCGCTGTAGCGAGCCAGCAACAGCCCAAACGATGCCAGGAAGATATGGAACAACGTGGCATTGGCGTCCACCGCCAGACGGCGCAGAGCGCTGGCCAGTTCGGCGGGCAGGCGCACGTCGATACGCCCGCCGCGATAGCTCTGGATCTGTGGGCGCACACGGTCCGCCGGCAATTGCAGCACGCTGAAATCATCTTCCAGCTGAGTCTTCCAGTAACCCAATTGTGTGTGCAGTTGCCCCTCTTCGAGGCGCTCTCGCTGCCAGGTGGCGTAATCGGCGTATTGCACCGTCAGCGGCGCCAGCATTGGCGCGGATTGCCCTGTGACCTCGGCGTTATAGCTGGCGATGCATTCGCGCACCATCACACTCATGGACCAACCATCGGACACGATGTGGTGCAGGTTCAGCAGCAGCAGATGTTCCTCGGGGCTCACTTGCAGCAAGTTGAGGCGTAGCAGCGGGCCGTTGGCCAGGTCGAAGGGCTGCTGGGTTTCTTCCTGCAACCGCCGCTCCAGCGCCGGGCCATGCAACGCGCCGATAAACGCTTTGACCAACGGCACCTGGATGCTGGGCAGCACCTTCAGGCAGGGCACGCCCTGCGCGTCGACAAAGACCGTGCGCAGGCTTTCATGGCGGGCCACCAGCGCATCGAACGCAGCCTGCAGGGCGACGGTGTTCAGCGCGCCCTTGATACGCACGGCCATGGGGGTGTTGTAGGCCGCGCTCTGCGGGTGGATTTTCCAGAACAACCATTGCCGATGCTGGGCATGGGACACCGCCAGCAGCTGCTGGCGATCCAACGGGCGAATCGGCGCATCCTCGACCCCGGCCTGGCCGGTAACGGCGGCGCAGAAGGTGCCCAGGTCGGCGCTGTCGAACAGCAGCCGCAAAGGAATATCCAGGCCCAATTGGCGACGCGCCCGCGAGACGATTTGCGTCGCCAGCAAGGAGTGCCCGCCCAGGGCGAAAAAATTATCCCCAAGGCCGACACGCTCAACGCCGAGCACCTCCTGCCAGACTTGCGCCAGCAGCTTCTGCTGCTGCGTGACCGGCGCCACGTACTGCGGCTCATCGCTGGCGCAACCGGCGACCGGCAAACGGCTGGAGTCGACCTTGCCGTTGGCCGTCAACGGCACCTCGTCCAGGAACAGGATCTGCCCCGGGATCATGTGCTCCGGCATGAACCCGCGCAGGGCCTGTTGCAGGGCTAACCGGGTGGCCTTTGCCGCGGCCTCATCCGGCAGCGCCTGGCTGGCGACCACATAAGCCACCAATTGCGGCGTATCGGAGGCGCCCGTTACCCGCACCAGGGCCTGCCTGACCCCTGGCAAGCCTTGCAAATGCTGCTCGACCTCCCCTGGCTCAACCCGATAGCCACGGATTTTCACCTGGTGATCCATGCGCCCGACAAATCGCAAGGCGCCGGTCGAGTCACGCCGCACAAAATCCCCGGTGCGGTACATGCGCGCACCGGCCGGGCCATGCGGGTCCGGAACAAACCGTTGTGCGGTCAACCCTGGTTGCCCCACATAACCACGGGCCAGGCCCGCCCCGGCGATATGCAACTCACCCTTGGCGCCACCGGGCACCGGCAACAGGCTCGCGTCCAACACCGCCACCTGCACGTTAGCCAGCGGGGTGCCCAGATGAGGCGGCTGGCCCACCACCAGTGGCGCGGTCAAGACACCCACGGTGGACTCGGTCGGGCCGTAATGATTGATCACCGCAAGCTGCGGCGCGTAACCGGCAATGCGCGCCAACAGCGTTTCGGAGCAGGCTTCCCCGCCGAGGATCAGGCAATGGCGCGGCAACACCGCCGCACTGGCGCTGGCTGACAGCATCGCATCCAAGTGCGACGGCACGATTTTCAGCGCATCGATCGCATGCTCACCCATGTAGGCCGCCAACGCATCGGCGTCCAGCACTCGCTCCTTGCTCAACAGGTGCACGCACTTGCCATTGCACAGCGCACCGTAAAACACCGTATGCCCCAGGTCGGCGGCGGGCGTGGAGGTCATTGCCAGGTGGTGGATGTCCGCCATGGGCAAACGCTGGGACACACCCTGGATGTAATTGACCAGGGCACCGTGCGACACGGCGACACCCTTAGGCGTGCCGGTGGTGCCGGAGGTGTAGATGATGTACGCCAGGTTGCCAGGTGCCACTCGAGTCGCCAGCGCCTGAGGCGCATCTGGCGCGATCCGGTCGAAGGCGATGGCCTGGACACCCGCCGGCAGCGCATGCGCCCAATCGAAAGGGGTCAGCACATGAGTTATGGCCGCATCTTCAAGCATGAACGCCAGGCGCTGCTCTGGCTGGTCCGGCTCCAGCGGTACGTAGGCCGCACCGCACTTGAGCACCGCCAGCATGCCTACCACCATGCCAGGCGAGCGGTCGGCCACCACCCCCACCGCCTGCTCCGGCATCACGCCGGCTGCCTGCAACTGTTGCTGCAATTGGCTGGCCTGGCAGTTCAGCTGGGCATAACTGAGGGACTGCCCCTCATGGACCACCGCCAGGCGTTCGGGACACTGCCCGGCACACTGCGCGATCAACTCGTGCACGCCCGGCAGGGGCGCCAGCAATGGCGCGGCAGGCCGCTGCGACACCGCCTCGCCCAGGCAAATCTCACCAATGGGCAGCGCCGTATCCTGCACCAGACCTTTGAGTACTCCCACCCAATGCTGTGCCAGACGGGCAATGGTGGACGGGGCAAACAGCTCAACGGCAAACGTAAACGCGGCCTGCAACTGGCCTTCGCTTTCAACGGTGTCGAGGGCCAGGTCAAAGCGTGCGGTGGTCTTGGGCAGTGCGAGCTTTTCCAGCACCAGCCCGGAGCGGGTCTTGATCGTCTCGACGTCGGTCACGTTCGACTGATGGTTGAACAGCACCTGGAACAACGGACTGTGGGCACTGCTGCGATCCAGGTTGAGCACCTCCACCAGTTTTTCGAACGGCAGGTCCTGGAACGATTGCGCCTCCAACGCGCTGGCCTTGACCCGACGCAGCAACTCGGCGGTATCGATCATGGGGTCGATGGCCGTATGCAGGACCTGGGTGTTGATGAAGCAACCGATCAAGCCTTCTGTTTCCGGGCGGTGACGGTTGGCAATCGGCACCCCGACTCGCTGGATAGGTTGCCCGGTGTAGCGGTAGAGCAGGAGGCTGAAAGAGGCCAACAGCAACATGAACAGGGTGACGTTGTGCTGACGTGCAACATCACGCAGTTGCGCCACCAACTGGGGCTCGATGTCTACCGCATACCGCTCACCCCGGTAACCAGGCTTAGCGGGCCGTGGAAAGTCGGCAGGCAACTCCAGCACCGGATGCTCATCACCGAGCTTGTCCAACCAGTAGGCCAATTGCCGCGCCTGCTCACCGGCCTCCAGCCAGCTACGTTGCCAGAGTGCATAGTCGCGGTACTGGATGGGCAAGGCCGGCAACTGCGTTTCATCTCCCATGCAGGCGGCATCGTAAAGTCGCACCAGCTCATCGATCAGCACCCCCATCGACCAACCGTCGGCGACGATATGGTGCAAGGTGACCAGCAGCAGATGTTCTTCGTGGTGTTTTTTCAGCAGCTTGATGCGCAACAACGGGCCGCGAACCAGATCGAACGGCGCGAGCGCCTCGACCCTGACAAGGCTGTCGATCCGCGCGCTCCCCTCATCTCCCTGCCCCGCCGAGAAATCCATGTATTCAACGTTGACCTGACTGGCATCAACCACATGCTGGACGACCTGGTCATCCTGCTCGCGAAACACTGTGCGCAAGCTTTCATGACGCATCACCAGGGCATCGACGGCGCGCTGCAATGCATCCGCGTCCAATGCCCCCTGCAACTTGACCGCCATAGGCAAGTGGTAGGCACTGCCACGCGGATCCAGCTGCCAGGCAAACCACATACGCTGCTGGGCGTAGGACAAGGCATCGCGACCTGCCACCTGCACATCGGACGCAATGGGGAAAAGGGAGAAGTCGACGTTCTCCGACTCCAGGGCCTTTAGAAACAAAGACCGCTTCTGGGCAGGCAACTCGATAAAACGGCGAGCGAGCCGAAGTGAATCCTGGGTGTTCATTGCATTCCGTCCTTACTGATCTGCGGCCAGGCCTGCGGGCCAAGGCGTTTTCAGTAGAACGATCAAGGGAGGGGCTAATTTAGACAGGAAGACTACAGAGCGACCGTCTGCATGCAGCGCCGCAAGACGGCGCCGCAAAGGCACACGGTGGACGGTTCAGCGACGTTGTTCGGTATGACCTTCGGCCATCGCCACCACCACTTTGCGCGGCCCGGTGAAGGGTGAGCGAGCATGGGCGGCGAGCATGTTGTCCAGCATCAGCACATCGCCCTCCTGCCAGGGAAAGCTGATGGCGCAACTGTCCAGAACCCGACGAACCTCATCGAGCACCTGGGCTTCAATCGGCGAGCCATCCCCGTAGTAAACGTTGCGAGGCAGGTCTTCCTCATCAACGATATCGAGCAAGGTCTCGCGCACTTCCTGCGGCAGGTTGGAAACGTGGAACAGGTGCGCCTGGTTGAACCAGACTTGGTCCCCGGTAGAGGGATGAGTGGCCACAGCCTGGCATACCTGGCGGGTCCGCAATTCGCCGTCGTCCTTCCATTCCCATTCGATGGCATGGGCCTGGCAGTAGGCCTCGACCACACTGCGGTCTTCGGTATTGAAGACTTGCTCCCAGCCCACATCCAGGCCATTGCCATAATTACGTACATACATCAGGCCTTTCTCGACAAAGCGCTGGCGAATGTACTCGGGCATGCGGCGATAGACTTCACGGCTGTCGGCAATCGGCGTCTCGCCGCCGGTCTGTGCGGCAATTACGCTGTAGAACCAGATTTTCATTGGCCATTCGAGGGTGTAGGCCTGTTCGTTATGCAGTGGAATGCTCTGGTGCGCCGGGTATTCAGTCGAGGTGTACACGCCCTGGGTCACATTACTGCGGGGCGTGGAACCAAACTCGTAATTGAGCAAGGGGTGACCGAACGATTGGGCGAACTGGCGAAACGCATCCACGCCACCAACCTCGAAGCCGCGAAACAGAATCCCGCCGCTCTGAGGCAGGTGCTCCTCTACCAAGGGTTGCAGCTCGGCGAATACGTCCATCAAGCCCAGGCCAGGCTCGGGCGCCTCGATCAACAACGGCAAGCTGCCCCGCTCGCTCAACAACGCAGAAACGTTGAATTCCAACAATACGGTCATGTCGCTCCACTCCAAAGGCACGTCGTCCCTATAAAACGAACCGGCCGGGGAAAAATTAGCGGGGGGTGCGGACGTGGCGCGAGGTGTCATCAAGGGTTACATCAATCCCAGGAAAACAGCGCGAACCCGAGCTAGCATTGACGAACACCACTTTTTGCAACTACATTTAGTTACGCGCAGGGATCGCCGTGTCGAAAAATGAAAAGCTGCTCGCCAAATTGCTTAACGAACAAATGGCCTTCACGTGGCCCGAGCTTGTAACGCTGCTGCGTTGGCTGGGTTACACACAGATTGAGGGGGCCGGGAGCCGCGTCAAGTTCGACATCGGCGACCCCTGCGCAATGATTACCCTGCACAGGCCCCACCCCGGCAACGAACTGAAACACTACATTCGGCGCCAGATCATCGAACAATTGAAATCAGGAGCACTGATTCAGTGAACAACCAACTGAAACACAACGGCTACATCGGCTCCATCGAAGCCAGCCTCGAAGACAACTGCCTGTTCGGCAAGGTGCTGTTCATCAAGGCGCTGGTGAGCTACGAAGGCAAGACCGTGGCTGAACTGGATGCCGCTTTTCGCGAAGCGGTGCAAGACTATCTCACCACCTGCCAGACCCTGGGGCAAACACCGGAAAAGCCTTGCAAGGGGTCATTCAATGTCCGCGTCGGCCATGACCTGCACTTGGCTGCGGCCCTGGCAGCCATCCGCAAGAACGTGACGCTCAACGACCTGACCCGCCAGGCGCTGAACGAGTTCCTGCAACACCACAGTGCCGACCCCTGCCCGGCCATCGGTTGATCACTAGGCCTGGGCCCCACACACCCGCACCTGCTCCCGTGCCAACTGCCGTGCCTGGTGGTCCAGCCCAAGGATCGCCTCAAGGCCGGCGTGGCCGGGCAGGTCGATACGTTGCAACGTTTGCTCCACCACCTGGGCAATATGAGTGAACCGAATACGCCGCCCCAGAAACGCTTCTACCGCCACCTCGTTGGCCGCATTCAACGCGGCACTGGCCTGGCCACCCTCGGCCAATACCTGCAACGCCAGGCCCAGGCAGGGAAAGCGCTGCACATCGGGATGCTCGAACGTCAGCCCAGCCAGGCGTGTAAGGTCCAGGGGCTCAACCCCTGATTCGATCCGCTGCGGATAGGCCAGGGCATGGGCCACCGGCATGCGCATGTCGGGATTACCCAGTTGTGCCAGCACCGATTGGTCGCGCATGACCACCATGGAATGCACCACGCTTTGCGGATGGATCAGCGCCTGGATCCGCTGCGCCGGCAGGTTGAATAACCAATGGGCTTCGATTACTTCCAGGCCCTTGTTCATTAGGGTCGCGCAGTCCACGGAGATCTTGCGCCCCATGGACCAGTTGGGATGGGCGCAGGCCTGGTCGGGCGTCACACCGGCCAAACTCTCCAGGCTGCGCGTACGAAACGGCCCGCCGGATGCGGTGAGGATCAGCCGCTCGACGCCGTCCCTGTCACCCGCGCACCCCTGCAGGCATTGGAAGATCGCGTTATGTTCACTGTCCAGCGGAATCACCGTGGCGTTGCCTTGGGCGACGGTATCCATGAATAACGCGCCCGACATCACCAGGGCTTCCTTGTTGGCTAACAGGATCTTCTTGCCCGCCTGCGCGGCGCCCAGCGTAGGCAGCAACCCGGCCGCGCCCACGATAGCCGCCACCAAGGTGTCGTAATCGCACGCTCGGGCCGCTTCGCACAGGGCATCTTCCCCGCACAACACCTCGGTGGCTAAACCGGCCGCCAGCAAATGGGCTTGTAACTCAATGGCATGTTGCGGTTCGGTCACCAGGGCTATCGCCGGGCGAAAGCGCAGGCACTGTTGATACAGCTTGTCGACGCGCCGATGGGCGCTGAGCCCATGCACCAGGAACCTGTCGGGATGACGCGCGACTACATCCAGAATACTGTCGCCGACCGACCCGGTTGAACCGAGGACGAGCAGGCGTTGCAACATGATCCAGGCACCCTATAAGCCTTGTCTTTAAACGAGGTTAGCCCCTCGGCACCCGACATAAATACCGACTTGCGATAGCCTCTATCGGCCTTTTTCATATGTGTGAAGCTTGCGCCATTAAAAAAAACTGACCATTCCAAATCAGCCTAAAAAAACCGGATTGGCCCTGGGAAAATGGCGCTTAACTGGTAGAGAACCTTCCCCCTTCCCGCCTTCTTTTGGTCCGCAGTACCGTCCAATGGCCCCTATTGGAGTGCTGCAATGTTTGAGTTGCTCAGCACCGTCGACAACCCCGCCCACCTGCGCGCCTTGCACCCGGCAGCACTGGCGCCCCTGGCAGATGAGCTGCGGGCCTTTATCCTGCACAGCGTCAGCAGCACAGGGGGGCATCTGGCCGCGAACCTGGGCACCGTCGAACTGACCGTGGCCCTGCATTATGTTTTTGATACACCCCGCGACCGCATTGTGTGGGACGTAGGGCACCAGGCCTATGCCCACAAGATCCTCACCGGACGCCGCGAAGAAATGGCGGGCATCCGGCAGTTTGGCGGGATATCAGGGTTCCCGCGGCGTTGCGAATCGCGCTACGACTGCTTCGGCACCGCGCACTCCAGCACCTCGATCTCAGCGGCACTGGGCATGGCCCTGGCGGCACGCAGCCAGGCGCAGGCGCGTCATTGCATCGCGGTGATCGGCGACGGCGCGTTGAGCGGCGGCATGGCCTTCGAAGCGCTCAACAATGTCGGTCGTTACCCTGACCTGCCGCTGTTGCTGATCCTCAACGACAACGATATGTCGATCTCTCCCTCAGTCGGCACGTTACGCAGTCATCTCAATGCATTGGCCCAGCGGCGCGACGACCGTGCCAACCTGTTCATCACGATGGGCCTGACGTACAGCGGGCCTGTCGACGGCCATGACCTGGGCCAATTGCTCCAGGCCCTGCACACCCTCAAGGGCCGCAGAGGCCCGCAACTGCTGCATGTGATCACAGAAAAAGGTCACGGCTACTCGCCTGCCGCCTCAGACCCCGTGCGCTATCACGGTCCCGGCCCGTTCGACCCCACCCACGGCCTGCGCGCAGAACCCTCCAGCCGACCGACCTATACCCAGGTGTTCAGCCAGTGGCTGTGTGACGAAGCCGAACGAGACCCGCGCGTGGTGGTGATTACCCCAGCCATGCGCGAGGGCTCTGGCCTGGTTGAGTTCGAGCGACGCTTTCCCGATCGCTACTTCGATGTGGGCATTGCCGAGCAGCACGCCCTCACCTTCGCCGCAGGCCTGGCCGCCGACGGCATGAAGCCGGTGGTGGCGATCTATTCAACGTTCCTGCAACGGGGCTACGACCAACTGATCCACGACATCGCGCTGCAACAGCTGCCGGTGGTGTTCGCCATTGATCGTGCCGGCATCGTCGGCGCCGACGGGGCGACCCATATGGGCGCGTTCGACATGACGTACCTGCGCTGTATCCCAGGCCTGAACGTCATGGCCCCAGCGGACGAACAGGAATGTCGCCAAATGCTGCATACCGCACTGCAACACAACGGCCCCTGCGCCGTGCGCTACCCAAGGGGAGCAGGAACGGGCATCGCCCCCTCCCCCGAACTGGCAACCCTGCCCGTGGGCAAAGGGCTCGTCTGCCGGGCGGGCGAGCGTATCGCCATCCTGGCATTCGGTTCGATGGTTACGCCGGCCTTGCAAGCGGCAACGGCGCTGGGCGCCACACTTGCCAACATGCGTTTTATCAAGCCGCTTGATACCCACCTGTTGCAACGGCTGGCGCGGGACCACGCCTGGCTGGTGACCGTCGAGGAAGGCTGCATCCTGGGTGGCGCCGGTTCAGCGTGCCTGGAATACCTGGCTGGCCAAGGGTTGTGTCGGCCCACCTTGCAACTGGGCCTGCCCGATCAGTTTATCGAGCACGGCGCTACGGACCGCTTGCTCAGCCGCTACGGCCTCGACGCCGGTGGTATCGAAACGTCGATTCGCCGCTTCACCCAGACACCCGCGACCCTTCAGTCTCCTGTTCAGGCGAGGGCTTGAACATGAACGTGATCCTCGCCCAACCCCGAGGTTTCTGTGCCGGTGTGGTGCGCGCTATCGATTCGGTGGAGAGCGCCATCCAGCAATACGGCATACCCGTCTATGTGCGCCATGAGATCGTGCATAACCAGCATGTCGTCCAGTCGTTGCGCCAGCAAGGTGCCCGGTTCGTTGAAGCACTGAGCGATGTACCACCTGGGGCAGTCACTATTTTCAGCGCCCACGGGGTCGCGCGCGAGGTGGAGGCGCAAGCGCGACAACGCCGCCTGCAGGTCATTGATGCCACTTGCCCTTTGGTCACCAAGGTGCACCAACACGCCCGCCAGTATGCCGCCAGGGGCTACCAGCTGGTGCTGATCGGCGAACCGGGCCACCCTGAAGTCGTCGGTATCCAGGGCCAGGTCGATGCACAGGTGACGTTGATCCAGACCGTCGAGCAGGTCGCCGCGCTAAGCTTTCCCGCGGACACCCCACTGGCCTATCTCACCCAAACCACCCTCAGCGTCGATGACACGCGCGCGGTGGTCACGGCCTTGATGCAGCGCTATCCCCTTATTGTCGGGCCCGCCAGCCGCGACATCTGCTACGCCGTGCAAAACCGCCAGCAGGCCGTGCGCGAACTGTGCACGCGCGTGGATGTGCTGCTGGTGGTGGGCAGTGCCAACAGCGCCAACTCCGTGACCCTGTGCACCCTGGCCAATGACAGCGGCACGCCCAGCTACCGGGTGGCCGATGGCAGCGCGGTGCAAGCCCACTGGTTCACCGCGGACATGACCGTGGGGATCACCGCCGGCGCTTCCACCCCGGAAACCTCGGTGGAGGACGTCCTGGCAACGCTGGCGCGCATCGCCCCCGTGCATGTCCAGACCTTGCCAGGCCGCGAGGAACGGGTGCACTTTCGCCCACCCCTCGGGCTGATCGCCCGGCAGCCGTCATGAAGCCCCCTGTGCGGCGCCTGACTCGCCAAGTCAAGGTCGGCACCCTGAGCCTGGGCAGCGACGCCCCCATCGGCGTGCAGGCCATGACCAACACCGACACTGGCGACCCACAGGCCACGGCCGCTCAGGTCGAACGCCTGGCCGCTGCCGGGGCGGAGTTGGTGCGCATCACCGTCAACAGCCACGAGGCTGCCGCCCAGGTCGCTGCGATTCGCAACCTGTTGGACCGGCGCCATGTGGACGTGCCGTTGGTGGGTGACTTTCACTTCAACGGCCATCGCCTGCTCGCCACCTACCCCGAATGCGCCCAAGCCTTGGCCAAATACCGCATCAACCCCGGTAATGTCGGCAAGGGTGCGCGGCGCGATGAGCAGTTCTGCCAGATGATCGAGGTTGCCTGTCGCTACGACAAACCCGTGCGCATTGGCGTCAACTGGGGCAGCCTCGACCCCGAGTTGCTGGCGCAGATGATGGACCGCAACGCTGCCCTGCCCACACCGTTGGCGGCCGATGCGGTGATGCGCGAGGCATTGGTGGTGTCGGCCCTGGAAAGTGCCCGGCGGGCTATCGAGGTGGGCCTGCCGGCGGATCACATTGTGCTGTCGGCCAAGGTCAGCCATGTGCAGGACTTGATCGAGGTTTACCGCAACCTGGCGGCGCGCTGTGATTACCCGTTGCACCTGGGGCTGACAGAAGCGGGCATGGGTTCCAAGGGTATCGTTGCCTCCACGGCTGCCCTGGCCGTGCTGTTGCAGGAAGGCATTGGCGACACGCTGCGTATTTCACTCACCCCGGAACCCGGCGGCGAGCGCAGCCGAGAAGTGCAGGTTGCGCAACAGATCCTGCAAACCATGGGCTTGCGCGCCTTTACCCCGCAAGTGGTGGCGTGCCCCGGTTGCGGACGCACCAGCAGTGTGTTTTTCCAGGAACTGGCACAACGGATCGAGGTGTACCTGCAGGCGCAAACGCCGGTCTGGCGCACCCGCTACCCTGGCGTCGAACGCCTGCAGGTGGCGGTGATGGGCTGTGTGGTCAACGGGCCTGGCGAAAGTCGCCTGGCCGATATCGGCATTTCGCTGCCCGGCGCCGGGGAACATCCTTCGGCACCGGTGTACCTGGACGGCGAGCGGGTAATGACGTTCAAGGGGCCGAGTATCGCCGAAGACTTTATCCAGCTGCTGGAGGCGTACGTCCTTGCACGCTACGGCCATCAGCCCCAGCCATTGGCGGCCTTGCTGTCAACCCAGGCGCCGATAGCCAAGCACCGCTGAGCCCATCACCACCGCCCCCGCCACCAGCGCCACCCAGAACCCACTGGCGGCGCCAAAGTGGTCGATCATCCAGCCGGAGCTGGCGGCGCCGATGGCCACGCCGATGCTCAGGCCGGTGATCAGCCAGGTCATGCCCTCAGTCAGGCGGCTGGGTGGCACGATGCGCTCCACCAGGGCCATGGACACGATCAACGTGGGTGCAAAGAACAGCCCAGAGACAAAGATCGCCGCCGCCAGCCCTGGAATGTTGGTGACCAGCAGCAACGGCAAGGTGGTCAGCGCCGTGGCCACGCCGCAGAACAGAAACTGGCGCGGCAACGACACCTTGAGCTTGAGGGTGCCAAAAGCCAACCCGGCCAGGCACGAACCAATGGCGTACACCGACAGCACGATACTGGCCGCCGCCGGTTGGCCCTGATGCTGGGCGAAGGCCACGCTGACCACATCCACCACGCCGACGATCACACCCATGGCCAGCAGCAGGATCATCAGGATCAACACTGAAGGTGACGCAATCAGCCAACCGCTGTGATGCTCGTGGTGCTCATGCACCGGTGGTTCGGTTGCCCGTTGCAGCACAAACGCGGTGACGCCCACGGCCAGCAATAACGCCGCTACCAACGGCCCGGCCTCGGGGAACAGCACCACACTCAGGCCCACCGAAATCGGCGGGCCGATGATAAAGCACACCTCATCGAGCACCGATTCCAGGGCAAATGCGGTTTGCAGCTTGGGCTGGCCCCGGTACAACTCGGTCCAGCGTGCGCGCACCATGGCCGACATGTTCGGTATGCAGCCGGCCAGGGCGGCGAACAGGAACAGCGTCCAATTCGGCGCCTGCAAGCGGGTGCACAGCAGCAGCATCAACAACGCCCCACCGCCGATCAGCGCGGCAATCGGCAACACCCGCCCCTGGCTGTAGCGGTCCACCAGGCGTGACACCTGTGGCGCACAAAACGCCGTGGCCAGGGCAAATACCGCCGCCACCGACCCTGCCAGGCCGTAGCCGCCATGTACCTGGGACAGCATGGTAATCAGGCCGATACCGGTCATCGACACCGGCATTCGCGCCAGCATGCCGGCCAATACGAAAGCCCGGGCGCCAGGCACCTGGAACAACGCGGCATAGGGGTTTGCCATGGGTTACACGCCTTCAGTCCTTAAATTGCGCCACCTTGTATCACACCAACCGCTTGATCTGCTTATGCCGCCACACCAACCGGTAATACGCCACCTGCAACCCCAGCATCGCCAGGTAGGTCACCGGAAACGCCATCCACACGCCTTCGAGGCCAAAGTGGGCATTGAACAGGTACGCCATCGGCAACTCGACGCACACCACACAGAAAATCGAGATCACCACCGGCATCAACACCACGCCGCTGGCGCGCATGATCCCGCCCACCACCGCCTGGAAACCGAACACCAGGATGCTCCACAACATGATGTGCAACAGGTGCTCAGCCTTGGCCCGCGCCGCGTCATCGGTGATGAATAGGCCCAGTAGCCAGTGGGACAACACATACCCCAGCACAATCAGGCCACCGGTCAGGCAGGTGTTGATCAACAGTCCGGTGCGCAGGATCGGGCCGATCCGCTCCAGGCGCCCGGCGCCAATGGCCTGGGCACCAAGGATCGACGCGGTGATCGCAATCGACAACGCCGGGAACTGCACATAATTGACGATCTGCGTCACCGCGCCATAGGCCGCCGTGGCCTGGGAACCATGGCCGTTGACCAGGGCCAGGATCACCAGCTCAGACAGCGACAACACCACCATCTGCAAGCCGGTGGGCAGGCCGATGCGCAAGACCTTGCCCAAGATCACCCGATCCAGGCGCAAGGCTGCGACCAGCTCACGGTCCGGCGCCATCACATGGTGTTTGTGCCGCAGGCGCAGCACCAGAAACAGCATCGCCAATGCATTGCCCACCAACCCGGCGTACACCGCACTCTGGATGCCCATGGGCGGCAGGCCGATCCAGCCGCGAATCAGCGCGGGCGTCAGCAGCAGGCCCACCAGGGTCGAAACCACCAGCGCCAACAGCGGTGAGACCGTGTCACTCACACCACGCAACAACTGGGTATAGAGGATGAACACCAACAGCAACGGCATGATCAACATCATCTTCTGGGCATAGCCCACCGCATCGTCCAGCACATCCATTGGCGTACCCAGCGCCTGCAACGCCGGGCGCGCAAACAGGCTGCCCAGTACAGCCGCGATCAGCCCCACCAAAGCGCCCAGGGTCAGGGTGGCGCCCGTAATCGCCTTGACCATGCCCGTCTCCTGGGCACCCCACGCCTGGCCGATCAACACCGACGCGCCCGCCCCCAGGCCAATCACCAGGGCAATAAAGAAAAACACGATGGGAAACATGCCCGACACCGCCGCCAGCGCCTGGGTGCCGAGCATTTGCCCGACATAAATGCCGTTGAGGGTGCCGGAAAAGCTTTGCAGGAAGTTGGACAGCACCATCGGTGCCAGAAAGATCAGGTAGACCTGCCACAGCGGGCGTTGCAAAGGGCTTTGCATGAAAAACGGGGCCTCGGATGACGAAAGCGTCCGAGGGTTATACCGTAGTTGGATCCCATCTTCCCGTGCTTTCGGCTTCCACCACCAGACACGCGTTGCGCACCGTTGCCGTCAGGCTGCGGGCATTGCCTTGCAACAGGCATTCGGCGATTGCCGGCTCCAGTTCTACCCGCAGACGCCGAGCCAGCGCCCTCGCGCCAAACCGTACGTCGTGCTGACGGCAGAGCCACGCACGCGCCTGGTCATCCACCTCCAGCGAGCGCTGCTGTGCGGCCAGTCGCTGATTGAGCTTGCCCAGTTCCACCTCCAGCAAGGCGTCCAGCCACTGGGCGTCGATGGGCTCGAACATCAGGATGCGGTCGATACGGTTCAGAAACTCCGGCTCGAAGTGCCCGTGCAAGGCGTCCTCCAGCACCGCTGCCTCGCCACGTACAAACCCTCGTAACAGGCGCCGCCAACCCTGGGCAAACCGTAGGCGATGACGGCGGGCCTGTTGGGCGCCGATATTGCTGGTCATGAAGATCAGGCTGTTGCGAAAGTCCAACGTACGGGTACCACCGGCCAAGGTGAGCTGGCCGTTTTCCAGGATCCCCAGCAGGCTGCGCACCACTTCCTGGCTGGCTTTTTCCAGCTCATCGAACAAGACAATGCCCGGCCGGCTGTAGGTGCCCTGGATCAGTTCGCTGTTGAACAGGCTGATGCCCTCCTTGCTGCCCACATAACCCGGCGGTGCCCCCGTCAACGCTGCGGCGTAATGCTCCTGGGCCAGGGTGTGCATGTCGATACGGCAAAAGCCATCGCTGCGCCCGTGCAGCGCCTGGGCCAGCAGGCGCACGATCTCGGTCTTGCCCACGCCGGTAGGGCCCATGAACAGGTTGACGCTCAAGGGGCGATCACGCTCGCCGATATCGGCCTTGACCACCTTGAGCAAACCTTCCACCTGGGCCAGCGCCGCCTCCTGGCCGACGATACGGCTGCGCAACAAGGCCATGACCTGGGCCGGTTCAAAGGTAAAGCGCATGCCCTACCCCGCAGTCTTTTCTTTACCGCCATGGGGCAACTGCCCCACCGGACACTCGGCAACGCCTACGGTGCTGCGGGTGATCTTTTCCACGTTCTCCTGGGCCTTTTGCGCGTCCAGCACCCAGGTGCGGTAGAACTCGAACGGGCAGTCCGCCACGCCCTTGTCGCCATCGCCCGAGGCATGCATGCCGGTGTAGCCCCGGTGCAGCAACTTGAACAGGTGGTTCTGGGACTGGTCGTTGGCCCGTGCATCACGGATCTGGGACACCGACAGTTGTGCGTACTGGATGCCCATTTCCTCTTCACCGCACTCCCCCAGGGTGCGCCCATCGAAGCCGATGATCGCCGAGTGGCCGAAGTAGGAATACACCCCATCGAAACCGGCGGCATTCGCCACCGCCACGTAGCAGTTGTTGGCCCAGGCCATGCTCTTGGACATCTGCACCTGCTGCTCCTTGGCCGGGTACATATAGCCCTGGCAGCGTACGATCAGCTCGGCGCCCTTCATGGCGCAATCGCGCCAGATCTCCGGGTAGTTACCGTCGTCGCAAATGATCAGGCTGATTTTCATGCCCTTGGGCCCATCGCATACATACGTACGATCACCCGGATACCAGCCTTCGATGGGGCACCAGGGAATGCACTTGCGATAACGCTGCACGATCTCGCCCAGGTTATTGATCAGCACCAGGGTGTTGTAAGGCGCTTTGTGGGGATGCTCCTCGTGGCGCTCGCCGGTCAGGGAAAACACCCCCCAGGTATTGGCCTGGCGGCAGGCGGCCGAGAAGATCGCGGTTTCTTCGCCGGGAATGCTCGCGGCGGTGGCCATCATCTCGTCGTGGTCGTACATGATGCCCATGGTGCTGTACTCGGGGAACACCACCAGGTCCATGCCGGGCAGGCCCTGCTTCATGCCGAGAATAATCTCGGCGATTTTTTTGGCGTTATCGATGACCTCGGCCTTGTTGTGCAGGCGCGGCATCTTGTAGTTCACCACCGCTACACCGACGGTGTCCGGGCTGCTGGAAATGTCGCCATGACGCATTGCAACGCTCCTGTTCTAGTGACTGATCATCCACGGCCGTGGGCCGGTCTTGGTTTTGAGGCCCAGGGGGTTGGCCTTGCTCGGCACCACCTTTTTACTGGTGCCGCAGCAACTGCAACCGGCCGGATGTCGGCGGCTTTGCTGGTATTCGCCGACGGTTTGCGGGGCATTGGCGCTGCGCTCGTTGCCGGCGATGGCCTTGCGCTGGTTGGCCGACAAGGTTTGCAAGGCCGGAGCAGACACCAGCAGGTGCCCCCCCGGCCCTTCGCAATACGGGCATTGGCTGGGCTCGTTGCGCTGGGATATGGGCCGCAACATCGTGAACGTGCCGCACGCCGCACAGGCGTATTCGTAGGTCGGCATGGCTACAGGTCCGGGGCGATGGGCAGGTCGACGCTGCCGTCGAGGAACTTGGTGGGGCCGTTGGCATTGGGGTTGATGTCGAACTCGAAGATTTCCGTGGGCAGCCACAACGTGGCGCACGCATTGGGAATATCCACCACGCCGCTGATATGCCCCTGCACCGGCGCCGAACCCAGCAGCGCATAGCCTTGGGCGGGCGAATAGCCGAACTTGGTCAGGTAGTTGATTGCATTCAGGCACGCCTGGCGGTAGGCGATGTTGACGTCCAGGTAGTGCTGCTGGCCCTGCTCGTCCACCGAGATGCCTTCGAAGATCAGGTAGTTCTTGTAGTTCGGCGTGATCGGGCTTGGCTTGAACACCGGGTTCTTGATCCCGTACTTGGCCATGCCGCCCTTGATCAGCTCGACTTTCATGTGCACCCAGCCGGCCATTTCGATCGCACCGCAAAAGGTGATCTCGCCATCGCCCTGGCTGAAGTGCAGGTCGCCCACCGACAGCCCGGCGCCCTTGACGTAGACCGGGAAAAAGATCTTCGACCCCCGCGACAAATCCTTGATATCGCAGTTACCGCCGTGCTCGCGCGGTGGCACGGTGCGCGCGCCGGTCGCGGCGGCATCGTCGCGGGCCTGGCCCTGCATCTTGCCCATATGGGCCGTGGCGGCCAGCGGTGCATTGGCCAGCGGTGGCACGCGAGTGGGGTTGGTGTCGATCAGTTCCTGCTCGCGGCGGTTCCAGTCGGCAAGCATCACCGGGTCGGGCAGGCAGCCGATCAAGCCGGGGTGGATCAGGCCGGCGAAGTTCACCCCTGGAATGTGTCGGGAGCTGGTGAACATGCCCTTGAAATCCCAGATGGCTTTTTGCGCGCTGGGGAAGTGATCGGTGAGAAAACCGCCGCCGTTCTGGCGCGAGAAGAAACCGTTGAAACCCCATTGGGAGTCGGCCTTGGCGCCGATGTCCAGTAGGTCCACCACCAGCAAATCCCCCGGCTCGGCGCCGTGCACGCCTACCGGGCCGGACAGGTAGTGCACGGTGGACAGGTCCACATCGCGCACGTCGCTGGCATCGTCGTTGTTCTTGATCGCGCCGGCGGTCCAGTCGTAGGTCTCCAGGATGAAGTCATCACCCGGCTTGACCCAGCAGGCCATCGGGATATCCGGGTGCCAGCGGTTGTGGATCTGCTCGTTTTCGGTGACAGGCTGGTTGAGGTCGACTTTGATCAGCGTTTCGGTCATGGACTGGCTCCTGGACGGATGACGGTTGCGTGCGATCCAGTCTCGTGGAGCCGGGTAAAACGGGGAATACGTTGGATGACGTATCCATGACCATGGCGCGGCTTCACTCCATCAATTTGCTCGATGACAGGTTCAGTGTTTTCTGATTGGACGCACGCCAGGCGGCTGGATAGATTCTCCAACAAAGATAGCTTTTAGCCATCACCCTAACCCCCCTGAACATCGAGCTTTCCATGAAAAAACCTGTCTCGCTGGCGATGCGTATCGGACTGGGCTTTGCATCCACCCTGTCGTTGTTGGTGCTGATCACCGCCATCGGTATCCAACGCGTGGGCTTTATCGACAACACCCTCAAGGAGGTCAGCGAAAAAGCCGCCGTGGTCCAACGTTATGCCATTAACTTTCGCGGCAGCGTGCACAACCGCGCCATTGCCATACGCGACGCCGTGCTGGTCCGGGATGAACCGACGCTCAGCCGCCACCTGGCCGATATCGACCAGCTCAAACGCGATTATCAAGACGCCGCCCAGATGATGGATCGCCTGTTCGACACCACCGCCACCAGTGCCGAAGAAACCCGCCTGCTGGCGGCGATCAAGGCCATCGAGACCCAGGCGCTGGCCTCGTCCGAGCAAGTGATCAGCCTGCGTCGGCAAAACGATATCGCCGGCGCCCAGGCGCTGCTGCTGACCCAGGCCTCCGGCCAATACACCGAATGGCTCACGCGCGTGAATGCCTTGATCGACTTCGAAGAAAGCCGAATCAAGCAACGCCTGGACACCGTCCAGGCCACCGCCAGTAATTTCGCACTGCTGATGGTATTGGCCAGCGCGGTTGCCATCCTGCTGAGCGTGCTGGTGTCGCTGCTGATCATCGGCAATGTCAAAAAAACCCTGGGCGCCGAACCGCAGGAAGTGGCCGACGCGATCCGCCGCCTGGCCGATGGCGAGTTGACCCAGGCCATCGACACGCCCTACCCCGACAGCGTAATGGGCATCCTGAAAAGCGCCCTGACCCGCCTGGGCGACACCATCAACGACGTGCGCCTGGCTGCCCACGACCTGCGCCATTCCTCGGTCACGCTGTTATCGGTGGCCACCGACAACCGCCAGCAGATCACCCTGCAAACCAGCGAAGCCCACCATGTCGCGGCGGCCATTACGCAAATGGCCGCGTCGGTCACTGAAGTCTCGGGTTATGCCTCGGCGGCGGCCAAGGCGAGCATCCTTGCCGACGCTGGCGTCGACAGTGGCCACCGGCTGGTTGGCGAGGTGACCGTGGCCATCGAAGAGTTGGCGACCATACTTGACCAGGCCACTGCGCGGGTAAACCAGGTGTCCAGCGACAGCGAAAACATCGAAACCGTGATCGAGGTCATCAACGCCATTGCCGCGCAAACCAACCTGTTGGCGTTGAACGCGGCCATCGAGGCCGCACGCGCCGGGGAACATGGCCGTGGTTTTGCGGTCGTGGCCGATGAAGTGCGCTCCCTGGCCACCCGCACCCAGGAGTCGACCCAGGAGATCCGCGAGATGATCGGCAAATTGCAAAGCGGCACCCAGGACGCCGCCGACATCATGCAACGCAGCCGCAGCCTGGCGCAGATCACCGTGGCACAGACCCGCGACTCCCAGGTAGCCCTGAGCAAGATCAGTGAGAAAGTCGGCGCGATCAACGTGATGAACGCGCAGATCGCCAGCGCCTCGGTGCAACAAAGCGTCGCCGCCGAAGAGGTGGCGCAGAACATCACCCGCATCCACAGTTCCACCGTGCAATCGGCCGCCGACTCCGAAGTGATGGAAAGCTCCAATCAGCAATTGGCGGAGCTGGCCGACCGTTTAAGCACCAAGGTGGCGTTCTTCAACGTCGCGTAAGCGCTCAGAGCTTGTCGCGTTTCATCTGCATGGTCAGGGTGAAACGGTCGGCGGGGTACACCGACTCCGCCACGGCAATCAGCCCCCCCGCCTCATCGCGATATTGCCGAGTGATCGCCAGCCCCAGCGCACCGTTTTGCGCCTTGAGGCTGGTGGCCAGCTCGGCCGACAGTTGCACCGGGCGCACTTGCTGGTCCACCACGTCGATGTGCCGCGCGTAGGCTTTGCCAATCAGCGCGGCGATCAGTTCATCCGGATGCTTGCGCGCTTCGGGGATTACGTCGGCAAAGGCTTGCTCGGCGTATACGTCGGTCCAGCACAACGGCGCATTGCCGTTGCCGGCGTCCACCTTGATGCTCGACACACAGAAGTAATGCCCGCCCGGCTCCAGGCCCAGGCGCCGGGCCAGGGCGATATCGGCAACGAATTCGCGCACCCCCTGGATATCGCGGATATGGGTTTCGGCCACTTGCACCAGGTCGGCCACCGACGCCATGGCCTGGGTGTAGCCCCCTTTGGGCGACGACGCCTCGACCCGCGTGCCCACGCGCTTGCGCCGCGAGACCATGCCCTGGCCCTGCAACTGGTCAATGGCCGCGCGCACGGTGTGTCGGCTCACCGCGTACAGCGAGCACAACTCGAATTCAGTCGGCAACAACGACCCCACCGGGTAGTGGCCGCTACCAATCTGCTCGATCAAGTCCTTGGCCACCGCCGCATAACGCCTCTGGCTCACGCTTTCCATTTTTACCCTCGTTGTCGAGTTGACAGTGTATCAGCACAAGCGTAATCATAATGTACGGACATATTAAATATGTATGGTTTAAAAATAACAATTAGGATTTTCCCATGTCGAGTACCGTTTTTGATTCCGCCCTCTTTCGCGACATGTTCGGCACCGCCGAAATGCGCGGTGTGTTCTCCGACAAAGCGCTGATCGAGCGCTACATCGAAGTGGAAGTGGCCCTGGCCCGCGCCGAAGCCCGCTGCGGTGTGATCCCGGCCGACGCTGCCGAACAGATCGCTGCGCTGTCGCAGTACGAGGCGCTGGACCTGGCGCTGATGCAGCACGAGACCGAGATCGTCGGCTACCCGATCCTGCCACTGGTGGAGCAGTTGTCGAAGATCTGCGGCGAAGCCGGGCGCTACGTGCATTGGGGCGCCACCACCCAAGACATCATGGACACCGCCGTGGTGCTGCAAGTACGCGCTGCCCTGGCCATCGTCGAGCGTGATATCCAGGCGGTACGCGGGCTGCTCGCCGGCCTCGCGCAGCGCTATCGCGACACGCCGATGGCCGGGCGCACCCACTTGCAGCACGCGCTGCCGATCACCTTCGGCTACAAGTGCGCAGTGTGGCTGAGCATGTTCGACCGCCACGCCGAGCGTCTGGTGGAGCTGCGTCCACGGGTGGAAATCGGCCAGTTCGCGGGGGCTGCGGGCACCCTCGCCTCCCTCGGTGACAAGGGTCTGGAAGTACAAGAAGCACTGATGGCCGAACTGGGCCTGGGCGTACCGCAAGCCACCTGGCACGTCGCCCGCGATGGCCTGGCCGAAACCCTGAACTTCCTCGGCCTGGTCACCGGGTCGCTGGGCAAGATCGCCCTGGACATCATGATGATGATGACCAGCGAACTGGGCGAAGTGTACGAACCCTTCGTCAAGGGCCGTGGCGCCAGCAGCACCATGCCGCAAAAGCGCAACCCGATTTCCTGCGAACTGATGTACGCCGCCGCCAAGGGCGTGCGTCAACATGCCGGGCTGATGCTGGACGCGATGATCCAGGACTTCGAACGCTCCACCGGCCCGTGGCAGGCGGAATGGATCGCCATCCCGGAAGCCTTCGCCCTCAGCGCTGCGTCCCTGGGCCAGGCGACCTTTATGCTCGCAGGCCTTGAAGTGCGCCCCGAGCGCATGCGCAAGAACCTCGACATGACCCAAGGCCTGATCGTGGCCGAAGCCGTGATGATGGGCCTGGCGCCCGCCCTCGGCCGCCAGGTGGCCCACGATGTGGTCTACGCCGCCTGCCGCATGGCCAACGACCAGGGCACCAGCCTGCTGGACGCCCTGCTTGCCCAGGGTGAAGCCACCGCGCAGTTGGACGTGGCCGAACTGCAACGCCTGACCGACCCGGCCAACTATCTGGGGCTGGCGCCGCAGATGGTGGATATCGCGCTGGCGCGTGAGGGTGCAATCCCCCGCTGACCCCAAGCCCTCTGGAGATCCAAATGTGGGAGCGGGCTTGCTCGCGAAAGCGGTGTATCAGTCACCCGATGCATCAACTGAAAGACCGCATTCGCGAGCAAGCCCGCTCCCACAATGGATCTGCGGCGCTAAATAGAACCATAACAACAATGAGATCACCGACATGTCATCCACCCCCGCAAAAAAACCGCTCTACAAAGACCTGACCTTCCAGGTCGTCGCCGCCATGTTCCTGGGCATTGCCTTCGGTTTTCTCGCCCCCGAACTGGCCGCCAGTTTCAAGATCCTCGGCGATATCTTCCTCAAGCTGATCAAGACCGCCGTCGCGCCGTTGGTGTTTTTCACCGTGGTCCACGGCATCGCCTCGGCCGGTGATATCAAACGCGTCGGCAAGGTCGGCCTGCGTGCGTTGATCTACTTCGAAGTGGTGTCCACCCTTGCCCTGGCCATCGGCCTGTTGTGGGGCAACCTGTTGCAGATCGGCTCGGGCATGCACGATGCGCACCCAAGCAGCGCCGCTGCTGCGGCCGCCAGTGCTGCGGTTGCCAAGGGCCATGCACCGGCCTCGACCATGGACTTTATCTACGGCATCTTCCCCGATAACTTCGTCGGCGCCTTCGCGGGCGGGCAACTGCTGCAAGTGCTGGTGATCTCGGTATTGTTCGGCTTCGCCCTGCTGGCGTTGAAGCCCGAGCGCCGCGAGGTGATCGAGGACGGCCTGAACCGCATCTCCGAATGCTTCTTTGAGTTCATCAACCTGATCATGAAGTTCGCGCCCCTGGGTGCCTTCGGGTCGGTGGCCTACGCGGTGGGCAGCAACGGCACCGCCGTGCTGATGTCCCTGGCCAACCTGGTGCTGATGTTCTACGTGGGCATCGCGTTCTTTATCTTTGTGGTGCTGGGCGCGGTGTGCCGCTTGAGCGGGTTCAGCCTGTGGCGCTTCCTCACCTACATCAAGGATGAGATTTTCATCGTGCTCGGCACCGCCTCGTCGGAAAGCGCACTGCCGCGCCTGCTGCAAAAGCTCGAGAAGTTCGGCTGTTCCAAACAAAGCGTCGGCCTAGTGCTGCCCACCGGCTACGCGTTCAACCTCGATGGCACCTCGATCTACATGTCGCTGTGCGTGCTGTTTATCGCCAATGCCTACGGCGTGCCGCTGAGTTGGGAACAACAGCTGGGCATCATCGCGATCATGCTGGTGACCTCCAAAGGCGCCGCAGCGGTGTCGGGCGGCAGTTTCGTGGTGTTTGCCGCCACCGTCACCGCCATCGGCGTGTTGCCGGCCGAAGGTTTGGCGCTGCTGTTCGGGGTGTACCGCTTTATGTCGATGGCCATCGCTACCTGCAACACCATTGGCAACAGCGTGGCGACGGTGGTGGTGTCGAAGTGGTCGGGCGAGTTCTCCGAGCAGACCGCCAAGGTCGAATATCAACGGGTGCTTGGCCGCCCGGCCGGCGCTGCCTTGTAACGGAGCCTGTCGATGACGACGTTGCGAATCGAACACGACGCGTTCGGCCCGGTATCGATCCCGGCCGAGCGTTACTGGGGCGCACAGACCCAGCGGGCACTGGAGGTGTTCGGCGGCAAACAGCCGTTCGCCGCCTGCCTGATCCGCGCCTTCGGCCAGCAGAAACGCGCCTGCGCCCGAGCCAACGCACGGCTCGGCGCATTGGCGCCGGCGTTGGCGCAGGCCATCGAAGACGCGGCCGAGGAATTGGCCAATGGCGCCTTCGACGAACATTTCCCGCTGTCGATCTGGCAAACCGGCTCCGGTACCCAAACCAACATGAATGCCAACGAGGTGATCGCCAACCGCGCCAACCTGGCGCTCGGTGGCGAACTGGGCAGCAAATCACCGGTGCATCCCAATGACCATGTGAACCGCTCGCAGTCCTCCAACGACAGTTTCCCCACGGTGATGCACCTGACCACCGTGCTGGAGCTGCGCGGGCGCCTGCTGCCGGCCCTCGGGCATTTGCGCAATGGGCTGCAAGCCAAGGCCGACGCCTGGCAAGACGTGCTGAAGATCGGCCGCACCCATTTGATGGATGCAGTGCCGATGAGCCAGGGCCAGGCCTTTGGCGCCTTTGCCCAGCAGATCCAGCACGGCATGGCGCGCATTGAAGCCTGCATGCCGCGCCTGCGCCTGTTGCCACAAGGCGGCACGGCGGTGGGCACCGGGCTGAATACACCGCAGGGTTTTGATGTGGCGTTCTGTGAGGAAATCAGCCGGCTCACCGGCGAAACCTTCATAACCAACCCGTGCAAGTTCGAAGGCATGGGCACCCACGATGCGCTGGTGGAAGCTTCCGGTGCGCTGAATGTGCTGGCCGTGTCGCTGACCAAGATCGCCAACGACATCCGCCTGCTGGGCTCCGGCCCGCGTTGTGGTTTGGGCGAGTTGATCGTACCGGACGACGGCCTCACCTCCTCGATCATGCCCGGCAAGCGCAACCCCACCATCGCCGAAGTGCTGGTGCAGGCGGCGATGCAGGTGATGGGCAACCACACCACCATCACCCTGGCGGGCGCGTCCAGCACCTTCGAGTTGAACGTGGCCAAGCCGGTGTTGATCCACAACTTGCTGCAGTCGATTGAAGTGCTCACCGATTGCGTCAGCCTGTTCACCCACAAGCTGCTGCAGGGCCTGGAGGTAAACCGCCCACAACTGGCGCGCAATGTGGAGCATTCGCTGTTGATGGCCACCGCACTCAACCCGCTGCTGGGCTACGACCGGGTGGCGCAGATCACCCGCAAGGCGGCCGACGAAGGGTTGTCACCCAAGGAAGCGGCGGTGCAACTGGGCTTCATCACGGCCGAGGAATACGCCTTGCGCGTACGCCCCGACACCATGATCCGCCCCACTACACCGACAGATAACGACTGATCGTCGCCTCATCCACCCGGTCCCGGGTCTCTTCGATCACGAAGCGGCCCTTTTCAATCACCAGGAAGCGGTCGGCAATTTCCAGGGTAAAAGACAGCACCTGCTCCGACACCACGATGGTCAAGTCCCGCAGGTTACGGATCTCTTTGAGCGTGCGCGCAATGTCCTTGATGATCGAGGGCTGGATGCCTTCGGTGGGTTCATCCAACAACAGCACCTTGGGGTTGGTGGCCAATGCCCGGGCGATTGCCAACTGCTGTTGCTGGCCGCCCGACAGGTTGCCGCCCTTGCGCGATTGCATGTCGTAGAGCACTGGGAACAACGCGTACAAATCCTCCGGCACCTTGCCTCGCGCCGAGGCGGGCAAGCCGGTCTGGATGTTTTCCAGCACGCTCATGCTGGGGAAAATCATGCGGCCCTGGGGCACATAGGCAATACCGCGTTCCACCCGCTCGTGGGTTTCCAGCGCCGAGACGTTGTGGCCGTCCACGCTCACCTGGCCTTTCCATTGCGGCAGGATGCCCATCAGGCTCTTGAACAAGGTGGTCTTGCCCATGCCATTGCGGCCCATCACCGCGACAATCTCGCGCTTGGCCACGTTCAGGTCCAGGTCGTGGAGGATCTGGCTCTGCCCGTAGCCGCAGGACAACTGGTCGATCTTGAACATGCCCGGTTCCTCAGTGGCCCAAATACACTTCGATGACTTTAGGGTTACTTTGCACCGACTCCATGCTGCCCTCGGCCAGCACCTTGCCCTGGTGCAACACCGTGACCTTGTGGGCGATGCTTTTGACAAATTCCATGTCGTGCTCGATCACCAGCACCGAACGACCCTGGCTGATGCGGTTGAGCAACTCGGCGGTTTGCGCACGCTCGTTGACGCTCATGCCGGCCACCGGCTCATCGAGCATCAACAGCTCCGGGTCTTGCATCAGCAGCATGCCGATTTCCAGCCACTGCTTTTGCCCGTGGGACAAAAGATCAGCCTGTTGCTGCAACAGATCGCCGAGGAAGATTTCCCGCGCCACCTCCTCCACCCGTGCAATCACCTGGGCGTTGCGCTTGAAGAACAGCGCACCCCACACCTTGCGACCGGCCGGGTAGGACATCTCCAGGTTCTCGAACACCGTGAGGTTTTCGTAGATCGACGGGTTCTGGAACTTGCGCCCTACCCCCGCCCGCACGATGTTGTATTCGCGCATCTTGGTCAGCTCCTGCCCGTCGAACTGGATGCTGCCGCTGGTGGCGCGGGTCTTGCCGCAAATCAGATCGAGCACCGTGGTCTTGCCGGCTCCGTTGGGGCCGATCACTACGCGCACTTCATTGCGGTCGATATACAGGTTGAGATTATCGACCGCCTTGAAGCCGTCGAACGACACGGTGAGGCCTTCGATGGCCAGCACCGGTTTTTTCATTTCAAAGCCGACGGCGGTCATGGTTGGGTCTCCAGGATTTTGGTCTTAGCCTTGGTCTTGGCTTCAACCGGGGCTTTCGTAATGGGTTTTCGTCCCAGCACCTTAGCCAATGCCTGACGCCCATGGCTCTCCCACAAACCGGCCAGGCCATTGGGGAAATACATCACCACCGCAATAAACAAGCCGCCCATCAAATACAGCCACAACTCGGGGAAAGATTCGGAAAAGTAGGTCTTGCCGTAGTTCACCAACAGCGCGCCGTACACCGCGCCGAGCAGCGACATGCGCCCGCCCACGGCGGCGAAGATCACCATCTCGATGGACGGCACGATGCCGACGAACGAAGGCGACATAAAGCCCACCTGCAAGGCAAACATCGCCCCGCCAATCGCCGAGAACGCCGCCGCCACACAGAACACGAAGATCTTGAAGCTGGCCACGTCGTAGCCGGAGAAGCGCACGCGCTCTTCCTTGTCGCGCATCGCCATCAGCAAGCGGCCGAGCTTGGACGCGAGGATAAAGCGGCCGATAAAGATGCAACCAAACAGCAAGCCAGCGTTGATGAAATACAGGATCAACTTGGCGCTGTCGGTGCGCAGGTCCCAGCCCAGCAAAGTCTTGAGGTCGGTGATGCCGTTGACGCCGCCGGTCAGGCCCTGCTGGCCGACGATCAACACCGTGAGAATCAAGGCGATCGCCTGGGTCACAATGGAGAAATACACATCACCCACCCGCCGCTTGAACAGCGCCATGCCGATGATGAACGCCAGCAGCACCGGTACCGCGATCACCGCGAAAACGGTAAAGCCAAAACTGTGAAACGGCTGCCACAGCATCGGCAACTCAGTGATCTGGTTCCAGTCCATGAAATCCGGAATGCCCGGTGTGGACTGGATCTTGGTGCTCTCCGGGTCCGAAGCTTCGAGCTTGAGGAACATCGCCATGCAGTAGCCGCCGACGCCAAAAAACACGCCCTGCCCCAGGCTGAGAATACCGCCATAGCCCCAGCACAACACCAGGCCCACCGCGACAAACGCGTAGGTCAGGTACTTGCCCACCATGTTCAGGCGAAACGCGTCCAGGGTCAGGGGGAATACCACCAGGATCAACACCGCCAACAGCACGATGCCGATCAGGTTTTGCTGGCCGCCCAGCAGCTTGTCTAAAGCCTTCATCCGCTCGCCTCTACTTGCGCACTTTGATGGAGAACAACCCTTGCGGGCGCAGCATCAGGATCAGAATCACCGAGGACAAGGTGAGCACCTTGGCCATCGAGCCACTGAGGAAAAACTCCGACAGCGATTGGGTCTGGGCAATCACGAACGCCGAGGCAATGGTGCCGAACAGGCTTTGCGCGCCGCCGAACACCACCACCAGGAAGGTATCGACGATGTATTGCGAGCCCGCCGTGGGCCCGGTAGAACCGATGGTGGTGAACGCTGCACCGGCCACCCCGGCCACGCCGCAGCCGAGGGCGAAGGTCATGCGGTCGACCTTGCGCGTGTTGATACCCACCGCGCGGCTCATCAAACGGTTTTGCACCGTGGCACGTACCTGCAGACCCCAGCGCGAGCGGTAGAGCATCAGGAAGATCGCGGCGGTGAGCAGCAGGGTCAGGCCCATCATGAACAGGCCATTGCGCGGGATCTCGATGGCGTCGGTGAAGTTCACCGAGCCCATCAGCCAGGCCGGCGGTTCGGCGCTGACTTCGCGGGCGCCGAATACCGAGCGGAAGGTTTGCTGCATCACCAACGACAGGCCCCAGGTGGCCAGTAAGGTGTCCAGCGGGCGCTTGTACAAGCGGCTGATCATCGCCCATTCCACCAGCCAGCCAATGGCACCGGCCACCAGGAACGACAGGGCGATGGCGAAGAAGAAGTAATAGGGTTGGAAGCTCGGCGCAAAGTGCGCCGTGAGGCTGGAGCACACGTAGGTGGTGTAGGCGCCGATGGTGAGGAACTCACCGTGGGCCATGTTGATCACGCCCATCTGGCCAAAGATGATCGCCAGCCCCAATGCCATCAGCAACAGCACGCAGAACACGGACAAGCCGTTGAACCCCTGCATTGCCGCGATGGCTCCAAATTCCGATAGCCATTCCATGATGATGGTCTCCTGAGCGGGAGGTGGTAGTTGAAATGCAGTTTGCTTTTGCTCTATGTGGGAGGGGGCTTGCTCCCGATGGCGGTGGGTCAGTAATAGACCAGGTGACTGACACTCCCTCATCGGGAGCAAGTCGAATCGTCGCACCGCCCCTCCCACATTTGAATCTCATTTAGTCAGGGAGGTTATTGGTAGCCCTTAGGAAACGGATTCGGCTCGATCAGATCCGACTCATAAATCACCTTGAACTGACCGTTTGGCTGCACTTCGCCAATGCGCGATTTACTCCACAAGTGGTGATTCTCGTGAATCTTCACGTAGCCTTCCGGCGCGGTTTTGAGCTCGATGCCAGGGGATGCGGCCACGACTTTATCCACGTCAAAACTGCCGGCCTTCTCCACCGCTGCCTTCCACAGCCATGGGCCGAGGTACGCCGCCTGGGTCACATCGCCGATCACAGCGTCCTTGCCATACTTGGCCTTGAACGCTTCGACGAAAGCCTTGTTGTTGGGGTTGTCCAGGCTCTGGAAGTACTTCATCGAGGCGTAGAAACCGGCCATGTTTTCGCCGCCGATGCCCAGCAGTTCGTCTTCGGTCACGGAGAGCGTCAGCAGGGTTTGCTTGGCCGAGTTCACACCGGCTGCGTTGAGCTGTTTGTAGAAGGCCACGTTGGAGCCGCCCACCACCGCTGCAAACACCACGTCAGGCTTTTTCAGCTTGACCTTGTTGATCAGCGAGCCGAACTGGGTGTTGCCCAACGGGTAGTAGTCTTCGCCAACCACGGTGCCGTGCAGCACGTTTTCGATGTGCTTGCGCGCGATCTTCATCGAGGTGCGCGGCCAGATGTAGTCCGAACCCACCAGGTAGAAGGTCTTGGCGCCTTTGGTCTTGGCGATCCAGTCGAGGCTGGCGAGGATCTGCTGGGTGGCTTCCTGGCCGGTGTAGATCACGTTTTTCGACTGTTCCAGGCCTTCATAGAAGGTGGGGTAATAGAGCAGGCCGTTTTCTTTTTCGAAGATCGGCAGCACGGCTTTGCGCGAGGCCGAGGTCCAGCAGCCGAACACGGCGGCCACCTTGTCGTTGACCAGCAACTTCTTGGCTTTTTCGGCGAAGGTCGGCCAGTCGGAGGCGCCGTCTTCCTGGATGACCTTGATCTGCCGTCCCAGGATCCCGCCCGACGCGTTGATCTGTTCGATAGCCAGGCGTTCGGCCTGGATCGAGCCGGTCTCGGAAATCGCCATGGTGCCGGTGGCCGAGTGCAACTGGCCGACGGTGACTTCGGTGGGGGTCACGGCCAGGCCTTCGTTATCGGCCAACACGCCCTGGCTGAACAGAGCGGCGGCCAGCAATGACAAGGCCAACAGCGGTTTGGAGCGGATCAATCTGGGTGCCATGGGGCGACTCCTCTGCAATGAGGGGTCCAGCATGGCGGCATGGGGCCAGCGCGGGTATACGCAGCCTGACGTAACGGCGTACGTCATTTGACGTATGCCGCTGCGCACCCTTTCAGGGCAGGATCGCGCTCCCCCAGGCACTGGAGATCCCCTGTGGGAGCGGGCTTGCTCGCGAATGCGGTGGATCAGCTTGCACATGCATTGACTGACCCACCGCATTCGCGAGCAAGCCCGTTCCCACATTTAGATTTCAGTGCCTGTAAGGGCATGGAACTCCCACATTTAGATTTCAGTGCCTGTAAGGGCATGGAACTTGCTCACCAACCTCGCCCTCTTCCGGAGTTTCCCACCGTGCACCCTCCTCCCGGCACCCAGCGCATCGTCAAGATCCGTCGCGACTACAACACCTGGGTCGCCGACGAAACCATGGAAGACTACGCCCTGCGCTACACCCCCAAGTCCTTTCGCAAATGGTCGGAGCTGCGCATTGCCAATACGGCCCTGGGCGCGGTGTCGTTCCTGGCGCTGGAGGCCATCGGCGGGGTATTGGCCCTGAGCTACGGCTTTACCAATACCTTTTGGGCGATCCTCGCCATCAGCCTGGTGATCTTCCTCACGGGCCTGCCCATCAGCTATTACGCGGCGCGCTACGGCGTGGACATGGACCTGCTGACCCGTGGCGCCGGTTTCGGCTATATCGGCTCCACCATCACCTCGCTGATCTACGCCAGCTTCACCTTCCTGTTCTTTGCCCTGGAAGCGGCGATCATGGCCCTGGCCCTGGAGTTGTATTTCCATATCCCGCTGGCCTTCGCCTATGTGATCTGCTCGTTGTTGGTGATTCCCCTGGTGGCCTACGGCGTGACCCTGATCAGCCGCCTGCAATTGTGGACGCAGCCGGTGTGGCTGCTGTTGCTGATGCTGCCCTACGGCTTTGTGTGGTGGAAAAACCCCGACGCCTTCAGCGACTGGACCAGCTTTGTAGGGCGCAGCGGCGATGGCGGCGGGTTCAACCTGTTGGCGTTCTGCGCCGCCTGCACCGTGGCGCTGTCGCTGGTGACGCAGATCGGCGAGCAGGTGGACTACCTGCGCTTTCTGCCGGAAAAAACCGCCGCCAACCGCAAGCGCTGGTGGGCCGCCCTGCTCTGCGCCGGCCCCGGCTGGATCATCCCCGGCGCGTTGAAGATGTTTGCCGGGGCGTTCCTGGCGTTTCTGGCCCTGCAGCATGAAATCCCCATTGAACGGGCGGCCGAGCCGACCCAGATGTACCTCGTGGCCTTCGGCTACGTATTCAGTTCGCCGGAATGGGCCCTCGGCGCCATGGTGCTGTTCGTGTTCATTTCGCAAATGAAGATCAACCTGACCAACGCCTACGCCGGCTCCCTGGCCTGGTCGAACTTCTTCGCCCGCGTCACCCATAGCCACCCTGGCCGCGTGGTGTGGCTGGTGTTCAACGTGGCCATTGCGCTGATGTTGATGGAGTTGGGTGTGTTCGATGTGATCGACCAGGTGCTGGGGCTCTACGCCAATATCGCGATTGCCTGGATCGGCACCCTGGTGGCTGACCTGGTGATCAACAAGCCCCTGGGCCTGTCGCCCAAGCACATCGAGTTCAAGCGCGCGCACCTCTACGACATCAACCCGGTGGGCGTCGGCTCGATGCTGATCGCGTCCTTGCTTTCGATCCTGGCCCATTTCGGCCTGTTCGGCGCCCTGGCCCAGGCGGCACCGCCCTTCGTCGCCCTGGGTACCGCCCTGCTGATGGCGCCGCTGCTGGCCTGGTTGACCAAGGGCAAGTACTACATTGCCCGCACCAGCGATGCACAGTTGATTCACCCGGTGGCACCTGCCACCCACGCCGTTTGCGGGCTGTGCAGCAACCCGTTCGAGACGGCAGACATGGCGTTCTGCCCGGCCTACAGCACACCGATCTGTTCGCTGTGTTGCTCGCTGGATGCGCGCTGCGGTGATCGCTGCAAACCCCATGGGCGACTGGTCAGCCAGTTCGAAGGCGTGCTGCGCTGGTTGCTGCCCAACACGATGATGCCGCGCCTGCATACCCGCCTGGCTCACTACCTCGGCTTGCTGCTGACATTGGTGCTGCTGCTGGCCGGCGCCCTGGCGTTGATCTACGTGCAGGCGGCCCAGGGCTTGCCCCATTCGGAAACCCTGTACCAGGCGTTTTTCAAAGCCTTCCTGACCTTGTCCGTGTTGGCTGCCGTGCTCGCCTGGTGGGTGGTGCTGACCCGCGAAAGCCGTGGCGTGGCCCAAGAGGAATCCGACCGCCAGACCCTGCTGCTGATGCAGGAAATCGATGCCCATAGCCTGACCGACCAAGCGCTGCAACAGGCCAAGGAGGCCTCGGAAGCGGCGAATGCCGCCAAAAGCCGCTATGTCACCGGCCTGTCCCATGAGCTGCGCACGCCGCTTAACAGCATTCTGGGCTTCACCCAGATTCTGCAGCGCGACAGCGCCATGCCCGAACAGCATCAAGACGCGCTGGCGACCATATTGCGCAGCGGCTCGCACCTGGTGTCGCTGATCGACGGGCTGCTGGATGTGGCCAAGATCGAGGCCGGCAAGCTGCGCCTGGAACTCACCGAGATCCCCTTCCCCGAACTGCTCCACGACCTGGAACAGATGTTCACGCCCCAGGCCCAGGACAAGGGGCTGCGCTTTCGCCTGGACTGCGTGGGCAAGATCCCGGCGGTGGTGCGTGGCGACGAAAAACGTGTGCGCCAGATCCTCATCAACCTGCTGGGCAATGCGGTGAATTTCACCGACAGCGGCGAGGTGCGCCTGCGGGTCAGCTATATGCGCGAGACCGCCAACTTCGAGATTATCGACACAGGCATCGGCATTGATCCTGGGCAACTGGAGCGGATTTTCCAGCCGTTTGAACGGGGCGACCTGATGCGCCAGGACAACGGCGTAGGCCTGGGCCTGACCATCACGCGCATGCTCACCGCATTGATGGGCGGCGAGTTGCGCGTCACCAGCGAGCTGGACCAAGGCACCTGCTTCCAGGTGCGGCTGTTCCTCTCCCAAGTACGTGCGCCGCAAGCGGTGGTGCATGTGGAGCACGACATCATCGGCTATCAGGGCGAGCGTCGGCGCATCCTGGTGGTGGACGACCATGTGGACCACCGCAAGGTGCTCAGTGGCATGCTCACCCCCTTGGGTTTCGAAGTGATCCAGGCCAGCAACGGTCAGGAAGCGATCCGCCAGGTGGCGCTGCTGGCGCCGGACCTGATCCTGATGGACCTGTCGATGCCAACGCTGGACGGCTACGAAACCAGTCGCCTGATCCGCCGCAATGCGCTGTCCACCGCGCCGATCATCGTGATCTCCGCCAACGCCTTTACCGACGACCGCGAACGCAGCATTGCCGCTGCCTGCAACGACTACCTGGCCAAGCCGGTACGCACCCCGGAACTGCTCGGCCGCGTGCAACAGCACCTGGGGTTGCAGTGGTTGCGGCGCACCCAAAGCCGTGTGCCGCCAGCAGCGCCCAGCGTGTTGCCCGGCCCCGCAGACCTGGCTGAACTGGCCGAACTCAGCGCCATTGGCTATGTGCGCGGCCTGCACGCCAAACTCGATAGCATCCTTGAGCAGCGCCCGGACACCGCGCCATTTATTGGCAAGGTGCGAGGCCTGCTCAAGGGTTTCCGCCTGGATGAACTCAACCGAACCCTCAAGGAGGCCAAAGATGAATGCACTCACCCACAGCACTGAACCTGGCGTGGTGTTGATCGTGGACGACACGCCGGACAACCTGGCCATGCTCTCCGATGCTTTGGACGACGCCGGCTACATGGTGCTGGTGGCCCTGGACGGCCTCAGCGCGCTGAACCGTGTGCAGCGCCGGCGCCCGGACCTGATCCTGCTGGACGCGATGATGCCTGGCCTGGACGGCTTCGAAACCTGCCGTCGGCTCAAGGCGCAGCCTGCCAGCGCGGATATCCCGGTGGTGTTCATGACCGGGCTGACGGAAACCCGGCATGTGGTGCAGGGGTTTGAGGTGGGCGGCAGTGATTATGTGACCAAGCCGATCCAGACCGACGAGGTGCTGGCACGGGTAGCGGCGCATTTGCGTACCTCGCGCATTTTGCTGTCGGCACGGGAGGCCAGGCTGCCGAGCGTATTGACCTTGGAGGATGAACCGGCGCAGCGGTTGTTGTCGGCGCGGTTTGCGCTGACGGAGCGGGAGGTTGAGGTGTTGCGGTGGGTGGCGTGTGGCAAGACCAATCGGGATATCGGCGATATTTTGGGGTTGAGCCCCAGGACGGTGAACAAGCACTTGGAGCATGTGTATGTGAAGTTGGGCGTGGAGACCCGCACCGCTGCGACATCGGTTGCCCTTGCTGCAATCTGAAGCTGTGTGAGGTTTTTGTGGGAGGGTCTTGCCCCCGATGGCGGCCTGTCAGTTGTCGATGATGTGACTGAACTACCGCTATCGGCGGCAAGCCCCCTCCCACATTGAATGCGGATGGATGTTAGAGCGGCGTACTGGGCAACGCTCGCTTGTGAGCGGTCTTGCTGTAGGCACCCTCCACAATCGCCCTCACCCGCTCACTCACCGGCTCGCCCATCAAATACGCATCGATCTCTTCATAGGTGCACCCATAGGCATGTTCATCCAACTTGCCCGGCACCCGTTCCTCAAGGTCGGCAGTGGGCTGTTTGTGCACCAGAGCGCCCGGTGCATCGAGGGCTGTCGCCAGCAAACGTACCTGGGTCTTGGTCAGGCCGGACAGTGGCGCAAGGTCACAGGCACCATCACCGAACTTAGTGAAAAACCCCATCAGTGCTTCGGCGCCGTGGTCGGTGCCCACCACCAGGCCATTGTGCAGGTTGGCGACAGCGTACTGGGCGATCATCCGTGTGCGCGCCTTGACGTTGCCCTTGATGAAATCGACATGGCCGGCGCTGGCTTCGCTGGCGCTGAGGCTGGCCATCAGGCCGTCAACACTGGCGGCGATATTGAGGGTATCGATCTGGTCCGGGGTGATGAAGTCCAGGGAGGCCTGGGCGTCGATTTCGTCGGCCTGGGTTTTATACGGCAGGCGCATGGCGATAAAGCGCGCGGCGTATCCTTCGCTGCGCAACTGCTCGGCGGCCAGTTGGCATAGCCGACCAGCAGTGAGGGAATCGACACCGCCGCTGATGCCCAGCACCAGGGCCTTGCAGCCTGAGCCACGCAGGGTGGTCTTGATAAAATCAATGCGCCGTTGAATTTCCCCGGCTTCACCGCCCTTGACCAGTTGCCGGTCGATATTCAGTTCCTGTGCGATACGGTCTTGCATGTCACACCTCCACGCTGCCGACGTTGAACACCTGTGCCGCGTACTGCAAAAACGAGGCGTCTTCACAGACATTCTTGATCGGGTCATCAGAGAATTTCACCACCGGCTCACCGTGCACCCGCACCAGTTTCATCACGATGCTCAGCGGCTCCACCCCTTCCACATCACAGGCCAGGCTGGTGCCCATGCCGAAACCGAACTTGGCCTTGCCCCTTACGTGACGCAGGATCGGCAGGCATTTCTCGAAGTTCAGGCCGTCGGAGAACATCAGGTCCTTGGTCATCGGGTCGATGCCCAGTTGCTTATAGCGGGCCAGTACCTTGTCGGCCCAGACGATGGGGTCACCGGAGTCCTGGCGCAGGCCGTCATACAGCTTGGCGAAGTACAGGTCGAAGTCCTTGAGGAAGAAGTCGGTGCTGATGCAGTCGGTCAAGGCAATACCCAGGCGCCCACGATATTCACGCACCCAGTTTTCCAGCGCGGCGTTCTGGCTTTCGCGCAGGCGCCCCAGTTGCTGGTGCACCATCAGCCATTGGTGGGCCATGGTGCCAATCAGCGGCAGGTCGAACTCATAGGCCAGGTGCGCGTTGCTGGTGCCGACGAACTGACCGGGGAAGTCGCGGCGCATGATGTCCACCACTTCGCGCTGGGCCTTGAACGACAAGCGCCGACGGGTAGAAAAGTCGGACACGCGCAGGTCGGCCAGCTCGTCGCGGGTGAGGTTTTTCTCTAGCCAGTCGAACTTCTGGTAGAGCTTACGGGTGACGTCTTCCAGGGTCACATCCGGGTATTTGTCACGGTTGCGCAGCTCGCTCACCAAAGCCAACACCGGCTGTTCGAACATGATGCAGTGCAGCATCGGGCCAATGACGCGGATGTTCAGTTGGCCGTCGATTTCGCTGACGTGTATGTAACGCAGGTTGAAACGGTACAAGCCGAGGAAACGTTCGTAATCCGGCGTGAGGTACTCGCGAAAACGCGGGTTGAACAAGAAGCGCAGCTCGCCTTCGCGCATCTGCAGGCTGGACATCTTTTCAAGCTCGGCGCGCAGTTCAGGGATCAGGTGGCCGAGCTTCTCCTTGGAGCGCACGATGAAGTTGTATTCCACTTCAACGTTGGGGTACTGGTGCAACACGGCCTGCATCATGGTGAAGGTGTAGTAGTCGGTATCGAGCAACCCCTGGATCACCGGGGCATCAAAGTCGTAGGCACTTTCCATGGTGTGTCTCCTTAGTGCGCGGCCATCGTGGCCAGTTCTTCGCGGGTGCTGCTGATGACGGCACCGGCCTTGAGCAAATCGTTGACGGCCTGGACACCGCCCTCCTCGGTAATGCCTCGGCAGGCGGGCAAGTGCAGCACCACCTCGAAGCCGGCCTTGAGCAGTTGCAATGCGGTGGTCTTGACGCAGTAGTCCAGGGCCAGGCCGCCGACGAGCACGCGGACAACCCCTTGGGCTTTCAAATACTCGATGACGCCGGTGGACAGCTTGTCGTGAAGGTCGTGGAAGCAAGCGCCGTAGGGGTGCAGGTCGGGTTCGACGCCTTTCCAGATGAAGTAATGGTAGTCATAGGGCGTGGGCAACTCGTCCAGCAGGGTGAAGCCCTCGGTACCCGGTACGCAGTGGCTGACCCAGGTCACATCGGCATGGGCCAGGCCGGTGGGCTTGAGCATGTCGCTGTGCTGCGACACCACCCACGGCGCGTGGGGTGTGTGGGCGTCCTTGCTGCCCACGCGATAGCCGGCAAGGCTGGCCATGAAGTTGAGCTCGGCGCCGATCTGGTCGCCGCCGGCCACTGGCAATTCATTGGGGCACAGTGGCGTGAAGCTCTTCTGGGCATCGACGTCGAAGGAAGCAATGGCTGTTTTCGCGAGGGTCATGGCGGTTCTCCTGTGGCCTGGAAACAAAAGTACACGTCATGTACTTTCATTGCAAGAAACATTTGGATATCGATGTTGGCCGCAGTACATGACATATCTGTTCGATCCGTTAGACTGTGCCCCGCCACTGTTCAAAAGGAACCCTCCATGCCGCTTAGCGCCTACCTGCATACCGTTGACCTGTGCGTGCTGTTCTACTGCCGCGCCTCCGGGGAACTCAAACTGCTGCTGAACAAGCGCGACGCCGAGCCGTTCGCCGGGCATTGGGCGCTGCCGGGCGTGGTGGTCAACGGCGGCGTGCAGGACCTGAGCCTCAAGGATGCCGTGGAGCGGTTGCGGGCGAGTGACAAGGTGGGCTTCGACCTGGCCTGGAGCGAACAGGTGGGCACGGTGGGGGATGCGTTTCGCGACCCGCGCTGTTGGTCGTCGTCCACCTACTACCTGGCGATTGTCGCGGACGAGGTGCAGCTGGCCGAGCATCAGGCCTGGTTCGCATTGGACGCCGTGGCCGATGGCAGCATCAAGCTGCCGTTCGACCACAACCTGATCGTCGCGGCGGTGCAGGAACGCTTGTTGTCCAAGTCGCTGTACAGCAGCTTGCCGTTGATGTTCCTGGGCAGAGAATTCAGTGCACCGGAAGCGACCACTATCTTTTCGCAAGTGCTGGCGCGGCCGGTGCTGAAAACCAGCATTCGCCAGCGTTTGTTAAAGCTCACTGAGGCCGGGTATTTGCGTGAGACCGGGCGCAAGAAGAATGGTGAAGGGGGTAGACCGCAGGCGACGGTGGAGAACCTGAAGCCTGGAGAGGTCTACTTTTTTGATCGTAGTTTTGCGGACTAGCTACCACTGCGAGAACCACAAAGATCAAAGGTGGAAGCTCCTTTGTCTGGACGGGTCCTAATTCATCCAGTTCCCACCATCAACGTTATAGGTCTGGGCCACCACATAATCGGCGTCCCTGGAGGCTAGAAACACCGCCATTCCGGTCAAATCCTGCGCCGTCCCCATTCGCCCAAACGGCACCTCCTGCCCTACTCGCCGCTTCTTCTCCCCCGGTGCCAGCCCTTCGTGCTTGGCAAACAATGCGTCCACGCCGTCCCAATGCTCGCCATCCACCACACCCGGGGCGATGGCGTTGACGTTGATGCCCTGCTTGATCAGGTTCAGCCCCGCCGATTGCGTCAGGCTGATCACCGCGGCCTTGGTCGCGCAATACACCGCTACCAGCGGTTCGCCACGGCGCCCGGCCTGGCTGGCCATGTTGATGATTTTGCCGCCGTGGCCCTGGCGGATCATTTGCCGTGCGGCGGCCTGCAGGGTGAACAGCGTACCGGCGACGTTGATCGAGAACAGCCGATCAAAACTGTCTCGGGTGATATCGACGATGGGGGCCAAATCGAACAGCGCCGCATTGTTGATCAATATGTCCAGCTTGCCAGCCTCGGCCACTACAGCGGCAATTGCGTCATCGATGGACGCTTGGTCAGTGACATCCATCGCCACCGCGTAAGCCTGTGGCCCCAGTTCAGCTGCCGTTGCCTGCGCCCGTTGCAGGTTGATATCGGCAATGGCAACGGTGGCGCCCTCGTCGATATAGGCCTGGGCAAAGGCGCGACCAATCCCCCGCGCCGATCCGGTGATCAGCGCGCTTTTACCTTCAAGTCGTTTCATGGCGAGGTCCTGTAAAAATCACTTCGGGTAACCGGCGCGTTTCATCTCGCGCTCGGTGGTGGACTGGGCTTGCAGCAGGGCCTGGTCAACGGTCATGCCGCCTGTCAGCGCGGCAGAGAACAGCTTGCCCACCGAGGTGCCGATGGCCTGGAACTCGGGGATGGTCACGTATTGGATGCCCACGTACGGCACCGGTTTGGCCGAAGGGTGTGCGGGGTCGGCGTGTTTCATCATTTCCAAAGTCACCTGGGCGAACGGCGCGGCCTTCAAGTAGGCGTCGTTGTAGGTGGATTGGCGAGTGCCCGGCGGTACGTTGGTGATGCCTTCCTTGTCGGCCACCAGTTGGATGTAGTCCTTGGAGGTGGCCCAGGCGATAAAGGCCTTGGCGGCATCCTTGTGCTTGGACGTTGCCGGGATGGCCAGGGACCAGGCGTACAGCCACGATGAGCCTTTATCGGTGACTTCGGTCGGCGCGGCCGCGAAACCCACGCTGTCGGCGACCTTGCTTTGGCTCTTGTCGGTGGTGAAGGAGCCGGCGACGCTGGCATCGACCCAGATCGCGCACTTGCCGCTGTTGAACAGGGCCAGGGTTTCGTTGAAACCGTTGCTGGAAACGCCTGGCGGGCCGTATTGCTTGAGGGTGTTGACGTAGAAATTGGCGGCCGCGGTCCACTCGGGGCTGGTCAGCTCCGGCTTCCATTGCTCGTCGAACCAACGTGCACCAAAGGCGTTGGCCATGGTGCTCAACAGGGCGATGTTTTCACCCCAGCCGGCCTTGCCGCGCAGGCACAGGCCATATTGGTCCTTGTCCTTGGCGGTGAGCTTGGCCGCGAACTCGCCGAGTTGGCTCCAGGTTGGATGCGCGGGCATGCTCAGGCCAGCCTGCTTGAACAGGTCGGTGCGGTAGTAGGTGACCGTGCTTTCGCCGTAGAACGGCAAGGCATACAGGGTGTTGTTCACCGACAGGCCCTGGCGTACGGAGGGGAAGATATCGTCGGCATCATAGTCGGCCGGCAGTTGGGTCAGCGGTTCCAGCCAATGCTTGGCGCCCCATAGCGGAGTTTCATAGGTGCCGATGGTCAGCACGTCGAACTGGCCGCCCTGGGTGGCGATATCGGTGGTCAGTCGCTGGCGCAGTACATTTTCTTCAAGCACCACCCAGTTGAGCTTGATATCCGGGTGCTGCGCTTCGAACACCTTGGACAGGCGCTGCATACGGATCATGTCGCTGTTGTTGACCGTGGCGATGGTGACGGTATCGGCAGCCTGGCTGGGCAAGGCCAGCGCCAGGCTGGAAAGCAGGAACAACGCTTGCGATAGCTTTGACATAGCGGTTTCTACCTGTTGTTTTTGTTGTAGAGCACCGATTACAGCAGCTTGTCCAGCCCCTCACAAACCCGCAGCGGATGCTCGACTGGTACTTTTTTAACCTTGAGGCCGAAGTTAAAAAAGTATCAGTACCCGACCACACCGGGGGTAGCGCCCACCCGACAGAGGCGCGTATTTTGAAGCGATTCCAAGAACGATAAGAACGCCCACCATGCCTGCCAGCCGCGCCCAACTGTTCGAGCACCGCCCCGCCGAGCTTGAAGTGATCCTGCCCGAGCCGGACCATTGCTTCCGTTGGTTCGAGCACGACTACCCCTACGACCTGGCGCGCTGGAACCACCACCCCGAATTCGAAATCCATCTGATCCGCCAAGGCAGCGGCAAGTTGGTGGCGGGTGACTACATTGGTGCGTTCAGCGCCGGGCATGTCGCGCTGATCGGGCCGGACCTGCCCCACGACTGGATCGGCGAACTGGCCCCCGGCGAGCACCTGCACGGGCGCGACGTGGTGCTGCAATTCGACGGCGCCGCCCTCCTCGCCCTGCGCAAGGCCCTGCCGGAACTGGGGGATTTACAGCCATTGTTTGACCAGGCGCGGCGCGGCCTGGAGTTCGGCGGCGATACTGCCATACAGGCCGCACGCCTGATGGAAGGCATCGGCCACGCCAACGGCCTGCAACGGCTGATCCTGTTCCTGCAGCTGCTCGACTGCCTGAAAAACGCCCCGCCGCACCAGACAAAAACCCTCGCCAGCCCCTGCTACGCCCCCACCTTGGACGTGCGCAGCGCCGAACGGATCAACAAGGCCTTTGACTACCTGATGCGCGAACTCACCGGTGACGTGCGCCTTTCAGAGATCGCTCAACAATTGGAGATGAGCGAGCCTGGGTTCTCACGTTTCTTCAAGCGCAACACCGGCCATGGTTTTATCGACCTGATGCGCAAGTTCCGGGTGCAGCGTGCCTGCCGGCTGTTGCTGCAAAGCCAGATGTCGGTAGCGGACATCTGCTTTGAAGTGGGTTACGCCAACCTGTCCAACTTCAACCGGCACTTTCGCATCGAGATGCAACAGACGCCGAGTGAATACCGACGCGGCGAAGACCCTCGGCATCGGTAACACTACAACAGCGCTCAAGGCACGAAGATGATCTTGTCCGCACTACCGCTGTTCACCGCCTCATAGCTCTGCAAACCCTGCGCCAGCGCCACTTCCAGCAGGCCGGTGGGCAGCGGCAACAAGCCCTCATCGAAGAACCGCCCAAACTGCTCTAGCATGACCGCGCATTGCTCACAGTTGTAGAGCAAGGAATTGATCCCCACCACCGACCCGCCCTTACGGTACAGCGCCAACGCCGGCAGTTGCACATGGCCGTCCACCGGCGCGGCGATGATGGCAATGCGGCCGAACGGCGCAAGCCCTGCGACCGCGGCCGGCAACCAGAACCCAGTGGTGTCGAAGATCACATCGGCACCGCCCTTGAACACCCCGTTTACCTGCGCACCCAGTTCGTCTGGCTTGCCCAGGGCAATCGCTTCAAAACCCTGTGCCTGCAATGCCGTGACCTGTTCAGGCCGACGCACCGCCGCCAGTACCTGTGCACCACGGATTTTCGCCAGGGCCAGGGCCGCACTGCCCACCGCGCCATTGGCCCCAATCACCAGCAAGCGCGTGCCATGGGTCACGCCGCTGCGCTCCAGGGCATCCCAGGCCGTGGTGTACGGCACGCCCAGGCTGGCGGCCTGGGCGAAACTCAGGTGGGTGGGTTTATGCGCGACGCCTTTGGCTGAAACGGTCACGTATTCGGCATGGGAACCGTCGGCAAAAAAACCCAGGTCGCGGCCCGTGCCCCACACTTGCTGGCCGAGCAGATGCTGTGGGCCTTGAACAACAACGCCAGCGAAATCACGGCCGGGAATACGCGGCAGTGTGGTGTAGGGGAAGCGCCCGAGGACGTTTTTCACATCGCTAGGGTTGAGGCCAGCGGCTTTGATCTGTACCAACACCTCGCCGGCTGCCGGCACCGGGGTAGCCACCTCGACGAAGCTCAAGGCATTAAGATCGCCAGTGGCGGAAAATTGCAGTGCTTTCATGGCCAATATCCATCGAAGGGAAAAGAGATCAGGACAACCAACCGCTTACCAACTCGCGGCCCATGGGCCAGAGCTTTTCACCCAGCAGCATGCCCATCAGGCCCACTAGGGCGATGGCGGGCGGTGCGGGTGAGCGGAAGTCCAAGACGCCGTAGATCACGCCGACTAACAGGCCGATGGCGAGGGAGATCAGGTAGTTCATGACAGCAGCGCCTTGTGGGTTGATGGGCTCAGTGTAGAGAGCCCAATCCTGAAGCGTCGGCCAAGTGCTTCAGGCTATCGGCCAAACCCTTACCCTCGATAAAGGGACGGCGCCACACCCAGCTCGCGGCGAAACATGTCGCTGAAACTGCTGGGCGAATAGCCCAGTGAACGGGCGATAGCGTTGACCGGCTCGCCCTGTATCAACTCAGCGACCGCCGTGGCCAGCTGTACCTGGCGACGCCACTCGGCGAACCCCATGCCCAAGTGGTTCTGGAACAGCCGCGCCAACGTGCGCACGCTGGCACCGGCCGCTTCGGCGTGATGTTCAAAAGGGATATCCAGGGAAGGCGCCGCCATGACGGCCTGGCAGGCGGTGATCAACCGGCGGTCGGCATCCACCGGCATGGCGATGCGGATCGGCGAGCGCCGCGCACGCTGCAACTCCAGCAGCGCCAGGCCGACCAAGGCGTCGTAGTAGGCCACGTCACCGTTGTCGCCCTCATTCACCAGCGTGACGATCAGCTCGCGCAGCAGGCCACCGACCTCGATCACCTGCACCTGGCTGTCCAGCGTCGCCGCCAGGCCCGGGCGCAGGTAGATATTGCGCATCTGCAGGTCCGATACCACGCGAATCCCGTGTTCCACACCGGGCGGCAGCCATACAGCGCGCTGCGGAGGTACCACCAGGGCTTCGCGAGGAGTCTCGACCCACATCACCCCGCTCATGGCGTAGAGCAACTGGCCCCAGTCGTGGCTATGGGGCTCGATGTACAAACCACGCGGGTAGGTGCGGGCCAAGGGCTGCACGGGGACGGCGTGGTCACTGAGGTCGGGGGGTGCAGCGAGGGCCATGGAAGTGGGCATCGATCAAAGGTAGGCCATCATGGTAATAACCTCTCGACCACTGGAACAACACAAATCCAAATGTGGTTAATCGACCTGCCGGGTATTGCTGCGATACATGAACACCAACGCCAGCGCCAACAACAGCATCGCCACGATGCGGCTGCCGGACAGCTCGATGGCGGGGTTGCCCAACCAGCCGAAGTTGTCGATCAGCATGCCCATGCCCAGTTGCCCGACAATCACCGCCACGGTCGCCACCGCAGTACCGACAACAGGCACCGCGCCGACCATCACCATCATGTACACCACGCCGAACAAGGCACCGGTAAGCTGCCATTTCGGTACATCCAGCAGGCTGACGGCCTGGGCCGGCTCAAAGAAGAAAATCAACAACGCCGTGGTCAACGCCCCCACCGCGAAGGTGAGCAGGCTGCTGCGCAACACACCGACGCTCTGGCCCAGGCGCCCATTGATCGCCGCCTGCACACTCAACACCGCGCCGGCGGCAATCACCAGCACCAACAACAGAATCAGATTCATCGCCTTACCCTCGTGCAATCAGAACAAGTGCCGCCACAATCAACGCCAGCGCTATCCAGCGCTCTTTGTTGACCCGCTTGCGTGCCGTGCCGAACCAACCGAAGTGGTCAATCAGCACACTTTTGCCCACTTGCCCGGACAGGATCGCAATCATGGTCATGGCAATGCCGATATGGGGTGTGGCCAGGGTCAGCACCACCACGTACATCGGCCCCAGAAAACCACCGATCAACTGCCAGCGCGGCAGGTCGGTCAAAGCCGGACCCTTTTGCGGGCCGCTGAACAACAGCAGCAAATACAAGATCGCCGAGCCCACCCCAAAGATGCTCAAGGTCGCCCACAAGTGCCCCACCTGCACGCCCAACGGCCCGAGCAAGCCGGCCTCCACCGACAACCCCATGCCCGCCAGGATCACCAGGGGCAGTAACAGCAACCGCAGCAGATTTTTTTTCGGCGTGGCCTGCGCCACACCCTCGATAGAACTCGCCTGCATACATCACCTGCATTTCAGAAAAGGAAACATGGCGCGCATTATCCGGTGGCCGTGCTGTGCGATAAATGGGAGCATGCTGACAACACCTTTGCGCAACACGCACAGCCTGGAGCCACTATGCAGGGTTTGAATGAATTGAGTTTCAAGGCGCTGCGCCTGTTCGTGGCGGTGCTGGACTTCGGCAGTTTTTCGGAGGTGGCGCGTCGCGAAGGCTTGGCGCCTTCCTCCATTTCCCGGCAAATCCAATTGATGGAACAGGCCCTCGGGCAACAGTTGTTGTACCGCCATACCCGTGCAGTCAGCCCCACCGAAGCCGGACGCCTGCTGGGGCAGCACGCGCGGCTGATGCTCGAACAACTGGAAGCGGCCGGCCAGGCCCTGCAGGAACAGGAAAGCGAACCCAGCGGCCTGGTGCGCATCAATGCCCCCATGGTGTTCGGCCAACGCCACCTTTCCCCTTGGTTGGGCGAGTTGTGCCGCCGCTACCCCAAGCTGCAATTGGATATCCAGCAAACCGACACCTACGTCGACCCGTTGCAAGACGGCACTGACCTGCTGTTTCGCATCGGCGTGCTCAATGACTCCGGCATGCAGGCGCGCATCTTCGCGCCCCAGCGCTTTCGCATTGCGGCCAGCCCGGCCTATCTGGCCCAGCACGGCACACCTGCACACCCCGACGAACTGATCCATCACCAGTGCCTGGCCTACAAAGGCATCACCGGCCAGCAACGCTGGTTCTTCCGCCGCGACGCTGGGGATTGGACGCCCTACAGCGTCAAGGGCCCCATCACTGGCAACCACGCCGACACCCTCACCCACGCCGCCGAGCAAGGCCTGGGGCTGGTGGTGTTTCCATCCTGGCTGATTGGCGAAGCCTTGCGGGCAGGCACATTGCAGGCGGTGCTGACCGAGTACGAAGTGGCCACTACCCTGGAACCCCAGCAGATAGCAGCGCTATGGCCGGGAAGCCGGCGGCTGTCGCTGAAGGTGCGGACGGTGATTGATTATTTTGTGGAGTGCTTTGGGGGGGTGCCATATTGGGATCGGTGATACAGGGCGGGATTTGAGGAAATTTCTGACCTGCGAGAGTAGGCTCACTCTGATTTTACGAGCCACTATTTTTAGGCCGTAAGCGCTAGGGCAGACTTTGGCGAAATCCTTTCGGAGAGTTGCCATGGGCTTCATGTACCCCACAAAATCCCGTGCTGAACGAGCCGCCTCAGCCAGTTGTCACGCGGTCTGTGACAGCTCACCGGCCTTTGGCTATATTTGGCCGAAACATGGGGAGCTTCCTATGACTATCGTGCCCTTGGGTGAAGCCAGGAATAATCTGTCAAAACTGGTGGATGAAGCGGCGTCCGGCAAAATCATCACCCTCTCAAAGCATGGCCGTGCAATAGCGCAGCTTGTACCTTTGGAAAGACCCAAAAAATCACGCATTGGCGCCATGAAAGGCATGTTCATCGTACCCGATGACTTTGATGCGCCGCTACCGGACGCCCTGCTGGACGCCTTCGAAGGCACCTCTTCATGAGGGTGTTGCTCGATACTCATATTTTGCTGTGGGCGCTGACTGACGACCCCAAGCTTTCCAGCAACGCTCATACGCTTATTGAAGATGCGGCAGAAATATACGTCAGCGCTGCGACATTCTGGGAAATGGCCATTAAGGTCGGCCTGGGCAAGCTCAATATCGATCTGAAAAAAGCGCGTGAGTCATGCCTGCAAAGCGGGATCGTCGAGCTGCCTATCACCACGGAACACGCCGTCGCGGTTAAGGATCTTGAACGTCACCACAAGGACCCGTTCGATCGACTCATCGTCGCCGTAGCCCTGAACGAGCCGATGCGCTTGGTCACCGCCGATCCGCAGGTTGCGCAATACACACCCCTGGCGATTCTCGTGTAGGACCGTGACTCACCGACTCAAAATACCCACTGCCCGATCAACCAAGCATTCGCCCCACTGATCACCGCAAACAGAAACCACGCCAGCACCTTGGTCGGCAACCGGTTCACAAACGGCCCCATCAACTGTTTATCACCGCTCATGCGGATCAACGGGTACAGCGCGAAAGGCAACTGCAAACTGAGCACCACCTGGCTGAGAATCAGCAGCTTGCCGATGGCCTCGTCGCCCATTAGCCACACCCCGAGAAACGCCGGGATCAGCGCCAGCCCGCGAGTGATCAGGCGGCGTTGCCAGCAGGGAATACGCAGGTTGAGGTAGCCCTCCATGATCACTTGCCCGGCGATGGTACCGGTGAAGGTGGAGCTTTGGCCGGACGCCAGCAGCGCAACACCGAAGAGGATGCTGGCAAATGCGCCACCCACCAAGGGGTCGAGCAAGTGGTAAGCGTCCTGGATCTCGACCACGTCGGAATGCCCGGTGTTATGGAACGCCGCAGCAGCCAGCACCAGGATCGCCGCGTTAACCAGCAACGCCAGGGCCAGGGAGCCGATGGTGTCGATACGCGCCAGCTTCACCGCGTCCTGTTTGCTGGCCAAATCCTTGCCGACCAGGCGGGTTTGCACGATGGACGTGTGCAGGTAGAGGTTATGGGGCATCACCGTGGCGCCCAGGATGCCAATGGCCAGGTACAACGGCGCGGCATCGCTGATGGCCGACAGTGAGGGGGTAAAGCCGCTGAACACATCCGGCCAGTAGGGTTTGATCAACACGAGTTCAACAAAGAAACACACGCCGATGGTCGCCACCAGCGCCAGCATGATCGCTTCCAGGCGCCGGAAGCCGCGGTTTTGCAGGGCCAGGATCAACAGCGTGTCGAAGGCAGTAATGACAATACCGGTGGTGAGCGACACACCCAACAATAGATGAAACGCCAAGGCGCAACCGAGCACTTCGGCCAGGTCGGTAGCAATGATGGAGATTTCCGCCAGCAGCCATTGGGTACGAGCCGAGCGCTTGCTGTAGCGCTCGCGGCACAGTTGCGCCAGGTCCTTGCCAGTGGCAATGCCCAGTCGCGAACACAGGCATTGCACCGCCATCCCGGCCAGGCTGGCCAGCAGCACCACAAACAACAGGCTGTAGCCATAGCGCGAGCCGGCCTCGATGGCCGTGGCCCAGTTGCCCGGGTCCATGTAGCCGATGGAGATCAACAGGCCGGGGCCTGCAAACATCAATACGCGCTTGAAGAACGAAGCCTTGGGGTCAACGGCGACGGAGCCGGCCACTTCCGGCGGGCAAAACGGGGCGGTAGCGATTTTAGGCAAGCTGAATTTCACGCGGTATCCCAGGCAAACACACTCGATAGGCCCGCAGCTTAGCAGTCTGACGCGACCGTGCGCATTACTGTGTCCCGAGGCAGGTCGAAGGCTTCCACCACTTGCACCACCAGGTCCATCTCCTGGTTCAGCGCCTCGCGCTCCATGCGCTGGCGAATCACACCGATCACCAGTACCGCCAGTGTGGTGATTGAATAAGCAGGGCCGGAAAACGCCCGCACTCCCGTCACCAACAGCATCGCCGCCGCCAACGCCTGGCCCACCACCGGAATCGCCGTGGCCGCACCCCGACGCACAATAAACCCGGTAAATCCCGCCAGCGCCGTACTGCTCAACGCAGTGGTGGCCGAACGGCCCATATCGAATCGGCTGAACAGCCCCTGCTCTTTTAGCGCGGCGGCCTTGAGTTCAGCGTCGAACACCAACCGGTCAGCGTGGCTCAGTTTGTCCTTGTACTGCTCGATGAGTTTTTCCGCGACTTGGGCTTCCAGGTCCGCCAGCGGAACGCTGTCCAGGGGGTCATCAAACTTGATCCCGAGCCGCCGCCCCACATCTTCGGCGATCTGGCGATAGCTCACGCCATGCCCACGGGCCAGGTTCATAAAGCTGTCGCCGCCCATGCGTTGCAACTCGATCGCCAGCTTGAGCGGCTCACGCACGTCGGCATCGATAGAAGCACTGCGCTTTTGCGCCATCAACTCAGCGAGGAACTTCAATTCCTCCGGCCGCGCCTGAACCAGGGCGGGGAACAGTTCCACGTCTTCTTCGGCAAAACGCACTTCGGTGCTGCGCTGGTCGGCGCGAATCATGCCGCGCCGCTCATGCAACAAGTCGGTGTACTGCACCACTGTCTGCAACTGCGGCCAATAGGCGGCGTGATCGAAGGTGGCCAGATGCACATTGGTGACCTTGGCCTTGAGCGCCGGGGTCACCGGGATGGCATAACGGCCGATGCAGCGCTCGGTGTCCGGTTTCATGGCCAGGGCCCAGTCCTTGCTGGAGTGGCAGTTGATCACCCGCCCCTTGAGCGGCGCCGAAACCTGATCCCATGGGCTGGACGTGCAGATCGCCCCGCCCATCAGCAGCAGGTTATCCAAGGGCAGCTCGCGGGCGACTTCGGGGCTGGCCAGCAGGCTCTTGACCAGGATCCGCGCGCCCAGGGAATGGCCGATCAAATTGATACGCCGTACCGCCAGGGACTCGCCGTGCAGGTAATTGGCCAACTCCGGCAGCAAGCTCCTGGCCACTTCATCTACTCGCGCCTCGACGCTTTTATAGTGGTCGAGAAAATAGGCCAGCGCTTTGCCAACCCCCACCGTCGCCGCCCCCAGACCGCCGCCGCCGAGCATGGCGCCGATCACATCCTTGAACGGTGCAAACAGGTTTTCCAGGAAGTGCCCGGCCGGCCAGAACAACATCAGGTTGGTCGAGCCCTCGATACACGCCAACTGTTCCTTGAAGCTACCCAGTTGTTGCCGGTTAAAGAAGGCCGAATAACCGTGAACATAGAGATTGAGCACGTCCCCCTGGGGCTCGCCACACAGTACAAACGTGGGTTTACGGGTGCGGTGCATTTCATCCCACTGGTGTTGCATGGGGCGGTGACTCCTGGCGATGAAGGACGGCGATAGTAACAAAGCGCGACCGGGAGCGAGATGAATCCTGACCGACGTGAGCGGTGCTCAGAACAACGAGGCCGCCTTGGATTTGGCCAGATAGCGTGCCGGAGAATCCCCCAGGTTGCGCCGGAACACCGAGGTAAACGCACTGGAACTGCTGAAACCCAGTGCCAACGCCACCTCAGTGATAGACGTGCCATGACCGAGTCGCGCCGTAGCTTCCAGCAGGCACACCTGCTGGCGCCAGGCCACGAACGTCATGCCGGTGTGCTCGAAAAACTGTCGGGTAAAGGTGCGTCGGCTCATGCTCGACCAATCCGCCATCGTATCGATCGAGAGGGTTTGCGTGGGCGCATCCAGGAAGCGCTGGCATGCCTGGGCAAGGCGCGGTTCGGTGGGCAGCGGCGCACTCAAAGGCACCTCAGGCATGGCCCCGATTTCATCGATCAGCAACGTCAGCACGCAACGCTGGCGCACACTGGGCAACGTGGCTGGGTCGATGGCCAGTGCTGCTTCCAGCAGGTGCCGGAGCAGCGGTGACACCTCGAATACCTGGCAATGCGCCTGCAGCCCGGCGCACTGAGCGGCAGCATCGTCAAGGTAGGTGTTGAGCATGACCACATCACCACGCATATGCATTTCGTGAGGGACGCCAGCAGGCACCCAAATCGCGCGCTGCGGCGGCACCACCCAATTGCCGAGGTCGGTGAACATTTTCAAGGCGCCGGTGGAGGCATAGGCAAACTGGCCGCGCGCATGGGTGTGCCGCGCAAACACAGTGCCGGACGCGTATTCGCGCAGCGTCACCAGCGCACCGGGGTCATCAGGTGTAAAAGTCGGAATCATGGCCCGATATTGTCAAACTATGACCTGGCATAGCAAGCGGGCCACCGCATTGGTGATTAACCTGAACGCCTTCAAACACGCCTGCGGGCTCAAGGGATTGCCCATGCTGAAAAAACACCTGGCACTTGCCGTACTCGTCACTCTGGTCTGGGGGCTCAACTTTCCGATTACCAAACTGGGTCTGCGCGGCATCGACCCCTTTGTACTCACCGGTATCCGCTTTACGCTCGCGGCGTTACCCCTGGTGTTCTTCATCAAGCGCCCCGCCGTTCCGTTCGGCTATGTGGCCGCCTACGGCGTGATTTTCGGCCTGGGTATGTGGGGCGTGATCAACTATGGCATCCAGGTGGGGGTCAGCCCAGGAATCGCGTCATTGATCATCCAGCTCAGCGTGTTTTTCACTCTGGGTTGGGGCGTAGTGTTGTTCAACGAAACCCTGCGTGACGCGCAATTGGTCGGCGCAGGGCTGGCCTTGATCGGCTTGTCGGGCATCATCGTCAACCAGGACGGCAGCCACGCCGTGCTGGGCGTCATGCTGATCGTGTTCAGTGCGCTGGCCTGGAGCGTGGGCAACGTCATCATCAAAAAATCGGGCGTGAAGGAGATCTTCTCGTTCATGGTGTGGGCAAGCCTGTTCCCGCCGATCCCGCTGTTGCTGATGGCGTGGTGCATGCACGGCAGCACCGCCTTCGAGAACCTTCCCGCCAGCCTCAATGCGACCGTCATCGGGTCGATCCTGTTCCAGGTGTACCTGGCCACGCACTTTGCCTATTGGGGTTGGAACTCATTGCTCAAGGCCTATCCAGTGTCGACCGTGGCGCCGCTGTCACTCCTGATCCCCGTGTTTGGACTTGCCAGTTCGGTGCTGATCATCGGCGAGCAGGTTTCGACGCCGGACCTGATCTCGATGGCGATCATCCTAACGGGGTTGGGCGTAGGGTTGTATCGCCGGCCAGCGCTGGGCTGGGCGTTTTTCAGCAAGAGAAATTATCAATCTTCACCTGGCCGTCAGGAAACGTTGCGATGATCTCCAACTCGCCGCCCATGGCACGGATGTAGTCGCGCAGCGTACTGATGTACATATCGGTACGGCGCTCCATCTTGGAGACCGCCGCCTGATTGATATTCAATGCCTTGGCCAGGCTTTGCTGGCTTAACTGCTGGGCTTTGCGCAGCTCATGGAGGGGCATTTCCTGAAGATGTTGCTGGAACAACTGGTTGGCTTCGGCACGGGCTTGCGGCGTCATCTGCGCCTGAAGTTCAGCGAATTTCTTAGCCATGGTTGCGGCCCTCTTTACGCAATGTTTCCAAATGCACGTCGTATAACTTTTCTGCAATGGGGACGTGTTCTTCATACCATCGATGGCGTCCGGTCTTATCCCCGCCGATCAGCAATAACGCGCATCGGCGTGGATCAAATGCATACAACACCCGGAATGGCCGGCCTGCGTGCTGGACGCGCAGCTCCCTCAAGTTGCGATGCCGGGAGCCTTTGATATCGCTGCTATGAGGGAAGCCCAAGCCTGGCCCGAACAGCCCAAGTAGATCAACGCTGGCGGAGACCGAAATCTGTTCCTTTGTTCCGAGTTCATCCCACCAGCTTGCGAATTCATCCGTGTATTCAATTTCCCAGCCCATGAAAATATGCCACCCAAGGAATATAAACTCAAGAACTTAAAACGCAGGAGAAAGCGGCTAGGCTTGCACCCGCCTCCCCTGGGAAATTGTTAGTACGTCCTTCTAACTCGACAGTGAACGCCCATGCCCTTGAGAGAAGGCGCGATATCACGTCCACACGCAGCAAAAACACAATTTTCAAAACGTAAAAAGCGCTCTAATACCCGCCTGTTGATTGGTTTTGAAGATTTTGGAGTTTCCAATGCCCCATGAAGGCAACCTGTTACAAGCAGCCGTGGTGTTTCTGCTCGCGGCCGTGCTCACCGTGCCGCTGGCCAAGCGCCTGCAACTGGGCGCTGTGCTGGGATATCTGTTTGCCGGTGTGATCATCGGCCCGTCCGTGCTGGGGCTGGTAGGCAACCCGCAAAGCGTGGCGCAGTTTTCGGAACTGGGGGTGGTGTTGCTGCTGTTTATCATCGGCTTGGAGCTGTCGCCCAAACGTTTATGGGTGATGCGCAAGGCCGTGTTCGGCGTCGGCCTGGCCCAGGTGCTGCTCACCGGCTTGGTGATGGGCGCAGTCGCGTTGTGGCTGTTCGGCCAGCCGTGGAACAGTGCCATCGTGCTGGGCCTGGGCCTGGCGCTGTCGTCCACCGCCTTCGGCCTGCAAAGCCTGGCCGAGCGCAAGGAACTGAACCAGCCCCATGGTCGCCTGGCGTTCGCCATTCTGCTGTTCCAGGACATCGCGGCCATCCCCTTGATTGCCATGGTGCCGCTGCTGGCCGGCAGTGACCACCCCACCACCGAAGCCCAGGGCCTTCAGCATGTGCTGCAGATTCTCGGCAGCATCGCCGTGGTGATCATCGGCGGACGCTACCTGCTGCGGCCGGTGTTTCGCATCGTCGCCAAGACCGGGCTACGGGAAGTGTCCACCGCCACGGCGTTGCTGGTGGTGATCGGCACCGCCTGGCTGATGGAGTTGGTGGGCGTGTCCATGGCCCTGGGTGCCTTTCTTGCCGGCTTGCTGCTGGCAGATTCGGAATACCGCCACGAACTGGAGTCCCAGATCGAACCGTTCAAAGGCCTGCTGCTGGGGCTGTTCTTTATCAGCGTGGGCATGGGTGCCAACCTCAGCTTGCTGCTGAGTTCACCGCTGGTAGTGATCGGCCTGACCCTGCTGTTGATCGGTTTGAAACTGCCGCTGCTGTACGCGGTAGGCCGCTTGGTGGGCGACCTCAATCGCGAAAGCGCCCTGCGCCTGGGCGTGGTGCTGGCAGCGGGCGGTGAGTTTGCCTTCGTGGTGTTCAAGATCGGCCGCGACCAAGGCCTGTTCGAACCCCACCTTTACGATGTGCTGGTCCTCACCATCACCCTGTCCATGGCGGTGACCCCGCTGCTGCTGTTGGTGTGCCCCAAGCTGTTCAAGCCCAAGGCCAAGCCGGTGGACATTCCCGAGGAATACCGCACCATCGAAAGCGACGCTCCCCGTGTGGTCATCGCCGGCATGGGCCGGATGGGCCAGATCGTCGCGCGGATCCTGCGGGCGCAAAACATCTCGTTTATCGCCCTGGACACCTCGGTGGAAACCATCGAACTGACCCGCAGCTTCGGCGGCATGCCGGTGTTCTACGGCGACCCGCAACGCCCAGAAATCCTGCACGCGGCCAAAGTCGACCAGGCGGAGTACTTCGTGATTGCCATGGACGACCCAGAGATCAACATCAAGACCGCCGAGTTGGTGCGCAACCTCTACCCACACATGAAGATCATCGCCCGCGCCCGTAACCGCCAGCACGTTCACCGCCTGGTGGACCTGGACGCGTCCCCCATACGCGAGACCTTCTATTCCAGCCTGGAAATGAGCCGCCGCACCCTGGTGGGCCTCGGTTTGACCCAGGCCCAGGCGGATGCGCGCATCACCCGCTTCAAAAACCACGACCTGCAACTGCTGGCCGCGCAACACGCGGTGTATGACGACGCGGCCAAGGTGATGCAAACCGCCCAGGAAGCCCGGGCGGAGCTGGCGCGTCTGTTTGAGATGGACCGGCTTGAGGAAGAGTCCGACAAGGTGTGAGGCTACAGGTGAACGATATTGCGAATTTTCTGACAGAATATGCCGCAATTTCGTTCACCCCCTGGAGCGCTTCATGGCCACTTTCACCAAGACCGCCGCCCTGCTGGCCCTTGCGCTTGCCGCCGGTAGCGTGTTCGCCGCCACCAAACCGGCCACACAGACCATCTCCACCCTGGGTGGCAAGTTCACCTTCACCTTGCCCAAGGCCTACGCCGCCGACACCCTGCCGGCAGGCAAGGCCGAGGATGGCACCGCCGATACCCAAGGCACGATGTACGCCAACCAGACCACAAAAAGTGTGGTGATCGTCGCCGAAACCGTGCGTAACGATGGGGTAAACATCCAGGACAACGACACCCAGTTCCTCGATGGCGCCGTCGCCGGGTTCATCAAGGACCAGAGCGCAGCCCTGCCTGACTTCAAGAAGCAGAACGAAAAGAAACTGACCTACAAAGGTCTGGGCCTGCGCCAGGTGGACAGCACCGCCACCCAGGGCGGCGGCAAGACCCTGAACTCCACGTTCCTGGGCGGTTCGGGCAACCACTTGCTGGTGATCCAGGCGATTTCCCGGGCCGATGATGCGAAGGGGCATGCGGCGCTGGTGAAGCAGATTACGGGCGGCAAGTAACTGATCTGCTCAGACAACACCTACCTATTGTGGGAGCGGGCTTGCTCGCGAAAGCGATCTTTCAGTGGTTGCAACACTGACTGACACAGCGTATTCGCGACCAAGCCCGCTCCCACATTTTCGACCGTGTTTATTTCAGATTCTCCGCCAACCAAACCTTCAAATCCTGCACCTCAGCCTCACTGACCGTATGCGGCATCCCCACATACCCATGAAACGCAGGCTTCAGCCCCACCCCGCGCAACACCTCATTGGCCCGAGTCGCCGAGGCATACGGCAAGGCCTGATCCAACGTGCCATGGCCGATAAAGATTGCCAGTTTGTCCAATGAGGCATTGGGTTTCAGCTCAGCCTTCAACACCGGCAACACACTGCCACTCAACGCCGCAATCCCACGCACCAATGTCGGCTTACGCAAACCCACCTCGTAGGACATGATCGCCCCCTGGCTGAACCCCACCAGGAACACGCGGTCGCTTTGGGTGTGGTACTTGGCCGTGGCCTGGGTGACGAAGTCTTCGATCAGCTTGGCGCTGCGCTGCAGGTCGGCGGTCTCGCCGTCGTAATCACCGTCACCGGGCTTCTTCGTAAACCAGCGGTAACCACTGGGGTCCACCGGCATCGGTGCCCGCGCCGAGAGGTAGGTCCAGGTGGAGGGCAACGCGTCCTTGATGCCAAACAGGTCGGCCTCGTCGCTGCCAAACCCGTGCAGGAAAATCACCAAAGGCTCGTTGCGCGCATCGCCCTGGGTTTGCTCCAGATACGTGAGCGGCAAGTCGGTGTGCAGTGCGGTATCGGCGTGGGCGACGCTGGCCATCAAGGTCAACGCCACGGCAAGCAGTTTGAGCATGGGACGGTCCCTCAGGGTTTGCGTAGCAGATAAGTGTCCATGATCCAGCCGTTTTCCTGGCGCGCGGCCTTGCGCACCCGTTCGATTTCTTCGGCCACTTCGCCGACTTTGCCGCTGATCAGGATCTCGTCCGGCGTGCCCAGGTAAGCGCCCCAGTAGATGTCCAGGTCCTGGTCGGCCACGGTGCGGTAGGAATCTTCCGCGTCAAGCATGACTACCAGCGTGTCGGCATCACTCGCCTGCCCGGCCGCCAGCCGGCGCCCGGTGGTGATCTCGATGGAGCGGCCAATACGGTTCAACGGCACTTTGTGCTGGGCCGCCAAGGCCTGCACGCTGGTGATACCGGGGATCACTTCAAATTCAAAGGTGCTGCGACCACTGGCCAGAATCGCCTGCAGGATGCGGATGGTGCTGTCGTACAGTGCCGGGTCGCCCCAGGCCAGGAATGCGCCCACTTCACCGTCAGCCATTTCCTCGTTGATCATGCGCTCGAAGGTGTGTTGCTTGTCGCGGTTAAGATCCTGCACGGCGGTGGTGTAGTCGATATCGCCGCGCACGCGCTCGGGGCAGTCAGCCTCGACGAAACGGTAGCCAGGCTCGGTGATGTAGGTCTGGCAGATCTCGCGACGCAGGTCGATCAGCTTGTCTTTGCTCTGGCCCTTGTCCATCAGGAAGAACACGTCGGTGCGGTTCAGCGCCTTCACGGCCTGCATCGTGATGTAGTCAGGGTTGCCGGCGCCAATGCCGATGATCAGGATGCGTTTCATGGGTTGCTCTCATTGCGGGGCGTGGATTTTGCCATGTCAGTTTCCAGGCGCAAGCGCCAGACGTTGTTGAAGCGCAACTCGGTGGCCGACAACGGCTCAACGTCGATCCGATAAAACATCGCCACCGGCAACTGCATGACGTGCAGCAGGGCTGCACGGATCACAAAGGGATGGGTGATAGCCACGATATGACCGGGTTGGGCTTCAAGGGATGCCATCCATTGCCCGACCCTTGCGCAAAGCTGGTCCACTGACTCGCCACCATGGGGCGCGCAGGTGCTCTGGGTGAGCCAGGCGCCCAGCGCCTCAGTATCCAGCTGTCCAATCTGCTGGCCTTTCCACTGCCCGAGATCCCCATCGCGCAGCGCGTCTTCAACGACCGCATCGGCTCCGAACAGCCCCGCCGTCTGCCGGGCCCTGGCCTCAGGGGCGCACACCAGGCTGCGGGTGGCCTTATAGCGGTGCGCCAGCGACAGCGCCGCGCCTTGCCAATCCATCGCCACCGCCTCGTCATCGGGAAAACGCCCTTGTTTCTGTAAGGGCGTGACGGCATGGCAGATCAGTGTCAAACGGGTGGCAAGCATTGCGCAGGTCTTCAACTTGAAACGTGAGGGTTTCAAGACTGGCGCAGTTACCCCTGTAGCGCAACGCCTTGCGCCAGGTACAGCACCTGATAGCCCGTTCCGGGATGCCCTGGGTCCAGCGCCTTGGCTGACAAGGTGACGCGCACCAGGCGCCACGCCTGCACATCCAGCGCCAGGAATACCGCGAAGGTCTCGCTGCTGTCGGCCACCTGTTGATTGCGCTGTTTCTCTTCGGCCAGTACCCCGGCCCGATCCGCCCCTGGCGCCAGCGGCCACTCTTCCCGATACAGGCTCAACGCGGTGGGCGCCGGTCCGCGTTGCACATCCAACGGCAACCAACTCTCGATATGCGGGCGGCCAAAGCTGTCGAGCACCTTCTGGAAACGCTCCCCGAGTAAAAAATCGGCGGCCTGCAACGGGTCGGCCCACAGGTACACCGACGAATACAGATTGGCGCCGTGCTCCTGGGCGATAAACGCCTTGAACAGCAACCCTTGGGCGTTATCCCACAACGGCCCCAATTGCGCGGCACGGCGGCGGATCACGCCCATGTCGTAGTCGGCCGGCAGGCGATGTGAATACTGTTTGGCGAACATGTAAAAGCTCCTGTGCAAGATGAGGTTCCAGCTTGCGCAGCGCTGATGATTTCAACAAGATATGGCCAGATATATATGCGATAAGGATTGGTTATGACTGACACGCCCAAGCCTTTGGATATCGATACCGTGCATGCCTTCGTCCTGGTGGCTGATTTCGCCAGTTTCACCCGTGCCGCCGAAGCCCTCGATACCTCCCAGGCGGCCATCAGCCTCAAGCTCAAGCGCCTGGAAGAGCGCCTGGGCTATCGCCTGCTGGAGCGAACCCCACGCCATGTGCGCTTGTCGCCCCAAGGTGAGCATTTCATCGTGGCCGCCCGTGCGTTGCTCAACGCCCATGAACGCGCCCTTGGCGATATGGGCACTCACGCCCCCCGCCGCCTGGTGATCGGCATCAGCGACCATGTGGCCGGGCCGGACCTGCCACTGTGGCTTAGCCGCCTGGCAGCCTACGACCCGCTGGTGATCCTTGAAGTGCGCATCGCCTCCTCCCGCGATCTGGTGGCCGCCTTCGACCGTAACGAGCTGGATGCGGTAATCGTGCGCAACGAAGGCGATCGCCAGGATGGTGAAGTGCTGGTGGTGGAGCGCTTTGGCTGGTTTGCCGCGCCGACCTGGCAGCACACGCCCGGCACGCCGCTGCGCATGGCAACCATGGCTGCGCCGTGTGGGGTGCGGCACCTGGCAACCCGCGCCCTGGATGCGGCGCGCATCGACTGGACCGAAGTGTTCGTCGGCGGCGGCGTGATGGCCGTGGGCGCGGCGGTCAGCGCCGGGCTGGGCGTGGCGGCCCTCGCCCATCGCGTGGCGCCGGCGGGGTCGGTGGAAGTCAGCGAGCAACATGGCCTGCCGCCATTGCCGGTGAGTGAGGTGGTGCTTTACAGCCGCATCAGCGATGCGCGCTCGCGGGAGACATTGCGCGCGTTGAGTGCAACGTTTCGCGGTGTGCTGCAACGCTGAGGCAGACCCAATGGGTGGGTACACTGGAGATCTGCTTTTATGTGGGAGCGGGCTTGCTCGCGAATGCGGTGGTTCAGCCAAAGAACCTGGGGCTGACACACCGCATTCGCGAGCAAGCCCGCTTCTATATGTTGAACTGTGATGGGCAAATACCCTCGGTCAGCCCGCCGCCCTCAATCAAACCACTCCCGCCGCCCCTTGAATGTGCTGGTAATCAACTCCACGATCATCCCCACCGCCTCGGCATGCCGCACCTGGGCATTCACCGCCAGCCACACCTGGCGTTGCATGCTCTGGTCCAGCAACCCCGGCAACGCCACCAGGCCACGGTCGAAGCTGGCCATGTAGTGCGGCAGCAACCCGATGCAGGCGCCGCAGCGGATCATCTCCAGCATCAGCGAATAGGCCTGCACCTGCACCACGGCCGCCAGGCGCTGCTCAATCACCTGGTTCCACGGTTGCAAGGCACCGACCTGAGCGTCGGGCTGCCATTGCACCAGCATGTAGTCATCGAGGTCGTCCACGCTGTCCGGGCGGGTAGTCAGGCGTGAATAGCGCTTGGCGACATGCGGTAAATATTCCAGGCGCGCCAGGGCCCGTGGTGGTTCGATAGGAAAACTGGGCCCCGGCGCCGGGCCGTCGGCGTCCGACAACCACAGCACCACGTCCACCTCCACCGCCTGCAGGGCCAACTGGCTGTCGAGGGAAATGATCTCCAGCCGCACGCTGGCATTGCGGCGCAGCAAGGCGATCAAGTCGCGACCAAGGATGTCATGCAGGATCGGCTCGGCCACTGCCAGGCGGATCAGCGGCTGCTCCACCACCGGCAGGCGCCGTTCATGGGCCAGGGCGATCAGTTGCGCCTGCAAGTGCGAGCCGTCGCGACTCAACACCAGACCACTGCCCTGGTAGGTGAACAGTACGTGGCGCACCTGCGCTTCCAACTGCGCCAGGCGCTTGCGCAACAGCGTTGCCTTGATATTCAGACTGCGCGCCGCCTGCATGAAACAGCCGCAACGCGCACTGACCAGAAAATAGCGTGCCACCTCCGGGTCGATGTCGCGGGCCAGGGCCAGCCAGGTATCGCGCGACTCAGCTGGTGCACGGTAGGTCTCGGGTCGGTTCGGGGCAGACGGTTCTAGAAATGCCATGGGAGACTCCCTGTCTTGTTGGTCTGTGCATCCAATGCGGGTTGACGCGGGTTACTCCAGCACTTTGTTCAACTCGGCGCCGTCAATGCTCAAGGTGGCCGTGTTGAGCATGCCTTCCAGGTAGGCCTTGGCGATTTGCTCCTGGCGCTGGGCGCGCAGGGCCTGGGTCAAGCGTTCACGCAATTCATCCAGGGTCGCGGTGCGTGCCGGTTGCTGGCTGGTGAGCTTGAGCACATGAAACCCGGCAGCGCTTTGCACCACGTCCGACACCGCGCCAACCTTGAGGCGCGACACTGCTCCACGCACCTCCGGGACCAATTGCTGCAACGGCTGCAGGCCCGAATCCCCGCCCCGTGGAGCGGTTTGCGGGTCTTGGGAATACTGCGTGGCCAGGGCCGCGAAATCACCCGGCGCAGCCTGGGCACGGCGGCTCAGTTCCTGGGCCTGGCGGCGTACCGTGTCGACGCTTTGGGGCTCAGTCACTGCGAGGAAAATCTGGCTCACCTGGTACAACGGCGGTGTCACCCATTGCGCCTTGCCGCTGTCATAGGCTTGCTGCAATTCGGCGGCGCTGGGGTAATCCGCCGGCACCTGGCTGACCGACAGCATGTAGTCGCGGAACACGATTTGCTCGGTGGCAGCGCGGGTCTGTTGCTCCACCTCCGGACGCTGGCGCCAGCCCTGGGCGTCGGCCTGTTCCAGCACGGCCTTTTGCGCCAGCCGTGATCGAATCCACGTCTCCAGCGCGCCACGGTTGCCACGCAATTGCTCGCGTGATTCGGCGGGCAGGCTGGCCAGCACGGTTTTCAGTTCCGGCAGGTCGATCTGCTGGTTGCCCAGGCGCGCCACCGCCGGCCCCGCCGCTGGCGCGCTGCTCACCGGTGCCGGTTGCTGGGCCGCTACCGGGTCGCTGCCCGGTCGCAGGCTCAAGCCCACCGCCACCACCAGCAAGGCCAGCGCCCCGGCGCCGACCATCAGGGTTGGTTTTTTCACGATACAGGCGCCTCTTCGACCAACGGTTCAACCGCCGCCTGGGCCTGCAACTGTGCAGCTTGCTGGCTGTATTCACGCAGGTACACGATGAACTCCTGCAACAGGCGGTCCCACAGTTCCAACTGGCTGCGCAGGTGGCTGGCACCCACGCCAGCCACCACCACATCCATTTCCATCAGCAGGAATTCGCCCTGTACCGACAACCGTGCAAACCGACGCGAAGCGTTCCACACCTGGGCCAGGCCCTCGGGCAAGTCGCCCTGGATGCGCAGCGCGCAGCTGTAGGTGAAGTCCACGTAGCCGCCCTGTTCGGCCGCCGGGTTGCCGAAACGCACGGCAAAACCGATGCCCTGGCTGGCGCTGAGCAGCTGCACGATGCCGTTCTGCTCGGTCTGGTTGACCCGGTAGCCGGCCTCTTGCAGCAGTTCGGTCAGGCTCTGGGGGGTGACGCTGGTGATCAATTCGCTCATGGTGATCTCTTCCTTGTCTATCAGTGATTGGCGGTTGCCTGGGGCGCATCGAAACGGCTCTTGTACAGATCGTCACCAAAGCCTTGGGCCAGTTCTTCGAACTTGACCCGTGCACTGCTGGCGAAGGGCTGGCGGATACTCATCACCTCGGCCACGTCGATCTTTTCGTAGGCCGCCAGCAGTTGCTGGGCCACGCCGTACATCTGTTGATTCTTGACCGAACATTGCTGCACTTGTGTGTCACGTTCGCTCAGTTGGGCCTGCAAGCGCGCACGCTCGGCTTCCTTGCCCTTGGCCAGGACCAGCAGCTCGTCATAAGCCTTCTTGAACTTGCCGATCTGCTCGTTGCTCGCCGCCACCTGGGCTTGCGCCTGACTGTGCAGACTCTGTTGCTGGCCGGCCATTTGCTCGGCCACGCCACGGGCTTTTTCCAGCTCGGCGGTCAACTGCTTGATTTGCGCCTGGGCCTGCTTGGCCTGGTTTTCGGCAGCGATGCGCGCCGCACTGGCCTGGGCCTGCTCGCTTTGCAACGCCTGCAACTGCTGGGTGGTGCTGCGCAGTTGGGTACGCAGGCGCTCTTCCATGCCTTCGGCGCTGGCGCCGGTGGCGATCAATAGCAACAGCAGCCCGCAGATTCGCGTGTTCATGTGGCATCTCCTGTGCGCATCAGAAGCGCGTGTTGAGTTCCAGTTGCATCACATCCACTTCAAACGGATCGCCGTACACCTCGGAAGCACTCAACCAACGCGCACTGGCGTAGATGTTCTTTTCGATGCCGTAGTTGGCGCCAATGAAGTAACCCTTGGCGTTGGTGCCGCCCAAGTGAAACGAGGAATCGTTGAAGCCATCGGGCAAGGCATCGGGCTGGATGTACTTGTAGCCCGCCAATACGTTCCAGTCGCCGCGCTTACGCATTTCAAACGCGTTGCCGAGGGTGAACGAAACCATCAACGCATTGCCGCCACTTTCAAACTGGCCATTGCTGTTGATGTTGTTGACGATCTCGCCTTCGCTGCGCCTGAGCATTTCGCCCTTGTCGTAGGCCAGGTTATGAATGAAGTTGCCTTGGCTGCGCAGCTTGAAGTCGCCCGGCAGCTCGCTGTCCCAGACCGCATTGAGGTCCAGCACGTTGAACTTGGAGGCGAGGCCCACATACTGCGCGTTCGGGGTCCTGACCGGGTCAGTCGCGTCAGGCGTGATGTCACGCAGCAGGAACACGCTGTTGCCCTTTTGCATAAAGGCCACGCGCGTGCCATCGGTGTCGCAACCGGCTTCGCCCGCCCAGGGTCTGCACGGGCTGGAACGCTGGCCTTCGATGTCCTGGAACTGGTAGTAGGCGCCCGCCAGCTTGAGGCTGTTGCTACGGTTGATCTTCCAGTCGGCGCCGATCTGCGCACCGAACAGCCATTTGGTCTCGCTGTCTTCCTTATCGACGCCGTTGGTGGTGGCGCTGTCGGAGGTGTACTCCACCGGGAACGCGCCGAGCGTACCGAACAGGCCCCACTCACTGTTGAGCTTGTGGTTGAAGATCGCCGCCACACCGTCGAAGTTGAGGTCGTTGGAGTACATCATGTCGGTGGAATAGAACGGGTTGCCGATACGCCCGGCGGTCAGGCTCATGTAGTCGGTGGTTTTCCAGGTCAGGTAACCCTGGTCGAGCCAGATGTCCTTCTTGCCAAAGCCGCCGCCCAGGGTCTGGGTGGTGGACACCGGGTTATTGTCGGAACCGGTGCCCAGACGGATACCGGCGGTCCATTCAGGCGAGATCACTGCTTTCATGCCCAGGCGGGCGCGCAGTCGGAACAGGTTTTCGCGGTCTTTGTTGGCGTTGATCAGCGGCGGGAACTTGGTATTGGAGTTCTTGTTGACGTCATAAGGGCCGCTGTCGTTGAGCTTGGCCCAGTCCGTCATTTCGTTGCTGTTGCGACCCGAGAAAAAGCGCGACTCATCCCGCAGGCGGATATCGCCATCGAAGCTGATGCGCGAGATCCAGTCCGGGAAGGTATTGGGCTGGGCCCAGTTTTCCTGCTTGGCAGTGGCCATGACTTCGGCTTTGACCTGGTCACGGATCTGGTCACGCACCGCCTGCGGCACATACTGCACCCGCACATCACCGGGCGCTGCAGTGGGGCCGGCGGCAACCACCGGCGCGGCATTCGCCTGGCGGGCCTGCTGGGCTTCCTTTTCGGCCTGGGCGATCAGCCCGTTGGCGGTGTCCTGGGTCAATACACCTTGCTGCACCAGCAACCGGATCAGGTTGATGGTGACGTTTTCCGAAGGGGCGACCGGGGCTGCTGCCGCCTGGCCGACCAGGGTCGCGATGACCATGCCAACCGCCAGGGTCAGTCGATTCACGGGGGAAATCATGTGTACGCAACTCCTGTAGAAAATTGCCAAAAATAAGGTTCGATCAATCCGGGCGACGGCCCTTGAGGGACAGGCGTACCGGCATCGTTATCGAAGCCGGCACCCGCTGCGTGGCATGGGGCGCACGCAGCGCGGCCAATACCTGGGCATCGGTTTGCGCATCGCCGCTGGAGTTGGCCAACTGCGCACGGGTGACCTGGCCCTCGGCGTTCAGCCACAAGTCCGCCTGCACGGTGTAGGCCTTCTTGCGCAGTTCCGGGTCTTCGCGCAGCAGGCGCTGGAACACCCCCGCCAGGTACTGCTTGTAAGTGCCAGCACCCAAGCCGCCGCCACCGGAACCCGCCATGCCACCGCCCTTGCCGGCGCCGATGTTGAAACCGTCATTGCCGGACTGGGCATCGCCATCGATCTGCATCGGGTTGGCCAGGTCATCGGCAGGCGAAGGCGGCGCTTCCTCCGCTGGCTTGACCTCCTCAGGCTCTGGCGTAGGCACGGGCTCCGGGACTTTTTCCTCGACCTGGGGCTCGGGCTCCTTGGGTTTTTCCGGTGGTGGCGGCGGCGGTGGCGGCAATGGAATGATCGTCGGCACCTTCGGCGCTTCGCGGCGTATGCCACTCATGTCATTGGCCCACTGCCACAAAAACCAGGCCGCCACCGCGCCCAGCAACAGGCCTGCGCCCCACTTGAGCGGGCGCAATGGTGGCTTCTTTTTCACCGGCAACGGCGCGATCGGGATCTGTGCAGTCATGACTCAGCCCTGGCTCGGTTTGCCGGTGACCAACCCGACCTGGGACAGCTCCAGCCGTCGCAGCAAATCAAGCACTTCGATCACCTTCTGGTACTGCACCATCGCATCGCCGCGCACGATCACCGGGAAGTCCGGGTTCAGCGCTTTTTCAATGCGCAGGCGCTCTTCCAGCTCGCCGAGGGTCACCGGGTAAGCGTCGAGGAACACCTGGCCGCCATCGTTGACCGAGATCGCCTTGGTCTTGGCCTCCGACAGCGACACCGAGGCGCTGGCCTTGGGCAAGTGAATCTGGATGCCCGACACCTGGGCGGTGGCGGTGAGGATAAACATCACCAACACCACCATCAGCACGTCCACCAGGGGCGTGATGTTGATGCTGTCGACGGCGGCATCATCGTCATCGTCGTGGGAGGCGTTTACGCTAGCCATGGCGATTCTCCTCAGGCCGGAACGGCAGCGTGGTGGTCGCGACGGTGCGCGGCTTCACTGGATTGGCTCTCGCCGTGCATCTCCGCCAGGCGGGTGATGAACTCGTCGACGAACACACGCATGTCCGCACTCACTTCCTTGTTGCGCGTGATCAGGCGGTTGTAGCCAAACAGCGCGGGAATTGCGACGAACAGGCCCATGGCCGTGGCCAGCAGGGCCGCCGCCATACCGGGGGCGATGGCGTTGATATTTACGTCACCGGCCATGGCCGTGCCGAGGAACACCACCATGATCCCCAGCACCGTGCCGAGCAGGCCGATATACGGGCCGCCCGCGATGGCGTTGGACAAGGTCGAGAGCTTGGAACTGAGGGCCTGGTTTTCACGGGTGCGCACACCGTCCATGGAGCAGCGGATCGCTTCGATGGTGGCGGCCGACACCGACGAGGTATCGGCGCCCTGGGCACGGCGGGTACGGATCTCCTTGACCGCCACCAGGTACAGGCGCCACAGCGAAGAATGGGCCAGGCGCTCGCTCAGTTGCGCGTCGTCGGCGTACATCTCCAAGCGTGTGCCGATCTGCGCGAAGTGCTCGCGGAACACCTCGTTGGCACTGCTCACGCGGGCCACCTGGCGGTTCTTGCGCAACATGATCACCCACGACTGCACCATCATCCCCACCAGCACCAGGATGATCACCCAGGCATCCACCGGCACAGCGTTGAGCAAAAAGCCCAGGCTGCCAAAACCGAAGCCCGACTGCTCTTCATCCACGCCGTAAGCCACCAGCTTGGACTCGGCACCCTGGGCGCTGGCATCGGCCAACAGCAACGCGGCTGGACGTGCCACCTTGGACAGGCGCAGCTCGTCGATGGCCCCGGCGAATGGCAGGTGCGTGCTGCCCGCTTCCGGCAGGTCGGCACCGAGGGCGAGTTGGGAATTGAACGCGGGCAATGCCACGGCCAGGTTGGCGATTTCGCGACCGTTTACATACAGCGCGATTTTTTCACCCTCGGCGGTGAACGCCAGGTGCTGCCACTGGCCGGGGTTCAGCGGTTGGCTCGACACGGCGCGCTGGCCGTCGACTTCCACAAACGGCGTGCCCTGGTTCAGCCCCAGCAGCAGGCTGTGGGGGCCGTCGCGGCGGGCCAATACAATCTGTTCGCCACTGGCCTGGTCCAGGCGTAGCCAGGCGCTGAAGGTGAACGCGCCACCCGCAGCGTGTTGCAGCGACGGGCTGGCCGGCAACATCAACGGCTGGCCATTGAACTGCAAGGCTCGGCCAATCACGCCATCGATGCTGGCGCCGGTGGCATTGAGCGCCGTGTTGGCATAGGCCGTGGCATCACGGGCCGGTGTGCCGTTGGCGCCGTCAAAGTGATAGAGCGCGGTGTAGCTGGGGTCGAACGCCAACTGGCCGTTGCTGGTGGCCGGGGCCTTCTGGTTGCCGTAGTACATCCACAGGTCCTGGCGCTGGCCGCCTTCGACCTTGGGCACATCCACCCAGATCAAGGCCATGCCCATCAGCGGGTCGAAGCTTTCGATCTGGTGGTTGAACACCGTCTTGTCGTCGGCGCTGACAAAGCGCAGGTCGGCGCCGTCATCCTTTACGCCATCGAAGGTGAAGTTGCCGGTGTGCAGGCGCACCAGCAGCGCGGTGCGGCCCAGGGCCTGGTTGATCGCGGCGCCTTGGGCGGTGGTGTCCACGGTGATCTGTTTGCGGTAGTGCCAGTCGTCTTGCCACCAGGCATGGGCGGTGGCCGGGAGCGTGAAGCCCAGGCAGATCAACAGGCTCAGGAATAGGCGTTGCATGGGTGAAGTCTCCGGAAGAAAAAGTCAGAAAGTCGCCTGCACACTGAAGTGCAGCCGCGAGTCCTGTTTCTGGGTGTTCGGTCCATCGAGCAGCGGGTAGCCCCAATCCAGGCTGCCGGACAACCATTTGCTCAAACTGGCGCGGGTGCCCAGGCCGACGCTGGCCAGGCTGTATTCGTCTTCTTGCTCGGGCAGAGGGTCGTGCAGGCGCATACGCGCGCCTTCGGCAAACGCGTAGAAGCGCCACTCCTGCACATAGCTGCCGAGGAACTTGGCCAGGGACGGCGTGCGCACTTCCTGGGAGAGCAGATAACCCTCATCCCCAGTGCGCTCCGCCGCCAGATAGCCGCGTACCGAGGTCGCGCCGCCGGCCGAATATTGCTCGTTGGATACCAGCGGCCCCGAGGCCAACTGGAACGCGCCCTTGGTCGCCGACTGCCAATCGTTGCCAAAGGTGTAGGTGTAATTCAGGTCGCCCTTGAGCACCGCGAAACTGGCGCTGGCCTTGTAGCGTTTGTAGTCGAACTCCTCGGCGTCGCTGCCGTAGCCAAAGAACGCGCGGGTGCCCACCACCAGGTTCAGGCCCAGGCCCAGCTGGGATTGCTCGGTGTAGCGGTAGCCGTTATAGCCGAGGGTGAACGGTGCGTACTTGAGGGGCACCTGGTCGCTGCTGGAGCCGAATTTCATCTCCTCGTCGAAATCTTTGAAGTCGATGCCGAACGAGAACGAGTTGGCCCAATTGCCTGCAGCCGGCAGGCTGTAGATCGCGGACACGCCGTAGGAATGGCCCTTGCCCAGCACGTTGCTGCCACCCAGGGTGGCGATGTTGCTGTCGGACTGGTAGCCGGAGAACTGCAAGGTCCAGCGCTCATCCAGCGGCGCGCTGTAGGAGCCGGACCAGACCTTGGCATTGCTGCTGTCCTGGGGCGCGGTGAAGTAGGTCAGGGAAATGCTGTGGCCCAGTTGCCAGAGGTTGTCGTAGCCGAGGGTGGCGACCGAGCGCAGTTTTTCGGTGTCGGCGCTGTAGTCGTTGTTCAGGCCGATGCTGGCGTGCCAGGGGTTCTGGTCTTCCACCTGCAAATCCACGTCCATGGTGCCGGCGCGCTGACCTTCACGCACCAGCGGCGTGACCTGGCGGCCAGCACTGCGGTTGAGCCCGGCCAACTGGGTTTGCACACTGTTGAAGTCCGGCACCGCGCCTTCCTTGAGCCCCGGCACTTCGTCGCGGATTTCCACCGGCGAGTAATGCTTGGCGCCCACCACACGCACGCGGCCCACCTTGGTTTCGCTGACTTGCAAGTAGACGATGCCGTCATCGACCTTCTGCTCCGGCAGCTCCACAAACACCGACTGGTAGCCCCGCGCCTGGTAGATTTTTTGCAACGCGTCACGGGCGCCTTCGATATCGCCCAAGGTCTTCTGCGGCCCCAGGAACGGGTACACCGCTTCTTCGATGGCCGCCGCATCCAGCACGGTATTGCCGCGCACGAAGTACTCATTGACGTCCACCCGGCGTGCCGCGCCCTCTTCCTGCGCCTGGGCCACGGCCCAAAACGTCAGGCAGCACAGCGCCAGCGTTGACTTGAACAGATGCTCCACACCGCCCCCTGCATTCCTAGGTTTTTGCGCCATCGCCGTGTGCACGGCGTCTGGCCCGCTCAATTGTTCGTGGTCGAAAGATGGCTGTGCCGGGCCAGCCAGGTATGCAGCAAGGCGAAGTTCAACGAGAACTCCGGCATGTGCAGCAAGGCGCCACAAAACACTTCACCGATGATTTTCTGGATGAGTTGCACGGCACGCGGGTTGCCCAGCAGCGTGGCAATGTCACGGCTCAGCACATGGATGCTCCAGACCTTCTGGTTCAGGTCCAGGCCGACAAACCAGCGAAACAGCAGGTTGTAGTTGAGCTGCTCGTGCAGTTGCTGTTCGCTGGGTACCGAATACAGCAGTTGCAGCAACAGGATGTGCACCAGGGTGTGCGGCGCGATCAACATGCCGGGCTCGGCCATCAACCAGTCGCGATGCTGGTCGAGCACCTCGTCGATCTGTGGGCGCAGCAACACCAGCGAATGACCCGCCGGGATGTAGCTGGACACTTCCTTCAAGGCGCCCTGCCAGTCTTCCTGGGAGACGATCCACACCCACGGTGCACCGTAGCGGTACACCGAAACGGGCTTCTTGCGCGCGGCTTCGACGATCTTTGACAGGCGCTGATCGAGCTCCTGCATGCCGACTTTCGAGTAACGTTCCATAGTTCCCATTTGCCCCACTCCTGGCGTCCTGCTGACGGCTGCGGAGACGACTTTTGATCGTATCCAGCGCGTTACATAGGCAAGACGGGGATGGGCGGGAGCTACCGAACTTTTGTCATGAAAGCTTCATTTGGGATTGGTTGGTGGGCATTTGGGGCGGAGTACATATCCATTATTCAGGTGAGGGCTGATATTGGTTTCGCCCTTACGACGAGTCACTTTGGAAAAGAGCACCAAAGTAACCAAAGGGCTCTTGCCCCACCACTCGGCACCTCGCCTGCGTTCGGCCAGCGTGGTTAACGGGGCGCCTAAGATCAAGATCAAAAGCCAGAGCCAGAGCCAGAGCCAGAGCAGATCGAGATCTATCAGACATAGGGAGATCAACTGTGGGAGGGGGCTTGCCCCCGATGAAGGAGTGTCAGCCGAAAAATTTGCAGCTGACACACCGCCATCGGGGGCAAGCCCCCTCCCACAGTTGGATCTGGGTGTATCTGTAGAGTTGAATGAATGTGCAAAAAAAAGGGGCGATCACTGATCGCCCCAAAGCTACATCGAGAGGTCCTTCAAAAACGCTACAACGTGATCTGCTTGCGCTCCTCGTCCGTCAACCGCGCTCGCGCCTGTTCGCTCAGCGGCCCCGCTCCGAGCACTTGCACCGGGCTGTTGGGGTTGTAGCTGGAGCTTTTTTGCTCGGGCTCACGGGGCACGGGTTCGGTGCCAAAGCTCAGCACCTCCACCGTGACAATCGATGGCCGACCCTGCTTGGCCGCCGCCTGCTGGCCGCGTGCGGCGTCTTCTGCGGCCTGGGATGCTGCCGCCCCCGCCGCGCTGGCCGAACTCATGGCGTTGGTGTTGACAGCGGCCGTCACCGGCACCCCGGACGACTTGCCCTGGGTCTGGATGTTCGCCGCGTTCACCACCCGCAATGCGGCGATGTTGATGTTGCCCGACACGCGGATACCCGCCTCGCCCGCATCGACGGTGCCCAGCGGCGCGATCAGGTCGATGTCCCCCGCCGGCACTTCCGGGATCGGGTTGAGCGTGGCGATCCCCGCACCGGTGCTCGGCACCGACGGCGACAGGCCTACGTTGCCCCAGTTGTCGTAGACGCGCTTGGGCGGCGTGTACACCACGGTGGTCTTGGAACCCCGCCCGGCGTTGATATCGCCCTCGGCGGTCCAGCCCATGATCGAGCCGCCAAAGGTGGTCATGATGCGGCTCTGGCCCAGCAGGATGCTGCCCAGGGAGTACAGCTGGATATCGCCGGCGCCCTGGGTAATCACGCCCGCCGTCGACGGTGGTGCCGCGCCTTCGATACCGAAGGTCTGGCTGCCGCCCGGAGTGAGCATTTGGATGGAGCCACCGAAGTTGGTGTGCACGCCTGCACCGCCGAACATCGTGATATCGCCTTTGTAGGTGATCGGGTTGCCGGCCACGTCCTTGTCCGGGAACAGCGCTGCAATGGCCGCGCGGCCTCGTAGGTAGCTGCCCTGGCGCACGCTGCCGTCCTGGTTGTACTCGCGCCCTGCCGCCTTGAGTTCGGCGAAGTACACATCGCGGGCAAACACCCGTTGTTGTTCGCCAGGCAACGCCGCGTAATAGGCACGGGCCTGTTCGGCACTGCCGGCAAAACCGAAGCGCTCGCCGAGCCAACTGGCCAGTTCGCGTTCATAGGTTTTGGCGACTTTGCCGCCCTGGATCGACTCACCCGGTTGCGCCAGGTTGTCCGGGTTCAGGTAGGCCTCGACGAAGCGCAGGTAATCCGGGCCGTTGGGGCCGACACCGGCTTGCAGCACGATGCTGGCGCCAGGGCGCGTATCGCCCGCCGCCACGGCGCCCAGGCTGGTGATGCCGACCTTGTCATCCATCAGGATATTGCGCCCTGCCGTCACTTCCAGTGAACCGGGCCCGGCGATGTTGAAGCTGCTGTAGAGAATGTCGCGCCCGGCGCTGGCAATGGAGATATCGGTGGGGTTGTTATGCACGAACAGGTTGCCAGTGATGGTGTATTGCCCGGTCGTGGCGTCGCCACCATTGGCACCACTCAAGAGCGTGCCGCTGCGGACAATATCCCGGCCAGCCAACATCCACACCGCACCGGCGCCTTCATGGTAAGTCTGGCCGAAACGTGGGTCATCGACACCGGTAATGGTCAGGGTACGCCCGCTGTTGGTGCCCAGCAGGTCGCCCGTCAAGGCATAGAAACGTGCGGGTTCAAGGGTATCGCCCCACGCCGTACTGGCGGTGTTGGGGCCAAAAGCAAACAAGGGATGAAGCCCGACGCCGGCCACGCTGCCGTCGCTGGAAATATTCCCGCTGCCTGTCACCGGCGCACGGTTGATAAAGCCCAGGAAGGCGGGTTTGAAAATAGTCGCCAACGTATCAGGTGCGGCACTGGAGCGGCTGATGGTCAGGTCGCCGCCATAGATGGAGTCTTGCGCCAACAGCTCCAACTGCCCTTTGCTCGACGGTGCCAACACCATGGCCTTGAGTGGCTGAACGATTGATGGGTTGCTGGCCGAAGCGCCGCCGTAATACAGGCTGCCGTTAGCGGCAACGGCACGCAGCGTCGCGGGATACACCGCCGCCATGTCAGTCTCCAAGGCCTGCGTCAACGGCGTAAGATTGCCCCCGGCAGTAAACAGATCGATGGCCGTGCGCTCGGTCCACAGGCTGAACCAGGTCTGCCCGAAACCACTGACCCCATCTTTCTCGTAGGGCAGGACATTCATCTGCGGTGCACGACCGGGGTCGGCCACGTTTTGCAGGACCAAATCGCCACGGGTGGCCAGGCTGAAGGTCGCGTCGCCCGGTAACAGGCTCCAGCCACCCGCCGCCAACGCAGAGGTCGAGCGCATCGTATCGAACGCGCGGACCTCACTGGGGCTTTGGTTTGCAGGCTGGGTACCGTAGCGCAAGGTCAGGCTACCCAAGGCCCCACCCGTCAGTTGCACATGCCCGCGCAGATTCACCAGGGCGCCATTGAGCGGGCCCAACGCGATTTCACTGCCCGGGTTCACCGCGCCGCCGACCCGCACGTTCATATCGCCGCCGCCGGTAAGCTGCACGCTGCCATCGGCCGCGACCCGGCCAGTGCTGCCCACGGCCAGCACCAGGCCCGTACTGCGGGGGCTCACGTTGGCAGCCACATAACCCGCTGCCAAAGGCCTGAGGATCCCCGCATCACCGCCGACCTCGACATTCAGGTTGCCACCGCCCAGCGTACCGAACCCGGTGAAGCCCACCATCTGATCGGCCACATCCGGTACCGGCACAAAAGCCCCGAAGTTGATCCACCAGGCAGTCGCTTGCGCGGCGCTGCCACTCAAGCCATTGCCTTGACGCCACAACCAGTTCCCGACGTTGGTCGAATCCTGGCCAATGTCGGTTGGCACAGGTCGTCCAACACCTACGTTAGCCTGACTGGTGATGTTACCGGTCAGGTTCCCACCCACCTTCACCAGCAGATTGCCGCCGCCCTCCGGGTACCAGGCGCCTGTCGGGCTACCGGGTGTAACCGCCGCAGAACTGCCGGCGGTGTACACACCAAACAACGACTCCATGCTCAGGTCGCCGCCGGCCAGCAGTTCCAGGTCTGCCGCGCCGGTACGGATCACGCTGAAACGCGTGCTGCCCCCCACAATATTGGTCGGGCCATAGACCCCGTAATGGCTGTCGGCCAAACGCAAATTGCCGGCCGCTGGATGCGATTGCAGCAAGCGACTGTCGGTCGCCTGGGTATCGGCACCGGCCACCAGGCGCATCGACCAAGCCTGGGAGCCCTCGGCGAGCATCGGCGCAGCCGCCCACAGTTTGCCCTGCCCATCCGCCCCAGGCGTGCGCAGTTGCACCGAGGCCACACCGCCCAGCAACTTGACGTTGGTGCCCACCGGCAACAACGCACCACGGGGCAGCAACTTGGTGCCATTGAGGATCACCGTGGCCGTGCTGCCCAGTTTCCCGGGCAGTGGCACGCCCGCGGGCCAGGTCATGATTCGCACACTGGTGAGGCTCACCAACACGTTACCGGCGTCCAGGATGCTGCCGGCAGGCAGGCTCACACGCTCGGTCAATAGCGTGCCCGCCGGGTACAGCACAGTCCCTGCGGCATTGCGCACCGCGCCGGCCAATAGCGTGCCCGCCGGCAGTGCCAAGGTGGCGTTGAGGGTCGCGGCCACCGGCAATCGGGTGCCGACCGGCAGGCTGCGGGCCTTCATCGGCAAGTCGAAGTTGAGAATTGAGCCGCCGGGGAAGGTGGTGCCGTCCGCCAGGCTCACGCCGTTACCGGGCACCACCACCGTGCCGCCGGTGTAGTCAATGCCGGCGCGCAGTACCCAGCCGTTGTCATCGGCGCTGGCTGTGGGCGCTGCAAAACCGTCGTTGATGCTGCCGTAGATATTCAAGTCGCCACCGGCGCGCAGGGTCAGGCTGCCGGCTTCGGTGAGCTGGGTCGATTTGAGACTGGCGTAGCGATAACCGGACAGGTCCAGGTCGCCCTGCACCACCAAGTCGCCATCCGGGGTGTTGCTGATGATCTCTACACCGGGGCGCAGGTGGAACGTATCGCCGTAGGTGGCATTGTTCAGGCCGGCGAGTTTGTTGTGCACCAGGTTGTCGTTCTTGAGGGCTGCGTTGATGAACACCTCGCTGGCGGTATGTTTTTTATCGAGATAATCCTTATCGATCACCTGATACGGTCTACCGCTGACCGTCAGGTCATTTTTAACCTCGGCATCGTCATAGGTGATCATCCCGTTCAAGGCGATCGAGCGCGCACCCTCGATGATCAGGTTGCCACTGGCGTCGATGGCAATGTCATTGCCACCCAGGCGCGGCGCATTCAGCTCCAGGGTGCCAAGGCTGCGCCCGGCATTGGCTGCGCCGGCTTCGGTGCCGTGACGCAGGTCGATGTGCATGCCGTCGGCCAGGGTCAACTGGCCTTGGCCTGAGCCGAGGATCACCATGGCGCGGTTCGGTGCGTCAATGATCTTGCCGTAGCTGTCCACGCGCAATTGCGTGCCATGGGCATCCAGCACGGCGCTGCCGTCTACGGTCAGGCCCGTCTTGCCGGCCAGGTTGATGCTGCCGACGCGCTCGCCGCTGGCGTCCACCAGGCCGGTGACCCGCAGGCTGCCGTTATCCACCGAGACGTTGACGGTGTTGGCCTTGACGCCATTGCCAATGACCAGGTCGCCCTGTTTGAGTTGGAAGCTGCGGGTGCCATAGACCTGGCCGTCGTTGAGACGCTGGTTAAGCGCTGCAAAGTTGTCGCTCAGGCTGCCGCTGCCGCCCAAGTGCTGGGCCTGCACCTCCACCGCGCCCGCCAGGTACGGTACCAGGGTGCCGCCCGCATCGTAGTAACCACTGCTGCCAGCCAGGATCTTGCCCGCGAGGTCCACGGTACCGGCCGCGCTGCCCAATGCCACGGCGCGCAGTTTGCCGGCCTGGTTGTATTGGGCCGACAGGTCGATGGTCGAGCCTGCTGCCTGTGACACATTACCTGCACGGCTTTCCAGCAGGACTTCGCCGCCCGCGCTGTATTTGGTCAGGTCGTTGAAGGTGATGGCGCGACCCGAGACGTCAACCCGCGCCGCATCAGTGAGCACCAAATCGCCACGCGCCCCCAGGGTCACCTTACCGCTGGGCAGTACCACCGCGCTGGCCAGTCGCAGGCTGTCGCCCTGCAGCGACAGCTCGCCGCCCAAGCCATCCACCTTACCCACCGGGCCAGCCGAAGCGCTGACATCAATGGCGCCACCGGCGGTGATGTTGTTGACCGAGCCGGCTGCCCCCGTCAGCAACGGCGTGAGGATATTCAGGTTGCCGCCGCTGTAGGCAAAGCCTTTGATTGCATCGTAGGCGCCCTGGCTTTGATACACCGAAAGGCTGCCCTTGTGGTTGGCGGTGATGCGGTCACTGGCTGTCAGGTTGACGTTGGCAAAGCCCAGGGCCAAGCGGTTCAACATCGTCGTAGTGCTGGCCTGGGCAAATTCGCCATAGCCGAACTCGATGCGTTCGGCGTTGAGATCCAGACGCCCGCTGCCAGTGCCGGCGCCGCCCGCCACCACGGTACCAGGTGCCGCCTCGGTGCCCTGCCAGATCAAGTTGGCGGTGTGGATCGTCGCGACATCATTGGCGCCGCCTGAACCGTAAATCGCCGGGGTGGAGAGCATCAGGTTGCTCAACAGGGACTTGCCGGTTACCGCATCGTAGGTGTCCAGCGTGGCAGTGCCGTAGAAGTTGAAGCTGTCGCGTGCCGACAGTTGCAGGGTTTCCAGGGCGGGGGCGCCGAACTGGGTGTCACCGCGCAACAGGCGGTTGAGTACGTCCTGGGTGAGGGTCAGCCCCGCCGGCAAGCGGTTGGCCGCAGCCGCAGCGGCCAGGGCTTCGGGGCTGCCGACGTTGATGCTGGTCAGCCCAAGATTGAGGTGCCGGGTGCCGTAGCGCACCTGGTCGCTCATTTGCAGGGTGCTGTCGGTCAAGCCGACGATGCTGCCTTCTGAGTACAGAGCGGTTTGCCCGCTGCACGGTGCACTGGCGCAGACACCGATCTGGATGCCCTTGCCCGCTTGCGGTTGCGTCTTGGCGACCACATTGAGCAAGCCATTGGACACCGCCAACACGTTGGCCAAGTTGTAGATAAAGCCGTCGCGCGCGTCATAACTGGCCTTGCCACGCCCGATGGTGTTGATGGACGCGCCCTGCTCCACCACGATGGAGCCGCTGGAGGCCACCAGGAACACTTCCGGTGCTGCCAGGGTCGCCCCGTCCCGAAGGGTAATGGTGCCTGTGCTGCCGCCGGCCAGTTCGATGTAGTTACCGCCCTGGCCATACACCACCGCCGTCATGCCACCGATCATCATGCGGGTAGCGCCCAGGGCATTGAGGCTCTCTGCATCCAGGGTGACGCCGGTGAACCCGCCGGTGACCGTCTTGCCTGGCCCAACGATTTCGATATTGCCCCGGCTGGTCACGGCTACGGTGCCGCCATAGCCGCCCTCGGCGGCGTCAAAGCGCCCGATCCCCTGGAACGAAAAAGCGTCCGCCCCCGCACCCGCCTGCAGATTCAACTGCAAGGTCTTGGCATCCACCGCCAACATCGGCCGAGGTACGCCGAGCCTGGCGGCATCGGCCACGGCGAACTGCGCATAGCCGGTTTCGTTGTACTGGGAATACTGGCGCAAGGTGTCGGCCGAGGTCAGGATCACCTGGCTCGCGATGCTGTTGGCGATGCCCGTGTTGGCGATAGACAGGCGCCCCGCCGTCGACCACGAGCCATTGCGCATGGCTTGGGCCACACCGTCGCTGGCGCTGGCGGCCAACCCATTGATTTCCACCCTGAACGCCCCCGGCATCAGGGCATAGGTAGACGGCATCAAGGTATAGGTGCCCGCGGCCAGCCCCGGCACACCGGCGCCGATGGTGATCTGCTGGCCGATCAGTGGGTCGACCGCGCCGCCCTCCGGTGCCACGGGCGCATAGCCCGGCTGCGCACCCGGCACAATCGCATAGATCGGGTTGGTGCCCAGCCCCGGCAGCACAAAACCACTGTTGACGCCAAATTGCACCAATGGGTTGTAACGTGCATCCGTAGAGCCGCCGCGCCCGGAAATAAACCCGGCGCCGAGCAGTTCGCCACCGCCGGACAGGTCGAGTGTCGCGTCTGGCAGCACCGCCACCGATTGCCCGCCCATGACCACGCCGACGCTCAACCCACCGTTCACATTCGGCTTACCGCCCTGGCCAAGGAACGTCACGGTCTTGCCGTTGTACTGATAGATCTGGCCATCCACCGTACCGCCGTAAGGCAGCACCAGGCCCTTGCCGCTCACCGACGTGAGGCTGCCGGGCAGCAGTTCGACCCGGCTGGTGCCCAGGGTGCCGATTTCGATCAACCCCAGCGGCGCGCGCACCACGCCGCCCTGTTTGATGGTGGCGCCACCCAACACCAAGCGGCCGAACGCTGAGTACGGCATGGCAGCATTGCTGTCAGCGGTGCGAGCAATCGTCAGGGTACGGGTTGGGTCGAAGTTAAAGCCGGCACCCACATCACCGCTCAGGTACCCCGCCAGCACCCGTGCGCCCACCTCGGTCGCCGGGTACAACTGCGCCGCCCGCAGGGTCATATCCCCTGGCGTCATCAGTTGGGTACTGATGCCCGTGGCAATCACATCCTGGCCGGCCCCAGCCAGGAAGCGCAGGTCGCCCTGGCTGGTCAATTGCACATCATCAAAACCGCGACGGTTGACGCTGACCACGCTGCCATCGCTCAGCGGCAGATCACTGGCGTTGCTGAACAGCACACTGCCACGCACATCGATCAGGTTGGCGCTGGCCGCAAATAGCGCCTGGCTCGCGCGTTGTGACACCGCGTTGCTCAGTATCGGATGCAGATAGGCATCTTTGGTGGCGTCCAACGGTGCCAGGATGCCCGCCAACAACAGATACGGTGCCGACAGGTTGATCCGTGAATTGTCTGCCGCGTTCTCCGTGAGCCCCATGGCGCCGCTGTACAGGCGCAGGCTTTGGCCCATGCTCAACGACACATCGCCGTCAAAACCCAGCAGCCCGTTGCTGAGCAAGGCCAGGTTGTCAAAACCGCCGGCGCTGACCTGATCGACCCCGAGGCGACCATGGCCGTACTCCAGGCTGCCGGCCGCCGCATCAGCGGTGCCCGGTAACGCGCTGGCCTGGTGGGTTTGGCTCAACACCAACTCACGCACATTCAGCACACGGTCGGTGACGGCATTCTTGGCGTAGTACGGGCTTTCCAGCGCCAGGGATAAACTGCCCCCCGCCGCCCCCGCCCCGCCAGCGCGAGCAATAAAGCTGCCATCCAGGTACAGGCCGTTGTTGGACGCAAAGCTGATGCTGCCACCATTACTGGCGACCTGCACACGGCCCTGCCCCGGAATATCCAAGGCTGCCTGGCTACCCGACGCGTCCAGGCGCGCCCCCTCACGCACCACGACAAACAGGTCACTGGCCTTGGCAATGCCGGTGGCCAGGTCGATGTCGCCGCCGATGCTGATCTTGCCGCCATTGCGCACCTGGCCATAGAGCGCGCCGCGATTATCCACGCCGGTGACGGCGCGGGAGGCGACATCGATCAGCGCGTGCTCACCCACCCAGATCGAACGGCCATGGCCGCCGGCATTCACGCCTTCTGAGCTCGCGACGGTCAAGCCGCCCAGGCTCACGCTGCCGCCCCAGGCATTGAGGGTGCCGTTCATGGTCAACTGGCCGACACTGCGCAGGTTGATGCCCTGGCCTGGGTCGACAGTTATCACCGCGCCTTGGCCCACGGTCAGCGCCGTGGTCGCCAATTCAGCAGCCGTGGACTCCTGATGGCCGGCCGTCAGGGTCAGGCTGGCACCTCGGCGCTGGGTCAGCACGCCATTGATGGGGTCTTGCTCATACAGCGTCGGGGTCCAGCGCTCCAACACCGCGGCCGGGTCGCTGCCACTGGGCATTACTGACGTCTGCTCGCCCAAGCGGTAGACCGGTGTGGTGACATCCACTTGGGTGCCGTCGGTGACCAACAACCCTTCGTTGCCGGTGATGTCGTAGGCCGAGAAGCCTTTGTTGAAGAAATCCCCAGCCAGTTGCAGGGTGTCGGCCGCCGGTGCGGTGGCGCTGTCGCCGATCTGCACTTTGCGCGCCTGCAACGCCAGGGTACCGCCGCCATTCACGCCGTAGCCGCGTACCTCACCGTCCAGGCCCAGGGTGCCGAGGGCGCCCAGGGTCACGTCGCCGCCCTTGCCACCGGTAAGCGTGCCGCCCACGCCCAGGGTGGCCCCGGAGGACACATCCGTGACAGCACCGCTCGCCAGGTTCACGTTACCGGTGCTGCGCAGCGACACCTTGCCGCCGTTTACATAGGGCACGCCGCTGATATCCGTGGGGTCCAGCGCCAGGTTGTTCCAACGGCCGCTGGCGTCCAGCTTGACGCCACTGGCCACACTAACGTCGCCGCTGCCTGCCAGGATCGCGTCATTGACCGCCCCGGCTTTAAGTGGGTCGACCTGGCTGAGAATATTGCCCGCGTTGATACTGCCGCCATGGGCCGTGAGGTTGGCGTTGATCGCAACCCCAGGCGCAAACAGCGTGATAGCCCCGCCATCCGCTACCTTGAGCGCACCGTTAACGGTCACCTGCTGGGTGGCCGCCACCTTGACCGCGCCCAACTGGAAGCCGTTGAGTTGATCACTGTCGAGCACGACCTTGCCTTGGCGATCGGCTGGCAGCGCAGTGCTCAGGTCCAGGCCATCGGCGATCTTCTGCGTGTTGCCTTCGATCAGAACCTCATCGGCATTCGCCCCCAGGGCATAACGCAAGGTGCCGGTGGTTTTGTTGTAGATCGGCGTGTACTGCCCAATGATCAACTGGCCGCCCTGGGCCATCGCCTTCTGTGACTGCTGGTAACCGTCGAGGTTGATGTTCGGCGCCTGGGTCTGGCGCTGGCCCTGGAACACATCGCTGATCACCTGGCCTTCCAGCACGGCGCTGGTGGTGCCGACCACCAACTTGCCGGCATCACGGCCCACGGTGTAGCCCGACTCGTAGCGACGTTGCTGGGCAATCATCGGGTTGTAGAAATACTCGGTCTGGCCCCAACGGGCGCTGGTGGATTCAAAGCCCTTGTAGATGCCGGTATACAGAATGTCCCCCGGTGCCCGCGACAGCTCATACAAACGGCCATCGGGGCCTTTGAGCCAGGTCTGCTGGATATAACCGCCCTGCACATCCACGGTGCCGCCCGACAGGTTGATCTGCGCGCCTTGCTGGGTCACCACATCCTTGCCGGTAAAGGTCACGGTGCCGCCCTGGGCCATCCATTCCCCCACCGAATGACCTTGGGTGCCCAGGTAACCGCCCACTTCCAGCAAACCGCCAGCGGTGTACCAGCGATCTGTCGCATAACCATTGGTGCCGGCCGGCACGAACACCAACTCGCGCAGGTCCACCCAGACGTCGTTGTTGATCAATTGCCCATCGTCACGGTTGACCGGCGCATCGCGTTGTTCATTGCCCTGTACGTTGATTTTGATGTTGTTGGCTTCCATCGACACCTTGACGCCGACTGCGCCCGACACGTCAATGCTTGCGCCATCGCGCACCAGGCTGCGCCCTGCGGCGCTGACGGCGACTTGCCCGCCGGTGGCCAGGGTGATCGAGCCCTTCTGGAAGTCCACGGTGCCGCCGCTGACGATCTCGATACGTGACTGGTCAGTGCGGTCAGCCACGGCGCTGAGGTTGTTGAACTGCCCGGTGGTCAGGTTGGCCGGTGTGCCGTCGAGGTTGATCAGGCCATTGCCTTTTTGGCTGTTGAGGGCGGTGCTGCCACTGCTGTCCAGCAGGATTGCCGTAGTGCTGCCCTCCCCCAGGGTCACGCTGCCGGTGGCGTCGGTGGCCGAGTTGAGCAAGTGAATCGTGCCACGGGTGTCTACCGAAGTGCTGGCCAGCGCCACGCCGTTTTGCTGCACCTGGTGGCCGGTGAGGGTGATGTCGCCGGTGGAGGCCATGATCAGGCCGCTGTTGGTGACCTTGCCGGCGCTGCTACCGCTGTTGAGGCCTGTGGCTACTTCATTGCCACGGGTGGTGGAGCGATCGTTGCCGGTGGTGCCGACACCCTTGCGGATGTAAAAGCTGTCGCCGGCTGCCAGGGTGGTCTGGCCCTTGGCGGTGTTGATGGTGCCGGCGTTTTCCACCTCGGAGCCCAGCAACAACGCATAGCCGCCGGCGTCGGTGGACGTGGCCGGGTTGTGGGTCTGGATCAGCGCACCGCGCTGCACTTGGACTTTGCCCGCCGCATCCGTGAAGGTCGGCTGGGTGCCCGTGGCATCCACATAGATGCCGCGTTGGGTGAATTGATCGTCGGTGATATTCGCTGCCGCCGCCACCAGGTTGCGCACGTTGACCTGGCTGGTGCCACTGAACACCACGCCGTTGCGGTTCATGATCATCACCGTGCCGGCGCCGTTGATCTGGCCCTGGATCTCACTCGGACGTGCATTCGGGTCGTTGACGCGGTTGAGCACTGCCCAGTTGGACTGCTGCTGGAAATCCACGGTGGTGTTGCGCCCAACGTTAAAGGTTTCCCAGTTGAGGATCGCCTTGTCGGCAGTCTGCTCGATGGTCACCGTGGTCTTGCCGCCGGATTGGGTCTGGGTGGGGTTCTTGGCGTTGGTCCAGCCCTGGGTCAGGCTGTTGTCGACCTGCAGCCCCCCCTTACCGAGCCCATCGGGAATGGTCGAAACCTGGCCGAATGCCGCTTGCCGCCCGGCGGCCTGCGCCGCCTGTTGCGCCGCAATCGCGGCAACACTGTTATTGAGCGTACTGATAGAGCGCGCCAACTGCTGGTTGACCCGCGCCTGCTCGTTCAACGTTGGAACCCGCGTGCCCTGCCCAGCACTGAGCCGCGCCGCCGTCGCCGCCTGGCTCGCACCCTTCTCGGCAAACCAGGCGGAACTGAACGCCGTGGCGGCATGGGCGTTGCCCGCCACCATCAACACAGCGATGGCCTGGGCCAGCGGCTTGAGGCGCAACACTGACTGGGCTTTACGGTTAACCGTTGGTTTGCAGCGGGCCATCTGGAGGTTCCTTCTTTGTTATTCCACGGGGAGCAACACAGGCTCACGTATGAGGGTTAGGCGGTTGGCGAAGGCCGGGACTGAACGTTTGTCACGCAAAGTTCACATAGGGCTGGTAACGCAAAAAAATCAGCAACGGCACAGGCCGTTGCTGATCCGTGTTGCGGGTCGTTGAACGCTTGGGTTACAGCGGACGACCGATGCCGTTGCAGACGTTGGTCTTGCCGATGCTCAAGTCGCTGGTGGAGGTCACGAAGGTATCGGTGATGGCCGATTTCCAGTTGGCTGGCAGCGGCACGAAACGGTTGGCCGAAATGGCGGCGTCATTGTTGGCGGTGGCGCCGAAGTGCTGGGTGAAGAAATCACGCACTTGGGTGGTCTGGCCGGCGTTGGCGTAGCACTGGCTGAAGATCAGGTTGGTGAAGCCCAGGATTGGGTAGCCCGAATCAGGGTAAGCCTGAACACCTGCTACGCCGGCTTTGCCGAACACTGGGACCCAGTTGTTCTGATCGGCACGAATGGTGGTGGGCGTCGTGGCCGGAACCGGGACCAGGGCAATAGCGTCAGACACGTTGCCCGGTGCTGGCGACACGCCTTCTACGCCGTTTTCTTCGTCTTTACCGACGCGAGCAACCTTGGTGGCGTCGTCCAGACCTTCCAGGGTGGTGGCTGCGTAGTCAGGGCTCATGTAGGTAATGCGACCTTCGCCAGCGGCCAGGGCAGTCATCACACCTTGGCTACCGGTGGCAGCGACAGCACCAGCAGGCAGGCCGCCAGCGAAGCTGCTGCCGAACGAAGTGGTGACAGCGAAGTCTGCGCCCTCAGTGCACTTGGCATTCAGGAAGCGCGTGAACAGCTCAGTGGTGCCGCTGCTTTCGCTGCGATAAACCACAGTGATCGGGCCGGTACGGTCAGCACCGGAGATTTCGCTCCAGTCAGTGATACGGCCAGAAAACACGCCGCACAGCTCTTGAACGCTCAGGTCAACCGCTGCGTCGCCAGCTTTGTTGAACGGGATGGCCACCGAAGTGGCCACCGACGGCACCTGGATCAGCTTGCCCCAGGTCGCTTGTTTGGCAGACGCGTAGGTCGACAGTTCAGCTGCGGTCAGCTTGGAGTCGCTACCCGCCCAGTGCACGTTCTTGTTGCTCACGCCAGCCACGAACTTGGTGTAGTCGTTGGTCAGGAAGGCAGCCTTGCCGTTGCCGCTGCCCACGCCGATGTAGGGGGCGAAGCCGGTGGTGAGTACGCCAGCGGTTTGGTACAGCGGTTGTGGCAGGGTTGCGCCACCGCCGTTGATGTCAGCCAGTGCAGCCTGGGCCGAGCACAGTGCAGCGAGGGTCATGGATACCGCGAGAACGTTGCGCTTAAACATGAAGAAGCTCCTTTCGTCGTGTTTGTACGTTTGGGGTAGATGCTCTTGCATGACGCCATGGCTTCGGTCCCAAGCCTTGATGCGGGGGTGGCCGGGGGTGAAAACCATGGAGAGAAAGTCGCAGTTTCCGATGACCGTTGTGGGAAAAAACCTCGGGAGGAAATGCTTGATATTTAAAAAGATTCTCGGGTGTTTTGGTCATGGTTTTGAGCGGTTTGGAGGGGAGATGACAGCGGGGTTTCAGGGTGCGTGTCTGGAGGCCGCACAGCGGTGCAGATGTGACGAAATGAGGAACCCGAGCTTGGTCGGGACACTGAAAACACCGAGCACTAATGTGGGAGCGGGCTTGCTCGCGAATGCGGTGGATCAGCCAACGCATCCGTCACGGATGTACCGCATTCGCGAGCAAGCCCGCTCCCACACAAGCCCGTATGCACATTTAAGTAACGAGTTGGTTGATCTCGATGATGGGCAGCAGAACAGCCATGACGATCACCAACACCACCGCCCCCATCACTACAATCATCAGCGGCTCCAATAACGCCGTCATGCCCATGGCGCGCCGCTCGATATCGCGGGAAAGGGTCTGTGCCGCGCGCTCCAGCATCGGCGGCAGCGAACCGGTCTTTTCGCCGCTGGCGATCAGGTGGATCAGCACCGGCGGGAACACTTTCTCCACCGCCAGCGCGGGCGCCAGGTTGACGCCTTCGCGCACCTTGGCCGTAGCGTCAGTGACACATTGGTCGAGCCGGTCGTTGGACAGGGTCTGGCGCGCCGCTTCCAGGGCACGCAGCAATGGCACCCCGGCACCGCCGAGGATCGCCAGGGTCGAGGCGAACCGCGCCGTGTTCAAACCCAGCACAAATCGCCCGATCAACGGCAGGCGCAACACCCGACTGTGCCAGTTCAAACGCGCCACGGGGTTACGCAAGTACAGGCGCCAGCCCCAGAAACCACCGACGATCCCGGCAAAACACAACCAACCCCAGGCGCGAATAAAGTCGCTGGCGTTGAGCATCGCCAGGGTCAGCCCCGGCAGGTCCTGGCGCGCCTGGGAAAATGCGCTGACCACCTGGGGCACCACGTAGCTGAGCAAAAAAATCACAATGCCGATGGACACCAACCCCACTACACCGGGGTAGATAAAGGCGGTGAGGATCTTGCCCCGCAGGGTGTTGCGCTCCTCGATGTAATCGGCCAGGCGCTCCATCACCTGGGCCAGGTCACCAGACTCCTCCCCTGCTGCGATCAACGCGCGGTAGATCGACGGGAAGTCCCGTGGCCGCGCGGCCAACGCGTCGGCCAGGCGCATGCCGCCGCGCACATCGGCGCGCACTGCGCTCAGGGTCTGGGCGATGTGTTTTTTCTCGGCCTGCTCCACCGTCGCGCTCAACGCGGCTTCCAGCGGCAGGCTGGCGCCAAGCAGGCTCGCCAATTGGCGCGTGGCCCAGGCCAGGTCGTTATCCGATAGCTTGGCGGCGAACAGGCTGCTACTGGCTGCTTGTGGGTTGCCCTCAAGCTGCACCAGCAACGCCGTCAAACCACGCCCGCGCAGGCTGGCAAACGCCGCCCCCTGGCTGTCGGCTTCCACATGCCCGACCTCGACCTTGCCGCTGGCGTCGGCGGCTTCATAGCGATAGCGATTCATCAGGCGTCCCGTGTCACACGCAGAATTTCTTCCGGCGCGGTGACGCCGCTGCGCACCCAGCGCTCACCGTCCTCACGCATGCTGAACATGCCGGCACGGCGGGCGGCCAGGCGCAGGTCCTGTTCGTTGGCGCCCTGGTGGATCAGGCTGCGCACCGCGTCATCGACGGTGAACAGTTCGTGGATCCCGGTGCGGCCGCTGTAGCCAATCTGGTTGCACTGCGCACACCCCACCGGACGCCACGTACCGGGCGCTGCCGGGTCTTGCTGCTTGCAATGGGGGCACAGGCGACGCACCAGCCGCTGGGCCAATACCCCCAACAACGAGGACGCCAACAGGAACGGCTCGACGCCCATGTCGATCAGCCGGTTGACCGCCGACACCGCATCGTTGGTGTGCAGGGTCGCCAGCACCAGGTGACCGGTGAGCGAAGCCTGTACGGCGATTTGCGCGGTCTCCAGGTCGCGGATCTCACCGATCATGATGATGTCCGGGTCCTGGCGCAGGATCGCGCGCAGGGCCAGGCCGAACGTCATGTCGATCTTGGCGTTGACCTGGATCTGGCTGATGCCCGGCAAGTCGTACTCCACCGGGTCTTCCACGGTGAGGATATTGCTGGTGCTGGCGTCCAGGCGCGCCAATGCCGCATACAGGCTGGTGGTCTTGCCGCTGCCGGTGGGGCCGGTGACCAGCACGATGCCGTGGGGCTGGCGAATCAGCGTATCCAGACGCGCCAACAGCTGTGGCTCCATGCCCAGGGTTTCCAGTTGCAGGCGCCCGGCCTGCTTGTCCAGCAAGCGCATCACTACCCGCTCGCCATGCCCGGTGGGTACCGTGGACACCCGAATATCAATCGGCCGCCCCGCCACGCGCAAGGCAATACGGCCGTCCTGGGGCAGGCGTTTTTCGGCGATATCGAGCTGGGCCATGATCTTGATGCGCGACACCAGCGCGCCGTGCAGGGCCTTGCGCGGCGAAACCACATCACGCAGCGTGCCGTCGACGCGGTAGCGCACCACCGAATGGGTTTCATAGGGTTCGATGTGGATGTCGCTGGCTTCGTCCCGTGCGGCCTGGGTGAGCAAGGCGTTGATCATGCGGATCACCGGGGCGCCGTCCTGGGTGTCCAGCAGGTCGGTGACTTCGGGCATGTCTTGCATCAGGCGGTCGAGGTCTACCTCGTTTTCGGCGGCGCCCACCACTGCAGCGGCGCTGCCGGTGTCGGCGTAGGCGGTGGTGAGCAGGCCGTCGAGTTCGTCGTCGCGGACCTGTTCGATGTGGGACTGGCCGAACTGGCGTTGGACTTCGCTGATGGACCAACCGGGGGTTGAGGGGCATACCGTGAGTAGCATGCCCTCGCTGCTGGGGCGCAGGAGGATGCGTTGGGATTTGGCCCAGGCGTAGGGGAGCAGGCTCATGGGGTTGGTCCTGTTTTCCGGTGTACATATCCATTATTTGGGTAACGGCGGCTTATGGTTTCGCCCTTACGGCGAGTCACTTTGGAAAAGCCCCAAAGTAACCAAAGGGCTCTTGCCCCAACACTCGGTACCTCGCCTAGGCTCGGTATGCCCGTAATTCGACATGGATTTGGGGGGCCGCCGCCACGCGCCATCCATGGCGCGGGGCGGCTAAACCGGCATCCCTGCCGGTTTACCCCCCAAATCCATGCCGAATTCCAGCCAGCGTGTTTAACGGGGCGCCTCAGATCAAAATCAAAAGCAAAGCGAGGCGGCCTGACAGCCGACCTGAAAGCTGAAGCCTGCGCCGTTCCCTGTGGGAGCCGGGCTTGCCCGCGATGGTGGTTAACGATAACGCGGGAGACCTGATTCAACGCGGCGCCCTCAAGATCTTCGCGAGCAAGCCCGCTCCCACATTTGGGCGGCGGTCGGCAGACAATATCGGTCGGCTATAAGGCCGCCGCGCTTTGGCTTCTGCTCTTGATCTGAGTCGCCCCGTTAAACCACGCTGGCCGAACGCAGGCTTGAATCCGTGGGTAACCCGGCAGGACGCCGGGTTAGCCGCACTGGGCCATGGATGGCCCATTGCGGCGGCCCACGGATTCAAGCCTGCGTTCGGGCACACCGAGCCTAGGCGAGGTGCCGAGTGGTGGGGC
>NZ_QUZU01000014.1 GCF_004682055.1 Pseudomonas kairouanensis | reverse complement strand
AATACGGTGTGTCAGTCAACCCATTGAAGTGACTGACACACCGCCTTCGCGAGCAAGCCCGCTCCCACAAGGGGGTACTCAGCTCAGGCGGAACCTTGCGGTGTTATCACTTAGGGCCTGGCTACCCTTGCTCAAGGTATCCGCCGCCCGATTAACCGCACGCGCGCCATCCAACAAGCGCCCCGCCGCTTGGTCCACCTGCTGGATGTTGCCGCTCACTTCGTCGGCCGTCGCCGCTTGCTCCTCCACCGCCGTGGCGATCTGCGCCAAGGTATCGGTGACGTTTTGCACCGCGCCGGCAATCTCGCCCAAGCGTGCGCCCAGCCCAGTGACGGACTCGGCATCGGTCAGCGCTTGTTCGCACGCGGCGCCCATTAGGGTGACCGCCTGGCTTACCGTCGCCCGCAGGCTGTCCACGGTGCCGGCAATTTGCGCAGTGGAGGCCTGGGTGCGCTGGGACAGGCTGCGCACTTCATCGGCCACTACCGCAAAACCCCGGCCCTGCTCGCCCGCGCGGGCGGCTTCGATGGCGGCGTTCAGTGCCAGCAGGTTGGTTTGCTCGGCGATGCCGCGAATGGTGTCGACCACCGATTGGATCTGCTGGCCCTGCTGGCTCACCTGCTCCAGCGCGTGAGCGGTGTCGGTCAGGCGCTGGTTGAGTTGCTGGATGCTGGCCGTGGTGCGTTGGCTGTCGCGGCTGCTGTCTTCGGCGATACGCCGGGTCTGCTGGGCGCTGCCCGAGGCTTGTTCGCAGCTTTTGGCGACGCCCAGTGACGTGGCCGCCAACTGGGTGGCGGCGGCGGCAATCTGACTGATTTGCTGTTGCTGGTCTTCGACGTCGGTGAGGGTGCTGCCCGACTGCGAATTGAGGGTGAGCACCGCCGTGCCCAATTGCTGCGTCTCGTGGTTGACCCCCATCAGGCTGGTGCGCAACTGCATCACCGCCACGTTCAGCGCGGTGCTGATAGCCGCAAGTTCATCGCGCCCCTGCACCGCCACTTCCACGCACAGGTTACCGTCACGCAGGGACTCGGCCAGGGTAGTGATACCGCTGGCACTGCGGCGGATGGAGGCTTGCAGGCATACGAACAGGTACAGCGCGGCCAATGCCAGCAGGCTGAAGGTTGCCGCCACGGGAATGATCTGCTGCAGCGAGCGATCGTGGTAATAACCGAGCCGCGCGTCCAAAGAATTCAGCGACTGGTTACGCAGCGCACCCAGACCGTCGAGCATGGCGTCCACACTGCCTTCGAACGCCGCCGTGTCGAGCTTGATGGTGCCGCCGAACACGCCGTCATCAAGCACTTTGAGCTCGTTGTCCAGGCGTTGCAGGCTGTTGTCGTACTGCGTGGTCCACGCCTCGATGCCGGCGTATTGCTTGGCCTTGAGGGACGCAGCAGCCTTGTACAACTGGTCCCGCGCATCCCCCATGCGGCCGCGCAAGTCGCGCATTTGCAAGCGGCTTTGCAGGGTGAACTGCCCAGAAGCGATGGACGATTGACCCACGCTGGCCATGCGGCCGATACGCTCGATCAGGTCGGGGGTTTGCTGGGTGGAAATCTGCATCAGCAAGTAGGTTTCCAGCCAAGGGTCGAGGATCAGGCCGGAGTCCAGAGTGATCTGTTCGCGCAGGGTTTGCATGGCGGTCAGGGCAGCGGTGAAGCGGTCGTAGCCATCCGGCCACCAGCCCACGGTGCGCAGGGAGGCAGAGTCCATGCCCTTGACCGTGGCTTGCAATGCCTCGAAACGGGCCAGGGTGTCGGCGCTGGCGTTCTGGGTTTTCAGGGACTCGCCCAAGGCCTGCAGGCTTTGCAGGATCAGCGGGAAACTCGCATCCACTTTATCCATGGCCGCCTTCGCCGCCGGCGTAGGAGCGTGCATGATATCCGCCGCTTTCCAGCGTGCTGCCAGGTTGCGTTGGGCGGTCAGTTGGCCGTCCAGCGCGTCCATGGCCAGCAGCTGACGCACGCCGGACTGCTCGCGGGTGATCACGCCGAGCTTGTCGCGGTAGTCCGCGCCGATCATCCACAGGCTGCCCGCCAGGGGCAGCATGAACAGCAAGAACAGAATCTGGAATTTGCGTGCAAAGCCAAAACGCCCCAGCAGGCGGATACCCGGTGATAAAAGGCTGTGCATGTACGACCACTCCCCAAAACAACCTAACGGCAAAACGCCATGTCATTGATTGCTAAGGGACAAGCAAGATGTGGGCCGCTAGCGTTCTCCCATGAAACCGGCGGTTCGGGGATGCTGGGGCGGCGTTGCGTGCGCGAAAATGGGGCGTTATAACTCACCGATGGGCGTGCCGGTAACCCAGAGGGAACGGCGGAATAACTTCCTGCTGAATACGCAGCTTACAGCCCCTCACACTGAAATCTCCAAACACCCACGGAGATTTATCATGCCTCGCAAACTCAACCCTATCGAACAAAGAACCTTCCGCGCCGCTCGATATGCAGCCCTGCGCTCATTGCAGTACACCATTGCGCAATTGAGAAATGGCCATGCTGGCGTAGCTCAACGCTGGATGGCCCTCGACCATCCCGAAGACCTGAATTTTCTTGCGGACGGTCTGCAGCGGATTTTCGACGCGCTACAGGCAATCCATCAAGACCGGATCTTTTGTGAACCGGGGGTCAACTGGTATGCCGAAGTCAACCCCAACCAAACACCCCATGCAATCACGTTGGGAGAGCGCTTCTTCACGACGTCGACCTACGGCACTGACTCGCGCGCAGGAACACTGATCCATGAAACCAGCCACTTCAGGAATGTGCTGCGCACCAACGATCATGCCTACGGCGTTGAGCAATGCCTCGAACTCGTGGAGCAGGCAGAGCAATCCGACGATAACCTGCGCAAAGTCATCAAAAACGCCGACAACTGGGAATACCTGGTGGAACACAGCTATTGAGTAACGACCGACGCGCTCGAAAAAAGCCTGTTTTCGAACAGGCTTTTTTCCATCCCACCTTTATCAGGAGTTGACCATGGAACATCGACTATTGATTAACACCGTGCTCGCTGCGCTGTACATATTGGCGGCACCTGTACACGCACTAGACACTGCGCAAGTCGAACCCCAAACCTTAAAAGAATACGCCTTCACACTGAACGCCCATGCCAGTAAGTTTCAGTGGCAGCAATTATGGAAAGCCACACGCACAGCCGGTTATTTCCAAGATGATTCCCGAACTTACTTTACCGTACCGATGGCACAAATACCCGACCTGGTGTCTACCGTATTAAGCGATGCAACAAACGTAACGCCCTTTGCATCAACGCGCGCTACTTATCGCTATGACTTCGCGATAAAAGTGGGCCTGGACAACAAAGTCGTGGTGACTGCACTGTGCGTCGATGTGGACTGGCGCACCCTGCCTAATGGCACAGATGTTGAAGATGTGAACGCGATGCAGACTGTCAGTTTGTTGCTGGCCAAGCCGTGCCCTTGATGCGTGCAGCCACCCAAGATTATCTCGGGTGGCTGTCTCTTTGTGTTTACACCGCACTCGCCAACAAATCCGCTTCCTTACCGCGCCGCGTGGCATAACGATCACCAAAGTTTCGCAAGTTACTTTCGGCGGCTTTCCAGTCTGCAGCGACCACTTGCGCCCAGAACTTAGGCGTACGCACGGCCAGGTTGCCGTATTGGAACGCAACGGAGGCGATCACCGTTTGCATGGCGGCGGGTAACGCATCAAAGGGGCTTGCGGCGGCTTTGCTGTATTGGTCGGCCAAACGCTCAATAAATGGCGCCTTGTAGGCCTCATCGATCCTGCGGGCATCCTCGGCGCTCACGTTCAACGGCAACGTTTGCAGGCGCGCCACGGCTTTTGCGCCGATCAGGCCCAGGTAGGGCGCCAGCCGGTCACTGAGGTCCTGGGGCAACATATTCAGGTTTTTCTGCTGGCCCAGATCAAAGCCGGTGCCAATGGTCACGCCGCTGCGACTGTGTTCCGGGTCTGGCACATAACCGCGTGTGGCGGGCCCACCTTCAAGCTGGGCGATAAACGCCATATCAATCGAATGGTTGGACATGGGGAGTTTCCTCTTGGTTTAGGAAACTGCAGTCCACCACCCGTGCAGCGACACCTTCAGAAGGTAAAACTTCCTTATCTTCATAGGTAAAGTTTCCTACTGCTTATCGGCACTCATTACTTCCTAAGCTCTGACTAGCTCTCATCCCAAGGAGGTTAGGCCGATGGAACCGAAAGACTTGGAACACATAGATGTTCGACAACTCCCCCACTCTCTTCAGGTGCTGGTTGCCTGTATCGGTTTGGAAAATGCTTTTCGCCTGACGTGCGTGTATGGCGGCCGCCCCAAATACATCCCCAAACATGCCCAGCGCACGTCACTTGCACTGGTGCTGTCGCCGGAAGCTTTGCAGGCGCTGATAAACGATTTCGCGGGTATTTCCCTGGAGATACCGAAGTCCGACCATTTCTTTCGGCAAATCCGTAACCAGAACATTCAATTAAGTATTTCCGATGGCATATCGCGAAGTGCATTAGCCGAGAAGTATGGGTTGAGCCTTCGACAAATCGCCAATATCCGGCGCCAGGACGGCTGCATTCATCGGTAATTACTTCCTACTGAATCAGACAGTGCCGCATGGATAGATTGAAGTTGCGCACTTTCGCGCACTTACGATAAGGAAATTAACCATGGCAGATATTGATAAAGGTCTCATTGGAGGCGTGATCGCCGCCCTTCCTCTGGACAAGATGATCTCCGGCCCGTTGATGGCAATGATCCAGGCGCAAGTGGGCGCCAGCAAAGCCTATGCGGACTTTCTCATGGGCGTGTGTATCCAGGACGGCAAGGCCGTGTCGGTACAGTTCGACTATGACGAAACCCTCGTCGACGAACAGGGCGTGTACAAGGGCTCGGTCAGCAAGACCATGCGCATTCCTTTGCTGGCCGCGATCAGTCACCCCAACATCACCATCGAGCAAGGCAGCATCGAGTTTGAGCTGACCATCACTCAGATGGCTGAGGACACCAGCAGCACCAGCGCGTCCGGTAGCTTCAGCTCTTCTCTGGGATGGGGGCCTTTCAGTGTTTCCGTCAAGGGTGCCGCCAGTCATAAATCGGCCCAGACGCGCAAGAGCGATACCCGCGCACGTTACGAAATAAAGACCAGCATCGTTCGCCAGGACCCACCGGAAGCGCTGATGCGCGTCATCGATTTCCTCACCGATGCCGCCACCAAACCGGTCACCCTCCCAGACGCCAAACCCACCAGCGCAACAGAGTTGCCAAAAGCCGGGGTACTGCCTCTGCCTGACGCAAAACCTGACGCCAAACCCGAGGCAAAACCTGCGGCCAAACCCGCCGACAAACCCGTCGATAAAACCTGATAACCCCTTCGCCCCGCCCTCAGGACGGGGCAACCCACTTGACTTGAAAGGAACTCACCATGGCATTTTTTTCGCGTCCCAAGGAACCCATGTCGGCCAGTGACTTAAGCCACATTACCCGAGGGTTGCATCAGGCGGCGGCCGCGACGCATAACCTGATTGCCCAGCAGTACATCGCTTTGTTCGACCAGTTCTTTGACTACAACGTGGAAGACCTGGGCACGCCGATGAAGGCCAAGATGGTCGATATCGCCCTGACGCAGGGCCATACCATCAGCGTACCGCTGATCGCTCTGGTGGCCCCCAAAGGCTTGGCGCTGCACAAGATGGCTGTAGACCTGTCGGTAAAAATGCACAGCACCGAAGTGCAAAAAGCCAACCACACTCTGGAAAACGGCGACCTGCAAAGCGAGAAATTTTTCGTCACCTTTGGCACCAGCAAGCGCGAAGGCCACGATCGCGACCCCGACGAAGTACAGATCCGCATTGAGTTCAAGGCCTGCGAACCGCCGGAGGCGATCAACCGCATCATTGAGGAATACACCAACCTGATCAGCCCGACGGCGGTAGCCCCTGTGCAGCCGCCGCCAGCGCAAGCAGATCCCGCGCCTTGACCCGTATCAGTTGTGGGAGCGGGCTTGCTCGCGAAAGCGGTGTGTCAGCAAATGCATGTGGCGACGGACACGCCGCTATCGGGAGCAAGTCGAATCGTCGCACCGCCCCTTCCGGATTTTGACCTGCATCAGACCTGCTTATTCCGGGGCCTGTGAGGCACTGTACCGGCTGAAATTGTTGATTTGATCATCCAGGTTGTCCTCCAGCATCATCCGGTACTGGTCACAGAAGTACTTCAACATCGCCTCCCGTGCATCGGCCATTTCTGCGCCGGATTTGAAGTTGCGCGCACTGGCCCAGGCATTGAACCGGGTGGTGCCGAACATCATCGAGGCACTGACCTCGCCGAGGTTTTCGCAGGTCTTGAGCTGCTCGTTCGACAACTCGATATGCGCGTCGGCGCGGTCGTAAAAGGCTTGGTTGGTGGCGTCGGCCATTGCGGGGTTCCTTGGTGATAAAGGGTTATCAGGCCAGCAGCGCGGTGATCCACTTGATCTGCTGGTTGATGTCTTCAAGTTTGTCTTGCGCCAATGCCTGCTGTGCGCGCTCCAGGCCGGCCAGGGTTTTGTGTTTTTGACGAAGGAGGCGCTGCCACTTGGCAATAAACGCCGGGCTGCGAGCTTGCATTTGCAAAGGGCCAAAGTACAGCTGCTCAGCGCTGTAGACCACCGGCCCGGCGCGTTCGGCAAGGATGATTTCGTAGTAGAAACGGTTCTCGTGCAGCAGCTCTTCTTTGAGGATGGCGTAGCCGTTGTCCATCAACCATTGGCGCAGCGGTTGCTCACCGCCGTTGGGTTGCAGGATCAAGCGCTCGCGGCCACTCAAGTGCGCCTTGCCGCTTTCGAGGATGTCGCGAATCGTCTCGCCACCCATGCCGCAGATGCTGATCGCGGTGATGCCATCATCCGGCTCAATGGCCGCCAAGCCATTGGCCAGGCGCACGGTCACCTGGTGCTCCAGGCCATTGTCCCGCACGGTGCGCAGCGCCGCATGGAACGGCGTGCTCGCCACCTCCCCCGCCACCGCGGCCGTGATCAGGCCTCGGCGCATCAACGCCACCGGCAAATAGCCATGGTCCGAGCCGATATCGGCCAGGCGCGCACCGGCAGGTACGTTCGCCGCCACGCGCTCTAGGCGCATGGATAAAGTGTGTTCGTTCAACGGCCCTACTCTCCGGAAAATCGGTCGCGACTGTTGGTCAAGTGCAGCACCATCGCGGCGCGTGCTGCGTCGGGGTCCTGGCGTTTGATCGCGTTGAAGATGGCCTCGTGCTCCAGGTTCGCCAACTGGCCCAACTGGGCAAAGTCCGCCCCGCCCCGTTCAGCCCCTTTGACCTGGGTGCGCGGGATCATCGCGTTGCCCAGGTGCAGCATGATTTCAGTAAAGAAGGTGTTGCCGGTGGCTTCGGCGATCAGTTGGTGGAAGCGTTTGTCTTCTTCCACGCAACTGTCGTTGTTGGCCAGGGAAGCCTGGTAGTCGCTAAGCGCCTCGCGCATGCGGGCCAGCTGGTCGTCGCTCCTGCGCAACGCGGCCAGGGCCACGGCCTGTACCTCCAGGCCCAGGCGCAGTTCGAGCATGCTGCGCACGCTGGCCACGGTGTCGACGTTCAGGCGCAACCCGGATTGCGCTTGGGGCGCGAGCACGAAGGTGCCGATGCCGTGGCGCGTTTCCACCAGCCCTGACGCCTGCAACTTCGACAGCGCCTCGCGCACCACGGTACGGCTGACGCCATGCTCGGCAACGATGGTGGATTCGGACGGCAGTTTTTCGCCGGGTTTCAACTGGCCCAGCAGGATGCGCTGGGTCAGTGCGTCGACCACGCCTTGGGCCAGGTTGTTGGAACGTCGACGAACAGGGGGTTCGCTTTCTATGGGCATTGCTACGGGTCCACGGGGTTGGCTGGGTGGGAGCTTAACACCCTGCCCGAAGGCGAGGCGGCGCTGATTGAAAAAACCCACATCTTGTATGACAACTAATATTACAACCCGAATTGGCCACCCACGACACAACCCCACCCCACAGACCCTAACCTTTAAAAAAACCATGACCAAGCCCAGCAAATACTGACAAATAACCAAAACAACACAACCAAACAGCTGCTTATAAGAACAAATACACGCTTCCCCGCATTGCGGTTTTCAGAAACCAACTTGTATGATGTCTATCAACAAGACAAGCACACCCACATAAAAACAAATCAGGGGGAGTTTTGAATGGTGACTCATTCAGGCCATGCATCTGCCGCTTCAGAAAGAGATCCCGTCCTCGCGCGCGCCGTGCGCAAAGTGAAGAGCCATGTGCTCCCACTGTTCGTGATCATGTTCATCCTCAACTACATCGACCGGGTCAATATCGGCTTTGTGCGCACGCACATGGAGCATGACCTGGGCATCGGCGCAGCCGCCTACGGGTTTGGCGCCGGGCTGTTCTTCATCGGCTACGCCCTGTTCGAAGTGCCCTCCAATATGCTGCTGCAAAAGGTCGGCGCCCGTATCTGGCTGACCCGCATCATGTTCACCTGGGGCATCGTCGCCACGCTGATGGCGTTCATCCAGAACGAAACCCACTTCTACATCCTGCGGTTTCTGCTGGGGGTGGCCGAGGCCGGCTTCTTTCCGGGGGTGATCTACTACTTCACCCGCTGGCTGCCAGGGGTGGAGCGCGGCAAGGCCATCGCGATTTTCCTCAGTGGTTCGGCGGTTGCTTCGCTGATCTCCGGGCCGCTGTCGGGGGCTCTGTTGCAGATCGAAGGGTTCGGCTTTCACGGCTGGCAATGGATGTTTGCCATCGAAGGCCTGGCGTCGGTGGTGATCGGTTTCTTTGTGTGGTTCTGGCTCGACTCCAAGCCCCACGACGCCAAGTGGATGACGCGCGAAGAACAGGATGCGCTGGTAGGTGCCATCGACGCAGAGCAGCGCCAGCGTGAGGCGTTGACCAGCGTCAAACCGACCATTGGCAAGTTGCTCAAAGACCGGCAGATCCTGCTGTTCTGCGCCCTGTATTTCTGCATCCAACTGACCATCTACGCCGCCACTTTCTGGCTGCCGAGCATCATCAAAAAAATGGGCGACTTGAGCGACGTACAGGTCGGGTTCTTCAACTCGATCCCGTGGCTGATCTCGATCATCGCCATGTACGCCTTCGCCTCGCTGTCGGGCAAGTTCAAGTTCCAGCAGGCCTGGGTCGCGGCGGCCCTGTTGATTGCGGCGGCGGGCATGTTCATGTCCACCACTGGCGGGCCGATCTTTGCCTTTGTGGCGATCTGTTTTGCGGCCATCGGGTTCAAATCGGCGTCGTCGCTGTTCTGGCCGATCCCCCAGGGCTACCTGGACGTGCGCATCGCTGCGGCGGTAATCGCGCTGATCAACTCCATCGGCAACCTGGGCGGCTTTGTTGCGCCGACCACGTTCGGCTTTCTGGAGCAGACCACCGGCTCGATCCAGGGCGGCCTCTACGGCCTGGCAGGCACCTCGGTGCTCGCCGCAATCCTGGTGTTCTTTGCCAAGACCGCACCTACCGCCGCATCGAACTCACCCCGCGTTGTGCCGACGGGCACCGCCATCAGCAAACCACTCTGAACCCTTTAGGAACCTGCCATGACGACGCCTATCGTTACCCACTTCCAGGTCATTCCCGTCGCCGGCCACGACAGCATGCTGCTCAACCTCAGCGGCGCCCACGGCCCTTACTTCACGCGCAATATCGTCATTCTCAAGGACAGTTCGGGCAACACGGGCGTGGGCGAAGTGCCCGGTGGCGAACGCATCCGCGAAACCCTGGAAGATGCCCGCAGCCTGGTGATCGGCCAACCCATCGGCCAGTACCAGCGCATTCTCAACCAGATGCGCACCACCTTTGCTTCCCGTGATGCTGCCGGGCGCGGCCTGCAGACGTTTGACCTGCGCATCACCATCCACGCCGTCACCGCGATGGAAGCCGCCTTGCTTGACCTGCTGGGCCAGTTCCTCGAAGTGCCAGTGGCGGCGTTGCTCGGTGAAGGGCAGCAGCGTGATGCGGTGAAAATGCTCGGTTACCTGTTCTATGTCGGCGACCGCAACGCGACCGACCTGGCCTACCGCAATGAGGCCGACGCTGATGATGAGTGGTTTCGCCTGCGCCATGAAAAGGCCCTGACCGCCGATGCAGTCGTGCGCCTGGCCGAAGCCGCCAAAGCCAAATACGGCTTCAACGACTTCAAGCTCAAGGGCGGCGTACTGAGTGGCGATGCAGAAATCGAGGCGGTCACCGCCCTGGCCGAGCGCTTCCCCGACGCGCGCATCACCCTCGACCCGAACGGCGCCTGGTCCCTCAAGGAAGCCATCCGCCTGTGCCGCGACCAGCACAAGGTGCTGGCTTATGCCGAAGACCCTTGCGGCGCCGAAAACGGCTACTCCGGCCGCGAAGTCATGGCCGAGTTCCGTCGCGCCACGGGGCTCAAGACCGCCACCAACATGATCGCCACCGACTGGCGCGAAATGGGCCACGCCGTTCAGTTGCAGTCGGTGGATATCCCCCTGGCCGATCCGCACTTCTGGACGATGCAGGGCTCGGTGCGCGTGGCGCAGATGTGCAATGACTGGGGCCTGACCTGGGGCTCGCACTCCAACAACCACTTCGATATTTCCCTGGCGATGTTCACCCAGGTCGCGGCCGCTGCACCGGGTGAGATCACGGCCATCGACACCCACTGGATCTGGCAGGACGGCCAGCGCCTGACCAAGGCACCGCTGAAAATCGAAGGGGGGTATGTGAAGGTTCCGGCCAAGCCGGGCCTGGGGGTGGATATCGACATGGACGCCGTGGCCAAGGCCCATGAACTGTACAAGGGCATGGGCCTTGGGGCGCGGGATGACAGTGTGGCGATGCAGTTTTTGATCCCCGGGTGGACATACAACAACAAACAGCCCTGCCTGGTTCGATAAGCTAAAACAGCGCAATTCAAAAATGTGGGAGCGGCGGTGCGACGCTTCCACATTTGGTCCAGTGTCGGACTGAAGTCACGACTTGCCGGCAACCACTGGCGCCTTTTGAGTCGCAATCGGCTGCACCGTCAACTCCACCCCCAACGCCAGCATCAGCTTCTGGACCGTCTCGTAACGGGTTTTCGATCCGCCTTTGAGGGTCTTGTACAAGCTCTCCCGATTGACCCCCGCCGCCTCGGCCACCTTGTTCACACCTTGGGCCTTGGCCACTTCGGCCAGCGCTTTCATCAGTATCTGCGGGTCGTTGGACTTCATGCTTTGCGCCAGGTAAGCACTGATCACTTGCGGGCTGTCGAGGAAGCGCGAGGCTTCGTAGACGCGGGTGCCAGAGATGTCCAGATCGAGGATCGGCATGTCCTCGGGCTTGAATTTTGATTCACTCATTTCATTGACCTCTCAGGGCATCAAGGATCTCTTTTGCCCGTTTGATTCCTCGTTTCTGGTCGGTTTTATCGCTGCCCCACAGCATCAGGTAGGCAACGATCCCCACGCGTACAAAATAGATTCTGTAGCCGGGACCAACAAACACACGCATTTCACTCAGGCCGTCGCCTACCGGCTCGCAGTCGCCGAAGTTGTTTTCTTCGGCGCGGTCCAACCGGGTCAGCACCGCCGTTTTCCCGCACACATCCCTCATACCGTCGAGCTATGTATCAAACTCCGGCGTCCTGCCGATCACGTTGGTCACAGTGTCACCTGTAGCCTAGTGGCTACTCCTTGTAGTTGCTAGCGAAATTTCAGTTCCGGCGATGGCCGGTTAGAAAAACGTAGTCCAGCCCTAACAGGAGCAGCCGTTCGATTCTATTAGCGCTTGTTTCCCAAGCACTTGGCCACCCTCAAAAATCCCAAAACGCCGCCACCCAGCGGAACGCGTCCCCATCGGCCACCACCCGACCTACGGAGGGGAATGGCAAGTGAGTCGCCACAAACAACTCGCCACTTGCAGCTGCTTCGTTCATCAGCCGCACGCGAACACGCACCGACTCTTCAGGGTCGTGCTCGAAGCCGTTGTGCCAGTCGGGGTGTTCGAAGGCCACCGGGAACAGCGCGTCGCCGGCAAAGGTCAGCCGTTCGCCACCGGACGTCACATACACCACGCTGTGCCCCGGCGTGTGACCACCGGTCAGCTTGGCGACCACACCGGGCGCTACCTGCTGTTCATCGTTGAAGGTGTGCAGGTTGCCCTGGTACAGGGCCATGAATTGCTGGGCAGTGGCCCTCAGTACGTCGGGCACCGGCGCGGGCATGTCGGTGTAGGTGAAGTCTGGCGAGGCCCAGAAGTCGACCTCGATGGCAGCCACGTGGATGCGCACGTCGGGGCGCAGTTTGCTTTTGACCTCATCCACCAGCAGCCCGCCGATATGGTCCATGTGCATATGGGTGATCACAATGTCGGTCACCGACGACAGCGCGATACCGGCAGCCTCCAGGCGCTTGGGAAACTGCCCCGCCCGAGGGAAGCCAGGGAACTGCCCGCCCAGGCCGGCGTCCACCAAAATCACATGCTCACCGCTGCGCACCACCAGCACATTCAGTGCCCAGTCGAAGGCGTCCGGCCCCAGGAACATCTCCTTGAACCACGCGGCGCGGGCGGCGGGGGTGGCGTTGGTGGACATGGTCTGGGTCGGCAGCGGCAGCACGCCGTCACTGATGACCAGCACATCGATTTCACCGACGCGCACGGCGTAGCGCGATGGCACCAGTTCTTCGGTCGGGGCTTTGAGTAATGTGGTCATGGTCGCTCTCCTGGGTTTGCGGCGAGGGGATCGCCTGCAAAACAGTGTGCGACGGTGCATCAGGGCTCGGAACCATACATGGGTATAGCGCCCTCACACTTTGTAGTGATCGGGCCTGTGGTGGTAGGTACCTATACGCGTACGAATTCCACCACCCGCGCCAACATCCGGTCACACGCCTCCAATTGTTCAACACTGATAAATTCATCCGGCTTATGCCCCTGCTCCATGCTGCCGGGGCCACACACCACCGTGGGAATACCCGCCTGGTCAAACAGGCCGCCCTCGGTGCCGAACGCCACAGTGCCGAATTCCTGGGAGCCGCTGAACTGCGCCACCCACTCGGCGGCCTGGCTTTGCAGCGATGTCGCCAACCCCGGATAGCTGGACAGCTCACTGAAACTGATCGCCGTTTGCGCACTGACCGCCTGCATTGCGGGCAGCAGGGTCTGTTCGGCGTAGCGCTGCAATTGCTGGGCAACCTGCCAAGGATTTTGGGCTGGTAGCGCGCGCACTTCAAAATCGAAGCTGCAATTTTGCGGGACGATATTCAACGCCTTGCCGCCGTTGATCACACCGGTCTGCACGGTGGAAAACGGTGGATCGAAACGCGAGTCCAAATGCTGCGGCGCCTTGAGCCCTTCACCGAGCCGCACCAGTTCACCGATCAAGCGCGCCGCATATTCGATGGCATTCACGCCCGACGGTGCATAGGCCGAATGACACGCCGCGCCGTGTACCTCGCAGCGCACCGCCAACTTGCCCTTGTGGCCCAGCACCGGCTTGAGCTCGGTGGGCTCACCGATCACGCACAGCAGCGGCTTGACCGCTTGCCCATGGAACCTCTCGATCAACGCGCGCACGCCCAGGCAGCCGACTTCTTCGTCATAGGACAGCGCGATATGCACCGGCATGCGCAACGGCGCCGCCACCAGCGCGGGCACGCTGGCCAGCATGCAGGCGATGTAGCCCTTCATGTCCGCCGTGCCGCGCCCGTACAACTTGCCGTCCTTTTCCGTGAGTTCGAACGGCGCCACGCTCCAGCGCTGGCCGTCCACCGGCACCACATCGGTGTGACCGGACAACACAAGGCCCGGCACGTCTGCCGGGCCGATGGTCGCCAGCAAATTGGCCTTGTTCTTGTGCTCGTTGAACACCAGCTCGCAGGCTACGCCGTGGCCCTGCAGGTAGGTGCGCACAAAGTCGATCAAGGCCAGGTTGGACTCGCGGCTGGTGGTGTCGAACCGCACCAGTTGCGCCAGCAGCTCGCGGCTGTTCATCGGTCGTCTCCCGGCACTGCATAACCTGGGGCGATCTGCGGGTTGAGGGCTCGGTCGATGTAGGCCTGCAACTGCCCGCGATAGGCCTGCCACAGTTGATCAAGGGCGCCGATGGGGTCTTCATCGGCCCAATCTACGCGCAGGTTGATGATGGGCCACTGCACCTCATCCACCACGATCAACGCCGCCGAATGCACCGGCCCCGCTTCACCGCCTTGCGCCTGGCCGGTATGCATCGCCGCCAGCAACCGATCGGCCAAATGCCCCGGTGCGTTCTCAAACGCGCGCACCATGGCCTCGGTCACGCCCGGATTGGCGAGCATATTGCCCGCCGCTACACACTGCTCACCGCTGACAGCGCTGTGAATACCCAAGGTCTTGGCGCCACTGAAATGTGCAGTGCGCCCCTGGCTATCAATCACCGTCACCTGGCGATATTCACTGTGTGCCTGCCCGGCCAGAACGGCCAGCGCCTCATCTGGCGCCACGCCCTGCGCCAGCAAGTCCAATACTTGCGGCCCCAGGCTAGGCAAGGTGATGTTCTGCGACGCCACCGCGCCCACGCCCGGCTGCAGCCACGGGCAACGGGCGCCCACGGCGATGCTCGACGAACTGATGGCAATGCCCAACTGGCCCGTTTCAGCACAGCGGGCGACAACGGAAAAAGTCATGTGGAATCCTCAGTCGAGCACTGACGGGTCAGCGTCGATCATCAACTGCTTCATTTCTTCGAAATGCTGGCGCGAAAAATCCGCGATACCTTCCCAACCCCGTGCGGTTTTTTCCGCCACTTCATCGGACAACACCCGTAGCGGCTGCCCTGTGGACCAGGCCGTGACGAGGATCTGGCAGGAGCGCTCCAGGGTCCAAATGTCATCGAAGGCTTCACCGATGGACGATGCCGTCACCATCACGCCATGGTTGCCCATCAGCAGGCGGCTCTTGCCGTCCAGCAGCCCGGCCAGGCGCGCACCTTCGGCTTCGGTATCGGCCATGCCGCCATACAGTTCATCCACCGCCACGCGGTTGAAATAACGCGCAGTGTTCTGGTCAATCGGCGGGATATGCGGCTTGGCCAGGCACGCCACTGCGGTGGTGTACACCGGGTGCAGGTGCAGCACGGCGCGGGTTTGCGGCAGTAACCGATGGATCTGCCCGTGGATCGACCAGGCGGTGGCGTCCACGTTGGGGTGGTCGGGGCAGGACGCGTCATCCGCGTTGAGCAACAGCAGGTCGCTGGCGCGGATGCGCGAGAAGTGCTTCCACTTGGGGTTGAGCAAGAACTGTTTGCCATCGGCCGACACGGCCGCGCTGAAGTGGTTGGCCACCGCTTCGTGCATGCCCAGGTGGGCGATGATGCGAAAGGTCGCCGCCAGGTCGATGCGCGTCTGTTCTTCGAGGGATAACGCCATGAATCGGTCTCCACAGGGCGCGGCCGCACGGGAATGCGGCGCACGCTTAAAGGCTTACTGGGGCATCAGCGCCGCAATGTCGGCATCGGTGGGTGCCTGGAAGTTGTACTTCTTGAGCAGGGCGGCGTACTCAGGCGTGGCGCGGTATTTCTCCAGGCCTTCGAGCAGGGCTTTCTTGACCGCGTCATTGCCCTTCTTCACGCCAAAACCATTGAGCACCGGGTAGATCAGGGTGTCGGAAGAAATCACCACGCGGCTGCCCAGCTTGTCGATCACGCCACGGGCCACGGCGGCGTCGGTGATTTGCGCTTCAACGGCGTGGGCCAACAGCGCCTGGGTGGTTTGCGGGTCGGTGCTGTATTCGCTGATCTGGATCGGCTTCAAGCCCTTGGCCACGCAGTATTCGGTGGACAGCTTGTTCATCTGCGCCAGCCACGAGGTAGCGCCCATGGAGCCGATTTTGTGACCGCAGAACTCTTCCGGGGTCTTGGGCTGGAAGGTGCTGTCCTTGAGGGTCAGGATCGACTCACCACTTTTGAGGTAAGGGATCATGTCGATCACCTTGACCCGCTCGGCGGTGATGTACATCGATGAGTTGGTCACGTCGAAGCGCCCGGCTTGAAGGCCGGTGATCAGGTTGGGAAAGCGCGTGTCGAGGGTCTCGACCTTGCGCCCCATGACCTTGCCCAGACCGTCCATGAACTCGATATCGAAACCGGCAGGCTTGTTGTTATCCATGTACTCATAAGGGAAGAAGGTCACGTCGGAACCGGCGATGATCTTGCCTTCCTGCTGGAACGCCGAGGCCGCCAACGAAGTCATTGCAACCGCAGCACCCAACAGGCACACGGCAAGGGGACGAACACGCATACGAAACGCTGTCATGGTTTTTACCCGCAAGGTTTTTAGGAAGTTAGGCAGTGGCTGAATCTTGTCCGGCCTGTTGCACGAAGAACGAGGCGCCACGGGGTTTTTGCGGCAAGCGCATATGGTTGTCCGTGGAACGCACCAAGCCACTTTCTTCACCGGCCACCAGCAGGCCGGCATGTGCACTGGGCAACGGGTTTTCGCCGAATGGCAGCGCGTCTTCAGCGGCGTACACGCTGATGAAGAGGGTGCGCGGCAGTTCGGTCTCGTTAGGGCTGGAAGCATGCAAAAGACGGGTGTGCATAAAGCACACGGAGCCCGCCGGGCCGTAGCAGGCCACCGGTTGTTGGCAGTGTTCTTCGACCACTGCGTCGTCCACCGAACCGGTAAACCGTTGGTTTTGCCAATGAGACCACAGCGGGCCCTTGTGGCTGCCGGGGATCACATTCAGCGGGCCGTTTTGCGGGGTCACTTCGCTGACCATCAGCAAGGCGGTGACGATGTCGTCATTGCTGTGGGGCGTAAACAGAAAGTCCTGGTGCCACTTCACCTGGGTCGCGGTGTGGGGCAGCTTCGAATTGATCTTGCTGTGGTGAAAGCGCGTGCCATTGCCGCCGATAAGCTGCGCGGAGATCGCCGCCATGCGCGACTGCAACGCCACCCGCTCATACGCCGGGGAAATTTCGGTGGGCGAACTGACCCGGCGCAGCGACGGGTGATCGGCGCGGTGGTCGCCTTCGAGGTCAAAGCGTTCACGGCCATCCACGGTGGCGCCCCAGCCCTGGTCGTGGCTGCGGCTCTCTTCTACCCATTGATCAAAGTCGTGTTGCAGTGCAGCCACTTCGTCCAGCGTCAGTACGTCTTCGACCACCAAGAAACCGTCGCGCTGGAATTGTTCGATGTGCGATTGCGAGATCATTTTGTTTTTCCTGAACGTTAAAGAGGTCACGCCAGCGAGACGTCCTTGAGGAACGCCTCCACGCGTGGGTTGTGGCCGCTGCGCAAGGCGCCCGGCGTGTCGTCACAGACCACCCGGCCCTTCTCCATGAACACGATGCGGTCGGAGACCTTGAAGGCGAAGTTCATCTCGTGGGTGACGATCACCATGGTGATGCCCTCCTCGGCCAGGGCTTCGATCACTTGGAGCACTTCGTTGACTTTCTCCGGGTCCAGCGCCGAGGTGGGCTCGTCGAACAGCATGATTTGCGGGCGCATCATCAAGGCGCGGGCAATGGCCACGCGTTGCTGCTGGCCGCCGGACAATTGATGCGGGTACTTCCAGGCGTGGTCGAGCATGCCCACCTTGTGCAGCAGCGCGTACGCCTGTTGCTTGAGCTCGGCGGTCGTGCCCAGGCGGTGGTATTTGGGCGCCATCAGCAGGTTGTCGAGCACGCTCAAATGGGGGAACAGGTTGAAGCTCTGGAACACCATGCCGATGTTCAGGCGGTGCTCGGCGTGTTCGATGTACTGGGGTTTCTGCGCGCCAGCCTTGTTGAGGTGAATGAACGGCTGGCCGTTGATCTTGATCTCGCCGTTATCCAACTGCTCAAGGCCGTTGAGCAGGCGGATCAGGGTGGTCTTGCCCGAACCGGACGGGCCGATCACCGACACCACTTCACCGGGCTGGATCTGCAGGTTCACCGAGCCCAGTACTTCGATATCGTTATAGGCCTTGTGCAGCCGCGCCGCCTGCAACGCGGGTTCGCCATTGCTGGCCGGGCGCGCCAACGCCGTGCGCTGCTGGGTGGCCAGCGCCAACACTTGCGCATCCGGCACGCGGGAAACGTTGCGCTGGTTGACGTCGAGAAAGCGCTCCAGGCGTTTGAGCAAAAAGTCGAACACCGTGACGATGAAGACATAGAAGAACGCCACCGCCGCCATGGTTTCGATCACCAGGAAGTTTTGCGAATACAGGCGCTGGCCGACCATCAGAATCTCGGTCAGAGAAATCACCGACACCAGGGACGTAAGCTTGACGATGGAGATGTATTCGTTGGCCAGCGACGGCAAGGCCACCCGCAATGCCTGGGGAATTACCACGCGCCACTGGGTGCCGAAAAACTTCAGGCCCAGCGCCCGCGCCGCCTCGCCCTGGCCCTTGGGAATCGAGAGGAGGCCGCCGCGATGGATCTCGGCCACGTAGGCCGTCTCGCAGATGACCAGGGCCAGCAGGCCGGACCAGAACGGGTCGGCCAATATTGCCGAAGTGCCCGGCAGCGCCTGGGGCAAGTTGTAGATAAAGATCAGCAGCACCAGCAGCGGCAGGCTGCGGAACAACCAGATATAGCCACGGGCCGGCACGCTGAGCAGGCCATGTTTGGACTGCTTGGCCAGCGCCAGCAGAAAGCCGAGCGCAATGCTCAACACCCAGGTCAGGGTGCTGAGCTTGATCACCGTCCACGTCGCGCGCCAGAACTCGGCATCGCCCAGCAAACCAAACATGTAATTCCAGTCGAATGTCATCGTCGCTGTGCCCTAAGAAGTTGATCTACATCGATGGGTTCAGAGTCGTGGCGGGAGGCGGTTGGGGTCAATTCGTAAAAGCCGGGGCACTGGGTAGGTAGAACCTATGCAGCTCAATTTGGTGCTCGCCGGAATGGGTGGCGCATCGCACGCCACATTTCAGTGCAAAATAGACGGGCCGCTTTTCTGTAGGAGCGAGCTTGCTCGCGAAAATCCCAAGCCCTGCGCGTTGATTCAGGTTTCCCGCATTATCGTTAACGACCTTCGCGAGCAAGCTCGCTCCTACAGTCCCGCACCGCATGCGGGTCAAAAAAGCTCGGCGGCGCCATGCCGGGGATGTACTGATCCGAGACAAACATGCGGCAACGCTCGGCAAACGCCGACACCACCCTCGACAGCTGAGTGTTGCTGGCCGTGGCGTAGCCCAGTTGCATGGCACGATGGGAGCCGGCCAGGCGCAGGCGGATCACCCGCTTGCCGTCCTGTGACAGGTTGGATTTTGGCCGCGCATTCGCGAAGGAATAGCCAATGCCATTGCCCACCATGGCGCGCACCGTTTCGAGGTTGGTGGAACGCATGATGATGTTCGGCGTGGTGCCTGCCTGGATAAACAGACTGAGGAAATAGTCGCGGCTCCACGGCGTGTCCAGCAGCACCACCGGGTAGGCCTCCAGGTCTTGCATGGTCACCGCAGGCAGGTTCGCCAGCGGGTGATACTCGCCCACCATCACATAGGGCGGCAGCTTGGCCAGGGGTTGGAAGTCGATGTCGGGGCTGGTCACCAGGTCGTAGGTGAGAGCGATGTCCAACTCGCCGCTGCGAAGTTTTTCCAGCAGTTCCTCGTGGTTGCCTTCGGCCTGGGTCAGGCGTACGCCGGGAAACGCACGGCCAAAACCAAACACCAATTCCGGGGTGATCATGGGCGCCAGCGACGCCAGGCAGCCCACCCGCAACGGCCCGCGCACGGTGTTCAGCGACTCGGAGGCGATGGTGTAGAGGTTGGTCATTTGCTCCAGGATCAGCTTGGCTTCCTGCATCACCAGACGCCCCACTGCCGTCAGCGAAATGCCCTGGGCGTGGTGGCGGATAAACAGCTGGATACCCAGCTCCGCCTCCATGTGGGTGATTGCCGCCGAGATCGACGGCGACGACACATGGATGCGTTCAGCCGCAGCACTGATGCTGCCTGCCTCGCCGGACGCGACAAAATATTCCAGTTGGCGCTGAGTAATACGACTGAGCATCAGGCCTTCACCTCAACAATAAATGTACCGGTGGGCCGTTGCAGGGTTCGTGCCGGGTCACGCCGCTAACCGACGGCGTGCAGGGCTTCGGTTTTTCCTAAGCACTACCCCGCGCAAATGCTGGTTTCGCCAGCGGCATGGCGGTGTGAAGCTGGATCTATCCCGCTTCCAACGAGTTTTTCGTTATGCCGACCCATACCCGTATCCGCATGTTCAACACCAAAGAGACCTACCCCAACCAGAGCCTGGACAACGACCTGTGCCAGGCCGTGCGCGCCGGCAACACCATCTATGTGCGCGGCCAGATCGGCACCGATTTCGACGGCAACCTGGTGGGGCTGGGCGATCCGCGTGCCCAGGCCGAGCAGGCGATGAAAAACGTCAAGCAACTGCTTGAGGAAGCCGGCAGCGACCTGAGCCATATCGTCAAGACCACCACCTATTTGATCGACCCGCGCTACCGCGAGCCGGTGTACCAGGAAGTCGGAAAATGGCTCAAGGGCGTGTTCCCGATCTCCACTGGCCTGGTGATCTCGGGCCTGGGCCAGCCGGAATGGTTGATGGAGATCGATGTGATCGCCGTCGTGCCGGATGACTGGAGCGTATGAAAGCCGTGATCGCCCGTGAACCGGGCGGGCCTGAGATGCTGGCGCTGGTGCAACGTGAGGTGCCGACACCCGCTGCCGGCGAAGTGTTGATTCGCGTGGCGGCGGCCGGGGTCAATCGCCCCGACCTGATGCAACGCAACGGCGCACCGATCCCGCCCGGGGTGACTGATGTGCTGGGGCTGGAGGCGGCAGGTGTTGTCGTCGCGGTAGGCAGCGGCGTGGATGAATGGGTGGTGGGCGAGCGCGTGATGGCGCTGCTCAATGGCGGTGGCTACGCCGAGTATTGCGTGGCCCAGGCTGCCCATTGCCTGCCGGTGCCTGTCGGGCTGTCGCTGGAAAGCGCCGCAGGTGTGCCGGAAGCGGCCTTCACCGTATGGCACAACCTGTTTGAACTGGGCCGCCTGCGCAGCGGCGACACGGTGCTGATCCACGGTGCCGCCAGCGGCGTCGGCAGCTTTGCCGTGCAGTGTGCCCATGCCGCCGGCGCGCGGGTGATCGCCACCGCCGGCAGCCCGCAGAAGGTGGCGATGTTGCAGGCGCTGGGGGTGTGGCGCGCGATTGATCGGCATGTCGAGGACTTCGTCTGTGTGGTCAACGACTGCACCGACGGGCGCGGCGTGGAGGTGGTGCTGGATAACGTCGGCGGCCCCTACGTGGCACGCAACCTGGCGACGATGGCGATGGGCGGGCGGCATGTGAGTTTGTCGTTCCTGCAGGGCGCCAACATCGACTTGGATTTACAGGTGCTGATGCGCAAGAACCTGAGCCTCACCTCCTCGACGTTGCGCCCCAAAAGCCACGCTGAAAAAGCCCGGCTGGCGGTGTGTATTCGCTCGCGGATGCTGCCCTGGCTGGCGTCCGGCTTGGTCGCGCCACAGCTCCACGCACAACTGCCGCTATCCCAGGCCGCCGATGCCCATCGCTTGCTGGAAGCCAATGCCAATGTCGGCAAAGTCGTGCTGACCGTCGCGCAATAACCTGGAGCGCCCCATGTCCCATCGCGTGTTTTTCCTTAACGGGCCCAACGCCAACCTCTACGGGTTGGACTCGCGCGGCACCTATGGCAGTGAAAGCTTCGCCAGCATCGAAACGCGCTGCCAGGACCTGGCCGCCACCCTGGGCCTGAGCCTCGACTTTCGTCAGAGCAACCACGAAGGCGTGCTGGTGGACTGGATCCAGGAAGCACGCCTGCACGCCGACGCCATCGTGATCAACGCTGCGGGCTTGAGCTACAGCTCGGTGCCGATCCTCGATGCGCTGCTGGCGTTCGACGGCCCGATCATTGAAGCCCATATGAGCAATATCTGGAAGCGCGAGAGTTTCCGGCATCACTCCTACATCTCCAAGGCCGCTACCGGTGTGATCGCCGGGCTCGGGGCCTTGGGTTACGAACTGGCACTGACGGCGGTGGCCGAGATGCTGGGCCAGAACGCCTAATCACTTTTCAGGAAACGCTTATGTCCATCGAAAAAATCAACACCCTGGTAGTCGGCGCAGGCCAGGCCGGCGTTGCCATGAGCGAGCATCTGTCCCTGATGGGCGTGCCGCACATCGTGCTGGAGCGCCACCGCATCGCCGAACGCTGGCGCTCGGAGCGTTGGGACTCACTGGTCGCCAACGGCCCGGCCTGGCATGACCGATTTCCCGGGCTGAAATTCGAAGGCATCTCCCCCGAAGCGTTCCCGCCCAAGGAACGCATGGCCGATTACTTCGAAGCCTACGTCGACAAATTCCAGGCGCCGGTACGCACGGGCGTGGAAGTGCACGCGGTGGAGCGCCACGTTGGCCGCCCAGGCTTCAAGGTGAGCACCTCAGCCGGTGAGTTCGACGCCGCCAACGTGGTGGCGGCGACGGGCCCCTTCCAGCGCCCGTCCATTCCCAACATCGTGCCCACCAACGCGCCGTTGCATCAGCTGCATTCCTCGGCCTACAAGAACCCCGGCCAACTGCCCGAAGGTGCCGTACTGGTGGTCGGCGCCGGCGCGTCCGGTTCGCAGATCGCCGAGGAGCTGCAAAAAGCTGGCAAGACCGTGTACCTCTCCGTCGGCGAACACTACCGCCCTCCCCGCGCCTACCGTGGCCGTGATTACTGCTGGTGGCTGGGGGCGCTGGGGTTGTGGGATGAAGTGAAAATCCAGCCGAAGAAAAAGCACGTGGCGTTCGCGGTCAGTGGCTATGAAGGCGGCAAGACCGTGGACTTTCGCCGGTTAGCGCATCAGGGCATCAACCTGGTGGGTGTTACCCAAGATTGGAACGCAGGGGTCATGACGTTCCAACCGGGCCTGGCCGAAAACGTCGCCGAAGGGGATCGGGCGTACTTTGATGTGCTGCGCGATGCCGATGCCTATATCGAGGCCAACGGGTTGCCGTTTCCACTGGAGCCGTCTGCGTGGGAGTTGTTGCCCGATCCGCAGTGCCTGGTGGAGCCGATCCTGAGCCTGGATTTGGAAGCCGCCGGGGTGACCACCATCCTGTGGGCCACCGGTTTCAAGTTTGATTTCAGCTGGTTGAAGGTGGATGCGTTTGATGAAAAAGGCGAGCCGTTCCACAAGCGTGGGATTTCGGCGCAGAGCGGGATCTACTTTTTGGGCCTGCCGAATCTGGTGAACCGGGCGTCGTCGTTTATTTATGGGGTGTGGCACGACGCTAAATACGTGGCGGACCATATCGTTTTGCAGAATGACTATATGAACTACAGCAAGGCTTGACGCCTTGCTTCGTCATACCTGTTTTTGCAAATCAACCGATCACTGAGTGCTCAGTGGTCGGCGCTTATTCGTTCGCTTCCACCGTCACACCGATAGAATAAAACGTCTCCCCCGTTTTAATTCGGGTACCACTTTGGGTTCGAGCCGATACGTCGAACGGTGCATTTTCAGACGTGAACTTATTCGACTGCGACGGGTTGTACTTATAATATTTTGAGACCCTTGCAGGCCTATTGAATGTCGACCGTTTGATCTTGTCAGGGAACAAAGTTGCACAACCACCAATAGTGTCGACCAGGCCTTTGTACTGAGAGTCCATTTGCGCGCTACTGGGCACATCCCATGTACAGGTGTACTCGGGAAATTCGCCGGGGTTGATGATGCACTCTCCAGCGCCGGGTAAACGATAGGTGGAGGTGTACTCATTGAACGCCGAATCGTACGCACCCCGCCAATCCGAGAAACCGCTGCCCAGTTTATCGACTACTTGCTTCAGGTCACTGCACACATCCGCCTGAACACTCACCGATGCACACAACAACACCAGTCCGATCACCTTCATATCTCACCTCTACGAGAGTAATTGCTGAGCAAACTGCCGCGTAAATTTCATTATTTGCGGGATGGGCTGGGGCGCAGTGCTTTGAGCGATCATCTGAAAACCAAACCTGAACGCAAGCAACCGTTGCTGGGGGGTTCCATGAAAATTGGGATCATTGAAGTCGTATCCGCCCATGCTGAAAACGGAGTTTGATGCATGGGCAAAGTCCCCCATCTTCTGTTGCGCGCGGTGCATGGATTGGACGTAGGTTAACGACATGTTACTCATCGAATCCATAATGAACCGATGTGCCATAACGCACCCCGCCAGCGCATCTGCCTGCAGCTCCATCAACGTAACGGGCATGGCCCCAAAGTAATTGAACTGTGCAATGTGGCCAAATTCATGGGCATGAATGAGAATCGCCGCCCCCTCCCAGGTTGCCGGGCTTTTCTGATACTCCGAGTTGAGCAGGTGCCACCCCAGTAAGATGGTTCCGTTTTGACTCGAAGGCAGCAGGTTTTGCGCAACGGCGAACGCATTAAGCGCCGTCGCGTCATTGATAAACCCCAGCCCGGGTGAAAGCTGGTAGACGTGTTTCAGCAGGTCATTGAACGCATGTGCCTTGGATAACAACTGAGCGGGAATTTGCTGGTCAGGAATCAATATGTTCGACAACCCACCATTGTTCAAAGCGCTGCCCTGAAATGAACATCCACGGGTGCTTCCGATTAGGGCGGACATCGTCTGAGGTTGCCCTATGGGGGCGGATGGCCAACCCGAGTCTGCGCCTTGAGAGTGGCCGTCGGTCTGATCGGAGCGGTGGTCTTGCCCAGGCCATGCCGCGTGAGCACACGACTGTTTTGTCACCCCCAGGTAAGCCGCGGATAAAAAGGGCAAAAAGCGTAGGGCTTCTCTTCTGTTCATGCTTGGCTCCAAAGGGCGCAAATGCTGCTTGTTAAAGGGCACTCAACTCTCCGGGCATCACACATCGGTTCTGTTGACTCAGCTGGGATCTAAGGGCTGCAATCAACCCCAGCTTTGTGGGGGTTTGGATCTGTGGCTGGGTAACGAATTCGACAAATTGCTGAACGCGCGCTGAGCTCAAATTGCAGTCACCAAACAACGCTTCGGCAACTACCCAATCCGAGACCAGGGATGCCCTCATACCGTTGATCCCCCAACCTGGTTCATTACGGATCGCCAATACGGCTTGTTCGAACGCATTTCGTCCGTCCTGTGCCCGACCTCTAAGAAACATGAGCCTCGCTTTGTAGCGCAGCGCTTCGGCCTGCAAGGTCGGTATCGATTTACGTGAAACCGCTTCGTTCACCAGCCTCTCGGCACTGTCCCAGTCATAGAAGTTCATGGCTTCAGCAATCAAAACGATCAATTGAGGAATACCGGCCGAATCCCCGACCTCGGGTAACAACGACGTCGCGTATTGAATGTTGATCAGCACCTGCGGTGTTACCATGGAATTCAATGCAACTTTCATCTCCTCGTTGTTGGACTGGTAATTGACCTGAAGCATGGACTGCCGCAAGTTCGATACGGCACTGACGGTCTTATTGAACTCTGCCATATTTTTAAGCGCGCTTTCCTTGGGCTGGGTCCAGAACACATTGAAGACTGACACTGCACTTAACAGGATGCCTATCATCAACGCCAATAAGCTCCCTCGTTTTTGAAATTTTTCGAGCAGGCTGGTCTCCTTGGGCGTTTCCAGCAACTTCAAGCGCGCATCAAAAGCATTGAAGGTTGACGCAATAAGCGATGGATCTTGCACATGACTGTCCGTTTCAGCCCCGAAGTCTCCCACCATTTGATTAATCTCCGCGCTTGCAATCGGCCGCCATTTGGCGGCGCAGGATGAAACCTCTTTCCCTCCCACAGCAAGTTTAGAGAGGCCCGCCAGTCATTAAGCAGGGCTATTATTCGCCTGGCTATTTGTAGCAGTACGCCATGTAGATTTAGCAGTGGCCAGACGTTTACGCCACGCGCCGGTTATAGTTAATTGCTATAGATACATCACTGGCTATTCGGAGAATGACAGACTGTCTCTTTCGTGAAACAAGCCGCCCTTATAATTCTCACCAATGAAACAACGTCACGCTTAACGTATTAAGTTAGCGTTCCTTTATTCATTGCACTTCGGCTTAAAACACGTTCCTGACCCTGGCTTTTTACACACCTGGAATTTAGGCAACCCTACAATCGCGCACCCTCCCGTGCCGGGTGGTGCTTGTCAGCTACCTCCAGGACGATGGAACTTGGTTAAGGCATGAGGGCTATCCAGCACTATAGGGCGCGACTCGTCGCGAACATTCAAGATTTGAAATTGCGCAAAACCTGGAACAGGCTGCTCACCCATTTGGGTTGTATTCCGAGAGGGCCGCGACTGCTGGCGATGACCTCCACCAATGAGCGAACTCTCACCCGGCGCACCGCTAATGCTTCCTCAGTGGCTTGCGCTGTGCGATTGCCAAGCCTGCGCGGCAAGAGGCGTACATCACCGGTGGTTTCGTCGAGGCTGTAGCCGGCGTCCTTGGCTTGCTTGGTCAGCGTGCGCAGGCCATTGACGACTTCGGTGAGCGCTGTAGAGGCCGGGAGCCGTATGTCCTTGTGAACGGTGCGGATGACATGATTCCCAACCTTGCCCCAATCCAGGGTGGAAAATTCACTGCCGAGCGGTGGCTGATCTGCGCCTTCGCCGGAGAACTTGTTCACCATCCGCTCCAGGAAGGGTATGCCCCCCGCGTGTAGGAGCGCTCCGAAACCCGGATCCAGAATATAGCGAACAAATCCCGGATCAAGGCGGGTGCTGTTGATCGCCGAACCGTTCAGGATGCGCGAAGCGATTGCGCTGTCCTCTGGCGTGAAGTCAAACGTCACCTTGTAGCCATCCGAGTCATAACTGCCGGTATTGCTACTGAGCATCTGACGCCCGTCGCTGTAATTACGGAAGTTACCCAGTGTATTGGCCAACCGATCGACGAATGACAGATCCGCACCCTCCGCCTGGGCAAAAGCATACATATCCGCGATCAAGGCACGATCATCATGGTTGAGAAAATTTCCAGGCCTCAAAGAGGCGTTGTACAACGTCGCAGGCGGGAGCGCCACGGGCGGTTCGCTGCCACCAAAATAACGCGAAATCAAGATTTCACGACCGTTGACGGCAGCCGCTTTCGGACTCAAAACCTCAGGAGCGGTCGCCGATTGCACGGCCTCCCACGCTGCACGTCGTTCATTAATCGTAAAAGCGCCGCCCTCATCGTGGGCAATCAGATTGAGTTGATCACGCGTTAGCCCTTTAAACGGGTTGCTGTCAGCGCCGTTGACAAAACCCGTCGCCTGGCGGGCGCGCGCCAAGAGTTCTGCGTGATTAGTCGTTGGTGTTTCTGCATCATGCCGCACTTTGTTGGCGAAATACTTGTCGTCTTTTATTGGGTCAAGTGGGTCGGTCCCCCTTTGTCCCACACGCGCTTGGGCCCGTGTTGCCGCATCGCTCAGTTGACGGGCCAGAATCGAGACGGTGGCAGTGTCGTCGCTATTAGTTGAAGCAACGGACGCATTCACATTGTCATCATCCGGCATGGCCGCGGGTAATGCCGCACCAACGGTTTTACTTGCCACATTACCGTTAGATACCAATGTATAAGTATTGATTGTCGTCATGAGTATTCACCTTGCAATAGGTGTGTGAATTTCAGTTTTGAATCCCTTAATTCCACATAGAGAATACTTACCACCCAAAAGGCCTTGGGCGTTTGAGAGCTTATTGGTAACGATATCGAAAGGTCACAGAGTCGATGCCGGCGGGACGAGCATAGGGACGCTCACCTCCTAGCACATGATGCCTGATCTCAACCACAGAACCACGGTCAAAGGGCTGGTCGTTAAAATACATAACCTCCCCCGATGAGTTAGGCTGAATGGGCACACAACTGCGCTCAGAACTATAGGGGCGGTAGTAGCAAAGCTCCACGGTATCATTGAGTATTCCAGGATAATAAGTGGTACTCCATAGAATCCCCAGCAACTGTTTTTGCTTAAGGCTAACTGCGCGAGGAATGTCCACACCTAAAATGCTAAACCGAGAAAAACCCACACCCGGTTCAACATTGGAAATAGACACTATCAATACGGCGTCAGGCGCCTTCGACTTAGTAATCGTCTCCTCACCCGCAAAAGCAGAACCCGCTTCAAAAATCATTAAGGCAGAGAGTAACGCGAGCCAAAAAAACTTTACCCTCATATCGATGATTGACACAGTCGAGCTTTTCATAATCACCACCTTCAAATCAGAAGTTAAATCTCCAATTTCAAATCAAACCAAACCAAACCAAACCAACTGTAAGAGTCACACCCCTACCCTTGCACGAATCATTAACCAAATAAACCCACCCACTTCCTAAAATCACGAAGGACAACTCTGTCAGACTCACAAGTAGGAACTTGCAAGTAACTTCCTAGTCCCGCCTCCCCTCTACCCAAATCGGCTATTTGCGGGCATGCTGCGCGCCTCACTTCAAGGACGATAAGAACAATGAGAACCCGCCTCGCCGCCCTGTTCCTGGCATTCCTCTGCGCGCCCGTATTCGCCGACACCCTCCCTATCGGCTTCCAGAACACCACCCTCCCCGATCCGAACAATCAACGCCCGTTGCAGATGGTGGTGTGGTACCCCGCCGCTACCACCGCCAAGCCAGCGTTGATCCGCGACGACGCGGTGTTCTACGGCGCCCTCGGTGTGCCAGATGCGCCACCGGCCAGCGGCGAACACCCGCTGGTGGTGATCTCCCACGGCAACGGCGGTAATTGGGGTAACCAGGTGTGGTTGGCCAGTGCGTTGGCCCATCAGGGTTACATCGTGGCGGCGGTCAACCACCCCGGCACTACCAGCAAGGATCGCAGCCCCGCAGCCGCCGCGCAGTTGTGGCAACGGCCCAAGGACTTGAGCCGGGCCATTGATGCGGTGCTTGCCCAGCCCAAGCGCTTTGGCGCGGTGGCCAAGCACACGATTGCTGCCGTGGGCCATTCCCTCGGTGGCTGGACCGTGCTGCAAATCGGTGGTGCGCGCTTCGACCCGGTGTTGTTCGCCAAGGACTGCGCTACCCATGCGCAACTGTCCGGTTGCCAGGCCTACCAGAAGATGAACCCCGACAGCGCCCAGGTGGCGGCAGACTTGAGCGACAAGCGCATCACCGCCGTGGTGTCCCTGGACCTGGGCCTGTCGCGCGGCATGACCGATGCCAGCCTGGCCGCGATGCCCGTGCCGGTGCTGGTACTGGCAGCGGGCGTCACGGCGCCGGAGTTGCCGGCAGAGCTTGAGTCCGACGACCTGGCCCGGCGCCTGCCGAACGCATCAACACAGTATTTGAAGCTCGCCGATGCCACCCATTTCAGCTTTATGGCCATCTGCAAGCCGACGGGTGAGGCGTTGATTGAAGAGAGTTCGCCCGGGGACGGGATGATTTGCCACGATGGCAAAGGCGCGCGGCCGCGGGAAGTGATCCAGCAGCAGGTCGTGGGGTTGATCACTGAGTTCCTGGCACGCCCACCGGCCCTGCACGCAGATCGACGTTAACAGCACCCCAGGCAACGGCGGCAGTTGCTTAAGCTGGTATCATCCGGGCACTCACAACCCCGGTAAAAAACCCATGAACCGCCAAAAGAAACTGCAGCAACTGTTCAAGGCCAAAGCCAAAAAGGCCAGCGCCAAACTGGCCCCCAAATCCAAGGACAGGTACATCAGCAAGGCGGACCGATTGAAACTCGAAGCCCAGTCCACCGAAAGCCCGGTGCCGCCTGCCGAGAGCTGAGGAATCTTCAGCGACCCGTCCAACCGAACTGGTGCCCCCTTGGCTAAAGACATCGAAAACCCGTGCATTTCCATCTGCCAACTCAGCGGCGACCTGTGCGTGAGCTGCGGGCGCAGCAAGGACGACATCCGCAAATGGAAACGCATGAAACGCCCCGAAAAAATGGCCGCCGTGCAACGCGCAACGCAGCGACTCAAGGCGTTGAAAAAGGCCAAGTAACGATCAGCCGCGCCCTACCGAGCCCGATACCGGCAGATTACCCAGCAATTTCAGGCCGGTGCTTTTCACGAAGCTGTCGTAGTCCATCGGTTTCTGGATGCGGGTTTGCGCGTTGGGCAGCACATAGGCCCAGGCCCGCTTGGACGTGGCGTCATACACCAGCTTGAACAGGCGCGTCGGCACCCACACCTTGTTGTCGCCGATGGTGCTGTAGCCGCTGTCGAACAGCGGCCCGGTGAACACATACACATCACCACCGGCACGCACGGCAAACTTGCGCACATCGGCTTCGACCTTGCTCCAGATCTTGCGGTTGTTGGTTGGGTCCTGGGGCACCATATTCGACAGCGCAAATGACTGGGCCATGGCGTTGGCATTCGGTGCGTCGGCGGCCGGGGACTGATGGCCACGGTCCATGTGCTGGGCACGATAGTCGCTCAGTTCGGCGCGCCCGCCCTTGGGGATGCGCGGGTCGGCGTAGAACTGGTTGGTGCGTTCCTCGCCCTTGGCGTCTTTCAGCTGTGCGGCATTCAGGCGTTCGACCACCACCAGCGGGGTCTTGCTGGTTTGCGAATAGAGCACCGCAAAGTGATCGGAACACAGCGCCAGGGGTTTCATGCTGGCCGGCACGGTGGCGGTCTTGATCGGGTTGGCAGCGGGGAACAGTTGGGCGCAGCTGTCGAACGACAGTTGTTTTTCCTGATGGGAGTAGAGGTCTGCCACGGCCCGGGCATGGGCGCCGGTGGAGAACAACACAAGGGCCGACAGCCCTACGGCAATGTTGCGAAGGTGCATGCATTCAATCTTCGATGGGGAGTAAAGCGGCAGGCTCCGACATGCGGAGCCAAGTGGATGATATTGCAGGGTTTATTGACCGGCCTTTGTCAGATTAGTGCCCGACCACCGTAGGATTATCCGCACTACGCGCCCCCGGTGTGAACCCATGGGCGCGCGCCCCCCAGGCAATGGCCAGCGACACGCCGATCAACAGCAGCATTGCCCAGGGAAAGGACGCCACGCCCCAGGTCTCCAACAACACCCCTCCCACCACGCCACTGCCGGCAATGGCACTGTTCCACGCCACCACATTCAGCGACAGCGCCACATCTGCGCCGTCGCCGGCCGCATCCGCCAAGGCAGTTTGCAGCAAGGTCGCGGCGCCGCCAAAGCTCAAGCCCCAGATGGCCACGCCGAGGTAAATCACCAGTGGATTGCTGCCCAACAAGCCCAATACCAGGCTCACCCCCGCGAAGGTCACCAGGCTGACCAGCACGGTTTTACGCAGCAGCGGCTCGACCAGCCTGGCCGTGAGCCAGATCCCCGCCAAAGCAGCGATGCCGAACACCAGCAGCACCAGGTCAACCCGGTCTGCCAACCCCGCCGGCGCCACGAACGGTGCGATGTAGGTGTACAGGATGTTGTGGGCCAGCATCCACGTAATCACCACCGCCAGCACCGGCCGTACGCCCGGCGTGGTCAGCACTTTGCCCAGGGACAGGCGCTGGTGCGCGGCTTGGGGTGCAAAGTCCGGAACCTTCACCAGCACCCACACAATCAGCACCAGCGTCAGCGCCGACATCAGTCCGAAGGTAGTCCGCCAACCCACCAGGCCACCCAGCCATGTGCCCAGCGGCACCCCCAACGACAGCGCAATCGGCGTGCCCACCATCGCCAAGGCCAACGCCTTGCCCTGTTGGTGGGGCGCAACCATGCGCCGGGCGTAACCGGCCAGCAGGCTCCACGCCAACCCAGCCGCCACACCGGCAAAGAAGCGCGCCACCAGCGTCACGCCATAATGGGACGACAACGCCGTGATGGAGTTGAACAGCAGGAAGCCAACGATGGTCAGCAGCAGCACATTGCGTCGGCGCCAGCCACGCGTGGCGATGGTCATCGGGATCACCGCCAGCACCGAACCCAGTGCGTACGCGGTGACCATCTGCCCAGCCATCGACGGCGAAATCGCCAAACCCTCGCTGATCAACGGCAGCAGGCCGGCAGGGAGGGTTTCGGTGACGATGCAGATGAAGCCGGTCATGGCCAACGCGAGCAAGGCGCCGATGGGCAGGCGCTCGGATGACGCCGATAAGGTGAGTGAGGGGGTCACGGGAAGCTCCTAGGATGGGATTTAAATACTGATCGATACAAATGTTGAGGGCGTCCGTGGCACGTTGTCAACGACTTCTGTATCGACTAGTATTTATCTCGCTTCCCCCACCGGAGATCTCACATGGCACAAATGGGCCGCCCGCGTAATTTCGACCGTGACCACGCCGTGGACCAGGCCCTGCACCTGTTCTGGCAATACGGCTACGACGCCACCTCACTCGCCCAACTCAAGGCCGGCCTGGGGGGCGGTATCTCCGCGCCGAGTTTTTATGCTGCGTTCGGTTCCAAGGAGGCGCTGTTCGATGAGTGCGTGCAGCGCTATTTGTCGACCTACGCCCAAGTCACCGAATGCCTGTGGGATGAAACCCTCGCGCCGCGCCAGGCCATCGAAACCGCCCTGCGCCAGTCGGCGCGCATGCAGTGTGAAGACGGCCATCCCAAAGGCTGCATGGTGGCCCTGGGCGCGATGAGTGCCCCCAGCCCGGACAATGCGCGGGTGGCGCAGGGCTTGAACCAGTCGCGCCTGCGCACCCGGGCCGGGATCATCGCGTGTGTGGCCCGTGGGGTGGGTGCCGGGCAGTTGCCCCACACCCTTGACCCGGTGGTGTTGGCGACGGTGTATGACAGTTTCCTGCAAGGCATTTCGATCCTGGCGCGGGACAACGTGCCGCACGCCACCATCGATGCCGCGATCACGCAGTTGCTGATGACCTGGGACGTCGCGGCATCCATTGCCCCACCCATTCGGCCTGTCCCAGGCAACTAACCCTTGTGGCTAGGGGGTTCAAGCCTGTTGCTGAACGCACGCCAGCAGGAAATCCACAAACGCTCGCACCCGATGGGGCAAATACCGCCCGTGGGGATACAGCAACGTAAACGGTCGCGACCTGCCGCCAAAGGGTTTCAACACTTCCACCAGGCTGCCATCCGCCAGTTCCTGCTCGACAATGAATTTGTACGTCTGGAACAACCCCGCCCCATGCTTGGCCAGGGTGACGCCGCCCAGCACATCGTCGGAACAGCTGTAACCCGCCTGCCCTGCAAACTCCAACGTCTTGCCGTCCACCTGGAACAACCAGGGGATGCGCCGGCCATTGCTCGGCAGTTCGTACTGGATGCATTCATGCGCAGGTAAATCCTCCAGCACCTGTGGGACACCAGCGCGTTGCAGATAGGACGGTGCCGCGACCACCACCAGTTCGCCGTCTTCCAGCAGCCGCGCAATCAATGAGGAGTCTGGCTGGGCACGCACGCGGATGGCCAGGTCATAGCCTTCCGCGACAAAGTCGATATTGCGGTTGCTGATATGGATATCCACCGTCACCTGCGGGTACAGCGCGCGAAACTTCGGCAACAGCGGTAACAGGCGATGGTGGGCGTAGGTGGTCGGAATACTGATACGCAGCAGGCCCGAGGGCACGGACTGGGCGCCCATCACGGCCTGCTGGGCTTCCACCAGTTGGGTCAGCCCCTGGCGGCATTGCTCGAAAAAAGTCCGGCCGCTGTCGGTGAGCGCAATGTTGCGGGTAGTGCGCACAAACAGACGCGCACCCAAGCGTTCTTCCAGGCGCGAAATACTGCGGCTCACGGCCGCCGGGGTGACACCAGCGACCTGAGCGGCGGCGGTGAAACTGCTGGCTTCGGCGGCCAGGCAGAACAACTCGATGCTGCCCAGCTGCAAATCTTCAAAATGGCGCTTCATGATTGATTACACCGCGTAGGGGACCAACAAGGACTCAGCCTGTTTATCAGCCTTGACGGCACAAATACAGCAACCCGTGCTGGCCACGCTTGCTTTCGCTGATGGCACACCGCTAATCTTGCGAATAATTCTTATCCGCAGACTTACCCTCCATGTCGGCCAGCGAACTTCACCTGAACCAGGTCGTCCATGCGCTCTACGCCGAGCACCATGGCTGGTTGTTCGGCTGGCTGCGTAAAAAACTCGGTTGCCCCGCTAACGCTGCGGATTTGTCCCACGATACCTTTGTAAGAATCCTCGCGTCCCGCGACGCGCTAGGCAGCCTGCGCGAACCCCGCGCCTTCCTCACCACCACGGCGCGCCACCTGATTATCGACCGCGCGCGCCGTCGCCAACTGGAAGACGCCTACCTGCGGGAACTGGCGCTGACCATCGAGATGATGGAGCACTGCCAGCAATCCCCGGAACAGATCCTGGTTACCCTTGAAGCCCTGGAACAGATCGCCTTCGTGCTCGACGGCCTGGCCGTGAATGCGCGGCAGGCGTTCTTGCTGTACTTCCTCGAAGGCCTGCGCCAAAGCGAAATCGCCAGCCGCCTTGGGATTTCCGAGCGCATGGTGCGCAAGCACCTGATGAACGCCCTGATGCATTGCAACCACGCGCTGGACGTATGAGCGCCGACCTCGACCAACAAGCCGCCAACTGGGTGATCCGCCTGAACGAGGGCAACCTCAGCGAACGTGAGCAGCAGCAATTGGAACGCTGGATAGCCGCCGATCCTCGCCACGGCGCAGCCTTTGAGCGCTTGCAAGGTTTTGTCGGGCGCCTGCAAGCCTTACGGCCCCAACAGGCGCCCGTGCAGGCCGCGTTGGAAGCGGCGCGGGTTCGCCGTCGCAACCCGGCCGGTCGCGTGCTGCTGGGCCTGTTGGTGGCCTTGCCGGTGGCCCTGGCGCTACGGGCTTATCCGCCCGGCTACCTGCTGGCCGACCAACGCACTGCGCCTGCGCACTGGCAACAGGTCAGCCTGGAAGACGGCTCGCAACTGACCCTGAGCGGCAACAGCGCCGTGGACCTGACCTTCAACGGCCAGCAACGCCAGGTGCGGTTGCTGCGCGGCGAGATCCTGGTGCAAGTGGCCCACGATGGCGCAAGGCCTTTTACAGTGGTCACCGACGACGGGCAGATGCGCGCCCTTGGTACGCGCTTCACCGTCAAGCGCGAGGCGAACGGCACTTTGCTGAGCATGCTCGAATCCACCGTCGCCGCCAGCGACGCGGGCCACCACGACGACCTGAAGGTCAGCGCTGGCCAACAGGCACGCATCACCCCGGACGCGGTGACACTGCTGGGCAAGATCGACCCGCGCAGCACCGACGACGCCTGGAAGCATCGTCAATTGGTGGTGCAGGACCGGCCCTTGCCCGAAGTGCTCGACGAACTGGCGCGCCAATACGGCGGGCATGTGCAGTTCGACCGCGCGCAACTGGCCGACCTGCGGGTATCGGCTGTACTGCCGCTGGATAACCCGCGCCGCGCCCTGCAATTGATTGCCGATGGCCTGCCGGTGCGCATCCGCACGTTCAGCCCGTTGTGGCTGCAGATCGAACGCCAGGAAAAATAGTTTCGCGTACCGGTTCCGCTTTTGGCCACTGCCCCGTCAAGGAAGAAAGCACCTCAAATAACAGGAATTTCTTCCATGTCGCGCCACCTCAAGCGTTCCCCCTTGCCCCTCGCCCTGGCTATCAACCTGGCCAGCCTGACGGCCCTGAGCCTGGCCATCAGCAGCCCGGTGGCCGCACAGGAAGCGGCGCGTTATGCCATCGCTGCCGGCCCCCTGGGCCCGGCGTTGAACCAGTTCGCTCAGCAGGCCCATGTGGCGCTGCTGTTCGACAGCCAGACTGTCGCGGGCCGCACCACCGGCGGCTTGCAAGGTGAGTTCCCAGTGGCCCAGGGCTTCGCCCAATTGCTCAACGGCAGCGGCTTGCAGGCGGTGCAAGGTGCCAACGGTTATGTGCTGGTGGCGCTCAACACCAGTGGCTCACTGGAACTGGGCCCGACGTCGGTCACCGGCCTGAGCGAAGAAAGCAGCACCGAGCACGTCAAGGGTTACGTGGCCACGCGCAACCTCAGCGCCACCAAGACCGACACGCCGATCATCGAGACCCCGCAATCGCTGTCGGTGGTCACCAGTGACGAGATCCGCGACCGGCAATCGGAAACCCTGTCGCAAACCCTCGACCTCACGCCGGGCTTTACCAGCCAACCCACCAGTTTCAACCGCACTTCCGACCGCTTTCGCATTCGCGGCTTCGATGTGGAATCGGCCACCGGCGGCTCCCTGCGTGACGGCCTGCGCCTGCAAAACAACTCCTATGACGGCGTGCAGGAACCCTACGGCCTGGAACGCGCCGAGGTGATTCGCGGCGCGGCATCGGTGCTGTATGGCCAGCTGTCGCCGGGCGGCTTGATCAACACCGTGAGCAAACGCCCAAGCCAAACGCCCTACCATGAGATCAACCTGCAAGCCGGGCAGAACAACCGCAAGCAGCTGTCCGCCGACTTCACAGGCCCCGTGGGCGACAGCGATACCCTGAGCTATCGCCTGACCCTGCTGGACCGCAAGAGCGACACCGCCGCCGACCACATCAACAACGACAAGGTCTATGTGGCCCCGGCCCTCACCTGGCGGCCCGATGACGACACCTCGCTGACCCTGCTGTCGTTCTACCAGAAGACCGAGACCGGCTTCTCCGCGCCCCTGCCCTATCAGCTCACCAAAGGCGTGGGCAGCGGCAGGTTTCAGATCGGCCGCCATGACTTTATCGGCGAGCCGGACTACGACGAAATGAACGGCGAGATGTCGGCGCTCGGCTATGAGTTCGAGCACCGCTTCGATGAGCACACGCGCATCAGCCACAAGCTGCGTTACTACCAATCGGAGGTGACCTGGCGCTACCTGCAGGTCAACATCGCTGGCACCAACATCGGTACCGCGCAAACCACGGGCATCCTGCGCCGCCAATACAGCGATCGCGAAGAACGCTCGCGGGGCCTGGCCAGCGATACCAACATCGAGAGCAAATGGCAGTTCGGCGACTGGCAGCACACGTTCCTGTTGGGCTTCGATGGTTATGACACCAGCTACGACTCCCACAACTTCCGTGGCAATGCACCGTCGTTGAACCTGGCGACCTACCCATACGGCCAGCCGGTGGTGGTAAACAAAAACCCCGCCACCGACCGGGGCTCGCAGATCGACACGCTGCAAAAAGGCATCTACTTCCAGGACCAGATCAAGTTCGATGAGCGTTGGATCCTGCTGTTGGGCGGGCGGCATGACTGGGCGGACCAGCACACCGAACTGTTTCGCAACGGGGCCGATAGCGGTAAAAGCGATGAAGCCACCACGTGGCGCGCAGGCCTGGTGTACAAGGCCGACAATGGCCTGGCGCCGTACATCAGCTACAGCGAATCGTTCTTTCCGGTGGCAGGTACCAACAAAGCCGAGCAAAGCTTTGTGCCCACCGAAGGCCGGCAGTATGAAATCGGAATCCGCTACCAACCCGAAGGCAGTGCCACCCTGCTGAGTGCGGCGGTGTACCAGTTGGAGCAGAAAAACGTACTGAGCCAGGACCGGACCGATATCAATTTCTCGGTGCAGGTTGGCGAAGTGCGCTCCCGAGGGTTCGAGCTGGAAGCCAAGACTGAAGTCACCCCCAACCTCAGCCTGATCGCGTCCTATGCCTACATCGACGCACGTATCACCAAAAGCGATATTGCCAGCGAAATCGGCCAGCGCAGCGAAGACACCCCCTACCATCAGGCCGCCCTGTGGGCCGACTACCGCCTGGCGGCACTCGGCGTGCCACAGCTGCGCATCGGCGGCGGCGCGCGTTATAAAGGCACCACCCAGGCTTCCGGCGTGCCGTCATCAATGCCTGCCTACACCCTGTACGACGCCCGCGCCAGCTATGAGATCGACCCGCATTGGGAGGTTGCGCTCAACGCCAACAACGTCACCAACAAGCGCTATACCTACTGCGAGTTTGCGATTTGCCGGTATGGGGATGAGCGGCAGTTGGTCAGCTCGCTGACTTATCGCTGGTAAGCGTGATGGCGCATTGCGCAGGCAACACATTTCAAAGGAGGGAGGACCGTGAGCCCCGATAGAAATAAGCCTGCAATAAACCGTCTGTTGAGCTGCGCCAATGGACTATTTCGCAGTACTGGCGCAAGCATTTTTTGCTGCTAGGCTCACCGACAGCGCACCATTCAGGGGGAGTTTTGTTGCGCGTTACATTGCTAACAAAAATATAAGCTCGACTTTGCGAGAAGTTATGCGTCAGAAGTCCATTTGAGTTGATGCGGTGGCACAGCTGGGTTGAACAGATTCCCCGTTCGATTTTGACTTCACAGAGAGCGCAATCATGACTCGATCAGCTTATCAGGCGACAGCCACCGCTTTCGCCTTGGTACTAACGCTTACCGCATGTGGCTCCATTGTTAAAAGCTCTTCAAAAAGCCCAGGAAGTTCAGGCGTAGCTTATATGCTCCCCAAAGCCTTGCTGCCGGTGGAACTGACTGAGCGGTCCGGCGCTTTTACTTTGTCGGTGAAGGAGCCGCTGGTTACTGGCGATCCGACAAAGCAGTTTGTCCTTGAGCGTTCTGCTAATCCATTCAGTAGCGACAATGTTCAGGTTACCGTCGGTGCAAACACGGGACTGCTGCAAGCTGTAAAAGTCGAATCAACGGACCAATCCCTTTCGACGATCGTAAAACTTGTCAGCGCTATCAGGGCCGAAGCTGCGGACACGGGGGCCGCCCCAAACTTGGTCTACCGCGGCCTGTTGGACCCAAGCGAGGGCGTAAAAACGCTCAATGTCGATCTAAACCGAGCGGCTATCGGCTACCTCAGGACTCGCCAGGCGCTCTCATGCAGCACACCAGACTCAACCGAATGCACGGCCGTCAGGCAGTTGGCACAGGTCGTTAACGGGCGAGCATTCGGGGTTGAACTGAACGCTGCCTCCGCCACGCCGGCGTCGACCTCAGGTGAGGCGGTGAACTGCAATGTAGGCCTGTGTTACCGCCAGAACCTCCCTTACATACTGAAACTTACAGGCCCAAATGGTGAGTCCAACACCGCTCTGGCGTTACTTCCAAATAGTTCGCCGACCTATGTTCTACCCGTTGAACGTTGGGCGTTTGTAAAGAGCACGCACGACATCAAGTTGCAAGATGGTGTACTGCAGTCGGTCACGACTGATCGACCAAGTTCCGCACTGGCCGTTGCCAGCGCACCGGTGGATGCCGCCAAGGCTGTATTCGGTGCCGTCGGTGAGGTTCTTCAACTCAAAATAGACTTGAGTGGCAAAGAAACTGCCTTGGCAAATGCCAAGATTGCAGAAATCAACGCCAAATCCGACCTCGATAAAGCGTTGCTAGCTAAAAATGGCGCAAAGGCGGAAGCCGTGCTGTTCGGTTCTGGAACCAATAGTTCGGCGCTGGCAACTCTCACCGTCGGATCACCGCAGGCCAGCGATGCGCTTGGCGGACTGCACACGGAGAGTCCCCCGGTACAGAATGCACCGCCAGCAGGTATGAGACAGACCCAGTCCAATGATGGTGATATCGGGACAGACGTCTCAGGGGGACACTAATGAAAGAGCCTTCTGCCTTAACGGCGCCTCGGTTTCGCCCCGACTTCATGATTCAGAGTAACAATGGAGGACGCCTTGAACCGGTCGCCGACTTCAATGCTTCACGGGTAATGGCCCAGCAGTTTCGTCGGCGCCTTTTACCGGCTCGATTGCGGCAAGAGTCGCTACGCGATTATTCATCCCATGGGATTGCTTTTGCGCAATCGTTTTTTGGCAATGATGATCGAACGCCCACTCCGAGCACCACAGCCCTTCCCTGGCGCTGTATCTGTCAATTAGTGGTAGAGGGTGTGCACCCAGGTCGGCAACTGTTGGGCACCGGTTGGCTTGCCGGTCCTCATACCGTAATCACTGCGGGGCACAACCTATTCAATCCCGAGACTAATAATGGAGCCACACGCATTACGGTCGTCCCAGGTAGGGATGGGGATGTGGCTCCATTTGATTATTATGTGGCTGGCGACTTCAGGGTTCACCAAGGGTGGTACGAGTCGGGTAACCAGCATCAAGATGTCGGAGTCGTCTGGCTGCAAAAGCCACTAGGTAAGCGCCTGGGATGGTTTGGTATCGCATCGTACAGCGACAAGGATCTGGTCGACCTGATCGTCAACACCGCCGGCTATCCGGCTGATAAGCGTATCGGCACTCAGTGGTTCAACGCAGGACGTATCGATAGCGTCGATGCAGACACGCTCTACTATGGGCTGGATACTCAGCCGGGCCAAAGTGGCAGCCCGGTGTTCCAGTTCGACGCCCAAAGCCGGCGAGTCGCATTGGCCGTCCACGCCTATGGCGCAGATGATCGCAACCAGGGTATCCGTATAAACGACGAGATCTACGACCTCTTCAGCAGTTGGATACGATAATTGCGATACCGTGAGTTCGTGCAAAAAGCCGATGCAATCAAGGCCGCACGGGCTTGCACTCAAGGCTTTTAAATTTCGCTCTTGGTTCAGAGAATTCAGAACACCGAAAAATCCAAGACAAAAAAAGCCTGCGCCTCTGCAGGCTTTTCACTATCTGGCTCCACGACCTGGATTCGAATCAGGGACCCAATGATTAACAGTCATTTGCTAGCTGTTAGTCATAACCACTCGATGAAGCCCAGACGCGCTGAATCAGGCTTCAAGGCAAGACAATACGACCTCGTAATGATCGTGAAACACATCTCATGCCCACGCCCCGGAAACTGATGCTGTAATTTCACTTCCAGAAATACATGGGGCTTAGTCAAGCATGACAGCGCAAGAATTGGCCATTGAGCAAGCGGCCTTCGAATTCGCCAGAGATAATCGCGCTGCCTTGGCTCGGCATATCGCGGATACCGAGATGTACCTCAGTGAAGAGGTGCCGTTTACGGTATTCATGGCAGGCTCACCTGGTGCCGGCAAAACAGAAGTGTCCAAGGCCCTCGCGGAGGACTTGGACGCGCGAAATCTAAGCCTGGACTCCAAGCGAGTGCTGCGCATCGATCCCGACGAGTTCCGTTGTCTTATTCCTGGTTACGACGGTGGCAACTCATACCTGTTTCAACGCGCAGTGACGAAGATCCTTGAAAAAGTTCTAGACCGAGCCTTCGACAAACGGTTGTCATTCATTCTGGATGGAACCATGGCCAACCTTGAGGTAGCCAGGCGAAACGTCGACCGCGTATTGGGAAACCGCAGAAACGCCCAAATTCTTTATGTATACCAGCGCCCTGAACTGGCATGGCAGTTTGTTCAGGCTAGAGAGCTCACAGAGGGACGAAATATCCCGTTGCAAGAGTTCGCCAGGCAGTTCGTTGCCGCAAGAAACAACGTCATCGAGCTAAAGCGCTGTTATGGGAACCAAGTCCATATCGATCTACTGATTAAAAACTTTGACGGTGGTGGCCAGTGGGCCGAACTCGACGCAACTGGCGATAGAATTGACGCCCTGATTCCCCAAACCTATGATCAGGTACAGCTTGTAAAGCTGTTAACAGAGGTACGTAACCAATGAGCACAAAAAATATCAGGAAAACCAGCGCCTTAACTGAGTTTTTCACCAACACGCCTGCCGACACCCGCCGCGAAATTCTGATGGGCGCCATCGATAAGGCCAACACCTCCCAACGTGAGGTTGTGCAAAAAGCCGACGCAATCAAGGCCGCACGGGCTTGCGCTCAGGGCTCTTGAATTTCGCTTTTGGGTCAGAGAACTCAAAATACTGAAAAAATAAATGCAAAAAAGCCTGCATCTCTGCAGGCTTTTCTCTGTCTGGCTCCACGACCTGTACTCAAACCTTGGGGCCAATGATTAACAGCCATTTGCTCTAGAACAACAACCGTGAAAAATCACAGCACGCCTGGGCCAACCTGGCCACGTCCTGGTTCAGGCCAAACTGCCGGTCCACCCGGTGCAACGCCACGTACTGGATATCCGGCAACGCCGGCTGGGTGACGAGGGCACGCAAGGTGCCTTGTTCGATCAAATGGGACAGGCACCCCACCGGCAGGTAACTCACGCCAATCCCCGACAACGCAAGCCCTGCCTGCACCAGCAGGTTGTGGCTGGTGAGGGTGCGCGGCAGTTGGATGTTGTGCGTGGCCAGCCAGCGTTCGTAGATCATCCCCGTGCCCGACTGCGAGCCTTGGGTGAGCACGGTGTAGCTGGCCAGGGTTTCCAGGCTGATGGGGTCGGCGTCCGGGATCAGCCCAGGGGAACACATCCAGGCGTTTTCCACGCGTTGCAGCGGCGTGCTGTGAAAGCGCGGGTCGCTGTACACGTCGGGCACGATCACCAGGTCCAACTGGTCGCTTTCCAGCTTGCGAAACAACTCGCTGCTGAGCTCCACCCAAGGATGAGCTGATACTGGCCTTCTCCACCGCCAGCTCGGCGTCGGTGATGCCGCCACTGATGAAAAAGCTCGAAACCTACGGCGTACCGCCTTCGCTGGTGAGCTTTGTGGTGCCGGTGGGTTACTCGTTCAACCTGGATGGCGCCTCGCTGTTCCTCGGCATCGGCACCTTGTTTGTGGCGCAGCTGTACGGCATCGACCTAAGCCTGGGTGACCAGGCACTGCTGGTGGTGACCATGGTGCTCACCTCCAAGGGCGCAGCTGGCGTGCCAGGGTTTATGTTTGTGATCCTGTCAGCCACCTTGGCCAGTGCGGGCTTGCCGTTGGAAGGCATCGCGTTTATCGCCGGGTGTATCGGTTGATGGAAATGCCGACCACCGCATTGAATGTGCTGGGTAATGCGTTGGCGCCGTTGGTGATTGCCAAGTGGGAGGGGCGTGGGGCCGAGCTGGGCGCCCAGGCAAATTACACACGCTAGGCTCTGGCACACGAACAAAGGCGCTCCGAAGAGCGCCTTTGTTCATTTCAGGTTACTGCTCGCTGATCGATTTGGGTTCAGCTTTTTCGCCACCCTCAATCGCAATGCGTTTTGGCTTGGCCTCCTCCGGTACAGCCCTGAGCAAATCAATGCTCAGCAGGCCATTGGAAAGCCGTGCGCCCTGCACTTCGATGTGGTCGTCCAGGCGGAACGACAAGCGAAATGCACGCTGTACGATCCCCTGATGCAGGTAGGTGATGTCATCCCTTTGCTCACGCTTGCTGCCGGAGACGGTCAACACGCCTTTTTCCACCTGGATGTCCAGGTCGTCCTGCGCCATGCCAGCGGCCGAGATGACGACCCGATAGTGGTCATCGCTCAGCTTCTCGACGTTGTGCAATGGGTAAGCCGTACCGGCCTCGCTGCGCAGCGCCGATTCGAACAGGTCGTTGAACCGGTCAAAGCCAACGGAGTGGCGAAACAGAGGTGCCAACGAAGAAGTAGTAGCCATAGCAAAATCTCCTGAGTGTTCTCCAAGTGATTTAACTCGCGACCCGAATGTGGCATCGCGTACCGCCTATGTAGGTTCAGCGCAGAAAAATTCAAGGGCCAAAACTACAAGCGGCGGTATGGCTACATAAGCTGTCAGTAGGGTGAGGCACCGCTAGCGGGGGATGCCGATACGGCACCAAGACCGAAGTCGTTTGCCAGCCCACGGGTTGCCCGTGCCAGCAGGGTCAGATCCAGCCCCACCGCGACGAAGCTGGCGCCCAACTCGAGATAGTGCCGAGCGAGTCTGGCATCGCCGGTCAGCGTGCCAGCGGCTTTGCCACTGGCAACAATGGTGCGTATGGCGCGCTCTATCGCTTGCTGCACCTCAGGGTGTTCAGGATGCCCACGGTGCCCCATTGATGCGGCTAGATCAGCTGGCCCAATGAACACGCCATGCACGCCGTCGACGGCACAGATGGCTTCGAGGTTCTCCAGTGCAGCCCTGGATTCAGCCTGCACCAATAAGCAGACATCGTCATTGGCCGTCTCCAGGTAGTCGGTGTGGCCGCCCCAACGCGAAGCCCGCGCGGCCGCTGCACCGACGCCTCTTGTGCCTTGCGGCGGGTAGCGGGTCGCGGCCGCCAGGGCGATGGCTTGCTCGGCGGTATCGACCATGGGCACCAGCAATGTTTGAACGCCAATGTCGAGCAGCTGTTTGATCATTGCGGGGTTGCCATCGACCGTGCGGGCCACCGGGTGGGACGGGTAAGGCGCAATGGCCTGCAGCTGTGCCAGTGTGCTGCGCACGTCGTTTGGCGCGTGCTCACCGTCGATCAACACCCACTGGAAGCCGGCTGTGGCGCAAATTTCGGCACTGTAGGCATTGGCCAGCGAAAGCCACAGGCCAATCTGCTTATCGCCTCGCGAAAGCGCGGTCTTGAACGGGTTTGCCATGATGGTCTCTACTCCTCTGTTGTTTTTGTCGGAACTAGTTCAGGCCGCCCTGGCACAGGTATTTGATGTGCATGTAGTCTTCCAGGCCGTAGCGTGAACCCTCACGGCCATACCCCGACTCTTTGACCCCGCCAAAGGGTGCGGCCTCAGCGGCGAGCGCCCCTTCGTTGATGCCCACGATGCCCGACTCCAACGCCTCGGCGACGCGCCAGACGCGCTTGACGTCCTGGGTGTAAAAGTAGGCCGCCAACCCGAACGGCGTGTCGTTGGCCAGTTCGATCACTTGCGCTTCAGTCGTGAAGCGGAAGATGGGCGCCACGGGGCCAAAGGTTTCTTCATTACAGAGTTCCATCTGCGCGGTCGCATTGATCAACACGGTCGGCGCGTAGTAGTTGGGACCGTCGGCCACAGCGTCGCGCACAGGTCGTCCGCCGGTGGCGATTGCAGCGCATTTTGCAACCGCGTCATCCACGTGGCGTGCGATCTTGTCGATGGCGCGCGCGTTGATCATCGGACCAATCTGAGAATCGCTGTGGGAGGCTGGCCCAACCTTCAGCGCACTGACTCTGGCCACCAGCTTTTCAACGAATTGATCGTGAACCGCGCTTTGCACATAGATCCGATTGGGGCACACGCAGGTCTGGCCGCCATTACGAAACTTGGAAACCATGAGGCCGTCCACGGCAGCGTCGAGGTCCGCATCATCAAACACGATGAAGGGGGCATTGCCGCCCAGTTCGAGTGAGCACTTTTTCAAGGTGTCGGCGGACATTCGGGCCAGGTGTTTGCCCACGGGCGTTGACCCGGTAAAGGTGATCTTGCGTACCCGCGAATCAGCCAGCCAAGCGTTGACGACTTCGGGTGTACGCTCGCGCGAAGCGGTGACGATGTTCAGTGTGCCTGGCGGAAAGCCTGCTTCCTCAGCCAGGCGCACAAGCGCAAGGGACGTCAGTGGCGTGTCTTCGGCGGGCTTGCAGACCACGGTGCAACCGGCGGCCAGTGCGGGCGCGATCTTGCGGGCAATCATCGCCGCCGGAAAATTCCAGGGGGTGATCGCGGCGACCACGCCAACGGGCTCCTTGATTGCCGTCATGCGCCGACCCGAGACCGGCGCTGGGATCACATCGCCGTAAGCGCGCGTCGCTTCCTCGGCAAACCACTCGACATAACTGGCGGCGTAGACCACTTCGCCCCGCCCCTCGGCCAGCGGCTTGCCCTGCTCCAGCGAGATGAGACGGCCCAGGTCTTCCTGATGTTCCAGGATCAGCGCGTTCCAGCGTTTGATCAGTTGCGCGCGCTGTTTGGCTGGGGTGCTGCGCCAAGCGGCAAACGCCGAATGAGCGGCATCGACGGCGGCACGGGCGTCAATCGCGTTGCTGTCGGGCACTTGGGCGATATAACTGTCGTCAGCCGGGTTGGTGACCGTCAACAGCGCCTCTGGATCTCGGGTGTGCCATTGGCCGCCAATGAAATTCTGCGTTCGAATCAGGTCAGTGCGAGTCAGTTTCAGGTTCATGTCGAGGTTCCTCAAGGGTGTGCAAAGGGGTTGGATCAACTGACGATGCCCAGGTGCCAGGGCACGAACTCGTGATCCCCAAGCCCCAACAATTCGCTCTTGGTCGAGGCGCCTGAAGCCGCCTGCAGAATGTGTTCGAAGATGCGTTCTCCCATCTGCTCAACCGACAACTCACCGTCAAGAATGAGCCCGCAGTTAATGTCCATGTCCTCTTCCAGACGGGTGAACATCGGGGTATTGCTGGCGAGCTTGATCGTCGGCGCAGGCTTGCTCCCGAACATCGAGCCCCTGCCCGTGGTGAAGCAAATGAGGTTTGCACCACTGGCGATTTGACCGGTTGCCGCGACAGGGTCGTAGCCCGGTGAGTCCATGAACACGAACCCCGCCTTGTCGATCGGCTCGGCATACTCGTACACCGCCTGCAACGGCGTGGTGCCGCCTTTCATGGCAGACCCCAGGGATTTTTCGAAGATATTGGCCAGACCTCCAGCCTGATTACCGGGGCCGACGACACCATTGAACTGCCCGTTCTGACCGCGTGTGTATTCTTCCCACCAGGCCAGCCGGTCCAATAACTTTTGGCCCACCTCGACACTGACCGCACGACGCGTGAGCATGAACTCCACACCGTGGATCTCAGGCGTCTCCGACAGAATGGCCGTGCCGCCATGCCGCACGAGAATGTCCATCGCGGCGCCCAATGCCGGGTTGGCGGTGATGCCGGAAAAGCCATCGGAACCGCCGCATTCCAGCCCGATCTTCAGGTGCGCCGCACTCACCGGCACACGCTTGACTGCGTTGGCTTCGGGCAGCATCGCTTCGATCGCCGCAATACCCTGAGCGATGGTTTCACGCGTGCCGCCGGTGTCCTGCATCACGAATGTGCGCAGGTGACTATCGGGCACCAACTGCTGGGAATCGACAAGGTTGGCCACCTGGTTGCGCTCGCAACCCAGCCCGACGATCAGCACGGCCGCCAGGTTGGGATGGCGCGCGTACCCGGCAATGGTGCGCTGCAGCAGGTCGAAGTGAGGGCTGGGGGACGACATGCCGCACCCACTCGTTTGAGCGAATGCGACGACGCCATCGACATTCGGGTAGGCGGCGAGCCGCTCGGGCGTGAAGTGTTCGGCGATCTTCTTGATCACGGTTGACGAGCAGTTCACCGACGACAGCAGCCCAATGAAGTTGCGCGTGGCAACGCGGCCGTCTGCCCGTACGATCCCCATGAACGTCGCGCGTTTCTCCGGGGCTACGTAGTTCACCGGGCGCACATCCTCACAGAAGCCTGGGTCTCGATCGAAATCGATGAGTGCGATGTTGTGGGAGTGAACGTGCTCGCCCTTGGTGATAGTGCGCGACGCTACACCGATTATGGTGTCGTACTTACGCACGGGCTCACCGCACAGGATGTCCTGCGCTGCGATCTTGTGCCCGGCCGGCACTTGCGCCCGGCTGCGTACGCCCAGTTCAGTCAGCTCGTCCCCAAGGCCGATCAAATGGCGAGCGATGAGCACGTTGTCATTGGCATGCAGACGTATGAGTCTGTGAGTGGCATGGGGCGTGGTAGTCGTCATAAAACAGTCCTGGCATCCAGATTACGGCATCGGTGTCGTTGAAACGCAGCGGCGCTTCAGGCTTTAGCGGCGATAGAGGCAGGGCCGTGCTGAGGCTCGGTCGGCATGGGCGCGACGATGGGTTCGACCTTCTTGAGCAGCAGGGCGTAGTTCAAGATGCCCAGCATTCCGAGCACTGCCGAGAAGACCAACGCCATTTTGAACGAGCCGGTCGAGGCCACGATAAACCCGGTGATCACCGGCCCCAGTACGCCGCCGAAGTTCGCCACCATGTTCTGCAATCCGGCGACGGTGGAGGTCATGTTCTTGGGCGCAACGTCACCCGGCAGCGCCCAGACTTGCGAGGCCGCGACGGTGGTTCCGGCCTTGGCGATGCACAGCAGCAATACCGTGAGCCCGAGGTGGTCAACGGCGCCAGACCGATACACAGCGCCATTGAAAGACCCACGATCAGAAACAGTTTGCGTGTCGCGGTTAACGACAGGCGCCCGCTGTGGACCACCCTGTCGGACAGCCAGCCGGCAGCGATCTCGGCGAACAGGCCGCAAATCAGCGGAAGCGAGGCGACCAGGCCCATTTTCAGCAGGCCCATCCCCTGCTCTTTTACAAGGTAGGTGGGCAACCAGGTGATGAAGAAGTAGGAGATGTAGTTGATGGTGAAGAAGCCCAGGCACATCGCCCAGATATTGCGGTACTTGAGCAGTTCGTACCATTTCATCGGGATCGTGTTATCCACACCGTGCTGCTGGGTCTGCCCGCCTCGGATGTACTCGACCTCGGCGGCGTTGGCGCTACGGTGTTTCTCTGGGGTATCCGAGAAATACCACCACCAGATCAGGCTCCAGACCAAACCGGCCAGGCCCACGATCACAAACGTCATGCGCCAGTCGAACGTCATCATCAGCATCACAATGAGCGGCATTGCCACGGCACCGCCGAATTTCGAGGCACTGTCGAACAGCCCGGAAATGGTTGCCCGTTCCTTGTCCGGGAACCATTTTGACGCGATCCCGGCATTGGCCGGATAAGCGCCGGCTTCACCGACGCCCAGTGCCACTCGCAGGCCAACCAGGGATGCAAAACCTGTCGCAAGCCCTGTCGCCGCTGTGGCAAGCGACCATGAACCTACGGCGATCCCAAGCCCCATTTTCTGCCCAAACTTGTCAGCCACCCAGCCAGCCGGGATTTGCAGCAGCGCGTAAGACCAGAAAAACGCAGACAAGACGATCCCCATCATTTCGGGGGTGAGGCTGAACTCATTGATGAGCTCGGGAGCGGCGACCGAGAGCACGGTGCGGTCGATGTAGTTGATGGCGATGGCAAACCACATCAGGGCGGCCACAACCCAACGAGCGTTGGATTTTTTGCCTTGCTTCACCACGGTGTCATTTAACGGTTTTGTAGGCATAGGAGTGCGCATTGCTTGTCTCCGATCATTGTTTTTGTTCTTGGATACTGACTCGCGGCTTCATTGCTGAACAATGAATAAGCAGACATACTTCATAACCATTTTGACATCTAAGCGTCTTCGACCGGGGATAAAGCAGGTGAGCGACATTGATAGAGTTTTGCGCTCCAACCTCAAGCTAAAGCATCTGCAGCTCGTCGTGGCGCTGGATGAATTCCGTCATCTAGGCCGGTCAGCGGAATTTTTGTCGCTTACCCAGCCTGCCGTCAGCAAATCGCTGGCGGAAATCGAAAAGATGTTCGGGCTTGAGTTGTTCATCCGTTCAACGCGAGGCACCCGACCGACTGCCTATGGCGAGCAAGTGGTCCGATTTGCGCGTTCGGTGCTGGTGGATTTTGACCGTACCTGTGACGACATCGCTTCCGTCGCCAGCGGCGGCGCCGGCCGTATCCGTGTCGGCGCAATGGTGGTCGCCACGCCGGGATTGTTGGTAGGCGCAGTCAGCCGCCTCAAGCTCAGCTCGCCACACACCACGGTATCAATCGAGGAAGGTGATCTCACGCGCCTGCTGCCGAGGCTGCGTACCGGCGAGCTCGATTTCATCGTGGGCCGGCTGGAGCCGGGCTACAGCTCTCCAGACCTGGAAACCGAGGCGTTATACACCGACACCATGCGCGTCGTGGTCGCCGCCGATCATCCACTGGCCGCCGTGGCCAAACCCACTTGGCATCATCTGGCGACGCTGCCCTGGGTCGTTCCCCCTGCGTGGGCCTCCTCGCGCGTCAAGCTCAACCAGATGTTCTACAAACATAAACTGCAACCACCCGCTGACGTCATCGAAACCTCGTCCTTTTTGGTGATGATGGCGTTTATGCGGGAAAGAGGCTGCGTGTGTTTCCTCGCCACTAAAGTCGCGCAGTACCTTGAGTCGGTAGGCCTGGGTTACACCTTGCCGCTGGAGGTGCCGATTGAGCTGCCGCCGGTGGGCATCATCCTGCTACGCAACGGGCTGAGAACCCCGGTTGCGAGCAGCCTCATCGCTGCGCTGCACGAACAGGCGCTGGACATTGGAGGTGAGACCGCGCCTGAGTGAATACACAGGGGACGGTTGTATGCGCGCAGCAATCTCCCGAGGGAATGGGAGATTGCACGCTATTGTCGGCGTCAGACCGCAGCAGCGATGGCCTTGCCCAGCGATTCAGTGTTGCCGGTGCCACCGATGTCGGCGGTCAATGGCGCCTGCTCCGGGCCCATCGCAAGCACGGTTTCGATCGCGGTCAGCACGGCGGCGCCGGCTTCGGGATGGCCCAGGTGTTCGAGCATCATCGCACCGCACCAGATCTGCCCGATGGGGTTGGCGATGCCTTTGCCAGCGATGTCGGGCGCCGAACCATGCACCGGTTCGAACAGGCTCGGGAAGTTGCGCTCCGGGTTGATGTTGGCCGAGGGGGCGATGCCAATCGTGCCGGTGCATGCAGGGCCCAGGTCGGAAAGGATGTCGCCGAACAGGTTGCTGGCCACCACCACGTCGAACCAGTCCGGATGCAGGACGAAGTTCGCAGTGAGAATATCGATGTGGTACTTGTCGACGTTGACGTCAGGATACTTTTTGCCCATTTCCACCACGCGCTCATCCCAGTAAGGCATGGTGATCGCGATGCCATTGGATTTGGTGGCCGAGGTCAGGTGCTTTTTCGGACGGCTTTGCGCCAGGTCGTAGGCGAACTTGAGGATACGGTCGACACCGACGCGGGTCATCACGGTTTCCTGCAGCACGATTTCGCGATCGGTCCCGGGGAACATTTTGCCACCGACACTGGAGTACTCACCTTCGGTGTTCTCGCGCACCACCCAGAAATCGATGTCGCCGGGCTTGCGGTTCGCCAGTGGCGCCTTGACGCCAGGCATGAGACGGCAGGGGCGCAGGTTCACGTACTGGTCGAATTCACGACGGAACTGTAGCAGCGAATCCCACAGAGAAATGTGGTCAGGCACCACATCTGGCCAACCCACGGCACCGAAGTAGATCGCGTCGTAGCCCTTGAGGATGTCGAACCAGTCGTCGGGCATCATCTTGCCGTGAGCCAGGTAGTAATCGGCGCTGGCGAAATCGAACCAGTCCCATTGCAGTTCCAGGTTGAACCGGGCAGCCACGGCGTCGAGCACACGCACGCCCTCGGGCATCACTTCCTTGCCAATGCCGTCGCCGGGGATCACTGCAATTTTGTACTGGGATTTGCTCATGAATTTGACTCCTGGGTTGATTGGGGCGTGGAGTTCAGTGTATGCAGTGCGCTTGGATTAATAATTAGTCTTGCTGTAAATCCATTCTTAGTTTTTAGGAAAGAATCCATGAGCATGATCGATGACCTGAGCTTCTTTCAGCAGGTGGCTACACGCGCCAGCCTGACTGAAGTGGCACGCCATCTGGGGCTGTCGCTGCCTGCCGTGAGCAAACGACTGAGCCAATTGGAAGCCAGGCTCGGGGTGCAATTATTACTGCGCACCACACGCCGATTGTCGCTGACCCCCGAAGGGGCGCAGTACCTGGAGGGCAGTCGCCCGATTCTGCGCCAGCTCGAAGAACTGGAGAGCGCGCTGAGCAGCCGTCAGCCGACCTTGCAAGGCCGGTTGCGGATCAATGGCACGCTGGGTTTCGGGCGCCAGCACCTCGCACCGGTGGTATCGAGCTTCGCGAGGCTGCATCCGGAGCTTGAAATTTCCCTGGAGCTGACCAGCCAGCCACTGAGCATGCTGGACGATCAATTCGATATCGGCGTGTGCATGGGCGAGCCGCCGGACTCGCGGTTGGTCGGCATTCGCCTGCTGGAAAACCCACGCATCCTCTGCGCATCGAAGGCCTACCTTGAAGCGATGCCGGCACTGACCCGTGTGGCGGATCTGGCGCAGCACAACTGCATCGTTCTGCGCCAGTTCGGCAGCGACTATGCGATCTGGCGCTTCAGTAAGGATGGCCAGGATTACTCACACAAGGTCAGCGGCACGCTGTCGAGCAATGATGGTGAAGTTGCGTTGAGCCTGGCGCTGGACGGGCATGGCTTGATTTTGCGGTCGCGCTGGAATGTTCAGCAGTATCTTGAAAGCGGCCGCCTGCAAGCGGTGCTCACCGACCACCAGGCACCGCAGGCTGACATTTTTGCGGTGTATCAGCATCGGCGGCACATCCCCCAGCGCATCTCGGTGTTCGCCCGTTACCTTGCGCAGGCGCTGGCGGAACGTTTGCCGTTTGCGGCTCTTAGTGAGTGAGGACTGGGCTGGTCACGCTGTGCGCTTTGATTGCCATAGGTATCTACACAACTTTGAGTGTGGCGCTGGACCTGTGGGAGCGGCGGTGCAACGATTCGACTTGCTCGCGAAGGCTATGTGGCAGGCGGCCAAGTTTTATCGGATATACGCCGGTCTAATGTGCGATCTGGCTTGCCTGCGATAGCTTTGCGTATGGCGCTGGAACGTTTGGGTCGGGGTACATATCCGTTATTTGGGTAACGGCGGCTATTGGTTCCGCTCTTACAGCGGCTCACTTTTGAAGAGCGCAAAAGTAAGCAAAACGCTTCGCCCCACCACTCGGTGCCTCGCCTAGGCTCGGCATTCCCTCACTCCGGCTTGAATCCGTGGGCCGCCGCCACGCGCCATCCATGGCGCGGGGCGGCTAACCCGGCGTCCTGCCGGGTTACCCACGAATTCAAGCCTGCGTTCGGCCAGCGTGGTTTAACGGGGCGCCTAAGATCAAGATCAAAAGCCAAATCAAAAGCCAGAGCCAGAGCCAGAGCCAGAGCCAGAGCCAGATCTTCGGGGTTGGTCAAGTCCAATAGTTGTGTAGATACCTATGCTTCGATTACCCCGGTCAAATCCAAGGCAAAAAAAAGCCTGCATCTCTGCAGGCTTTTCTCTATCTGGCTCCACGACCTGGACTCGAACCAGGGACCCAATGATTAACAGTCATTTGCTCTACCAACTGAGCTATCGCGGAATGCGCCGTATGTTACTGATTAAAAAGGGGAAGTCAAGCTTTCTCTAGCAATCGGTGCGTTTAAAGCGGCTGGCTGGTTGCAAGTTGTTGTTCCTTAGCCAATTCCAGCCACGCCAGAGCCGCCGGTGGCAGGTGGGCGCCGGCGCGCCAGGCCAGGGCGATGTGCCAGTCGGTGTGGGGTTCGTCGAGGGGGATCAGGGCGATGCCAGCGTGCTGGTGTTTGTGCGCGAGCATCCGGGGGAGGAAGGCCACGCCCAGGCCGGCGGTGACCAGGTCGACGATAAAGTCGATCTGCCCGCTGCGGGCGGCGACGCGGGGCGTGACGCCTTTGCGCTCGCAGGCCGCGAGGATCTTGGCGTTAAGGGCAAAACCCGCTTCGAACAGGATGAACGGCGAGTCCGCAAGGTCGGTGAAGTCGATGCGCTTGCGCTGGGCCAGAGGGTGGTTGCTGGGCAAGACGGCTATCAAGGGTTCATTACGCACGGGCTGGTAGTCGAAGCCTTCGTCCACCGGCAGCAGCAGCGCTGCCAGGTCCACCTCCCCGGCCTCCAGGCATTCCCGTAGTTTTTTGCTGCCGTATTCGGTGAGTTCAATGTCGATGTCCGGGTAACGGCTGCGGTAGGTGGCGAACATGGTCGCGAACAGCACGCCGCAGCCCACCGGCGGCAGGCCGATGCGCAGTTGGCCACGTTTGAGGCCGCGCAGGTCGTTGATCTCGGCCACCAAGTCGTTGTGTTCAGCCAGCAGCACTTGGGCACGGCGGTAGGCGATTTCGCCTGCGGCGGTCAGTTCGTTGCGGTGGCCGAGGCGGTTGAGCAACGGCGTGCCCAGTTCGTCTTCCAGGGTTTTGACCGCCTTGCTCACGGTGGACTGGGTCAGGGACACCACGTCGGCAGCCTGGGAGAAACCGCCCTGGCGCACCACTTCGACAAAGGCGCGTAATGTTCTGAGGTTCATCCGTATTCCTTTTGCGACTGGCTGCTAGCGATAAAAGTTGTTTTTATCATGCCAGATTTTTACCTATGCTGATCCGCCCTGCCTTGTGGAGATACCGTTCATGATCATCTCGTCCGCCTCCGACTACCGCGCAGCCGCCAAGCGCAAGCTGCCGCGCTTTCTGTTCGACTACATCGATGGCGGCGCCTATGCCGAACACACGATGCGGGCGAACAGTTCGGACCTGGCCGAGATCAGCCTGCGCCAGCGCATCCTGCGTAATGTCGACAGCCTGAGCCTCAAGACCACGCTGTTTGGCCAGGCGTTGGACATGCCGGTGATCCTCAGCCCCGTGGGCCTGACCGGCATGTATGCGCGACGCGGTGAAGTGCAGGCGGCCAAGGCGGCGGCGAACAAAGGTATTCCGTTCTGCCTGTCGACGGTGTCGGTGTGCCCGATTGAAGAAGTGGCCTCGCAAAGTGCCCAGGCGATCTGGTTCCAACTCTATGTGCTCAAGGACCGTGGCTTCATGCGCAACGCACTGGAACGCGCCCAGGCCGCCGGTATTACCACGCTGGTGTTCACCGTGGACATGCCCACGCCCGGCGCGCGCTACCGTGACGCCCACTCGGGCATGTCCGGCCCGTTCGCGGCGCAGCGGCGCATGCTGCAAGCCGTGACCAAGCCGCAATGGGCTTTCGACGTGGGCCTGATGGGCCGCCCCCACGACCTGGGCAACATCTCCAAGTACCTGGGCAAACCCACCCACTTGGAAGACTACATCGGCTGGCTGGCGAATAATTTCGACCCGTCCATCAGTTGGAAAGACCTGGAGTGGATCCGCGACTTCTGGAAAGGCCCGATGATCATCAAGGGCATCCTCGACCCCCAGGACGCCAAGGACGCCGTGAGTTTCGGCGCCGATGGCATCGTGGTCTCCAACCATGGCGGCCGTCAGTTGGACGGCGTGCTGTCCACCGCCAAAGCCTTGCCGGCGATTGCCGAAGCAGTGGGCGATGACCTCACGGTGCTGGTGGATTCGGGCATTCGCTCAGGGCTGGACGTGGTGCGCATGCTCGCCCTGGGCGCCAAAGCCTGCCTGCTGGGGCGCGCTACCGCCTATGCGTTGGCCGCAGATGGCCAGCACGGCGTGGAAAACCTGCTGGACATCTTTGCCAAGGAAATGCGCGTGGCCATGACCCTCACCGGGGTCACCTCCATCGCGCAGATCGACCGCTCGACCCTGGTCTAACCCTGCTGCTCGACGATCCCACGCGCCTTGAGTTGGGCCAGTTGCTCCGCTGACAGGCCCAACCGTTGCCCAAGGATATCGTCGGTGTGCTGCCCCAGCATCGGCGCTGGCCGCACGTACTCCACCGGCGTGCCAGACATTTTGATCGGGCTGCCGACCATGGCGAAATCCGGGTTCTTGGGGTGAGGGATCTTGACCATCAGGTTGCGCGCGATCACCTGGGGCTCTTCCAGGGACTGGGCGATGGAATTGATCGCGCCCACCGGCACTTTCGAGGCGTGAATGCACGCCACCCATTCATCCGCACTGCGGCCGAGAAAGTGCGCCGAGAGCAATTCGACGATTGCTTCGCGATGGGCCACTCGGTCAGCGTTGCGCCGAAAGCGCGGGTCATCCGGCAAGTGCGCCAGGCCGATGCTCTGGCACAGGGCAACAAACTGGCTGTCGTTGCCACAGGCGATGATGAAGTCACGGTCGGCGGCGCGGAACACCTGGTACGGCACAATGTTGGCGTGGGCATTGCCGAAACGCTGCGGCACCTTGCCCGACGCCAGGTAGTTCATGCTTTGGTTGGCCAATGTGGCGACCTGTACATCCAGCAACGCCATATCAATGTATTGGCCAACGCCGGTGCGTTCACGGCTGAGCAGCGCGGCCTGGATCGCCACCGTGGAATACAGGCCGGTCATCAGGTCGGAGAACGCCACGCCGACTTTTTGCGGGCCGCCGCCGGGCAAATCATCGCGCTCGCCAGTGATGCTCATCAAGCCGCCGATGCCCTGGATGATGAAGTCGTAGCCGGGTTCTTCGGCACGCGGGCCGGTCTGGCCGAACCCGGTGATGGAGCAATACACCAGGCGTGGATTGGCCTCGGCCAAGGTCGCGTAATCCAGGCCATAGCGCGCCAGGGAACCGGCCTTGTAGTTCTCGATCAACACATCGGAACTGGCCGCCAGCGCGCGTACCAATTCCTGGCCTTCGGGGGTGGCTATATCGATGGCCACCGACAGCTTGCCGCGATTGGTGGACTGGTAGTACGAAGCCTCGCCAGAGGACTCGCCCGCGTCGGTCTTCATCCACGGCGGTCCCCAGCCACGGGTGTCATCGCCGCTGGCGGGCCGTTCGATCTTGATCACCTCTGCACCGAGGTCGGCCAGCACTTGCCCACACCAGGGGCCGGCCAGCACTCGGCTTAAATCCAATACCCGCAAACCTGTCAAAGCACCCATTGTTCTTGTCCTGTGAGGTAGGGAAATCAGCCGACTGTCGGCTCTTCATGGCGCAGGGAAACACCCAGCATCGCCCGCCGCCGCAACCAGGGGCTGGGGCGGTAGCGCGGGTCGTGGGTGAGTTCGCTCATGCGCTGCAAAATCGTCAGCATGCGCCGTGGCCCCAGGGCATCACCCCAGGCCAACGGCCCCTGTGGATAGCCCAGGCCCAATTGCACGGCCTGGTCGATATCCTCGACGCTGGCAATGCGTTGCTGGGCGATATCACAGGCCAGGTTGACCACCATCGCCAACGTCCGTTGGGCCACAAAACCGACGCTGTCGCTGATCACTGTCACCCCTACGCCGTCAGCCGCCAGCAAGGCATGGGCGGCGTCACGCATGGCCGGCGCGGTGAGCGGGTTTTGCATCAGCGTGCGATGGCGGGCCAGGTCCGTCAGCAGGTCGATGCACAGGGTGCGTGCCGGATCGGTATCAAAGTGCACGCAGGCACTGGTGGCGTCGCGGCCGTAGGGTGCCAATAGGCACAGCGCCTGGGGCGAAGGTTGCGCCGCGCTTTCCAGATCGGCACCCAGGTCGATCACTAAACGGCTCAGGCGCTCATAGTCCTCATGGTTTTCGGCGGCGATCCACAAAGGTGGCATGGTGTGCACCGAGGGCAACGGTTGGGGCTGCGGGCCATGGATGACCTGGCCGTTTTCATACTGATAGAAGCCGTGGCCGGTCTTGCGCCCCAAGCGCCCGCCCACCAGCATCTGCCGGGTCAGGGGCGAGGGTTTGTAGCGCGGCTCCTGGTAGAACTGGTTGTAGATCGACTCCATCACCGGGTGCGAGACGTCCAGCCCCGTCAGGTCCAGCAACTCCAACGGCCCCATGCGGAACCCGGCACCATCGCGCAGGATACGGTCGATCTCGCCCCGCTCGGCAATGCCTTCGTCAAGCATCTTCAGGGCTTCGGTGCCGTAGGCGCGCCCGGCATGGTTGACGATAAACCCCGGGGTGTCCTTGGCCCGCACGCCACGATGGCCAGTGCGCGCCACCAGCGCCAGCAGGGCATCGCCAACCTGCGGCGCGGTTGCCAGGCCGTCGATGACCTCCACCACACGCATCAGCGGTACCGGGTTGAAAAAGTGCAACCCGGCAACGCGCTCGGGATGCTGGCAACCGCTGGCGATGGCGGTGATGGAAAGCGATGACGTGTTGGTGGCGAGGATGCAGGTTGGGCTGACGATGGCTTCAAGTTGCTTGAGCAGCCCGCGCTTGGCGTCGAGGTTTTCCACGATGGCTTCCACCACCAGGTCGCAGTCCTTCAGCCCATCGAGGGCCTCGGTGACCTGCAGGTTGGTCAATGCCGCATCCATCGCCAACGGGTTGATCTTGCCTTTGCTCACCAGCTTGGCAAACGTAGCGGCAAGGCCGTCGCGGGCAGTTTGTGCGGCGCCCTCGCGGGCATCGAACAGGCGTACCACCACACCAGCCTGGGCCGCGATCTGCGCGATACCGGCGCCCATGACGCCGGTGCCCACCAGTCCCAGGGTGTTGATCGAGACCGTCATAGTTATTCCCCCCGGTACTCAGGTGCGCGTTTTTCGAAGAACGCAGCGGCGCCCTCCTTCTGATCCTTGGAATCGAACAGCAGTTGGAACGCCTTGCGCTCCAGCACCAGGGCACTTTCCAACGGCAGGTCGGCCCCGGCCAGCATCACTTCCTTGATTTGCTCCACCGCCAGCGGCGGCAGCGCGGCGATCTGCGCGGCCAGCGCCAACGCACGGGGCAGCGTCTGGTCATCGCTGACCACTTCGCTGAGCATGCCGATAGCCAGGGCTTCGTTCGCGCTGACCATGCACCCGGTAAGCGCAATGCGCATGGCCTGGAACTTACCCACCGCACGGACCAAGCGTTGGGTGCCGCCCGCGCCGGGCATCAAGCCCAACTTCACTTCCGGCTGGGCAAACCGCGCCGACTCGCCGGCCACAATCAGGTCGCAATGCATCGCCAACTCGCAGCCGCCCCCCAGGGCAAACCCATTGACCGCTGCAATCACCGGCTTGGGACAGCGGCTGATGGCTTCCCACAGGTATTCGGTGTGGCGGCGGTACATATCAATTGCACCGGCATGGGCGAACTCGTTGATATCGGCACCGGCCACAAAGCATTGCTCACCGCCGGTCAGCACAATGGCCCGCACATCCCGGCGCCGGGCCAATGCACGAAAGTGCTCAGCCAGCAATTCGCGAACCTGGGTATTGAGGGCGTTTTTCACCTCGGGGCGCTGGATACGCACCACGGCCACGCCATTGCTCTGGACGTCGAGGGTCACCACGGGTTGGTCTGCGCTGGTCACATTCACTCCTGCTGCGAGGTTCTTATTAGTGGGATTATCGCTAGTTTCGCTATGCGAAATAACATTCCGTATTTAGCCATGATCATAAGTACCGACCTGGCGGGTGTAAACGTAAAAACCTTAAACCATGTTCAAACACTCAATAACCCACTGTTTTATCGCGTTTTATCCCATATAAAAAACTAACGGCTAATCGTTGATTAGTTTCGCTGTGCGGAATATGATTTTGTTTTGTTGATTTTATAAAAAAATGAGGCTTAACATGCGCCGTCGAAACCCGGACACGGGCAGCACCGAATTGCCTGCAAGCAACAACGCCTTCGAGCACTTGCTGATTGACCCGATGAATAACGATGAGGAGGAGGACAAGGACCGCCAGTTTGTCACCGCCCTGGCACGCGGCCTGGAACTGCTGCGCTGTTTCACGCCGAGCGAGAGCGTACTGGGCAACCAGGACCTGGCACGCAAGACCGGGCTACCAAAGCCGACGATCACCCGCATGACCCACACCCTGACGCGCCTGGGTTATCTCAAGTACCTGCCGCAGTCGGGCCGGTATCAGTTGGATGTGGGGGTAATGGCCTTCGGTTACGCGATGTTGTCGAACCTGTCGGTGCGAGCCGTGGCTCACCCGTTGATGGAGACCATGGCCAAGTACGCCCAGGCAGCCGTCGCGATGGCCACCCGGGATCGCCTGGACGCGGTGTACCTGGACGTGGTCCAGGGCGAAGCGAACATGACCATGCGCCGCCAAGTGGGCACGCGCCTGCCGTTGCACTTGAGTTCCGCAGGCCGCGCCTGCCTGGCAGCGATGCCGGAAAACGAGCGGGAGTTCATCCTCGACCATATCCGCCAGCGTCATCTGGAGGACTGGCCGACCATCCGCAAGGGGCTGGAACGCGCCTTCCGGGACTACACCGACTTCGGCTATTGCATGTCGATCGGTGAGTGGCACCGCGATGTCAACGCCATCGCCGTGCCCATGCTGCATGCACAACACGGCTTGCTGGCGTTCAACTGTGGCGGACCGAGTTTTCACCTTTCCCGGGAGAAACTCGAAGACGACATCGGCCCACGCCTCAAGCACATGGTGAACAATATCGAGGCCGCCGCCCGCTAGCAGCACAGGTGCATGGCCTCGGCAGATTGACGATAACAGGCCCGCCAAACGGGCCGCTGAGGACTGCACATGATCCGAGACGCACAAACCCTTCATATCCTGGTGGACGCCATTGCGCAGTTTGTCGACCAAGCGCTGATCCCACGGGAAAACGAAGTCGCCCAGACCGATGAAATCCCGGCCGATATCGTCAGCCAATTCCAGGACATGGGCCTGTTCGGCCTGACCATTCCCGAAGCCTACGGCGGCCTGGGCCTGACCATGGAAGAAGAGGTGACCATCGCCTTTGAACTGGGGCGCACCTCCCCGGCCTTCCGCTCCTACTTCGGCACCAACAATGGCATCGGCTCCATTGGCATCCTGCTGGACGGTACCGACGCACAGAAGTCGCACTACCTGCCGTTGCTCGCCAGTGGCCAGTTGCTCAGTTCGTTCTGCCTCACCGAACCCGACTCCGGCTCCGACGCCGCCTCCCTGAAGACCACCGCCGTGCGCGATGGCGACCATTACGTGATCAACGGCACCAAGCGCTTTATCACCAACGCCCCCCATGCCGGGATTTTCACGGTAATGGCGCGCACCGACGCGGCGATCCGCGGCTCCGGCGGGATCAGCGCCTTTATCGTCGAGCGCGACACCCCCGGCCTGTCCCTGGGCAAGCGCGATCACAAGATGGGCCAGCAAGGCGCCCATACCAGCGACGTGATCTTCGACAACGTGCGCGTCCCTGCCAGCCAGTTGATCGGCGGCGTGGAAGGCGTGGGCTTCAAGACCGCCATGAAGGTGCTCGACAAAGGCCGCCTGCACATTGCCGCCGTCAGCGTGGGCGCCGCCGAGCGCATGCTCAACGATGCCCTGCACTACGCCATCGACCGCAAGCAGTTCGGCCAACCCATTGCCGAGTTCCAGCTGATCCAGGCCATGCTCGCCGACAGCAAGGCCGAGATCTACGCCGCCCGCTGCATGGTGCTGGACGCCGCGCGCAAGCGTGACGACGGCCAGGACATCGGCACCGAAGCCTCGTGCGCCAAGATGTTCGCCACCGAAATGTGCGGCCGGGTCGCCGACCGTTGCGTACAGATCCATGGCGGCGCTGGCTATATCAGCGAGTACGCCATCGAACGTTTCTACCGGGATGTGCGCCTGTTCCGCCTGTACGAGGGCACCACGCAGATCCAGCAACTGGTGATTGCCCGCAACATGATTCGCGCGGCGCAACGCTAGGTTTCATCGCTCCACCCATACCCAATGCCCTAACAACTACAACAAGGTATCGCTATGGAAGTCGCCACATCGGCGGGCGCGTTGTCGCCTGCAAAAAGCAAACTGTGGATTATCGTGTTCATCTTCTGCTTCCTCGGGCTGTTGATCGATGGCGCAGACTTGATGTTGCTGTCCTACAGCCTCAGCAGCCTGAAGGCCGAGTTCGGCCTGACCAGCGTCGAGGCCGGCAGCCTGGGCAGCTTTACCCTGGCGGGCATGGCCATCGGCGGCATCTACGGTGGCTGGGCCTGTGACCGTTTTGGCCGGGTAAAAACCGTGGTGTGGAGCATCGTGCTGTTTTCCGTGGGCACGGCCGTCCTGGGCATGACCCACAGCTATTGGCAGTTCGCGAGTACCCGGTTCTTCGCCTCCCTTGGCCTGGGCGCGCTGTATGTGGCGTGCAACACCCTGATGGCCGAATACGTGCCCACCCGCTACCGCACCACCGTGCTGGGCACCCTGCAGGCTGGCTGGTCGGTGGGCTACATCGTGGCCACGTTATTGGCCGGTTGGATCCTGCCCGAGCACGGCTGGCGCTGGTTGTTCTACGTGGCGATCATCCCGGTGATCCTCGCCGTGCTGATGCAACGCCTGGTACCGGAACCCCAGGCCTGGATCACCGCCCAGGCCGAACGCGCAAAAGACAAAGCCAGCGGCACCCGCAACGCCCTGAAGAAAAAACCCGACGGCATGTTCAAGCTGATCTTCAGCGACCCCAAGGCCAGCCGCATGTTCCTGCTCTGGGCCCTGACCGCAGGCTTCCTGCAGTTCGGTTACTACGGCGTGAACAACTGGATGCCGTCCTACTTGGAAAGCGAACTGGGGATGAACTTCAAGTCGATGACCAGCTATATGGTCGGCACCTACGCCGCGATGATTTTCGGCAAGATCCTCGCCGGCCTGGCCGCCGACCGCCTGGGACGCCGCAGCGTGTTTGCGTTCGGCGCCCTCGGCACGGCGGTGTTCCTGCCGGTGATCGTGCTGTTCCAGAGCCCGGAAAATATCCTGTGGATGCTGGTGGTGTTTGGCTTTCTCTACGGGATTCCCTATGGCGTCAACGCCACGTACATGACTGAAAGCTTCGAAGCCAAGTTTCGCGGCTCGGCCGTGGGGGGGGCCTACAACATCGGCCGTATTGGTGCGGCGGTGGCGCCGGCGGCCATTGGTTTCCTGGCGTCCCATGGCTCCATCGGCATGGGCTTTCTGGTGATGGGCGGCGCCTACTTCATTTGCGCAGTGATACCGGCATTGTTTATTCGCGATAAACAGTTCGATCCGCAAAAACAGTAAGCACCTGGTTTAACTTGCCAAATAACTGGCGCCATGGTTCAGCGACTGTTTTTAGCAGTAAAAACAGTCGCTTGATTTATAAGGACTTTTATCGAATTTAAAGGTTTTGGCATGGATCTCGCTCTAACATTTGGCAAGCAGGTTACGCGATGACAAGACGGTCGGCAGTGCCCAGGGGTTATAACCCGTTGCAAAGCGGTCTAGACTGTAACCAATGTTTTACGGAACTGACGGAACAGTAAGACGCTTGGCACTCGCCACTCTCATCGAGCCTGTAAGACAGTTAAGTGCTTAGAGGCCGTTTGCTTATGAAAACACCAACCCAGACCAACGCAATTGACTTTGACAGTGCCAAATTGCAACGCCTGGGGTTTGGTCAGCCATCCCTCCTCCCCCGCCGCCCTATCACGAGCCTCCAACTGCGTCAGCAGTTGGGCATGCAACTGCAAACCAGCCTGGAGCCAGAGCGTATCCTTGGCGTGTTCTTCCGTGAGGTCCAGCGCCTGGTGCCTCTGGATGCCCTGCAATATCGCCATGATGCCAGCGACCTGCGCCTGGAGTTCGGCCATCGCGGCCACCACTCGGTGAGCTACAGCCTGAGCCATGAAGGCGAGCACTTGGGCGAGCTGATCTTTCGCCGTAACCAGCGCCTGTTGGAAGAGGAACTCGGCCAGCTTGAATCCTTGCTGGCAACGCTGCTGTACCCCATGCGCAATGCCCTGCTCTACCGCGCCGCTACCCGCAGCGCCCTGCGCGACCCGTTGACCGAGACCGGCAACCGCATCGCCATGGACCAGACCCTGCAACGGGAAATCGACATGGCGCGCCGGCACCTTAATCCGCTGTCGTTGCTGATGCTGGACATCGACCACTTCAAGGTGATCAACGATACTCACGGCCACGCCGCGGGCGACGCGGTATTGCGCGCCGTTGCCGGGGCAATCAAGAGCCAGCTGCGCAATGTGGATATGGTGTTTCGCTTTGGCGGGGAAGAGTTTCTGATCCTGCTGTCCAACACCGGTCGCGATGCCGCGGCCATGGTCGGTGAACGCCTGCGCCGGGCGGCGCAGGCCCAGGATTACTGGGCGGATGGGACACGGATCGAACTGACGGTGAGCCTGGGTTGCTCGACCCTGCTGGCTGCCGAGTCTGCCGAAAGCCTGCTACGCCGGGCGGACAGTGCCCTGTACGTGGCCAAGCGCGAAGGTCGCAACCGCTTGGCAATGGCGGGGTAAGCCCCGCCACCTCCATTTACATCATGCCTCGCTGGCAACCCGCTGGCGCTCACGCACCGGCACCGGGATTTTTTCTTTCTCCAGGCGCATGCAGCTCTCCAGGAACAGGTACATGTAGTCGTAGCTCTTGGTCACGGCCTGGCGCAACTCAGCCTGCAACTGCTTGGTGGGGTTCATCCCGGCCAGGGTGCAGATGATTTCCAGGGCTTCCCACGGGTGGGCATCATCGTACTGCGCGTGCATCTTCAACCACTTCATTGCACGCTTGCGGTCTTCCTCGGGGAAGGCTGCCGCATAAACGCCGGTGGAACACACCACGGCAGACCATTCCCCAGTCGCCCCCTCGATTGCATAGTTGGTCGCGGCAATGGCCACGATCAGCGAATCGGCAGAGCTTGTATGCCAACACCAATGGCTCAGGGCGTGCAGCTCGGGCGGCACGTTCTGGGCCTGCAACTCCTCCAGGCTCACACCGTGGGCACGGGCCCAATGCACCCAATAGTCGGCGTGGTTCAGTTCCACCCGAATATTGCGCATCAGCCAGCGGCGCGCCATGTCCTCGCCAGGATGGCGGGCAAACTTGGTCTTGGTGAGGTTCTGTGCCATGTACAAGGCAAACTGTTCAACCACGGGCCAACCACCGATGAGGTAGTGGCGCATGGTCTTGGCGCTGAGCGTGTTGTCACGCATGCGCTGGTACAGTTCGTGTTCGACAACGCGGCGCTTGCTCTCGCTACAGTCCTGGATCAATTGTTGCGCCCAGGCAGGGTAACTAGAGGCTTCCATAAGCGGGCCGGTTCTGATGAATGTGTCGATCACTGTTAAGGCTCCTTTTTAAGTGTGATTGTACAGACCAGCAAATGTTTCAGCGGAATGTGCCGGGCGCCTTGAACAGCAAAGGCTGCGGTCGCACAGGTCGACACTGCAAACTATCAAAGGTAAACAATTGCGGTCGTTCAATCAGGTAGCCCTGAGCGTAATCCACACCAATTTCGAGTAACGCCTGTTCGATTTGCGGTGTCTCGACAAACTCTGCAATTGTGCGCTTACCCATGACATGGCCGATGTGATTGATCACTTCGACCATCGCGCGGTTAATCGGGTCGTCCAGCATATCCTTTACGAAACTTCCATCGATCTTCAGGAAGTCTACAGGTAAATGTTTGAGATAGGCGAATGAGGACATACCGGCACAAAAGTCATCCAGCGAGAAATGACAACCTAAGGCTTTGAGTTCATTAATAAAGCGGATCGCACTGCCTAAGTTTGCAATCGCACTGGTTTCGGTAATTTCAAAACAGATCATCTGCGGTGGGATATTGTAAGTAAGAAACTTCTCACGCAAAAACCCAAGGAAGTCTTCATCACCAATGGTGATGCCTGACAGATTGATCGCACACATCGCCATGGAAGCGCCCGGACGTTCCTGCATGCATTGGGCAATAAGCCTGAATACGTTTTCGACCACCCAGCGATCCAGCGACGTCATCAAGCCGTAACGCTCGGCCGCCGGGATAAAGCTGTCCGGCAAGATAATCCGGCCCGCCTCGTCATGCAGGCGCAGCAGGATTTCAATGTGGCCATGGCCGCCGTCGGTATGCCCCAGGGGTGAAATTTCCTGGGCGTACAGGCAGAACCGGTTCTCTTCCAGCGCCATGTGCAAGCGCTGCACCCAAGCCATTTCACCAAAGCGCAGGGACAGTTCCGAGTCGTCGGAGTGATACACCTGCACACGGTTGCGGCCCTTTTCCTTGGCCATGTAGCACGCCATGTCGGCGGCCCGCAGCGAGGTTTCCAAGGTGGTGGGGGCCTGAGAGATATGCACCAGGCCAATGCTGACGGTGGTCATGAACGGCCGGCCCTTCCATACAAAATGCAGGCTTTGCACGGTGTGGCGCAGGCTCTCGGCGATTTTCTCCGCCACCGGCGCCGGGCAGTTCTCCAGCAGGATGCCGAACTCATCACCCCCCAGGCGTGCCAGGGTGTCGCCCTCGCGCAGGTCCGATTGCAGCAGCGCGCAGATATGGCGTAGCAACTCGTCGCCTGCGGCGTGACCGCAGGTGTCATTGACCAGCTTGAATTGGTCCAGGTCCAGGAACATCAACGCATGCCGCCCGCCCTGCGCCAACCCCGCCGGGTGCAGCACTTGCTCCAGGCGATACTCGAATTCACGGCGGTTGGCCAGGCCGGTCAGGGCATCATGGGTCGCCTGCCACGACAGGTTGGCGATGTATTGGCGCTCCTGGGTCATGTCGTGCAATACCAGCACCGCCCCTGTGACCTTACCCGCGCTGCGGATCGGCGCCCCCACCAGGGTCACCGATACCGTGCTGCCGTCCAGGCGCTGGATGGTCTTGGAATGCTCGCTGCCGCCATTGAGCTGGCCTTTGACGATACGTTCGATCAGGGTAAATCCGTCGGGCTGGGCGGTGTCGTCCAGCAGGTTGAACAAGGCGGCCAGGGGCAAGCCCAGGGCCTGGGCGGAATTCCAGTGCGTCAGCGCCTCGGCCGCCGGGTTCATGTAGGTAATGGCGCCGTCGACATCGGTGGTGATCACCCCATCGCCAATCGACTCCAGGGTGATCTGCGCCCGCTCCTTCTCCTCTTGCAAGGCATCGGCGAAGGCATGGCGCTGGGTCAGCAGCTTATGGGTGCGCAACAACGCCAGTACGATCAGCCCCAGGGCCGTGGCCAGGTTGGTGATCAACAGCAATCGCAGGATCATCCGCGAGCCTTCCCCCAAGGCATCGCTGAAGGCCTTGGCGGCCGGGGTGACGCCCTCGTTGATGGCAATGATATGGGCTTTCCATTGGCGCACATCATTGGCGCTGACTTGATCGCGAATGATCGACTGGTGCATCTCCCGCGCCAAGTCATCCAACTGCACCAGATAACCGTCGCCCACGGTCCACAGCGCGATGGCTTTTTCCAGGTAGCTGAAATGGCGAAAGTTGAGGTACAGCCAGATCAGGCTGGAGACGTCATCGGGGTGGTTGCCACCCTTGAGAATTCCCTGGCGCGCAGCCGCCAGGTCAGGCGTCGGCTGGTCGAGGGCAATACGCAGCTCGTGCCCGCCCTGGGGCACTGCGATGGCTTGCTGGTATTTAAGGTAGGTGGCTTCGTCGCGGTTGTCGGCGTAGAGCGTCAAGTAATAGATGGCGTCTTTCTGGCCCTTGGACCACAGGCTTTCGCCGGCCACATAGCCGCGCACGGCCGAGAGCATGTACAGGCTGACGCACCCCAACAATGCCTGGAACAGCACCACGGCGATAAAGGGCCACACAATGCCCAACAGCCGAGGCGTTCCGAGAGTCCGCTTTTGCTTCATGAAGTCCCTTGCACATGCACTGCTGGATACGCACGCGAAAATCCGCTTCCGATAGCTCAGCCTAGGCCAGATCAACGCACTTGTTGCAAGTGTCCATAGAGCTTGGCGTAAAGTCCGCCATCGGCAATCAGTTGCTGATGATCGCCGTCCTCAGCAATGTGACCGCCGTCAAACACCAATACTCGATCTGCCTGCTTAACGGCCGACAGACGGTGCGCGATGATCAGTGTAGTACGCCCACTGAGAAACCGCGCCAGCGCCTGGTGCAGGTTGTACTCGGTGGCCGCATCCAGGGCCGACGTGGCTTCATCGAGGATCACCACCTTTGGCTCTGCCAACACCATGCGCGCAATCGCCAGGCGCTGGCGCTGCCCACCGGAAAAGCGCACACCGGAACGCCCCACCACACTGTCCAAGCCCAAGGGCAGCGCTTTGACGGTAGCATCCAGCTGGGCAATTTCCAGTGCCTGCCAGCAGGCCTGGTCACTGCGCTCACGGCCCATGGTCAGGTTGGCGCGCACGGTATCGTTGAACAGGGCAGGATGCTGCAGCACCACCGCGACGTTTTCGCGGATGGTCTCCAGGCCGATCTCCTGCTGGGTTGCACCGCCAAAACGGATGCTCCCGGCCTGGGGCGTATACAGCCCGAGCAACAGTTGCACCAGGGTACTTTTGCCGCCGCCGCTGGCGCCGACAATCGCGACCTTCTCACCCGGCGCAATGGCCAGGTTCAACTGGTTCAGCACCCGGTCTTCGCCATAGCCGAAGTTGAGGCCACGCACTTCGATACCCACGGTCTGGTGCCCGGTGAACGGGTCTATGCCACCGGCGTACTGCGGCTCGTCGGCGCGGGCCAGCAACTCGTTGATCCGCGCCAGCGCCCCGCCCGCCGCGTAGTAGGCGTATTGCAGGTTCAGCAGTTGCTCCACCGGGCCGATCATGAACCACAGGTAGCTGAACACCGCGAGCATCTGGCCGATGGACAGGTCGGAAAACAGCACGGTCAGCATGGCCGCTGCACGGAAGATGTCGATGCCGAACTGGAACAACAAACCACTGGCGCGGCTGGAAGCGTCGGTTTTCCATTGCGAGTGGATCGCATAGTCACGCACTTCCTGGGCACGCTGGCCCAGGCGTCCGAGGAAAAAGCCCTGGCGGTTGCCGGCGCGCACTTCCTGGATGGCATCCAGGGTTTCGGTGAGTGCTTGGGTGAAACGCGAGGTACTGTCGTTTTCCAGCTTCTTCAAATGCTTGACGCGCTTGCCCAGCTGCACCGTGGCGTAGATCACCAGCGGATTGAACAGCAGGATCAGCAGCGCCAGCTGCCAATGCATCCACACCAGGATCGCCGAGGTGCCCACCAGGGTCAGCATGGCCACCAGGAAGCGGCTGAGGGTTTCGCCGACAAATTTATCCAGCGTATCCAGGTCGGTGACCAAATGGGTGGTCACCGTGCCGCTGCCCAGGCTTTCGTATTCGCCCAGGGAGATGCGCTTGAGTCGCTCGATCAGGCGTACGCGGATGCGGTACACGATGTCCTTGGCCAAGCGTGCAAACAACCGCGCCTGCACCACGTTGAACACCAGCGCGCCGCAGCGCAGCAGCAAGGTCACCAACAACATCAGGCCGATGTAGCCGGCGGCTTTCTGCCAACCCAGGGGCAATGCGTGGTTCATCACCTTGAGCGCGGCATCACCGTGGCCCAGCAGCACTTCGTCAACCAGCAACGGCAACAGCAGGGGGATGGGCACGCTGCACAGGGTCGCCAGCACGGCGACGCCATTGGCGATCCACAAAGATTTTTTATGGCGCAGGGCCAGGCGGCGAATTTCCGCCCAGGTCAGTCGGTCTGTGCGTTGGGCAGGTTCATGCACAGGTCGCTCGCTCCAGCCATCGGCCCAGCAGAGGCGACAGCTCGGACAGCGGCTGGTAGCCGTTTGTCAGCAGGGCCAGTTGGCCATTGCGCTCGGCCAACAGCGTCGGAAAACCGGCGATACCCAGGTCCTGCACCCATGTGAAATCCGCCGCCGTCGCCGCATGCTGCTCAGCCCGGTCGAAGGCCCCGGCAAATTCGATACGCGGAATACCCGCCGCCTCGGCCAGTTCCACCAGCACGCTTGCGAGGGTCACATCGCGCCCCTCGACATAAAACGCGCGCTGGATCAGCCCCAGCAGTTTCCACGCACAATCCGGCGCCAGGCTTCGCGCCGTCACGATGGCACGGCACGCAGGCTCGGTGTCATACACAAACCCGTCGGGCAGTGCACCTTCGCGCTTGAACGGCTGACCGGTAGCGTCGGTGACCGCCTGCCAGTGTTCAAGGATGTAGCGCCGGGTGGTCGGCTCCAGGGCCGCACCGCTGCCGGTGCGCAAGCCGCCCACCACCAGGTGCAGTTCCACGCCGGCCGCCTGGGCCTGCTCCACCAACGCCTCGGCCACCGGAGCGAAGCCCCAGCACCAGGAACACATCGGGTCCATTACATAGAGCAGGCGCGCGGACATGGCTCAGGCCTCGGAAGGGGATTGCTTGTAATTGAAGCCAATCGGGTGCGGCATGTTGCGGGCCTTGGCCAGTTCGATCTGCTTTTGACGGTCGATGGCGCTGCGACGGGTCTTCTCTGGCAGCTTGTCCCAGCAGTGCGGGCAGCTGATGCCAGCCACATAGTGCTCGGACGCACGGTCTTCGATGCTCACCGGTGTGCGGCAGGCATGACATTGATCGTAGTCGCCTTCGCTCAAGTCGTGGCGCACGGTCACGCGATTATCGAAAACAAAGCAGTCGCCCTGCCATTTGGTCTCCTCCTGCGGCACCTCTTCGAGATACTTCAGGATGCCGCCCTTGAGGTGGTAGACCTCATCGAAACCTTCACTGAGCATGTAGCTCGACGCCTTCTCACAACGAATGCCGCCGGTGCAGAACATGGCGACTTTCTTGTGTTTGGCCGGGTCGAAGTTGGCTTTGATATAGTCGGGAAATTCGCGAAAACTGGTGGTTTTCGGGTCGATCGCGCCTTCAAAGGTGCCGATGGACACCTCGTAGTCGTTTCGGGTGTCAATCAGCAGTACTTCGGGGTCGCTGATCAGCGCGTTCCAGTCCTGCGGGTCTACATAGGTGCCGACTTTCTTGTTTGGGTCGACGCCTTCAACGCCCAGGGTCACGATCTCTTTCTTGAGCTTGACCTTGGTGCGGTAGAACGGCTGGTCATCGCAGTAGGATTCTTTGTGGTCGATATCGACCATGCGTGGGTCGTTCTTCAGCCAGGCCATCAGGCCATCGATGCCTTCGCGGCTGCCGGACACGGTGCCGTTGATGCCCTCTTCGGCGATCAGCAAGGTACCTTTGATGCCGTTGTCGACCATCGCCTGCAGCAGTGGCTCGCGCAGGGCGACGTAATCTTCGAGGGTGACGAACTTATACAGTGCCGCCACGACGATTGGTTGGGTCATGGGTGTTCTCTCCAGGTGGCTACCCTCGCAAAGGGTGAACCGGATGCAAAAAAAACGCGCCGGCTAAGCGGCGCGTTGCGGATTCTAACAAATGCCCGGTGTCAGAGACACCCGCTCATCAATCATGTCCGCCGGCGCAGGTCGGCGAGGCCGGGGCTGCGTCGATTTTCGCCCATTCCTCAGGCGTGTAGGTATGCAGCGCCAGCGCATGAAATTCGCTCATCAGGTCACCCAGGGTGGCGTAGACCTTCTGGTGGCGCTTGACGCGGTTGAGCCCCTCGAACTGCGGGCTGACCAGCACGGCCTTGAAGTGGGTCTGCAACCCACGGCTGTGCATATGGCTTTCATCCAGCACGCTCAGGTGGTCGGTGCCCAGGGCGGCAAGCGCCGTTTCGATACGCTGTTGCATGGTCATTCCTGCTTACTTCTTCTTGGCCGGGGCGGCGGCTTTAGGCGTGAGCTCGTTGGTCATGTCTTCCAACAGCTTGTTCACCACCGGCACGGCGCTTTCCAGCTTGGCCTGGGTCATCTGGGCCGATTGCTGGGTCAGTTGAGGCATTTTTTCCAGGACTTTCTTGCCCAGTGGCGACTGGTAGAAGGCAACCAGGTCCTTGAGTTCCGATTCGCTGAAGTTGGTGGTGTAGAGCTTGACCATGTCCGGTTTCAGCTTCGGCCAGCCAATGGCCTGGTCCAGGGCGGCGTTGGCCTTGGCCTGGTAGCTGTCCAGCACGGACTGCTTGGCAGCAGGCGCCTTGGTCTGTTCGAAACGCTGGGCGAACATTTGCTGCACTTGCATGTACACCGGGGTACCCAGCTTGTCGGCATGGGCCAGGGTAAGGAAGGCTTCGGCACTGGCGTTGTGGCTGGCGGTATCGGCAAGAACCTGGCCGCTGGCGCAAACCAGAGCAACCGCGGTACAGATGGCACGAAGACGAGTCATCGAGTTTCCTTTTCTAGCAGGCGAGGTAAGACCCCAAGGGCGCCCATTCTGCGCCTAAAAAACCTTATGGCTCAACCCCGCGCCTTGTCGGGCCTGGATTGGCCGATGAAAAGTCTTTTACGGAACCCACCCGGCCGATCACGGCCTAAACTGCGCAAACGAACCTGAAGGAGTGTGCCCGATGAGCCGTATCGAAACCGACAGCCTGGGAGAAGTCGCCGTCCCGGATGACGCTTACTGGGGCGCCCAGACCCAACGTTCGCTGGTGAACTTCGCCATCGGCGAGCAGCGCATGCCGCTGGCGGTGTTGCACGCCCTGGCCCTGATCAAGAAGGCCGCCGCACGGGTCAACGATCGCAATGGCGACTTGCCCGCCGACATTGCCCGCCTGATCGAACAGGCCGCCGACGAAATACTTGCCGGCCAGCACGACGACCAGTTTCCCCTGGTGGTCTGGCAGACCGGCAGCGGCACCCAAAGCAACATGAACGCCAATGAAGTGATCGCCGGCCGCGCCAATGAGCTGGCGGGCAACCCCCGCGGCGGCAAGAGCCCGGTGCACCCCAACGATCATGTGAACCGCTCCCAGAGTTCCAACGACTGCTTCCCCACCGCCATGAGCATCGCGGCGGTGCAGGCCGTGCATCAACGCTTGCTGCCGGCCATCGCCACACTGTCCGGCGGTTTGGCCGAATTGGCGGCGCGGCATATGAAACTGGTGAAGACCGGCCGCACCCACATGATGGACGCCACGCCGATCACCTTCGGCCAGGAACTCTCGGCCTTTATCGCCCAGCTTGATTATGCCGAGCGCGCCGTGCGCAGTGCTCTGCCCGCCGTGTGCGAGCTGGCCCAGGGCGGTACCGCCGTCGGCACCGGGCTCAATGCGCCCCACGGTTTTGGCGAGGCAATTGCCTCCGAACTGGCCGCGCTGTCGGGGTTGCCGTTCGTCACCGCACCCAACAAATTCGCCGCGCTCTCGGGCCATGAACCCCTGGTGACCCTGCACGGCGCCCTGAAAACCCTGGCCGTGGCCCTGATGAAAATCGCCAACGACCTGCGCCTGCTGGGTTCCGGCCCGCGCGCCGGGTTGGCCGAGGTCAAGTTGCCGGCCAACGAGCCAGGCAGCTCGATCATGCCGGGCAAGGTCAACCCCACCCAGTGCGAAGCGCTGTCGATGCTGGCCTGCCAGGTATTGGGCAATGACGTGACCATTGGTATTGCGTCCAGCCAAGGTCACTTGCAGCTCAACGTGTACAAGCCTGTGATCATCCACAACCTGCTGGAGTCGATCCGCCTGCTGGCCGATGGCTGCAACAACTTCCAGGAACATTGCGTGGCGGGGCTCGAACCCGACGCTGTGCAAATGGCCGACCATCTGGAGCGCGGGCTGATGCTGGTCACCGCGCTCAACCCCCATATCGGCTACGACAAATCCGCCGAGATCGCCAAGAAGGCCTATGCCGAAGGGTTGACCCTGAGGGAGGCGGCACTGGCGCTGGGCTACCTCACAGACGCCGAATTCGACCAGTGGGTGCGCCCGGAAAACATGCTCGGCGCCTAGGACGCCATGCGCAACCGCCGGGCCTTGAGCCCGGCTATCAATGACGGGGCCAGCGCCACCATCGCCGACCCCAGCACCACCACCAGCGCCCCGGCATAGCCCAGGGCGTTGATCTCTTCGGCCTGCACATAGTCGGGCCATAGCCACGCGGCCAGCGCCACGGCGACAAAAGTCACCAGCGGCGTGAGCGCCAGGGTCGCGCTGACCCGCGAGGCCTCCCAATGCGCCAGCGCTTCGGCAAACGCGCCATAGGCCACTAGGGTATTCATGCAGCACGCCAGCAACAGCCAGCCTTGCAACGGGCTCAAGTCCAGGGCTTCCAGCGGGTGGGCCCAGGGCGTGAGCAACACGGCGCAGCACAGGTAGATCACCATCATCACTTGCAGCGAATTCCACGCCGTCAGCAATTGCTTCTGGCCCAGGGCGTAGAACACCCAGATAGAGGTGGCGAGCAAGATCGTCAGTACGCCAGCGGTATAGGTGCCCAGGGATGTGAGCAGCTCCGTAAGACGCTGGTTGAAGAACAGACCGAACCCCAGGATCAGCACCACCAGGCCCAGCACCTGCCCCAGGCTGAAACGTTCCTTGAACACGAACACACTGGCGATCATCAAAAAGATCGGCCCCATCTGCACCACCAACTGCGCCGTACCGGGGCTGAGCATTTGCAGGCCCACCAGGTACAGCACGTAGTTGCCCACCAGCCCGCACACCGCCATGCCCACCAGCCAACCGCCCTTGGGGCCGAGTACCTTGCGGCTGGGCAAGCGCCTGGTGAGCGCGAGGTAAATGAACAAGCAGCCGCCAGCGACGGTCAGGCGAAACCAGGTGACGGTGATCGGGTCCATCACCTGCAGCACCTGCTTGAGTTTGATCGGCAGGATGCCCCAGAGGAACGCGGTCAGCAGGGTCAGGAGAAAACCGTAGACCCAGCGGCCGGAGGAGATGTGCATGAGTGCCCCAAAAAGCCAGAGGAAGTTGTACGGGCATTCTAGGGGCAGCGCACGATTCGCGATACGACACAGTTCAAATGTGGGAGGGGCGGTACGACGATTCGACTTGCTCGCCAATGCAGGGTGTCAGTCGCTAGAGATATTGACTGATACGCCGCATTCGCGAGCAAGCCCGCTCCCACATTTTGATCCAGTTTCTTCAGCGGGTTTAGCGCACAGCCTCAAACAGCCCCGTCGCCCCCATACCACCTCCCACGCACATGGTCACGATGCCATAGCGCAGATTGCGCCGTTGCAGCTCCCGCACCAAATGCCCCACCTGCCGCGACCCGGTCATACCGAACGGGTGCCCGATGGAGATGGAGCCGCCATTGACGTTGTACTTGGCGTTATCGATCTCCAGGCGATTGCGCGCATACAGGCACTGGGACGCAAACGCCTCGTTCAACTCCCACAAATCGATATCCGCCACCTGCAAGCCCTTGGCCTTGAGCAGCTTGGGCACCGAGAACACCGGGCCGATGCCCATCTCGTCCGGCTCGCAACCGGCCACGGTAAAGCCGCGGAAAAACGCCTTGGGCTTGAGCCCCAGTTCCAGGGCTTTTTCCAGGCTCATCACCAGGGTCATGGACGCACCGTCCGACAGTTGCGAGGAGTTGCCCGCCGTCACCGAACCGTCCTCGGCAAACACCGGCTTCAAGCCCTGCAGACTGGCCAGGGTGGTGTCGGGGCGGTTGCAGTCGTCGCGGTCTACCACGCCATCGAGCACTTGTACCTCACCGGTGTTTTTGTCCTCGACCTTGTACTTGACCGCCATCGGCACGATTTCGTCATTGAATAGGCCATCTGCCTGGGCTTGGGCGGTGCGCTGCTGGCTTTGCAGGGCGTACAGGTCCTGATCTTCGCGGCTGACGTGGTAGCGACGCGCGACGATTTCGGCAGTCTGGCCCATAGGGAAATAGATGCCCGGCACCTGTTCTTTAAGCAGCGGGTTGATCAGGTTGTCGGTGTTGACGCTTTTCATGGTCAGGCTGATGGACTCCACCCCACCGGCGACGATGATGTCGCTGCAACCCGAAGCGATCTGGTTGGCCGCAATGGCAATGGCCTGCAAGCCCGAGGAGCAGAAGCGGTTGAGGGTCATGCCCGCCGTGCCCGTGCCCAACTGCGACAGCACCGCCACGTTGCGACCGATGTTGTAGCCCTGGGCACCTTCGTTGGAGCCCGCACCGACGATGCAATCTTCCACCGTCGCCGGGTCGATGCCGTTACGGGTCAGCAGCGCGTTGACGCAATGGGCCGCCATGTCGTCCGGACGGGTCTGGTTGAACTTGCCGCGAAAGGATTTGGCCAGGCCGGTTCGCACGCTGTCGACGATCACTACTTCACGCATGGGCTACCTCGATCTTGTCGTTGTTGGGAGATGGATCGAGCATAGATCCAGCTGATTCCAACCGCGACGATCATTCACCCCGCATATAGGCCTACTTCTTCTTGCCTTTCTTGTCGTGCTTGTCGGACTTGGCAAACGCCTCCTCCAACGCCAGGTTGATGGTGCGCAGCACCTTGACCCGCGCCCAGCGCTTGTCGTTGGCTTCCACCAACGTCCAGGGCGCGATCTCGGTGCTGGTGCGGTCGACCATATCGCCCACGGCCGCGCGGTAGTCGTCCCACTTGTCGCGGTTGCGCCAGTCGTCTTCGGTGATCTTGAAGCGCTTGAACGGGATGTTTTCACGGGCCTGGAAGCGCTCCAGCTGGGTCTGCTTGTCGATGGCCAGCCAGAACTTGACCACGATCACCCCCGCATCGCGCAGTTGCTCTTCGAAGTCGTTGATCTCGCCATAGGCGCGCATCCAGTCCGCCGCGGTGCAGAAGCCTTCGATGCGTTCCACCAGCACGCGGCCGTACCACGAACGGTCAAACACAGTGAACATGCCCCGCGCCGGGATCTTCTGCCAGAACCGCCACAAGTAAGGTTGCGCACGCTCGTCTTCACTGGGCGCAGCAATCGGCACGATGTGGTATTGGCGCGGATCCAGCGCCGCTGCCACCCGGCGAATGGCACCGCCCTTGCCCGCCGCATCGTTGCCTTCGAATACCGTGACCAAGGCGTGTTTGCGCATGCGTTTGTCACGCATCAGGCCGGAAAAACGCGCCTGCTCGGTGATCAGTTGTTCCTCATAATCGTCCTTCTCCAGGCGCTGGGTCAGGTCGAGGCTGTCCAGCAGGCTTTTCTTGTCCACCGAGGCAATCAACGGCGCCGGGTTCATGCCACTGGCCTTGCCTTTAGGCAGTTTCAAGGCGTTTTGCATGCCTTCGAGCAACAGCTTGCCCACGGTGAGTTCGCGATAGTTGCTGTCGACGCCTTCGATCACATGCCAGGGCGCATAGTCACGGCTGGTGCGGCGCAGCACACGTTCGCCGAAGTGCACGAACTTGTCGTAGGTTTGGGACTGCTGCCAGTCCAGCGGGCTGATGCGCCAACTGTGCAACGGATCGTCGGCCAGGGCCTTGAGACGCGCCTTCATTTGCTTCTTGGAAAGGTGAAACCAGAACTTGAAGATCAGCGCGCCTTCATCGCAGAGCATCTTTTCCAGGCGCTCGGCACCGGCGATGGCCTGGTCGAGACGGGCGTCCTTGATCTGCCCATGCACCCGCCCTTGCAGCATCTGGCTGTACCAGTTACCGAAGAAAATCCCCATGCGGCCCTTGGCCGGTAGTTGCCGCCAATAGCGCCACGCGGGGGGCCGGGCCAGTTCTTCGTCGGTCTGCTGATCGAAGGTGCGCACCTCGATCAGGCGCGGGTCCATCCATTCGTTCAGCAGCTTGACGGTCTCGCCCTTGCCCGCGCCTTCAATACCGTTGATCAGGATGATCACCGGGAAGCGCTTCTGCTGTTGCAGTTCGTACTGCACCTCCAGCAGGGCTTCGCGCAGGGCGGGCACCTCGGCGTCGTAGGTGTTTTTGTCGATGGCGTGACCGATTTCGGCGGATTCGAACATGGGCAGCTCCGTTTCAAGATGGCTCAAGACTAGCGGATTAGGCACCGACACGCGGGAGGAAATTCCACCCGCCCTTGCCGTGGGTCAATTCATCGCCCATTGATCGGCTAGAATGGCGGCCTTGTCTTTACCGAGCCGCCCATGAACCCCATCACCCACGCCCAGCTCGACTGGGACGACCAAGGCCGCCCGCACTCGCGGGTGTTCGACGACGTGTACTTCTCCGACCAGTCGGGCCTTGAAGAAACCCGCTATGTGTTCCTCGAACAGAACCGTTTGCAGGTGCGTTTTGCCGCCCTGCCGGCAGACGGGCGCTTGGTGATTGGCGAGACCGGCTTTGGCACCGGATTGAATTTCTTGTGTGCCTGGCAGCTGTTTGAACAACACGCCGTGGCCGGTGCGCGCCTGCATTTTGTCAGCGTGGAAAAGTACCCGCTGAGCCACGCCGACCTGCAACGCGCCCTCGCCCTCTGGCCCGAGCTTGCACCCTTTGCCGATCAACTGCTGGCCCAATACATTGCCATCCACCCAGGGTTCCAACGCCTGGTACTGGACAACGGCCGCGTGACCCTGACCCTGTTGATCGGCGATGCCCTGGAGCAATTGCCCCAACTGGATGCCCAGGTCGATGCGTGGTTTCTCGACGGTTTCGCCCCGGCAAAAAACCCGGACATGTGGACCGCCGAGCTGTTCGCCGAACTGGCACGCCTGGCGGCGCCCGGCTCGACCATCAGCACGTTTACCAGCACTGGCTGGGTGCGCCGGCTGATCAACGCGGCGGGGTTCAAGATGAAGCGCACGCCGGGCATCGGCCACAAGTGGGAGATTCTGCGCGGCGAATTCCTCGGTTGGCCCGAGCAAACGCCCGCGCCGCCAGCCACCAAACCCTGGTTCGCCCGCCCGGCACCACTGGCCGGCGAACGCCACGCCATGGTCATTGGCGGCGGCCTGGCCGGTTGCGCCACGGCCGCCAGCCTTGCCGCCCGTGGTTGGCGTGTCAGCCTGCTGGAACGTCACGCCGAGTTGGCACAGGAAGCCTCGGGCAATCCCCAGGGCGTGCTGTACCTCAAGCTTTCGGCCCATGGCACGGCGTTGTCGCAGTTGATCCTCAGCGGTTTCGGCCACACCCGGCGCCTGCTGGAGCAGTTGCATCGCGGGGTCGACTGGGATGGCTGCGGCGTGCTGCAACTGGCCTTCGATGCCAAGGAAGCCCAGCGCCAGACGCAACTGGTCGCTGCGTTTGCGCCAGGGTTGTTGCACCTGCTGGACCGCGACCAAGCCCAGCAGCACGCCGGCATCGCGTTGGAACATGGCGGGCTGTTCTTCCCCGAAGGCGGCTGGGTGCATCCACCGGCGCTATGCCAATGGCAGGCGGCGCATCCGCTGATCACTGTGCATCCCCATCATCACGCAATCGAACTGCAACACGTCGACAACCAATGGCAGGCCCGTGATGGCTCCACCCTGCTCGCCTGCGCCAGCGTCGTCGTGCTGGCGGGGGCTGCCGATATCAAGCACTTTGCGGACAGCGCGGACCTGCCCCTCAAGCGTATTCGCGGGCAAATCACCCGACTGGCCCAGACCCCGGCGAGTGCCGCGCTGGCCACTGTGGTGTGCGCCGAAGGTTATGTGGCCCCGGCACGTCTGGGGGAGCACACCCTGGGCGCCAGCTTCGACTTTAAAAGCGATGACCTCACGCCCACCGCCGCCGAGCATGCCGGCAACCTGGAGATGCTGCGGGAGATTTCCGCAGACCTGCTGCAGCGGCTGGGTGCCGAAACCCTACTGCCCGAACAGCTCGACGGCCGCGCCGCGTTCCGTTGCACCAGCCCGGACTACCTGCCTATCGTGGGGCCGCTGGCCCAGCGCGAAGCGTTCGATCTGGCCTATGGGGCGCTACGCAAGGACGCCCGCCAAGTGCCTCTCACCCCCTGCCCCTGGCTGCCCGGCCTCTATATCAACAGTGGCCACGGCTCTCGCGGGTTGATCACGGCGCCGTTGTGCGCAGAATTGCTGGCGGCGTGGCTGGAGAACGAGCCGCTGCCGTTGCCCCGCAGTGTTGCCCAAGCCTGCCACCCCAACCGGTTCGCCCTGCGCGACTTGATCCGGGGGCCTGCGGCCAAGGCCTAAGGCCTAAGGCCGCAGGCATCCACCCTGGTCGCCCTGCCTCAGCGCCTCCTGGGTCAGGCGTATCATCTCGGCCTTTTCCACGCTCTTCTGTTCCTGCATCACGCTGTGGGTCTGCTCGCGGTAGCTGGCATCATCCAGCACGAGGCTTTGCTCGAACACCGCGTTCATGCGCTCGTCCGAGGGAGCGTTCAAGGCCTCGAAGCGGGCCGCGTGGGTGCGCTTGAGGTACTTCGCCCAAAAGGGCAACTCCACAAGATAATTCAGCAGGCGAGGCGACAGCTCTGCTGTTTTGACCTGGGCCTCCGCGTCTCTCAGGTTTTGCGTGGTCACACCGCCCAGATTGGCAAACCGCATGTGCTTGGGCTGCCCGGGCAGTTCAAAGCGGTTGGCCAGCCCGGTTCGGAACGCCAGGCTGACTTCCAACGGGTCGACACTGGGGTGCTCCAAGCTGTGGTTATAGGCCAGGCGTTCCAGTTGATCGAGACGAAACAACCCCCTCGCCAGCCTCAACAACTGTGCCGCCGACATCTGTCCACCTTCGGCGAGCCGGGATGCCTGGCTGATTTCCACCAGCACCTCAAGGTTGCTGAAACTCACCGCCGCCGCGTCGTCGCAATTCAACGGGGTTGCCGCACGCTCGAAGATCTCTTGGCGTAGCCTGGCGTCGCTACTGGTGGCATCCAGTACGCGCCATACCCGTCGCGTCATGTCTTCACGGACCTGGCTGGCATCTGCTGTGCCCCCCAGCTCGGCCAACAGGTTGAACAATCCGTCGGAATCTGGCTCATCCCTGAGCCCGCCCCAAGTGCGGTCTTTGTCGGCATAATCGGCCACACGATTGTCGGCAAGCCAAAGCTCGCGAGCCTTTTGCTCAGTTAGGCGGGTGATGTCATCTTCAAGGTAGCCCATGCCCACACCGTGGTTGACACGGTAGTCATGCAACAACTGCAGGCTGCGCGCATCCAGCGGGTTGTGGCGCAGGTTGACCGCCTGGGCATAGCTGCGCGGCACCTCGAACAACCACTCGGGCAGCGCACGGATGTCATTGCCCCGCAGGTCGAGGTTTTCCAGGTAAGGCAGGCGCGATACTCCCTTTGGGAACTCCTTGAGCCGACAGTCGCGCAATATCACTTCGCGCAACACGAACATGCGACTGACATCCGGTGCGTTCAGCAGCGGGTTATTGCTCAGGTTCAGCACCTGCAGGCTACGCATCTGCGCCAGCGTGGCGCGGGTGTACTCGGTCAGTTGCAGGGCATTGTCGGCCAGGCACAGGTGCTCCAACTGTGGCATCTGGGCCAGCACCTCGGGCAATCGAGTGACGTTGTTCTGCGCCAGATTCAGGTTGGTCAGCCCTTTGAAATGCTTGAGAAAGTACGCAACGGAGTCGTCCTGGGCCATGTTCCTGAGGGACAGCAGTTGCACATGTTCGAAGCTGACCTGCGCCGGCAATGTGGGCAGGGGGGTATGTAGCATGCCGTCCAGGGTCAGGCTCGGTACGCGTATGGCATGGTGATCGATAGCGTCGCTCATGTACCGCCACCCGTTTTCGAGGGCTTTGGCCACTTGGTACCGGCTTAATCGGTAATCCCACAGCGGTGAGCGCTGAGGCCTGAAAGCCGAACGGTCGCTGCGCCAGATTTTCAGCGCGCGATGCAGGGCTGCAAACTGCTGCTCAAGCGCCTCCACAGCCCTGGCCTGACTGAGGTGGTCAGGCTTCGCGCTCTGGATGAGGCCGGACCGTTGAACATCATCGAGTAATGGAAAGAGCTTTCTCAGCTTGCGCATCAGTGCCGAAGGCAGCGCTGACAACTCGGGCGGCGCCGCCTGGACACACGGAATAGCGGGCGCGTCGACGGGGGGCCGTTCAGGTCGCATATAACTCGCCACGCGGTATCGCTGCTCATAGGTGTGGTCGCGCAGGCGGCCAAGCAACTGCTGCGGCGCCCAGTCGCCCTGCAACTTCAACGTGGCGCGTTGGCGGGCGGGCAATGCATCCAGCACAGCCTGATAGAACCCATAGGGGCCGCCCTTCACCGGGGCCAAGGGCTGACTGGTCTCGTCGAAGGCCTGGAAGCCTTCAGGCGTCTGTACCAGCGTGCGTTGCGTCGAGGCCGATGGCGGCCCCGCTTCGGCGAGCAGCACGCCGCGTTCACTCTGCTGGCGCAATTGCAGTAGCAGGTCACTGGGCCAACCTGATAATTGTTGCATCGCGCCAAGAGCAATGCGCTGGGTCGCGGGTACTGCCAGCTCCGGCAGATACAAGCCCGTCAACGCACGATCCTGCTGTGTGTGTTCCCACGCGTTGCGCGCCCGTTCGGCCAATGACAACGGCACACGGTGGGTGGTGCGCAAGTGTTGGCGCTGCGCTTCGGGGGCTTCGCTCACCAGTTCCCAGCCCATACGGTTGGAGAGTTGCGGATGGCTGTCCTTCAGCGCTCGCAATACGCCTTTGGCCTCGCCGTCCAAACCTTCATACAACGTCTGCGCCAAGGTCTGTTGCCGAGCGTTGAGGGTTTCCAGCAACCGGCGCGTGAACAACGGCTGCGCCTCTTCCCGCGTCACCGTTTCACCCAATAGGCCGCTACGCTCCTCATCGCTCAGCGCCTCCAGCACGGTCGGTATTACCCGGCCCTCGTTGAGCTGGCTCTGGGTGATGTGGACACTCAAGTCCTCATAGTCAAACGGGCTCAGATCCGGATAACTCTCGAGCAAGTTGTATTCATCATCCAGCACTTCGATAAACCGCCCGGCAGGCCAGCCTGGCATCAACGGTATCGCCAGCATTTGCGTGCGCGCGGTGTGCGCCTGGGGGGACTCGCCGCGCTCCAGCTGCCCGATCAAGTCAGCCACCTTGCGATGCTGCTTGAAGTACACCACGCAATCCTGGAAACGCTGGGGCAGGCCCTCGTGTTCCATCCCCAAGTGCTGGGCCTTGGCGACGCTGGTGTCGGTGATCCGCGCAATAGTACGCACTTGCGGCAGGCTCAACGCTTCGAGGCTAGGGTCAAGCCGGACAAGGTTGTACGTCAGGTCCGGCCATTGTTCAGGTCGTTCGAAAGCATGTTTCCAGCCACCCCGGTAGTTGTGATCCAGAGGTGGACGGTAGGCCGTCAAACGACGCGGATGGTTGATGCGCCAACGGCCGATATTCGGGTCAAAGCCAATCGAGTAGGCTGCGCCGCCAATGTTGATCCACGACTGCCCCTTCGCCTGCACAATACCTTTGCTGTCGGCCACCCACGGTTCGCCATCGGCCAACACCTGGCGATAGGGTGCCAGACGGGGCCGCCAGAGTGCCGGGCGATGGTCGGTGCGCGTAATGGCCTCCACCTCGTCGAAAAACCGCGTGGATACCACCCCGGACTTGAGCGCACCCACAATGCGCCCCCCTGCCGCAAACGCCACCATGGCCGCGAGGCTTTCGCCGATATTGATCAAGTGCTGCAGGGCCTCGGCCTCATCGCCATGGGACCAGTCCTCGACGCCCTCGAACACCTCACCGAGGATTTGCCCAACGGCCACGCCGACCATCAACTGGCCCAGTACGGGCACAAAAAATGCGGCCACATTCAGTACATCCAGGCCCGCTTCCAGATAGGCCATCCAGCGCTCCTGGTCGGCCTGCTCGTCCACCAGTGCGGTGGGCACGGCCAATGCCAGGGTGTCGCGCTGGATCTTTCCGGTGCAGGCTTTGAAATAAAAGTCGGAAAAACTGCCCTTGACCGGCACCGGTTCGATGCGCCCCAACTGCTTGCGCTGATCAAAACGTTGCAAAAATCCGAGGCGGTCATATTCATCCAGGCCCCCCTGGAAAAAACGCCGGTAGGGCGCCATCTGCAACTTCAAGCGCAGGTAAGTCTTGAAGTCTTCCAACGTCTCGTATTCATACCAGGGCCTGAACGGCTCGTTGGGCATATACACCAGAAACGAGCCCGTCCCGAGCGTGCCTGGATCATCGCTGCTCACCACAAGCGTGCCCCACAGGCACGCTTCATCGATGTTCAGGCCTTGCCAGATCAGGGGTTTTTCCGAGGGTGCAAGGAATGCCAGCTCACTGGCCGGACGGTCGGCCTTGAGCATTTTCAGCAAGCGCACTGCCGTTGCAGCACTTACATCCTCCTTGGCGCATGCGATGTGCAGGTCGATCTGCATATCCAAGGCTTTGGACAGGCCAATATTCACCGCCGCCGTGTTGTAGCTCAGATCCGCCGCCTCAGCCGCTTCGCCCAGGCGCCCTACACCAAACACCTCACACAGGTGGCGCTGGTAGGCAGCTCCCAGATCCAGCTCACGGCAATAATTGACGAACTGTTGCACCGAAAGCCCTGGCAGCGGCTTGTGCGTCACGGCCGAACGAATCACCGCCGACGACGACATGCCGCCACGCCTGGTCTGAGCGAGGTCGAAGTTAAGCATGGCCGCCTCCACCAGGCTGCGTTTGTGCCAGGTGGAGGTTTCAATCATCGTGCCGACCAGGTCAGGCGTGACGCTGGTGATATGCCCGGTGGGCACCTCCAGTTGGTCGTGTACCACGTCCACCTCCGCCACCCCTTTGCTCAGCAGAAAGGCGTGCAAGCGCTCGGCGCAAAACTCATGCAGCGGTTGTATATGGGCCAACAACGCCTTGACCTGGAGGCGCGGCTGCTGGCTGTCGCGATGGGCTTGCTGCAAGTCCGCCAGCGTGGCGGGCTTGGCGTCCACCAGCCAGGGCGGCAAGGTCTGGTGCAAGACCCGGGCTTTGTCCAGATCGCCGGTCTTGTCCAGCAGGACTGTCAGGCGTTCATCTTCAGTCACGGGATCGGTGACTTCGTCTAAATTGCGATTTTCGGTCATGGGGTAGCGTCCCTGTTGTGCTGCAGATCAAGGACAAACCCTAAGCGGGACTTGGAAAAAAATGCATTCGAATATCGGCGTGTCCGGGCGCCGGACTGACCGGATTTACACATGTATCCCAGCGCTATGTACCGCCCTTTGCTGCCGGCCCGCACGGCGCTTGAAGGCCTGCGCCAGCACGTAAGGCTATTTGCCTTATAACTTATCGATCTAAAACTCCCGCTATAGCCCCGTGTCAGTTTCTGGGTACGCGCCCTCCGGGCGTATTGAGTGTTCCCCCTCCCCAACGGAAAAACCGGTAAGGAATTTATGTGCGGATTAGCTGGAGAATTACGTTTCGATGCCCAACCTGCCGACCTGGCTGCGATTGAGCGCATCACCCATCACTTGGCCCCCCGTGGCCCCGACGCCTGGGGCTTTCATGCCCAGGGGCCGATTGCCCTGGGCCATCGACGCCTGAAAATCATGGACCTGTCGGACGGCTCGGCCCAACCGATGGTCGACGCCCAACTGGGCCTGTCCCTGGCTTTCAACGGCGCGATCTATAACTTCCCGGAACTGCGAGAAGAGCTGGAAGCCCTGGGCTACGCCTTCTACTCCGGCGGCGACACCGAAGTGCTGCTCAAGGGCTATCACGCCTGGGGCGAAGCACTGCTGCCCAAGCTCAACGGCATGTTCGCGTTTGCCATCTGGGAGCGCGATGCCCAGCGTCTGTTTATTGCCCGTGACCGCCTGGGCGTGAAACCCCTGTACCTGTCGCGCACCGGCCAGCGTTTGCGCTTTGCCTCGGCATTGCCGGCGCTGCTTAAAGGGGGCGATATCAACCCGATCCTCGATCCGGTGGCGCTCAACCATTACCTGAACTTCCATGCCGTGGTGCCTGCACCACGCACCTTGCTGGCGGGCATTGAAAAACTGCCACCGGCCAGCTGGATGCGCATCGACGCCAGCGGCAAGACCGAGCAGAAAGTATGGTGGACCCTGCCCTACGGCCCCCATGAGGACGAAAAAAACCTGAGCCTGGAAGACTGGACCGACCGCGTGCTCGACAGCACCCGCGAAGCCGTGGCCATTCGCCAACGTGCAGCGGTGGATGTGGGCGTGCTGCTGTCTGGCGGTGTGGATTCAAGCATGCTGGTGGGCCTGCTGCGGGAAGTCGGCGTGCAAGATCTGTCGACCTTCTCTATCGGCTTTGAAGACGCCGGCGGCGAAGCGGGCAACGAGTTCCAGTACTCGGACCTGATCGCCAAGCATTACGGCACCCAACACCACCAGTTGCGCATCGCTGAAAGCGAGATCATCGAGCAACTGCCAGCCGCATTCCGCGCCATGAGCGAGCCGATGGTCAGCCATGACTGCATCGCCTTCTACCTGCTGTCGCGGGAAGTGGCCAAGCATTGCAAGGTGGTCCAGAGCGGCCAGGGCGCCGACGAGTTGTTCGCCGGTTACCACTGGTACCCGCAAGTGGACGGCGCCAGCGATCCATACGCCGCTTATCGCGATGCGTTTTTCGACCGCAGCTACGACGACTACGCGGCCACCGTCGCGCCCAAATGGCTGACCGCCAACGACGCCGCCGGTGACTTCGTACGCGAACATTTCGCCATGCCCGGCGCCGACGCCGCCGTGGACAAAGCCCTGCGCCTGGACAGCACGGTGATGCTGGTGGACGACCCGGTCAAACGCGTCGACAACATGACCATGGCCTGGGGGCTTGAAGCGCGTACACCGTTCCTGGATTACCGCCTGGTGGAACTGTCGGCCCGCGTGCCGGGCAAGTTCAAGCTGCCGGACGGCGGCAAGCAGGTCTTGAAAGAGGCCGCGCGCCGGGTAATCCCGAGTGAAGTCATCGACCGCAAGAAGGGCTACTTCCCGGTGCCTGGCCTCAAGCATTTGCAGGGCGACACGCTCAACTGGGTACGTGAGTTGCTGCTGGACCCGAGCCAGGATCGTGGCCTGTTCAATCCCGCGATGCTCGACCGCCTGCTCACCGACCCGCAAGGCCAACTGACTCCGCTGCGCGGCTCCAAGCTGTGGCAACTGGCGGCGCTGAACCTGTGGCTCAGCGAACAAGGAATCTGATCGATGAAACCCCATGCAGCGGCTTACAGCCAACGCTTGCTCAAGGGCCAGGCGCCGTCCTACGAGCGCCTGCAAGCCCGGCTTGCCGAAGACGGCAGCCCGCTGAGCGCAGACCCCATTGCCGTGCATTGCGGCTGGGGGCGGTTGCTGATCGGGCATACCTTCCCCGACCCGGCGAGCCTGGCCCAGGAACTGCTCAACGAACAAGCTGGCGAGCGCGACATCGCCCTCTACGTGGCAGCGCCCCAGCAGATCCTCGGGATCGATCCGCAGCAGTTGTTCCTCGACCCGTCCGACACCCTGCGCCTGTGGTTTACCGACTATCGCCCGGCCACCCGTGTGTTTCGCGGCTTTCGTATCCGCCGGGTGCACACCGACGCTGATTGGCTGGCAGTCAACCAGCTCTACCAGGGGCGCGGCATGTTGCCGGTCGACGTGGAGCGCCTCACGCCACGCCATCAAGGCGGCCCGGTGTATTGGCTGGCAGAAGATGAAGACAGCGGCGCAGTGATCGGCAGCGTGATGGGCCTTAATCATCAGAAAGCCTTTCACGACCCGGAGAACGGCTGCAGCCTGTGGTGCCTGGCAGTGGACCCGCAATGCACCCGCCCCGGCGTGGGTGAAGTGCTGGTGCGCCACCTGGTGGAACACTTTATGAGCCGTGGCCTGAGCTACCTGGACCTGTCGGTGCTGCACGATAACCGCCAGGCCAAGAACCTCTACGCCAAGCTCGGTTTTCGCGCGCTCACCACCTTTGCGATCAAGCACAAGAACGGTATCAATCAACCGCTGTTTCTTGGGCCTGGGCCGCAGGCGGGGTTCAACCCTTATGCGCGGATCATTGTCGAAGAGGCCCACCGGCGCGGCATCGATGTACAGGTCGATGACGCCGAAGCGGGCTTGTTCACCCTGAGCTACGGGGGGCGCCGCGTACGTTGCCGCGAATCGCTGAGCGACCTGACCAGCGCCATCAGCATGACCCTGTGCCAGGACAAAAGCCTGACCCACAAGGTGCTCAAGGCCGCCGGGCTGAAATTGCCCTCACAGCAACTGGCCGCCAGCGCCGACGATAACCTGGAGTTTCTAGACGAGCACCAGCGCATCGTGGTCAAGCCCCTCGATGGCGAGCAAGGCCAAGGCGTAGCCGTGGATTTGCAAACCATCGAAGAGGTGCAGCACGCCATTGACGCCGCGCGACAGTTCGACAGCCGCGTGCTGCTGGAGAGCTTCCACGAAGGCCTGGACCTGCGCATCCTGGTGATCGGTTTCGAGGTGGTCGCCGCTGCGATCCGCCGCCCTGCCGAAGTGACCGGAGACGGGCATCATTCCATCGGCGCACTGATCGAGGCCCAGAGCCGTCGCCGGCAAGCGGCCACCGATGGCGAGAGCAAAATCCCCATGGACGCCGAAACCGAACGCACCTTGCAAGCGGCCGGCTACGACTACAGCAGCATCCTGCCTCGCGGCAAAACCCTGGCGGTGCGCCGCACCGCCAACCTGCACACCGGTGGTTGCCTGGAAGACGTCACTGCGATCCTGCACCCCACGCTGGTGGACGCCGCCGTACGCGCCGCCCGCGCCCTGGACATCCCCATGGTGGGCCTGGACCTGATGGTGCCCGCCGCCGACCAACCCGACTATGTGTTTATCGAAGCCAACGAACGGGCCGGACTGGCCAATCATGAGCCGCAGCCGACGGCTGAGCGGTTTGTGGATTTGTTGTTTCCCCACAGTTAGCTGAGTGCTTGAGAACTGAGGTGCCAGTGCCGGCGCCTTCGCGAGCAAGCCCGCTCCCACAGGTTGACCGCATTCCCATGTGGGAGCGGGCTTGCTCGCGAAGGCGTCGGCATTGGCAACCCCCCAACGCAAGCCAAGAGGAGTCTTTATGAGCCAAACCATCCCCGAACCCGACCTCAACTACCTGCAAAAAGTCCTGCTGGAAATGCTCGCCATTCCCAGCCCCACCGGGTTTACCGACACCATCGTGCGGTACGTGGCCGAGCGCCTGGAAGAACTGGGCATCCCCTTTGAGATGACTCGCCGCGGCACCATCCGCGCCACCCTCAAGGGCCAGAAAAACAGCCCGGACCGCGCCGTGTCCGCGCATTTGGACACCATCGGCGCTGCCGTGCGTGCGATCAAGGACAACGGCCGCCTGACCCTGGCGCCGGTGGGTTGCTGGTCCAGCCGTTTTGCTGAAGGCAGCCGGGTCAGCCTGTTCACCGACAACGGCGTGATCCGTGGCAGCGTATTGCCGCTGATGGCCTCCGGGCACGCGTTCAACACCGCCGTGGATGAAATGCCGGTGAGCTGGGACCACGTCGAACTGCGCCTGGACGCCTACTGCGCAACCCGCGCCGATTGCGACTCCCTAGGCATCAGCGTGGGTGACTACGTGGCCTTCGACCCCTTGCCCGAGTTCACCGAAAGCGGGCACATCAGCGCCCGTCACCTGGACGACAAAGCTGGCGTGGCTGCTCTGCTCGCCGCGCTCAAGGCCATCGTCGACAGTGGCGAGCCGTTGCTGATCGACTGCCACCCGCTGTTCACCATCACCGAAGAAACCGGCAGTGGTGCGGCAGCCGCCCTGCCTTGGGACGTCAGTGAGTTTGTCGGTATCGACATCGCCCCGGTCGCCCCCGGCCAGCATTCCAGCGAGCATGCGGTGAGCGTGGCGATGCAGGACTCCGGCGGGCCTTATGACTATCACCTGTCCCGGCATTTGCTGCGCCTGGCATCGGACAACGACCTGCCGGTGCGCCGCGACCTGTTCCGCTACTATTTCAGCGATGCCCACTCAGCCGTGACCGCCGGCCACGATATCCGCACCGCGTTGTTGGCCTTCGGTTGCGACGCGACCCACGGCTACGAACGCACCCATATCGACAGCCTCGCGGCGCTGAGTCGCTTGCTGGGGGCCTACATTCTCAGCCCGCCGGTATTCGCCAGTGACGCGCAACCGGCCCAGGGTTCACTGGACCGGTTCAGCCATCAGCTGGAACATGAAACCCAGATGGAGAGCGACACGCGGGTGCCGTCGGTGGACAGCCTGGTCGGCCAGAAGTCCTGAGGCTGGCAACTGCTGGTAACAAGGGTCCCGGCGCAGTAGCATCGCCGGGATCTGATACCCGAGGCCTGTATGCTGATTCCCTACGATGCACTTGAAGTCGACACCCTGACGCGCCTGATCGAAGACTTCGTCACCCGTGACGGCACCGACAACGGCGACGACACGCCACTGGAAACCCGTGTATTGCGGGTACGCCAGGCATTGACCAAAGGCCAGGCCCTGATTGTGTTCGACCCCGAGAGCGAGCAATGCCAGTTGATGCTCAAGCACGATGTGCCCAAGCATCTGTTTGACTGAAGGGTTTTACGGATGGGTAATGGCCGGCGTCTCTGTGGCCTGACGGTCGAGGATCTTCTGGTACACCTCGGCACGGTGCACCTGCACCCCGGCGGGCGTTTCGACGCCGAACTTCACCTGGTTACCGTTCAGCTCAAGGATATGGACGGCGATGTCATCGCCAATGGAGATGACTTCGCCTACGGCGCGGCTTAAGACCAGCATGGCGGTTGTCCTTTTAAACTGTGAAAGGACTTCGACCATGCTCGCTGCAGGTGGGAGGCATCAATGCCTTGCGTTGAAAACAGGCAAAACCTACATATGTAGGTAACTTACCTGACAGAACCCACTACAAAATGTGGGAGCGGGCTTGCTCGCGAATGCGGCGGCGTGTCAGTCACGGTTGTGTTAACTGAACCACTGCATTCGCGAGCAAGCCCGCTCCCACCTATGCTCGGTGTACGGCCAGCGATCGTATTCAGGCCTTGGCGGCTTGGGCCTTGGCGCGCATTTTGTCGGCCATGCTGGTCATTTCGTCGTAGAGCAACTGCGGGTTCTTCTGTTTCAACGCCCACGCCATCCGCCCCTGTTCGTGGGGCAGGATCATGAACTCGCCTTCGGCCACGCGCTGATAGATATAGTCGGCGATGTCCGCCGCCGAAATCGGCGAGCTTTCCAGCAACTTGCCCACCTGGGCTTTCATCGCCGGGGTGGGGCCACGGAACGAGTCCAGCAGGTTGGTCTGGAAGAACGATGGGCACACCACATGCACACCCACTTGCTGCTGCTTGAGCTCCACCAGCAAACTCTCCGACAGCGCCACCACACCGGCCTTGGCCACGTTGTAGTTGCTCATGGCCGGGCCCTGCATCAAGGCCGCCATGGACGCGATGTTGATGATGCGGCCCTTGCTCTTTTCCAGCAGCGGCAGGAACGCCTTGCAGCCCTTGACCACGCCCATCAGGTTGATTGCGATCTGCCAGTCCCAGTCTTCCAGGGACAACTCGGCAAAAAAACCACCCGATGCCACACCGGCATTGTTGACGATCACATCGATGCCCCCAAGCTTGACTTCGCAGGCCTGGGCAAACGCGGTGAGTTGGCTGTAGTCGCGCACATCACAGCGCTGGATAAAACCATCACCCCCCGCTTCGCGCACGAGCTTGAGGGTTTCCTGCAAGCCAGGTTCGCTTACGTCCGACAATGCCAACTGCCAACCTTCGCGGGCCCAGCGCAGAGCGATTTCACGACCCAGGCCGGACCCGGCGCCAGTGATCATCATGCGATTTTGCATAGGAAGTAGCCTTGTGGTTCACGGTAGAAGTGATCGGCAGTGTAGCGAAGGTTATTCCTACACCCACGCACCATCAGAGTGATGAATGCCCCGCGCAAACCGGCAAGCGGGTCGGATGCCCGCGTATAGCCTAAGTTCAATCTTTTACAACTAAGCGCGCGCATTAAACGAAATAACAAAGTTTGCCGATTGCTTTAAAAAAAATAAGGAATTTTCTGCAAAGCGCCACGGTCGGAGTTGTTAAGGCGTCTGTATTTAAACGTGCAGGCCTATCGTTGAATAACCGGTCTTTGCAGAAGGCCTAATAAGGAAGAAAACCATGAGCCTCATTCTGATCATTATCCTGATCCTCCTGCTGGTCGGTGGCCTGCCGGTATTCCCGCACTCGCGTAATTGGGGTTATGGCCCGTCGGGTATCCTCGGTGTGGTGCTGGTCGTTCTGCTGGTGTTGTTGTTGCTCGGTCGGATATAACCGCCGCGCAAAAAAAAGAGGCCTGAAAAGGCCTCTTTTTTATTGCCGGTTAGTTAGTCCGGCTTGCCGTTGACGACACCGGCAGTGTTGTCCAGCAGGCTCTTGGTCGCCGTCTGCAAGAACGACTCAAGCTTCTGTTTCAAGGCGGCCTCGTCCGGCGATTCAGGAATCACCTTGCCGGTCGGGTTGGCGCCCAGTTCGTATTCCCACAGTTTTGGCGGCATTTCCTTAGGCAATACCAGGATGCGGTCGGCAGTCACCAGTGCGACGGTCTGGTCGCTGCCCGACGGCTTGATCACGCCAAAGCCCTTGTCGCCTTGCGGTAGGTTCAGCAAATCACGGCCCCAACACTGGTGCAGGGTATCGCCACCCAAGCGCCCCATGATGGTCGGCACGATGTCGATCTGGGTGCCCACGGTGTGGTCACGCTCGCCGAACTTCTCCTGCATGCCCGGTGCAATCATCAGCATCGGCACGTTGAAGCGGCCCAGGTCCATCTCGGTGATCTGCTGCTCATTGCCGAAGCCATGGTCACCCACGATCACGAACAGGGTTTCCTTGAAGTACGGCTCCTTGCGGGCCTTTTCAAAGAACTGGCCCAGGGCCCAGTCGGAATAGCGCATCGCCGTCAAATGCTCGTTGAGGCTGCCACGGTCGGTGACGGGCTCTACTGGCAACGGAGTGGGCAAGGCATACGGCGTGTGGTTGGACAGGGTTTGCAGCAGGGCATAGAACGGCTTGCCGCCTTCACGCGCCTTCAACTCTTCCAGGCCACGGTTGAACATGTCCTGGTCGGACACGCCCCACGTCGGGTCGGAGAACACTGGGTTGACGAAGTCGTTGCGGCCGATGAAGTTGGTCATGCCCTGGTTGCTGAAGAAGCCCGACTGGTTGTCCCAGGCGAAGTCGCCGTTATAGACATACACGTCGTCGAAATCACGGGCACTGAGCAACTGCGGCAGGCCCGACAGCTTGTGGCTGCCTTCCGGGGTCTGCATCAGGTATTCAAACGCCGGCAGGTTCGGGAAGCAGGCCATGGTGGCAAACATACCCTGGTGGGTGTGGGTGCCGTTGGAGAAGAAGCGGTCGAACAGCAAGCCTTCCTTGGACAGTTTGTCGAAGTACGGCGTGATGTTGCCAGGGCGGCCCAGGGCGCCCACCGAGTGACCGGCGAAGCTCTCCATCAGGATCACGACCACGTTCTTGATCGGCAGGGTTTTCTCGGCCGGTGGCGTGAAATCACGGCGTACGGCAGCAATGTCGCTATCGACGAGTTTTTCCGACGGCAGCAACAGCATGTCGCGAACGGTCTGGGTGGCCAGGGACTGGTCCAGGGTGGCCTTCCAGATATTGTCGCGATGCTCGGAGAAGCGCGCCTTGGCCGCCCCCACCAACGACAGCGTGCCATTAAGGCCCAACTGGTTGGCGAAGTTCGAATCGGTGGTGTACACGTCCCCCCAACGCAGCGGCGGGCCCTGGCGCAGGGTGCCACGGGCGGCAACCACGGCGATCAACAGGCACACCACGAACACCGCGATACGGCTGTACCACGGCGCCACCTGGCGGGTGCTGATGCTGCCGCCGCTGAACGGGCCACGGGGGCGCGTCGCACGGTCGGCGCCTTTGAAGGCGATGCTCAGGATCAGCGTGCCCACGGCCCAGGCCAGCAGGTAGCGCACCACCGGGAAACCGTACCAGAGCATGCTCATCACGGTTTTCGGGTCTTCCTTCACGTACTGGAATACCAGGCCATTGAGGCGCTGGTGGAACTCACGGTAGAAGTCCATTTCCATCAAGCCCAGGAACAGGGCGATGCTGGAGGCAAGGGTCAGCCAGAAACGAAAGAACCCGCGGGCTGCCATGGCCCGTACGCTGAACAGCGCCAGCAACAACGGAATGACCAGGTACACCACCAGGCGCAGGTCCAGGCGCAGGCCGTTGGCGAACGCTTCCAGGAAGGTCGAGGCCGGCGTGTCGAGGATCATTTCGCGGTTGTACACCAGCAGCGCCAGGCGCAGCAGGGAGAACATCACCATCATGACCAGGGCGCAGAGCAGCGTGTAGGCCAGATGGGATTTGACGGTCGGTTGCAGCAGGCGATTAGAAGCTCGCTGCTGATTCAGGGCGTCCGGGTTTGCCATGTCGTTTCAGGACCCATTGGGAAGTTGAAGTTGCGAAATATTGCAGTGGCTTCCTTCCCACACTCAAGTGTGTAGGAACAGAGAGGCAGCGCTTTGGCGCGAATGGTGCCCCATCACTGCCAGCAACGCTATTGATTACTGAGGGTTAGCGCTTCTTTATGGTGTTTTTCCTGACGCAAAAAAGATCTTTCTGACAAGAAATCGAAGCGTGGGAATTATCCGAAACGAGTTGTGAAAATTCTGTGCAGCGAATATTTCGACACATATTTTCCGGGAGCCACCGGAAACAAAAGTGGGAGGGGGCTTGCCCCCGATAGCGGTGTGACAGTCACAGATATATTGACTGATCCACTGCTATCGGGGGCAAGCCCCCTCCCACATTGACCCTGCCCACTCAGTCTGAGTGGTGAGTACTCAAATCCGCACATTACCCCGCGGCCCAGCGATGGCCCAAATAATCAGACCCAACACCGGCAACAGCAGGATCAGCAAGATCCACAACACCTTGGCGCCCGTGCTCGCGCCACTTTTGAACACGTTGATGATCGCCCAGATATCCAGCGCCAGGATGATCAGCCCGATCAAGCCATTAAAAGTGGAACCCATGGTGTCGCTCCTATAGTGAGGGCATGCACTTGTAGGATAGTCAGCCCTGGCGCGGGTTCCGTTTTATTTCAGACATGTAGGGCAATTCGCAGGGCTTCCAGCGACGGTTCGCCTTTGATGCCGACTTCGGCGCACAACTCCAGCACGCGCGGCAGGGCATTGCCGTACACCAGCACGGCCTGGATCTCGTCATCCAATGGCTGGCTGAAGTTGAGCAGCACATAACCGCCGTCTTCCGGGCTGAGGGCGCTCATCTGGATCTGGATGCGGTTCAGCGCCGTCAGCTCTTCGGTCTTGGCCAATTGCTTGGGCTTGAGGTTGAACGCCACGCCCGGGCCGAATGACGCGACGATCTGCGCGAACAGGTCGCCGTAGGTGTCCGCCTGGAACAGCACGGTGTCGGGCAGGCTACCCACCACTACCCACTCACCCAGTGGGATCGGGAAGGTGTCGTCGTAGTTGATATCCGGATTGGCCGTCAGAAACGCCACCGGGTCGGCGTAAGCCTGGGCGGCCTCATCGGCGATGCGCGCCACCTCGTCATCGCCCATGACGCCGGCGCTGATGTTACGGATGAGTTCGACGAGGGCGGTTTTCATGGGGGCGATCCTGTAGCGGGCGGTTTTGGAGGGCGCAAAGCCTACACCAGTTTTTGCAACTTCGCCGCCGTATCCACCGCGCCCATGGTGTGCGCCGCTGCCAGTGCGGTTGCGCCCTGGGCGTCGGTGGCCTTGGGGTTGGCGCCCTGGCCCAGCAGGTAGTCGAGCATCTCCACGCGGTTGAACATTGCCGCCATCATCAACGCCGTGCGGCCATCGGACGATGCGGCATCCACCGGTGCGCCACCTTCGATCAGGGCCTTGACCACGTCGAGGTTGCCCTTGAACGCTGCACCGGCAATCGGCAGTTGGTTCTTGTCGTTGGCGATCAGGGGATCGGCCTTGAATTCGAGCAACACTTTTACGGCCTCGGCATGGCCGTGGTAGGCGGCGAGCATCAGCAAGGTGTCGCCGTTATGGTTGCGAAAATTCGCCGGCAAGCCCTTGGCCAACAGTGCGGCAAGCATGGCGGCATCACCGCGACGGGCGACATCGAAGACCTGTTCGGCAAATTCGGCGGCTTCGTCTTCGGTCATCTGTTTGGGTTGGTCAGACATGAGAGGGCTCCTAATGGGGTGTTTATAGGGCGCCCAGTGTCGCGACGGAGTTCCCGGCTGTCATGGCTTTTTTGCCAAAAGGTGCCATAGGCAGAATCAATAACGCCTCTTTCAATAACGAAAGTGGCCACCCTGGATCTGCGCCAACAGTTGACCGGTCACCGGCACATAACAATCCGAGCCCGGCAGCCAGGCGTACACCGGATCGTTGCCCGCCTTGTCCGGGTCGAACGCCTCCTCCTTGAGCCGCACCTTTTGATACTTGAAGGTGCCGGTGGTTTCCATCTTCACTTTGATGCGCAGGAACAACGGCACCGCGTAGTGCGGCAACCGACCGTGGGCAAATTGCAGCAGTTCACGCATATCCAGGGCCGCCAGGGATTCGCTCGGGGTAATGGCAACCATGCCCGCGCGGCCGTTGGTGTTGTCGATTTCCACGCCGTAGGCCACCACTTCGGCGATTTGCGGGTGTTGCAGCAGCACGTTTTCCACTTCGGTGGTGGAGACGTTCTCGCCTTTCCAGCGGTAGGTGTCGCCAAGGCGGTCGACGAATTGCGCATGGCCAAAGCCAATGCTGCGCACCAGGTCGCCGGTATTGAAGTAGCGGTCGCCCTTCTCGAACACGTCGGTAAGAATCACCTTGCGGTTCTTTTCCGGGTCGGTGTAGCCGTCGAACGGCGATTTTTCATCGATCCTCGCCAACAACAGGCCCTGCCCGCCGGTTTGCACCTTGCGCATCAAGCCATCGCTGCCCCGCAAGGGTTCACCGCTGTCGTGGGCGTAGTCCACCAGCGCCCAGTGCTGCAGGCAAAAGCCGATGGTGTTGTCGAAATTGAGTATGTTGGTAAAGCCAATATTGCCGTCGCTGGCGGCATACAACTCACAAATATGCTCAACGCCGTAGCGCTCCTTGAACTGCGCCCACACGCCGGGCCGCAGGCCGTTGCCGACCATCTTGGTCACGCGGTTATCGCGGTCGTTTTCGCCCACCGGTTGGTCGAGCAGGTAGCGGCACAGTTCACCGACATAGCCCAGGGTGGTCGCGTTGAATCTGCGCGCATCGTCCCAGAACTGACTGGCGCTGAACTTGCGCCGGATGGCAAACCCCGAGGCGCCGACAATCGCCGAGCCCCAACACACGCACAGGCCGGTGGCGTGGTACAGCGGCAGCGTGCAATACAAGACGTCGTCCGGGCCCATGTCCAGGGCGATGCTGCCAAAGCTCACGGCCGTCTTGGTCCAACGGCCGTGCTTCATGATGCCGGCCTTGGGCAGGCCGGTGGTGCCGGAGGTGTAGATATAAAAGCAGGGGTCATTGAAGAAAACCTGCGCGGTGCTGGCTGGGTTGTCTTCCGGGCACTCGGCGCTGGCAGCCAGCAGGTCGCTATACCCTTCAGGCAGTGCGCCAGGCTGTTGATCGGCAACGAACCAGGTGCGCTCCACCGCAATGTCCACTTGATCCCGCACCGCGTCATAGGCCGCCACCAGTTCTGCACCCACCACAATCGCCACCGGGTTCACCAGGTTCAGGCTGTGCACCAGCGCGGCCTGGGTTTGCGCGGTATTGAGCATGGCGCAGATGCCACCCAGCTTGGCCACGGCCAAGACGTTGAGCAGCAATTCCGGACGGTTCTCGATAAACAGCGCCACCACATCGCCTTTGACGATCCCCTGGGCCTGCAGATGGTGGGCAATACGGTTGGCTTGTTGGTTGGCTTCGCGATAGCTGAGCACCCGGTCTGCGTATAACAACGCAGTGCCCTCGGGGTTGCGCAGGGTGGCTTGTTCGAAGTGCCATCCCAGGCCGCAGGGCTGCGCCGGATCGGTGACATTGGCCGCGCGCATGCCGCGTACCACTCGCGGCAGCGCGCGCACGATGGCAGGCACCTTACGCAGCATCATGCCCCAAGTGATCATGTCGTTTTGCGGGTGGCTCATGGGGAACGTCCTTTTTCTTATTGTTCGTTATGCCTTGCAGGAAAATACGTCAGCCGTTCTCGCCCTGTACACGCGGGATTTGAAATGTTTTGTATCCCGATGGGCGAGCGCTGAAAAAGGGAATTAAGCCGTCCATGGGCAGTCTCTATCTGTATCGAGGCGCCCATTCGCACCGGCTCAGCAGCGCAAAATGCAGGATGCATGATGGCCATTCATGCAAATTGCACGAAAACGAAAATCGAGTAAATTTTTAAGTTATTGTTTTATAAAGACTTTTTAATAAGTCGCGAGATGGCACAATCACTGCACCTATCACTCCATGCTTGCCAACTTGAGCCAACGGAGCTGATAGACATGAGCCTGATCCAAGATAAATTCGCCTCAGTATTCTCCAACTACGACGTCACCACCCAGCCACGTCCAGACGGCGGCATCCTGTTGACCCTGCGCAACAGCGAAGGCAAACAGGTCAAGCGCTCCATCTCGTACCAACAGTTGCACACCGCCGACCAACTGACGTGGGTCATCAGCGCCATCCGCCGCGACCTGGCCGAACAAGCCAGCGACCTGCCACAGATTTCGATGTTGCAAAGCCAGAACCGCTTTGCCCTGCCGACCTACCACTCGGCTTAAATGATCGGCACAAAAAAGGGCCGCGACGCCATTGAGCGTCGCGGCCCTTTTTTATCTGTTCAACACAGCCCCCGTCGAACCGCCTCATTCATTGCCTGAACACGGTTGGACACTTCCAACTTGCCGTAGATATTGCGCAAGTGGAATTTGACCGTGGCTTCGGAAGTGGCGCGGATCTGGCTGATCTCCCAGACCGTCTTGCCTTCGGCTGCCCAGCGCAGGATTTCCAGCTCTGCGGGCGTCAGGGGCTTGCCCGACAAACTCAGGCGTCGCCTGATCGCCGTGGGCACGCTATAGGGTGGCTGAAAGGACTCCTTGGAACCGCTCATGAGGTGCTCTCCTTCTGACTGGCTGATGCCCTATCACCCTTCGGATTCCTCCTATTGACAGGTGATATAAACATTGATGCCGAGGAGAGTTACATAACGAATGGTACCCAGGCGCAGGGCCGGCAATAAACAGCTGCGCCCTACAGGACTTTAAGTTTCTTCCCACAGCAACTTCAAACGCGCGGGGATTGAAGTTTCTGATATGGCTGAATTAGTCGTCCAATCCGGGAAAACGCCGGGCAATATCATCTCCCGTGAACACCGGCGTCGAACCTTTTGCCGTGTTGAACAGGCGCAGGGTCACCAGATGTGGGTGCTCGCCCCTGTCAAACCAGTGCGCGATACCTGCCGGGATCACCAACAGGTCGTGTTTTTCGCAGCGCACGGCATACACGTAGTCACCGACATGCAGGCTGAAAAGGCCTTGGCCGGCGATGAAAAACCACGCTTGATCCTCACTGTAGCGATGCTCATCGAGGAGCTGGCCCCGCAGTTCAGCCGATTGCGGGTGGTCGCCGGTCACACTGAGCACCTCGACGGACGAATAGCCCAGTGCGTCGACCTGCGGGCGATACGCCGCGATCAGTTGTGCATCGCTGGCGCCCTTCTCCACCGGGCCAGGCGCCCAGCGCTCGAAGCGCACGCCGTGCTCGGCCAAGGTCGCGGCAATGTCTTCGAAATGGGTCAAGACCTTGTTCGGGGTATCCGGTGTAGCAACGCAGTAGACGGCGACATAGCTCATTGAAGGGTTCCTTGGTTCTGCTCTTGCAATCGAAGACCGATGATAACGGCAGCGGCCAGGGCCGCAACGCTGGCGATGCTGAACGTCAGGGTCGGCCCCAACAGGTTCCAGCTGTAGCCCGAATACAGCGCGCCCAGCGCACCGCCGGTACCGGCCAGAGCGGCGTAGAGTGCCTGGCCCTGGCCTTGTTGTTTGTCGCCAAAACTGCGTTGCACAAAGGCAATCGCCGCCGCATGAAAACTGCCGAACGTGGCCGCGTGCATCAGCTGGGCCAGCAACAGCACCCAGAAAAACTCGGCGAACGTGCCCAGCAGCAACCAGCGCAGCGCCGCTAACAGAAAACTGGCCAGCAGCACCCGGCGTACTGAAAACCGCGTGAGGATGCGGCTCATGCCCAGGAACATCAGTACTTCAGCCACCACTCCCAACGCCCACAGCAGGCCAATCACGCCACGGCTGTAGCCCAGGTGTTCCAGGTGCAGGGTAAGAAAGGTGTAATACGGGCCATGGCTCATTTGCATCAACGCCACGCAAGCGTAAAACGCCAGTACGCCAGGGCTGCGCAGCTGCTTGAGAAACCCCTCCCCGGCCAGGCGATTGCCTTGGGCAATGGGCTGGGCATTGGGCACCCACAGGCTGGCACCGATGATGCCGGCCATGATCACCACGACCACCACCGGGTAGATATCCAGGCTCAGCCAGTCGAACAGGCGGCCCATGATGACCACGGTGAGAATAAAGCCGATGGAGCCCCACAGGCGCACCTGGCTGTAGCGAGAGGTTTGTTTGTGCAGGTGCGCGAGGGTGATCACTTCAAACTGCGGCAACACCGCGTGCCAGAAAAACGCATGCAAGGCCATCACCAGGGCCAGCCAGGCGTAGGTCTTGCTGACAAAGATCAGCGAAAAACTCAGCAGGGTGCACACCGCGCCAAAGCGCACGATGGCCAGGCGTCGACCGGTGTAGTCGCCGAGCCAGCCCCACAGGTTGGGGGCCACGCAGCGCATCAACATGGGGATGGCTACCAGTTCGCCAATGCGCGCACTGGAGAAACCCAGGTGGTCGAAGTACAGCGCCAGGAACGGCGCGGTTGCGCCCAAGAGGGCGAAGTAGAAGAGGTAGAAGCTGGAGAGGCGCCAGTAGGGGAGACCGGGGTTCATGTTGTAGGGGGCTGCATTGCAGCCCAGCGCGAGCAAGCTCGCTCACTACAAGGGGTCATCACAGCTGGCCCAATACCGGGGTGGTCACGCGAACGTCGGCGTTCTGGCCGCGATTGCGCAGCAAGTGGTCCATCAACACGATGGCCATCATCGCCTCGGCAATCGGTGTGGCACGAATGCCCACGCACGGGTCGTGGCGGCCCTTGGTGATCACATCCACCGGGTTGCCGTGTACATCGATCGAGCGGCCCGGCGTGGTGATGCTCGACGTGGCCTTGAGCGCCAGGTGCGCCACAATCGGCTGGCCGGAGGAGATGCCGCCGAGGATGCCGCCGGCGTTGTTGCTGAGGAAGCCTTCCGGCGTCAGCTCGTCACGGTGCTCGGTGCCGCGCTGGGACACGCAGGCGAAACCAGCGCCGATCTCGACGCCCTTCACCGCATTGATGCTCATCAGCGCGTGGGCCAGTTCGGCGTCCAGGCGGTCGAAGATCGGCTCGCCCAGGCCCGGCTTGACGCCTTCGGCGACCACGGTGATCTTGGCGCCGACCGAGTCCTGGTCGCGGCGCAGCTGGTCCATATAGGCTTCCAGTTCCGGCACCTTGTCCGGGTCGGGGCTGAAGAAAGCGTTGTCTTCCACGCTGTCCCAGGTCTTGAACGGGATTTCGATCGGGCCCAGCTGGCTCATGTAGCCACGAATCACAATGCCCTGGGTGGCCAGGTACTTCTTGGCGATGGCGCCGGCGGCCACACGCATTGCGGTTTCGCGCGCCGAACTGCGGCCACCGCCACGGTAGTCGCGCTCGCCGTATTTGTGGTGGTAGGTGTAGTCGGCATGGGCCGGGCGGAACAGGTCCTTGATCGCCGAGTAGTCCTTGGACTTCTGGTCGGTGTTGCGGATCAGCAGGCCGATGGCGCACCCGGTGGTGCGGCCTTCGAAGACGCCGGAGAGGATTTCGACTTCGTCGGGCTCCTGGCGCTGGGTGGTGTGGCGGCTGGTGCCGGGCTTGCGGCGGTCGAGGTCACGCTGCAGGTCTTCCAGGGACAGCTCAAGGCCGGGCGGGCAGCCGTCGACAATGGCGACCAACGCCGGGCCATGGCTTTCGCCCGCGGTGGTAACAGTGAACAGCTTGCCGAAGGTATTGCCGGACATGCAGGGCGCTCCGTGAAATCAGTTGTAATCACTCAGGGGTGATAACCAAGCGCGCCAGTATACGCGGGCCAACCGACTAGTTCATCCTCGAAACCTTCCCGGTAGACATTGGTCGAACCGACACCTCCTGGATAATGGCACGATGATGCTTCGCGTTCTGCTACTCACACTGACCCTGTTTACCGCCGTGGCCCACGCCGCCCCTGTCGTATTGCAACGGCCCATCAGCCTGGACACCGGCAGCGGTGAGCTCTTTGGCTCGCTGCTGCTGCCCCAGTCCGACAAACCCGTGCCGGTGGTGCTGATCATCGCCGGCTCCGGCCCCACCGACCGCAACGGCAACAGTGCCGACGGTGCGCGCAATGACAGCCTCAAGCGCCTGGCCTGGGTGCTGGCGCGCCATAACATCGCCAGCGTGCGCTACGACAAGCGCGGTGTCGCCGCCAGCCTGGCGGCCACTCCCGATGAGCGCAACCTGACACTAGACGCCTACGTGGCCGATGCCGTGGCCTGGGGCAAGTTGCTCAAGGCCGACAAGCGCCTGGGCCCGCTGATTGTGCTGGGCCACAGCGAAGGCGCCCTGGTCGCCGCCCTGGCTGCGCCGCACCTGCAGCCGGCCGGGGTGATTTCCCTGTCCGGCAGCGCCCGCCCGGTGGACCAGGTGATCCGCCAGCAACTGGCCAACCATATGCCCCCTGCCCTGCTGCTGCGCAGTCAGCAGATCCTCGACCACCTCAAGGCCGGCCAGGTGGATACGGATGTACCTGGCCCACTAGAAGGCATTTTCCGACCGAGCGTACAGCCCTATTTGATCAGCCTGTTCCGCGCCGATCCCTCGGCAGCCTTCGCCAAGCTGGACATGCCCGCACTGATTATCCAGGGCACCAACGATATCCAGGTGGGCGTCGACGATGCCCGCCAACTCAAACAGGCCAAGCCGGATGCCCAACTGGCGGTAATCGAAGGCATGAACCATGTGATGCGCATCGTGCCCAAGGATGTGAAGCAGCAATTGGCGTCCTACAACGACCCGCAATTGCCCCTGGCTGCCGAACTGGGCAGCCGTGTGGTGCGCTTTATCGACGGACTTCAGCCCCGATAAGCGACAATTTGTCTCTAGTCCTGCGAGAAGCGGCCGATAAGTCCAGTGTCGACAGCAAAAAGGCCGTCGGCTTGCTGGGCTAGGACAGGATCGCGCCGCATGACAACCACTCAAGCAACACCGGAACCCACCGCCGACACCCCGGCTGAAAACACCGCGGCCGTCGACGTGGCGCCCCTGCCGTGGGCGGATGTGCAGCCCGAGCATTTCAAGATGCTGCGCCTGGCGCCCCTGGCCACCGACCGCGCCACCGGTGTACGGCCGTTGCGGTTCGTGCAGTTCGGCTATACCGAGCGCCATGACAAACATCACAGTTTGCTGCGCATGGTCATTCAACTGCCTGGCCAGCGGGTGCGCAGCGAGCAGAACCATCTGGACGTGTGGCTCGACCATGACACCCATCGCGCGCACTTCGGCCCGGGCACCAGCGTGGAAATCGAACCGGCCAACCGAGGGTTGGGCCGCTTCCTGGTGGCGCAAGGGGCCGCGTGGGCGAAAAAGAAAGGGGCCGGCTACCGCATCGACGGCGTTGACCTGTCCAACAAGGACGCGCTGAACGAAGCGACCCGCCTGCGTCGCGACCACTTCCTGCGCATCCATGGCTTTGACGTGGCCTACGCTGATGTGCAGCATCTCAAGGGCAACGTGCAACCGGGCAAGGTCAGTGATGTGCTCGACAGCTGGAACACCGAGAAGGTGCAGTTCGTCGAGATCCTGGAAGCGGCGCAGATGCTGCAACAGGCCGAGCAGAACCTGGCGGAGCACGAAGTGAAGCTGCGCAAGGAAGAGGAAAAGGTCACCAAGTTCAAGCGCGAGGATAGCGGGTTGCGCTTTACCATCACCTGCCTGGTGGCGTTTACGGTGTTTCAGGCGGGGTTGTTGATCTGGATTGCCACGCACCGCTAAATGGGTTGAAACGCAATCAAATGTGGGAGCAAGCCCGTTCCCACACTGACCGTATTCCTACAATAAGGTCGGGTTAGACCCTGGCGGCAAACACCGCCTGATGCTGGCGGCACTGCTCGGCCGTCAACATGAACACCCCATGCCCGCCGCGCTGGAAGTCCAGCCAGGCAAAGTCCACTTCCGGGTACAGCGCCTCGACGTGCACCTGGCTGTTGCCCACCTCGACAATCAGCAAGCCCTTCTCGGTCAGGTGGTCCGCCGCTTCGGCCAGCATCCGCCGTACCAGATTCAAGCCGTCATCGCCGCAGGCCAGGCCCAGCTCGGGTTCGTGCTGGTATTCGTCGGGCATATCGGCGAAGTCTTCGGCATCCACGTACGGCGGGTTGGACACGATCAAGTCGAAGCGCTGGCCCGGCAGGCCATCGAAGCCGTCGCCTTGCACGGTGTACACACGCTCATCGACGCCGTGGCGCTCGATGTTCTGGTTGGCCACTTCCAACGCTTCGAACGACAAGTCCCCCAGCACCACTTGCGCGTCCTGGAACTCGTAAGCGCAGGCAATACCGATGCAACCGGAGCCGGTGCACAGGTCGAGGATGCGCGCCGGCGGCTGGGCCAGCCAAGGCTCGAAGCGGTTTTCGATCAGTTCGCCAATCGGTGAGCGCGGGATCAGCACGCGCTCGTCGACGATAAACGACATGCCGCAGAACCAGGCTTCGTTCAACAGGTAAGCGGTGGGGACACGCTCGTGGATACGGCGATGCAGCAAGCGCTGGACGTGGGAGATCTCTTCTTCTTCCAGGTTGCAGTCCAGGTAGCTGTCGGCAATTTCCCAAGGCAGGTGCAGCGCACCGAGCACCAACTGACGCGCTTCATCCCAGGCATTGTCGGTGCCATGGCCAAAAAACAGGTCTTCCCCATGGAAACGGCTGACAGCCCAACGGATGTGGTCGCGCAAGGTGCGCAGGCGGGAAGTGATCACGGGGGCAGACTCCTGGAAAAAACGACTGGCGATTCTAACAGCCTTCGCCACGACCTACGATGTACGAAAAGCCCTCTACCATCCGTCAGATTTCATCCAAATTGCCACCATTGTGTAAAACAAGTTCACCTCTTGACATGGCTGCACGCCAGCAACGGCGTACCTTACGATGGTAGCGATTCACAGAAGCGCTCAGCCAGTGGACAATGTCGCAAAAGCCCCCCTCACAGGAGCCCCAGAATGTCCGTTCCAAAGACGATGTTTCAACTCAGCGGTCGCGGTTACGCAGCAGCGAACCTCAGCCATGCGACCCTCGTGATCATCGACGCCCAGAAGGAATACCTCAGCGGTCCACTCGCCCTCTCGGGCATGGACGCGGCGGTCGACAACATCAAGCAGTTGGTGGCAGCGGCCCGTAACGCCGGGCGCCCGATCGTGCATGTGCGCCACCTGGGCACCGTCGGCGGCCTGTTCGACCCCCAGGGCGAGCGCGGCGAATTCATCCCCGGCCTCGAACCCGTCGCCGACGAAACCATCATCGGCAAGCTGTTGCCCAGCGCGTTCCACGGCACCGGGCTGGAAAAACACTTGCAGGACCTCGGCTCCCTGGACCTGATCGTAGCCGGCTTCATGAGCCACTCCAGCGTCAGCACCACCGTGCGCGCGGCCAAGAACCTGGGCTTTCGTTGCACCCTGGTGGAAGACGCCTGTGCCACCCGCGACCTGCCCTACAAAGGCGGCATCCTGACGGCCGAACATGTGCAGCAGACCGAAATGGCCATCATGGCCGACAACTTCGCCACCCTCGCGTTGACCAAAGATCTGATCTGATCGACCGCTGGATGAGCGGCGCGCCTATGGCCCCGCTCATCCGCAAAGCCCTCTCATTTGGCGCATTTACCTCTGCTCCCGGAACAACCTGTGTATTGTCCGGTCGAAGGGCCGATACCCTGGAGGAAAGGTCGGAATGAAGATATCCGATGGTTTTGATGCTCGTCGCTTGCGCCCCAAGGGCCCGAGCAATTGGCGTCTGCGTCTGGTGGCCGGTTTTGCCGTGCTGCTGGCGATGGTAGGACTGTTGTTGGCCGGCGCTGGTGGTGCCGGTTTGTTTGGTCACTCGCCCGCCCTTGGCGAACTGAATGCCAGCCCTGGTGGCTCGGCTATCCTGTTGGTGATCGGGCTGCTGGTACTGTGGCTGGGCGTGTGGTTATGGCGGCGCAGTCGTCGGAAAATGCGGCAGCCGTTGTCGCTGAATATCGCCTCGCACCTGATGAAAAAACACGACTGATGGCGCTTGGATAGCGTTTCCTGCGCCCTGGCCGCCGCGATTTAGGTAAACTGCCCGCCCTTCGCGGAGGCTGACATGCAAGACGACGATTTTTCCCTGTTCAAAAACGAGCTGCGCGGCGTCAAGCCGATCAAGCACGACCGCGCCGACACCGGCAAACCCAAGGCCGACCGGGCGCAGATTGCCAAACTGCGCCAGGCCGCGACCGTGCGTACCGATGCCACCACGGTGGATGGCCTGTCGGACCAGTTCGTGATCGACGTCGGCCCCGAAGACGAGCTGATGTGGGCACGCGACGGCGTGCAGGAAAGCCAGATGCGCAAGCTCAAGGTTGGCCAGATCCCGTTCGAGGGCAGCCTGGACCTGCACGGCATGAGCGTGGAAAAAGCCCGCGAAACCCTGTGGGCCTTCCTCGCCGAAGCCACTAAATTCGAAATCCGCTGCGTGCGCGTCACTCACGGCAAGGCCGTGCGGCTGGACGGCAAGCGCCCCATGATCAAGAGCCACGTCAACACTTGGCTGCGCCAGCACGCCCAGGTGCTCGGCTTCACCTCCTGCCAGGCCCGCCACGGCGGCGCAGGTGCGGTGTATGTGATGCTCAAGCGCACCATGATGGAAGGGCGCGACGAATAACAAGTGCAATCGTCATGCTTGCAGCGATGTGCCCGCCACCGTAACCTTGCGCTTTGCAAAAATCCCACAGGTAGTTTCATGTCCCTGGAACAGAATTACACCGCGATCCTCGGCCAACTCGGCGAGGACGTTTCCCGCGAGGGCCTGCTCGACACGCCAAAACGTGCCGCCAAGGCGATGCAGTACCTCTGCCGCGGCTATGAGCAGACACTGGAAGAAGTCACCAACGGTGCCTTGTTCAGCTCTGACAACAGCGAAATGGTGCTGGTCAAGGACATCGAGTTGTACTCTTTGTGCGAACACCACCTGCTGCCGTTTATCGGCAAGGCCCATGTAGCGTACATCCCGAGCGGCAAAGTGCTGGGCCTGTCGAAGGTCGCACGGATCGTCGACATGTATGCCCGCCGCCTGCAGATCCAGGAAAACCTCAGCCGCCAGATCGCCGATGCCGTGCTGCAGGTGACCGGCGCCCTGGGCGTGGCCGTGGTGATTGAAGCCAAGCACATGTGCATGATGATGCGCGGTGTGGAAAAACAGAATTCGTCGATGATCACGTCGGTAATGCTGGGTGAGTTCCGCGAAAACGCAGCCACCCGCAGCGAATTCCTCAGCCTGATCAAGTAACCGGCTGCGTCAGAAAAAGCCGGCGTTCATCGCCGGTTTTTTTTCGCCCGCAAAAATCAGGTAAGCTGCGGCCCCTTCTGTATCGGGCAAGAGGTTTGAGCCATGTTCGTCAAAGCACTCCGGGTGGGCCTCGGCCAAATCATTATCGCAGGCGACTTCCTGACTCGCCCGCGCAAAAAGCAGCGCCCTGCCGAGCAACAGGCGCAGGTCAACGAAGCGGCCAAGGACCTGACCCTCTATCAGTTCCACGCCTGCCCGTTCTGCGTGAAGACCCGCCGCACCCTGCACCGCCTGAATGTGCCGGTGGCGTTGAAGGACGCGAAGAACAACGAGCAGGACCGCCAAACCCTGCTGGAACAAGGTGGCAAGATCAAGGTGCCGTGCCTGCGCATCGAAGAAAACGGCCAGACCACCTGGATGTATGACTCCAAGGTGATCATCGATTACCTCGATAAGCGGTTTGCCGCCATCTAGAACTTCACGCAGTTCCCCTGTGGGAGCGGGCTTGCTCGCGAATGCGGTATGTCAGTTGAAATATCTGTGACTGACACCCCGCATTCGCGAGCAAGTCGAATCGTCGCACCGCCGCTCCCACATTTAGTTCGGCGTTAACAATTCAACATCGAGCAACGCCGAACCCAGGCACTTGCCATGGGCGTCCAGCGCCAGCGAGCGGGTCACGCCGCCGCGCAGAATCCCCGGCAACACAAAGTTCAGTGCCTGCACATAGGGCAATTCATAGCGCCGCACCGCCGCCCCTGCTGGCAGCAAGCCCGCAAAAAAATCGGCGACGCGCTCAGCCGTCAACTGTTCACACAGCAACGGATAATCCTCAGCCCGATAAGCAATGATCGAGATGTTCGACGTATCGCCCTTATCCCCAGTGCGGGAATGGGCCAGTGTGTGCAACTTCATGCCTGGATCCTCGGGTTGACCACATCACGCGCCAGCAACAGCGACGCCACCGCCACCACCTGCCGCACACTCTTACTAGCGCCACCACCGCCCGACGGGCCGTTGGTGTAGAGGGTTTCTACTTCATTGCCCACCCGCACCGCATCAGAGCGTTCTTCACAGCGGGCCGCCACGCGCAAGCGCACTTCCCAAGGCTCCACGCTGCTGCGCGGGCCGTGGAGCGAGTCCATGCCGATCAGTTCGGCACGCACGTCCTGCATCTTCACGCCCATCAATTCCAGGCGTTTGAGGACCACATCCCGCGCCAACTGCGCCCGTGCGACAGCGCCAGGGCCACCGTAGGACATCTGCCCTTCGCCAATCCAGCCGTCCAAATAGCCCACGCTGACTTTCAATTGCTCGGGGCGCGCTTGGCCGTCGGCACCTTGGGCACGCACGCGATCAAAGCCCTCGTCGGCGAAGCTCACCTGAGAGAAGTCCGCCGTCACGTCCGGAGTCAAATAGGCTTGCGGGTCATGCACTTCGTAAATCAGTTGTTCGGTGCAGGTCGCGCGGCTGACTCGCCCACCGGTGCCGGCGACCTTGGTGATGACAGCCTCACCGTCCGCATCAATCTCGGCCAGCGGGAAACCCAGGCGCGCCAGGTCATCCACATCCTTGAAACCGGGGTCGGCAAAATAACCGCCGCTGACCTGCCCGGCGCATTCGAGCAAATGCCCCACCAACGTACCGCGCCCCAGGCGCTGCCAATCGTCCATCGCCCAGCCGAACTCAAACATCTGCGGCGCCAGGAACAGGGACGGGTCGGCTACACGCCCAGTGATGACCACATCGGCGTCGGCGCGCAGGGCCTGCAAAATACCCTCGACGCCCAGATAGGCATTCGCGGAAATCAGCCGCGGCCCCAGGGAGCCGAGCGTCTGACCGTTATCCAACACCAAGTCGGGCTGCAACACCGTCAACACGTCATCGCCCACCACGGCAAACACCTTGAGATCCAGGCCCAACTCGCTGGCAATCCGCCGCACTTCGGCGGCCGCCGACACGGGGTTGGCCGCGCCCATATTGGTGATCACCCGCAGGCGGCGATTGCCCTTGGCTCCCACAAACGGCAACACCCGGCGCATGCGCTCACTGAGCAGAGGGTCGTAGCCCCCTTGCGGATCAGCGATACGCGCCTGTTGCGCCAAAGCAATCGTGCGTTCAGCCAGGCATTCGAACACCAGGTAATCCAAATCGCCTTGTTCGGCCAGTTCCACAGCAGGTTCGATACGATCGCCGGAATAGCCGGCGCCAGAACCGATGCGCAAGGTTTTCATCTCAAATCACTCCCAACAGCAACGCAGTCAGGGTCATCAACACCGACGCGGCAAACAGAAACGGAATGGTGAAGCGCTGGTGATCCGCCAGTTCGATCTTGCACAAGCCCACCAGCAGGAACGTCGCGGGAGTCAGCGGGCTGACCGGGAAGCCGGTGGTGTGTACGCCCAGCAGCGAGGCCTGGGCCACTTGCAGTGGGTCGACGCCCAGGGCCTTGCCCACTTCGGCGATCACCGGCATCACGCCGAAATAGTAGGAGTCGGGGTCAAACAACATGCTCAGCGGCATGGAAATAAAGCCCACCACCGCCGGGATCAACTTGCCGTGGCCCGCAGGAATCTGCGCCACCGCCACTTCGGCAATCGCCTTGAGCATGCCGGTGCCCTGCATGATGCCGGTGAACACCCCGGCGGCGAGCAGGATACTGGCCATGGTCAACGCCGTTTTGGCATGGGCATCGATGCGCGCACGCTGGGCGTCGACGTTGGGGTAGTTGATGCACAACGCCACCACGGTGCCGAGCATGAACATCACCACCGGGTCGACCCAGCCGGCGATCATCACCACCATCACCAACACGGTGAGGATCAGGTTGACCCAGAACAACCGTGGGCGGCGCAGCTTGATGTCGTCGTCGCTGAGCACCCGCTGGGGCACCGCATCCACGGTAGAGCCAGCGCCAAGGCCCAGGCGTTTTTCTTCACGGTGGCCAAGCCACCAGGCACAGACGAACACAAAGATCAGGCCGACGATCTGCACCGGAATCAGCGGCTGGAACAAGTCTGCCACCGGCACATGCAAGGCCGCCGATGAACGCAATACCGGGCCGGTCCACGGCAGGAAGTTGACCCCGGCCGCCATCGCGCAGACACAGGCGAGGATGCGCTTGTCGATGCCCAGCCGCGTATACAACGGCAGCATCGCCGGCACCGTCACCAGGAAGGTCACCGCGCCGGAGCCGTCCAGGTGCACCAGCAGCGCCAGGGTCGCGGTACCGACAACAATTCGTGTAGGACGCGTCCCTACCGTGCGCAGGATGCGATCAATGATGGGGTCGAGCATGCCAGCGTCGGTCATGATCCCGAAAAACAGGATTGCAAAGACAAACATGCCCACCACCGGGGCGACGTTCTTGATACCGGTAATGATGAAGGCACTGGTTTGCAGACCGAACCCGCCGAGCAGCGCGGCGATGATCGGCAAGGCGATCAGGGCCACCAGTGGCGAGAGGCGTTTGCTCATGACGGCAGCGAGCAGGCACAAGATGGTAATGACACCCAGGGTAGCGAGCATGGGTTACTCCAGAGCGGCCTTGTTGGCCGGTTATTGTTTTCCCTGGAGTATTGGAAGCGGGTTAGTCTTTGTAAATTGGAATATTCACCAGCTAGTGTTCGGAAAAACAAAATGAAGAACAGTATCCAACACATTCAAGCGTTTCTCGCGGTGGCCCGCACTGGCAGTTTCACCAAGGCTGCCAACGAACTGCATCTGTCGCCTTCGGCACTGACGGTGCAGGTGCAACAATTGGAAGACTGGCTCGGCGTCGCCCTCCTCGACCGCAGCCCGCGCCATGTGAGCATCACGGCCGCTGGCCAGGACGCCCGTGGCCCCATGGAAAAACTGCTGCTGGACTTGGACAACATCGTCACCGGCTCTCGCGACCTGGCCGCGCTGCGCCGTGGCGTGGTCACCATCGCCGCCCTGCCGTCTGTCTGCGCCGGTTCACTGCCGCCAGTGCTGCGCCTGTTTCGCGAGCGCTTTGCCGGCATCGAGGTACGCCTGCATGACCTGGTGGCCCATCGCATTCATGCCCAGGTGCGCTCTGGCGAGGTGGATTTTGGCATCGGCGTACGTGCACGCCTCAGCCATGGCCTGCAGTTCGTCCCCGTGCTGAATGATCGCCTGTGTGCCTTTTTGCCACTGGATCATCCCCTCGCCCGCCATCGCCAACTGACGCTTGCGCAATTGGCGGACCAACCGATCATCCTCACCGGCCGCGACAGCAGTGTGCGCGAACAGGTGGACGCGCTGTTCGATGAAACGCGGTTGACGATGAACGCAGGGATGGAAGCCAATTACATGTCGACGGTACTGGCGTTGGTGCGCCAGGGGTTGGGGATCAGTGTGTTGCCGGAGTCGGCGGCGGACAGTTTGGAGGGGTTGAAGCGCATCCCCATTGATCACCCGGGGGTGAACCGGGAGATTGGGTTGATCAGCCGCAGCGGGATGGGGCTGAGCCCGGCAGCACAGCGCTGCTTCAATATGCTCAGTGAGGAATTATCTGACACAACATCGAACTAAAATGTGGGAGCGGGCTTGCTCGCTCCCACAATTTGAACCGCGTTATCAGTCCAGCATGGCTACGTGCTTGGGATGGCTGGCCACCCGCGCCAACCACGCCTGTACCGCCGGATACGGGGCCAAATCAAACCCACCTTCATGGGCTACATGGGTATAGGCATACAGGGCAATATCGGCAATCGAATACTGCTCGCCCACCAGGTACGGCGTGGCCTGCAGTTGGCGCTCCATCACCTTCAGGGCCTTGTAGCCACGCTTATGGCAGGTCTGGTATTCCTCCAGGCGATCTTGCGGCATGTTCAGGTAGAACTGGATAAACCGCGCCACGGCAACGTACGGCTCATGGCTGTATTGCTCGAAGAACTGCCATTGCAGCACTTGGGTGCGCAGGCGCGGCTCAGTCGGTAAAAACTCGCTGCCATCGGCCAGGAAGTTGAGGATCGCGTTGGATTCCCACAGGCAAGTGCCGTCTTCCAGTTCCAGCACCGGGATCTTGCCGTTGGGGTTCTTGGCCAGGAACTCGGCGGTCTGGGTGTCGCCATTAAGGATGTCTACATTGATCCATTCATAGGGAATGTTCAGCAGGTTGAGCATCAACTTGATTTTGTAGCAGTTGCCCGATTTGTAATCGCCATAAACCTTGTACATGGGGATCCCCTTATGCCGCTTGCGCGTGCTGTGCTTGACGGACCACGCTGGCCAGGCGCTTGAGACCTTCGTCCAGGCGGGCCGGGTCGATATGGCTGAAATTGAGCCGCAGCGAACCCAGATGCTGGTCCGGCTCGGAAAAGAACGGTTCACCGGGCATGAACGCGACATTCTGATCGAGTGATGGAGCCAACAAAGTGCGGGTGTCCAGCGGCTGTTTCAAGGTCAGCCAGAAGAATAATCCGCCCTGGGGCACTTGCCAGTCGGCCAGGTCGGCAAAATGACGCTCAAGGGCCGACTGGAAGGCATCGCGGCGTTCACGGTAAAAGCCGCGCAGCTCGACCAGATGCTGCTGGTATTTTTCTGTGCCGATCCACTGCATCGCCTGCCATTGGCCAACGCGATTGGTGTGCAGGTCGGCTGACTGCTTGAGCTTGAGCAGGTGCGGGAACAGGTCGGGGCTGGCGATCAGGTAACCGACACGCAGGCCTGGCAGCAGGGTTTTGGAGACGGTGCCGGTGTAGATCCAGCTGGCTTTTTTCAAACGCCCGGCAATGGGTTGGGCGCTGCCGCCGTCGAAGGTCAGTTCGCGGTAGGGTTCGTCTTCGATCAGGGTTACGCCGAACTCGTCGAGCAACGCGGCGACGGCTTCGCGCTTGGCTTCGCTGTAGCGCACGGCCGAGGGGTTCTGGAACGTGGGGATCAGGTAGATGAACGCCGGGCGGTGGCGCTCCAGGTTGCTGCGCAGTGCAGCCAGGTCCGGGCCGTCGGCCTCCAACTGCACGGTGAGGCACTCGGCGCCGAACAGTTGAAAGATCTGCAATGCGGCAAGATAAGTTGGGCCTTCCAGCAGGATCTGCGTGCCTTTGTCGATATACAGCTTGGCCGCCAGGTCCAGGGTTTGTTGGGAACCACTGACCACCAGCACCTGGCTGGCCTGGCACGGCACGCCCAGGGCGCGGGCCTCGGCAGCCAGCAATTCACGCAGTTGTGGTTCGCCTTCGCTCATGCCGTATTGGCCGATGTTCAGCGGCATAGCGTCCCAATTCAGAGCCGGCAGCATGGCTTCGGCTGGCAGGCCCCCGGCGAAGGACATCACTTCCGGGCGCTGGGCTGCCGCGAGGATTTCACGGATCAAGGAGCTTTTGAGGCGCGTAACACGTTCAGAGAAGGCCATAGGGTCACCGGTAGCAAAGACTGTAGGAAATACGTCAAACTGGTTGACCGAAATTACGACGACTTGCACGGATACGTCAATATGCTTGACCTTAAAAACCAGACTGCCCAGCAAGAAGCCATGGAAGCGTTCTTCTTCGGTTACCAGGCGTTTACCGCCAAAGCCGACGAAATGCTTGAGCGCCGTGGCCTGAGTCGCGTCCATCAGCGCATCGTGTTTTTTATCGCGCGCTACCCCGCGCTGAGCGTGAAGGAACTGCTGGAATTGCTGGGCGTGAGCAAGCAGGCGCTGAACATGCCGCTGCGCCAATTGCAGGAAATGCATCTGGTGAGCAGCGTTGCGTCCGCGACCGACAAGCGCAAACGCCTGCTGGAACTGAGTGATGAAGGCCTGCGTTTCGAACAGTCGCTGCGTCGTGAACAGGTGAAATTGCTGCAACGGGCGTTCAGCGAGGCTGGTGAAGAAGCGGTAGCCGGATGGCTGGCGGTGAATCAGGCATTGAGCGCGGCGAACTAGCCCTGCCGAAAGCTATTCGAAAACATTATTTGCTTTATTTGTATACAAAAGCATAATTCGCCTCGTGCGAGTTCCTGACCTATTGGTCAACAAAACCCGCCAGTACCTCACGGCGCCCAAGCGCCGGCCATAACAATAAAATGCTTGAGGAGTACTCGCTGTGGATAGCCGCAAATCCGAAGCCTCACCCCTGGACCTCCAACCCACCCGCAACGGCTGGCTGGAACGCCTGTTCAAACTCAGCTTGCATGGCACCACAGTGAAGACCGAGCTGATCGCCGGCCTCACTACCTTCATCACCATGGCCTACATCATCTTCGTCAACCCCAACATCATGGCCGACGCCGGTATCGACCATGGTGCAGCGTTTGTCGCCACCTGCATTGCCGCCGCGCTGGGCTGCCTGTTGATGGGCCTGTACGCCAACTGGCCAGTGGGCCTGGCACCGGGTATGGGCCTGAACGCGTTTTTCACCTACACCGTGGTCGGCACCATGGGATACACCTGGGAAACCGCCCTGGGTGCGGTGTTTATTTCGGGCGTGTTGTTCATGGGCCTGACCTTGTCGCGGGTGCGTGAATGGCTGCTCAACAGCATTCCGGTAAGCCTGCGCCATGCCATGGGCGCGGGGGTCGGTTTGTTCCTTGGCGTGATCGGCTTGAAAACCGCCGGGATCATCGTCGACAGCCCCGCCACGTTGATCAAGCTGGGCTCGTTGCATGAGCCGGCGCCGTTGCTGGCGGCCGTGTGCTTTTTGCTCATCGCCATCTTGAGCTACCACCGCGTGTTCGGCGCAATCTTGATCAGCATCATCGCTGTGACGCTGGCCGGCTGGGGCCTTGGCCTGGTGCATTACAACGGCATGGTCTCCACACCCCCAAGCCTGGCACCGACCTGGATGGCCATGGATGTGAAAGGTGTATTCAATGTCAGCATGATTAGCGTTGTATTTGCATTTCTTTTTGTACACATGTTTGACACTGCAGGTACACTGATGGGCGTCGCGCAACGGGCCGGCCTGGTCAATGCCGATGGCAAGATCGATAACCTGTCCCGCGCGTTAAAGGCCGACAGTGCGTCCAGCGTGTTCGGCGCCATGGTCGGTGTACCGCCAGTGACCAGCTACGTGGAAAGCGCTGCCGGTGTTGCCGCTGGCGGCCGCACAGGGTTGACTGCGGTGACGGTGGGCGTCCTGTTTGTGGCGGCGATGTTTTTCGCACCGCTGGCCGGCATGATCCCGGCGTACGCCACCGCCGGTGCGCTGATCTACGTGGCGATGCTGATGATGGCAAGCATGGCCCACATCAATTGGGATGAAGCCACCGACAGCATTCCGGCAATTGTCACCGCGATCATGATGCCTCTGACCTTCTCGGTTGCTGACGGGATCGCCCTGGGCTTTATCACGTACGTGGCGCTCAAGACGGGCACCGGTAAGTACCGTGAGATTTCCGTGAGCCTGTGGGTGCTGTGCGCGATTTTCATCGCCAAATTCATATTTCTATAAGGAGTAACAGATGAACCTGGAAACCTGGCTACTGTTCAGCGGCGCGGCATTGGTGGTGATCCTGATCCCAGGGCCACTGTCTCTGTTGATGATCAGCAACAGTCTGAACTACGGCCTGCGCCGTTCGTATCCAGCGTTTCTCGGTGGGGTGTTCGCCTCGATCTGCCTGCTCAGTGCCTCGGCACTGGGCCTGGGCGCGCTGCTGCTGGCGTCGGAGCAACTGTTCAGTGCCTTGAAGATCGTCGGCGCGGCGTACCTGTTCTACCTCGCCTGGCAGAGCTGGCAGCAATCGCGCCAACCGGCACGTAGCGCCGAGGTGCCGTACAGCGCGCCGGTTCCACGGTTTCGCACGCTGTTTGGCCGCGCGTTTGTGTTGGGGGCCAGCAACCCCAAGGACATCCTGTTTTTCGCCGCGTTCCTGCCGCAATTCCTCAGCGGCCAACAGCCGTTCCTACCCCAGTTGCTGATCATGATTGTCACCTGGACCCTGCTGGATCTGCTGTGCAAGTTGTTCTACGGCCTCAGCGCCCATAGTGCGGCGCGATACTTGCGCAGCAGTCGCGGCCAGGGCTGGTTCAACCGGGTGAGTGCGGCCTTTTTTGGCGCGGCGGGGGCGGCATCGATTTTCCGGGCTTGAGGCTGCCAAACCGCACAAAAAAGACCGTGGGTGGCGCAGTGGGTGTCCATTGGATACCCGCAACGATCTTCACCAAACGCTGTTCGTCCATGGCGCGCTTGATCGGTATATACGCGCTGTCGTAGCCGCGCTTGGCAAGCTTGAGTTCAAACCACTCATCGGTCATTTGCATCAAGTTGACTGAATGCAACTTGATGCTGGCTGAGTTCGCCCAACGCGTGAGCACGTAGTAGTGGTTGTCGGACTGCGGATGAGTGCAACTGAAATCCAGCCACGCCGCTGCCCCAGGCGTCTTGTAAAGATCGTGGACCACAAACCCCTGTTGCTCCAATACCCTTCGAACCTCCTTTTGCATGGCAAGCGAACGCTCGTTCAGGTTGGTTCGGCCGACAAGTCGCAGGGACATGTGCGGCATCTCATGCACGGTGAAATCCACACGCTCGAAAGCTGGGGTGGTGCGCTCACTGCCGATAAAAATACTGCTGCGCGTTGTACTGTGATGGGGCCGTAACAGCCTCAGCAAATCATCGGTACGCCCCACTGCGTTCGGCAACAGCCAGCGGTCGAGCGTAACCCTGAGCCTGAGCAGATGGGTGGCAGTGAGGGAATGGCTGGGGTCGGACAACTCCAGCAACCGCGCAATCAGAAACGTGCGACTGTTGGCTGTCATCGAAGGAAACGCCCGCACCAATGAGACGCGCAACGACTCTCTGAACAAGGGCCGGCGAAATACCCACTGCCCGTTGGCACCGAACGTGGCCGGGATGGGTTGGTCGAACAACCCCACTTCCAACCAGTAAGCAATATCCAGCGAGGCGGCATGCTCCAGCGGCTGGTTGCGAGTAACAAACATCAGTTTACGCGGCGAAACATCCGCACCCGAGGGCAGCACCCGGTAGTGCAAGCCTTCATGGTGTACCACGCTGTAGCGTCGTGCCGACGTGTCGGCAACCTCAAAAATCCTTTGCTCAGGCAACAGCTCAGTCAATGTCAGCGGCGCTGTAATCGCCCAGGATCGAAAACGCATGGGATCGATCGAAGCCTGGCCCATGGCCTGCTCCAGTGCCTCCCAGGAGGGCGGCACCCAATGCGTGGCACCCTGGCTGCGAAAAGGCTGAAGGCGTCCGGAACTGGGGCCGGGTTGTGGCGAGGGCGGTGCAGAGTCGGCTCCCAGCAACCAGTCGCGCTCCTGCCTGATATGCAGGACAAGTTCACCTTGCGTATCACCCACCGGGCTTTTGAGGCGCAAAAACGGCTCGCCAGAGCGCTGGTACACCTTATAGGCAGACTCTCCATCGACAAAAAACTGCTCGCCGTTCTTGGCATAGACGCCCTTCTCGTCCCGGCCTTTCAGGGCTATCGCACCGTCGCGGGAAAAGGGCTGCTTGAATCGCTCCAGCATCTTTCCCGGACGGGTCGCAACCGGCGGCCTGGGCACGGTTTTCCCGGCCAACGCCAATCGTCGCTGCAACTGGCGAAGGCTTCCCCGAACAACCGCTGCCCCCACTAACGTCCCGCCTTTTATCAACGACTTGGGAGACGGCAGGAATGAGCTCAAAATCTCGAAAAAGGCCATCACCGTCATGAACGCCACATCGACGGCCTCTTCACCTCTACCGCTTTGGTGGTAGCGCCTGGCCGCCAGCAATACCTCATAAATACCGACCCCCAAGCCCAGCACGGGAACGAATGACAAAAGCCCGCGCACAGTAGCGTCCCACTGCATGCCCAGGCGTTGCTCACGATACTGTGCCAGCGTGTCGGCACTGTTGGCATAGGCGTGCACCTGGCGCTGCGCCTCAAGCACACGGCCATGACTGAGCAGTGCCACGGCGTCGCAATGGGTTGTACTGACAAAATCCAGCCAATCCATCGGCGCAGCCGCTATCTGCTCCTGGATCTGCGCCTCGACGGCTCGCGGCTCGGCAACCGGCACGTTGTGCTTGATCTTGAAGGTTGCGATGAAACGCGCAATCGCCTCGCCGACCGAGTACACAAAAAGCCCGGGCATAGCCCAAGGCAAGTTGACGATGGGGGTCAAGCGCGACGCAGCACGTTTCGAGGCAGGAACGCAGCCTGGGTAACTGGACATCGCCTCTACTTCCCATCCCGGTGCGACCAGCTGCGACAACGCCTTGACGTTCTCAGGTGCTGCTCCCTCACGGTTCAATGCATCCTTGGCCACCTGCCAACTGCCATACTCGCTGAGTACCGGGAAACCCGATGCGGTGGGCCAGTACACCAGGCAGCGCTGCGAGACCTGATCGACCATCACCAGCACACCGGTAATGTGGCGATCATGTTTGAGGGTGTAGCCGCGCAGGCGGATAAAATGCAGGACCGCACGCACGCCGTTTTGTACCAGGCCCGCCGGATCATGCGCAGCCATCACCGTATTGAACAGGCGCTGCGCCGGGTCGGACAGCCCTTGCAGCGCCGCCGAAAAGACCTGCAACTGGGTAAGGTGCAGGGTTGCCCGCTGGACGAGCGCTTGCGAGAGCCCGGTGGGCGCGCTGGGCAGCGGATAAAATGCGCGCTGGACGAGGCGCAGGTAGGTGCCGGCAATGTCCAGGGAAGACACCATCTTGAGCAAATACTGCGCAGACAAACGCCGCTCCCATGCAGGCTCCAAATAACGCGCACGGTTCAGGCGCCACACCGTCCAGGGCGCCAAGGGGTCGAGGTTATGCAAGGCCAATTGCAGCAGGCTGAAGGTGGTGCGTTCGCGGCTGACGACCTTTCTGACTTGCCGATCCCCCGGAGGGGAATGGGCGGCCCACCCGTCATAGTAAGAGGTGACGTCGTCAGGCAGGCTCAATAGGGGTTTATCGATATCCAGTTCGTCGCTCGCCGCCTGCTCGCCCTGAGCGACCTTGAAACCATCCTGAATCAAATGCTTCACCAAACGCTCGCGGGCAAAGGCATAAAAGTCGGGCACCAGTTGCCCCACACGACTCTCCAGCGCCAAGGCACTGGAGAGGTAGCGGCGCTCCAAACGCTGATAACGCTTGCGCTGGAGTAACGTCGCCGCCACCAGCCAGGCCGGTTGCTTTTTGGCCTGGCCCGCCATCAAGCGCGTGAAATCAACATTCACCATCGCCAGCGCACGCTGCTCGTTGACTGGCACCTGCAAGTGTTCAGACAGTTCCTGGATCAATTGCAGATGGCACACCACTGGGTCGCTGATGGCGCTGAACAAACGCACGTCATCGTCAATCAGCTTGTCCAGCCTTGCGTAGTGTTCGATCAACGCTTTGAAATCTTCCTGCATCACATCCTGCGCCATGACGGTGTACTCCACCTCAAGCACCTCATCAGGTGCCAGCCCCGCCACCGCCATGCGCGCGGCCTCACGCACATCGCGCCCGATGCACTGCCACAGGCCCGAACCATCACGACTGGCCAGGCTGGCGCGCAGCCCATGAGACAGGGCGTCAAGGCTGTCAAACACTGCCAGCCCGCCTTGGGCACCGCTGGCCACCAACACCACCGGCTGGCCCAGAGCCGGCGCGACCATTGCGCGGGCGGTGGTCACCACAAACAGGCCCAAGAGGGTGTACAGGGTGTGCTGCCGCCCCTCGCTCGCCAGCGCCAGCACACGGCTGTCATTGCCGACCACAGACACCCGCAACACTCGTGTGTCGCTGTTGCCACGCTCAGAGGCCAGGGGTTTATCGAGCACCTCAAGCAGCCTCTCCAAATGCGACTGCTTGATCAGTTTCAGGGTGCGCTCCAACTGTGCTTCGCTGCGCAATGCCTGGCGCTGGGCCCAGATAAGCAGCGATGCGCGCTTGCGTTGACCATCCGGTCGTTCGAGCCAGAAGGCTTTGTGCAACAGGTGCCCACCCTCAGCGTGCGCCCACTGGGTGACCGCCCGGGCATGGGTCTGATGCTTTTTTTCCAGCGCCAGAAAGGCCTGGTAGGCCTGGGTCTGTAAGGTCGAATCTTGAGCATCCAGCAAGGTCAGCAAGCGTTTTTCGTAACGCGCCACCCCCTCCTCACGGGTTCTAAGCGCCAGGTCGGACGACAGGCCGGCGAAGTTTATTTGTGTTCGGCGGCGTCGTGCGTCCCAGGCCAACACTTCCTCAAGCTCATCGTCAAAGAGCGTTCGGCCGGCCAGGTGCTTACGATTTTTTTCGATAAACCGCAGCAAGCGTGCGGCGTGGCGATTCGGTGATGCCTGCCCAGGGGCAACCGGTGCCATGTAATCGATCGACAGCACGCACCCCCACTCGTTGGCACGTTGTTGGTCCAGCAAAGCGTTTGCACTGTGTGCCAAGGCATCGGCGCTCAGTGCCCGGCCAGGTTGCAGCAACTCTGCACCTGCCTTTGCCCCCCGCTTGAGCGGCAGGTACTGCCAGGCAATGCCCAGCAAGCTCTCATTGATCAGCGCAGGCAGCTCGGCCAGCAGTTGGCGCCAGGAGCTGAACTCATGGAATTGGCGCCGCAAGCTGGGCAAGTACACCACCTGGGGCGAGTCTGCCCAAAGGTCGCGGTACAGATGCAAGGCGCCAGGAATCGCCAGTCCCCCACTCGTTGCATGGGACCACAGCACCTCGCCGACCCGCAGCGTCGCCCACGCGCCACCGGCACGTTGGCGGGCCTGGGCGGTCGGTGCATCGATCAGTTGCCTGACCATGGCATAACCCGCCTGCGACAGTTGATACAGCTGGTGTGCCAAAAACGCGTGGTCGGCAAATACGCTGCTGCGCAATGCCACCCACCGCCCACGGCGTGACAGCCAGGACCCATTGGCCAATGCCTGCCAGTAGTCCTGCTCCCCGCGGTCAAGCAGCGCCGCCAAGCCAAGTCCGCTGACACGCTCCAGCGCTTCGCGGGCGTTGTAGGGCAACGTGCAGGTGGGGTTGCCCCGGACACTCAAGCCGGTGAAGTGATGCAGATTGATCGGTACGAAAGGGTGGGCAAACAAACCCAGGGCACGATCGATCAAGCTGTTCATATGTCGGGCCGGCTGGGGCGCCAGCGGTTCGGTAAACAACAGGAGGTCCGGGTCCATGGCAAAAGCGTCGCGCAAGGCATGACGGATCACCGGCAGTATTCGAGGCGCTCGTCTCAATAGATGGCGAAGGACTTTCGACGCTTCGACACACCGCACATGCGCGGCATGCATCAGGTTGAGGGTAAGGCTGGGCTGGCTCACGCTGTTGATGCGGCGTGCCAGCAATAGACGAATCGCCTTCTGGCGCTCTTCGAAAGTGGTGCCGGGGTCGTCGAAAACGAGCTGCCCAGCCCAGGCCGGCGAGTCGCTGTCGAGGATATCAGTGCTCATGGCAATGTCTTCTCTGCAAGAAAAGCCGAGCCTAGGGTTTGCCCTTGTGCACCGTGCGCTACATAGTTGCCCAGGCAAATCCCGGACAAAAAAAAGCCCGCAGTGTGGGCGGGCGAAAAACCAACGAAGAGCTTTGGGGGTGTGAAGCGAGGTGACGCTAGCTACCGCGATAAGTGGAGTAGCTGTAGGGCGAAATCAGGAGAGGCACATGGTAGTGATCCTGTTCGGCACTGATGCCGAAGCGCAGGACGACCACGTCAAGAAAGGCAGGGTCCGGCAATTGCACACCACGGGCGCGGTAGTAGTCGCCAGCGCTGAATTGCAGTTGGTACACACCGCTGCGGTAATCCTCGCCTTGCAGCAGCGGCGCATCGCAGCGGCCATCGCTGTTGGTCAGGGTGGTGGCAACCAGCTCCAGTTGCGCGCCTTCGACGCGATACAGCTCAACCTTGATCGCGCTGCCAGGGCAGCCGTGTGCGGCGTCCAAAACGTGTGTAGTCAAACGTCCCATGGCGTCTATGCGCCTCCCGAAGTCAGTAGAAGAGAGAACCGCACTTTTTCAGGGCAGTGAAGAAGCGGGCGATGGCTGATTAAGACACTTTTTAAAAAAATTGTACACAATAAATTCAACAGCCCCGCATTCCCTTGTAGGAGCGAGCTTGCTCGCGAAAATCGTGACCGGTAACACAAGACTCCAGGACGAAATGGGGCGCCCTCGGGTTTTTCGCGAGCAAGCTCGCTCCTACAGGGGAATTATTCCTGCCTATAGCTGACCGACTGGGCAGGTTTCTTGCAAGGGTTTATTCCAGACGCCTGGATAAAAAATGCAGAAATGCAGGCTTACAAAGTTTGCGATAAGTTGTATACAATCACTCATCGCTAACACGACGAACAAGAAGGAAGACTGCAGTGAGCGCTGACTACCCACGCGACCTGATCGGTTACGGCAGTAACCCTCCTCACCCCCACTGGCCGGGCAAGGCGCGCATTGCGCTGTCTTTTGTACTCAACTACGAAGAAGGCGGCGAGCGCAATATCTTGCACGGTGACAAAGAGTCCGAAGCCTTCCTCTCGGAAATGGTCTCGGCCCAGCCGCTGCAAGGCGCACGCAACATGAGCATGGAGTCGCTGTACGAATACGGCAGCCGTGCCGGCGTGTGGCGCATTCTCAAGTTGTTCAAGGAATTCGACATTCCGCTGACCATCTTCGCCGTGGCCATGGCCGCCCAGCGCCACCCGGATGTGATCCGTGCCATGGTCGAGGCCGGCCATGAGATCTGCAGCCACGGCTACCGCTGGATCGACTACCAATACATGGACGAGGCCCAGGAGCGCGAGCATATGCTCGAAGCCATCCGCATCCTCACCGAACTCACCGGCGAACGCCCACTGGGCTGGTACACCGGGCGCACCGGCCCCAACACGCGGCGGCTGGTGATGGAGGAAGGCGGCTTTCTCTATGACTGCGACACCTACGACGACGACCTGCCCTACTGGGAGCCCAACAACCCCACCGGCAAGCCGCACCTGGTGATCCCCTACACCCTGGACACCAACGACATGCGCTTTACCCAGGTGCAGGGTTTCAACAAGGGCGATGACTTTTTCGAATACCTCAAAGACGCGTTCGACGTGCTCTACGCGGAAGGTGCCGAGGCCCCGAAAATGCTCTCCATCGGCCTGCACTGCCGCCTGATCGGCCGCCCTGCGCGTCTGGCCTCGTTGAAGCGCTTTATCGAATACGTCAAAGGCCATGAGCAGGTGTGGTTCACCCGCCGCGTCGACATTGCCCGTCACTGGCACGACACCCACCCGTTCAAGGGAGCAGCCAAATGACCGCCTTCCAGACCCTCAAACCCTCGACCCTGAGCCGCGATGAGTTCGTCGCGGCCTTCGCCGATATCTACGAACATTCGCCATGGGTGGCCGAAAAGGCCTTCGACCTGGGCCAGGACCCTTCGATCGACCAGATCGAAACCCTGCACCAGCGCATGAGCGACATCCTGTTGAGCGCCGATCACACCAGCCAGCTGGCCCTGATCAACGCTCACCCGGACCTGGCGGGCAAAGCTGCCGTCCAGGGCCAACTGACCCAAGCCAGCACCGATGAGCAAGCTGGCGCGGGGATTCACCAATGCACGGCCGAAGAGTTCTCACGCTTCACCGAGCTGAACGATGCCTACAAGGCCAAGTTCAAGTTTCCCTTCATCATGGCGGTAAAAGGCAGCAACCGGCATCAGATCCTGGCCGCGTTCGAAACGCGCATTCACAACTCGGTGGAAGCCGAGTTCAAATGCGCACTGGCCGAGATCAACAAGATCGCGTTGTTCCGTTTACTGACCCTCTAAACGACCATCCCCAGCCACTCTATTCAAGGCAGACAAGAAGAATGAAAGCGCAACTCCTACCGTTCGAGAAGTTCGTCAACCTGGCCGACGCCCGCCTGGGCACCAAGATCCTGTCGGTGACCGACGACTGGTTCGCCGACGCCAACCGCCTGTTCCAGCCGACCCCGGCCGTGTGGAAGGAGGGCGTTTTCGATGACAACGGCAAGTGGATGGACGGCTGGGAGTCACGCCGCAAGCGCTTTGAAGGCTACGACAGCGCGGTGATCCGCCTGGGCGTGCCGGGCTCAATCAAAGGCGTGGACATCGACACTTCATTCTTCACCGGCAACTTCCCGCCGTCGGCCTCCCTCGAAGCCTGCTTCCTGGCCTCGGGTGACCCGGATGACAACACCCAGTGGGAAGAAGTGCTGTCGGCCGTCGAGCTGCAGGGCAACAGCCACCATTACCACGAGATCAGCAACGACAAGGCGTTCAGCCACCTGCGCTTCAACATCTACCCGGATGGCGGCGTGGCGCGTCTGCGTGTGTACGGCATTCCGTTCCGCGACTGGTCGTCGATTGGCGACAACGAACAAGTCGACCTGGCTTCGGCCCTCAATGGCGGCCGTGCACTGGCGTGTTCCGATGAACACTTCGGGCGCATGAGCAACATCCTCAACCCAGGCCGTGGCATCAACATGGGCGACGGCTGGGAAACCGCACGTCGCCGTACACCGGGCAATGACTGGGTGATCGTGGCGCTGGGCCACCCAGGCGAGATCGAGAAGATCATCGTCGACACCCTGCACTTCAAGGGCAACTACCCGGACACGTGCTCGATCCAGGGCGCCTTCGTGAAGGGCGGCACCGACAGCCAGATCGAAACCCAATCGCTGTTCTGGCGCGAACTGCTGCCGGCACAGAAGCTGGAAATGCACGCCGAACACAGCTTCGCCGAGCAGATCAAGGCACTGGGGCCGATTACCCACATCCGTCTGAATGTGTTCCCGGATGGGGGCGTGAGTCGCCTGCGCGTCCTCGGTAAAGTCGCCAAGTAAGCGCTGAACCTGTAGGAGCGAGCGTGCTCGCGAAGATCGCCAACGATAACGCGCCCACCCTGGATAAACGCGGTGCCTTGGAGTTTTTCGCGAGCAAGCTCGCTCCTACAGTGAACCATCAACAATCAAACAGATTAAGAAGACAGCCATGCGCACACTAGTGATCGAACCCCTGACCAAAGAAGCCTTCGCCCCATTCGGAGACGTTATCGAAACCGATGGCAGCGATCACTTCATGATCAACAACGGGTCGACCATGCGCTTTCACAAATTGGGCACGGTCGAAACCGCTAAACCGGAAGACCACGCCATCATCAGCATTTTCCGCGCCGACGCGCAGGACATGCCGCTGACCGTGTGCATGCTGGAGAGACACCCGCTGGGCAGCCAGGCTTTCATCCCGCTGCTCGGCAACCCCTTTCTGATCGTGGTCGCGCCACTTGGCGATGAACCTGTATCGGGCTTGGTCCGCGCCTTCGTTACCAACGGCAGGCAGGGCATTAATTACCATCGCGGCGTCTGGCACCACCCGGTGCTGACGATCGAAAAGCGGGATGACTTCCTGGTGGTTGATCGCAGTGGCACAGGCAATAACTGCGATGAGCATTTTTTCAAAGAGGATGAGCGTTTGATCCTCGCCCCCCACCAATAAGAGAAGGTCTGATCACCCGACAACAAGGGTGACAGGCGAGAGGTAAAGACTGTGGAAGCACATTTGATGGAATGGCTGAACCTGAGCGTGCGCTGGGTTCACATGATCACGGGCGTCGCGTGGATCGGCGCTTCTTTCTACTTCGTCTGGCTGGAAAACAACCTCAATCGCGTCAACCCCAAGAGCGGCCTGGCCGGTGACTTGTGGGCGATCCACGGTGGCGGTATCTACCACCTGGAAAAATACAAACTGGCCCCACCAACCATGCCGGACAACCTGCACTGGTTCAAATGGGAAGCCTATTTCACCTGGATGTCGGGCATTGCGCTGCTGTGCGTGGTGTTCTACTGGAACCCGACGCTGTACCTGCTCGCCCCCGGCAGCACACTCAGCGGCCCCGAAGGCGTATTGCTGGGCATCGGCTCACTGTTCGCCGGCTGGTTCATCTACTCCTTCCTCTGCGACTCGGCCCTGGGCAAGCGCCCTGCCCTGCTCGGCTTCATCCTGTTCGTGCTGTTGATTGCCGCCGCGTACGGCTTTAGCAAGGTGTTCAGTGGCCGTGGCGCCTACCTGCATGTGGGTGCGGTGATCGGCACCATCATGGTGGGTAACGTGTTCCGCATCATCATGCCGGCGCAGCGCGCACTGGTGGCGGCAATTGCCGAGAACCGCACGCCAGACCCGGCGCTGCCGGCCAAGGGCTTGCTGCGCTCTCGTCACAACAACTACTTCACCTTGCCAGTGCTGTTCATCATGATCAGCAACCACTTCCCGAGCACCTACGGCAGCCAATACAACTGGCTGATCCTGGCCGGTATCGCGGTGGCGGCGGTGTTGGTGCGCCACTACTTCAACACCCGGCATAACAGCCAGAAGTACGCGTGGACCCTGCCGGTGGGCGCCTTGGCGATGATCAGCCTGGCCTACGTGACGGGCCCCAAACCTGTGGCAGAAGTGGCCAAGGCACCAGCGGCCATTGAGTACCAACCGTTGCCGGAAACCGCAGTGGGCGGAGGCCTGAAACCAGCCGCACCCGCAGCGCCTGCAGCCGAACCTGCACCCGCCCAGGCCAGCACCGACTTCGGCCAGGTACACAGTGTGATCGAGCAACGCTGCACCGTATGCCACTCGGCCAAGCCCACCAGCCCGCTGTTCAGCACCGCGCCGGCGGGCGTGATGTTCGATACTCCGGCGCAGATCCAGCAGCAGGCGGCGCGCATTCAGGCGCAAGCCGTGGCCAGCCAGATCATGCCGCTGGGCAACATCACCCAGATGACCCAGCAGGAGCGGGATTTGATTGGCAGTTGGATCAATCAAGGAGCCCGTACCAACTGACGGCCTGACGCAGAACCCCATGTGGGAGCGGGCTTGCTCGCGAAAGCAGTGTGTCATTCAACATTCGAGCTGACTGACCCACCGCATTCGCGAGCAAGCCCGCTCCCACAGGGGATTTGTGGTGATTTAGACATTGCGTTCCAAACCATACAAAAATAAAAAAGATCCGAGGTGTTGCATGACCGAGTTAGCCGAACCGCAGATTCCTGCCGCACCCGCCATGGTGCGGCTGCCCCTCTTGCAACTGATTCTGGTAGGCCTGCAACACGTCCTGTTGATGTACGGCGGCGCCGTCGCCGTGCCCCTGATCATTGGCCAGGCCGCAGGGCTCAGCCGTGAAGAAATTGCCTTTCTGATCAACGCCGACCTGCTGGTGGCTGGCATCGCCACCATGGTGCAGTCGTTTGGCATTGGCCCGGTGGGCATTCGCATGCCGGTGATGATGGGCGCCAGTTTCGCCGCCGTTGGCAGCATGGTGGCCATGGCCGGCATGCCCGGTATCGGCTTGCAGGGCATTTTCGGCGCGACCATCGCCGCCGGGTTCTTCGGCATGCTCATCGCGCCGTTCATGTCCAAGGTGGTGCGGTTTTTCCCGCCACTGGTGACGGGCACCGTCATCACCGCCATCGGTTTATCGCTGTTCCCCGTGGCCGTGAACTGGGCCGGTGGCGGCAGCGCAGCGGCCACCTTCGGCTCGCCGATCTACCTGGCAATTGCCGCCTTGGTACTGGGCACCATCCTGTTGATCAACCGTTTCATGCGCGGTTTCTGGGTGAACATCTCGGTGCTGATCGGCATGGGCCTGGGCTACGTATTGTGCGGCATGCTGGGTATGGTCGATCTGAGCGGCCTGGCCCAGGCGCCGTGGGTGCAGGTGGTGACGCCGCTGCACTTTGGCATGCCCAAATTCGAATTGGCGCCGATCCTGTCGATGTGCCTGGTGGTGGTGATCATTTTTGTCGAGTCCACTGGGATGTTCCTGGCGCTGGGCAAGATCACCGGCCAGGAGGTCACACCCAAGATGCTGCGCCGTGGCCTGTTGTGCGATGCCGGCGCATCATTCGTGGCCGGCTTCTTTAATACGTTCACCCACTCCTCGTTTGCGCAGAACATCGGCCTGGTGCAGATGACCGGCGTGCGCTGCCGTTCGGTCACGATCATGGCCGGGGTGTTTCTGATTGTGCTCAGCCTGCTACCAAAAGCCGCACTGCTGGTGGCGTCAATTCCGCCGGCGGTACTCGGTGGTGCGGCAATTGCCATGTTCGGCATGGTGGCAGCCACCGGCATCAAGATCCTCCAGGAAGCCGATATCGCCGACCGCCGCAACCAGTTGCTGGTGGCGGTGAGCATCGGCATGGGCCTGATTCCCGTGGTGCGCCCGGAGTTTTTCGCGCAATTGCCGCTGTGGATGAGCCCGATCACCCACAGTGGCATCGCCATGGCCACCCTCAGCGCGTTGTCGCTGAATATCCTGTTCAACATCCTTGGCGGTGCTGAACGACCCGCTGTTGAGCACGCCCACACCTGAGGCATGCCCCATTGTCGCCCTGTGCGCGCTGTAACGGCGCACTTGAGCCCAGACGTGGGAGCCAGTATTCTCCGCGCCCGCTTGAATCGACGGTCTTTTGACCGCCTTGGCGCGGCTTTTGCTGTAGCAATAAAGCTGACCAATCAGACGAGTTTTTCAGCGATTCCAAAGGCGCCACACCAGAGCGCCAGCTTAGAAAAAACATAAAACTTTAACTCGGGAGCACCGAATGAAACCTATGTTCAAAGGCCTGATGCTGGCGGGATCCCTGCTGGCCGGTGGCCAAGCCGTGGCCGGTGATTTGTTGCAGTGGCAAAACAACAGCCTGACCTATCTGTGGGGCAAGAGCTTTACCGTCAACCCGCAGATCCAGCAAACCGTCACGTTCGAACACGCCGATGCCTGGAAGTACGGCGACAACTTCGTGTTTGTCGACCGCATCTTCTACAACGGCAAGGAAGACGGCAATGCGGGGCCGAGCACCTACTACGGCGAGATCAGCCCGCGCCTGTCGTTCGGGAAGATCTTTGACAAGGACCTGTCCTTCGGCCCGATCAAGGACGTGTTGCTGGCCTTCACCTATGAGTTCGGCGAAGGCGACAACGAGTCGTACCTGTTGGGTCCGGGCTTCGACCTGAACATCCCCGGTTTCGACTACTTCCAGCTGAACTTCTACCAGCGCCAGACCGAAGGCAATCGCCCGGGTGACGGTGTGTGGCAGATCACGCCGGTCTGGTCGTACACGATTCCCGTCGGCAACTCCGATGTGCTGATCGACGGCTTCATGGACTGGGTGACAGACAACGACAAGAACGCCCGTGGCACTTACCACGCCAACCTGCACTTCAACCCACAGGTCAAATATGACCTGGGCAAGGCGCTGCACTGGGGCGACAAGCAGTTGTATGTGGGCTTTGAATACGACTACTGGAAGAACAAGTACGGCATCGAAGATACGGGCGCGTTCAAGACCAACCAGGACACGGCGAGCTTTTTGGTGAAGTACCACTTCTAAGCATTCGCTGGCCCCACTGTAGGAGCGAGCTTGCTCGCGAAGATCGTCAACGATAACGCGCGCACCCTGGATGAGCGCGGTGTCCTTGAGTTTTTCGCGAGCAAGCTCGCTCCTACAGGGGATCAGGCTAAACCGAGGAATCGGATGATTTCCTCGCGCTTTGCCAACGCATCCCGCCGCCCCAGCTCGATCAACTCGCTGCAGTACCCCGCCTCGAACAGCAAGTAACTCAACACCCCCGCCCCACTCGTCTTGGTCGCCCCCGGCCCACGCAAAAACAAGCGCAACGCTGCCGGCAATTCCTGGCGATGCCGCGCGGCAATTTCATCGATGGGCTGGCTGGGTGCAATCACCAGTACATCCACCGCCGTCAGGCCAGGCGCGACGTGACTGAATTGGTTCAAGCGCTCCAGCAGCTCGATGTCACTTTCCAGGCTGTCAATGAACGTGCTGTTGAGCATGTGCCCGCCGATCTGCGCCAGGCTCGGCTCCTGGCCCGTAAAGGTGCGTTGCACCGCCGGTTCGTTGCCCCGGGGGTTGCCGCTGACGCCCACCACCAGCACCCGGCTGGCCCCCAGGTGCAGCGCTGGGCTGATGGGGGCTGACTGGCGCACGGCGCCATCGCCGAAGTATTCCTGATCGAGTTTAACCGGCGCGAACAGCAAGGGGATGGCAGAACTGGCCAACAGGTGTTCGACGGACAACTGCGTGGGCACCCCGATACGCCGATGGCGCAACCAGGCGTCGATGGTGCCGCCGCCCTGATAGAAGGTCACCGCTTGCCCGGACTCATAACCGAATGCCGTCACCGCTACCGCATGCAAATGCTTATTGCGGATAGCTTCGTCGATACAGTCCAGGTGCAACTTGTCTTTGAGCAATGCCCTCAATGGCGTGCTGTTGAGCAGCGCCACGGGCACTTGTGTCCCCAAGCCCAGCAGGCTGTGAATAAAGAAACGACCGGCCTGGCGAATCACCCCAGGCCAGTCGCTGCGCAGCACCAGGTGGCTGCGAAAGCCCTGCCAGAACGCGGTAAGGCGTTGGATCGCGGCGGTGAAGTCCATGGCCCCGCTGGCCAGGCTCACCGCATTGATGGCGCCGGCCGAGGTGCCGACGATCACCGGGAACGGGTTGGGAGCCCCCGGCGGCAATAGCTCGGCAATCGCCGCCAAGACCCCCACCTGATACGCCGCTCGCGCCCCGCCGCCGGAAAGAATCAAGCCTGTAACCGGTTCAGCTGGGCGCATCGCGTCACTCCATGTGGGGAAAGGTCGGTCTTATCGACGGCGTTTTTCGTACAGCTTGGGCTCACCCGGTGGCCGGCTCTTGAAGCGCCGATGGGTCCACAGGTACTGCTCGGGGCACTGGCGCACCGAGGCTTCTACCCACTGGTTGATACGCAGGCAATCGGCCTCATCGCTTTCGCCAGGGAAGTCGGTCAACGGCGGATGGATCACCAGGCGGTAACCGCTGCCATCGGCCAGGCGCTCTTGGGTGAACGGCACCACCAGTGCCTTGCCCAGCTTGGCGAACTTGCTGGTGGCGGGCACGGTAGCGGCCTGAATGCCGAACAGCGGGACGAAAATGCTTTGCTTGGCGCCGTAGTCCTGGTCCGGTGCATACCAGATGGCACGGCCAGCACGCAGCAGCTTGAGCATGCCACGTACGTCTTCGCGCTCTACGGCCAGGGAGTCGAGGTTGTGGCGCTCGCGGCCACGGCGCTGGATATAGTCGAACAGCGGGTTGCCGTGCTCGCGGTACATGCCATCGATGGTGTGCTTCTGCCCCAGCAAGGCTGCGCCGATTTCCAGGGTGGTGAAGTGCAGGGCCATGAGGATCACGCCCTTGCCATCCAACTGGGCCTGCTTGAGGTGCTCCAGGCCTTCGACATGGGCCAGGCGCGCCAGGCGTTGGCGCGACCACCACCAGCTCATGGCCATCTCAAAGAAGGCAATGCCGGTGGAGGCAAAGTTTTCTTTAAGTAAATGTTTACGCTCTTGGGCGGATTTTTCCGGGAAGCACAGCTCCAGGTTTCGCGCAGCGATGCGGCGACGTTCGCCGGCCACACGGTACATTCCCGCACCCAATACGCGGCCGATGACCAGCAGCGCACGGTACGGCAACTGGGTAACCAGCCACAGCAGGCCGAGTCCCAGCCATAACAGCCAAAAACGCGGGTGAAAAAATACAGCTCGAAAACGCGGGCGATCCATTACAGATTCCGGTAAAGACAAGGGCCGCGCATTCTACAACGGTTCGACTCGGCTTGCGGCCAGTGGATGTTCTCGTTATAAGTCTCGACACTTTTCGTGACAAGCCGCTTTTGCCGACCATGAGCCAAACCGAACCGCTAGACCAAGATCCCGTGTTCCAGCTGAAAGGCAGCATGCTCGCCATCACCGTGCTGGAACTGGCCCGCAACGACCTGGAAGCCCTGGACCGCCAGCTCGCCGCCAAGGTCGCCCTGGCGCCGAACTTCTTCAACAATGCCCCGCTGGTGCTGGCCCTGGACAAACTGCCCGCCGGCCAGGGCCTTATCGACCTGCCTGGCCTGATGCGCGTGTGCCGCTCCCATGGCCTGCGCACCCTGGCGATTCGTGCCAGCCGCATCGAAGACATTGCCGCGGCCATCGCCATTGAACTGCCAGTACTGCCACCGTCGGGTGCGCGCGAGCGTCCTTTGGAACCATTGGTCGGGGAAGAGAAGAAAAAACCGGAAAAACCACCGGAACCGACGATCAAGCCCACAAAGATCATCACCTCTCCCGTACGGGGCGGGCAGCAGATTTACGCCCAGGGCGGTGACCTGGTGGTGGTGTCCTCGGTCAGTCCGGGGGCGGAACTTCTTGCCGATGGCAACATCCATGTATACGGCCCGATGCGCGGACGCGCTCTTGCCGGCATCAAGGGTGATACCAAGGCCCGTATTTTTTGCCAGCAATTGAGCGCTGAGCTAGTGTCCATCGCAGGCCAGTACAAGGTTTCAGAAGATTTGCGCCGTGATCCGCTGTGGGGGGCCGGGGTGCAGGTCAGCCTGTCGGGCGATGTGTTGAACATCATCCGTCTTTAACGGATACTGCCGCATTTTCCAAGCATCTCTAGACTCTGATAGCACAGCGAAACCGGCATTACTTGCGTAGGAATAATTGGAAGTTGGCGTTTCCCTCACGGAAACCACATCTTTTTCCTACGAAGGCTGTCCGCCTGCAGCGAGTTCCAAGAGATGTTTTTCAGGGACCGAAAAGTCCTTTTTCCTTAGGGGTGAAACACCTTGGCCAAGATTCTCGTGGTTACATCCGGCAAGGGTGGTGTGGGTAAGACCACCACCAGCGCCGCTATCGGTACCGGCCTCGCTCTGCGCGGCCACAAGACAGTCATCGTCGACTTCGACGTCGGTTTGCGTAACCTCGACCTGATCATGGGCTGCGAACGCCGTGTGGTGTACGACTTCGTCAACGTGGTAAACGGCGAAGCCAACCTGCAGCAGGCCCTGATCAAGGACAAGCGCCTTGAGAACCTGTACGTACTGGCCGCCAGCCAGACCCGCGACAAAGACGCATTGACCAAGGAAGGCGTAGGCAAAGTCCTGGCCGAACTGAAGGAAACCTTCGAATACGTGGTGTGCGACTCCCCGGCCGGCATCGAGACCGGTGCTCACCTGGCGATGTATTTTGCCGATGAAGCCATCGTGGTGACCAACCCGGAAGTGTCCTCGGTACGTGACTCGGACCGCATGCTGGGCCTGCTGGCCAGCAAATCCAAGCGCGCCGAAGAAGGCCAGGACCCGATCAAGGAGCACCTGCTGCTCACCCGCTACAACCCTGAGCGCGTCAGCAACGGCGAAATGCTGGGTGTTGAAGACGTGAAGGAAATCCTCGCAGTGACCCTGCTGGGTGTGATTCCAGAATCCCAGGCGGTCCTCAAGGCCTCCAACCAGGGTGTTCCGGTCATCCTCGACGACCAGAGCGACGCCGGCCAGGCGTACAGCGATGCCGTCGACCGCCTGCTGGGCAAGTCCGTGGAACATCGCTTCCTCGATGTCAAGAAGAAGGGATTCTTCGAGCGTATCTTTGGAGGCAACTAAACAATGAAATTTCTCGACTTCTTTCGCGCCAACAAAAAGCCTACGACCGCGTCGGTAGCGAAAGAGCGTCTACAGATCATCGTGGCGCACGAACGCGGCCAACGCAGCACGCCGGACTACTTGCCCGCCTTGCAAAAGGAACTGGTCGAAGTGATCCGCAAGTACGTCAATATCGGCAACGACGATGTACATGTCGCCCTGGAAAACGACGGCAGCTGCTCGATTCTGGAACTCAATATCACCCTGCCTGATCGTTAAGCGAACAGGCGGCCGCCACGGCGGCTCCGCTGTCCGGTTTTTCCTGTAGGAGCGAGCTTGCTCGCGAAGATCGTCAACGTTAACGCGCACATCCTGGATGAACGCGGTGGCCTAGAGTCTTTCGCGAGCAATCTCGCTCCTACAAGGAAGGCAGGTTTAGCGGAGCCGCCGTTGGCGTTTGTTACGAGGCTGTTTAATGCCGTTGTCCAACATCCACATCCTCCATCAGGACGACGCTGTCCTGGTGGTGAACAAGCCGACCCTGCTGCTCTCGGTGCCTGGCCGCGCCGACGACAACAAGGACTGCCTGATCACCCGCCTGCAGGAAAACGGCTACCCCGAAGCCCGCATCGTCCATCGCCTGGACTGGGAAACTTCAGGGATCATCCTGCTGGCCCGCGATGCCGATACGCACCGCGAACTGTCCCGCCAGTTTCACGACCGCGAGACCGAAAAGGCCTACACCGCCCTGGCCTGGGGCCAGCCGGAACTGGACAGCGGCAGCATCGACCTGCCCCTGCGCTACGACCCGCCGACCAAGCCGCGCCATGTGGTGGACCACGAGTTCGGCAAGCATGCGCTGACCTTCTGGAAGGTCTTGGAGCGTTGTGGCGATTGGTGCCGCGTTGAGCTGACGCCGATCACTGGGCGTTCGCACCAGTTGCGGGTGCATATGCTTTCCATCGGCCACCCGTTGTTGGGGGATGGCCTGTATGCCCACGAACAAGCCCTGGCTGCGTGGCCGCGCCTGTGTCTGCATGCGAGCATGCTCAGCTTCACCCACCCGCAAAGCGGCGAGCGTTTGCGCTTCGAGTGCCCAGCCCCATTTTGAGGTTGGCAATACAATCCGAATGTGGGAGCGGGCTTGCCCGCTCCCACATTTAGTTCTGCGTCAGTTCTAGACACCGAGTGAAACCAATACGGTAAACTCCGCGCATTGCTGTCTGGAGCTATTTATGCGCGAAGCGTTGAATCATGGCCTGATCGACTTTCTCAAGGCCTCCCCTACT
>NZ_QUZU01000013.1 GCF_004682055.1 Pseudomonas kairouanensis | reverse complement strand
TTTTGATCTCCTTCGTTCTATAGATTGCTTCAGGGCTTGCTGGCCAGTTCTTCCAGATGTGCCATGAGTGTTTCGGGCTTGAGCACCAACACATCGCTCTCCACCGCATCCAGCACCACCTCCGCCGTATTGCCGATCAACGCCCCGGAAATCCCGGTGCGCCCCACGGTGCCGATAATGGTCACGGCGGCCTCTAGTTTATGCACAAGGTGCGGAATCAACACATCCGCCGGGCCTTCTTCGATATGCAGGTGCTTGTCGTCCACATCGAACTCCGCCTGGAATGCCCGGCACTGCTCGCGATAGCGCGCCTCGATGGTCTCCTTGAGCTGGAAGGTCGGGTCGGCAGCCGACAGCATCGGCGACGGATGGGCACTGATCACATGCAGCTGCGCCTTGGCCAGGCTGGCAATATCAAAGCCATGGTCGATGATGGCGTTGTGCAAGGAGCGGTGTTCCAGGTCGCCGTTGCCCACGTCGATGGCCGCCAGGATCACCCGGCCAGCCCAGGGTGCTGACGTTTTGACCAACAGCACCGCCGTCGGGCAATAGCGCAGCAGCTTCCAGTCCGCCGGGGTGAGCAGGGCCTTTTTCAGCGGGCTGTCGGGGAAGTGCTGTTTGATCACCAGGCCACAGCCTTCGGCCTGCTGCACATCGATGATGGTCTCATGCAGGTTGTCATTCCACGCCTGCTCGGTGGTCACGCTGTAGCCGTCCTCGTGCAGGCCCGCCTTGAGTAGGCTCAACAGCGCCGAATGCTCATGCTTCTTGTCACACACCAGCAAATGCAGGTGCGCGCCAGTGACCCCGGCAATCAGCTTGGCGCGCTTGAGGGCCAGGCTTTCCGAATGCTCGGGCTCGATGACCACCAGGATGCTGCGGATGGCTTGCATGGTCGGGATCTCCAATAGGATGCGGGCATGGAACAACTATAGTTGCTGCCCGCCAGACGGCATGTTGATGCACATCAAGGCCGGTGGCTGGTGGTCTGCGGCGCGGTCGGTATAATCGTCGCCCTTTTGTGATCCTTTTGCCCGTGAGCCCGATGAACCTGCCAGAAATCCACGAATTCCTCGGTTGCCGCACCCCCGACGCCTGGGTCCAGGCCGCGTTGGCCGATCAGGAAACCCTGCTGATCGACCACAAGAACTGCGAATTCAAGGCCGCCAGCACCGCCTTGAGTCTGATTGCCAAGTACTACAGCCATGTCGACCTGATCAACATGATGTCCCGCCTGGCCCGCGAAGAACTGGTGCACCACGAACAAGTCATGCGCCTGATGAAAAGGCGCAAAGTCGAGTTGCGCCAGTTGAACGCGGGGCGTTATGCCTCGGGCTTGCGCAAAGTGGTGCGCACCCATGAGCCGGTCAAACTGGTGGACACTCTGGTGGTAGGCGCATTTATCGAGGCGCGCAGTTGTGAGCGTTTCGAAGCGCTGGTGCCGCATCTGGATGAAGAACTCGGCAAGTTCTACTTCGGCCTGCTCAAAAGCGAGGCGCGGCACTTCCAGGGTTACCTCAAGCTGGCTTACCAGTATGGCGATGCCAAGGACGTCGCCCAGGTGATCGAGCGGGTGAGGGCGACCGAGCAAGAGCTGATCGAATCACCCGACGTCGAGTTCCGCTTTCACAGCGGCGTGCCAGCCTGAGGCGACCGCCAAGCCGATCAGCGCGGTGATACCGGTTAGCAAGAGGATCACCGTTTGCGTGCCCAACGGTGCGGCCAAAACCGCAACCACCAGGCCTGCCAGCGGTTGCGGCAGGTTGTTGAGCAGGGTAATCACCCCCACGGTCTTGCCGAAGTCCTGCACGGGTATGACCTTCTGGCGCACGCTGCGCATGTACACGCTGTACATCTTGTCGAAGCCGATCACCAGCAGGAACCCCAGGGCGTAAACCCACAGGTTCGGGCTGATCGCCATGACCAGCGCGCCCACAGTGATCAGCGCGTAGGACAACCCGCCCAGCAGTTTCAATGGCAGGGTGGCACGGGCCAGGTAAAACAGAATCACGATGGTCACCCCTGCGCCTGCCGCTTGCAGCAGCGCGTAGGCGTCCTTGCCCGCGTCGAATTGACCGGTGACCATGGCGGCGGAGGTGGCCAACGTGACGCCAATCATCAGGTTAACCCCCACTGTCAACGCGATCAGCCGCTTCAAGCCGGCCAGGTTGCCAATGTGCCCGAATGCGATCCGTAGCGGTTGCAGCCAGATATCCCGATGTTGTTCAAACACCTCCACGCTCACCGTGTTGGTGCGTTGCCACACGCCCATGGCCAGGTCCGCCAGCACAAACAGCGTGGCTACCCCCAGCACCACCCAAGGCCATGCCCAGACTTCCAGCATCAATGCGGCCACCAGAGGCCCGAGTACCAGCCCGCTTTGATCGGCGATCTGCGAATAGGAAAGGGTCTTGGCGTAGCTGTACTGCTGGAACACATGGGGCATCAGCACTTCGCGGGCCATGACGCCCTGGGTGGTCAACACCCCGCACAACGCCGAAAGCAGCACGAGCCAATAGATGCCGTCGAACGCGCCGTGCAGCGCAACCGCGATTACGCAGGCCAGTGCACGGTAAACCTGGCTGATATGCAGGATGCGCACGGGAGGGTATTTGTCACACAGCGCCCCGCACACGGGAAACGCCAGGAAGCGGGGCAGTGATTCAACGAAAAAGGCCAGGCCGGCCAAGGACGCACTCTGGGTGGTCTGGAACACGATCAACGGCACGATAAACAGCAGGATCTGGTCCGCCAGCCGCGACAAGAACAGCGAGATAAAAAACGCCTGGTAATCCTTACGCATACAACTTCCTGTAGGTGCCGTGATCGATCTGGAGGAGGGGGGGCGCCTACTGTTCCAGCGCGCTCAAAATTCCATGGCCCAGCTTCACGCGCTCGGCATTTGGGTAGTTTTTGTTCGCCAGAATCACCACCCCGATATCCTTGCTCGGCACATACGCCACGTAAGCGCCAAAACCACCGGTGGAGCCAGTCTTGTTGTACAGCCTGTTGGTCGTTTGCTGCTGGGCCGGATTCAGCCATTTCACTGTATGAGGCTCCATGGCCATCGGCGTGGAGTTGCCCTCCGTCAAGGCTTGCAGCGTGATGGGGTAGGGGTAGGACTCCCAGCCCAGGCCCTGGGTCATGCCATCCACGCTGTAGTAACCGGTATGTGTGGTGGCGATGGCCTGTTGCAGCGGTTTCTCAAGGGTTTGCGGGTGCATATTGAGCATCACATAGCGCGCCAGGTCCTGGGTGCTGGTCTTGATGCCGTAGGCTTCACTGTCCAGTGCGCCCGGGCCGACGCGGACGGGGTTCTGGTCCTTGTCATAACCTTGGGCGTAGCGATTTAGCTGGTCGGCAGGCACGCTGACAAACGTGTGCTTCAAGCCCAGCTTGGGCAGCAGGTCTTGCTCCATGGCGACATTGAACGGCTGGCCCAGGCTTTGGGCGGTGAGGTAGCCGAACAGACCGATGCTCGGGTTCGAATAGAGCCGCTGCGAACCGGGCGCGTAGGCGGGTTTCCAGTGCTGGAAGTAGTCGAGCATGGTCTCGGCGCTGTCGGCGGCCTGCGGGAATTGCAGCGGCAGCCCGCCTGGTGTGTAAGTGGCCAGTTGCAGCAAGCTTATATGGTCAAAAGCGCTGCCCTTGAGCCCGGCAAGATGCTCGCTGGCCTTGTCCGACAGCTTCAGCGCACCGCGCGCCTGCGCGTAACCACCTAGCGTGGCGGTAAAGGTTTTGCTCAGTGAGCCGATTTCGAAAAGTGTGCTCTGGGTAACGGGCAGTCGGGTGTCTTTGTTGGCAACGCCGTAGTTGAAATATTCCACCTTGCCCTGGCTTACCACCGCTATCGAAAGGCCGGCGATGCCGTGTTGTTGCATCAGCGGCTTGACGCTGTCGTCCATCACCTTGTGCAAGTCGGTGGCGGCCATGCAAGTGCTGGCACTGATCAAGCATGTTGAAGCCAGGATGTTTCGTACGCTAAAACCCGTCATTAACGGCCTCTATAGAAATTGTGTGTTGGCGACCAAAAGCCGTGGGCACCCGGTAGTTGGGGGGGGGCACACCGATCTGTGCGCCTGCCCACGAAATAGTGACGCCGTGGGCGGTGTACGCAATAAGACGCTTCTTAAATGTTGCACCTAGGCCAGATATTTGCGAAACCACCCCAGGGTACGTTCCCACGCCAGATTCGCCGCCGCCTCGTCGTATCTGGGCGTCGAGTCATTGTGGAAGCCGTGATTGGCACCGCTGTAGATATACGCCTCGTACGTCGTCCCTGCCGCTTTCAGCGCTTTTTCATACGGCGGCCAGCCTTCGTTGATTCGCGTGTCCAACTCGCCAAAATGCAACATGATCGGCGCCTTGATGCGGGGCACATCCTTGGCCTGCGGCTGGCGCCCATAGAACGACACGGCCGCGCCCAGTTCCGGGTAGGCCACGGCCGCCGCATTGGTCACGCCGCCGCCGTAACAGAAGCCGGTGATGCCGACCTTGCCGGTGCTGCTGTCGTGGTGCATCAGCCACTCGATGGCGGCAAAGAAGTCGTTCATCAGTTTGGTGGGGTCCACGGTCTGTTGCAGCGCCACGCCTTTTTCATCGTTGCCGGGGTAGCCGCCCACGGAGGTCAGGCCATCGGGCGCCAGTGCGATAAAGCCGGCTTTTGCCAGGCGGCGGGCGACATCTTCGATATACGGGTTCAGGCCACGGTTTTCGTGCACCACCACCACGGCAGGTAATTTGCCGGCGGCCTTGGCTGGGCGCACCAAGTAGCCGCGCACCGTGCCGTTGCCTTTGGGCGAGGGGTAGGTGATGTAGTCGGCGATGATGTCCGGGTCGGTGAATTTAACCTGTTCGGCCAGCGCGTAGTTGGGGCTCAGGGCCGCCAGCAGGGCCGAGGCGGTGAGGCCGCCAAAGGTAAACAGGGCCGCGCGGTCGAGAAATTCGCGGCGGTTGATCTTGCCGTGGGCGTAGCCGTCGTAGAGTTCCAGCAGTTCGGGAGCAAAGTCTTTCGCGGTGAGACGCGTCATCGGTGCAATCCTCGATTGAAGGGCGGTCGACTATTGTGTTTAGCAGGACATGGGCAGGATGGGAATACTATGTCTTCACATATTGCGGAGCCTGACATGAAACCTCGAATGTCCCCAATCGTACTGGCGCTGGGCTTGTGTCTGGTGGGCCACGCTCATGCAGGCGAATACACCGATGTCAACCGCACGGCGAGTCAGATCAGCTTTACCTACAAGCAGTTGGGGCAGTCGATGTACGGCACGTTCGGTGACTTTGAAGGTTCCTTGAGGTTGGATACACAACGACCGGAAGCGGCTCATGCATTGCTCAAGATCCAGATCGCCAGCATCGACGCCGGCAGCCCCGATGCCAATGATGAGTTGCAGCGCGCCTCGTGGTTCGATACGGCGACCTTTCCGGTGGGGGTTTATGAGTCCACCCGCGTCACCGCTTTGGGGGGCAACCGCTACAAGATCGACGGTAACCTGACCATCAAGGGTACGACGCGGCCGGTCACGGTAGACGTGCTGCTCAAGGAACAGGACGGTATTGGCGTTTTTGACGGAGAGTTCGTCCTCAAGCGCGCTGACTTCAAGATCGGTGAAGGCGAATGGGCGGGTAACAGCGTGGTGTCCAACGACATCACGATAAAATTCAAGATGGTCGCGCCGCAGCGTTAGCGGGCGAACTTCTTCGCGCCGGCCACGCAGCCGATCACTGCGACCGTCACCAGCACCATGCCCAGGCTGACCTGCTCATGCAGCAGGCCCGCCGCCAGCGCCAGGCCAAAGAACGGTTGCAGTAGCTGCAACTGGCCAACGGCGGCGATGCCACCTTGGGCCAGGCCGCGATACCAGAACACAAACCCGATCAGCATGCTGAACAGCGCCACATAGCCAAGGCTCACCCAGGCCGGCAGGCTGATGCCGCCAAAACTCGAAGGTGCTAGCACCAGGCTGAGCGGCACCACAACCGGCAGCGACACGACCAGCGCCCAGCAAATCACCTGCCAGCCGCCGAGGCTGCGGGACAAGGTGGCGCCTTCGGCATAACCCAGGCCGCACACCACCACTGCCAGCAGCATCAACACATCCCCTACGGGGGCGGCGCTCAAGCCCTGCGTGAACGCATAGCCCATCACCAGCACGCTGCCCAGGATCGAAAACAGCCAGAACACCGGGCGTGGGCGCTCGCCGCCGCGCAGTACGCCGAATACTGCCGTGGCCAACGGGAGCAGGCCGATGAACACGATTGAGTGCGCCGACGTCACGTATTGCAGCGCCAGCGCGGTGAGGAGTGGGAAGCCAATCACCACGCCCAGGGAAACAACAGCCAAGGGTGCCCACTGGTTGCGCGCAGGACGGTTCTCCCTGAACAGCCACAGCAAGAGCAATGCCAGCACGGCGGCGATCGTGGCGCGCAGCATCGTGAGAAACACCGGGTCGAATTCCATGACGGCCAGGCGCGTGGCCGGCAATGAACCGCTGAAAATCACCACGCCGATCAAGCCGTTGATCCAGCTCTGGGTGCTGCTGTGCTGGGCGTTAAGCTGAGAGATATGTTCCATTTGGAATTACCCGGAAAAGAAAGATTGCGTGCCGCTGATCCTAGGGTTGAAGATCGAGACAATCAAAAAATTGTCATGGATACATCGCCGATGCCCCGCGCCCGCTACAAGTCGCTGGTCGATACGTTCGCCCACGCCATCCGCAGTGGCACGATGCCCGCCGGCACCCGCCTGCCGACTCACGGCCAACTCGCTGCCGAGCATGGCCTGGCGCTGGTTACGGCCAGTCGCGTCTACAGCGAACTGGAGGCCATGGGCCTGGTCAGCGGGGAGGCCGGGCGTGGCACCTTTGTGCGTGAGATCGCGTTGCCGCCGGGGCAGGGCAGCGGGCAGATGACCCTGGCGACAGGCATGCTCGACCTCAATTTCAACTACCCGTCGTTGCCCGGCCAGGCAGACCTGTTGCGTACTGCGTTGCGCCAGTTGGCACTGTCCGGTGATCTGGAAGCACTGCTGCGTTATCAGCCCCATGCCGGGCGCCTGCATGAGCGCGCAGTAATGGCGCGGCATTTGCGCAGCCGTGGGCTGACGGTAGCGGCCGAGCAGGTGCTGGTGGTCAGCGGCGCCCAACATGGGCTGGCGGTGACCATGATGGCGTTGCTCAAGCCCGGGGATGTGATCGCAGTGGATGCGCTGACGTACTCGGGCTTCAAGGTGCTTGCTGAGACGCTGCACCTGGAGGTTGCCGCGATTGCGGTCACGGCAGACGGGCCTGACCTGGAATACCTGCAAAGCCTGTGTCGCAAGCGCCCGGTGCGCGCGGTCTACTGCATGCCGACTCTGCACAACCCATTGGGCTGGGTGCTGAGCCAGGCCCAGCGCGAGCAGTTGGTGGGCATTGCCCGCCAGCACGATCTTATGATCATCGAGGACGCGGCCTACGCGTTTTTAGTCGAAGACGCGCCGCCGCCCCTTTTCTGCCTGGCACCGGAGCGTACGGCCTATGTCGGTGGGTTGTCGAAAAGTGTTGCAACGGGCTTGCGGGTGGGGTTTGTTGCAGCACCTGCGGCGTGGATGGGGCGGTTGGAGCGCGCCATCATGGCCACGACGTGGAATGTACCGGGGGTGATGAGTGCCATCGCCGTGGGCTGGATCGAGGACGGTACCGTGGCCCGGCTGGAAGCGCAAAAGCGCCAGGACGCCCAGGCGCGGCAGGCGTTGGCGGCGCAGGTGTTGAGCGGCCTGGACTGCGTCGGTCACCCCTCGTCCTATTTCCTGTGGTTACCCCTGGCCGAAGACCTGCGTGCCGATCAGGTCGCGATGACGTTGCAGCGCGAGCATGTCTGGGTCTCCACCGCCGAGCCGTTTGCCGTCTCGGCCCATGTGCCCCATGCCTTGCGCCTGGCCTTGGGGTCGGTGCAGATGCCCGCGCTGCGTGAGGCCTTGGTCAAGGTCCGCCAAGTAGTGGTGTGGTAAGCCTGCCTCAGTACTTGTACGCCTGACGGCCGATCAGCAGCCACTTGCCTTTCTGGTTTTGCCAGACCTGGAAGTTGTCGATATCGGTGGGCACCTCGACACCGCTGTTCACGGCCAGGGCATGGAAGTGGTTGCGCACCAGTGCCGTGTCGCCATTGAGGGTGATGGTCTGGTTTTGCATTTCCAGGGTCTTGAAGGCACTGGTGTGGGTTTCGAGGTCGGCGATGAACTGGGCCTTGTTCTGCACCTTGCCGCTGGAGTGGCCGTAGGTGAGTGTGTCGGAAGTTAATGCATGCAGTTGCTTGAGGTTCAGGTGCAGCATGGCTTGGGTCAACTGATCGACTGCTTGGGCGACTTCTTTTTCGGCGGGGGCAGGCGCGGCGGCGACGTAGCCGCTGAACAGGCACAGAAAACCGATCAACACTTTAACGTTGGGCATGGGTGTTTCCTTATTGTTGTGGGGGTGTGCACGACAGTTGTAGTCGTCGTACAACAATGCAATAGGTTAAGTGGTGAAGGAAAGTTAAATTTGAAATATCCTGAAAATATTAGTCTTGATAGGTTTTTTTACTGGTATGACATCCCATCACGCTGGTCGATTTAATGCCGCGCTTCCTGTGCAACTGGCACGTCGCTATGCTGTTGGCGAATGAATAAAGAGCTGAGCGACAAAATGGACTTTGACTGGCATAGCGATCCCATCACCCGCGCCACATCCGTTACCTCGAACTATAAGAACACCCAGAATGTACGTCGCTTCATGCTTGAGTGCTGTGGCTCGGAGTTTAAGTTCGACCGGCCTTTCATGGCCTGGATTCGCAACGATGTGCCCAAGACTCTGGGCGATGTGGTGGATGAGTGGCAGCGCCGCAACGCAGTCGCGAACGGCTGACGAGTCGCGCCGGAGTTGGCGTGATTGATCCTGTGGAGTCGCGGCCACTGCGCTTTTGGGCTGGTAGCGGGGCTGGCGGTGGGCGCGCTGATTGCCGTGCCCTTCATTACATGACTTGACGCTGCCATCGCAGGCAAGCCCGCTCCAACAGGGGGCGGGCTGCGTTTAGCCAGTGCTTGATTTGAAATGCTGCAAAAAGTGTGGGAGCGGGCTTGCTCGCGAAAGCGGTGGTTCAGTTAATACATGTGTCGACTGATTCACCGCCTTCGCGAGCAAGCCCGCTCCCACCTTTTTAGTGTGTTTATTCTGCTGGCAATGGCGGTGTGCGCGGTGGCGTCAGGCGTTTGCTGCCGGTGGCTTCATAGGCCGCAGCAAACTTCAGCAAGGCAGAGTCATCATAGGCGCGGCCCGCAAATGTCAGCCCCACGGGCATGCCGATGTCGGCCATTACACCCATCGGTACGGTGACCGTTGGCACGCCCAGGTGGCGGATAGCGAGGTTACCGTTGGCCACCCAGATGCCATTGCTCCAGGCGATGTCGGCGCTGGCTTCGTTCACATCGGCATCCGCCGGGCCTACGTCGGCGACGGTGGGGAAAAGCACGGCGTCGAGCCCGAGCGTGTCCATCCAGTCTTCCAGGTCCAGCCGGCGAGTTTGTTCCAGGCCGCGCAGGCCGTCGGGTACGGTGCTGATCTCGTTCCACGGCGTGATGCCGCGTTCGGCCATGCGCACGTATTCATCCATGCCGGCGGCCAGGTCGTCTTCACGGTTGGGCAGGGTGCCGGGGTCGTGGGGGAAGATCTTCGGCCCGTCCACATCCGCCAGGCGGTTGAGGTTTGGGTCGTTGTTGGCGCGCAGGAAGTCGTCGAAAGCCCACGCCGATAATTCCCACAATTCATCGTGCAGGAATTCCTTGGATACCAACCCACGGGTAAACACGGTCGGCGCGCCGGGGCGGTCGCCTTCGCAGTTGGAGACCAGCGGGAAGTCCACCTCGATCACTTCGGCACCGGCCGCTTCCAGGGCTCGGCGTGCGTCTTGCCACAGGTTGATGACACTGGCGCGGGTATTGATTTTTTGCCCGGTGGGGCCGCCGATACCGGGTTTTTCGCTGGTGCCGGCTTCGTGGTCGGCGTTGATGTACATGCGCGGCACGCCAAAGCGCTTGCCGGCGAGGGCAGCGCTGCTGACTGCCAATTCAGCGTAGGACGCCGGGCGCACTGACGCGACGCTGGGGATCGGCACCCAGGGTTGCAGGCGCCACAGGTCGCCACGGGTGTCCGGGTCTTCGGCCACCACCACGTCGAGCACTTCCAGCAGGTCGGCCATGGTGCGGGCGTAGGGCACCACCACGTCCATGGTGGGGGTGAGCGGCCAGTTGCCACGCACTGAAATCACCCCGCGGGACGGGGTGTAGGCGCACAGGCCGTTGTTGGACGCCGGGCCCCGCCCGCTCGACCAGGTTTCTTCTGCCAGCCCGAACGCCGCAAAGCTCGCCGCAGTGGCGGTGCCGGCGCCATTGGACGAGCCGGAGGCAAAGGGGGCGGTCAGGTAATCGGCGTTGTACGGGCTTTCTGCCCGGCCGTAGACACCGCGCTGCATCCCGCCATTGGCCATCGGCGGCATATTGGTCTTGCCCAGGCAGATCGCGCCACCGGCCCGCAGGCGCTCGATGGTGAAGGCGTCGCGTTGCGCAACCAGCTTGGCAAACGCCGGGCTGCCGGAGGCCGCGGTCAGGCCCTTGACCAGGTAGCTGTCTTTGGCGGTATAGGGGATGCCATCCAACGGCCCCAACGTTTCGCCTTTGGCCCGGCGTGCATCGGATGCCTGGGCTTCATTAAGGGCTTCGCGGTTGCGCACGACAACGGCATTCAACGCGCCATCATAGGCCTCGATCCGCGCCAGGTACGCCTGAACCAGTTCAACGGCGGTGGTCTGGCCGGACTCAAGCGCAGCGCGCAATTGGGCAATGGAGACTTCTGTAACTTGCATCACGATTTTTTCGCCGCCTTCAGGTGGGGGTATGGCGGCAGTCTACGTACAGATATTTCACAAAACCAGCGCGGCATATTCGGCGTAGGCGTTGCGCATTACTTGCCAGGTGTGGGCGTCTGCGGGAATCAGATGTTCGATGCGCAGCGACGCGAGGGTGATGTCCTGGGGCATGCCGAAGGTGGTGAAGGTGGACAGGAAGTTCAGCTCGCCCTGGCTTGAGCGCAGGCGGGTCATCACCAATGGCGGCATTTCTTTGGGTAGATCGTCGTGGGTTGGTGCAGGCAAACCCGCCAGCAATGTCGCCAGTTCAGGATTGGCCAGCGCTTCACGGGTAGCCCGTTGCCAGGCCACAGTGCGGATTTCTTCGGCATTGATCAAGTGATCGCCGAGCCCGCCGGGTTGCAGCAGCGTGGCCAGCAAATTCAGGCCATTGGCCGCGTTTGGCGGGATACCTACCAGCTTGAACAAGACGCTGGTACTGGCATTGGCGGCGCGCACGTCCCACTGGCTGTCCAGCAGGATCGCGGGGGCGGGGTTGTTGGCATGGAGCACATGATCGACGGCTTCACGAATCGCTTCCATGGCCGGCGAGGCGAGGGGGGTGGTGATGTAACGCGGGGCAAAGCCGGCGGCGAGGAACACGCGGTTGCGCTGTACCAGCGGTGTTTCCAGCGCATTGAGGACATTGTGCAAGGTGCCAGGGCTGGGCACGGCGCGGCCGGTTTCGATGCAACTGAGATGGCGTTGGGAAATGCCGCTGATCAACGCCAGGTCCAGTTGGCTCAGCTTGGCGCCAAGGCGTAACTGGCGCAGCTGCTCGCCAGCAGTAGAAGGTTTGTCCATGGGGCGTTCATGACCTCCGAGGTCATTGCGAGGGGCAGAACCTTATCACTAACGTAGGCCTTCATCACGCCAAGGAAGCAAGCATGCCTAAGCCCTATTTCGCCCTGATCGGATTGCTCGGATTTTCGTTGTATACCCTGTTCACGCTGCTGACGGCCGAGCAGTCGTTATGGGCATTTGGACGGGAATTGATGTCGCGCCCGGACACCGCCCAGGTGGTGATCGACCTGTACCTGATGGCAACGCTGGCCTGTGTGTGGATGTACCGGGATGCGCGGCGGCGAGGGCAGCCGCTGGCTTCGCTGGTGCCCTATTTCTTGCTGACGGCGGTGTTTGTCTCGGTGGGGCCGCTGCTATATGTGGTGGTGAAAGGATTTCAGGATGAATGATGTGCTGTCAGTTTATGCCGCGTGCGTGCTGGTGCTGTGCCTGAAGATGTTGGCGATTTCCTGCTATCAGGGGTTTTTTCGCATTCGCGCCAAGGCATTTACCCATCGGGAAGATGCGGCGTTCTTCAACCGGGCTGCACGCGCAGAAGAGCTGCCGCAAGTCGTGAGGGCGGCGAAGGCGTGGGCCAACGACCTGGAAAATATCCCGCTGTTTTTTGTACTGGGCGGGTTGTGTGTGGTTATGCAGGGTGACAGTGCTACGACCGTTTGGTTATTCGCAGTTTTTACCTTGGCGCGGGTGGTGCATACCGTGACGTATCTGATGAGGTGGCAGCCCTGGCGCACCGTTGCCTATGGCACGGGAGTGATAGGCCTGCTGGGATTGGGCGCCACGCTTGCCTACCGATTGTGGTGAGCGGGGCAAACCCGCTCACTACAGAGCTACCTCATGGATTCAGAAAGGCTTGGTAGTTGGCCTTGGTGATCTGCTGGTAAGGAATGGTCAGCTCAGCGGTATACGGCTCTTTTTTCACCATCTTCACCGCCAAGTCCACCGACCCTACCGCTTGCCCCTTGTTGTCCTGGTAAGCCGTCACCAGCAGCTGCCCCTTTTTCACCGCATCCAACCCCGCCGCGCCACCGTCGCTGCCGGCCACCAGGATATCCTTGCCTGGCTGCATCCCTGCCTGGCTGATGGCCATGGCCGCACCGATGGCCATTTCATCGGCATTCGCGGCCACTGCGTCGATCTTGGTACCGGACACGATCCAGTTGTTCATCAGGTCAATGGCCTTGCTGCGTTGCCACTCTGCGCTTTGTTCCTCGACGATCTTGATGTTGGGGTAGTCCTTGAGCACGTTTTTCACGCCCAGGGTGCGGTTATGGGTGGCGTTGTTGGAGAGCAGCCCGAGCATGATCGCCAGGTTGCCCTTGCCGCCCATTTGCTCGGCCAGGTAGCGCATCTGGATTTCACCGGCCTTGATCTCATCGGAGCCCACATAGCCCACGCCTGCGGGCAACTCCTTGAACTCCGGACGACGGTTGACGTACACCAGCGGGATCTTGGCTTGCTGGGCGTTGACGGTCATTTTTGCCGTGGCGGCGGTGTCCACGGCGTTAACGATGATCGCGTCCATGCCCTGGGCGGTGAAGTTCTGCACCTGGTTAAGCTGACGCACCACATCGCCCTGGGCGTCTTCGAATTGCAGGGTCACGCTGGGCAGTTCCTTGGCGTGGGCGGCCATGTAGTCACGCATTTGCGCGAGGAATACATCGTCTACCTGGGCGATGCTCACGCCGATACGGATATCAGCCAGCGCCCAAGGCGTCACTGCGAGGGTAAAGAGTGCGGCAAGGAGTTGCTTCTTCATGGTGGTGCTCCGTTATTTTTGTTGTTGTTAAAACAGAGTGATTCACGCCTGGCGCTTGTTTCGCATCTGCTCGACCGCAGCGGCGAAGTCCGACAATGGCCAGCGCTCATCGAGGGCTTGCTGCATCAGTTGCTGCCCGGTTTGTGGTGCCAGCCCCTTCAAGGGCGGGTCGGTATCGAGGTTGGTGGGGAAGGAATAGCCGTCGGCGGTACAGCCGATCACGGCCTCCACCGCTTGTGCATCCAGTGCGGTGTTGGCCAGCAGGGCCGGGTACACCGCCAGCATCATGCGGTCACGGTCCAGGGCTTCCATGGGTTTGCCGAAGGCCGAAGAGATCTGCAGCAGGTTGGCCATGCGCTGGCGGTCTGGCGTGCGGTTGGTGCCGGCGGCGTGGAACAGCGCCGGGTTGAAGAACAGCAAATCGCCTTTATTGAGTGGCAACTGCACGGCATGTTGTTGGAAGTACTCGATAAACTCCGGGCGCCGCCACGCCAGATAGCCCAAGGCATATTGCTGGGAAAACGGCAGCAACTGGGTTGGGCCGGTTTCCAGCGGCATATCCGAGTGGGCCACCGCGCCCTGCAACGTCAGGTACTGGGACAGCACATGCAAGGGCAGGGGGAAGCGCTCCACCACGTCATCGGTTTGGAAACCCAAGTGATAGTCGCGGTGCGGCTGCTGCGCCTGGCCACCGGGGTGCACCACATTCACTTGGGCGGTCACCTGATAACTCGGCCCCAACCAGGCCTCGGCAATCAGCCCCAGCAGCGGGTTGGCGTAGTACTCGACAAACGATTCAGGCGATTGCAGCGCAGCCTTTTGCAAGGAATTCCAGATACGCCCGTTACTGCCCGCCTTGGCAAAGTGGTCGGCGGCCACGCCTTGCGCTGCTTCATTGGCGAAAATATCGTTGAACACCTGGCTGTGGCGGTCCACCACCTCAAGGTCTTCATAAGCCCGGCGTACCACCATCACGCCTGGCCCGTCACGAAACAGGCGGTGCAGCTCGTTCATCACCTCCAGGCGGTCACTGTTACGCAGGTTGTGCGCGTCGTAGATCACCACATTGCTGATTACGTTGGCACATAACGGATATTGCTCGGCACTGGCCTGCTGCGTGCAAATCCGGTTGAAGTCCGCCAGTTGTACGGCGGCGCGGGTGACGAACGCCGACATCAAACACCTCCCGGCAGGCTCAGCGCCTGGTGCGGTTGGGGGCTGCCGCCGTCGGTGCAGCCGACCACGCCTTGCTCCAGATCGATCACCGAGCCGGTCATCATCCCCGACTCGCTGGACAGCAGGAACGCCACGCTGCGCGCCACTTCTTCGGGCTTGAGCAGGCGACCGAACGGCTGCGCGGCTTCGGCCTTGGCCAGCCAGCCATCCTGAGCGCCGTGGTACTGGCGCTGAATGTCATCTTCGTGGGGCGTGTCCATCCAGCCGATATTCAAGCCATTGACGCGGATGCGGTTACGCAGCGCACTGAACGCCACGTTCTTGGTGAGGATCGCCAGGGCGCCTTTGGAGGCTGCATAAGCGCTGAGAAACGATTGCCCGCCATGGCCGGTGACGCTTTGGATGTTCACGATCGCGCCTTCCACACCCTTGCTGATCATCAGCTTCAAGGCTTCCTGCATCAAAAAGAACGGCGCCCGCACATTCACCGCAAACAGGCGTTCGAACAATGCTGGCGAGGTGTCGAGGATGGTGCCGCGGTCCGACATGCCGGCGCAGTTCACCAGCCCGTGTAAGGTGCCAAAGTGAGTGCGCGCGGCATCGATGATCGCTTGGCAATCCTCGACCTTTTCCAGGTCGGCCTCGACAAAAAAAGCCTGGCAGTCCAACTGCGCCAATTGCCGCACCTGCTCTTCGCCCTGGGCGCGACGACGCCCGCAGATGATCAACCCGGCGGCCCCGCGCTCGGCCAGGGTGCGGGCTACCGCCGCGCCCAGGCCTTGAGTGCTGCCGGTGACGACGAAGTATTGGCCACTGAAAGTGCTGGCGAGATCGGTGTTCGGCATGGGCTTCTCCTGAATTTTTGTTGTTGTGTATCGCTCGGCTCGACGGCGGGCAAAACTGAGACTAGCATTGCGAAACCTCAGTAACGCCTAAAAAACACCTCAAAAAGACATCAGGCACAAACCCATGCTCGAACGCGCCAAACACTTCTCCATCAAGCAACTCGCCACCCAAGCTGGCGTCAGCAAAGCCACGGTGGACCGCGTGCTGCATCAGCGTGGCAGCGTGCATGCCCAGACCCAGCGGCGTATCGAACAGGCGTTGGATGAGTTGGAGTCCCAGGAGAAAAACGGCCTGGCGGTGGGGCGCACCTTTCATGTCGACGTGATCATGCACACCCCCAAACGCTTCAGCGCGGCGGTGCAGGCGGCGATCACCGCTCAACTGGCCAGCTTGGCGCCGTTCAGGATCGCCCCGCGTTTTCACCTGTTCGAAGAAATCGAGCCACAGGCCATGCACGACCAATTGCTACGTTGCCTGGATACCGGCAGCCAGGGTGTGGTGCTCAAGGCTGCTGACGAGCCGGCAGTGAACCAGGCCGTCAAGCAATTGATTGCAGCGGGCATCCCGGTGGTGACCCTGGTAACTGACCTGCCGCAAAGCGAGCGCATCGGCTATGTGGGCATGGACAACCGCACCGCCGGGCAGACCGCCGCCTACCTGATGTCGCGCTGGTTGCCCGCCCAGCCCCAGGACGTGGCAGTGGTGATCGGCAGTGAACTGTTCCGTGGCGAAGAAGAGCGGGAGATGGGCTTTCGCGCCTGGCTGCGTGGGCGTGCGCCGCACTTGCGAGTACTGGATATCAGCGGCGGTTATGGGGTGTACGACCGCACCTTTGAGCGCGTCACCCAGGCCCTGAAACAACACCCCGAGCTCAAGGCGGTGTACAGCGTCGGCGGCGGCAACCGGGCGATTGTCGATGCCTTCGCCGCGCAGGACCGTGCCCTGGACGTGTTTATCGGCCACGACCTCGATGAAGAAAACCGCCAGCTGCTGCGCGAAGAAAAAGTCGCGGCGATCATCGACCACAACCTGCAGATCGATGCGCGCCATGTGTTTTTGCACATTCTGCAATACCACCGGTTGTGGAAGGCTGGGCCGATTGCGCCGTCGCAGGTGCAGATCGTCACGCCCTTCAACCTGCCGGACTGAATCTCCCTCCCAACAACAAGACCAGGAGTTTTCACCATGTTGAGAATCGCCGTTCTAGGTGCCGGGCGTATCGCCAAGATTCACGCTGCCAACGTCGCCGCCCACCCCGATGCCACCTTGGTGCTGGTGGCTGACCCCTGGCGTGAAGGTGTCGAGGCCCTGAGCATCCAGCTGGGTTGCGAGGCCGCCTACGACTGCGCCGCCGTACTCACCCGCAAGGACATTGATGCGGTGGTGATCGGCACGCCCACCGACACCCATATCGACCTGCTCCTGGCGGCGGTCGCCGAAGGCAAGGCCGTGCTCTGCGAAAAGCCCATCGACCTCGACATCGCCAGGGCACGACACGCGGCCCAGGCGGTTGAGCGTCAGGGCGGCAAGGTGATGCTCGGTTTCAACCGCCGGTTCGACCCCGACATGCTGCGACTGCGCCAGGCCCTCGACGCCGGACAGATTGGTACGGTGCGCCAGGTGATCATCACCAGCCGCGACCCCGGCCTGGCGCCGCGTGACTACCTCAAGCACTCCGGCGGGATCCTGCGCGACATGACCATCCACGACTTTGACACCGCCCGCCACTTGCTCGGCGAAGAACCGGTTCAAGTGACAGCCATCGCCAGTCGCCTGGTGGACCCCAGCCTTGCAGACATTGATGACTACGACAGCGTGATGGTGTTGCTGCGCACCGCGTCGGGCAAGCAATGCCATATCAATTGCTGCCGTCAGGCGGTGTATGGCTATGACCAGCGGGTAGAGGTGTCGGGGGCCAACGGTGTGCTGCTGACTGATAACCATCGGCCCAGTACGCTGCGCCACTGGAGTGCCGCGCACACTGAAGCGCTGGAGCCGTTGCAACATTTTTTCCTGGAACGGTACGCGGATGCCTATCGCAATGAACTGGCCCAATTCATTGACGCGCTGAGCGGTGGGCACGCATTGCCCACCAGCGTGCGCGATGGGCTGTATGCGCTGCACCTGGCCGATTGTGCGTTGGAATCGGTGAACACCGGGCGCAGCGTGGCGGTCAACTACGACCTCTAGTCGTAGGCACTCACGCCAGTGCGATCCACCAGGCGAATACTGTCCCGCCCCCCGCGCTTGCTCTCATACAGCGTGGTATCCCCTTGTTCGATCAACGCCGTCAGGCTTGCTGGCGGCTGGTCGAACAAGTTGGCGCCAATGCTCAAGGTCACCGCCTGGGGGGTAGCAAAGGTTTGCGAGGCGGTTCGAAAAAATTGCTCGCGCAGCTGGCTGCCCAGCTCAACGATCTGCTCGGTGGTAGCGCGGTTGAACAGGATCACAAACTCATCACCGCCCAAACGTGCAACCAGCGCGCCCCTGGGTACCAGGCTACGGATCATCTCGCTCAGGGCAATCAGCAGCCGGTCGCCAGCGGTATGGCCGAACAGGTCGTTGACCAGTTTGAAGTTGTCGATATCGATCAGCAGCAATGCACCCGGTTGTGACGCTGACACCTGGGCCAATAGACGCGGTGCGCGCAAGTCCAGAGCGCGGCGGTTGTACAGGGCGGTAAGCGGGTCACGGGCGGCGAGGCGGGCGATTTGCTGTTCGCGGCGGTAGCGTTCGGAGCCGGTCATCGACAGGGCGATCAGCATGATCGCCATCGCGCCTTCCACCAAGGAGATCTGGATGATCTCGCCCTTGAAGGATGTCAGGTCGATCAAGGTGCCGGGGATCAATACCGACAACGCCTTGGCCACGTAGAACGAGCCGTGGAACAGCAGCACATAGCGCAATTGCACCGCACCAATGCTCAAGGATTTGCCATGGGGGCGCAGCAGGAAACTGGCGCGCAAGGTGGGCAGGGCCACCAACAGCGATTGCACCCCCAGCATGACTTTGGACCACGCCAGGTCAACGGGCAGTGCCAACATGCCAAACCAGATCGCCGGCATCAGCAACCATAGCCGTGACAGGTTGGTCTGGGTAAACCGTGCCACGCCGAGTAAGAACAGGAAGTGTGCGGTCACCAGCAAACCATTGGCGAACCAGATGCCGATCACCAAGAAGCCATTGATGCGCAACAAAGCCAGGGTTGAACCGATGGTGATGGTGGCAAAGCCCGCGCTCCAGAACAGCAGCGAAGGTTCGCGCACGCTGCGCCATTCGATATAGAGGTACAGGGCGGCAGCGGCGGCGAGGGCCACGGTGAGGGCCAAAATCGTAGGAGGGTCGAGCGTCATTTCTTACCGGGTCTGCCTGGTGTGCGTTTAAAACGGGATTGTAAGCGCACACGCAGGTTTTTCTGAACAATCTTCGTGCTGGCACACGGCCAGCCCGATGATCGGCCGGTCAGACGCCCTTGGTGGAAGGCAGCAATATTGTCAGGATGCCCACCAGCGGCAGGAACGAGCACAGCTGGTACACGTACTCGATGCCGTGGCTGTCGGCCAGCAAGCCCAGCAACGCCGCGCCGATGCCGCCGAAACCGAACATCAGGCCGAAGAAAATCCCGGCGATCATGCCCACATTGCCCGGCACCAGTTCCTGGGCAAATACCACAATGGCCGAGAACGCCGAAGACAGGATGAAACCGATCGCCACGCTCAACACTGCCGTCCAGAACAGATCGGTGTAGGGCAGGGCCAGGGTGAAGGGCGCCGCCCCCAGGATGGAGAACCAGATGACTTTTTTACGGCCGATCCTGTCGCCAATCGGGCCACCCGCAAAGGTGCCCACGGCCACCGCCCCCAGGAACAGGAACAGGTACATCTGGGAGCTGGCCACCGAGAGGTGGAACTTCTCAATCAGGTAGAAGGTGAAGTAGCTGGTCAGGCTGGTCATGTAGAAGTATTTGGAGAACACCAACACCGCCAACACCACCAGGGCAAAGGTCACGCGGCCTTTGGACAGGCCGTGGGTCGCCTTGCCACCTTGCTTGAGCTTGAACAGGTTGAGGTGGTTGCGGTACCAGCGGCTCAAGCCATACAGCACCATGATCGCGAACACTGCGAACAGACCGAACCAGGCGATATGGCCCTGGCCATAGGGAATGATGATCGCGGCGGCCAGCAAGGGGCCGAAGGCGCTGCCGGTGTTGCCGCCGACCTGGAAGGTCGATTGCGCCAGGCCATAGCGTCCGCCGGAGGCCAGGCGTGCGACGCGGGAGGTTTCCGGGTGGAAGGTCGAGGAGCCCACGCCCACCAAACCGGCCGCCAGCAGTATCAACGGGAAGCTGCCGACAAACGCCAGCATCAGGATGCCGATCAAGGTGCACACCATGCCGGCCGGCAGCAGCCAGGGTTTGGGGTGACGGTCGGTGTGGTAACCGATCCACGGCTGTAGCAGGGACGCGGTCAGTTGAAAGGTCAGGGTGATCAAGCCCACCTGGGCAAAACTCAGGCCGTAGTTGGCTTTGAGCATCGGGTAGATGGACGGCAGCACGGCCTGGATCAGGTCATTGATCAAATGCGCCAGCGCGCAAGCGCCGAGGATCCGCATGACCAAGGGGCTTGTCTGGGGCGTACTGGTTGCAGCAGCGGGTGACGCGGTGAGGGTCGACATGCAGGCATTCCATACAAGGCAGCAAACAAAGAGGGCGGATACGTGAGCCCGCCATCTATTTCAAAATGATTCGGCGTTCATGCTAGATTTGCCACAAATGCCTGTCTCGCGAAATCCGGGCAGTAATCATCGCAAAAAGGGCGAAATGATCAAATCACTGGACATATTTCTGCGGGACATCGATGAAAGCGATTGGGCTGTCATCAGTTCGGCCACCGATTATCCCGAAAACTGGGTGATCCCCGACCACAGTCACGAGAAGCATCAACTGCTCTACGCCATCGAAGGTGTGATGGTGGTGTATTCGGCGCTGAACCAGTGGACGGTACCGCCCAATCGCGGCATCTGGATGCCCAGCGGGCACGTGCATTCCCTGCGTTGTGTGGGCGCGCTGAAAATGCGCAGCGTGTTCGTGCGCCCGGAGCGTTTTCCGAACATGCCCGGCGAGCCGAAGACCGTCAGCATTTCACCGTTGCTCAGTGAATTGATCAAGGCCTCGGTCAGCCTGAAGCCTCCCTATGCCGAAAACTCACGCGATGCGCGCATCATGCACCTGATCCTCGACGAACTGGCCATCTTGCCGGCCTTGCCGCTGTCGTTGCCTCAGCCCGCTGACCCGCGAGTGAACCGCATCTGCCAGGCGTTACAGCATGATCCGGGGGATGCTTCCACCGTGGCCAATTGGAGCGAGCGCCTGGACCTGGACCAAAAGACCATCCAGCGTCTGTTCCGCAAGGAAACCGGCATGACCTTCGGCCAGTGGCGTCAGCAAGCGCGTTTGCTGCTGGCGCTGGAGCGCATTGCGGTGGGGGAAAAGATCATCGATGTGGCGCTGGAACTGGGCTACGAAAGCCCCAGCGCCTTTACCAGCATGTTCAAAAAACAGTTCGGCAAGACGCCCAGTCAGTTTTTCAACTGATGCGGGCGTCAAGTTGGCTTTCCAGCAGGGCGTTGAACGCGGGCAGGTCCAACGGCCGGCTAAGGAAAAACCCTTGGCCTTCATCACACGCCACGGCCTTGAGCAGCGTGAGGTGCTCGGCGGTTTCGATGCCTTCGGCGGTCACGGTCAGCGCCAGGGCGCGGCCCAGGCCGACAATGGCCTGGATGATCGCTTTGTCATCGTCGCTTTCTTCCAGCCGGCTCATAAAGCTGCGGTCGATTTTCAGGCCGTCAAAGGGAAACGAACGCAGGTAACTCAAGGACGAATAGCCGGTGCCGAAGTCGTCCATGGCAATGCGCACGCCCAGCGCTTTGAGCGTCTGCATGATCTGCAGGGCGCTATCGGCGTCTTCGAGCATCACGCTTTCGGTGATCTCCAGTTCCACGCGCCGGGGGGCAATCCCCGACGTCGCCAAAGCCTGGCCCACGCGCTGCACCAGGTTGCCGCGCTTGAATTCGCAGGATGAGAGGTTGACCGACACAAACAGGTTCTCCGGCCAGGTGGTGGCCCGTTCGCAAGCGGTGGCGAGCACCCAGTCGCTCAGTGCCAGGATCAGGCCCGACTCTTCAGCAATGGGGATGAACGTGTCTGGCGCGATCAACCCGCGCTTGGGGTGGTGCCAGCGCACCAGGGCTTCGGCGCCGACCATCTGCCCGTCGGCGATGCGATAGCGGGGTTGGAAGTGCAGGCGCAGTTCGCCGTGTTTGATGCCATAGCGCAAGTCGCTTTCCAGGCGGCGCCGTTCGATGATGCGAGCGTTCATATCGATGGCATAAAAACGCCAGGTATTGCGCCCTGCGGCCTTTGCCTCATACAGCGCCATATCGGCGTAGCGCAGCAGTTCGGGGGCTTCGCAGGCGTCGGTGGGGGCCATTGCGATACCGATGCTGGCACTGACAAACACCTCTTGTTCATCGATGTCGATGGCCGCCTCGATCGAATCAATCACGCGGCGGCACAAGGCTTCGACTTCGGCTTGGGAGCCCACGTCCGTCAGGATCAGGACGAATTCGTCGCCGCCGACCCGAGCCACCAGGTCGCCATGGCGTACGCAGGCCGCCAAGCGGTTGGACACTTCATGGAGCACACGGTCGCCTGCGGCGTGCCCGAGCAAATCGTTCACCGGCTTGAACCGGTCCAGGTCCAGGCTGAGCATCACCAGCGGATGAGCGGCCGACGGGGCAGACTTGAGCCTGCCGTCGAGAAACTCCTTCAGGCGTGTGCGGTTGGGCAGACCTGTCAGGGCGTCATGCCGGGATAGGAACTCGATGCGCCGACGTGCTTCGACTTCTTCGGTGACATCCGTTGCGGTGCCGCGAAACCCGCCGTCCGGCATGGCCCGCGCCGATAGCCGCGTAATGCGTTCATGCTCGCCGGCGTCCACGTAGCGACACAGTACGCTAAGGTCCGGGCGGCGGCAGGGAGTGGCGAGCCAGTCAGACAACAAGCCGGTTTCGGTGTGCAGCAGCGCGTCAATTCCGGCACCAATCCAGGTTTGCCTGGCAAGCCCGGTGACGTTTTCAAAGCGTTCGGACAAGTAGGTGAAGTGCCCCGCGTCATTGATTTCCCATACCCAATCCGAACTGGCTTCGACCACATCGCGAAAGCGCGCTTCGCTGGTGGCCAAGGCGCGCTGGCTGGCGTGCAGCGACGCGTAGCTGCTGTCCAGGGCAACGGCGCTGGCGGTGGTGCGACGCAAAATCACCCAGGTCATCAGCGCCACCAACAGCGCAGCCAGGCCGATCATTGGCAAGCCCAGGTTGAGCAGGCGCTGCCCTGGTTGTTCTGGCTGCCAGTGCAGGCGGCCAGCGGTGCCGTTGTCGCCCAGCGCCACCACTTGGTGATCGGCAGGCTCTGCAGGGTTATCAATGTGCAAGTTGTCCAGGCCGAATTCGTTGCCGATCGCCGTCAGTTTGGCGTTGTTCAAGATGTCGACGAAGATCAGCACGGAAGGCTGGCGACCGTCTGAGCTGACAGTGGGATCGGTACCCGGCGTAATCGCCGCAGCGGCGATCAGGGCGGGGCTGCCGTTGACGTTGACGAACTGCGTGACGGGGCTTTCGGTGGCGGCGCCGGCGCGTGCGCGCTCGATGATGGTGTCGATGGGCTGGCCGAGCCAGGTGCTCAGTTGTACGGTTTTGAGTTCGCCTTCGATCACCGAGTAAACGGTGCGGTTGAGCGAATCCACCACGAACAAGCCCTGAAAGCCGAAATCTTCATACAAGGTGGGGCCGACATTCTGACGTACAAAGGCCCAATCCTGATCGACCTGCAGGTGCAAGTGCCGATAGGCATCGCTCCAGAATGCGTAGTCCTTGACCGTCAGGCGCAGGGATTTTTCCAGGGACTGCACGGCCTTGCGTGTGTAGAACGCGCTCTCCACGTCTTCGGTGTGGTCCAGGTCATTGGCCAGGTAGATCAGCGAGTAACTGGTGAGCACGAATACGCCGGCCAGCAAGGCGACAAATTTGAACAGCGATGCGCGCGCCAGTGACAGGCTGGTGCGGTTGGACAGCGGGCACACGATGGGAGCGGGAGTATTCGGCATGGGTTTGCGCAGGGCGACGCTACAGAGAGAATATCCCGTTGTATCGGCGGCTCCGGCACAACGATGAATGCGCCGTGCCTTTGAACTGACTAACGGTAGGGTGTGATCAGCGTGGGGCCGAGGGCTCATTGGCGGTGAGGTTCGCAAAAAAGATGCAGCCAATCAGCCGCGCGAACAGGCTCAGGGTTTCCGGCAGGTTGGGGTCGTCAAACAGCGTCGCCCGCGAGTCCAGCGCACACAACGCGCCATACAGGCGGCCATCGGGCAGGAAGATCGGCGCGCCGGCATAACTTTCGATTTCAAATTGCTTGACCACCGGGCGGGCGGCAAAGCGGCCGTTCTTGCTGACCTCGGGGATGAACAGCGCCTGGGGGTTGATACAGAACTCGCTGCACAGGGTGGTTTCCAGGTCCAGTACATCGTGAACGTTGATCCCCATTTGCAGGGGGTCGTACACCGAACACACCACCCACTCCTGGTCAGTGAACTTGGCGATACCGGCAAAGCGCATGTCGGTCAGGCGGGTGACCAGATGCAGGATGCTCGTAGTGGCTTCGATTTCGGCGATGGCGGCGCGTTCTTCGGGGGTAAGTAGCGATTGTGCTGCGGTAACGCTTGGAACCATGCTGAACACTCCAAAGGCGTGGCGACTCTGGTCGCCACGCACGCTCAAGCTTTAGTTGATACGGGGATGCTGCTGCACCAGGTTTTGGCGCTTGGCTTCCAACTCGGCAATCTCGGCATCGATGTCTTCGATCTTCTGCTCGATATTGTCGTGATGCTCTTGCAGCAGTTCCTTGGCCTCTTCCATGTCCGACGCCGCCGGCGCGGCACCGCGCAGGGGTTTGTTGGCGGTTTCCTTCATGGTCAGGCCGGTGATCAGGCCGACCACGGCAAACACCATCAAGTAGTAGGCGGGCATGTACAGGTCATTGGTGCTCTCCACCAGCCAGGCCACGGCCGTGGGGGTGACACCGGCGATCAATACCGACACGTTGAATGCACTGGCCAGCGCGCTGTAGCGCAGGTGGGTTGGGAACATGGCGGGCAGGGTGGATGCCATTACGCCGATAAAGAAGTTCAGTACCACCGCAAGGATCAGCAAACCCGCGAAGATCAGGCCGATCTTGCCGCTGGTGATCAGCATGAACGCCGGGATCGACAGCACCAACAAGCCAATGCTGCCCGCGATGATGAAGGGCTTGCGGCCGATCTTGTCGCTGACAAAACCAATGAACGGCTGCACGAACAGCATGCCGACCATGATCGCGATGATGATCAGTACGCCGCTGTTTTCTTTGTAATGCAGGTTGTGGGACAGGTAGCTCGGCATGTATGTGAGCAGCATGTAGTAGGTCACGTTGGTGGCCGCGACGATCCCGATGCAGGTCAACAGGCTACGCCAATGCTTGGTGGCAATCTCTTTGAACGACACTTTGGGGCCGTGGCTCAGGCCTTCGCGGTCGCCTTGTTCGAGCTTGTCGACATGCTGTTGGAACGCCGGGGTTTCTTCCAGGGCGTGGCGCAAGTACAGGCCGATGATGCCCAGGGGCAGGGCGAGGAAGAACGGCAGGCGCCAGCCCCAGGCCTCGAACTGCTCTTCGCCCATGACGCTGGAGATCAGCACCACCACACCGGCACCCAGCACGAAACCGGCGATGGAGCCGAAGTCCAGCCAGCTGCCAAGGAAGCCGCGCTTGCGGTCGGGTGCATATTCGGCAACGAAGATCGAAGCACCGGTGTACTCACCACCCACCGAGAAGCCCTGGGCCATTTTGCACAGCAGCAACAGGATCGGGGCCCAGATACCAATGGAGGCATAACCGGGGATCAGGCCGATGGCAAAGGTGCTCAGGGACATGATCACGATGGTGGCAGCGAGGACTTTTTGCCGCCCGTATTTATCGCCCAGCGCGCCGAAGAACAGGCCGCCCAGGGGGCGAATCAGGAAGGGCACGGAGAAGGTCGCCAGGGCGGCGATCATTTGTACGCTGGGGGAGGCGTCCGGGAAGAACACCTTGCCCAACACGTAGGCGACGAAGCCATACACACCAAAGTCGAACCATTCCATGGCATTGCCCAGTGCGGCGGCGGTGATCGCCTTGCGCATCTTGGCGTCGTCGACAATGGTGATGTCGTTCAATCCGATGGGATTGACGCGTTTCTTGCGAGATTTCATGGGGACTACTCTAAAGCTGAACAGGGGAAGTGCCATCGCCGCGATGGCACCGCTCTGTCAGTTCAGATACAAGCAGACACCAAATAATTCACCGCTATTTGTTTTTTTTCCTAGTCGCCAGGCTACGGGCGTTGTCGTCCTACAACCTGAATTGCGATCACCCCATAAACCCTAACATTTCAGATTGACACCGTTCGAGCACCTCGCTATAAAAGCCGTAGTTGTACGACGACATATGACGTTACATATGTCCTACCTAACAAAAATAAAAAGTGATGCCATGAACTTGAACGAGCCCATCAACGCCCATCGCGTTGGCCAGGCGGTAGGCAACTATCGCTGGACCATCTGCGCGATGCTGTTCTTCGCCACCACCGTCAACTACCTCGACCGCCAGGTGCTCAGCCTGTTGGCGCCGCAGTTGTCCACGCAATTTGGCTGGAGCAACACCGACTACGCCAACATTGCCGCCGTGTTCCAGTTTGTCTACGCCATTTCCATGCTGTTTGCCGGGCGCTTTGTCGACAAGATCGGTATCAAGGCGGCCTATGTGGTTGCGATTGGCATCTGGTCCACGGGCGCGATCATGCATGCGTTCTCGGTGCAGATGGGCGAGGGGATCGCGGCCGTGAGTACTGCGGTGGGCCTGGCGGTAATTCCGGTGTCGATTGCCGGTTTCATGCTGTCGCGTGCAGTGTTGGCGATTGGCGAGGCGGGTAATTTCCCGATTGCGATCAAGGCCACCGCCGAATACTTCCCCAAGAAAGAACGCTCGTTGGCCACCGGCATCTTCAACTCGGGTGCCAACGTGGGGGCGATTCTGGCACCGATCTGCGTGCCGCTGATTGCGGGGATGTGGGGTTGGGAAGCAGCCTTTATGGTGATCGGCATGCTGGGCTTCTTGTGGGTCGCGGTATGGGCGGCCATCTATGAAAAGCCCGAGCAACAAAAGCGTCTGTCGGCGGACGAGCTGGCCTACATCCGCAGCGATTCCACGGTGCAGCCGTTCACCCCGGCACCTGCTGGTGCGGTGCAAAAGAAAGTCTCGTGGTTCAAGTTGCTCACCTACCGCCAGACCTGGGCCTTCGCGTTTGGCAAGTTCATGACTGACGGCGTGTGGTGGTTCTTCCTGTTCTGGCTACCCACCTACCTGTCGGCGCAATACGGCATGAAAGGCGCGGATATCGTGATGCCGCTGGCGGTGCTGTACAGCATGACCATGGTTGGCAGTATCGGCGGCGGCTGGTTCCCCAGCTACTTCATGGCACGCGGTGACGCGCCGTATGACGGGCGCATGAAAGCCATGCTGGTGATCGCGCTGTTCCCGCTAGTGGTACTGCTGGCACAACCTCTGGGCTACATCAGCTTCTGGGTGCCGGTGTTGCTGATCGGCGTAGGCGCCTCAGCGCACCAGGCGTGGTCGTGCAATATCTTCACCACGGTGTCCGACATGTTCCCGCAGAAAACCGTGGCCTCGGTGGTGGGTATCGGCGGCATGGCCGGTGGCCTGGGCGGCGTGGTGATGACCAAGATCGGCGGCTGGGTGTTCGACTACTACAAGTCCATCAACGATATCCATACCGGCTACATGATCATGTTCGCGATCTGTGCGCTGGCTTACCTGGTGGCGTGGAGCGTGATGAAGACGCTGGTGCCGCGTCACAAGGAAATCACTGACCTTTAAGGCGCAACGTCCCGCGCTGCAACGGCGCGGGACGGCTTTACAACGTGCGGGCCCAGGTCTGGCTGACCAGGGATTTGCCAAAGCTGACCATGGGCTCTTCCTCTATCAGTTCAAATCCGGCTTTTTGATAGAGCTTGCGTGCATCGGTAAGGATATCCACGGTCCACAGCAGCATGCGGGTGTAGCCGGCTTGACGGGCAAAACGTACGCACTCATCCACCAGGCGCTGGCCGATGCCCATGCCCCGGGCGCTGGCGTCTACGTAGAGCATGCGTAACTTGGCGGTGGTGGCGTCATGGCGGATCACGAACACCGAACCCACCACCATGCCATCCTTCTCGGCGATCCAGCAGCGCTCGCAGGTCGGGTCGAATTCCCTCAGGTATTTGGCAACAATCTCCGCTACCAGCGCCTCGAACTCCCAATTCCAGCCGTACTCGCGGGTATACAGCGCCGATTGCTGTTGCACCACTAGGCCCATATCCCCCGGCTGCGGGTCTCGCAACAGGTAGCTGGGGGGTGTGCCTTGCAACAACGCCTGGATGCGTTGCATGGACGCCGTCAGCTGTTGCTGCTGCGCTTGCGGCAGGGCTTGCAGCAGGGCGATGACTTCTTCCTGGGTCCTTTGCTCCAGCGGGGCCAGCACTGAGCGGCCCAGCTCACTGAGGTGCAATTGCACGGCTCGCCCATCGGTAGTGGAGCGGACTTTCTGGATCAGGCCTTTTTTCTCTAAGCCGCTGATCAAGCGACTCAAGTAGCCTGCATCCAGCCCGAGCATCTGGCAAAGCTCGACACTCGTCAGGTCGCCACGGGAGGACAACTCGTACATCACACGGATTTCGGTAAGGGAATAGCCGCTTTGCAGCAGGTGTTCCTGCAGCACGCCGATCTGGTGGGTATAAAAGCGATTGAAGCCGCGCACGATGCCAGCGCGTTCGACAAGCAGGGGAGTAGACATAGTGGATGCTCGATATGGTTGCCTGAGGCAATTATATTGTTGCCTCAGGCAAGCATGTCAAATACTTTGCTCAGCGGTTACGCGTCACCCGCCAAATTGTATTGGCCAAATCATCGGCAATGATCAACGCGCCTTTAGGGTCCACGGTCACGCCCACCGGGCGGCCGCGTGTCTTGCCATCGTCGCCGCGAAAACCGGTGGCGAAATCGATGGGCTCACCGGAGGGCTTGCCATTGTTGAAGGGCACGAAGATTACCTTGTAGCCGACCGGGTTCTCGCGATTCCAGCTGCCGTGTTCACCCACGAACACGCCGTCGGCGAATTGCTCACCCATTTGCGGGATGGAAAAATCCACCCCCAGCGCCGCTACGTGGGAGCCCAGGCTGTAGTCAGGTTTGATCGCGGCCGCGACTTTGGCCGGGTTTTGCGGTTGGGCGCGCGGGTCGACGTTCTGGCCCCAATAGCTATAGGGCCAGCCGTAAAACGCGCCTTCACGCACTGAGGTCAGGTAATCCGGCACCAGGTCTGGCCCTAATTCGTCACGTTCGTTGACCACTGTCCACAGTTGCCCGGAGTCAGGTTGGATCGTCAGCGCGGTGGGGTTGCGCAGGCCCGTGGCGTAAGGCTTGTGAGCGCCGGTAGCGGCGTCGATCTGCCACACCATCGCCCGGTCGATCTCCACTTCCATTCCGCGCTCGGTAACGTTGCTATTGGAGCCGATACCCACGTAGAGCTGGCTGCCATCGGCGCTCACGGCCAGGGATTTGGTCCAGTGATGGTTGATCTGCGCCGGCAGGTCGGTGACCTTGGAGGGCGGGCCGCTGGCCTTGGTCTGGCCGTCGGCATAGTCGAAGCTCACCAGGGCATCCTGGTTGGCCACGTAGAGCTTGTTGTTGGCAAAGGCCAGGCCGTAGGGCGCGTTGAGGTTGTCGGCAAAGACCGTTTTCAGTTCATAAGTGCCGTCACCGTCGGCGTCACGCAACAGGGTCAGGCGGTTGCCGCCCTTGACCTTGGTGTTGCCCTCGGCCTTGATCAGGCTGGCGATCACGTCCTTGGGCTTGAGCTTGGCCGCGCTGCCGCCACGGCCTTCGGCGACCAGGATGTCGCCGTTGGGCAATACCAGTGTCTGCCGTGGAATCGCCAGGTCGGTGGCAATGGCGGTCACGCTGTAGCCGTCGGGCACTTTGGGTTTCTGCTCGCCCCAGGGCGCAGGTTCGGCGATTTTCATGCTCGGCAGCAGGCTGCTTTGTTGCTCGGCCAGCTTGGGGTCGGGGCCGTGGATCTGGGTTTTGTCGCCTTCGCCGCCGCAGGCCGTCAGCAGCAGGGCGGTGCTCAACAGGGTGAGGGTGCTTGAGGTTTTCATTTCACACCTCCGCTGCGCAGGCCGGTCCAGGTGGCTGCCAACGCCAGCAGCAAGACAATGGCCGACAGCACCAGGCTGGTGGGCATCGAGGCGTAGGCGTCCTTGGCATGCTGGAACGCGTTGACCAGGCCCAACACCCAGGCGGCCAACAACAGCACCACATAACGTGCCGGTCGCCCGGCCCGCAGCCCGGTGCGGAACAGATTGACCAGTGCAAACAAGAACGCGAACCCGCCGAACACCAGGGCTCCGGCGATCAGCCACGCGGCGAAGTTGGCCCATTGGATCTGGTAGGTCTGGGTGTAGGCGATGTCGCTGAGCAAGGCACCGAGAAACAGCGGCACGGTGCCGGCGATCAAGGTCGCATGCAGCGGCCCCGGGCCGGTTTGGTAGACGGGAAGGGTGGTCATGTGGACGGCGTCTCCTTGTTGTACAACGCCCCCTGAGCGGGGGCAGCGCATAGGAAATGAACGCACCGCATGTCAGAAAGTTCAGCATTATACGTGTCGAAATATTATGAACCCCCTGTGTGGCACCGGGACTAACGCCGTATCATCCTGCACTTTCTCTCGCCAGGCGTTCCCATGACCCACCCTCGCATCGGCTTTGCGTGCCAGTACAAGCATCCCGAGCGCCTGCTCTCGGCCAGCGCCCTCAAGTTGATCGAAGGGCCGTTCAACCCCCGCACCACCACGTTGCGCTGGATGGACAGCGTCACGCCGCAAGTGGCCCGCGACAAGTTGGTGGAGGTGGTCACCCACAACCTGGCCGCCCAATTGCGCCTACTGGCGTACGTTGCCGGGTTGCCCCCGACCTTGCGCATGCTGCGTCTGAGCAGCGACCTGCTGCCGTTCTACAGCCACCCCAAAGTCGCCGCCGTGTACAAAGACCCGGCCATCGAGCAACAGTTGATAGAGGGCTTTGCTGCCATTGGCGAACGGGCCCGCGCCTCGGATATCCGCCTGTCGTTCCACCCCGGCCAATACTGCGTACTGGGCTCGGAGAACCCTGGCGTGGTGGAAAACAGCCTGGCGGAGTTCGAATACCACGCCGACATGATCCGCATGATGGGTTATGGCCGACGCTTCCAGGACCTCAAGTGCAACGTGCACATCGCCGGGCGCCTGGGGGTGGAAGGCACTCGCGCCGTATGGGCGCGGCTGTCGCAGGTGGCGCGCAATTGCATCACCTTCGAGAACGACGAGAAGACCTACGGCCTGGATCACTGCCTGCAAGTCGCCGACCTGGCGCCGGTGGTGCTGGACATCCACCATTGCTGGATCAACGAAAACGACTACATCGACCCGCACTCGGAACGGGTCGCCCGCGTGATCGACAGTTGGCGCGGGGTACGACCGACCTTGCATTACTCCCAGCCCCAGGAAGTGCTGCAGGAACTGGGTTTTGACGCCGAACACAAACTGGAAATGGACGCGCTGCTGGCGGTGGTGGCCAAGCGCGACCTGTACGCCCACAGCGCGCAGATGTGGAACCGCTGGACCAACGACTACGCCCTGCAGTTTCTCGACCGCTTCGACATCATGCTGGAGGCCAAGGACAAGAACGTGGCGTCCCTGGCGTTTTATGAGCACTGGCAGCGCCGCCAGGGCTGAACCGCTGTTGCGGGCAACACTGCGCGGCGCACGGGTGGGGCTGTAGCATTCAGGACTTGAATCGCCCCACCAACCCATTCAGCTCATCCGACAGGTTGGCCAACCGCCCCGAATCGTCCTGGGCCGAATTGGCCAGGCTTTCCACCAAACGCGCTTCGTCGTAGATCTGCTGGATATGCCGGTTGATCTCTTCGGCCACGCTGTGTTGCTCCTCGGCGGCGGCGGAGATTTGCAGGTTCTGGTCGCGGATCTCGTTGACCGACAGTTGGATGCCTTCGAAGCTGTCCCGCGCGTTTTCGATGGACGACACGCTGGCCCGTGACAGGTCCAGGCAACTGCCCATCTTTTGCGTGACTTCCTGGGTCTTGTTTTCCAGGGTCCCCAGCAATTGCTCGATCTCGCCGGTGGAGTCGGAGGTGCGCTTGGCCAGTGCCCGGACTTCATCGGCGACCACCGCAAAACCACGGCCCTGGTCGCCCGCGCGAGCCGCCTCGATGGCTGCGTTGAGTGCCAGCAGGTTGGTCTGTTCGGCAATGGCGCGGATGGTGCCGAGGATCTGGTTGATGCTGCGGCTGCCGGCTTCCAACTCCACCATGGCCTGGGACGATTCGGTCAAACGGCGGCCCAGGCGGTTGACGTTATCGGTGGTGACTTCGATCTGCTGCTTGCCCTCGGCCACGCGCCGGTGGCCATTTTCGGCGGACTCTGCCGCACCGCTGCAAGAGCGCGCCACTTCGTTGGCGGTGGCGACCATCTCATTGAACGCGGTGGACACCAATTCCACGGCCTCTCGCTGGCGCCCGGCGGCCTCGTTCATGTTGTGGGCCACTTCGCTGTTGACCTTGGAGGCGTTCTGCAAGTTGGTGGAGGCCGCGCCGATGTGCTGGATCAATTGGCGAATCGCCGCGAGGAATTTGTTGAACCAACCGGCCAGTTCGGCGGTTTCATCCTTGCCTTGCACCGTCAGTTCGTGGCGCAGGTCGCCTTCGCCCTGGGCGATGGACTGCAAGCCGGTGCTGACCTGGCCGATGGGTTTGACGATGACTTTGGAGAAGGCGGCCGCGACCAGCCCGAAGATCAGCACCAGCACCGCGACGATGCCGCTGGTGAGGTAGGTCATGCGTGTAGCTTGGGCCATGACTTCGTTGTATTCGATCAGCCCTACGTAACGCCAGCCCAGGCCGGGGGAGGTCCAGATATTGGCCATGTAGCGCACCCCATCGATCACCACCTCGGTGGAGCCCTGGGCGGTGTTGGCCAATTGCGCATAGGGTTCGCCGAGGTCCTTGAGCGGCTTGAAGTTGTGGCTGGCCTCACGCGGGTCTACCAGCACCACGCCGTCCTCGATCAGCATCACGTAACCGCTTTCCCCCAGCTTGATGCTTTTGACCAGTTCGGTGAGGTTCTTGAGCGACACACTGACCACGAACACGCCCTTGGCCTTGCCGGTGCTGTCCAGCAATGCGCGGGCGGTGCCCACCAGGGCCACGTCGTCTTTGTCGTAATAGTAAGCAGGGGTGCGCACCGTCTTGCCGGGGCTGGCCATGGCCGCCTTGTACCAGGGGCGGGTGCGCGGGTCGTACTTGGACAGTTGCGGGTCATCCGGCCACTTGGCGTAGGTGCCGTCTTCCAGGCCGATGGACAAAATCGCCGCTGCCGGGTGCGTGGCGCCATAGCGCGCAAACTGGTCGATGACCTGCTGCGCCTGCGTCGGCATCGGTTGGCTGGCGGCATTGGCAGGTTGATAATCCTTGAGCGTGCTCACCGATGTGTATACAGGATCAGCGGCCATCTGATCGACGTTCTGCAAGGTGCCATCGAAGAACTGGCGAATATTGCCGTCGATCTGGCGTATTTCCCGGGTGCTGCCGTCGATGAACTGATCCACCGCCTGGGTCCGTGTATTCATGACGGAGATCACTGCCACCAGGGTTACCGGGATAAACGCGACAGATACAAAAGCCAGGACCAGCTTATTTTTTATTTTCATCGAGACAACCATCAGCTAGAGGGCGACCAGACCGCCAAAGGCTTGGCGATCTGCTATCACTGCTGTTTCGGCCCGATGCCGGTAAATCTTTAGGGTTTTTTGTACACAATACAAATGGGTGATTGTTCTGTATCCAATCAGTACACATCACGCAGATAACGCTTTTGCTCACTCAACTGGCGCCAGTACTCCACGGCGCCTTCAACACCAAGCCCGCCGTGGTGTTGCGCCACTTCGCGCAAGGCCAGGTCAACGTCTTTGGCCATCTGGCTGGCATCGCCGCAGATATACAACTGAGCACCGTCCTGCAACCAGCGCCACACCTCGGCGCCGTGCTCACGAATGCGGTCTTGCACGTAGATTTTCTGCGCCTGGTCACGGGAAAACGCCAGGCTCAGGTGGGTGAGCAAGCCGTCGTGCTGCAAGCCTTGCAGTTCGTCCTGGTAGTAAAAATCGCTGGCGGCATGCTGCTCACCAAAGAACAGCCAGTTACGGCCTTGATGGCCCATCGCACGACGTTCCTGCAAGAACGCACGGAAGGGGGCTACACCGGTGCCGGGGCCGATCATGATCATCGGCACGTCGCCATCGGCTGGCGTACGGAAATGCCGGGACGGCTGTACAAACACCGGTACTTCACTGTCGCCCGCGCGGTCGGCGAGGAAGGTCGAGGACACTCCCTTGCGCTTGCCATAACGTACGGCCGCCACCGTGAGGTGCACTTGATGGGGATGCGCCTTGGCGCTGGAGGCAATCGAATACAGGCGCGGCTGCAGGCGCTTGAGGGTGCCGAGCAATTCATCCGCCGAGCAGTCGATGGGGTAGTCGTGCAGCACGTCTGCCAGTTGGCGGCCCCACAGCCAGTCCTTGAGGTCGGCCTTGCGCTCGGGTTCCAGCAGGTGCTTGAGGTTGGGGTTACGGCTGCGCTCGGCGATGAATGCCAGGGTGTCATGGCTGGGTCGGGCGATTTCGAAGTGTTGGGTCAGGGCCTGTTGCAGCGGTACTTCGCCGAAGGTGTCGATGTTCACGCGGGTATCGCCCGCCAGCCGCGTGAGGTCGAGCAGTTCGCCCACCAGTTCCGGGCAGTTGCGCGGCATCACCCCCAGGGCGTCGCCGGCTTCGTAGTTCAGGCCGGAGTCGGCCAGGTCCAGGGCGAATTGGCGGGTTTCCTTGTGGGGGCTTTGCGGGTTCAAGTGCCGGTTGAGCAACAGGCGTGAGTTATGCAGTTTGGTTTTGCCGGCGGGAGTGGCCGGCACGATGGCTTTGGCAGGGTTGAGGCTGTGTTGGAACTTCGCCAGCCAGGCATCGGCAGGCGCTTGGAACTCGGTGTCGCAGTCAACCCGCTCCAGCAGGCGCGTGGCGCCCAGTGCCTGGAGGCGCTGGTCGAGTTGCTTGCCGTGTTTGCAGAACTGGTCGTAGTTGGGGTCACCCAAGGCCAGTACCGCGTAACGCAAAGACTCCAGGCGCAGGTCGCTGGTGTTCAAGCTGTGCCAGAACCCTTCGCCATTGTCCGGCGGGTCGCCGTCGCCAAAGGTGCTGCTGATAAGCGCCAGGGTCTGGGTGGTCGCCAGTCTGCTGGGCGGGAAGTCGGCCATGGCACAAAGCTCCACTGCAATACCGGCATCGCCCAGGCGTTTGGCAAAGCGCTCGGCCAAGGCTTCGGCGTTACCGGTTTGCGAGGCCCACAACAGGGTGACCGCCGGGGAGGGCGCCGCCGTGGTCTCCCCGCCACGGCTGAACAAGCCGCCGAGCACACCGTCCAGCCACAAGCGCGAATCGTTGGTCAGCGGTGCGCTGGCCGGCATGACCGGCACGCCCAGCGTCGCAGCACCCGATTGCAGGCCGCTGAGGAAGCCTGCGAGGTAGATGCGCTCACTGTCGTTCAATGGCGGTGGTGCCAGGTTGCGGATGCCGGTGATAGCGGCGAAGGCGTCGAGGCGCGACATGGTGGGGTCCTCAGCGTGTGGGGTAGGGAGGTCGAGAAAGCGGTGGTCGATCAGCTCGATGCGCGCCAGGGCCACGGCGCAGAACTTGAACTCGGGCTGCAACGAAATCGGGTCCACGGCGTCGTTGGTCACCGCGTTGATGGCCAGGTTTTCGCCGAACACATCGTTCCAGTGGAACGGCGCAAAACAGTTGCCTGGGCGTACCCGGTCGGTGACCACCGCAGGCAGTACGGCGCGGCCGCGCTGGGAGCGAATCTCTACCGCATCCTTGTCCTTGATGCCCAGGCGTTTGGCGTCCTCGGGGTGCAGCTCCACGAACGGGCCGGGGTTGAGCTTGTTCAGGGTGGCGACCTTGCCGGTCTTGGTCAGGGTGTGCCACTGGTGTTGCAGGCGGCCGGTATTGAGCACGAAGGGGAAGCTGTCATCGGGCATTTCCGCCGGCGGCATGTGGGGCCGAGGGAGGAATTGGGCTTTGCCGGTTTCGGTGGCGAATCGCAGGGTGCCTTCATGCAGGTAGCGAATCGGGTTGCGGTCGGCGCCATCGCTGGATGCGCACGGCCATTGCAGCGGTTGCTCGCGCAGGCGTGCATGGCTGGCGCCGCGAATGTCATAGCCGGTCTTGGGGTTCCAGGCGCGTTTGATCTCGTCGAACACGTCGGCGGCGGATGCATACGTGAAGGCCTCGGCAAAGCCCATCTCGCAGGCCACCCTGGCGATGATTTGCCAGTCCGGCAGGGTTTCGCCGGGGGCATCGACCGCCTTTTGCATCAGCGTCAGGTTGCGCTCGGAGTTGATCATCACCCCTTCGGCCTCGGCCCACAGGGCGCCGGGCAGCAGGATGTCGGCATAGCGGTTGGTTTCGGTGTCGAGGAACGCATCCTGGGTAATCACCAACTCGGCCGCTTGCAGGCCTTGGATGACGGTGCGGCGGTTGGGCGCACTGGCCACCGGGTTGGTGCAGATGATCCAGCAGGCCTTGATCTGCCCGGCGGCCATCTGTTCGAACATCGCCACGGTGCCGCTGCCGGCCTGGCGCGGCAGGCTGTCGTGGGGCAGTTGCCACAGGTCTTCGATAAAACTGCGGTCTGCGTCCACCAGCACCGAGCGCTGGCCCGGCAACCCTGGGCCCATATAGCCCATCTCGCGGCCGCCCATGGCGTTGGGCTGGCCGGTGAGGGAAAACGGCCCGCTACCAGGGCGGCACAGGGCGCCGGTGGCCAGGTGCAGATTGCACAGTGCGTTGGTGTTCCAGGTGCCGTGGGTGCTTTGGTTGAGGCCCATGGTCCAGCAGCTCATCCACTCGGCGGCCTGGCCGATCATGGCGGCGGCCTGGCGGATATCGGTTTCGGCAAGGCCGGTGAGTGCGGCGACGGTGTGCGGTGGGTAGTCTTCGAGAAAACCCGGCATGGCCTCCCAGCCTTCGGTGAAGGCGGCGATAAAGGCAGGATCGGTGTGGCCGTTTTTCACCAGCAGGTGCAGCAGGCCGTTAAGCAGTGCGAGGTCGGTGCCGGGCTTGATCGGCAGGTACAGGTGGGCTTTGTCCGCCGTGGCGCTGCGGCGCGGGTCGACCACGATCAGCTTCGCCCCGGCCTTGACCCGGTCCATCATGCGCAGGAACAGGATCGGGTGACAGTCGGCCATGTTCGCGCCGATCACGAAGAACAGGTCGGCGCGGTCGAAGTCCTCATAGGAGCCTGGCGGCCCGTCTGAACCCAGCGAGAGTTTGTAGCCACTGCCGGCACTGGCCATGCACAGGCGCGAGTTGGATTCGATATGGGCGGTGCGCACAAACCCCTTGGCCAATTTGTTGGCCAGGTACTGGGCTTCCAGTGACATCTGCCCCGACACGTAAAAAGACAACGCGTCGGGCCCGTGGCTGTCGAGGATCTGGCGCAAGCGCGAGGCGGTCTCGCTGATGGCCTTGTCCATGGCGATGCGTACCGGGTCGTGGTCCCGGGCCTGGCGCAGATAGGCGCTGTGCATGCGCCCGGCGTCGGCTATGGCCTGCCCGCAGGTAGTGCCCTTGGTGCACAGGCGCCCGAAGTTGGTGGGGTGGGTCTTGTCGCCCGTGACCTTGACCACTTTATTGTGTTCAACCTGCATGACGATGCCGCAGCCCACACCACAATAAGGACACACGCTGCGTATGCTCTGGCTTGCCATCCGAAATCCTGTAGACAAAAAAAGGCGCCCTGCGACCCTCCGTTGAAAACGGGGATCGCACGGCGCCTTTGTCGTGAGAGGGCAGTCTGCGTTGACTGCTCGATGGGATGTCACTGGCAAATCATGTGCCAGCTTCACCAGGTTGGCCTGTCGTGAGCAGGCTTGCCCCGCGCTGGGTGGCGAAGCCGCCCCAATAAGGCCGCCTCGGTGTTTCAGACAGACCGAGGTGCCTGGATTGAGGGCGGCCTCGCCACCCAGCGCAGGACGAGCCCGCTCACTGCGGCGCACGGTTATGGGGCGTTGCGCACCAGTGGGAGGCGAAATGCTGAGGGCGCGTGGGGATGATTTAGGCATGAGGCCGCAGCCATCGGGACCTTGGCCAATTGGCACGCCACCTGCAAGCTCCCCACTCATCCCAGCTCGGTCAACGACGATCGACAGGCCAACACAGGTCTAGGGCATAAGCGGCAAGACCGCATAAGAACAGGCAAAGACGCCTGGAACCGAAAGGTTTCAGGCGTTTTTTTTTGCTTTTTAAAAACCGTGATGAGCTTCGTCGGGTGCTAAATATGAACAGTCTCAAAACCCTGATCGTCGTCGGCAATGGCATGGTCGGCCACCACTGCGTAGCGCAACTGATCGAGCGCGGTGCGCTGGATCACTATCGGCTGCATGTGTTCAGCGAGGAGCCGATGCGCGCCTATGACCGTGTGCACCTGTCGGAGTACTTCACCGGCCGCGATGCCGAGTCGTTGGCGTTGTCCGAAGCCTCGTTGTACCAGACGCTGGGCGTGACCCTGCACCTGGGCGTGCCGGTGCTGGAAATCGATCGCGCCCGCAATGAAGTGATTACCGCTGATGGCTGCGTAGCCTACGACAAGCTGGTGCTGGCCACCGGGTCGTATCCGTTCGTGCCACCGATTGAAGGGGCCGAGGGCGACTCGCGGTTGGTGTATCGCACCCTGCAAGACCTGGATGCCATTCGCGCCGCTGCCGGCAATGCCCGGTGTGGCGTGGTGGTCGGCGGTGGGCTGCTGGGGCTGGAGGCCGCCAACGCACTCAAAAGCCTGGGCCTGGAAGCCCATGTGGTGGAGTTTGCACCGCGCTTGATGCCGGTGCAGTTGGATGACTTCGGCGGCCTGGCCCTCAAGGCGCAGATCGAACGCTTGGGCGTGGGTGTGCACCTGTCCCGTGCCACCCAGTCCATCAGTGCAGGCGAGCATTACCGTTACCGCATGAACTTTGCCAACGACGAATTTCTCGAAACCGACCTTATCGTGTTCTCTGCCGGTATCCGCGCCCAGGACGCATTGGCCCGTGAGGCTGGGCTGGAGATCGGCCCGCGTGGCGGTGTGGTGATCAACGACGAATGCTTGAGTTGCGATCCGAATATCTACGCGATTGGCGAGTGCGCCTCCTGGAACGGCAGCCTGTTCGGCCTGGTCGCGCCCGGTTACCAGATGGCCCGTGGTGTGGCCGCATTGTTGTGCGGCCAGACCGCTGAGCCCTTTGTGGGCGCGGACATGTCCACCAAGCTCAAGCTGTTGGGGGTGGACGTCGGCTCCATCGGCGATGCCCACGCCCACACGCCCGGTGCACGCAGCTATCAATTTATCGACGAGGCCAGCGCCAGCTATCGACGCCTGGTGGTGGATGCCTGCGGGAAGCATGTGATCGGCGCCGTGTTGGTGGGCGATAACAGCTACTACGACACCTTGCTGCAATACATGCAGAACAGCATCGCGCTGCCGCCAGAACCGGCCAGCCTGATCCTGCCGTCGTCCGCTGGCGCACCCGCACTCGGCCCTGGCGCGTTGCCGCAGTCTGCCACTGTGTGTTCCTGCCACAACGTGACCAAAGGCGCGATCTGCTCGGCCATCGACGGCGGTTGCAGCGACCTTGGCGCGCTCAAGGCGCAGACCAAGGCGTGCACCGGTTGCGGCGGCTGCGCAGGGCTGCTCAAGCAAGTGTTCGAGCATGAGCTGATCGCCCGTGGCGTCAGCGTGGACAAAAGCCTGTGCGAACACTTCCACTACACGCGCCAGGAACTCTACGCCCTGGTGCGCGTGGAAGGGCTCACCACCTTCGATGAACTGCTGGCCAAACACGGCCGTGGCCATGTTGGCTGCGATGTGTGCAAGCCGGCGGTGGGCTCGATCCTGGCGTCGTGCTGGAACCAGCCGATCATGGATGCGTCCCTGGTGCCGTTGCAGGACACCAACGACACCTTCATGGCCAACATGCAGAAAAACGGTACCTATTCGGTGGTGCCGCGTATTCCGGGCGGCGAGATCACGGCCGACAAACTGATTGTGATTGGCGAGGTGGCGAAGAAATACGACCTTTACACCAAGATCACGGGTGGCCAGCGCATTGACCTGTTTGGTGCGCAACTGCATGAGCTGCCAGCGATCTGGGGCGAGTTGATCGCCGCTGGGTTTGAAACCGGGCACGCCTATGGCAAGTCCACGCGCACGGTGAAGTCTTGCGTGGGCAGCACCTGGTGCCGCTACGGGGTGCAAGACAGCGTGAAAATGGCCCTGCTGATCGAAGACCGCTACAAGGGCCTGCGCTCGCCCCACAAACTCAAGTTCGCGGTATCGGGTTGCACCCGCGAGTGTGCCGAAGCCCAGAGCAAGGACGTGGGCGTGATCGCCACCGAGAAGGGCTGGAACCTCTATATCGCCGGCAACGGCGGTATGCGTCCACGCCACGCCGAACTGTTCGCCACTGACCTGGATGACGCCACGCTGATCCAGTACATCGACCGCTTCCTTATGTTCTACATCCGTACCGCCGACAAGTTGCAACGCACCTCGGTATGGCGCGAGAGCCTGGAGGGCGGCCTCGATTTCCTCAAGGACGTGATCATCCACGACAGCCTGGGCCTGGGCGCCGAGCTGGAAACGCAGATGCAACTGGTGGTGGACCGCTATGAGTGCGAATGGGCCAACGCGCTGAAGGATCCGGACAAACTCAAGCGCTTTCGCACCTTCGTCAACGACCAGCGCCCCGACCCGGATATCCAGTTCGTCGAGGAACGTGGGCAACGTCGGCCGATCATGGCCACCGAACTCAACCTGATTGCCGTCGCCGAGGAGATTGCCTGATGAACCAGCCCACTTGGAAAACCGTGTGCAACAAGCAGGACCTGGTGACCAACTCCGGCGTGGTGGTGTGGCTGGACGGCGCGCAAGTGGCGCTGTTCTACCTGCCGGGCGCGCAGGAACAGACACTGTATGCCATCGACAACCACGACCCGGAATCGGGCGCCAATGTAATCGGCCGCGGGCTGATCGGCAGCATCAAGGGCGACCTGGTGGTGGCCGCACCGATCTACAAGCAGCATTACCGCCTGCAAGATGGCCAATGCCTGGAGTCGCCGCACCAGCGGCTGCGGGTGTGGCCGGTGCGGTTCAAGGGTGGGGTGGTGGAGTTGGCGGTGGGGTGATGGCCTGCAAGGCAGCGGTCAACCCGGCGGATGCGCTGGTAAGGGGAGGTGGGCCTGCGGTGACGCGTGAGGCCGCACCACTCATTGAGGCCTGGGCCAGTACCACCATTGACGCGCCGTTGGCATAGGCGTGGTCGGCAGCGTGTGCGATGGTCGCCAGGTAACCGTCGATGTCAGCGGCCTTGAATAAATCCCAAGCGCCCGGAACCAGTTGCACCTCTGCCGTGTGGAACAGCCGCGAGGTAGGCTCGATGGTCGTCTGTACCGCGCACAGCACCACGACGTTGCCGCTGCACTTGAGCGCGGTGGCGGCGAGGGCTTCATCGGTTCGCAGGATGGGAACACGTGGGGTACGAAGGCTTTCAACCACCGGCCCCAGGGTCGAGCACGTGAGCACCACCACATCCGCCTGCTCTGCAAGCGCAAGCAGCGCCGACGCGGTAGCCTCGGCGATTTCGGCCGTCAACTGCCCGGCCAGCTCCGCCGCCGCCAGCAGATCCGCGCGCACGTCGTGCAGCAGTACGCTGGGGCGAATCCCAAGTGCAACGGCTGCCGCGTCAAAGACGGCGATGTTACTGACGGCGGTATGAAGGCAGGCAATGCGCATGGGCGATATCCAGCATTGAAGAGGGTGGGCAAAACTCACTAATGATCAACTGTGGGAGCGGCGGTGCGACCATTCGACTTGCTCGCGAAAGCGGTGGGTCAGTCTATGAATCAGTTAACTGACACACCGCTTTCGCGAGCAAGCCCGCTCCCACATTAGGAGCTATGCCTGGCCGGGAAACTGAGTACACCGCAAATCCCCTGTGGGAGCGGGCTTGCTCGCGAAGGCGGTGTGCCAGTCGCCACAAATACTGGCAGACCCACCGCTTTCGCAGGCAAGCCCGCTCCCACATTTTGAACCGAGTAAAGCTTACTATGGCGCCTGCCCTTTACGCCCATCAAGGAGAACCCATGGCGCTCATCACGGAACGCGTAGCACTGGCCCGCAATGGCGGCAACGACAAAGTCATCTGCCGCATGCCCTCAGGTTGGGCTGTGATGGGCGATGTGCAATTCCTGCCGGGCTACTGCCTGCTGCTCCCCGACCCGGTGGTGGCCAGCCTCAACGACCTGGATGCCGAAGCCCGCGCCGTCTACCTGCAGGACATGGCCCGGATCGGTGACGCCGTGCTGCAGGCCACCGATGCATTGCGCATGAACTACGAGATCCTCGGCAATTCGGAGCCTGAGCTGCACTGCCATATCTTCCCGCGCTACGCCAACGAGCCAGACGACAAACGCCGGATGCCTGCGTGGTTTTATGATTGGAAAAGTGCAGTGCCGTATGCAGAAGAGGTGCATGGAGCCCTGCGTAAAAAGATCGCAGCGGTATTGGCCGAGCATCAAGCCGCCGCGAAGTGACTCAGGATTTCATCAGCCGCCACCACCTTGGCATAGTCCATCGCCAGATTACTTAGCGACAACGCATGCACATCCTCCGCCGGCCAGAGGCGCCCCGACAGGTCGGTTTGATCAAACGTATAACAGGCATCCCCAACCACGCTGACATCAAAGCCGAGGTTGCCGGCGGAGCGCGCGGTCGCCTCGACGGAGTTGTTGGTGATCACCCCGACAATCACCAACTGGCGGATCGAGCGCGCATGCAGCCAGCGCTCCAGGCCCGTGGCTGTGAAGGCGCAAGGGATGTTCTTCTCCACCACATGCTCATGGGGCTGGGGGGACAAGGCTGGCTGGAACTCACAACCGGGTTGCCCAGGCCAGAATACCGAGCCGGGGGTGCGAGAGATGTGCCGCACATGCACGACCGGCCGAGCGGATTGGCGCCACGTATCCAGCAGGTGCTGCATGTGCAGCTCGGCGACAGGGTTGTTGCGTCGCCCCAGCGTTGGCTGGTTCATGCCTTGCTGCATGTCGATGATGATCAATGCAGTGTTAACCGCTAAGCGCTCCATGGCCGGTCCTTTTGTGCGTGGGGGGATAGAACATACCAGCCACCTGTGGGGCCAAACAAAGATTTGTGCGAAATGGCAGGCCATTTGCTTTTACACTGCCGCCCCGAATTTCAGCAAGGATGCTTTGGATGCGTTCGCTCGTCAGCGGTGTACTCCTGTCCCTGGCCATGGCTGCCCCAGCCTTGGCCGAACCCCGTTCGTTCTCGGTCAACGACCCCAGCGGTCAGTTTCTGGTGGAAGTGCTGTTCCCGGATGCGCCGCAAGACCTTGAGCAACAGACGCGTGCGCTGGTCACCGTGCGTGACAAAACCACCCTCGAGATCCTCCAGCAATTGCAAACCCCGGCCGCCCCGGTGCCGTTGGACCCAAACGGCAAGACCCTGGACTGGCGCCTGGTGGGCGAGAGCGGCGTGCTGTACTTCGCCGACATCGACCACGATGGCCGCATGGACCTGGCGATCCGCAATGGCGATGGCCCTGCGGCGGGGTTTCAGTCCAACTATGACGTGTACCTGCAAGACCGGCAGAAACCTCACTGGGTACTCAACGCCGCACTGACCGAACTGGCCAACGACACCAGCGGCGGCATGTTTTCGGTTACCCCCAATGACGGCGTGATCCACTCACAAACCGACCGTGGCTGCTGCTGGACGCGTGCGTCCCGGTGGCAAATGCGCGACGGTCAACTGGTGCGGGTGAGCTCGTACACCCAGGAAGAAGTCCCGCCGACCGAGTTCGGCGAAAACTCCAGCATGCCCAGCGGCTACATGCTGCGCACCACCGGCGAATGGAAAGACGGCCAGTGGCTGGAAACGCCACGGCTCGAAGGCCCGGTCAATGAGGACCCGCAGATGCTCGCCGGCACCCTCGACGGCAAGCTGCCGGTTGAGCTCTGGTACCAGCAGCAGGGCGCCGTGCTGATTGGCGAATTGCGCTACACCCAGAGCGGCAGTGGCAAGCCGATCAAACTGGTGGGCGACCGCAGCGACTACGACGACAAGCCCTTCGTCTACCTGCACGAATACGCCGACGACGGCCATCAGACCGGCATCTGGCGTATCACGCGGGAAACCACCGAACCCTATAACTACACCGGCACCTGGGTCAGCAGTGCCAAGGGCGATCACCCGGAGCTGGCGATCCTGCTGCACGCCGATGAGCGCGAACCCGACTACGACAAACTCAGCGAAGTGGAGCGCGACCAGCGTAACGGCCACTACCAGATGCGCGATGACTTCCTCGGCCGCGACGGCGACCTCGACATCAAGGTGCTCCCCGAGCGCGACGCCGAGGGCAGGGAAGTGGCCGAGTTCACCGTGACGCTCAAAGACACCAAGACCGGCAAACCGCTTGTGACCGCGCAGCACACACTACCCATGGAAACTGAAAACCTGATCATCGTGCGCGAGCCGTTGGCACCCAAGGGGAACGGACCGTATCACATTCAATTGGTGAAGGGATTTGCGGTGATCGAGCACAACTCGGCGCCGGATAATCAGGCGTTCTTGACGGGGATGTATCGCAAGCAGTGACGGGGCTGTTGACCCAACCCCAAACTCTGGCTCTGGCTCTGGCTCTGGCTTTTGATCTTGATCTTAGGCGCCCCGTTAACCACGTTGGCCGAACGCAGGCTTGAATCCGTGGGTAACCCGGCAGGACGCCGGGTTAGCCGCACTGGGCCATGGATGGCCCAGTGCGGCGGCCCACGGATTCAAGCCTTCGTTCGGGCATGCCGAGCCTAGTCGAGGCACCGAGTGGTGGGGCAAGAGCCCTTTTGGTTACTTTTGGCTGGGCCGGCATTCCGGGCTCTTTTCCAAAAGTGACCCGCCGTAAGGGCGGAACCCATATCAGCCATCACCTAAACAATGGATATTCACTCCGACCAACTAGCTCCAGTGCCCAATACATAGCCATCGCAGGCAATCCAGCTCCCACATTAGAGCGATGTACATCCAAGAAAACCTAGTCGCATGATGCACCGCCTTCGCGAGCAAGCCCGCTCCCACACTTGAACCGATTTGCACCCGGAAAAATCGCCCGACCGCCAGGCCGTCACGGGAGCAAGCTCCCTCGGCACAGGTCCAGCGCAACACTCAAAGCTATGTAGATACCTTTGCCTCTGAACGCTGGCGCCAGTTGATATCAATGTGACATCATCTGGCGGGCGGGTATCACCTAACTGCCCGCTCCCCACGATGCCTTCTGGCAACACCCACTGCACGCTAGGGTTCCGGATCCTGTGATCGGCCCTGTACGACTTGAAAAAATGGAGCGGTATCGATGAACAAGGGCATTTATCGGCTGGTATGGAACAACAGCCAAGGTGCGTTGCAGGTAGTGTCCGAGACCGCAAAATCGAAAACCTGCTCAGGCTCCGGCGCGCGCGCCTCGACCGGGCTGCGTAAAGCCACTGTCTGGCCCCTGGCGTTGCTGTCGCTGAGCATGGCGACCTGCGCAGTGGCGGCGCCCGGTTATGGGGTCACCACCGACGCGAACTCGGGCACGGGGTCGCTGCGTGAAGGGTTGGCCTTAGGGGGATACCTGATGGTTGACCCGAGCATCACCCGCATTGCCCTCAGTTCAGATGCGACGGTGCTCAACAGCACGACCTTGAATGTGACCGGACCTTTGACCGTTACCGGCGCTAGCCTGGCCGGTAGCGGCTCTGCCTTGGTATTGAACGGGACCAGCGCTGGCACGCTGACCATCGCGATTGCCGGCCAGTTCAAAGGCCGGAACTCAGACGTCGGGTCGGCGACCAATGGCGTGGCCGGAACCGCTGGCGTGGGCCCGGGTGGCGCAGGTGGTGCAGGTGGGAACGGTACGTTACTGGCGCCCGTCGCCGGCGCGTCCAGTGGGGTCAGCGGGAGTTTCTTTGACCTTACCAATAACCGCTTGGTGTCGGGAGGCTATGGCATGTCCGTGCTGTCGGCCGGTAATGGCGGAGCGGGTGGGGTAGGCGCCAGAGGTAATCTCGGATCACCCGGTGGTACAGGTGGCAGCGGTGGGGCGGGAGCCAACGGCGGCAATGGGGCTGCGGGTGGTGCAGGTGTTTCGGGTAATAATTTTACGTTGACCAACAACGATACGATTTATGGCGGTATCGGCGCGAGTGGCACAAATGGTGGTGCAGGGGGGGCGGGAGGTACAGGAGGCGACTACGGTGGGGGTTTTAGTGACGAGGGTGGCGCTGGCGGCCGTGGAGGGAACGGAGGCAACGGCGGCAACGGCGGCGCTGGCGGTGCTGGTGTTTCCGGCTATGCCATGCAGGTCTTCAACACGGGCATGATCGTGGGCGGCGATGGTGGGCGGGCAGGGAACGCGGGTGCCGGTGGCCTGGGCGGTAACGCGGGTGACTCTGACTTTGGTTTGAACCTGCCCGGCGCCAACGGCAGCGGCGGTTCTGCCGGCAGCGCGGGTGCGGGCGGTGTGGGTATTGTCTCGACCGGTAACTCAACGATCCGCAACGCAGGTGCCATCGCGGGCGGTCTCGCCAACCAGAGCACAGGCACACAGGCAAACGCCATCGAATTCTCCGGCGGCGGCAACACCCTCATTCTCGAAGCCGGCTCCGAAATACTCGGTAACGTCGTCAGCACCTCCGGCGGCACCGACACGCTGGCCTTTGGTGGCAATGTCAATGCGCTGAGCAACGGTTTTAATCTCTCTGACCTGGGCACGCAGTACCAGGGCTTCGACAGTTTTCAGAAGCTCGGCACCAGCACCTGGACGCTGACCGGCACCGATACCGTCAGCCGGATCTGGGATGTGCAGGCCGGCACGCTGGTGCTGGAAAACAACACCCAGCTGGCAGGCGCACTGGGTATCCGCAATGACGGCACCCTAAGTTCGGGCACCGCGTCTATTGGCGGTGGCTTGATCAACGCCGGTCACCTGAACATCGCTGACGGCGCGACGCTGTCGCTGGGCAGTAGTTACACCCAAGGCAGCCATGGCACCTTGAGTATCGGCGCGCTGAGTACAGCCCAGTACGGCAAGCTTGCCATCACGGGCAACGCGTTCCTGGCTGGCGCCCTTGATGTGGATGTGAAAAGTGGCAACACCCTGGTAATCAGTCAGCAACTGCTGGATGTGGTCACCGCCACCGGTCACATCAGCGGCACGTTCGACACCGTGAGCGACAACAGCCTGCTGTTCAACTTCACTCCGACCTACACCAACAACAGCGTGAGCCTGAATATTGTCGCGGATTCCGGAGGCAACGGAGGCGGCGTTGGCAACGCAGGCAATGGCAACACGGTGCAGGGCAGCGTCCAGGCCCTGGGCAATACGCCAGGCCGCGGCGCTGCACGGGTGCTGGACGGGGTGATCGCCGGCAACCCCAGCGGGCGCCTGGCCGGTTATTTCGTGCCGTTGAGTACCCAGGGCGAAGTGTCCCAGGCGGTGTCTGAAACCTTGCCGTTGATGGCGGGCGGTTCCACGGAGTCTGCACGTACCGCATTGAGCGGCATCAACGGGGTGATCCAGGGCCGCAGCGAAGCGGTGCGCGGGCTGTCTTCCGGTGACGCGACCTTTACCGACCAGCATGGCTGGATCAAGCCGTTCGGCAGCTGGGCCGACCAGGAAAGCCGTGGCGGCGTCGCCGGGGTGAATACCTCGGTAGGTGGCTTGGCGTTCGGCCTGGATGCCAGCCTCAACGACCGCTGGCTGCTGGGCACCGCGTTCATCTATGCCAATGTGAACACGCGCAACAGCGGCGACACCGCGCGTCAGCAGCTCAAGACCGATGTGTATCAGTTGGTCGGCTACGGCAGCTATCACCTGGATGACCGCACCGACCTGAACTTCCAGCTTGACGCCGGCCAGAACCATAACAAGGGCACGCGGGATATCGACTTTGCCGGGTTGCAGGCCAAGTCCAACTACGACTCGTGGACCGCGCACGCGGGTGTTTCCCTGGACCGTACGTTCACCCTGACCGAGCAGACGCGCTTCATCCCTTCGGTACGCGCCGACTACACCTGGATCAAAGACGAGGCCTACCGTGAGAAGGGCGCCGAAGACCTGAACCTGAGTGCCAAGAGCCGCAGCACCGACCAGTTCATCCTGGGCGTGGACGGCAAGCTCAGCCATGACCTGACCCAGCAGCTCAATGTGAGCGCCAACCTGGGTGTGGGTTATGACTTCCTTGCCGAACGTGATTCCATCAGCAGCAGCTTTGCCGGTGCACCGGGCGCCAGTTTCACCACCTACTCGGGTGACCCTCAGCGCTGGCTGGTGCGCGGCGGTACGGGGTTAAACTACCAGGTCAACGGCCAGCTGCAGCTGGGTGTGCGTTATGACCTGGAGAAACGAACTGACTACCTCAACCAAACCGGCTCCGTTGAAGCGCGCTGGGCGTTCTAAGCCGCTGGCATTGGCGTGCCTGCTCAGCCTGTGGCTGGGCGGGTGCGCCGTGGTGCCGGAGCAGGGCGAGCTGAACAGGCATGCGCAGTCCCTCGCGCAGGCTGGGGGGCTGGTGAGAGCGCAGGTGCAGACTGAGGGCTTTGTGCTCACCAGTTTTTATCGGATAACCCGGCTCGATCAGCCGCTGACGGTGTATATCGAAGGCGATGGTTTTGCCTGGCGCACGCGTAGCCAGCCGTCGCTTAACCCCACACCCATCAAGGCGCTGGGCTTGGCGTTGGCTGCCAAGGACCCGGCGGCGAATGTGGTCTACCTGGCGCGTCCGTGCCAGTTCACGCCCATGGCCGCTAACCCCGGTTGTGACATGAGCGACTGGACCAGCAAGCGCTTTGCCGAAGCCGTGGTGATGGCCATGAACCAGGCCGTCGGGCAGTACGCGGCCCGGGTGCCTGGCCAGCCGCTGAACCTGGTGGGGTATTCAGGCGGTGGCACGATTGCCGCCTTGCTTGCTGCGCGTCGCACGGACGTTGCCAGCCTGCGCACGGTGGCGGGCAACCTGGATGTGGCCGAAGTCAATCGCCTGCACCGGGTGACGCCGATGCCGGGCTCACTCAACCCCATCGACCTCGCGCCACGGCTCAGCCATTTGCCGCAAATTCACTATGTTGGCAGTGAAGACACGGTCGTACCGGCAAGCATTGCACAAGGGTTCGCCCGCGCGGTGGGCGGGCGTTGCACCCAAGTGCGTCTGGTGCCGGGCATGGGGCATGACAGCGACTGGGCGCAACGCTGGCCTGAGTTACTGCGCGAGCCTGCGACCTGCTCACTGCCTTGAACTATCAGCGCTTGCTCAACGCCAATCGCGCTGCAAACAACACAAAGATCATTCCAGTGGTGCGGTCCATCCATTGGATGACCTTTTCCCTGCGCAAGAACCCCGACAGCGGCTGCGTGGCAGCGATCAACACCAGCGACCACAACAGCCCCAGCACCACATGAATGCTCACCAGCCCAAACGTCCAGGCAATCAGCGAGTGGCCCTGGGGAATGAACTGGGGCAGGAACGACACATAGAAGATCCCCACCTTGGGGTTGAGCACATTGCCCAGCATGCCCTTGATAAACCAATTGCCGGCGGGCTTGGCGTCGGATCCCGCAGGTGCGAGGGAACGACGTGGGCTCAGCAGCATGTTCAAGCCAAGCCAGGCGAGATACGCAGCGCCGCAGTACTTGAGCAGGTTAAAGGCTACTTCCGACACCGCAATCAACGCCCCCAGGCCGAAGGCCACACCAGCGCCCCATATCAGGCAACCTGCATTGATACCGAGGGTGGCCTGCAACGCCTGGCGTTTGCCTTCCACCGTGGCGGTCCTGAGGACCAAGGCGGTATCGAGGCCGGGTGTCAGTGTCAGCAGGGTGGCGGCGAAGGTGAAGGCGATGAGGTTGTCGGCGATGGACATGGCACGGGCATCCGGGAAGGCGAGCTGGGATGTTAGCGCATAGTGGGGGAGGCTGGATCGACACCGTCTGCAGGCGCAAGCGTGCAGACGGTCAGGTTTGATCAGAGCAGGTCTTGGGGTTGCATCGTCAGGATGATCTTGCCCACATTTTCCGCGCTCTCCATGCGCCGGTGCGCATCGGCGGCGCGGGCAAGCGGGTAGGTGCTGTCAACCACCGGTTCCAGGCTGCCGCCGCCCTCGAAACGCTCCAGCCAGTGCTCGCGAAAACGGTGGATCATCGCGTGCTTCTCAGGTTGGGTGCGCGACTTCATGACCGTGCCGATGATTTGCAGATGGCGGTACAGGATATGTTCCAGTTTCAGGCTGACGTCGCCGCCGCCGCCCAGGATGCCCACCTGGATCAACCGCCCTCCGTTTGCCAGCGACGCAATGTTGCGGCTGAAGTAAGGCGCACCGACAAAGTCGATGATCACATCCACACCTCGGCCCTGGGTTCTTTGGGCGATGACTTCAGCAAAATCCTCGGTTTTGTAATTGATGGCCACATCGGCGCCCAAGTGCTCGACACGCGCTGACTTGCTGCCCTCGGTGGTTGCATACACGGTGGCGCCGGTGGCGTAAGCCAGTTGCACCGCCGCCGAACCCACGCCGCCGGCGGCTGCATGAATCAATACCGAATCGCCGGCTTTCAGCCGCCCCAGGTGCATCATCGCTTCGTGTGCGGTGACGAACACTTCGGGAATGGCCGCCGCGTGCACATAGTCCAGTTGTGCCGGGATGGGCATGGCCATGCGGTAATCGATGCGCGCGATTTCGGCGTAGGCGCCTCCGCCGACCACGCCCATGACGCGATCACCTACTGCATAGCCAACGACGGCTGCGCCCAGGGCGATGACTTCGCCAGCGATCTCCAGGCCGATGATGGGTGAGTCGCCAAAGTCCGGGCGGCCGTAGCCGCCGTTGCGATGGGTGAGGTCGGCGCGGTTGACGCCGGCCGCATAGACCCGCACCAACAGGTCGGTGGGGCGAACTTGCGGGGTGGGCGCGTCGCCCAGTTCGAGCACGTCGGCGTTGCCGAAGGTTTCAAGGGTAATGGCTTTCATGGGGGGGCTCCGTTAAACCTGGCTGATGAATTTGTGGGTGAGGTAGTGTTCGATGCCTTCAATGCCGCCTTCTGAGCCGTGGCCGCTCTCTTTCATCCCACCAAAGGGCAGTTCGGTGGCGACGATGCGGTACTGGTTGATACCGATCATGCCGGCCTCGAAACCGTCAGCCACGTCGATGGCGGTGCGCGCATTGGAGGTGAAGGCGTAGGCCGAGAGCCCGTAGGGCAGGCGGTTGGCCTCCTTGAGGCCGTCGGCCAAGGTGTCGAAGGGCATCAATACGGCAATGGGGCCGAAGGGTTCTTCATGCATCACCCGTGCGGTCATCGGCACATCCACCAGCACCGTTGGCGCAAAGAAATAACCTTGCCCTGGCATGCGTTCGCCACCGGTCAAAACCCGTGCGCCTTTATCGACGGCGTCTGCGACCAGCTCTTCCATCTTGGCCAGTTGCCGGGGGTTGGCCAGCGGGCCGACTTGGGTATGCGGGTGCAAGCCATTGCCGATGCGCAGGGCCTGGGTGGCGGCGACGAACTGCGTGACAAAGGCCTCGTACGCACCGCGCTGGATCAGGAAACGGGTGGATGAAATGCACACCTGCCCGGTACCACGGAAGCGGTTGGCCGCGCCTTCGCTGGCGGCTTTGGCCACGTCGCCATCTTCAAACACCAGCACGGGCCCGTGGCCGCCCAGTTCCAGGGTAATGGGCTTGACCCCTTCGGCCGCACGGGCTGACAGCAGGCGGCCAATGGGCACGGAGCCGGTGAACGTGACCTTGCGAATGATCGGCGAGGCGATCAAGTGGCTCGAGACGTGGTCAGGCACACCGAACACGACTTGCAGCACACCTTTGGGCAAACCGGCATCGTCCAGCGCACGGGCCAGTGCCAGGGCCGTGGAGGGGCTTTCCTCACCAGGCTTGAGGATCACGCTACAGCCTGCGGCCAGCGCGGCGGACAGTTTGCGTGCCGGGGTAATCGCGGGGAAGTTCCAGGGGGTGAAGGCCGCCACCGGGCCGATCGCCTGACGCTTGACCAGTTGCAAGACGCCGGGGCGATTGGCAGGCACCACACGCCCGTCGATACGCCGCGCGCTCTCGGCAAACCACTCGAAATACTCGGCGGCGCGGGTCACTTCGTCGAGGCTTTCGCCCAGCGGTTTGCCTTCTTCCAGGGTCATTTGTGCAGCGATGTGCGGTGCGCGTTCCAGGATCAGGTCAGCCGCGCGCTTGAGGATCTTGGCGCGTTGGTCTGGCACGGTGCGACGCCAGGTATCGAACGTTGCGCGGGCAACGCCAAGGGCGTGGTCCAGGTCGGCGGCGGTGGCCAGGGGGACGCGGCCGATCTCGCGCTCGGTGGCTGGGTTGACCACGGCGGCGGTGGCACGCCCTTCGGCGCTGATCCATTCGCCACCGATAAACAGGTAAAGCGGGTCGTAGGTTACGTTCACGGGTAAGGCCCTCTAGGGTATGGGGGAGTCGGTTGAACTGGAGCCAAGTCTAGGGACGGCGGTACGTTGGATTTAGCCGGCGGCGAGGGAATGAGTGTTGTATGAGATCGCACAATCCCTGGCTTGCGCAGGTTCTAACCAGCGGCGATCATGCGGCCTGCTGCGTAAACAGGGGCTGCGGACGGTAGAGATGGACAAACTTTCGAATATGTCGGTGTATGTCAAAGTGGTCGAGATGGGCAGCTTCACGGCAGTGGCCAACCACCTGGACTCTACCGTCGGGAACGTCTCGCGGGCGGTGTCCGCCCTGGAAAAAAACCTCGATGCGCGCCTGCTGCAGCGCTCCACCCGGCGCCTGTCGGTCACGGATGCGGGCCGTCGTTATTACGAGCGTTGCAAGAGCATCCTGTCAGACTTGGAGAGCGCCGAAGCCGAAGCCAGTGATGCACTGTTGGAACCGCGTGGCACCTTGCGGGTGCACTGCGTGCCGGGCCTGGCGCGCCAGTTGGTGACCCGTGCGGTGCTGGACTATCGCAGGGTATTCCCCGACGTGACGGTGGACCTGCTGCTCTCCCAGCGCATGCCCAACCTGCTGGAAGACCAATTGGACGTGTCGATACTCATTGCCAGGACCCTGCCAGACTCCGCCTATGTCAGCCAGAAAATCGGCGTGAGCCATTGCGTGCTGGTGGCCTCCCCGGAGTACCTGGCCAAACATGCGCCTCCCCAGGAGCCCGAAGACCTGCGCGACCATCAATGCCTGCTGCTGGGCACCGTCGATTACGTGCGCGATGAATGGCAACTCAAGCGTGCAAAGGGCGACGTCACGTTCGTGCCGACCGGGCCGAGCTTCAGTGTGAACGACATGGAGGCCATGGCGGTGGCAGTCAAGGAAGGCGCTGGCATCGGCTTGCTGGCGGGTTTTTCGGCCATCGACGATTTGCGCAGTGGCAAGCTGGTGCGGGTGTTACCGGACTATCACACCCATGAGCGCAACGTGTATGCGGTGTATACCTCGCGTCAGTTTGTGGATGCGAAGATCACGCGGTTTATCGAGACGCTCAAGGAGCGAGTGGGCGGGGAATTGGCGGCGACAGCCCGTGAGCTGTGCCGCCAATAAAGGCCACTGTGCAAACAAGTGGCCTTGCGGGTTGCGCAGCGATCAGTTATCAGCCTTGACCCACTTGCAGTTGGTCAGCGTGTCACCGCCGTCTACCTTCAAGTAGAACGCGTCCGGTACGGCCACCCGCTGATGGACGGTGCCTACCGGGCCGTCATGATAGTTGGTGTACAACTTCCCATCCACGATCTGCCAGCCCAACGGATACGCCAAGGAGCGGTAGACCCAGCGGCGTGGGTTTGCCCGGCAGGACAGGTAGTTGTCGTCCTGAAGCTTGAGCACCGCAAAGTCACCATCGCTGGAGTCTTTTTTGAACTTGGCCTTGGGGCCGTTGGAGGCGGTTGCGCTGATGTAGTCCCAGAAACTCCATGTGGCGTTGGTGCCAACGAAGTAGGCATAGCTGGTGACGGTTTGCCCCTTGTCGTTGACATAGTCGAGTTGGAGGTTGAACCACTCGCCGTCCGGGAAAGCCTGGCTGCCGCTGCGTGAAGCGAGGGGCTTGCCTTCGGGTTCGAAGGGTTGGTCGTCTGGAGCAGGTGCTGATGTATCGCTCATAGGTTTATTCCTTTAACAGAGAGAGTCAAAAAAACTCGCCCAAGCCAAAGCCATTAAGCGGAGGGTAATGCGTGGGACTGTCGCGGGAGTAATGCAGGTTGCGCCTTGCACACAACGGCGTGTGCTACGACTTGGGACGGTGACCAGTTTCCGGTACGGCGGGTCCTTCTCTCATCCATGATTTCGGCAACAGCGGTCAGAGCCGCCGAGGCGCCTAGCAAGGTTAGGACATGCTTTGGGATTCGTCGAAAAAAGTCTTTGAGCGCGCGCCATGTCCATGACGCGCGCGATGGGGCTTATCAGCGATTGAACCGTTCAACCAACGCATATTGGGTGGACGCGGTATTGGTCAGTTCTTTGCTCAGGTCGGTGGATTGATGGGCCTGGATAGAGGTCTGGTCTGCCAGTTCGGCGATGGTGGTGATGTTGCGGCTGATCTCTTCGGCCACCGCGCTTTGTTCCTCGGTGGCGGCGGCGATCTGGGTGGTCATGTCGGTGATGTGGGACACCGCTTCACTGATGCCCACCAGCGCCTGGTCGGCTTCCAGTACCCAGGCCACGCCTTCCTGGGCCTGGCGTTGGCCGTGCTCCATGCTGTGCACGGCATTGTTGGAGGAAGCTTGCAGCTTGGTGATCAGGGCGTGGATCTGGGTGGTGGATTGGGAGGTACGTTGCGCTAACTGGCGCACTTCGTCGGCCACCACGGCAAAGCCACGACCTTGCTCGCCCGCGCGGGCGGCTTCGATGGCGGCGTTGAGGGCCAGCAGGTTGGTCTGGTCGGCGATGCCCTTGATCACATCGACCACGCTGCCGATCTCGTCGCTGTCGCGGGCCAGTTGCGCGACGGTCACGCCGGTTTCGCCCACCACGGCAGACAGGCGCTCGATGGCTTCGCGGGTGTCGCGCGCCACGTCACGGCCGCGGCCGGTCAAGGCGTTGGCTTGCTGGGTGGCGTCGGCGGTGCGTTGGACGTGGCTGGCCACTTCCTGGGTGGTGGCGGCCATCTGGTTGACGGCTGCCGAGACCTGTTCGGTTTCAACGCGCTGGCGGTCCAGGCCTTTGGCGCTGGCAGTGGCCAACTGGTCGGACTGCCCGGCCAGGGCGCTGAGTTGTTCGGCGCTGTCCTGCAAGCGCGTGAGGCAGGTTTTCAGGCGTGCGGTCTGGCTGAGGAACGCGGTTTCCAGGCGGGCCTGAGGGCCGCGAGCGTCGCTGTACATCTGGGCAATCAGGGCGTCCGATGTGGACGGCTCCACCCCTTCGAGCAGGCGCAAGGTGCTGCTTTGGCGCACGCGCGAGCAGAGCACGCCCACTGGAAGGGCAACCACCACGGCCACTGCCAGGGCCAGCGGTGCACTGAGGTAAAGCCCGGCGAGGCTACCGGCGATTGCGGTGGCCACATACGGCACGCAACTCAATACGGCCGGCAGCCAGGCATCCTGGCGCGGCACGCTCGGCTTGCCACTGCTGATGCGTTGATACAAGGCTTGGGCGCGGCGGATTTCATCCGCCGTGGGCTTGACCCTGACCGACTCGAAGCCGACCACCTTGCTGCCGTCGAAGATCGGCGTGACGTAGGCATTGACCCAATAGTGATCGCCATTTTTCGAACGGTTCTTGACGATGCCCATCCAGGGCAGGCCTTGCTTGAGCGCGCTCCACATATGCGCGAACACGGCGGGTGGAACGTCGGGGTGACGCACGATGTTCTGCGGCGCGCCGATCAAGTCGGCGCGCTCAAAGCCGCTGATCTCGACAAAAGCATCGTTGCAGTAAGTGATGACACCGCGAACATCGGTGGCGGAGATAAGTTTCTGCTGAGGCGCGAGGGAAATCTCGCGCTGTGTCACTGGCTGGTTGTTGCGCATTCCGACTACTCCCTGGTTGCACTCAGCCAATCGGCCTCAACTTCGAAAAGATTAATGCACATTTGATATTTCGCCAGCCATTGGTCAAAAGCCTGAAACTTCCCGCTGAAAAACCCCATAATGGCGGCCATTTTTGTTTAGCCCGTTATTCTGGTGTGCCCGCATGGAAATCAAGGTCAACTTTCTCGACAACCTTCGACTTGAAGCCAAGTTCGACGACTTCACGGTGATTGCCGACCAGCCGATTCGCTATAAAGGCGATGGCTCGGCACCCGGGCCGTTCGATTACTTCCTGGCCTCGTCGGCGTTGTGTGCGGCGTACTTCGTCAAGTTGTATTGCCAGACGCGCAATATCCCCACGGAAAATATCCGTCTGTCACAGAACAATATTGTCGATCCGGAAAACCGCTACAACCAGATCTTCAAGATCCAGGTGGAGTTGCCGGCGGATATTTCCGAGAAAGACCGCCAGGGGATTCTGCGTTCCATCGACCGGTGCACGGTCAAGAAAGTGGTGCAGGCCGGTCCTGAGTTCATCATCGAAGAAGTCGAGAACCTCGATGCGGACGCCCAGGCATTGTTGATGCCCAACTCGACCTCCGAGGGTGGCACCTACATCGCGGGCAAAGACCTGCCGCTGGAACAGACCATTGCCAATATGTCCGGCATTCTTGCCGGGCTGGGCATGAAGATCGAGATCGCATCGTGGCGCAATATCGTGCCAAACGTGTGGTCGCTGCATATCCGCGATGCCCAGTCGCCGATGTGTTTTACCAACGGCAAGGGCGCGACCAAGGAAGGCGCCCTGGCGTCGGCGTTGGGCGAGTTTATCGAGCGGCTCAACTGTAATTTCTTCTACAACGACCAGTTCTGGGGCGAGGAACTGGCTAACGCGCCGTTCGTGCACTACCCGGACGAGCGCTGGTTCCAGCCGGGCCCCAAGGATGAACTGCCGAGTGAAATCCTCGACGCCTATTGCCTGAAGGTCTACAACCGCGAGGGCGAACTGCGCGGCTCGCACCTGTTCGACACCAACTCCGGTAATGAAGAACGCGGCATTGTCTCGCTGCCGTTCGTGCGCCAGTCCGATGGACAGGTGGTGTACTTCCCCTCCAACCTGATCGAAAACCTCTACCTGAGCAACGGCATGAGCGCCGGTAACACTCTGGCCGAAGCCCAGGTGCAATGCTTGTCGGAGATTTTCGAACGGGCGGTGAAACGCGAAATCATCGAAGGTGAGTTTGCCCTGCCGGACGTGCCGGCCGAAGTGCTGGCCAAGTACCCAAGCATCCTGGCCGGCATCCAGGGCCTGGAAGCCCAGGGCTTCCCGGTGTTGGTCAAAGACGCGTCCCTGGGCGGTGAATTCCCGGTGATGTGCGTGACCCTGATGAACCCTCGTACCGGCGGTGTATTCGCCTCGTTCGGCGCCCACCCAAGCCTGGAAGTGGCGTTGGAGCGCAGCCTCACCGAATTGCTGCAAGGCCGCAGTTTCGAAGGCCTGAACGACCTGCCGCAGCCGACGTTCGAGGCTCAGGCGGTGACCGAGCCCAATAACTTTGTCGAGCACTTTATCGACTCCAGCGGCGTGGTGTCGTGGCGCTTCTTCAGTGCCCAGTCGGACTATGAGTTTGTCGAGTGGGACTTTACCGGCGAGGGCGAAGACTCCAATGCCCAAGAGGCCGCGACCCTGTTCGGCATTCTGGAAGGCATGGGCAAAGAGGCCTATATGGCGGTGTACGAGCACCTCGGCGCCACCGCCTGCCGCATCCTGGTGCCGGATTACTCGGAAATCTACCCGGTGGACGACCTGATCTGGGACAACACCAACAAGGCCCTGTTTTTCCGTGCCGACATCCTCAACCTGCACAGCCTGGATGAGGACGCACTGCAGGCCCTGGTGGATCGCCTGATCGAAAGCGAGCTGGACGACTACACCGACATCACCACCCTGATCGGCATCGAGTTCGACGACAACACCGCCTGGGGTCAGTTGACCATCCTAGAGTTGAAGCTGCTGATCTTCCTGGCCTTGAAGCAATATGAAGAAGCCAAGGAGTGCGTGGAGATGTTCCTGCAGTACAACGACAACACCGCTGAACGCGGCCTGTTCTACCAGGCGATGAACGCCGTGCTGGAGATGGAACTGGACGACGACCTGGAACTGGCCGACTACGAAGCCAACTTCCGCCGCATGTTTGGCAACGAGCGCATGGATGCAGTGATTGGTTCGGTGAGCGGTGATGTACGCTTTTATGGCTTGACCCCGACCAGCATGAAGTTGGAAGGGCTGGAGCGGCATCAGCGGTTGATCGAGAGCTACAAAAAGCTGCACGCGGCACGGGCCAACATTATCTCAATTTAGCGCAATCCCCTGTGGGAGCGGGCTTGCTCGCGAACGCGGTGTGTCAGTCGATGATATGTATCTGACCCACCGTATTCGCGAGCAAGCCCGCTCCCACATTTTGTCCGGTGCAAGTCGCTAGATTTTCGTCAGGGCTTGGGCCAGATCGGCCCTCAAGTCTTCCACATCCTCAACCCCCACCGACAATCGCACTAGCCCATCACCAATCCCAAGCTGCGCTCGTGTAGCGGCCGGAATCGTCGCGTGGGTCATGATCGCCGGGTGTTCAATCAGGCTTTCCACGCCGCCCAGGCTTTCGGCCAAGGCAAAAATCTTCACGTTTTCAAGGAATCGCCGGGCGCCCGCCAGGTCGGTATTCAGATCAATCGAGATCATCCCGCCAAACCCGTGCATTTGCCGGCGGGCCAGTTCGTGCTGGGGGTGGGAGGGCAGGCCTGGGTAGTACACCCGTGACACCTGCGGCTGCTGCTCCAGCCAGGTGGCCAGCTCCAGCGCGTTGCTGCAATGGCGCTCCATGCGCAGGGCCAGGGTTTTAACCCCGCGCAAGGTGAGGAACGCATCGAATGGCCCGGCGATGGCGCCGACGGAGTTTTGCAGGAAGCCCAGGCGTTCAGCCAATTCAGGGTTGTGACCAACAATGGCGATGCCGCCGATCACGTCCGAATGGCCATTGAGGTATTTGGTGGTGGAGTGCACCACCACATCAAACCCCAACTCCAACGGCCGCTGGATCCAGGGGCTGGCGAAGGTGTTGTCGGCCACGCAGATAACTCCGCGGGCCTGGCAGATACGGGCAACGGCGCTGAGGTCAGTGAGGCTTAGCAGGGGATTGCTTGGCGTCTCGACCCAGACCATGCGGGTGTCGTCCTGCAAGCTGGCTTCAAACGCCGACAGGTCACTTAAATCCACAAAGCTGAAACGATGCCCGGCGCTGCGTTGCCGCACCTTGTCGAACAGGCGAAAGGTGCCGCCATACAAATCATTGCCCGAGACGATATGGGCGCCCGCGTCCAGCAACTCCAGCACCGTTGAGATGGCTGCCAGGCCGGAGGCGAACGCAAACGCCTGGCTGCCGCCTTCCAGGTCGGCCACGCAACGTTCCAAGGCAAAACGCGTGGGGTTGTGGGAGCGGCCGTAGTCGAAGCCCTTGTGCACGCCGGGGCTGTCTTGCAGGTAGGTGGAGTTGGCGTAGATCGGCGGCATCAACGCGCCCGTGGTCGGGTCGGGGGATTGCCCGGCATGGATCACGCGGGTGGCAAAGGCGCTTTTATCAGGCTGACTCATGCAAGGGATCTCCGTAGGTGGTTAAGCAGGTCGACGCGGGTGATCAGGCCATGGAAACCCGAGGCGTCGGCGATGATGGCGACCAGGCCGCGATCGAGTTCGGCCTGCAGTTCGGCCAAGCTGGCGCCGGGGTCAAGGGTTTGCAGGGTGTTGGTCATGGCGCTGGCGACCACCATCTTGAAGTCCGCCGCATCGTGGTGCAGGCCCAGCAGGATGTCGGATTCATCGATCACGCCCACCAGCTCGCGGCCGTCTACCAGTACCGGCAGTTGGGACACATCCGCCAGGCGCATGCGTTGGAAGGCGGTCAGCAGGGTGTCGTCGGGGCTTACGCTGATCACGCGGCCGTCTTCAAAGCGGCGGGCAATCAGGTCGCGCAGGTCGTCGTAATGTTTGTATTGCAGCAGGCCTGCATCGTTCATCCACTGGTCGTTGTAGACCTTCGACAGGTAGCGCGTACCGGTGTCGCACACAAAGGTGACCACCCGCTTGGGCGTGGTCTGCTCGCGGCAATAACGCAGGGCAGCGGCCAGCAGGGTGCCGGTGGACGAGCCGCCCAGGATGCCTTCGGCACGCAGCAGTTGGCGGGCGTGGTCGAAGCTTTCTTCATCGCTGATGGAGTAGGCGTGGCGCACGCTGGACAGGTCGGCAATGGATGGAATGAAGTCCTCGCCGATGCCTTCCACCGCCCATGAACCGGGGGTGTCCAGGCGCCCGCTGCGGCTGTACTCGGCCATCACCGAGCCCACGGGATCGGCGAGCACCATGGCCAGTTCCGGTTGCACACGCTTGAAGAAACGGGTCAAACCGGTGAGGGTGCCGGCCGAGCCAACGCCCACCACAATGGCGTCCACATCGTGCTGGGTCTGCGCCCAGATCTCCGGGGCGGTGCTGGTTTCATGGGCCAAGGGGTTGGCCGGGTTATTGAATTGGTCGGCGAAGAACGAGTCCGGAATGTCCTTGGCCAGCCGCGCGGCCACGTCCTGGTAGTACTCGGGGTGGCCCTTGCCCACGTCGGAGCGGGTGATGTGCACCTCGGCGCCCATGGCCTTGAGGTGCAATACCTTTTCCGTGGACATCTTGTCGGGCACCACCAACACCACGCGGTAGCCTTTGGCGCGGCCCACCAGGGCCAGGCCCAGGCCGGTGTTGCCGGCGGTGGCTTCGATGATGGTGCCGCCCGGTCGCAGGCGGCCGTCGCGTTCGGCGGCGTCGATCATGGCCAGCCCGATACGGTCCTTGATGGAGCCGCCGGGGTTCTGGGATTCGAGTTTGAGAAACAGGGTGCAAAGGCCGGTATCGAAACGGCTGACCCGAACCAGTGGTGTGTTACCGATCAGTTCGAGGACGGCGGGGCGGGGCAGTGTGGGCATGTCGTCACCTTTGGAAAGAGGGGGGACAGCAAACGGCAAAGCATGGTTTGGAACATAGGCCGGTATGGCGTGGGTCGCAACCAGGCGGTCCGCTGAATGTCATTTTTTGGCGCATGGGCGATGAGCGGATGCGCCATCTGCGCGCACAACCTTGTGCGCTTGCCCAGTGTTTATTGGCCCAACAGGTTGGCCTGGGGTTTGCTTTAGAGAATCCCAACTTGGATACAAGATGGAGTTTCCCATGCACAACGCTTTTGGCTGGACCCTCGGTGAATGGTTGGCTGCTTACCGTAGCGGCACCATCACCCCGGATCTGTTGCTCACCCTGGCCACCCAATACCCGGCCGACGACAACGCTTGGATCGCCCGCGTACAGCCGCAGCAATTGGCCGCGCAGTTGGCGCAGTTGAGCGAGCGCCTGGCGGCGGCAGGGGGTGATATGACCAAGCTGCCGTTGTACGGCGTGCCGTTTGCGGTCAAGGACAATATCGACGCCGCAGGCTGGGAAACCACCGCCGCCTGCCCGGAATATGCCTACGTGGCAACGCAGGATGCGTCTGTGGTCCAAAAGCTACGGGCCGCCGGTGCAATTTTGATGGGCAAGACCAATATGGATCAGTTCGCCACCGGCCTTGTGGGCACGCGCTCACCCTATGGCGCGGTAGCCAACAGTTTCAATGCCGATTACGTCAGCGGCGGTTCCAGCTCGGGTTCGGCGTCGGTGGTGGCGCGGGGGCAGGTGGCGTTTGCGTTGGGTACCGATACGGCGGGGTCGGGTCGGGTGCCGGCGGGGTTCAACAACATCGTCGGGTTGAAGCCGACCAAGGGGCGGTTTTCCAATACAGGGCTGGTACCGGCATGTCGCAGCGTGGATTGCATCTCGGTGTTTGCACTCACCGTGGACGCCGCCGAGGCCGTGGCCCAGGTAGCGGCGGGCTATGACGCCAGCGATGCGTATTCCCGCGCCAACCCCAACACGGCGCCGGTGGCCGTGGGCGCGGCTTTTAAACTGGCGGTCCCGGCCACCTTGGAGTTTTTTGGCGATAGCCAGAACCAGGCGGTGTTCGAGCAGGCGGTTGAGCGTTTCAAGGCCCTGGGCGCAGTAATCACTGCGGTGGATTTCAGTCCGTTCAAGGAACTGGCCGATCAGTTGTACTTCGGGCCCTGGGTTGCCGAACGCACAGTCGCCTTGGAAGGCATGCTCACCACCCGGCCCGAGGCCATCAACCCGGTGGTGCGTGGCATTGTCGAAAATGGCCTGAACTACACCGCCTGCGACGCCTACAAGGCCGAATACCTGCGCGCCGAGCTGAGCCGTCGCATCAACGATAGCCTGGCAGGCTTCGATGCCTTGCTGGTGCCCACTTCACCGACCCTGCGCAGCCTGGCGGACATGGCGCTGGAGCCGGTGCGCTACAACTCGCAATTTGGCTACTACACCAACTTCACCAACCTCGCCGACCTGTCAGCCTTGGCGCTGCCCGCAGGCTTGCGCACCGACGGCTTGCCCAGCGGAATCACCTTGCTCGCACCGGCCTGGCATGACACAGCGTTGGCCCATCTGGGCAAGCGCTGGCAGGCCAGTCTCGACCTGCCATTGGGTGCTACCGAGCGCTATCTGCCCGCACCGACCTCGACGGTGCAAGCCCCCGGCTGCGTGCGCGTCGCCGTGGTGGGCGCTCATCTCAGCGGCATGCCGTTGAACTTCCAACTGACCACCCGCAATGCCGTCCTGGTGGAACAAACCCGGACGGCAGATGCGTACCGGCTCTACGCACTGCCGGGCACCGTGCCGCCCAAGCCGGGGCTGGCCAAGGCGGACAGCGGCCGGCCGATCATCGTCGAACTGTGGGACATGCCGATTGCGCGCTTTGGCGAGTTTGTCGCCGAGATCCCCGCGCCATTGGGCATCGGTAACCTGCTGCTGGCGGATGGGCGCAGCGTCAAAGGCTTTATCTGCGAGCCATGGGCCTTGGCCGATGCGTTGGACATCACCGAATTCGGCGGCTGGCGCGCCTTTATTGCGAGCCGGGGGTAAGCATGCAACTGGCCCAGGCAAGAAAAACCAAAGCGCGTCCCCACAGCCTGGCCGAGCAGGTGTATGAACAGCTCAAGGCGGATATCTTCGACTTTCGCCTGCTGCCGGGGGATCGCTTCACCGAGGGGGAGGTGGCTGAACGCATGAACGCCAGCCGTACACCGGTGCGGCAGGCGCTTTACCGTTTGGAGAAGGAAGGTTACCTGCAGGTGTATTTCCGCAGTGGTTGGCAGGTTAAACCCTTCGACTTCGATGACTTCGAAGAGCTGTACGACGTGCGCATCGTGCTGGAGCTGGCGGCGGTCGCCCGTTTATGCCGCTCGGATGAAACCGGTAACGCGGTGCTGCAAACCTTGCAGGCGGTCTGGTGGGTGGATAAGGGTAAGCGTCTGCGCGACACTCAGCGCGTGTCGGAGCTGGATGAGCGCTTTCACTGCGCCCTGGTGGAAGCCACCGGCAACCGGGAAATGGCGCGCATGCACTACGCCATAACCGAGAAAATCCGCATTATCCGTCGGCTCGACTTTACTGAACCCGCGCGGATCGCCGCGACCTATGAGGAGCATGGGCAGATCCTGGAGGCTATTGTGCGGCGCGACACTGAGCGGGCTCAGCAGTTACTCCAGCAGCATATTGAAGCGAGCAAACACGCGGTGCGCGAGATCACTTTGCACCGGTTGCAACTGGCCAGGCGCGGTTGATCAACATTCACTACAAGCGGCCTGCATCACTTGGTCCATGATCTGTGCTTGCCAGTCGAAGTAGGGGTTGAACGTTAACCGTGCATGCACCTTGCCCGGTTCGCGGTAGCCCCAGGCGGAATACCAGAGCGGTTCGCCGGCCTTGCACCGCGCGAAGTCTTCATCGGTTTGCCCGTTCAAGCACACAGGCTGGCTGCCCCGGCGCCCGTACAGCGGGTTGTCTGGGGCAAACAGCACGCCCATATGGGAAAACTGGCTGATGCGCTCGGCCGGCAAGTGGTCGCTGCGCACCAGCACGCGCGGTGATTGTTGCGCAGCGGGCAGGTCGCCGTACCAGATCATGCGTGAAGCCGGGTGGGTGAAGCGCTCGGCGAACGTCGCTTTCACAAACTGCACATCCACCACCGAGTCATGTGCGGCACTGACGATCAATACCGGGCGGTCAAAGGTGGCCGTGGTGAGCTTGTCGCGCACCCTTTCACTGGTTTGGTAGAACTGGACGAAGCCGTTGGTGGGCACATTCTGGTAGCGCAATGCGGTCTGTTGTTGGCGTGGGCCGGCGGGGTCGCGCAGCCAGGGTTTGACGGGCGCCAGCCACGGCAGCAGCCAGATAAAACGGTTGCGCGCCTTGAATGCCGGAGAGAACAGCAGCAGCCCGCGGATGTCTGGTTCGTCCATGGCGTATTCCAACACCAGGTTGGCGCCGGTGGAAAAACCGCCCAGGTACACCTGATCGACGTCCTGGCGCAGCAAGGCCACCTGCTGTGCCACCGTCCTGCGCCAGTCCTCGATATTGACACCCAGCATGTCGGCCGGCTGCGTGCCATGCCCCGGTAGGAGCAAGGTACGCACTCGATAACCCTGTGAGGCCAGTTGCGCGCCGATGTCGGTGAAGGAGCCCGGTGAGTCCCCCAGCCCATGTACCAGCAACACGCCGTGGCCGTTGGGGGCTGGCGCGAGCCATTCGCGCGGTGCGTTCCAGGCCAGCTCCAGCGTGTGGTCTGGGCTCTGGAAGCGTCGGTCACGCTCAAGGTGCTGCAGGGTTTGTGCGCGGTAGAGGTCGAAGCTGTTGGGAGAGGGCGAGGACACAGCCGTCGAGCGGTCGGCACAACCGACCAGGCTGAGCAGCACCAGTAAACGCAGTGGGTTCATCAACTGTCCTCGTGGGGGGAACGCGGCGTGCAGCCGACCTTACGTGGCTGCTCGCACGGTATCCAAGGGGCAAGTGACCCAGCGGTGCGCCAATATATGACCATTGGTAACGGTCGTCGGCGGCGATCAGGCGATGCGTTGAGCGCCTCTGTTGCAGCCTTCCTGTAAATGCTTCAACCGCGAGACCACCGCTGCGCTGGCACGCTGCATCGGCGCGCGCAACTCGCTGCCGATCAACCCCTCCAGGGCCAGCGCGGCTTTGACGGGCGCCGGGTTCGGTTCCATGAACAGGGTGTTGATCAAGGGCATCAACCCGAAGAACGTGGCACGCGCCTGCGCCAATTGGTTATCCCGCACCTGCTGCCACAACATCACAAATTGCTCGGTGTGCACATGGGCCGACGCTGCAATCGCCCCGGATGCACCCAGGCACAGGGCGTTGAAAATCTGGATATCCTCGCCACACAACACGTCCACCTTGCCGCTGGCCAGCAGTGCCAGGGTATTGCCCAGGTTGCCGCCGCAGTCCTTGATCGCAGTGATTCGCTCATGGCCGACAATGCTTAACAACGTGGCCTGCTCAAAGGTCGCACCGGTGCGGTAGGGGATGTCGTACAGAATGATCGGCACGCTGGAGGCGTCGGCCACTGTACGAAAAAACGCTTCAAGGCCGGCCTGGGACGGGCGGATATAACTCGGTGCCGGCACCAGCAAACCCGCCACGGGGCGTTGCAGGATTTCGCGCTGGAACTGCAGCACTTCGATCTGGTTATTGCCCGCCAACCCCATCACCACGCGGTGGGCTGGCACCCATTGCAGCACCGCGTCCAGCACCTGCAGTTGCTCCTGACGGCTCAGTGACGCAGCCTCCCCAGTGGTGGTGCAGACCATGATCCCGGCGACGTGCTTTTCCAGCAGGTGGCTGACCAGTTGGTGCAGGCCGATAAAGTCGATGGCGCCGTCATGAAACGGCGTGACCACGGGAACCCAGATACCTTGAAACGATGACATGCACTTTCTCCTGATGATTGACCGCTTGAGTCACCGTCAGAAGGGCAGAGGCAATTGTGCAAGGGGGGAGACCGTCGCGCTCAATGTCCTGTCAGCTCATCTGACGGGACAGCGCGCCCCGGTCACATGAGCGACTGTTTCTTCGATTTGAGGGCGTGCGCCACGCAACCTTGGGCCTTGGCAATCGAGCCAATAGCGCAAAGGTTAAGCAGCGACGAAGTAGACATGAATTGTCACACCCTGAATGAGGTGCTCATCTTCAGGGGATGTCAGCGAATGTGTCAAGCCCCGGCAATGGCGCTTTCAATCGTCGCAATGTCGATCTTGGTCGTGGGTGTGTGGAGTTTGGTCAACCAGCTGCTGTTCGATAGCCGCCTTGTCGATCACCGACCAGACGTGAGCGAATTTGCCATCGATGCATTCGTAGAACACGTTTTCATCGAACCTGACCTTGCGGCCATTGATGGGCAACCCGAAGAACTCGCCCCGTGGCGTGACATTGAAATTCAAGCGGCTGGCCACGGTGGGCGGGTCGGCGACCAGCAGTTGGATGTGAAACACCAGGTCGGGGATTTCCTGGAAGTCCCGCTCCAGCATGGCGCGGTAGCCCGCGAGGCCGACGCGGGTGCCGTTGTAGGTGACGTTTGGGTGGACGAAGTGGCTCAGGTGCGCCCAGTCCTGGTGGTTCAGGCAGGCGATATAGCCGTGATACAGGTCGGCCAGGTCATTGCGGGTCATGTGTACCTCCTCAAGCCCTGCGGGCCATCAACAACACCGTCGCCGCCGCCGACAGCAACCCCGCGCAGCAACGGTTGAAAATCCGCTTGCCACGGGGCTCGGCGAACCAGCGGCGCATATGCAGGCCCATATAGGCGTAGGCGCTGATGGCAACCCATTCCAGCACCAGGAACATCGTACCCAGCAAGGCGAACTGCGGTGCGATGGGCTGACCGGGTACCACGAATTGCGGAAGGAAGGCCGTGAAAATCAGGATGGCCTTAGGGTTGCCTGCCGCCACCAAAAACTCCTGCCGCGCCAACGCCCACAACCCCACCTTTGCCGTGACCGACTCCGCTTCTGCTGCCGCATCGGCACGCCACAACTGAACCGCCAGATACACCAGATACGCCGCCCCCAGAATCTTGATCCCGTAGAACAACACCTCCGAGGTTTGCAATACCACCGCCAGCCCGGCCGAAGCGAGGGCGATCATGCCGGCGAACGCCAGCAGCCGACCGATACCGGCCAGGCACGCAGTGCGGTAGCCATAGCGGGTTGAGTTGCTGACAGACAGCAGGTTGTTCGGGCCGGGTGCCATGTTCAGGGCGAAGCAGGCAGGGAGGAAGAGGGCGAGGGTGGTGAGGTTCATGGTTGCTCCGTGGAAGGGGACGGGCTCGAAGACTACAAACCCGTAGGTGCCAGAGCGTGTTTATAGACGAACTGATACCCGGAAATATAGGAGCCTATTTCGTTGCTGTGCGCGGTAACCCAAACCGCATCCATGCCGGGCTGGATTTGATTATCCAAGTCAGCTTTGGACGCACACAGTTGAATGCGCTGCTGAGTGTTCAGGTCCTTGATCCACACGCCTGCCTCGCAACGGTTGGATCTGCCCAGGGACGGGCCGGGCATGCGGATTTCGTAGTCGGATACGTACTGCACGCTCTCGCCTGGGAGCAGATAGGCGCCGACGTTGCAGCTATTCATCGCAAGAACAAAACCTACGCACGCACCGCTCATAAAAGAATCGGCAATCTGCTCCAACCTACGCTCATGAGCGCGACGAAAAAGCCGCCTGCCTGCAAAGACAAGCCCGATCAGCACGCTGACGGCCACGTAGATCGTCCACTCAGGTATCCACGCCATCAAAACGGTTTGTCGTGAAATACGCAGGGCCCACAGCATGTAAAAAAACAGCGCGCCAATCATCAACGCAGCCATGCTCACGACCGCTATTTTTTTAAACGTGCTGGGGGGTGAGTGAAGGGTCATGGGGGGCTCGGTGGGTTTTCCACGTTAAAACGTTGTGTGTGCCTTAGAACTTGCACAGTCCACGGCCATTGTCCCGAGCATCCGAATCCGGCCAGGGCTCAAACGCTGTTTGTGCCGAGAGGTTCTCGACGATGCGCCCTTCGAGCACTGGGTATTTGTGCTTCAAGGCAGGCACTGTGGTGTCGGCGTTGTTGACGTTGTACAGGCAGAAGGTCAGGGCATTGGCGGAGAAGTCGCCGATATACGCCGTTTCGCCGGCCTTCACTTTGAAAATGATCGGGTTCGGCCGGGGCTGGGTCTCGCCACGGTAAAACCGGTAGTTCCACTGGTAGATTTCATAGCTGCCGGCGGGTACTTCATACATGAACAGGTTGCCCAGGCGGTTCGGCGAGGGTTCATCGTCTTCGGCCCCCAGGGTGGCCAGGGGGACGGTGGTGTAACGCTCTGCGACCTTGCGGATGTGCACCATCAGGCCGTGGGGTTGGGTCAGGTAGCCTTCGGTAATGGAGCCCACGATGAGGGCTTTGCCGGGGTCGGGTGCGCGGGAACCGTCGAAGCGCCCCGTGGTGCAGCCCGCCAGCAGGCTGCAGAGGGCGACAGTGGCAACAATGGCTTTAATGGATGTCCATGCCATAAGGCTGATCTATTCCTTGATAAGTGTGACGCAGTGTTCGTGAGGCCTGGGATGATACGCGAGTGATGTGCGATAGGCGCACTTATGTCTCCCTGGTATCAGTCCCATGTGCTTCGCCCCGTTTACGGCTACCCAAGGCGGGCAGCCGTTGCTCAGAGGATGATCAGAACGTGTACTTGGCCGTGACGCCAAAGCTGCGTGGGTTGCCGTAGGTGTCGGTAGAACCCCAGATCGGGCTGGTGGCGATTGCCGAGTAATAGGTGCGGTCGAAGATATTGTTGACGTTCAATTGCAGGTCCAGGTGTTTGTTCACCTGATAGCCCGCCATCACGTCCGCCACCGCATAGCTGCCTTGTTCCAGGCGATAGGTGCTGCTGTCGGCGAGCACCACATCGTTGTACATGCGGCTTTGCCAGTAGACGTTGCCACCGATGCGCAGTTTTTCCAGCGGGCCCTGGAAGCGGTACGAGGTGGTGAGCTTGAACAGGCGCTCGGGGGTGTCGGTGTCAAAGCGCTGGTTGTTGTTGGCCGCGTCGGTGTCCTTGATGTAATGCGCACGGGTGTAGGTGAATCCGGCGCCGACTTGCCAGTTTTCGGTGAGGCCGCCTTGCAGTTCCAGGTCGATACCTTGGCTGCGGACCAGGCCAGATGCTTCATAGCAGGCGGTGATCGGGCATCCCGCCTGGCTGTCCGGCATTGTGGCGCGGTTTTTCTGGTCGATCTGGAACACCGCCAGGCTGGCGTTGAGTGCGCCGTTGAAGTATTCGCCCTTGATGCCCACTTCGTAGTTTTCGCCAACGATGGGCTTGAGCGGTTTATCGGAGAAGTCCCGGCTGGTTTGCGGTGTGAAGATGTCGGTGTAGCTGGCGTAGACCGAGTGATGCTCGTCGAGGTCGTAGATCACCCCGGCGTAGCGCGTGAGGTTGCGAGTGACTTTGTAGTCGCCGTCGCCCTGGCGGTCATCGTAGTCGTACCAGTCCACGCGGGCACCGAGAATCACCTTGAGCGGGTCGGCCAGGTTCAGGCGGGTGGTCAGGTATACGCCATCCTGGGTGGTGATGCTGTGGCCTTTGCCATCGCGGGTAAAGTTGGGTTTACCGCCGTTGAGCGGGTAATCCTGTTCGTACGGGCTGTATTCCTTGGAGGTGGCGTCGTAGATGCGCTTGCTGGTGCCCACCACCACTTCATGGGTGCGGCCGAAGGCCTCGAACGGGCCGCTGGCGAAGGTATCCAGGCCGTACTGTTTATCGTCCTGGTGCGATTGGTAGGCGGTACGCGCCAGTCGCGTCTCCCAACGTGACTGGTAGGTGCCGGTGAACACGCCGTCCAGTTGGGACGAGGTGCCGGCCACGTGCAGTTTCCAGCCGTTTTCGAAGCGGTGCTCGATATCACCGAACACGGTGTCGATGGTCAGTTTCTTGTTTTCCCAATCGGTGCCGGGGTTGGTGGAGCGGGGTAGGTTCAGGTGGTGGCCGTTGGTGCCGATGGGCAAGCCGCCCCAGAAAAAGTTGGTCTGGTCTTCCTGGCGCGAGAAGCCCAGGGTGGCGGTGGTGGCGTCGTTCAGGTCGGCTTCGCCAATGGCGTAGAACAGGCCGTGGTCGCTTTCTTCGCCGTCGCGGAAACTGTTGGCGTCGCGGTACGAGCCCACCACGCGGCCGCGCACGGTGCCGCTGTCATTCAGGGCGCTGGATGCGTCGAATTCACCGCGATAATCATCCCAACTGCCAGCGGCGCCGGTGATGGAAACCTGAGGCGTCGCCGTGGGCCGCTTGCGCACAAAGTTGATCGCCGCCGAAGGGTTGCCCGCGCCGGTGACCAGCCCGGTGGCGCCGCGAATCACTTCTACGCGGTCGAACATGGCCAGGTTTGGCTGCACGCTATTGGAGTAGCCGGAATAGGCGCTGGGGATGCCGTCGAACATCATGTTGTCGATGTCGAAGCCACGGGAGCTGTAGGTCTGCCTGCCAGGGCCGCTGGATTGGCTGAGGAACAGGCCGGGGGTGTTCTTGACCACGTCGTTGACGCTGGTCATGGCCTGGTCGTCCATGCGCTGGCGGGTAATTACCGTCACGGCCTGGGGCGTTTCGCGCATGGTCAGCGGCAGTTTGGTGGCAGTGGCCATCTCGCCAGTGGTGTAGGACTGCGTACCCTCGGTGGTCTCGCCCAATTGCTGGCCGGAAATTTCTGTGGCGCCCAATTCCAGGGTTGCCGCTGGCTGATCAGCGTCGGCGGCAAAGGCCGCTTGTGAACCTGCAAGACAGATCGCCATGGCCATCAGACTGGGTGAAAAACCTTTGCCGCCGTGTTGTTGCACAGACATTGAACTGACGCTCCCCGAACACCTTCCATGGCGAATAATAAAGTTGTTGATAATTATTCGCGTCAGTGTGACAGAAGGTTTCAAGGCAAAAAAGCCTTTGGGGAGAATTGGTTAACGAAATTTTCACATCGCAGGTAAGGGCTTTTTGCCACACCTGTGGGAAAAGGGACGTAATCATTGGTGATTACGCCCCGTTGGCCCGCTATTGTTGTGGATTGAGAGTGTGGCGTTCAGGGTGCCAGTTTGGTGAACACGTAATCCCGATCCTTCACCAATGCCTGGTGACAGGCAAAACACGTCTGGTGCTGGGCCTCATCTGCCGGTTTGCCATTGATAAAGCGCCCAAAACCCCAGCCCCCGGTGGAGGCGTATTTTTTCGAATCCTTGACCATGAACTGCACCGTAGTGGCGGCGCCGGGGATGGAAGCGGTCTTGAACTCCGGCGATTGTTCATGCTTCCACGCCAGCTTCGCCAATACGGTGCCGTCGGGGAAGGGCAGCTTGCCTTCACGGTAGGCCTTGAGGGCGGCGCTGTTGCCCAGCACCACACGCAGTTCGTTCAGCGGGTCGGCCTCCTGGGCGGGTGCCACCAGTTCCCATTGGCGGTAGCCGTCGGGAATGGTCACGCCGTAGATGGGCGAGGCCGCGTTGTCGGCGAAGACCACAGCGCTGGTTGAACTGGCCAGCGCCATAACGGCCATGCACAGGCGCTTCATCACAAGTGATCCGCGTCGATAACGGCCTTGGCGAACGCCTCGGGCGCTTCTTGTGGCAGGTTGTGACCGATGCCGCCGTTGATCAGGCGGAACTCATACTTGCCGGTAAAGCGCTTGGCGTAGTCCTCAGGCGCTGGATGCGGGGCACCGTTGGCATCGCCTTCCAGGGTGATGGTGGGCACGCCGATGGAGGGGGCCTGGGCGAGTTTTTGTTCCAGCGGCTCGTACTTGCTTTCGCCCTGGACCAGCCCCAGGCGCCAGCGGTAATTGAACACGGTGATGGCGACATGGTCCGGGTTCTGCAGGCCCTTGGCGCTGCGGTCGAAGGTGGCGTCGTCGAACTTCCACTGGGGTGACGCGGTTTGCCAGATCAGCTTGGCAAAGTCATGGGTGTTTTTCTGGTAGCCGGCGGCGCCGCGCTCGGTGGCGAAGTAGAACTGGTACCACCACTGCAGTTCGGCCTTGGGTGGCAGCGGGTTCTTGCCGGCCGCCTGGTTGCCGATCAGGTAACCACTGACCGACACCAACGCCTTGACCCGCTCCGGCCACAGTGCCGAAACGATGTCTGCCGAACGCGCGCCCCAGTCATAACCACCGAGCACCGCCTGTTTGATCTTCAGCGCGTCCATGAAGTCGATCACATCGCTGGCCAGCGCCGCCGGTTGGCCGTTGCGCAAGGTTTTGTCCGAGAGGAATTGGGTGCCGCCATAGCCACGGGCATAGGGGATCAGCACGCGATACCCCTTGGCTGCGAGCAGCGGCGCAACCTGAGCGTAGCTGTCGATATCGTAGGGCCAGCCGTGCAGCAGGATCACCACTTGGCCATTCGCCGGACCGGTTTCGGCGTAGGCCACATCCAACAGGCCTGCCTTGACATGTTTGAGCGCACCGAAGGCAGATTGGCTGACCGGCATGGGGAGGTTGACCTCCGGCATCTCGGCGTGTGCCATGCCCATGAGACCGAACTGCGACAAAGCAAAGGCCAAAAAGAGTGGGCGTTTGGAGCGGCGATTCAACTGAGCGTGCATGGCGAGCCTCCTGTGGCTTGATGTGTGCCTGGCTCACAGTTGAACGCGGTGCTGTATCTGCTCTGTTTCAGGAACGTCCTTGAGTTAAAGGCTCTGTATCGCAATGCCCCCTGTACACACTGCGATACAAAGCCTGGGTCAAAACTCCATCCTCACACCCACGGTGCCCTGGCGGCCGTTAAAGGCGTTGCTGTCGAGGTTGCGGTTATAGCCGACTTCGCTGTACAGGCTGATACCCGGTGCCACCTTGAGGGTGGCGCCAAGACTCAGGTTCATCGTGGTGGCTTTTTGCTCGGTCTCGATGTCGGTGACATCCGCGAAGGTCACCGTGTTCTTGCCGCCACGGCTGTGCCACACATTAGCGCGTGCATAGGGTTGCAGCGCCAGGCCGCCGAGCAGGTAATCGCCGCTCAGGCGCACGCCCAGGCGAGTGATGAGGTTAGTGTCGGCGTCGTAGGACACGTCGGAAATACCATCGTTCTGACTGTCCAGCGTGGTCTTGCTGACGATCACCTGGGCCTGGGGTTCAATGCTCAACGTTGGTGTGAGCGGGATCGGCCAACCCACCTCCGCCGAGGCGGCCACGTTGTGCCCGCGGGTCTTCATTTTCACGCCTCGGTCGGATTCGTTATTACCGTTGAAGCGTGTGCCCATCACCACCAGGTCCAGGTAGGCATGGCTAGGGTTGATCAGCGTCCAGTACACGCCAACGCTGTCGCTACGCAAGGTGGTGCTGCCGGCGTCCTTGTTCTGCCAGCCGCCATTGAAGCCCTTGATGTCGCCGGTCAAGCGGCTATGGCCGACGAACAGTCCCAGGTGTTGCGTCAGGTTTTCGCCCAGGGGGAGGGCAAACAGGTCGGTACCTACTTGAAACCCTAGGGTGGAGCTGTTGAGCGTAGGGCTGACCGTTCCTTCGAAGCTTTGACGAGTGCTGTTGCCGTACACCCGTCCCCAGCCTGCCGGGCGCGAGCCGGTCGGTGGCTGCTGGCGTTGGTCGCCCATGCGCTCATGGTAAGTGCCCAGCATGGCCTGGACGACTTGCTGGGTTGCCGGGAACAGCGCGGCGTAGACAGGGACTTCGGGGCGGTAGATCGGCAGCGGCGTCACCCCTGGATTGGGCGGAAGGGGCGGCGTGCCCTCCACGGGGGTTGGCAGTGGCACGATAATCGTCGGGTCCGGGTCCGGTGGTGGCACGACCGGTACGGTGGAGCGCAGGTAGTAGTTTTCTGCGGTACCGGCGGTGACCCCGCCCTTGAACAAGTAGTAGTCGAACGCACCCGCCGATACGGGCGCGGCCAGGGTGAAGGCGCTGGCCCCGCCGGTGGCGCCGTTGATGGCCTGTACCACTTGTATCCCATCCTGCAGCGTGGCCGCCCCCGCACCCCCCAGGTTGGTGATATTGATGCCCGTAGTCCCCTGGATCGTGCCCTGGCTGACCACCAGTTTGTCGCTGGCCGAACCATCGGGGCCCAGCACGCTTTGCAGGGCCAACTTACCACCGGTGCCGTTGTAGGTGCCGTTGACCGTCAGGCTGTCGGTGGCGATCGAGCTGCCGGTGGTCATGTCGATGGTGCCAAGGTTGTTCAGTGTCGTCAGCTGGGCAGCGTCAAACGCAGTGATCACCCCGGTATCCACCCGCAGCGCGCTGGAACCCTTGACATTCATGGTGCCGGTTCCCGTACCGGTATCGCCGAGGGTGAAGGTGCCCCCGAGGGTGAACTGTGCATTGTTGTCCAGGTTCACCACCTCCCAGTTCGTATACCTGCCTGGCGTTCCTAGCTGGCTGTTGTCCAGGGTCAGTGTGTCGACGCCCAGGCCGCCATCTATCAACGGGGTGGGTGCAACCGCGGTTTCGGTCAAGTTTTGCAGGAGCGCAGTGTCATCGTCGCCCCCCATCGAGATGAAATTATTGACCTGCCCGCCGCCCAGCCACTCAAGTCGATCCGCGCCCACGCTCATGAGAATCTGGCCATTCACGGTGCCGCCGGTGATGCGTACAAGGTCAGCGCCGCCGCTGACGCTGATATTGCCGCCGATATAACTGGTGCCTGAGACCAGAATGGTGTCGTTGCCAAAACCGGTCACCAGGTTGGCGATGATGGTACCCCCGCGCATATCGAACAGGTTGTCATCGAGCAACATATTGACCCGGCCAATGCTGCCGCCGGTCATGGTGGCACGGTCGCCTGATAAAAAGGCGCCAACGATGGTCCCTGCATTCAGGGTGAAGTCGTCCAACCCGTCACCCTGGTCCACATCGCCGAGGATCGTGCCGCCGCTCATGCTGAAGCTATCGACCCCCGCCCCTTGGGACACTGAACCCAGGGTGCCACCACTGATCTGCGCAATATCGCTACCCGTACCCTGGGTCAGCGCGCCGGTAATAGTGCCGTTGTTCATCTGGAAGATGTTGTTTCCATCACCCTGGTTGACTGAGCCGTTCACTTGCATGCCGCTGCTGCTGGAGTCAAGGATGGTCACCACATCGATCCCCGCGCCAAACGTGGCATTCCCTGCGATGGTGCCGGTTCCGCTCATGTTCAGTGTGTTATTGCCGCCGGGGTCCGTGAACCCGGCCGCGATACCGCTATCGCAGGTGTACGTGTCGTCCCCGGCAGTGGGGACGATGACACAAGCGCCTCGGCTGATGGCAGGCCATACAACCACTACCAACGAGCAGGCGACACCCAGCAGGAGAGTGGGTTTGATCCGTGTGCGCATGATCCGTCCTCTAACAAGGGGGAGAGTGTCCGGTGCCTGCAACGGCAGGCGCGGACCAGACCATGACAACGTGATGCGCGATACGGATCAGGGACAGCAGTAACCTATTTCGGAAAACATCGGCCAATGCAAAGGGTTGGCATGGCTTTCTCGACTGCACATCAACCTGCGCAGCACTTTTTGCACCTTAGTTGCAGATGATCCTGGGCGCCACTGTCAGAACTAACAGGTATAGACGAGTTGAAGCTTAGAAAAACACGATCTCGTACGGGTCGCGCATGCGCTCCAGCAACACTTGGGCAAGCATCGGTGGCAGGCCGATCTCGGGGTCGCCCACCAATTGGCTGGCATAGGCGTGGGCGGCGTGCAGCTTGCGTGCGACGCTCCAGGTGTCGAGGCGTACCTTGCGTGCGCGCTGCCACGGGATGATCGCAGCGTCCCGCGCCGGCCAGTGCCACGCCCAGATCGGCAGCTCATACAGGCGCGCACCCACCAGGTCGCAGGCTTTGGCGCTGGCGCGGCCGACGGCATCATGGTCGTCGTTGCCGTCGTTGCGCCAGGTGGTAAACACCACATCCCCCGGTTGCAGGTAACGCGCTATGAATTGGCTCAAGGGTTGTTCGCGAGCGGCCAGGGCGTTGTCACAAAAGCCCCCTCGGATCCACTTCAGGCTGTGCAACGGCATGCCCAGGCGACGCAGCGCTTCGACGCTTTCCTGGGGCCGCACCACGCTCAAGCGGCTGGCCGGCCACACGTTGGAGCCGGGGTGGCTGGCGCTGCCGTCAGTCACGGAAATCAGTTTCAACGGGTGATCCAAGGTGCTCAGCACTTGCAGCAGACCGCCACAAGCCAATACTTCATCGCCTGGGTGCGGGGCAATGATTACCACGCGTGCACCCGGAAGTACCAGCGTGTTTGGGTGGATAACCGGTATTTGCGCCATCTGCGGGGCGCTGTTCCAGACTTGCGCGGGGCCGCGACGGCCTTCGCCTAAGGAGGCAGGTTTCATGGATGACACATCCTTGTCAATTGATGCTGGGTCGTACCCCGAGGACGGGACGACACTCTTTTTTTCACCACAGACTCCGCCATGGTGACTGCACGGCATTCCAACCCTGGATTACCGGCAAGGCGTGATCAGCATAGTCAAGGAATCGGCGCTTTCACATCTTGAAATGTGGAAAATTCACAGCGCCTGCATCAAGCCTTTCAGGTAATCACCAAATCCACCTGCCGCGCGGCAGTCCAGGCGGGCGCTGGTCGTCACTTGCGGCGCGTGGCTCCAGGCGATGGACGCACCGCAGCGTTCCAGGTTACGCACCAACTGCACATCCTCATGACACGCCAGCGGTTCGAAGCCGCCGGCTTGCACATATGCCCCCGCGCTCACCCCCAGGTTGGCGCCGTGAATATGCCGGTGCCCATCGCGTGCCTGATACGCCTGGTGATAGCGAATTTGCGCTGCCCCGTCGAAGCCTTCGCTCCAGCCATCGACGGTTACGGTGCCACATACCGCGTCGGTGCCCAGCGCAAGTTGTGCCACCAACCAATCCGGGGCCACGCGGCTGTCGGCGTCTGTGCAGGAGATCCAGCGTGCACCCTGGTTAAGCAGGTGCCGCGCACCCACGCCACGCACATGCCCCACATTGCGCGCCTGTACCTCCAAGGACTGCACGCCATAGGCTTGGGCGATTGCGGCGCTGCGATCGCTGCAACTGTCGAGTATGACCAGGATGTGCACGGTTTCAGCCAACAGGCCCGGGTGCTGGGCGGCGATTATGGCCGCTTCAAGGCACTCGCCAAGCAGTGCCTCTTCGTTGTGTGCCGGGATCAGGATACCGATCATCGCAAGCCCTCAAGGGTGGCAACCGAGGTGCCGTCACGGCTCCACAGGTCGAGAAGAAAGTCGTGTTCATGAAGGCTTGCCACGCGTGGCATCTCCAGACGCTGCTGGAGCAACGCGTGTATCTGCTCGGCGTTTTGCGGGCAGCCCTCGATGGTGGGGCGCCAGTGGCAGGCGAGCAGTTGGCCGTCATCGCTCAAGGAGGCGAGGGCCAGGTCGATCAGGCGGTTGAAGTCATTGGCGTCGAGGTAGTAACACAACTCGCTCAAGACAATCAGGTCGAAGGGCCCCGCAGGCCATTGTTCAGGCAACCGCCATTGCTGGACCTGGGCATGGGTAAACCCGACTAAACGCGTCTTGGCCAGGGAGACGGCGGCGCTGGCGGTGTCACAGCACAGCAGACGGTCACAGCGGGGGGCCAATTCTGCGCTCAACTCACCGTTGGCACAGCCGGGTTCGAACACCGAGGCATAGCGCGGGCGGGTCAGCAAAGCCAGGGTCAGCGCGCGTTTACGCCGTTCATACCAGCGCTGACGAAAAGCCCAGGGGTCATCGTTGCCGGCAAACAGTTCATCGAAATACGGCGTGCTCACACTCATACAAACACCACTTCAAACGGCAGCAACAAGCGCTCCACGACATAGGGCGCCAGTACCGGGGGCAGGCCAATCTGCGGGTCGCCTTCCAGCTGGCTGGCGAAGGCATGAATCGCATGACGCTTGCGTGCGATGGCAGCGCAGTTAAGCGGGATTTTGCGCGCACGGTGCCAGGGCACCTGGCTGTCTTCGGCGGTTGCCCAATGCCAGGTCCACACGGGTAGCTCATACAGCGTTGCGCCCACGGCTTCTGCGGCTTTGGCACTAGCACGGCCGACGGCTTCATGGTCGCAATGGCCGTCTTCGCGCCAGGTGGTGAACACCTTGTCGGTGGGTTTGAGGTGACGCTGGATAAACGCTGCAAGTTCAGCCTCCCGCGCAGCCACTTGGCTGTCGGCGAAGCCTGCGCGTAACCACTTCAGGCTGTGCAATGGCAAGCCCAGGCGGTGCAGGGCCTGGGCCGACTCCTGCGGACGCACCACGCTCAGGCGCTCGACCGGCCAGCGTCGCGAGCCTGGGTGACTGGCGCTGCCATCGGTGACGGAGATCAGCTGGACGGCCCGGCCCAACGCTGCCAGGCCTTGCAGCAGGCCACCGCAACCGAGCACTTCATCGTCCGGGTGCGGCGCGATAATCACCGCGCGACACCCTTCGGGCACCAACTGCGCGACGCTTACCTGCTCCATTTCGGCCAGTCGGGTCGAGGACTGCCAATGCTGTACCGGCGTGCCTTGGCCAATGATCGGGTTGGGTTTCATAACTGCCACCTCCCGTTAGGCTGGCTCGCCACCTGCTCGCCGAGGGCCGCAAGGTCACGTTCGGCGTGGCTTTGGCGCACATACACCGGCAGGTCGGCCATCAACTGGGCAAAGTGCGGGTCCTTGCAAAACGGCCCCGCACCCACAGCCCGGCCCACGTGATGAATCACCTGTTCCACCGTATCCTCAATGCAGGCGCGCGCTTGTTGGGCCCACTGCCGGGCATCGGCGAAAGGCTCGCGATCAACTCGCTGCGCACTGGCGCGCAGCACGCACGCGGCGCTGTTCAAGGCACTGTCCACTGCACCCAGATGCGCCAGCGCGTGGGGCTCCGGCCGCTTGCTGCACTGCGCGCGCAGCATTTCCCCCAGGCGTTGCGCCCCGCCGTACCAGCAGGCGGCAATACCGATCCCGCCGTGCCAGAAGCCTGGGCGGGACAGGTAATCCCCTGGCCCACCCACCGCCAGCCCGCGTGCCTCTTTGAACACCACCTCGACACTGCCGGTAGCCGCCATTCCCACGGCATTCCAGCCCTCGCTCGTGACCTTGATACCCGGCTGCTGCATCTGCACTGCCACCAGTTGCTGGCGATCCTCCTCGTCCCAGGCGGTCAACAATCCGTGGCTCACCACCGCCGCGCCGGAGCACCATGCCTTGCGACCCTCCACCACCAACCACTCACCGTCGTGGCGCACGCGCACTTTGGCTTGGGGCGGTTCAGCGGCCCACATGCCCCACGTACTGCCGTGGGGCGGCAAGGCATGATCAAGCTCAGCAATGATCGCCAAGGCGTCCGTGTGCCCCTCGAACAGCTTGCACAGGCGCAGGTCATGGCCGGCAACTTGGGCCAGCCCGCTGAACCGCTCCAGCGTCTGGCCGCTACCTGGCAATGGCAGTTGGTCCAGGCCTTCTTCCTGAAGTGCCCTCAGGGCCGCGCCCAAGGCCTGCGTGTCCGCGTAACCCCGGTAGCCTTGAAGGAATCCATGCAGTGCCATGTCACACCTCTTCCTCGTATTGCAACTCGAACAGCAACAGTGAACGGCCGGTGACGGCGTATTCGTGATCGAATTCAAACCGTTCCTGGCCGCGCACCGAGGTTTGATTGGTGTCGACCATGCAGGTCCAGAACCCACCCTCAGGTACCGGTGGCAGACGGAAATTGACCATGTCGTGGTGCGCATTCACCACCAGCAACAGGGTGGCATCCGCCCCAGGTCGGCGGATCCCGGTTTCCTGCGCGCGGCCATCCATCAGCATGCCCAGGCAGCGCCCATGGCTGTCCTGCCACTGTTCGGTGGTCATTTCGTTGCCGTCTGGCGCCAGCCACGTCACGTCTTTAACCCCGATGTCCTCGTTGTAGTCGCCCACCAGGAAGCGGCCACGGCGCAGGATCGGATAGGCCAAGCGTAGCTTGATCAGGCGCTTTACAAACTTGAGCAGGGCCTTGCCGTCCTCATCCAGGTCCCAGTTGACCCAACCGATTTCGCTGTCCTGGCAGTAAGCGTTGTTGTTGCCGTGCTGGGTGCGGGCGAATTCGTCACCTGCCACCAGCATGGGCGTGCCCTGGGCCAGCAACAGGGTGGCGAAGAAGTTGCGCATCTGGCGCAGGCGCAGCGCATTGATTTCCGGGTCGTCAGTGGGGCCTTCGACGCCATGGTTCCAGGACAGGTTGTTGTTGCTGCCGTCCTGATTGTTCTCGTCGTTGGCTTCGTTGTGCTTGTCGTTGTACGACACCAGGTCGTGCAAGGTGAAACCGTCGTGGGCGGTGATGAAGTTCACCGAGCTGTAGGGCCTGCGCCCACGGTGGTTGAACATCTCGCCCGAGGCGGTCATGCGTGCGGCAAAGTCTGCCAACTGCCCGTCGTCGCCTTTCCAGAAGGCACGTACGGTATCGCGGAAGCGGTCGTTCCATTCCACCCAGCCCGGCGGAAAGTTGCCCACCTGATAGCCGCCGGGGCCGCAGTCCCAGGGCTCGGCGATGAGCTTGAGCTGGCGCAGCACCGGGTCCTGGCGGCAGGCCACGAGGAAGCTGTGGCGCTCATCAAAGCCGTCACGGTAACGCCCCAGGATGGTCGCCAGGTCGAAGCGGAACCCATCGACGTGCATTTCCGTGGCCCAGTAGCGCAGGGAGTCGGTGACCATCTGCAGCACGCACGGGTGGCTCAGATCCAGCGTATTGCCGGTGCCCGAATCGTTGATATAGAAGCGCTTGTCGTCAGGCATCAGCCGATAGTAGGAGGCGTTGTCGATGCCGCGCATCGACAGGGTAGGGCCGCGCTCGTTGCCCTCGGCGGTGTGGTTGTAGACCACATCGAGGATCACTTCGAGTTTCTGCTCATGCAGGTGCGCGACCATTTCCTTGAATTCGGCGATCTTGCCGCTGGCCAAGTAACGAGGGTCGGGGGCGAAAAACGCGATGCTGTTGTAGCCCCAGTAGTTGGTCATGCCCTTTTCCAGCAGATGCTGGTCGTTGACGAAGGCGTGCACCGGCAGCAGTTCCACCGATGAAATACCCAACTGGCGAATGTGCTTGAGCACATCGTCCTCCATCAACCCGGCACAGGTACCGCGCACCGACTCGCCGACCGAAGGGTGACGCATGCTGATGCCGCGCAGGTGGGTTTCGTAAATGATCGTACGGTCCCAGGGCACGCGCACTGGCTGGTCGTTGCCCCAGGTGTGGGCCGGGTCGATCACCTTGCATTTGGGCACGAACGGGGCGCTGTCGCGCTCGTCGAAGCTGAGGTCATCATCGGGGTGGCCGATGGTGTAGCCAAACAACGCTTCCGACCATTTGAGCTCGCCCACCAGTTGCTTGGCATAGGGGTCGATCAGCAGCTTGTTGTGGTTGAAACGATGACCATTGGCCGGGTCGTAAGCACCGTAGACGCGATAGCCATAGATCAGGCCGGGATGGGCGTCGGGCAGGTAGCCGTGGAAGGTTTCGTCGGTGTATTCGGGCAGTTCGATGCGTTCGAGCTCCACTTCGCCGGCGTCATCGAACAGGCACAGTTCTACCTTGGTGGCGTTGGCCGAAAACAACGCAAAGTTGACCCCCAGGCCATCCCAGGTAGCGCCGAGGGGGAAGGGCAAACCTTCACGTATCCGCGACGGCTCGTGGCTCGGCGTCGATGGGGTTTTATCCGGTTTGCTCATGGTGCTGCTCCTGCAAAGGTCTTTTTCCGGGCCGAACGCGGCCGTGCTGATGAAGGTTCAGCTGAAGAGATGAGTCATGAAATAGCCCCCTTGCGACGGCATCGCAAGGGGGCTCAACAGGCGTGACCGCCTAAGGTTTGGGCTTCTTCGGCGCCGGTGGCTTTTTAGCCGCCGGTGCAGTCGGCTTGCTGGCTGGCGGCGCAGGGGGCTTGGCTTTCGCAGCCGGCTTGGCGGCGGGCTTGGGCTTGGCGCCCGCCTTGGATTTGCTCGGCGTCAGCGCTTCGGCTTCCGCCAGCTTGCGCGCCATCTCCCAGTGCCGCGCATCCTCGCCATGGGGTTTGCCTTCTGACTCCCAGATCTGATGCGCTAACTCGCGTATGCGTTTGTCTTCAGTACTCATCGCAATGCTCCTCACAGAAAATGTTCAGCTTTCTTGATCATCAGGATTGATAAGGACATTGACCGGGAAATCCCCCAGGGCAGTGCTGACCAACAACTCCTTGTCTGGTGTGACTGCGCCTGTATGAAAAAGTCCCTTCCAGTTTTGTGTTGGCACGGCGAACGGTAATTTCACCCGTGTATCGCCCCAAACCTGCGCATTGATGTGGGGAGTTACACCCTTTTCCAGCACCTGATGGGGCCAGCGTGGCACCACCACCAACAGGTATCGGCCCTGGTGTTCGCGACAGAATGCGACCACCCGCTCGGCGTGTTCGCCGACCACTTGCAACGGTGTGTAGGCACCCCTGCGAAACACCTCAGGATGGGCCTTGCGCAAGGCCAGCACCTGGGCGATCAAGGCCTGTTTGATGCGCCCGTCACGCCAGTTGACCAACAGTTCGCCAATGTCCGGCGGCGTATCCAATGCCTGTTGCCGGGCCGCGTAATCCACCGGCCGCCGATTGTCCGGGTCGACCAGGCTGAAGTCCCAGAACTCATCGCCCTGGTACAGGTCCGGCACACCCGGCACGGTCATACGAAGCAAGGTTTGCGCCAAGCCATTGAGCGCACCGGCCGGGGCGATGACGTGGGCGGCTTTACCGATGGCAGTACGCAGTGCCAGGCCTTCGTCGCGGAGCAACAGGCGTGACAGGAACGCTTGCACCCCTTGCTCATACGCCTCGTTGGGCGCGCTCCAACTGCTGTCCAGCTTGGCTTCGCGCAGGGCCTTTTGTTGCCACTGCCATAAGCGCTGTTGATAGCCTTCGAACTCATTGCCCTGGTCCAACGGCCAGCTGCCCAGCAACACTTGATACAGGATCAATTCGTCGCCGGCCGATGGGCTGCCCTCGGTACGCAGGGGGGCCGCGAGCGTACGCCAGTGCTCTACCTGTTCGACAAACCAAGGCGCGTGCTCACTGAGGACTGCCAAGCGTGCGCGGGTGTCTTCGCCGCGCTTGTGATCGTGGGTGGCGGTGGCCAGCAGGTTATCCGGGAAGTGCTGCAGGCGCTGTTGGTTGACCGCATGAAAATCGGCCAACGGCGCGCTGAATTGTTCGGTGCTGAACCCCACATCGTTACGCGACAGCAGCACCGCCGAGCGATAGAACGCGGTGTCTTCCACCGCCTTGGCGGCAGCAGGCGAGGTCAATTGCTGAAAGCGCACGCAGGCATGCTTGAGGATCTTGCGTTCACGGCCCACCGGGCGATCACGCCACGGTTGGCCGCCCAACCAGTTGGCCAGGTGGTCCAGCACCGGCCAGTCGCCTTCGCCCAGGGTGGTGCGCGCCCCGTCCATGGCCTGCTGGAACAGTTTTTCGTCGGCGGCGCTGCGGCCACGGGCACTGATATAGGTGCGGTACACCGGGAAGTGCACGATCAACGCCTGCAAGGCCCGGCGGATCGCGCCCAGGGTCAGGTCGCGGGTCATCACATCGTCGCGGGCCACTTGCAGCAGCGCCTGGGCCACGCTTTCAAAGTCGCCGCCCAGGGAGCCATTGAGGATTTGCTGGCGAGCCAGCCGAGCCTCTTCAATAAAGGCCGACGGGCGTTCGCTGTGGCGAGTCCATAGGTCGGCCAAGGGTTCGAAGCCGTCGGGATGATGCTGCAGCAGCGACAACTGGTTCATGAATTCGTAGCCGGTAGTGCCATCCACCTGCCAGTCGTCGCGCAGGGTTTCGCCTTCGCCGAGGATCTTCTCGACGAAGATCGGCAAGTGCCGTTGCGGTGACAATGCGTCGACCCGACGGCGCAACTTACGGCAATAGCCACGCGGGTCGGCCAACCCGTCGATGTGGTCGATGCGCAGGCCGTCCACCAGGCCTTCGCTGATCAACTCGAAGATCTTGCCGTGGGTGGCCTCGAACACCGCACTGCGTTCCACCCGCAGGCCGCCCAGTTCATTGACGTCGAAAAAGCGCCGCCAGTTGATATCGTCCGCTGCCGTACGCCAGCTGGCGAGGCGGTAGGCCTGTTGTTCCAGTAATCGATGCAGGCGGTCAAAGTCGAACGCCGCCACTTGTTGCTCGATGGCGTGGCGCACCTCGTCTTCGGTCGCCCGCTCGGCCAGCGCTTGTTTGAGCCACGCGGCTTCGTGGTAGGCGTCGTCCTGGTAGGCGAGGGCGCTGAAACGCTCGGACAGCGGCCTGAGCAATTCATCGTGACCCAGAATCGCGGCGTAATCCCGTGGGCAGATCGGGAAGCGGTGTTCGTAATGCTCGACGTAGAACGTGCCGTGGGTGGCGTCGAACCGCAGCGCCACAGTGCCGGTCTGCAAGGCTTCGCCGTAGTCACTGCCCAGGAACGGCATCAGCAATTGGCCCTTGAGCAACGGATCGGGCGAGTGCCACTGGATATCGAAGAATTCGCTGTAGGGGCTCAAACGACCCCACTCCAGCAGGTCCAGCCACCAGGGGTTATCGGCACCGCCCACCGCCATGTGGTTGGAGACGATATCGAGGATCAGCCCCATATCGTTTTCACGCAGTGCGCTGACCAGGCGACGCAACGCAGGCTCACCGCCCAGTTCCGGATTGACGCGGGTGGGGTCGACCACGTCGTAGCCATGCATGGAGCCGGCGCGGGCGCTGAGCAGCGGCGAGGCGTACAGATGGCTGATCCCCAGCTTGGCGAAGTACGGCACCAGCGCCGCCGCGTCGTCCAGGGTAAAGCCCTTGTGAAATTGCAGGCGTTGAGTGGCCCGTAACGGTAGTGTCTTCATCGGTCACGCTCAAAGGCTTGGTTGCGTGCGACGGCGAGCAATTCCAGGCGGCGCGCCGCGCTGTCATGGTCGAGCAGGGCAGAAGCTTCTGCGGGCAGGCGCCGCCGCCAATTGGGGTGGGTATCGAGGGTGCCGGGCAGGTTGGCCTGCTCTTCGATGCCCAGTGCGTCTTCCAGGGGCAGCAATACCAACGGCGCACGGGTATGCCCGAGGTAACGCACACTGGCGTCGATCATGTGGTCGGTGTCATTGCGGATCTCATCGACAAAATTCTGCGGGTCCTGGCTCAGCGCCTGGCGCAAGGCCTGGCGCTCGCGCAGGCGGTGTTCGCTCCATTGCTCCACCGTGGGCGCGTCGATCAGGCCCAGTTGGATATTCCATTCGATATCGCGGCTGTGCCACCAACCGTTGAGGGTTGGCAGGTCGTGGGTGCTGGTGGTGGCCAGGGCGTTGTCCGGCCAGTCGAGGATCGGCTTGAACTGGCCCTCGTGGTTTTGTTCGAACAGCAGCACGCGCATGCCCAGGATCGAGCGGCCGATCAGTTTTTCGCGCAGGCCGTCGGGCACCGTGCCCAGGTCCTCACCCAGCACAATGGCCTGGTGGCGGTGGGATTCGAGCGCAAGCAACCGCAGCAGGTCGTCCACCGGGTAATACAGGTACGCACCTTCCCGTGGCGAGGCGTCCATGGGGATGACCCAGAGGCGCTGCAGGCCCATCACATGGTCAATGCGCAAGCCGCCCGCGTGGGCGAAGTTGGCCCGCAGCATCTCGATAAAGGCACGGAAGCCGTTGCGCTTGAGGCCTTCCGGGGAGAACGCGGAAATGCCCCAGCCTTGTCCTGAACGATTGAGGATATCTGGCGGGGCGCCCACGGTAAGGTCGGCGAGCAATTCATCCTGGCGGCTCCAGGCCTGGCTACCGCCGCCGTCGGCGCCCACCGCCAGGTCGGCGATCAGGCCGACACCCATGCCGCTGCCACGGGCGGCTTGTTGCGCACGTTCCAGGCAGCGCGCAATCAACCATTGAGTGAAGGCGAAGTAGCCGATCTCATCGGCGTGCTCTTGGGCAAACTGGCTCAGTGCCGGGCTTTGCGGCGTGCGCCAGGCTTCGGGCCAGTGGCGCCAGTCGAGGTCCTCGCCGGCGGCGGCGCGCAGGCTTTGTACGGCCTCGAAACGGCAGTGGTTTTCCAGGGCTTCGCCGCCGGCCTGGCGGAAGCTCTGGAAATCGGCGTGTTGTGGATGCTGGCCGTGGCGGAAGTCTTCATACAACGCACGCAGCAGGCGCTGCTTGGCCTGGGCTGCCGCCGGCCAGTCGATCAGGGTGTTCTGCTCCAGGGTATGCAACTCATCCGTGAGGCCGATGGCCTCGATGGCGTTGCGCACTTCGCGCTCCCCCAGGATGCAGCCGGGGGAGGCATACAGGCTGTTGAGAAACAGGCGGCTGGAGGGCGAGTACGGGCTGTAGCGTCCGGTGTCGGCACTGAACATCGCGTGCATCGGGCTGATCGCCAGGGCGTCGGCGCCGCGCTCGGCGGCTGAACGCGCCAGGTGTTCCAGGGCCAGGGTATCGCCGAAGCCGCCATCGCCCAGGCGGCGCAGGGCATACAACTGAGCGCTGAGGCCCCAGGCGCGGGCGGGCTGGCTGTCCACCGCCTCGGCCACGCTATAGCAGTGGGTGGGGGCCACGGCGAGGGTGAAGACCTGGTCATTGATATGCACCTGGTGGTAGCCCAGGGCGATTACGCCGGGCAGCACGCCGTCGCTGTCCAGGCGCAACTCCAGGGTTTCGCCGCCTTCGAGGTTGACTCGGCACTGGGTGTCGGGCTCGAAGTAGCGGGCCAGGTCGAGGCCTTCACCGCTGTCGATGGTCAGCAGGGGCGGCAGGTGCTTGTCTTGTTGGGCCTGCTCCAGTTCCAGCAGGCTGGCGTTGATCTGTGCATCGTCATCGGCTGGGTGCCCCAGGCCTTTGAGCACGGCGCGCAAGGCGTCGGGCGCTACACGTTGCGGGCGGCCGTTGGCGTCGATCCAATCGACGGCCAGGCCCGCGCGGCTGGCGAGGATTTCCAGGTTCGCTTCGCTCAAGGGTGCTCTCCAACAGGGGATAGGGTAACGCGTGCGCTGTAGGGCGGCAGCTGTGCGCTTTGGCCGGCAGGCGTTTCGAATAACAGGTGCGCGGACGCTGGATGATCAAGCGCTGTGGCGCCCAGGTTCAGGTCGATCTGCAACAGGCTGCCGTCGCCAAGGCGCCAACGCGCCGTGACCGCGCCCTCGGCCAGTACCTGCGCGCCCAGGGCCACGCTGCCGGGCAGATGGGGCACGATGTGGCGGTGGCGCAGGCTTAGCAGCTGGCGGTAAAGCTGGGTGTGGGCGTTGTCGGCAAAGGACGGCGCGCACTGCTGGAAGGTGGGCAAGGCATTGGGGTCGGGGATGCGTTCGCGCCGCTCGGGATCGTGGAACGCCGCGAAGTCGGCAAACTCGTTGCGCCGGCCTTCCCGCACCGCTTCGGCCAATTCGCCATGGTGGTCGGTGAAGAACAGAAACGGCTCGCTGGCGTTGACCTCGTCGCCCATGAACATCAGCGGAATCATCGGCGACATCAGCAATAAGGTGGTGGCGGCTGCAAGTGCCTGGGGCGAGCAAAGTTGGTGCAGCCGTTCGCCCAGGGCGCGGTTCCCGATCTGATCATGGTTTTGCAAAAACAGCACGAACGCACTGGGCGGCAAGTGCGCACTGGGTTCGCCACGGGCATGGCCATGGCGAGTGGTATCGCCCTGGTAGATAAAACCTTCGCCCAGGCAGCGCGCGAGTTTGGCGGTGGTGTCGGCGGCGAAGTCGCTGTAATACGCGTCGGTTTCGCCGGTGAGCAATACATGCAGGGCGTTATGACCGTCGTCATTCCATTGGGCGTCGAAATCCTGCCCCAGCAGGTTGGCCTGGTTGAATTCGTTTTCCAGCACCAACCAGACGTGGCGGCCGATATCGACCTGTTGGCGAACGCGCTGGGCCAGTTCCTTGAGAAAACCGGGGTTATCGATGGCGTGCACGGCGTCCAGGCGCAGGCCGTCGAAGCGGTATTCCAGCAGCCACATCAGGGCGTTATCGAGGAAGAAATTGCGCACTTCACGGCGGTCGAAGTCGATGCCGGCGCCCCAGGGCGTGTGCACGTCTTCGCGGAAAAAGCCTTGGGCGTATTGGCCCAGATAGTTGCCGTCGGGGCCGAAATGGTTGTAGACCACGTCCAGGATCACGGCCAGGCCGTGTTCGTGGGCGCTGTCGATCAGGTGCTTGAGCTGTTCGGGCGTACCGTAGGAGGCCTGGGGCGCATAGGGCAGGACGCCGTCGTAGCCCCAATTACGCTCGCCAGGGAACTGTGCCAATGGCATCAGCTCGATGGCCGTGATGCCCAGCTCAGCCAGGCGCGGCAAGTGTTTTTCTACCCCGGCGTAGCCTCCCAGCGCGCCGACGTGCACCTCGTAGATCACCGCCTCGTGCCAAGGGCGGCCTTGCCATTGGCTGTGGCGCCAGGGGTAGGCGAGCGGGTCGACTACCAGGCTCCAGCCATGCACGTCCGAGGCCTGGGCCCTGGACGCCGGATCGGGGACGTCCTTTTCCCCGTCGATATTGAAGCGGTAGCGCGTGCCCGCCGGGCACGCCAGTTCGGTTTCAAACCAGCCGTCTGCCTGGGGCAGCATGGCGATGGACTTGCCGTTTTCCAATTCAACGCTGACATAAAACGCGTCTGGCGCCCACAAGGCAAAACGCGTGTGTTGCGCGTCCAGCATGATTGCGCCGTGGGGCCAGGTTTCCAGAGTCCGTGACGGCATCTACAGAGACCTCCCTTTGATTATTTAGCGGATTTCCCCTGTGCTTTAACCACCAGCTGTTCATACAGTTCGGCGTAGGGTTCCACCGCCTGGCACCAGTTGAAGGGTTGGGTCATGGCGCGGCTGCGCATGGCGTTGAGCAAGCCGGGGTAGGCGAACACTTTGAACGCGCGGCCCAGGGCTTCTTCGTAACTTTGTACGGTGGATTCGTTGAACAAAAAGCCGGTGACGCCATTTTCGATGGTGTCTGCCAGGCCTCCGGTATTGCGCGCGATCGGCAACGAGCCAAAGCGCTGTGCGTACATCTGGCTTAGGCCGCAGGGTTCATAGCGCGAAGGCATCAGCAGGAAGTCACTGCCGGCAAACATCCGGCGGGCGTCGGTCTCATTGAAGCCAATACGCACCCCCACACGGCCAGGAAAGCGCAGGGCCAGTTCACGCATGGCCTGTTCTTCTTCAGGCTCGCCACGGCCAATAATCGCGATCTGGCCGCCATTTTCGACGATAAAGCCGGCAACGGCTTCGGTAAGGTCCAGGCCCTTTTGATAAACCAGGCGAGATACCACCGCGAACAGCGGCCCGGTGGATTCCTGCAAGCCGAACAATTCGCGCACATGGGCGGCGTTGACAGCCTTGCCTTCCCAGTCGCCAATATTGAAGTTGTGTTGCAGGTGCGTGTCAGTGGAGGTTTCCCAGCTTTCATCGATGCCGTTGGGGATGCCACTGAGCAGGCCTTGCTGGGTCTTGCTGGCAAGAAAGCCATCCAGACCACAGCCGAATTCCGGTGTGGTGATTTCCTGGGCGTAGGTGGCACTCACCGTGGTGATATGGCTGGAGTACGCCATGCCGGCCTTTAGAAACGACATCTTGCCGTAGAACTCCATGCCTTCCTGTTGCAGGGCATGGGGCGGGATGCCCAGTTCCGGCGTAGAGGCTAGGCTGACCACGCCCTGGTACGCCAGGTTATGAATGGTGAACAGCGTCGGCGTACGTGACCCACGCCAGTGCATATAGGCCGGGGCCAGGCCAGCGGGCCAGTCATGCGCGTGCACCAGGTCTGGGCACCAGTGAATCTGCGCCAGGTTGGCAGCCATGTCGGCGGCAGCCAGGCCCAGGCGGGCGAAGCGAATATGGTTGTCCGGCCAGTCGCGGCCGTTATTGGCGCCGTAGGGCGTGCCTTCACGCTCGTAGAGCTCAGGGCAGATCAGCACGTAGATGACCAGGCCGTCCTTGAGGTCCATGCGTCCGATCTTGCACGGCGGCAGCGCTGCGTGGCCACCCAGTTCGCCGATGATGTGGATCGGGTTGTCGCTTTCCATCACCTGCGGGTAACCGGGGATCAACACCCGCACATCGTGCAGATGCGCCATGGCGCGGGGCAGGGCGGCAGACACATCGCCCAGGCCGCCGGTCTTGACCAGATCGGCGAATTCGGAGGTCACAAACAGGACTTTCTTGCGGTTAGGGTTCTGACTCACGATCGGCCGCACAGTGGTGGGCAGGTCGACCAACGAAGGCCCCCCTACCGGCTGACTGACACGCTCTCCCTGAATATCTACAGCGGCACTGATCATAGTTCTCTCCCACATGTTGGTCGGCTAATGGCCCGCTGCCATTAGCTCCGATGACCGCATCCTGCGGCCAGGCGCACAAGCACAGTACAAACTGGCAAGGCGTATGCCAGTTGCACGTTTAGCGTCAAAAGATTGGATGGACGGGCATTTGCCGAAAATGGCGGGTGCTCGCCTTACCTTAAAACTGGACCTACGGCAGAGTTGGAAAGTTTCGATTTTTTGCGGGGTTTTTGTTTTCGATCGGACCCATCGGTCATGAGTCTAGGACAGATCCTAGAGCCTGTAGGGTTTGTGAGAAGATTTTGTAGGACAAAAAACTTGTAACCATATGCAGCTTTAAAAACACGCTGAGGATTATGCGCGACTGTAGAGAGCGGGCTTGCCCGGCGCTGGGGGGCGAAGCCGCCCTAACACAGACGCCGTGGTGTATCTGGTTCATGGTGGTGGCAGGTTTAGGGCGGCTGCGCCCCAGCGCGGGGCAAGCTCGCTCACGACAGGGGCATTGCGCCACAGTGGTGCGTCAGGCAAGCATGCGAATGGGCGTGCCGTCGGCCCAGGCTTGAATGTCTTCGATCATCTGGGCATAAAACTGCCGGAAGTTCTGCTCGCTCACATACCCCACGTGAGGTGTGGCCAACACCGTGGACAAGCGGCGGAACGGGTGGTCCACCGGCAACGGTTCCTCTGCAAACACATCCAAGGCTGCCCCGGCCAGGCGGCCACTTTCCAGTGCCGATACCAGTGCCTGCTCATCCACAATGGGGCCGCGAGAGGTATTGACCAGGCGCGCGCTGGGTTTCATCCAGCCCAACGCCTGTGCATCCACCAGGTGACGGCTGCGCTCGCTGAGTACCAAATGAACAGTGAGAATGTCGGCCTGTTCAAACAGCGCTTGTTTACTCACCCAGGTTACGCCCGATTGTGCTGCGCGCTCTGGCGTGAGGTTTTCGCTCCAGGCAATCACGCGCATGCCAAACACCTGGGCGAACTGCGCGACCTTCTGGCCGATGCTGCCCAGCCCCAGCACTCCCAGCGTTTTGCCATACAGATCGCCCCCAAGGCCCACCTGCCAGCCGCCGGCTCGCAGCGAATTGGCTTCGGCCAGGAGGTTGCGGGTCGAGGCCATGATCAATGCCCAGGTCAACTCCGGCGCTGCCTGCTTGTAGCTGTCGGTGCCGCACACCGTAACGCCCAGCGCCTTGGCGGCGGTGATGTCGACGGCGGCGTTGCGCATGCCGCCGGTCACCAGCAGCTTGAGCCTGGGCAGGCCTTGCAGCAGCGCCTTGTCGAAGGTGGAGCGCTCGCGCATCAGGCAAATCACGTCAAAGCCCTTCAAGCGTTCGATCATCGTGGCGGTGTCTGCGGGGTAATCGTGCAGGAACTGCACCTGACCCACCGCGTCAAGGGCTGACCAATCCACTACGCCACGAGCAACGTTCTGCCAATCATCAATGACTGCAATCTGTAGCGACATTCACGAGTGCCTCGAAAAAGGTTGGATTAAAGCGCGTTCAAACCCTGCAACAGCGCCTTGTGGAACTGGGCCGGTTCTTCCATCTGCGGTGCATGCCCAAGGCCTGGGAATTCCACCAGGGTGGCATGGGGGATCAGCTTGGCCACTTGCTTGCCCAGCACCTCGTAGTGACCCAGCTTCGCCTTGACCGCCGGTGGCGCGATATCGCTGCCGATGGCGGTGGTGTCGGCGGTGCCGATCAGCATCAGGGTGGGTACCTGCAAGTCCTTGAACTCGTAGTACACCGGCTGGGTAAAGATCATGTCGTAAATCAGTGCCGAGTTCCATGCCACCTGGGTGTGGCCGGCGCCGCTGTTCAAGCCCGCCAGCATCTGCACCCACCGTTCGTACTCAGGCTTCCAGCGGCCAACGTAATAGGTACTTCGTTCGTATTTGCGGATACCGTCGGCGCTTAGTTTCAGCTCACGTTCGTACCATTGGTCCACGCTGCGATAGGGCACGCCCAGGGCTTTCCAGTCTTCCAGGCCAATGGGGTTCACCAGTGCAAGCTGCTCGGTTTGCGTGGGGTAAAGCAGCGCGTAACGGGTGGCGAGCATGCCACCGGTGGAGTGGCCGACAATCGTGGCCTTTTGAATGCCGAGTTTTTCCAACAGTTGGTGGGTGTTGATCGCCAATTGCTGAAAGCTGTACTGGTAGTGCTCGGGCTTGCTGGAGGTGCAGAAACCGATTTGATCGGGCGCGATCACGCGGTAGCCGGCGTCGCTCAACGCCTTGATCGAATCCTCCCAGGTGGCGCCGCAGAAGTTCTTGCCGTGCATCAGCACCACGCTGCGACCGTTGGCGCGGCCTTTGGCGGGGATGTCCATGTAGCCCATTTGCAGGGGTTTGCCCTGGGATTGGAACTGGAAGTGTTCAACGGGGTAGGGGTACTGGAAACCCTGCAGTTCGGGGCCGTAGGAGGCGGCTAAGGCAGGGGTGGCACTGGCCGTCAGCAGGCCGGCAATGCAAAAGGCACGGGTTAGAGACATCGACAGCGCTCCGAAAGGTGTGCCCGGATGCTGTTGGGAGGGGATTAAGTGGGGATTAACGCCCACTGCAAGGTCAATGCCGCGAGGACGCCATAACGCAGGCTCTTGGCCAGGGTTACCAATAACAGGAACCGACACAACGGCTCACGCATCACGCCGGCCACCAGGGTCAGCGGGTCACCGATGATCGGCACCCAACTGAGCAACAAGGTCCAGTGCCCCCAGCGCGCATAGTGGTTGCGTGCCTTGTGCAGCTGCTTGTCGCTCACTGGAAACCAACGCCGAGCCTTGAAGTGCTCCACCCAGCGCCCCAGCCACCAGTTCACCAGCGAACCGAGCACATTACCCAGGGTAGCGACGCCCAGCAGCAACCACAGGTGGTAATCCCCGCTGAGCAGCAAGCCCACCAACACGGCTTCTGACTGCAGGGGCAGTAAGGTCGCGGCGCCAAACGCCGCGACGAACAAACCCAGGTAACCCATCAGCACCGATCAGTGCGCCGGATAGTCGGCCACCACCACATCGCTGCCCTCACGGGTCAGGCCGATAATTTGATAGGCCTCGCTGCGATCGTCCACCTCCATGCCCGGGGAACCCATGGGCATGCCTGGTGCGGCGATGCCGAGCAGGTCGTCGCGCTTGCGCAGGGCCATGACCTGCTCGGCGGGCACATGGCCTTCGACAAATTTGCCGTCGATCACCGCGGTGTGACACGAGCCCAGCCGAGGCGCTACGCCGAGGCGTTGCTTGACGGCGCTCATGTCGGCTTCTACGTGGTCATTGACTTTGAAACCGTTGCTTTCCAGATGGCTGATCCATTTCTTGCAGCAGCCGCAGTTGGCATCGCGGTGCACGTCGATGGGGATCAGGTCGGCAGCCTGCGCCAGGGTAGACGCAAGCAGGGCTGAAAGCAGGGCCAATCGCAATGGGGTTTTCATGGTGGGGCTCGCAGGTGGGATAACATCGTCGGGACGGCGCGATCATGACGATGTCATCGCAGGCAAGCCAGCGCCCACAGGGGTGGAATGTTTCAAAATTATACGAAGAGTGGGTTTTCCAGACGGTGCTTGAGTTGGTCCAGGGCGATGGCCGACAACTCGATCATGCGCTCATGCAGGGTGGCCAGTTGCAACTCGGTTTCGTAGATCAATACGCGCTTGAACAGCGTGCCGCCTTGATGGGATATCAGGAAGTAATGAATGGAACCATCGACGGCCAGGGAGGTGAACACCGTTTTGAATTCCCCAGGGCGCCGGGCGATCTGCACGCGATAACTCATGGGCACACGCACGCCCAGCAGGTCGATGAACTCGGTAAAACGGGTGCCGGCGGGCAGTGAACCGGTGGTGCCGGTCTCGGCGCTGAGGGATGTAGGATGCCATTCGTGCCAGCGGTCAGGCTGCGTCACGTAGTCATAGACGGCATCGATAGGGGCTTTGATGAAGCGTTCCTGACTGATCCGCTCCAAGCGGACCGATTGCTCGGCTGCGCGCATGGCACACCTCCTGTGTCGCGACTAGGAGCTGTCAGAATAGTCCCACTCCCGCACATTGCACGGGAGTGTTTCAGCCATTTATCAGTGCACCTTGAATCGGCTCATCAATCCAATCACCCGGCCGTTGGCCTCCAACAGGCTTTGGGTACTGGTTTGAGTGGCGTGGCCGCTCTCGACCAGCTCTTCGACCATTTGTCGGATCTGCACCATGCTGCGGTTGATCTCCTCGGTCACGGCGCTTTGCTGCTCGGCGGCCGTGGCGATCTGGGTGCTGAGGTTATTGATATGGCTGACGGAGCCGGCCATTTCGTCCAGCCCGGTGTTCACTCGCGCCGTGGCATCTGCCGCCGACTGACAACTGGCCTGGGTATTTTCCATGGCGGCCACCGACGAACTAACGCCCGTGGTCAGGCGCGCCAGCATCTCGTTGATCTGCGAGGTGCTGGCCTGGGTGCGCGCGGCCAGTGCGCGGACTTCATCGGCCACCACCGCAAAGCCACGGCCTTGCTCGCCGGCGCGGGCGGCTTCGATGGCGGCGTTTAGCGCCAGAAGGTTGGTCTGGCCGGCAATTGCACCGATCACGCCCAGGGTTTCGGTGATGCGTGCGGCGTCCTGGCGCATGTTTTCAACGGTGTGGGTGGCGCTGGACACTTCGCCGATCAGCGCGCTGACACTGTTAGAAGCTTCGCCCACTACCACACGGGAGCGGTCGGCATGCTCATTGGCGCGTTGGGTAAACGCAGCGGTTTCGGCAGCATTTTGCGCAACGGTATCGGCGGTGGAACTCATTTCGGTGATGGCTGTGACGGTTTGATCGGTCTCTGAAGCGTGTCGCACGAGAATGCGATTGGTCTGCGCCGACGTCTGCTGCAACTGCTCAAGCCCCGTGGACATGGCGCCTGTGGCCTGGGTCACTTCACCGATCATGTTCTGCAGGTAGACGATAAAGCGGTTCACCGAATGGCCGATGGCGCCCAGCTCGTCTTCGGCGCGGATGGTGATGCGTCGCGTCAGGTCGGCATCGCCGGCGGACAGCGCGTCAATATTGGTTTTCAGCGATTTCATGCGCTGCACCAGTTGGCGGATTGCATAGGCTGCGAGCAGTACCAGCAACAACACCATGGGGATTTGCAGCAGGGCCAGGGTGCCCAGGACGTCATCGCGCTGGGCGGTGATCAACGAGGTGGGCAGGGCGGTTGCCAGGAACCATGGCGTGCCTTCGATGGGGCGCATGTAAAAGGTGCTGGCCACGCCGCCATTGTCGAATTCGCTGCGCTGCAGGGCTTGATCACGCTGGGCCAGGGCTTTGCTGACCTGAGCGGCGAAGGCCGAGGTGCCCGCCAGTTCGCTGATGTTCTTCAACACCACCGGGCCGCTGATGCGCGAACTGTTACTGATGATCTTGCCGTCGCCTTCGACGATCAGCATCTGCCCACCGATGTCTTTTTCCTTGCTGGCCACCAGGTCATTGAAGAAACCCAGGGTCACGTCAATGGTGGCGACGCCATAGGCTGCGCCATCACGCTGGATGGCCATGGCGCAGTTGGTACGGGGCTCCTGGCTGGCGTCGTCCTTGTAGGCGGCCGCCCAGGCACATTGGCCGCGTGGCGAAGCGAGGCCGCCTTTGTACCAGCTCTGGTCGTAGTAATTGGGCGCGGGGTCGCTGTTCCAGAAGGTATTGACGGTGAGCTTGCCCGACGCGTCGCGGTGCCAGAACGTGCTGTGTTTGTTACGTCCCGGCGTGCGCTGGTTTGGAAGCGGCCAGATCCCGCCACCGAAGACTTTCAGCTCGCCATATTGGTCGACCAGGCCAGGCAGGACCTTGTCGATGGCATCGCTGTCGAGCAATGGGATGGTCTGGGTGATGCTGCGTTGCTGGGCCTGAACCTTGTTCAGTTCGCCCTGGATCTGTGTGGCAACCTCACCGATGCGGTTGAGCACTACCTGTTCTTCGGTGTGGCGCAGTGTAGGGGCGACCAACTGGCCGATGCCGACCACCGTCAACACAAATAACACCAGGACGAACAGCACCAGAAACAGCGTGTAGCGGGCTTGGATGGAGCGAAGTGTAGGCATGGGGCCGTCCTTACGAAGCGTTTATTGTCGACGCGGCTTTGTTAGAGCTTCGTCGGGCTATCGGCTTGGCAAGGAGGAGCTTTAGGTACGAACGTGCAAGAAAGTGGAGGCGCCTTTTCCGCCACACTGAGTCGGAGGGACAGGGCGGCGACGTTCTCTTCCAGGTACTTGCGCTGCGTGGTGCCGGGAATCGGGATGATCCAGGCCCCGCGCCATCACGCTAAGCGTCAATTGGCACAGGGGACATTGGTGGAGGTGCTGGCGCAGTTGGCGGTTTCGCAAATGGCCCTGTCAGCCCTGTAACCGCCCCAGCGCCAGTTGCCTCAGCGGGAGCGGGTATCCGTGGATTGGCTTGCAGCGCTAGGCGAGAATATGCAGGTCACCAGGGTGTTCGCCTGGCTGTATTGGCTTGTTCGGGTCCGGCACCTTGGTCTTGAACCTCGCTCCAAAAGACTTACCGCCAGGCGTTTTAAAACTGAAGACCCCCACTCCGATCGCCCCTGTCTGCTCCGCCAGCCCTGCAACGCCTTCAGAAGTATTCATGTGGCTTCGACCCACCAGTGCAATCCATTTGTCGTTGCCTGAATCCGACTGAATGACTTTGGATGCGTAGTAGTTGAATTCCCTGAGTCTTCGTACAGAGCCGTGTCCAGTCCGGGCGGGTGGTAGTTTTTGATCCTTGTGCCGCGTCAGGTAATAGTGATCCAGAGGGACGACTTCGATACCGTGCGCTTTGAACTTGGCCACCAACTCACTGTAGGTGGGGCCAGTTCGCAGTTGCTGCGTAGTGCCGAGAAGTCCGAGCCCATCATCCACGGCGCCAACGCCGGGAAAGTCAATCACACCTTCGAGGTACACCTTTTTTACCCCCTGCTCCTGCAACAGGGGCGCCTTTTCTAAGAGCAACCTGAAACTGGCCATCTCGGAGTGAGACTCGCCGAACACGATGCCAGGGGCTTTGGCCAGGGCATCCTTGATCAACTTGTCGGTGTTTATGGTACTGGGGTACTCAGGAATGCCGGGCCGTTCTGGCAGTTTCTTGGTCTTGTTATCGATGCCCGTATAGTGGGCATTCATTTCGCTCTGGAACTTTTGGACCGTTTGTTGTTTTTTATCTTCAAAAGCGAAGTGCGACCATTTCAGTTTCCCCTTGGTGCTTTCGACATAATCGCCTTGAGGCAATGGTTCCATTGTCGAAGAAGTATCGCTGCCGGGACGACGATAGGGTACGGCTCGGGGATGCTCACGAACGAGGCTTTTAGGCATCAGGGTGTCGTTGGGGGAAAATTTTTCCAGCGGTGGTCCATAAGGTAGTAGCGTGGCCTCATCGACGGCGTACCACTTGCCGTTGTGCTGTATGGCGCCGACTTCAAGTTTTTTGCCTCTCTGTTCGAATACACCAATGCTCGCGTTATCAAAGCCGCTGCTGGCGCTGGCCAGGTCGCTTTGCCTGAACACACCTCGCACCCGCTGGACACCGTCTTTGGTCGCCTGCGCCCCCGTCAAGGCAAGCTTGCCTGCTCCCGTGGCCAGATCGCCTACGCCGGCCAAAGGATTAAGCGCGCTCAACGTGTCCGCCCCGATTACCCGCGTAGCGCGTAGCAATTTGCTCAGGGCAGAGCCAGCCTTGTTCGTCAGTTTTGTTGCCGTGCCCACGCCTGCGCTAAGCAGTCCGAATACATCAAATGCCAAATCGACAGCGGCGTCCTTATAGTTGCCGTTTTGCAGGTGGGTGATCGCCGATTTGAGCGGGATGAGGTCCAGTAGAAAATTGCCAACTGTGTCGAGGGCCTCAACACGGTGTTCAGCCGCTGTCCTGCCTGCTGCTTGGCGTTTGACGGCGTCGCTGTCAATCTCCAACCCTTTGACGACCGTTGCGGCGACATCCCGAATCCTTGGGTTGCGAAAGTGGTTGGGGCCGTATTTATCCCAACTTTCCCTCTCGACGAATCTACAGTTGGCATCGGGGGAAAACTCTTCGAACCTGGTCACTTCGTTAGAGACATATTCATTTTTCCGGTCTTCCAGATGCGCCGGGACTTTTTGAATGCTGCCGTTGGCGGTGTCGAATGCATAGGACTGGGTTTTTCCGTTGTGCTGGGTTTGCACTCTTATCGTTGTACTGGAATGGAACAAACGGTCACCCACTAATGGAAACCAGGCGCGCCTGTAGCTGTTTTCCTTGAAAAACCTGAGCTCGCCAAAATTGAGCCTGTCTCGATCTTCCAAAGGCAATTGGGTAATGGCATTCATCATCAGGTTTTGCTTGATGTCTTTGTACTGTTTAGTGACAGTTTCAAAGGCGTTATCGAACGTCGCGGGGATATTGAATGCGGCACTGTTGGAAAACCTGATGAGCGCGTTGATAGTCAATGGGCTTGCACCAAACATTGTCCAATCTTCATTGAGTTTCAGGCCTTGCATCGTGATATCCAGAATCGAATAGGGATCGCTGAACCGTGCACCGATAGACTCTGGCCCATAGTTGATGCGCAGTATTTTTTGTTCAAAGTCGATGCCATCACCGAACGTTTTTTTTAGCAGGTCCAAGGCCATCTTTTTGCGATCGGGCATGGGGACGTCGAGCAGTTCAGACGCTGATATCAAGTCATTTTGCTGCTGATTGAACGCGGTGCGTGCGTATTCGATGTTCTGAGGGCTGTAGCTCTCGTCGGTGTCTTTAGCCAGCACCTGATTGGCAATTGCCCAGTCGATCAGCACCGCTTTTTGTACCGAGTCACTGGCTTGTGGCTTGCCCTGCGCCGTGCTCATGACGTCATTGAAACTCATCAGGGCAGCTTTCCCAGGGCTGTCGGCTTCGATCCTCGCTACCGCCAGGCACAGGTTTGCCCACGCCAAGCTACCAATATTGATACTGGCGGGGATGTCCTTGACCAGAAACTGCGGCGCGATGCGCCCCAGCAGCAGACGGGCCCCCAGTTCTGGCGTCGAGGTGCGTGTTTTCAGGTGCTCTGCAAGGGCCGTTACAACGTCGGCGGGCGGCTTGCTCCAGAAAGTGTCGGCAGCAAGGTTGAAACCGGCGACATGGTTGCGCACCGGGTGGTTGATGGATTCGGGATCAAGGCCCAGGTGGATGGCGGCCAATACATAATCGTTGACGCTACGGTCCGTGGGAATACTGTCGAGGTTGCGTTGGATTGCCTCGCCCAACACTTGAGCCCTGGGTGTGTCGAGCAGTTTCTCCATGGCCTTTGCGGGATCGTGCAATTCGTCCGGCGAAAGTGACACTGCGCCGCTGAGATAGTCCAATGCGCCTGCGCGAGGGTTGCTCAGGGGCAAGCCTTCTAGGCGGCTTTCATTGCAGGCAACTTCGTTAAGCACTGTGCGTTGACTTTGTTCGCTGAGGGGCAATGGCCATGACAAGGCACCTGCGAAATTGCCCAAGGGGTGGGCCTTCGAATGAGCGATCAATGCGTCAGCCAGATCCCGAAGATCTTCCTTTGACGTGGGCATGTAAGAGCCCTTGGTCTGTATGAATACTTCGAGACTGACGCTCGATTGCCTCAGTTTTTGAGTGCTATGGAACGATGACTGGGGATCGATTCCGACGCGATTTTCTTTCAGGGCGACGCTTACCTGTGCCGGTCCCGAATCCTCTGGAAGTTTTTCAGCGGCGGCGTGAAGTGCCTGGGCAAGTTTTTGCAAGTCACGGCGGTCAGCCAGGGAGACTCTCAGCGCCAGGCGTCCGTCCGCAAGCGGTATTTCAGGCGCAAGGGGGGTAATGGAAACGGGCTGAAGTTGAAGGGCGCGTGAAGGGGTGGTTGGGTCGGAATGGCTGGGCGAATGAACGAGAGAGGGCAAGTTATTCAATGCAATCACTTGTGGTTACCTGTCTGAAATGCACGTTTGAGCACCGGTTAAGCGCACTAATGGGTGTGCAGATCTGCGACAGCCGTTCCCGCAGAGCAGCCCGCCAAGCATGAGCAAAAAATTCAGTGCTGGTAGGTCATTTCGTCAAGGTTGCAAACGCCGTGTGTTTTTCCGGCTGGCGACGGCAGCGTTCAGGCGGGGGACAAGCCAAAGCATTTAATCGCCTGTAACATAGGGCGTTGCCGACGCCTCTCCATTGCCCTCACTGAGTCAGTGCTGGACAGGCTCTTTGATACACAGTGAATATATTTATCAGGTTCAGGAACCCGTCATGACACAAAAGCAACGTTTGAAATATTCGATTCTGATCGCCCTGGCAGTACTGGCGACGATGTTTGGCCTGTCCTATTTGCAGAACACCGGAGTGATCAGTGAGAAAACATTCCAGACCATCGCCATTGCGGTCGCCGTGGTGGTTGTGGTGATCAACGGCATCATGCGTCGCAAGGTCAAGCTCTGACGTCGACGTCAGTCGCGACCTTCGAGTACCTTGGCAGCCTCTTCATGGAGGCTGTAGCTTTTATCCGCGTTGAGGGTGATCACGCCCTCGCTGCACAGGCGCTTGAGCACTTCGCGCACGCTGAGAAACGACAACGGAATGCCCAGGTCCAGCAAATGGCTGTGCACACCCCGAACTCCCAGGGTGCGCTGATTGTCGGCAGCGGTGAGCAGGGCGTCGATGACCTTCAGCCGAATCAGGCTGGTGCGCAAGCCAAAGCATTTGAGCAAATGCCGAATACGCTGGTTGCCTTGTTCGGGGGCTTTGCCGAACGCTTGTGCGTCGCTGCCGAAACTGGCATCGACGGCCGGGGAATGTCCATCCGTGGGCACTTGCGGGTTGTACATGCAAAAAACTCCTTATCAGAGCCTGATCAGGAAAAAAATGAGCGCTCTTGAGTAATAAGACGAACGAGCGAGCAAAATCATGAAGTGATGGATGTAGAAATTTTGTCGGTATCGGTTTTGTCACACATTGATCGCCTCAAATAAACCTGCGTCGTCGCTAAATTGTTCCCGGTTTTTTGCGTCCTTACGGTGGGGTAGTTGCCCCTGGTGAGGATGTTCAATTTGACTGTGGAGTGGGCGTGATTATTTCCAAAGGGTTGTCCAGGGTATGTGTGGCAGGGGTGTTGCTGGGGCTGAGCCTGGGCGCCTCGGCGCGGGAGCAGGTGGCGCAGGCTTCGGCGGATATCCGTCGTACCAGTTTTGGCGTGCCCCATATCCGTGCCAGCGATGAGCGTGGCCTTGGCTTTGGCATCGGTTACGCCTATGCCCAGGACAACTTATGCCTGTTGGCCAATGAAGTGGTCACGGTGAATGGCGAGCGCGCACGCTACTTCGGCCCGGAACAGGCAACCCTGGAAGAGCGCAATAATCTGGCCAGCGACCTGTTCTTCACCTGGCTCAACACCCCAGACGCCGTTGCAGCGTTCTGGAAGGCCCAGCCCCCACAGATCCGCCAGCGCATCGAAGGCTACGTGGCCGGCTACAACCGTTATCTGACAGAGCAGGGCGCGCCGGCGCAATGCCAGGCGGCCTGGGTAAGGCCGTTGGTGGCTGAGGATTTGGTGAAGTTGACCCGCAGGCTTTTGGTGGAGGGCGGTGTCGGGCAATTCGCCGAAGCCCTGGTGGGGGCCAAACCCCCGCAGGCGACTGCCAGCGTACAGCCTGATGCCAAGTCCTTCGCGTTGGCTGCTGCCAATCAACAGCGCTTCAGTTTCGACCGTGGCAGTAACGCCGTGGCGGTGGGCCGTGATCGCTCCTTCAATGGGCGCGGGATGTTGTTGGCCAACCCGCACTTTCCGTGGGTGGGCGGTATGCGGTTCTATCAGATGCACCTGACCATCCCCGGCCAACTGGACGTGATGGGCGCCGCGCTGCCGGGATTGCCGGTGATCAATATCGGCTTTAACCAGCACGTGGCGTGGACCCATACAGTGGACACGTCCAAGCACTTCACGGTGTACCGCCTCACGCTCGACCCCAAGGACAGCACGCGTTACCTGCTCGATGGCAAGTCCATCCCCCTGGAAAAAACCTCGGTGAGCGTGCAGGTCAAGCAAGCCGACGGCAGCCTCAAGGCCCAAGCCCACACGGTCTACAGTTCGCAATTCGGCCCGGTGGTGCAATGGCCCGGCAAGCTGGACTGGGACAGTCACTACGCATTCAGTCTGCGTGACGCCAACCTGGGCAACGACCGTGTGCTGCAACAATGGTACGCCATGAACCGCGCCGCCAGCCTGAAGGAGCTGCAAACCTCGGTGCACACCCTGCAAGGCATCCCGTGGGTCAACACCCTGGCGGCCGATGACCAGGGGCAGAGCCTGTATATGAACCTGTCGGTGGTGCCTAACGTCAGCGCGGCAAAATTGGCGCAATGCAGCGACCCGCGTGCCGGCCTGCAAATGATCCTGCTGGACGGCGCCCACAGCGCCTGCGCCTGGGACGTCGACCCGCGTGCGGCCCAGGCGGGCATCTTCCCGGCCGAGCAATTGCCGCAACTGGAGCGCACAGACTACGTGCAGCACTCCAACGACTCCGCCTGGCTGGCCAACCCCAAGGCGCCGCTGACCGGGTTCTCCCCGGTGATCAGCCAGGACCATATCGGCCTTGGCGCCCGTGCGCGGTTCGCCCTGCAACGGTTGCAATCCCTGGACAAGCACCCCATCAGCGTCGCTGACCTGCAGCACATGGTGATGGACAACGAGGTGTACCTGGCCGGCCAAGTGATGCCCGACCTGCTGGACTTCTGCGCCCAGCAACTGGGCACCGACACCACCGCCTTGCAGCCGCTGTGCACCAGCCTGAAGAACTGGGACCGGCACGCCAACCTCGACAGCGGCCTGGGCCTGGTGCACTTCATCAACCTCATGGATCACCTGCAGGAAACCCCCGATGCCTGGCGCGTGGCCTTCGACCCCGCCAACCCACTTACCACCCCGCGCGGCGTGGCCATTGACCGGGAGCCGGTAGCCAAGGCCCTGCGTGACGCCATGCTGGCGTCCACCGCCGATGTCGCCAAGCTTGGCCTTACTGCCAAGAGCACCTGGGGCGAGATACAGGTCAGCGGCCAAACGCCCATCCACGGCGGGCCGCAGGCGCTTGGCATCTACAACGCCATGCAAACCGTGCCCCGTGCCGATGGCAAGCGTGAAGTCGTCAGTGGCAGCAGCTACTTGCAAATCGTCACCTTCGACAACGACGGCCCCCATGCCCAAGGTGTATTGGCGTTCTCCCTGTCCAGCAACCCCGCATCGGAACACGCCAAGGACCAGACCCAGGCCTTCTCCCAGAAAAAACTCAGCCCGCTGCCCTTTACCGAAGCCCAGATCAAGGCCGATCCGCACTACAACGAGCAGCGGATCAAGGAGTAGGGCAACCACGCAACCCCTTGATGCCAATACGAAATATTTTTGAAATCAAGGGGTTGCACGCATTGGCAAATACGTACATAATGGCGCCCATCGAACGCAACGAAGCATTAAAAACTTCAATGTATTCAATGAGTTAGAGTAGAGGCAGGGTTTATAGCCCACTCAAGTTTTTATGCGGTAAGTGTCAGCAGTTTGGACATTGATCGTTTGAGGCCGAGTAGCAAAATGGTTATGCAGCGGATTGCAAATCCGCCTACGCCGGTTCGATTCCGACCTCGGCCTCCACTCTTGAAAACCCCGTAGATTAACGTCTACGGGGTTTTTTATTGCCTGTTGAAAAGACAGGTTTGCGCAATCGTTCGTGCAGACTTTTACGGTTCAGTGATAATAATTTATCCAGAGAATATGTATGTGGACTCTCCGAGTTGTAGTTGCCATTGTGATGTTTGTTATAGCGGTGGCCCTTGCAATAGCTGCCGCTTTCGCTGAGCGATATTGGAGCGCGCTTGCTTTTATAGCCGCCGGCCTTTCAATTTCTTACGCAGTTTTAACGTGGGAAGGGATAGGGTCTAACCCAAGCGCGTGGGCGACGCTATTTTCGTCGGTTCTTACGGTCGCCTCTCTATTTGACGTTCTGACCTCCAGTCACGCTTTCAATCAGGATGAGGCGAACGCTCAGGCTGATTTTAATGTGCTGATGATCAGCCGCGTGGACCTTACTGCGTACACTGAGGTTGAGAAAAAATTGATTGAAGATGCGCGTGTGGCATGTACTGCACAGCCGGGCATCGATTATCGGGCGTTTGGTACTGAGTCTCAGAAGGCAATTCATTTCGGCCCGGGTTTAACAACGTTGGACGGCATCGCATCGAGCTTGGCGCATAAGCAACCTTCGCGTTGTTTGGACTTTTATCGCGAGCTACGCAAAACCCAGGGACCGTTGTTTAAACAACTTGAGGAGGATCATCCTTGGCTGAAGGATTGACTCCGTTGTAACGCTATTCATACAAACCCTACCAACGCGTTACACGAAAGCCGTGACGCCCCCGTGTTTGCGCTGTCATACCTAGCGAGAAGTTAATCTCGTCAAGTAGAGAGCGTTGTCATGAAGTTGAATTACCTAACCAAGGCGGCCGTTGTTGTCGCGCTGTTGTCGACCTTGTCGGGCTGCTGGATGTTCATGCCACCCGGTGGTGGTGGAGGTGGTGGCCACGGTGGTGGCGGTCACGGCCAAGGTGGTGGCGGCGGTGGTGGTGGCGGCCCGCGCTACTGATAGGCAAGGCAGGCAAGCCACGGCAAGTGGCTTGCCTTTTTTTTGCCTGGGATAAATCGCGGGCAAAGAAAAGCCCGCATGGGGCGTGCGGGCTAAAAGGATGTTCATTAGGAGCTGGGTCTACCCTAGGCCATCGTCTGTGAAAGGTTTGTGAAAAAAACGCAGAAACCCTAACGCCACAAATTTGCCGGTTGAGTATCAGACCGGCGAAATGGTCGCCAGCAAACCGATGCCGATGGTCAATACCAAAAAACCGAACAGGAAAAGTGCCATCTTGGTCATAAGGCCTCCGAAGGGAAGGGCGACAAGAGCGTCGCGAATGGCCCTATTGTCCGTCCAAGGCACAATTCAATACAGACGCAGATAGCAATCAAAAAACCGTATCAGATGTACCCGCAACTGTCAGGGCTGGGGGTGTACAAGGAGGCGGGTTTCTAAAGATCAGCCAAGTTTTCAGGTGTTTAAGTCGTTGTGTAAGGCCCAACAACCTGTAATCTGCCTACCGGGCCGCTTCCGTAGTGCGAGGACATATGCAACGTTGGTTGAGCAAATACCGTTACGCCATCCTTTTCTGGCTGTGCTTCGGCATGTTCCGTACCTCCCTGGCGGACTGGAACCCGATCCCGTCCGGCTCCATGCGCCCGACCCTGCTCGAAGGCGATGTGGTGCTGGTCAACCGTGTGGCCTACGACCTCAAGCTGCCCCTCACCGACATCTCAGTGGTCAAGCTGGACGACCCGCAACGTGGCGACGTGGTGACGTTCACCTCGCCCAAAGACGGCGTGCGCTTGATCAAGCGCATCGTCGGCATCCCTGGCGATACGCTGCAAATGAAAGACGAAGTGCTGTGGGTCAACGGCGTGCCCGCCACTTACCTAGATGCACAGGCCATCAGCGAGCGTGTCGCTCCGGGCCAATTCATCCAGGGCATCAAGCTCACCGAGCAAACGGCCGCGAGCCAGCGCACAGTGCAGTTCATGCCCAAGGTGCGTGCGCGCCGAGACTTCGGCCCACTGGTGGTGCCCGCCGACCACTACTTCATGCTGGGGGACAACCGCGACAACAGTGCCGACTCGCGCTACATCGGCTTTGTGCCGCGCCAGTTGCTGATCGGGCACGCGCACCATATTCTCGCGTCGGCGCAGATCCTGGATCACTGGATGCCACGATTTCGCCGTTTTGGGGCGCCGATCCTCTAAGATGGCGCCCACTGCATCAACAATAAAAGTGGGCTGACCCTCGATGGAAAGACGTCAATTCAGCGGTGGCATGAAGGGCAAGAACCTGCGCTACCTCAACGAAACCCAGCAACCGGCGTCGGTCACCCGCGTCGGCTTCCTGCTGCTGGAACACTTCTCGCTGCCCGCATTCACCCAGACCCTCGACACCCTGGTCACCGCCAATCTACTGCGACCCGACCTGTTTGCCTCGCGCACCTTTGGCTGCGGCGCAGATGAAGTCATCAGCGACCTCGGCCTGGTCATCCGTCCCGACGCGCGCCTCGACGCGGCTGCGCTGCACGACCTGGACCTCTTGGTGATCTGTGGTGGCTTTCGTACCGAGCTCAAGGCGGGTGAAGATTTTATCCAACTGCTGCGTAGCGCTGCCGAGCAGGGCATCAGTCTGGCCGGGCTATGGAATGGTTCGTGGTTCCTGGGCCGCGCCGGGCTATTGCAGGATTACCGCTGCGCCATCCACCCCGAACATCGCCCGGCGCTGGCAGAAGTGTCCAAGGGCGCCCAGGTCACCAGCGAACCCTACGTAATCGACCGCGACCGCCTGACCGCCTCCAGCCCCTCCGGTGCCTTCCACATGGCCCTGGACTGGATCAAGGGCCTGCATGGCAAAGCCCTGGTCGAAGGCATCGAGGACATCCTGGCCTTTGAAGAGTCGCGCTACCGGCGCATCAAACCGACTGAAAACGTCAGCGTCAGCGCGCCCCTGCGCGAAGTGGTCAAGCTGATGGACGCCAACCTCGAAGAGCCCCTGGAACTGGACCAACTCGCCGTCTACGCCGGTCGTTCCCGTCGTCAGTTGGAACGCCTGTTCAAGGAACAACTGGGCACCACGCCACAGCGCTACTACATGGAGTTGCGCGTTACCGAGGCGCGGCGCTTGTTGCAGCACACCGAACTGTCACAAGTGGAAGTGCTGGTGGCGTGCGGGTTTGTATCGCCAAGTCATTTCAGCAAGTGCTACAGCGCCTATTTTGGTTATCGTCCCTCCAAGGAGAAGCGGTTGGTCAAGTAGGCACAGTGTTTGTCGCACCGTCGAAGATCAATCTGTGGGAGGGGGCTTGCCCCCTATAGCGTTGGCCCAGGCACCCTCTGTATCACCTGTATCATCCCCCTGTAGCCCACTAACGCTCAATCAGCCCGGCTGAATCGCATGGATGAGATCTGCGTCGCCAAGTAGCCATTTGCGGGAGCAACGGCAGCGCTTGCCAATACCATCAGGTTCAGGTTGTCATCCGTGAGATCCAATACGCCACACACTGCACTAGCACTCGCAGGTTCAGTAGTGGAAAAGGTGAGGCTCACCGACTGCAGCTTCAGTCTGCTACCGACCGTGTTGATATCTGTGAACCCCGTTAACTCGCAACTCGTACCCGCGCAGGTGAACGTACCTCGAACAGCACCGACTCGCCGAGCGCTATCGCTCCATACAGCCAACACCAATGAGCACCCATCACTGGCGATCCACTTGCCTGTCAGTGTGTTTTCGATCGGCACAGGGCGACTATCGGCACCGGACGCCAGCAGCGATTGTTTTTCAACCCGTCGATACACCAACTTGTCGATATAGGTACCGCGCTGTGCAAGTTGTGGGAAATCACTGGAGGCAACCAGCAGATGGGACAGCGTCAGCACATCCCCCTGGTCCGTCACGCGCAGTTGTCCGCTCATGCCGGAGACCCAGTTCCAACTGGGGTCTGGGGCACTGTCGCCAAGGTCGTGCCATTGGATGGCCAACGCCAGCGGCTGATTCCTGGCGCGGGAAGCCGCTGCGCCACTCAGGCATCCTGTGACTGAGTAGTGGCCGGTTGACCCGGTTGAGGATTGATAGCGACCGCTGATGTGCTGTCCGCAAACCTCCAGCGTCATGATTGAGCCGTAGTCATTCGTCCATGTTCCTGCAATGCAGGCGTTTTCAGCCTGCGGGGCTGGCAGGCTGGTTTTTCCATCCAGTAGCGCTCTTGCTCCAGGTACGAAGGGCCTTGACGACGATCGAGTAATGATCTGCGGTCCTTCAGGGCGATTGAATAGCCAGATGCCCACGGGCGCCAACGAGTAAACCTCGTGACTGCACCGAACCACTTGGTATTCATACACCGTGTAGCAGTGCTCCATGATTACGGATCCCACCAGTATCAAGTCCTTTAAGCCCAGCGGTTCGAATTGAGGCAGCACCTGGCCTTTTTGCGGGCCTTCCTCAATCAGGGCGCTGTAGTGGTCTGCTCCCAGAGTGATTTCACCCTCCGCAAACTGCAGCACAATTTCGGGTCGGCCGCCCCGGCCAATACGGGCCAGAGTTTGACGCATCAGCTCATCGTCACCCTTGAAGCGAGATGAGCCCGAATCGACGGCGAATTTGATCTGGGTTGCCAGCGTTTCGCCGCCGACGGAAAAGGACTTCAACTCAGTCGACCAGATGTACTCCACACCGGGCAAAGCGTTGTAGACGTTCCACGGCAAGAACAAGCCAGGCGCCTGGGTCTTTGATGGATCGACGATCCCCATCTGGCAGGTGCCGCTGCATTGTTGGGCATCCCAATCAAACGCTACAAACGGATAGGTCGGGTCGAGTTGGCCTTCACACATTAACGTCTGGAGCACGAAGGAACTGCGCCCCTCCACATAGGCACTGCTGCAGGGCAGGCCCAATCCACCGTCCCAGTCCAACTGCTTGAATTGCTCGCCGGTATACGCTGCCGCCAGGAAAAGCCGGGTATCGAGGCGAGCACCCGAGGGTATTGTGAGGACGTCGGAGGCGGACTCCACCTGCAGGGTACCCCATGGCCCGAAGCTGTAGGGTCGTCGCAGGCAGTCAGTGAAGGCAAAGCTGCTGGAGGCCTGGACATCAAACCGCCCGGCAGCGTAGTGCGTGCACTGGTCTGCGGGGCAAAGTGTCGAGGTTACCCAACTGATGTTCGTACCTGAATCGAGTGAGAACTTCAGCGGTTGGGCAGGGGTTCCAAGCGGTATTATGCAATACCAGGGCGACGCACCATTGTTCTGGAATGGGCCGCGCTGCATGGTGAACGTCAACGTAACCGGTACAGGTTTACTGTCCATGAAAACTCCATTTTCGTAGGGGGGCAGGGCTCGCGACAAGTCGTGAGCCCTGCCAAGCACAAGGGAATGCGCCCAGCCCCATTCAGCCGGTTTTACCTGGCGTTGACTGCCAGTAGCACACGCAGGTAGTGGTCGGACTTGGCAATCAAATCTGCCAGCCTTAACGCAACGCCTCGCCCTCCGTTTCTGGAATAAACACCGCCAGCACCACCGTCACCAACAAAAAGCCATTGATGATGGTGGTGGTCAGGTTGAACGAGGAGCCATACGCGATCAGTGCCCCGATCAGCGACGGCGCCAGTATGTTTGCCACACGTTGGGCAAAGATTGCCCAGCCATAGCCGACAGTGCGCAAGGGTGTCGGGTACAGCTCGCCAATCCAGGCGCCCCATACGCCCCACGCCCCAAGGCTGAAAAACGCCAGGGCGAAGTTGCTCAGGTAAAGCATCTCCAGGGTGTGTGCATTGGCGAATCCATAACCGGCCAATACCGATGCACTGATAAACCCGACGATGACTTTTTTACGCCCAAGGCGCCCGGTCAGGTATGACGCCACCATATAACCCGGGATCATGCACAGTGCCGACAGCGCTATAAAACCGTAGCTCTGCGGCAGGTTCAAACCACGTTGTTGCAACAACGTGGGCAGCCAGGTCTGCAAACCCCAGTACCCCCAGGAGAACGTAAAGTTTACAGTGATTTGCAGCAAGCTGACTTTTAGCAAGGCACGGCCGAACAGCTCGCGTTGTGCACCTGAAACACTGTGATCAACCTGCAACGCAAGGTCGTTGGGTACCCGAACCGCGCCTTGGCTCAACACATCAATGGCCGCCCTGGCCTGCGCTTGCCGATTGACCGAGGCCAACCAATAGGGCGACTCCGGCACCCAACGGGCTACCGCGATCGCCCATAACCCGCCAAGGGAACTGAGCACGATAATCGCGCGCCATCCGTAGGGCAGCAACCACACTGTGGCGCCCAGGGCCAGGAGCATGCCAATGGGCCATCCCGCCGCGAGATACACCGTCAATGACCCTCGATGGCTGACCGGCAACAACTCCTGAAAGTGCGCGAACGTCACCACCATCATGCCCACTGCGGCGATCCCCGACAGCAGTCGCAAGGCATATAAGGTCGAGTAGTCAGCCGCGAATGCGCTGGCCATGGAGATCAGTCCGTACGCACCAAGGCTCCAGATAATTGCGCGCTTGCGGCCAAAGCGTTCGGCCAGCTTGCCCCAGCCCAACGCGCCCACCAGCATACCGATGAACATCGCACTGATCAGGTGCCCCACGGCCAGTGCATCCAGTGAAAACTCTGCGGCAATCAAGGGGGCCGTGTAGACGATGATCATCATTTCCCAGGCTTCAATCGCAAAGACAAAGAACAACACCAGGCAGCACTGTAAGTGGGTACGGGTCAGCGGGACATCCTTGAACACATCGCCCACCTTGCAGGTGTGGATAGTCGCTTCAAGCCTTGAAGGGGTAGGGTGCAGCATCGAGGGTATATCACTCATGATCACGATCCTTTTCGACGTCAGGCGATGATGCGATTACCGATGGGCGCGGGCCCCTGGAATAAACCGAATCGCTCGATTTCCGCCTCTGGCGGTGGTTCACAGCTGCCGACCCGGCTAGGGCGCCAGCCAAACCTGCGCTTCATGCCGGCCATGGACTCGGCGACTTTAAAGGCAGCCACCACCGGGTCAATCACCGGCACGCCGACTTCGCGCTGCACCTCTTCGAAAAAGCCGAATTCGATGGTGCAGCCGAGGATGATGGCTTCGGCGCCGTCATCCTCCACGGCGCGGTGGGCTTGTTCGATGATTCGGCGGCGGGTAACGGCATGGTCCACCTGAAACTCGTCCACGCCCATGCCCAGGGGCCTTAGCGATGCCAATCGGTCGGCGGCGCCGTAGCCTTGGACCCGTGCGCGCATCTGTTCAATCCACTTGGCACGCCCGACGATGATCGAAAAGCGATTGGCTAACTGCTCCACCACTTGCAGGCTTGCCTGGCAGGGTGCCACGACCAGGGTCTCGCCAGAGATTTCCCGCGCGTCCTCCAGGGTGGGGTCGTAAAAACAACCAATCACCAAGGCGTCCACGCCTTCACGGGCACTGTCGCGAGCGACGTGTACGGTGCGTTCATAGGTGAGCGCCTCGTAGGTCCGGTATTCAAGGTGCGAAGGGCTATGGGGCATATCAAAGGACACTACTTCAACTCGGGTACAAGGTTGCTTGATGCTGTGCAGCAGATGGGCAATCGGTTCGTCGAACGTTGGGCAGCCAATGGGGTTGAGCCAGCGAACGGTGACGGGAATGTCTTGCGGTGCGATGTTGAAAGGCGAAGGGGTCATACGGTCTTCCTCGATAGAAGAAATGAGGGGCCCTAGAAAAACTTCACCAGGGCCATGGTCAAGCTATTGGAATAAGGCAGGTTGTCGCTGTGGTAGTAATCGAAGTTGAGATTGGCCGACACGTAGAACCCCTGGCTGGCGAAACCGGTGTAGGTCATTGCCGGTCCGACTTTGCCTTGGCGGGAGGCCTTGAAGTCCGAGGCCGAGCGATTGTTGATGTGGTAGGAGTGGTGCACGCCCAGCCACAAGTCATCGGTGACCAGGTAGCCCGCAGCGATATCGGCCAGCCAGAAGCTGATGCCGCCCCGCAGCCTCGCCGGGTCGCCCGTACCCAGGTCGGTTGCATGGCGATTGCGCGATGCGTAATGAATACCGGCCGGTGTAAAGGTGGCGGCAAACCGGCCTACCCGTACGTAGTTAGCCACGCTGAAACTGGCGCCATACCGGTTGGCAAAGGCGCCATAACCGGTGCCTTCATCATTTCCGCTGGGGAACTCCAGGGACAGGGTGGGATTGACCCAGAACGTAGTGAAATCGTCGGCACCGTAGGCGCTGGTGGGTTCGACTACGTTGTAGTAATAAGCCAGGCCCAGGTTGGGCGAGGCCATGCCCCAGGCGCCGTTATTACGCGAGCCATTGCTGGCGGTATAGCCGGCGTCGGCACCGACCCAGAACTGCAACTGGTCGCGCTGTGTGCCGGTAAACCCGGTTTCCGAGAAGTACGCCAGCACCGTATTACTGCCGGCTCGCACGTCGCCATCATCGGTGCGGTTGAACACAGGGAAGGATTCCAGAGCCCACTTGCCGGGTTCCCCCGGCTGGGCAAAGCCGATGAATTGATCGCCTTTCGCCGGGGAGGTTACTCCCAAACTCAAGGCAAGCAGGGGCCCTGCCCATAAACGAGATGAGTGCTGCAGTTTCATGGTGGTGTTCTCTTTTTATTGTTGTTCTGTAAGGCGTGGTGCGTAGGTCAGAGCGTCAAGCCGTACACCGTTCGCGCGGTGGTTGCGTCCACGTAACCGTTCTTCACGTCATCGCGCACCGCATCGGGATCGCGTTGGCTCGCCGGCCCGTAACCACCGCCCGCACCCGTGCGCACACGGACCACGTCGCCGGCATTCAGGGAAACGCCGCTGGCCATGCAGTAGCGTTGGCGTTCGCCATTACTGCGGATGACTTCTACATAGTTGGGCGTGCCTTCAGCGCCTTGCTCCAACCCCCAGGGTGGAATGACCGAGCGGGTGTAGCCACACGTCATGAAGCTGGCGTCGGCGCGAATCCGATAGTCGATACACACGCCCCGACCGCCCCGGTACTGGCCATGGCCACCAGGTTCGTCATTGAGTGCGAGCTGTTCCACATACAGCCCGTAGCGGGCTTCACACACCTCAACGGGGCAGTTGTAGGTTTCTCCATGCAGACCGGAGTACACAGCGTTATTGCCGTCGCGACCGGGCTCGGCACCCCAGCCACCAATTTCGGGCTCCACCAGGGTGAACAGGCGACCGGTGTCTGGGTGAACGCCGCCAATGATGGTCGCGCACACCGAGGCGAAATTGCCGGCGGGCAAGCGCTGTGGAAATTGCTGGGCAAGGCAGCACAGGATCAGGTCCTGCACCCGAATCAGGTTCTCGAAGTAGAAGCCTTCGGCTGCCGGCAGTTGGGCGTCGAACAACGAGCCCGGCCGGGTCAGTACCCGCAGTGGGCGAAACGTGCCGCCGTTGGTGATGCCTTGTGGCGCCGTCAGCGCCTTGAACGCCATCTGCGCCGCCACCACTGCACCGTCGCGGCTGAGATTGGTCGGCCCATGGCATTGGTCGGGATTGTCCCGCAGGTCCACGACCAACTCGGTGTCGCGAATATCGATCCGCACCTTGAACAGACTACCGTCGTCTTGCTGTTCCTCCAGGTGAAACTGCCCGGCGGGTAACTCGGCGAGGGCCTTGAGCGAGACTTTTTCGCCCAGGTCCATGAAATCGCTCATGGCTTGCACAAACACGTGAGTGCCGTATTTTTCGGTCAGTTCGCGCAAGCGTGTCGCGCCACCCCGTACTGCCGCCACCCCGGCCCACAAGTCACCTTCCATGAAGTCTGGCATGCGCGTATTGGTGCGCAGAATCTGCAACACCGAACGGATGGGTTGCCCTTTGCTGATCAGCTTGACTGACGCCAGGCGCAACCCTTCCTGGAAGATATCCGTAGCCTCCGTCGACAATGAGCCTGGAACGCAACCGCCCACATCGTTCCAGTGCGCGATATTGGCGGTCCAGGCCACCAACGTGCCTTGGGCGAACACCGGCATGGCCAGCACCACATCGTTAAGGTGGGTTACGGCGCCGTCATGGGGGTCGTTGCTGATGAAAATGTCGCCGTCTTCAATGTCGTGGGGCGATGGGTGATGCAGCAGGATTTTCTTCACGGCTTTGTCCAGTACGCCGACAAAGGCTGGAATACCTGCCCCTGAGCTGGCGATCTCGCCCTGGGCGTCGGTGATGCCGGTTCCCATGTCCAGCACTTCATAAATCACTGGGCTCATGGCGGCGTTGCGCATGGCGCTGAACATCTCGTCAGCAATTGCCTGGAGCGAGTTTTGTATGATGTCGCGGGTAAAGATATCGAGTGTACGCATGGCAGTGCTCCTTCAGCCGTTGATCAAGATGTGCAGGTTGCCCAGGCGGTCCACATCCACGCGATTACCGGGGTGCACCACCACCGTGGTGCCTGCGTCCTCGACGATGGCTGGACCAAAGAATGTCATCAGCGGTTCGAGCAGGTCGTAGTCATACAGACTCGCTTGATGGATGCCGTCCTGGGCATAGTCAACGCGCCGGGTGCCCTTGCATGCCTCGCTGACCATGCGGCCACTGACCGGCAGTGCCTGGGGCGCCAACTTGCCGATCTGGGCCACGGCTACCAAGTGAAAACCGATGATTTCCACAGGTGCCTGCAGGCAGTAGGTGTAGTGCTGTTCGTAGAGGCTGTGGAAGCGTTGCTCTATCGCAGGCCAGTCCGCGTCCAGGCGCTCGTCAGGGTTGAGCGTCACCTCCACCGAATGCTCCTGGTTCTGGTAGCGCAACTTGCAGTGCACGAGAAGCTCGACTTGCGTTGGCGCCACGGCCTCGTCTACGAATTGCTCGCGGGCGGAGCACGTCAGTCCTGCCAGGAACAGTTGGGCCTGCTCCAGATTGTGCAATTGCGTTGTCTCGACGAAGCGGTTGATAAACAGGTCGCGGCGCAGGTCCGAGAGGGTCATGCCCCAGGCAGAAAACACCGAAGCGCTGCGGGGCACGATGACCTTTTTTACGCCCAACTCCTGGGCCAGGGCCACGGCATGCATCGCGCCGCCGCCGCCAAACGCCATCAAGGTCAGTTCCCGTGGGTCATGGCCACGACTCAATGACACCAATTTCAATGCATTGACCATATTGTCATTTGCCAGGCGCACGATGCCCCGCGCGATCTCATCCACGGGCAGTTGCAGGCGTTGGCCGAGGGCATCCAGGCCCCGTGAAACGGCAGGCAGATCGGCGACCACGTCACCGCCGCAAAAATAGTCCGGGTTGATACGCCCAAGTATCAAGTTGGCGTCGGTGGTGGTGATCTGCGTTCCGCCGTTGCCATAGGCAACGGGCCCCGGCACAGCGCCCGCCGATTGAGGGCCAACATGCAGTTTGTCGAAGTCATCGACCCAAGCGATGGAGCCACCCCCGTTGCCGATTTCTACCAGGTCAACCACCGGCACCATGATCGGGTAGCCCGCGTTGATCCGGTTACGCTCAATCCAGTAGTCGGTCTTGATCGACACCTGGCCATTGCGGATCAATGCGCACTTGGCAGTGGTGCCGCCTATGTCCAGGCCCAAGAGGTTTGGCTCATCAATCAGGCGGCCCAGTTCAGCCGCCGCCCAGAAACCACTGGCGGGCCCGGATTCGACCATGGTGATCGGGGTTTCCCGCGCATGCTCCACACTGTCCACACCACAGTTGGACTGCATGATGTACAACGGGGCTTTGTAACCATTGTCACGCAGGCCGCAGGCCAGGTCGTCGAGGTAGCGGGCGGCGATGGGTTGCACGTAGGCCGACAGCACGGTGGTGCTGGAACGTTCGTACTCACGCCATTCGCGGGTGATCTGGTGGGACGCCACCACCGACACCTGCGGCCAGAGCCGGTGTACTTCAGCCAGCACCGCTTGCTCATGGGCAGGGTTGGCGTAGGCATGCAACAGGCAGATAGCGATGGCTTGCACGTTGTCGGCACGGAAGGCCTCGATGATCTCGGCGATCTGCGCAAGCTCCAGCGGCTGGCGCTCCTGGCCATTGGTGTGCAGGCGGCCAGCCACTTCCCGGCGCAAGTAACGCGGTACGAATGGGGCGGGCTTTACCCATTTGAGGTTGAAGTAGTCGGGACGGTTGGCGCGGGCGATTTCCAGTACATCGCGAAAGCCTTGGGTGGTGATCAGCCCGGTTTTGACGCCTCGGCGTTCGGTCAGGGCATTGATCACCACCGTGGTGCCGTGAGCCAGGAAGTCCACGTTTTCCAGGCTCACGTCGGCCTTGCGGATGACGTTGAGCACACCCTGGGCAAAGTTGGGCGGGGTGGTGTCGACTTTGGCTGTGCGAATTGTTTGTTCGCCAGTGGCCGAATCGTTCTCGAAGTACACAAGGTCGGTGAAAGTGCCTCCGACGTCGGTGGCTACGCGTACTGTTTTCTTACCGTACATTCCCACAGGGCATCTCCTGTTTCAGGGTTGTCGACGCCGTCGCAGCGCCTCTTGCTGACGTGGGCAATGCTAGGGGGCGTTGTGCGGCAGCCGCCATCGACAGGGCGGGTAGGTGTGGCGGTTAGCGGGTGGTCGACTACCCATACGGGTGGGTTGGTGGGTCAGCGCATGGGGCTCACCAGGCCCAGGCGCACGGCGGCCGCCATGGCAGCGGTGCGGTTATCCACGCACAGCTTGGTGAAGATGTGTTTCAGATGAAATTTCACGGTGTTTTCCGAAATATCCATGCCTTGGGCAATGGCCTTGTTCGACTGACCTTCGGCCAACAGCGTAAGGATTTGCATCTCTTTGGGGCTGAAGGGCAGGCGCGGGCGAACGGGGTGAGCGCGCCAGCCGCGCAAGCGCGTGACAATCGAGTGCAAGGCGGTATGGGTGCTGGTGCATGCCTCCAGTGCCGGCAGTACACCGGGCCCGGCTTCCAGTAGCAAACCGGGCAGGGCCGGCGGTGGGATCGTTGCCAGCGTGTCGTTTGGCGTCATGGGAAAGCCTTTGCCGAAGGCCGTCAACGTGAGGACCTGCAGGCGCGCCGCAGGGAGATGCAAACCGCGTTGTTGCAATGATCGGATGCCCAGCAGCAAGCGGTTGAGCGCAGCACCCGAGGCGCCCGTGGCAAACTGCAACCTGGCCAGCGCCAACGTCGCGGCTTCCTGGTTGCGCCAGTCTTCAGGGTTGTCGGCGGCGCTCTCCAGGTTCGCGATGAGCGCAGATTGACGGGCTTGGTTCAACGAGCCGGCTTGTACCAGGAGGTCGACGCGCCAAGCGCTGGCCAAGCGTGCCAGGCGCTGCCAGTTGCGCGCATCGGCCAATTGCCTTACATGCTCAAGCTCAAGCAGCGCCGGTTGCAGGCCCAGGGTGCGCAGGGAGGTTCGCCACGCCACCTCGGCGGCGACGGCGGCGATATCCAGCCAGCCATCGGTGTGCTTGAGCGAGGCCCAGCCATCCCGGAACCAAGGGGTCGCCTCGGCCCAGTCGCCTTGCCAATACAGATGCTGTGCCTTGAGGCATCCCACCAGCGCCCTTACCGAGCTTTCACTGCCAAACTGGCGATCGGCAACGGCCAGCGCGTCCTCGACCAACTGCGAGGAGGCCGTAAGATCACCGGTCAATGCCAGGACTTGCGCTTCATGGACCCGGCAATAGGTTTCACCGCGTGGGCTGGCAACCAGGCGCATCTTGATGTGCGCCGAACGCACGGCTTGCAACGCCACCGGTAGTTCGCCCAGGGTCAATGCCTGGAGGGCGTGAACGCATTCGAGTGTGGCAGCGGCGAGCAGGTCGCAGTCTGTGGCAGCGACTGTGGGGGTGGTGTCGAAGCTATCCACATAAGCGCGGGCCAACGTCTGGATGACCTGGAAATCCCGTGTCAGGCGTGAATCAGCTTGAACCCGGCCCCAGGCCAGGTCGAGCAGTTGGCTGGCAAGGGCATGTTCGCCAAGCTTGGCGTGCAAATAGGCCTGGAGCAGCAGCAAGTCGGGTTCTGCACTGAGGGTCTTCTCGTCGAACTGTTGCAACAGGCTTTGCGCATAACGGATGCCGTTGTAGAGCACCACCTCCCAACTGCCGGCGCGCACTACCAACGTTACTGCCAGACGTGTGTCACGGGCGCGCAGTGCATAGGCAATGGCTTGTGCCCAGTCGTTCTGTTCGGCCAGCCACAGCGCTGCGGCGTAGTGGATATTCCGCGCTGCACTGGCATCGATACCCTGGTTGAGAAAGTCTTGCAGCAGCCGGTGATGGCGGAACCAATGGCGCCCGGCATCCAACGGCACCAGCAGGGCGTCCTGATGGGCCAATTGCACCAGTAATTGCGCACTGTCGTTGCGTCCGCGCACCGCATCGGCCAATTCGGCGTTGAAGCGCTCCAGCAGCGCCATATCACGCAGGAACGTCTGGCATTCAGCAGGCAAGCGCTGGACGACTTGCCCGGTCAGGTAATCGGCAATATCGGCGACCCGCCCAGAAAACGCGGTGAGCCCATACAACGAAGCGTCGCCGCTGGCCCGCCATAAACGTGCCAGCTGCACGGCTACTGCCCAGCCTTCTGTGGTTCGATACAGGTGTTCGAGTTCGCCAGGCAAAAGGTCAGGACCAAGGATGGCAGCGGTTTGCGCCGCTGTGAGTTTGAGCGCGTGTGCAGCCATTTCGTGCACCCACCCATTGGCTTTCCACTGCGCCAGCGGCCAACTCGGACGGATACGGGTCGACACCACCCATTCTAGCCAGGGCGCGGCCTGCTCCAGCAACGCCTGTACAAGCGTGTCCAGTTGCGGGTTGGCCGCACAGTGGTAGTCGTCAATAAACAACGTGACACGACGGTTCTCCCGGGCAAGTGCATGCAGCAACGCAGTGAGGGTGCGTTGCGGTTGGGCGTCCAGCGCCTGGGTTTGCGCCAGGCGCGGCAAATGCCCCAGATGCAGCCCCGCGTGGTCCAGGGTAAGGATCAAATAAGACAGGAAACGGTTGGGGTCGCTGTCGGCTCCATCCAGTGAAAGCCAGGCAGCAATGGTTGGGGTTGTCTGAGAGAGCAGGGTTTGCCGCCACTGCATCATCAGTGTGGTCTTCCCAAAACCGGCGGGCGCCACCATCAATACCAACGGACCTTTGAGCCGCTGTTGAAAGGACTCCAGCAGCGACGGTCGGGGCAGCGACGTCAGCAAGGTCAACGGCGGAGTCAGCTTGCCAACCCAGAACCAGGCGCCGGAGATGGGGGGAGAAGGCAGTTTATTCACGATAGCGGTCTCGTGCAGAAGTGGCCGCCTTGGGTTTTATCAGGTCGCTTTTCGTGGGCGTCGGGTGGAATCGTCACGCAATGTTTACTTGAGCTACCGCCGACAGCGTTAACCAGCATGCCAGTGGGCTCGCAGAGACCGTCCTACAGAAGGTGTAAGACGCTTCTGGTTTTATTTGAATCGGCTCAGGGAGTACTCGCCGGACGTACGCATGCTTACGGAGGATACCAGGCGCGCCACCATTTGCGCCGTCACCGCCGCCTGCGTCAACCCCAGGTGCTGATGCCCGAACGCAAGCAGCACCTTGCCATCGCACACCCGATCAATGATTGGCAGCGAGTCCGGCAACGAAGGCCTGAACCCCATCCACGGCATTGCACCCTCTGCCGTCAAATCCTCACGGAACAACCCCTGGCTCAACCGGTGCAGCTGCCAGGCGCGGGCCATGTTTGCGGGTTGTTCAAGGCCTGCAAATTCCACCGTGCCCGCCAGGCGCAGGCCGCAGGTCATGGGCGTCATGATGAATTTTCGCTCCAGCGAGGTGACGGCAAAGGGCAGGCGATTGTGTTCATTGGGTAGTGTCAGGTGGTAGCCGCGCTCGGTGTCCAGCGGCACTTTTTTACCGGTCAGAGCAGCCGTCAGCCTGGCCGAGTGGGCGCCACAGGCAATCAGCACCTGGCTCGCCTGGACGGGGCCTTGATCGGTGGTCAGCCACACGCGCTGCTCGCCGACACGCCCATCCAGCACCCGGTGCCGTAGAAATTGCACACCCATGGCCTTCGCCGCCTTGACCAGTTCGCACACCACCTGGTGGGGATCGAGAAAGTGTCCGGTAGCCGGAAAGAACAGCCCCCCTTGAATACCATTGCTCAGTTGCGGCGCGGCCTGGCGCACAGCGTCCCCCGACCAGAAGTCCACCGGCACCTGCTGTTGGCGCATACGGTGTTGCAAGGCGTCGAGGCCCGCGCGGGACTCGGTGCGCTCGAACACCAACAGTGAGCCGTCCTCACGCAGCAACTGCGGTTGCTCGATGCTGCGCAACAGCCGTTGCCACGCACCCAGGCTGTCTTCGTTGAGCGCGCGAATACCGCTCACCGTGCGCTGGTAATACGCCGGGCGCAGGTTCAACAGCAGGCGGATAAACCAGGGCAGGGCGCGGGGCAGGTATCGCCAGTCCAGGCGCAGGGGGCCCATGGGGTCCAGCAGCATGGCCGGCAGGCGCTTGAGGATCGACACGTCGGCAATGGGAAACACCTGCTCGGTGGCCAGGTGCCCGGCATTGCCATAGGACGCGCCCATGCCCGGCGCCTGTGGGTCCAGCACCACCACGCGCTTGCCTTGGCGGGCCAGTTGCAAGGCGCAGGCCACGCCGATAATACCGGCGCCGACCACAACGATATCGGGCTCGGACATGGGCTAAGCGCCGCGCTGTTCAGCCGACCAGTGGGTGTACCACTGGCGGAACAGCGCGTACTGGGCTTCGGCGTAACGACGTTGGGCATGGCTGAGCACGTCGGTTTCGTTGAAGTGCAGGCTGTATTGGGTCTCACCGTTGAGCACCATCAGGTGCTTGTAATACAGCACCAGGTCGCAGCCTTCATCGAACGACGACAGCACCGCCAGCGCCCCCTCCAGTTCAAGTGCAAGGCGACGGGCCCTGGCGTCACCCTTGGCCGCCTGCGTGCTCAGCGCCACCAGTTGCAGCACCTCATGGGGCAGGGCGTTGCCGATGCCGGTGATGGCGCCCGTGGCGTTGCAGTTGACGAAACCGTGCACCACCTGGGTGTCTACGCCCACCATCAGGCTCACGTTGTCGTCCTGGGAGGTGATGTGTTCGGCGGCGTAGCGCAAGTCGGCACCCCCGCCAAACTCTTTGAAACCGATCAGGTTCGGGTGCTCGCGACGCAGTTCGAAGAACAGTTCGGCACGGGTGGCGAAGCCGTAGTAGGGGCTGTTGTAGATCACCGCCGGCAGGTTTGGCGCGGCGTCGAGGATCGCCGAAAAGTGCGCCTTTTGCGCCGTGGCGCTGGTGCCACGGGAGAGTAAGCGCGGAATCACCATCAAGCCCTGGGCCCCGACCTTCGCCGCGTGGGCAGCATGGGCCACGGCTTCACGGCTGTTGACCGCACCGGTGCCAACGATAGTCGGCACGCCAGCGGCCACCAGGCGGGCCACGCCTTCCTGACGCTGGGCTTGGGTGAGCAACGGCCAGTCGCCCATGGAGCCGCAATACACCACCGCGCTCATGCCGGCCGCCATCAATTGGCGGGCCTTGGCCACCAGTGCGTCAAAGTCCGGCGTGCGCTGCGGGGTGCAGGGGGTCATCAGGGCGGGGATACAACCGGTAAAAATGGGGTTACTCATGGTGTTGGCTCCTAGGAAGGATCAGGTAACCAGAGGCTTAGATGCCCCAGGCAAAAGGGTCCTGCTCGTCGATCAGCAAGGTGCTCTCGGCTGTGATGTAGGCGCGGCCGGTGATGAACGGCCGAACGCGTTCGCCATCCCATTCATAGCGGCCTTCGAACTGGCTACCGGTAATGCTGGCTTGCACCCAGGTTTCACCGGGCTTGAGCTTGCCATCGGCAGCCAGGCAGGCCAGCTTGGCGCTGGTGCCGGTGCCGCAGGGGGAACGGTCGTAGGCCTTGCCAGGGCACATCACGAAATTGCGGCTGTCGGCATGGGCGTCGTCGGCGAACAGTTCGATGTGGTCGATCAGCGCGCCATCGGCGCCGTGGATGCCTTGCTCCTGCAGGGCCTGGAGCATGGCCCAGGTGTAATCGGTGAGGGCATGGACGTTGTCCATTTCCAGGCGTTTGCCGTGTTCCCACACCAGGAAGAACCAGTTGCCGCCCCAGGCGATATCGCCAACGGCCACGCCGTGCCCCGGCACTTGCACGGCGACCTGCTGCTGATAGCGGTAAGCGGGCACGTTGCCCAACGTGACGCAGCCGTCATCGTGCAAGGTGGCGGTGACAGCACCAACCGGCGTGTCGAGGGTATGGACGCCAGGCTCGATACGCCCCAAATGAAACAAGGACGCCACCAGCCCGATAGTGCCGTGGCCGCACATGCCCAGGTAACCGGCATTGTTGAAGAAGATCACACCGCAGGTGGCCCCCGGCGTAACCGGCGCGCAATACAGCGCGCCCACCAACACATCGTTGCCACGAGGCTCCAGCAGGCAGGCGCGGCGCCAGTGATCATGGTCGGTGCGCAGGCTGTGCAGTTGCTCGGCGAGGGTGATGCCGGCCAATTGCGGAAAGCCGGTCAGCACCAGGCGCGTGGGTTCGCCGCCAGTGTGGGAGTCGATCACATGTAGTCGCTTCATAAAACGCTCCATACGGGTGGGCAGGCATGTAGGGGCCTAGAGTGCGCTGCTGGAGGGCGCAGCGATTGAGGGTTTTTAAGGGCAGCAATGACGAAATCGGCACAGTTGTGGCTGCTCGACAGTGCACGGGGCATGGTGCAATCTGCTTGGCGTCCAGGGATCAGCACGGGAAACACAGCCATGATGTACAGCGCGTTTGCGACCCTCTGCGGTGGGAGCGAGGCGAATCGCCCGCAGCACATCGAGCAATTGGTGGCTGCAGTGCTGCAGTTATTGCCCATGCTGGACGTGATCCCCACGGCCACGATATTCATCAAGGACACCCAGGCACGCTACCTGCTCGCCAACCGCACCCTGGTGCAGCGCTGCGGCCTCAAAGCCTTGCAACCCTTGCTGGGCAAGACCAGCGCAGAAGTCTTCCCCGCGCAACTGGGCCCCGGCTACACCGAGCAGGACTGCCGTGTGCTGGAGCAGGGGCTGGTGCTTGAAGATCAACTGGAACTGCACCTCTACGGCACCCGTGAACCGGGTTGGTGCCTGACTCACAAGTGGCCGTTGTACAACGTCGCGGGCGCCATCATTGGCCTGGCGGGAATTTCAGTCGATCTGCAATCGGCCAGCGAAACCCATCCCGCGTACCAGCGCCTGGCCGCCGTGGACGCGCACATCCGCGCCCACTTCAACCGCCGCATCACGCTCAGTGAACTGACGCGCATCGCCGGGATTTCGGTGGCGCAACTGGAGCGCTACTGCAAGCGTGTCTTCCACCTCACGCCCCGACAGATGATCCAGAAAGTGCGCCTGGAACACGCTCGTCGGCTGCTGCACAACCACTTGCCGATTACCGAGGTGGCATTGCAGTGCGGGTATACCGACCACAGTGCCTTCAGTCGCCAGTTCAAGGCTTCCACCGGGTTTACCCCGAGGCAATATCGGGCCACGTGAGACCGATCCCTGTGTAAAGGTGCGAGGGGCAAGCGCCCCTCCAGCCCGCTCTATACCGCCTGGTATATGGACCATTGGCAACCCCCTCGTTTAGCTTTGCCCCTCAGGATTTACCAAGGTAATCAACGAGGAGCGACCCATGGGGCGACTACAGGGCAAAGTGGCATTGGTCAGTGGCGGGGCAGGCGGTTGCGGGTTGGCGGTGTCGCAATTATTTGCCAAGGAAGGGGCCAAGGTCGCGATTCTCGACCTGCCCAGCAGTGACGGTGAAGCCGTCGCCGCCAGCATCAACGCCGAGGGCGGCACTGCGTACTTCCTGCCCACCGATGTCTCCATCGCCGACCAGGTGCACCGCTCGGTCAGGCTCGCCGAACAGCGCTTAGGCGCGATCACCGTGTTGATGAACCACGCCGGCACCATCGCCGCCGGGCCGTTCCTGGAAACCGCCGAGTCGGACTGGGATCGCTTGATGAACATCAACGTCAAAAGCATGTTCCTGGTCACCCAAGCCGTGCTGCCCGGCATGATCGAGGCGGGCGGTGGCAGCATCATTTCCACCTCGTCCATCTCCGCCGTGGCAGGCACGCCGATGGAAGTGCTGTACTGCACCACCAAAGGCGCTTGCCATATGTTTGCGCGGGCCATCGCGGTGGAGTTCCGTGATCGCAATATCCGCAGCAATGCCCTGTGCCCAGGCTTTATCGCCACGGCCCATGGCAAGCGCGAACTGGATTTGCTGCGTGGCCTGGGCGTCGATGCCTCCGACGAGGCGATCAGCGCCATGCAAGGCCGCTTGTGCGAGCCGTCCGAGGTGGCCAAGGCCGCGCTGTTTCTGGCCAGTGACGATGCCAGTTTCGTCAATGGTACCCACCTGTTTGTCGACAACGGCTACACCGCACTCTGAGTCAGATAACTGACCATCACCAAGAACACCTTTTGCAACACCCATCTGCCCAACAATAACTTTCTAAAACGCAGAGGCTGCAATGGAACATATAGGCACGTATGTCATTTACGTCATCATGGTGTGCGCCGTCATTGGCGGGCTGGCATCGGTGTTCAGCGCCGAATCCGAGCTTGCCAAGGAGTTCAACGCCGGCATCCACAGCATCGGGCCGATCTTCCTGCCCGTTGCGGGCATCATGGCCGCCATCCCCTTCATCACCAGTTTCATCACCCAGCTACTGGCGCCGATCTTCCTGGCGATGGGCTCGGACGCGGGCATTGCCGGGCCGATCTTCATTGCGGCCGACCTGGGCGGCTACCAACTGGCCCATGCGCTGTCCCAAAGCCCCGAGGGCTGGATTCTCGGCTTGATCACCGGCTTCCAGTCCGGCTCCACGGTGATCTTCGTGATTCCGGTCGGTTTGGCGATGCTGGCCAAGGCCGATCACAAGTACATGGCCCTGGGCATCATGGCCGGGCTGCTGAGCATCCCCATCAGCATCATCATGATTGCCATGGGCATCGAGTTTCTCGGGCTGGGCGTACGCCCGGACATCGCCACCTTTGGTGCACCGACCCAGGCGTTGCATTTCGACCTGGCCATGCTGGTGCGCAACCTGATGCCGTTGATCCTGTTCTGTTTCGCCCTGGCCGCTGCGTTGCGTTACCTGCCCAACCTGATGGTGCAGATTTTCCTGCGTCTGGGCCAAGTGGTGTATGGCGCGGTGACCTTGGTCCTGGTGGCCTCCATCGTTGAATACTTCACCGGGTTCTTCAGCTCGGTGTTCGGGACGTGGGGCTTTGCGCCGATCATTGCCGACAAGGAGGACCAGTTCCGCGCGCTGGAGATCGCCGGTTACGTGGGCATCATGCTGTGCGGGGCCTTCCCCATGGTGTATCTGATCAAACGTTTCCTCTCGCGGCCCATCGAAAAGGCGGCTGCCTTGCTTGGGTTGTCTGCGGTGGGTGCAGCAGGCCTGCTGGCCGCGTCGGCCAACATCCTGGCGATGTTCCGATTGGTGCAGGACATGCCGCCCAAGGACAAGGTGCTGGTGATCGCGTTTTCGGTGTGCGCAGCGTTCACCTTCGGTGACCACCTGGCCTATTCCGCCAACTTCCAGCCCTCGCTGATTCTGCCGCTGATTATCGGTAAACTCGGCGGCGGTCTGCTCGGCATGGCGCTTGCTTACTGGTTGGCTGTGCCCAAGGCCCTCGAATTGGGCGAGCAAGACCGCCAGCAGCGGTTGCCCGAGGGCACGCCCGAACCAACCTGACAAGAAGTGTGGCAACCATGAGAGACGCAGACGCGAAGATGCTCTCGACCCTGATCGGTGCCGTCGGCACCGATCGCCTGGGTGCGTGCATCGATACAGCGCTTCGAAGCACCGTGGCTTTCGATATGAGTTGCGGCTACCTGTTTCGCTTCAACCAGTCGCCCTTGCTGATCCACAACGGCTACAACCGCTCGGTGCCGGAAAAGACCCTGTGTGCCTACCTGCGTGGCGGCTACCTGTTGGACCCGTTCTATGTGGCCTGTATCAACGATCACCCCGCCGGTGTGTGGCGCATGAGCGACCTGGCACCGGACTGTTTCTATTCTTCAGGCTTTGCCATTTCCCCGGACCTGCACCCCTGCGTGTCATCCGAACATGGCACGCAAATCGAGGAGATCGGCTTTATCGTGCCCCTGCACGCACGCGTGGCGGTGGTGTATTCGCTGATGCGCAACCTCAGCAATGGCGCGTTTCTGTCCAGCGAGATCAAGGCCCTGGAAACCCTGGTACCGGTGATCAGTGCATTGCTGGAGCTGCATTGCCGGCTCAAGCACAGCGACTTCTATGCCAGCGCGCCAAACTCCGATGCCCGCTCCGAGGATGCCTTCGTGCACATTCTCCAGGGGCAACTGACCGAAACCCAGCGCTACATCGCCAAGTTGATCCTGCAAGGCCATAGCAGCCACTCGATTGCGGCGGTGCTGCAGATCTCCGAGGGCACCGTGAAGGTGCATAAACACAACATCTACCAACGGCTCGACATCTCCACCAATGCCGAACTGTTCCGGCTGTTTATCGGCTACCTCACCGGGCCGGCCAGCGCCATGTTGGCTGGCTGAGGTGCTCGGCGAAGAAATCCGAGAGTGCCTTGATCTTCATCGGCCGGCTGCGGGCCGATGGCGTGACGAAATACAGGCCGCCCGTGGCCATGTTCCAACCCGGTAAAAGCACTTCCAGGCGACCATCGGCCAGGTATTCACTGGCGATGAATTCCGGCAGTTCAGCGATGGCCAGGCCTTCGAGCAGCACCGGCAGCAGGGCGTCGGAGTTGGTCACTCGCAGGGGGCCGTTGGGCGTTACATCTTGCGCGTCGCCGTTGTCATGGGTGAACCGCCACACCTGGCTACGTGCGCGGTAGGCATAGCTCAGGCATGGGTGCTCGCTCAACTCCTGTGGATGGGTGGGGCGACCCTTGGCATCGAGGTAGGCGGGTGCCGCCACCAGGTATTGGGTAACGCCACACAAGCGCCGCGCCACCAGGGACGAGTCGGGCAGGGTGGCGATCCGCAGCGCGGCGTCGAAGCCTTCGGCGATCAAATCCACCGAGGCGTCCGACAGGTGCAGGTCCACCGTCAGCTCCGGATACTGCTGGATCAGCTTGGGCAACAACGGCGCCACCCAACGCAAGCCAAACGCCATCGGCACCGCCAGCCGCACATGGCCGCGTGGCTGCACCGACAATTCGCGGGCCGCGCTTTCCACTTCTTCGGCCTGGCGATACACCTCCCCAGCCCTGGCCGCCATGCTGATGCCGAACTCGGTCAACGCCAGTTGCCGCGAAGTGCGGTTGAACAGGCGCCCACCCAGGCGTTCCTCTAAACGCGCCACCGCCCGTGACACGGTGGGCACCGACACGCCCATCAGCCGCGCCGCCGCGGCAAACGAACCTTCCTCTGCCACTTTGGCAAACATGGCCAAGCCTTCGAAATCCGGGAGTTTGCTCATTTCAAATCTGCAATGATGAGTTTCAGATGATTCTATTTTGTAAGTAGCGAGCCGTCGATATGCTTCTCCCACACCGCAACAACTTACTTACCTAACGAAACAGAGGACACCATCATGGCTCGCAAACTCGAAGGCAAAATCGCACTGGTTACCGGCGGCACCACTGGCATCGGCCTGGCCACCGCCCAACGCTTCGCCGCTGAAGGCGCCCACGTCTACATCACCGGCCGCCGCCGCGCCGAACTCGACGCCGCCGTCGCCCTGGTCGGCAACGCCACCGGCGTACAAGTGGACTCGACCCAACTGGATCAACTGGATGCCCTGTACGAACAGATCCAAGGCAGCCACGGCCACCTCGACGTATTGTTCGCCAACGCCGGTGGCGGTTCGATGCTGCCCCTGGGTGAGATCAGCGAAGAGCACTTCGACGCCACCTTCGACCGCAACGTCAAAAGCGTGCTGTTCACCGTCCAGAAAGCCCTGCCGCTGCTGGCCAAGAATGCTTCGGTGATCCTCACCGGCTCCACCGCCGCCAGTGCCGGCACCCCAGCGTTCAGCGTGTACGCCGCGTCCAAGGCCGCCGTGCGCTCCTTTGCGCGCAACTGGATCCTCGACCTCAAGGACCGCCACGTACGCATCAACACCATCAGCCCCGGCGCCACCCGCACCCCGGGCCTGGTGGACTTGGCCGGCCCCGACGCCGCCCAGCAGCAAGGCTTGCTCGACTACCTGGCGTCGCAAATCCCGATGGGCCGCGTGGGTGAACCCGAAGAAATCGCCGCCGCCGCGCTGTTCTTGGCGTCGGATGATGCAAGTTTCGTCAACGGCATCGAGTTGTTCGTTGACGGTGGTCAACAGCAAGTCTGACCTGCCTCACCTGGGATGAGAGGGCAGGCTCTCTCACCCCAGATGCAGTGCGATGCAACGATTAGCCCCCGCGCCCCTCATATGTCTACAAGCAACTTTTTCACGACCAGGGGACAGGGCTTATGACGGCGGCTGAAAACAACCATGTGAACTGGCTGGTGGAGCAATCGATGCTCCACGCGGCACGCCAGCGCGCCAAGCTGTATTCGGGCCAGGGCCGGTTGTGGCAGCAGCCTTACGCACAGACCCGGCCTCGGGATGCCACGGCGTTATCGTCGGTGTGGTTCACCGCGTACCCGGCGTCGATCGTGACCCGCGACGGCGGTACGGTGCTGGAGGCCCTGGGGGATGAAAGCCTGTGGCATGCGCTGTCGAAGATCGGCATCCAGGGCATTCACAATGGCCCACTGAAAAAATCCGGAGGCCTGAGCGGTACGCGGCACACGCCGACCATCGACGGCAATTTCGACCGTATCAGCTTCGAGATCGACCCCGCACTTGGCACCGAAGCCCAGTTGCAGGCCATGACCCGCATGGCGGCGGCCCACAATGCGGTGATCATCGACGATGTGATCCCGTCCCACACCGGCAAGGGCGCAGATTTTCGCCTGGCCGAGATGGCCTACGAGGATTACCCCGGCCTGTACCACATGGTGGAGATCCGTGAAGAAGACTGGCCATTGTTGCCGGACGTTGTCGAAGGTCGTGACGCGCAGAACCTCACCCCGTTGCAGGTGGATGCGTTGCGGGACAAGCACTACATCGTCGGCCAACTGCAGCGGGTGATTTTCTTCGAACCGGGGGTCAAGGAAACCGACTGGAGCACCACCCCCATCGTGATCGGCGTAGACGGCAAGCCCCGGCGCTGGGTGTACCTGCATTACTTCAAGGAAGGCCAGCCCTCCTTGAACTGGTTGGACCCCACCTTCGCTGCGCAGCAGATGATCATCGGCGACGCGTTGCACGCCATTGACGTGATGGGCGCGAAGATCCTGCGCCTGGACGCCAACGGCTTTCTGGGTGTGGAGCGCAAGCTCGATGGCACGGCCTGGTCGGAGAGCCATCCGCTGTCGATCACCGGCAACCAGCTGATTGGCGGGGCGATCCGCAAAGCGGGTGGTTTCAGTTTCCAGGAGTTGAACCTCACGGTGGACGACATCGCCGCCATGTCCCACGGCGGTGCCGACCTGTCCTATGACTTCATCACTCGGCCGGCCTATCAGCACGCGTTGCTGATGGGCGATACCGAGTTCCTGCGGCTGATGCTGCGCCAGATGCACAGCCTGGGTATCGACCCTGGGTCGTTGATCCACGCGTTGCAGAACCACGATGAACTGACCCTGGAACTGGTGCACTTCTGGACCCTGCACGCCCATGACACGTTCCTGTACCAGGGCCAAACCTTCCCCGGCAATATCCTGCGCGAGCACATTCGCGAGCAGATGTACGAGCGCCTGGCCGGTGAGCATGCCCCGTACAACCTCAAGTTCGTGACCAATGGGGTGTCATGCACCACCGCCAGTATCATCACGGCAGCGTTGGGGATTCGTGACCTGGAGGCGATTACCTCAGCGGATATCCAGCAGATCCGCCAGATCCACCTGCTGCTGGTGATGTACAACGCCATGCAGCCGGGGGTGTTTGCCTTGTCCGGTTGGGACTTGGTAGGTGCGCTGCCGTTGGCGGCCGACGAGGTGGAGCATTTGATGCAGGACGGCGATACCCGCTGGGTTCATCGCGGTGCCTACGACCTGGTGGATTTAAACCCCGACGCCCAATTGTCTGCCGGGCAGATGCCCCGCGCGCGAACCCTGTATGGCAGCCTGAACAGCCAGCTTCAGGACCCGGATTCTTTTGCCTCGCAACTGCAGAAAATCCTTGCCGTGCGCCGCGCCTATGACATCGCTGCCAGTCGCCAGATTTTAGTGCCGGACGTTGAGCATCCAGGGCTGTTGGTGATGGTGCATGAATTGCCTGCGGGCAAGGGCACGCAGATCACGGCACTGAATTTCGGTGCCACGCCGATCACCGAAACCTTGCAGCTGCCCGACATTGCCGCTGGGTTGGTGGTGGACATCATCAATGAACGGGTGGAGGGGGATTTAACCGCTGAGGGCGAGTTCACGATTACGCTGGATGCGTATGAGGGGCTGGCTTTACGCGTCGTTAGCAGCACCCCAATGGTGTGACCGAGCGCGGTCAAAATGTGCGGGCTTGCTCGCGAATACGGTGGGTCAGTCGACTCATTAAGTGACTGATGCACCGCATTCGCGAGCAAGCCCGCTCCCACAGGGGGACAGCGCTGGTCTTACAGGCCGGCGGCGTTGATCAGCGGGTTGCCGCTCTGCCCAGGCGTACCACCGGACTTGTAGGCATTGACCACCACGCCTTTCTTGTCGAATTCCACTACGGTGTTTTCAAACTTGTTCGGCTGGAACGGCATTGCCGGAATCAGGGTGTAGGTGTAGGTCCACACTTCCTTACCCATGATCTCGGCTTTCTGCGGCGGGTTGCCGATGGCGGCAATTACGTCGGCCTGGCGGGTCTTGCCTTTCTGGAAGGCATCGACTTGCTGCTGGCTCACATAGGTGCCGGTGCTGTAGTCGAGTTTGGAGGTGACTTTCTTGGCTGCGGCGCAACCACTGAGCAGGGCCACGCTGAGGGCGACGGCTGCAAAAACGCTGACTTTATTCAAGCAATTAATTCCCTTTGACGATCTGATACGCGTGATAGCGAAGTGATGCTATGCGCCGCGAATCCTAAAGGCTTTCATCTGTAAAGTCATCTGTAATGCTTGGGCTAGAGCGGTTCTTGTATTTACAGCTGGAACCGGTACCCCACCCCATACAACGACTCGATCGGTGTTTCCCCAGGGCATGCCTGCTCCAGCTTGCGCCGCAGGTTGCGGATATGGCTGTCCACCGTGCGGTCGGTAACCACGCGGTGGTCGGAGTAGATTTGGTTGAGCAATTGATCACGGGAAAACACCCGGCCAGGGCTGCGAGCGAAGGTGTTGAGCAGGCGCAGTTCCAAGGGCGTCAGGTCCAGGGCGATGCCGTCGAGGGTGGCCAGGTATTGCGCCTCGTCGATGACCAGGCGCGGCGCTGTCGCACTCAGCAGTTGCGGGCTGCGACGCAGGATCGCCTTGACCCTGGCCACCACTTCACGGGGGCTGAAGGGTTTGCAGATGTAGTCGTCCGCGCCCAGTTCCAGGCCCAGCAGGCGGTCCACCTCTTCAACGCGGGCGGTGATCATGATGATCGGCACCGCGCTGAACCCCCGCAGGTCCTGGCACAGTTGCATGCCATCGCGGCCGGGCAGCATCAGGTCCAGCAGGATCAGCCTGGGGTCGTGGGCGCGTACCGCCGGCACCACTTGCAGGCCGTTGTCCAGGCACAGGGTGGTGTAACCGGCGGCGACCAGGTAGTCCTGCATCAGCGCGGCCAGCTTGGGTTCGTCTTCGACGATCAGGATCGGACGTTCGTCGTGCATGGCTTACAGGCTCCGGGGCAGGCGCAGGGACAGCCACAGGCCACCCAGGGGTGAGTGGTCGGCTTGCAGGCTGCCGTCGTGGGCGAGGGCGATGCTGCGACAGATCGCCAGGCCCAGGCCCGCGCCGCCGCTCTCGCGATTGCGAGAGGACTCGCCACGGTAGAAACGTTCGAACAGTTTCGGTAACTGACTGGCCGAGACACCGGGGCCGGAATCGAGAAAGTCGATACGCACCGCGTCCCGCTCCAGCCCAACGTTAATGCGCAAGGTGCCGCCCACATCGGTGTAACGCACGGCATTTTCCAGCAGGTTGGAGAACAGTTGTTGCAGGCGGTTGGCATCTGCCAGCACTGCCACGGGCTGAGGGGGCAGATCCAGATGCACCTGCAATTGCCGTGCGCTGAAGCGTTCCTGGTACATCGCCACGCTGTTTTCCAGCAAGTCAGTCAGCTCGCATGGGGTTTTGCGGTAGGTGAGGGCGCCGATGTCGGCCAGGCTCAATTCATACAAATCATCCACCAACTGGCTGAGCATGCTGACTTCGCCTTGCAGCGACTTCATGGCGTTCTGGTCGAGGGTACGCACGCCATCCTCGATTGCCTCCAATTCACCGCGCAGCACCGACAGCGGTGTACGCAGTTCATGGGACACGTCGGCCATGAATTCGCGGCGCATTTTCTCGTTGCGTTCCAGCGTGTAGGCCAACTGGTTGAAGTCGCGGGCCAATTGGCCCACTTCGTCGTTGGACGCCACCGCCACCCGGCTGCTGTAGTCGCCACTGGCCAACCGGTGAGTGGCTGCGGCCACGCGCTTGACCGGTCCGAGCAAGGTGCGGGCGACCCACCACGCAATCAGCATCGCCAGCAGCAGGGAGAACACGCCCATCACCAGGCTGGTGCGCAACTGGTACTGCTGGAAACGCTCGCCACCGGCCTCGGTCACGCTTTGGAACGGCGTCACAGCCAACCAGCCGACAGTTTCACCTGCGACCTCAATCGGCAGGGCCAAGGCGTCGTCGCTGATGGCGGGGTAGCCGGTGACACGTTGCTTGTCCTTATCGAGCAGGGCGATACGGAACAGTGCCCCGGTCAGGTCGGAAATCTGTGGCGTGCGCAAGTCGCGCACCGCCTGTTGCTCGCCAGGCTCCGGGCGCATCACTTCAAACCAGCGGTCGGGCTGGTTGCGAAAATACTCCCAACTGCCTTCACGCTCGTAAACGCTGGCCAGCCGCGGCAATACCGGCGCCATGCGCTCCAGCGCCTGCTCGTTGATATAGCCCAGGAACCCCCGGCCAAAACTCCAACTGGTAGCCAGCCCCATGCTGAGGATGACCAGCAACACACCGGCCAGCACGGCAACAAACAACTTGGTGGAAATACTCAGCTTCATGAACACACAGGCCGTAATAAGTGGACCCGCCCATTTAGGCCCCCAGGCGCGAAAGATTCAACCCAGCCGGGCAATCTTCAATTTTCCTGCACATTTGCCTCGCAGCATAAGGGTAAGGCTTGCGCCACCCCGTCTTGCAGAGGCAGATATGTCGACCAAATTCTTCGCCAAATACCTGGTAACCGCCGCGGTTTTGCTTTCCGTGATCATCCTGGCCGTGCTCGGCGGCTGTTCGGCCGGCGATCCGGCCCCCGAGGTCGCCACACCCAAGGTGACGGTATTGACCGTGCAACCGAAAAGCCAGGTGCTCACCACCGAACTGGCGGGGCGCACCCAGGCCTTTATGGTCGCCGAGATCCGCCCCCAGGTCGGCGGCATTGTGCAGCAGCGCCTGTTTGAAGAAGGTGCCGAGGTCAAGGTCGGCCAGGCCCTCTACCAACTGGACGCTGCCCCTTATAAAGCGGCACTGGCCCAGGCCGAGGCGACGTTGAGTAAATCCCGCGCCACGCTGAAATCGGCGCAGACCACCGCCACGCGTAACGCGCAACTGGTAAAGATCGACGCCATCAGCCAGCAGACCTTCGAAGATTCCCAGGCCACCTTGCTGACGGCCACCGCCGACGTGCAAGTGGCCCAGGCCGATGTGGAGACCGCTCGCATCAACCTGGCCTACACCCGCATCAGCTCGCCAGTGGCCGGGCGCATCGAAATCTCCACCGTCACCCCCGGCGCCCTGGTGGTGGCCGACCAGGACACCGCGCTGACCACCGTGCAGCAGCTCGACCCGATCTACGTTGACGTGACCCAATCCACCAGCGAATTGCTCGGCCTCAAACGCGACCTGGCCAGCGGCGTGTTGCAGGCCAACAGCGACGGCGAAGCGCGCATCAGCCTCAAGCTGGATGACGGCAGCACCTACAACCAGGAAGGTCGCCTCAAATTCAGCGGCGTCAGCGTCAACCAAAGCACCGGCACCGTGACCCTGCGTGCGGTATTTGCCAACCCTGATCACCTGTTGCTGCCGGGCATGTACGTGCGTGGCGAGCTGGAACAGGCCCGCGACGACCAGGCCATCCTGGTCCCGCAAAAAGCCGTGACCCGCAGCGCCAGCGGCGTGACCTCGGTATTGCTGGTGGTCGATGGCAAGGTTGAACAACGCGTGATTACCGTCAACCGCACCATCGGCAACCAATGGTGGGTCACCGCCGGTTTGCAGGCCGGTGAACAAGTGATCGTCGAAGGCGGGCAGAAAGTTAGGGTGGGCGCCGTGGTGCAAACCCAGGCGGTGGATGCCGGTGCATTGGCGAAGGAGGGTTGAACATGGCGCGTTTCTTTATTGATCGACCGATTTTTGCCTGGGTGATCGCCATCGTGATCATGCTCGGCGGCGCGTTGTCCATCAGCCAATTGCCGCTTGAGCAGTACCCGGATATCGCACCGCCTACCGTGCGCATCTCGGCCACCTACACCGGTGCGTCGGCCAAGACCGTGGAAGACTCGGTAACCCAGGTCATCGAGCAGGCGCTCACCGGCCTGGACAACCTCACCTACATGTCGTCCTCCAGCAGCTCGGCGGGCAGCGCCAGTATCAACCTGACCTTTGGCGCCGGCACCGACCCGGACGTGGCGCAGATGCAGGTGCAAAACAAACTGCAACAGGCCGAATCACGCCTGCCCCAATCGGTGCAGAGCGAAGGCCTGACGGTGACCAAGGGCGGTTCGGATTTTTTGATGATCGCCGCGTTGGCCTCGGACAATCCCAGCGTTACCGGCACCCAGATCGGTGACTACATCTCCAGTACCTTGCTCGACTCCATCAGCCGTATTGACGGCGTAGGCGAAGTCAAAACCCTGGGCTCCGGCTATGCCATGCGCATCTGGCTCGACCCAGGGTTGCTGGAAAAGTACGCGCTGATGCCCTCGGACGTGAGTACCGCCCTGGAAGCGCAAAACACCGAAGTCTCCGCCGGCCAGCTTGGCGCGTTACCGGCCGCCAAGGGCCAGCAACTCAACGCCACCATCACCGCTCGCAGCAAACTGCAAACCGCCGAGGAATTTCGCCAAGTGGTGGTCAAGTCCACCAGCGACGGCGCGGTGGTGCTGTTGGGGGATGTGGCGACCGTAGAGCTGGGCAGCGAGAGCTACGACGTCAACTCAGCCCTCAACGGCAAACCGGCCGCTGCCATGGGCGTGCAACTGGCGGCGGGCGCCAACGCGCTGGACGTGGGCGAGGCAGTCAAGGCCAAGCTCAAGGAAATGCAACCGTACTACCCCACTGAAATGCAGCTCAAAAACGTAATCGCCTACGACACCACGCCGTTCGTAAGCCTGTCCATCGAGGAAGTGGTCAAGTCCTTGGGCGAGGCCATCGTGCTGGTAGTGCTGATCATGTTCCTGTTCCTGCAAAACCTGCGGGCTACGCTGATTCCGGCGATTACCGTGCCGGTGGTATTGCTGGGCACCTTCGGGGTGCTGGCGCTGTTTGGGTATTCGATCAACACCCTGACCATGTTCGCCATGGTGCTTGCCATTGGCTTGCTGGTGGACGATGCCATCGTGGTGGTGGAAAACGTCGAACGGGTGATGAGCGAGGAGGGCCTGCCAGCCCTTGAGGCCACGCGTAAATCCATGGCGGAAATCACCAGCGCGCTGATCGGCATCGCCTTGGTGCTCAGCGCAGTGTTTATCCCCATGGCGTTTTTCGGCGGCTCCACTGGGATCATCTACCGGCAGTTTTCCGTGACTATCGTTTCGGCCATGGTGCTCTCGGTGCTGGTGGCCATGACCCTGACACCGGCGTTGTGCGCCACGCTGCTCAAACCTTCGGACGCCCACGGCACCCAACGCGGCTTCTTTGGCTGGTTCAACCGCAGTTTTGAACGGTGCTCGGCGCGCTACGAAGGTCTGGTCGGCGCGGTATTGCAACGCGGTCGCCGCAGCCTGTTGGTGTACGCGTTGGTGGCCTTGGCCATGGCGGCCGGTTACGCCAGCCTGCCCACCTCGTTTTTGCCGGATGAAGACCAGGGCATCCTCATGGCCCAAATCCAACTGCCAGTGGGTACCACCGACAGCCGCACCCAGGCGGTGATGGCGCAGTTCGAGGACTACATGCTCAAGCAGCCCGAAGTCGAGGCGATGATCAGCATCACCGGCTTGGGCATGGGCGGTAACAGCCAGAACACCGCACGGGCGTTTATCCGTCTCAAGGACTGGAGCGAGCGTTCCGCCAGCGGCCAGGACGCGGCGTCGATTGCCCAGCGTGCCACCCTGGCGCTGAAAAGCGTTGGCGATGCCGATGTGTTCGTCATGCAGCCACCGGCAGTGCGTGGCCTGGGGCAAAGCTCCGGCTTCGACTTGCAACTCAAGGACCTCGGCGGCCTGGGCCATGACGCCTTGGTGGCGGCCCGCGAGCAATTTATCGAACTGGCCAAACAAGACCCGCGCCTGCTGGGCGTGCGCAGCAATGGCCTGGACGATACGCCGCAACTGAAGGTAACTATCGACGACCGCAAGGCCGGTGCCCTGAGCCTCACCACCAGCGACATCAACACCACCTTGTCCACGGCCTTGGGCGGCAGTTATGTGAATGACTTCCTCAACCAGGGCCGGGTGAAGAAGGTGTACGTGCAGGGCGCCGCCGATTCGCGCATGCAGGCGGCCGACCTGGACCATTGGTTTGTGCGCAACAGCAATGACGAGATGGTGCCGTTTTCGTCCTTCGCCAGCAGTTCGTGGAGCTATGGCTCGCCGTTGCTGGAACGCTACAACGGCAGCGCCTCCCTGGAAGTGGTGGGCGACCCGGCCCCCGGCGTGAGTTCCGGCGATGCCATGGATGCGGTAGAAGCCATCGCCAAGCAACTGCCCCAGGGCATTGGTTATGAGTGGACCGGGCAGTCCTACCAACTGCGTTTGTCCGGCTCCCAAGCACCGTTGTTGTACGGGGTGTCGGTGCTGTTCGTGTTCCTGTGCCTGGCGGCGTTGTACGAGAGTTGGTCGGTGCCGTTCTCGGTGATCCTGGTGGTGCCGCTGGGGGTTGTTGGTGCGGTCTTGGCCACGCGCTTCACCGGCCTGAGCAATGATGTGTACTTCCAGGTCGGGCTGTTGACCACCGTGGGGCTGGCGGCGAAAAACGCGATCCTGATCGTGGAGTTCGCCAAGCACCTGCAAGAGCAGGGCGCCAGCCTACGGGACGCCACACTCACCGCTGTGCGCCAACGCCTGCGGCCGATCCTGATGACCTCCCTGGCGTTCATGTTTGGTGTACTGCCCCTGGCCATCAGCAGCGGCGCAGGTTCCGCTGGCCGGCGTGCCATTGGAACCGGCGTACTGGGCGGCATGTTCAGCGCAACGGTGTTGGGGATCTTCTTTGTTCCGCTGTTCTTTGTGCTGATCCGCCGCCGTTTTGGCCGCGTAAGCACCGCCACCCCAACCGTCCAGAAAGGTGACGCATGATGAGGTTTACCTGGCCGATCCTGGCCGCATTGGCCCTGAGTGGCTGTATCAACCTGGCACCGGACTACCAGCAGCCCGAAGCCCCGGTGCCGACTGAATGGCAAGCCACAGCAAGCGGCGACGTGGCGGCCGATATCCAGTGGAAGCAGTTCTTCACCGACAGCCGCCTTGCGCAGCTGCAAACCCTGGCCCTGGCTAACAACCGCGACCTGCGCCTGGCCAGCCTGAATATCGAGAAGGCCCAGGCCCAATACCGCATCCAGCGTGCGGCGGCGTTTCCGACAATTGATGCAGGCGTCAGCGGTACCCACACACGCACCGCCAGCACCGGCACCACCCACGACTACAGCGCCCAGTTGGGGCTTAGCAGCTATGAAGTGGACGTGTTCGGTCGGGTGCAAAACCTGCAAGACGAAGCCCTGGAAGCCTACCTGGCCCTCACCGAAACCAAGCGCAGCACCCAGATCAGCCTGGTGGCCGAAGTGGGCACTGCGTGGTTGACCCTGGCCGCCGACAACGAGCACCTGCAATTGGCCGAAGACACCCTGGCCAGCCAGCAAGCCACCTATGAGCTGACCCAGCGCAGCCATGCCCTGGGCGGTTCGGCGGCCCTGGCCGTGGCCCAGGCGAAAACCACCGTGGAGTCGGCGCGGGTTGATGTGGCGGAGTATCAAAGCCAGATCCTGCAAGACCGCAACGCCTTGCGCCTGTTGGTGGGCAGTGACATTCCCGATGCCTTGCTGCCGGGCACGCGCCTGCAATCGGCCGCCGCACTGGTGCAGGTGCCGGCCGAATTGCCCTCGAGTTTGTTGCAGCGGCGTCCGGATGTATTGGCAGCAGAACACAGCCTCAAATCGGCCAATATCGACATCGGCGCGGCCCGTGCGGCGTTCTTTCCCAGCATCAGTTTGACGGCGAATGCAGGCTCGGCCAGTTCGGCGCTCTCCAGTTTGTTCAAGGCCGGCAGTGGGGCGTGGACGTTTGCGCCGAGCATCAGCCTGCCGATCTTCGACGCCGGCAGTAACCGCGCCACGTTGGATGCGGCGAAGGTGGAGAAGGAGATTCAGGTGCAGACCTATCAGCAGACCCTGCAAACCGCATTCAAGGAAGTGGCGGACGCGTTGGCAGTGCGTAGCACGTTGGACCAGCGGTTGGCGGCGCAGCAGGCGTTGACCGATGCCAGCCAAAAGAGCTTTGAACTGTCGGATGCGCTTTACCGTGGGGGCTACCAAAGCTATCTCGAAGCCCTGGATTCACAACGTTCGCTGTACAGCGCCCAGCAGGACTTGATTACCTTGCGCCTGGCCGAACAAAGCAACCGCGTGACCTTGTACAAAGTCATGGGCGGTGGCTGGCAATAACCGTTGTGCCACCTTCCACTGCGGGAGCGGGCTTGCTCGCGAAGACGGCCTATCAAACGACTGAGCTTTATCGGATGAACACCGCTCAAAATGTGGGAGGGGGCTTGCTCCCGATGGCAGTGTGTCAGTCACTAAATTAATTAACGGACGCGCCGCTATCGGGGGCTAGCCCCCTGCCACAGTGATCGACCGGTAAAGCAAAGTAGCAAGGCGCCGCCGGGCCACCTGTAAATGCCTCGGGCACCCTGCGCTTTGAACGGGCCATAAACCATTCCAGCATCAGGTATTCCGGTAAGCCATAGCGCCAGTAATGCTCGCCGTGGCGTACAAAGTGCACGTCCTGGCTGTCCGCCGGGCGGCTGTAGATAAACGCGTTTTCGATGCCGTAGACCTCAAACCAGGAACCCCCCGTTTCAGGCCGTCGCACCAGATGATCAGCCGCCAGCAACACATCAAACGGTGCCCTCCCGGCACGGCTCAGCTTAGCCGCTTCGGTGGCACTGCCGGCGGTGGCGATCGCGAAATAACCCATGCGGTTGAGCATCTTTTCAATCTGCAGGACGTGGGCATGCAACGCGTCCACGATAAGAATGCGCAGCTGTTTGTCGATCATGGGCACTACCTGTCAGCGTACGGATGGGGAAGGCCAGCGTAGCGATGACAAGCCGGGATTGGATTAAGACGGTTCTTAAAATGCGGGAACGGGCTTGCCCGCGATATCCATAGGCTGGCTCTGACTCTGACTCTGGCTCTGGCTTTTGATTTGGCTCTTGAG
>NZ_QUZU01000012.1 GCF_004682055.1 Pseudomonas kairouanensis | reverse complement strand
GCGGTGTGTCAGTCAATTCATGTGTATCTGACACACCGCATTCGCGAGCAAGCCCGCTCCCACACAAGCCCGGTTTTCACACAGGATTATTCAGCGTTGCACAGCGCCAGGCAGTTATCCAGCATGCGGTTGGAGAAGCCCCACTCGTTGTCATACCAAGCGAGCACTTTGAGCAACTTGCCACTGACCTTGGTGTGATTGGCATCGAAAATCGACGACAGCGGGTTGTGGTTGAAGTCACTGGAAACCAGCGGCAGCGTGTTGTAGCCGAGGATCTTCGAGTGCTGGCTGGCGTCCTTGAGCAGCGCGTTGACCTGCTCGGCGCTGGCTTCTTTCTTCAGTTGTACGGTGAGGTCCACCAGCGACACGTTGATCACCGGTACACGCACCGCCATGCCGGTCAGCTTGCCCGCCAGTTCCGGCAGCACCAGGCCTACGGCTTCGGCGGCGCCGGTCTTGCTCGGGATCATGTTCTGGGTGGCCGAGCGCGCGCGGTACGGGTCGGTGTGGTAGACGTCGGTCAGGTTCTGGTCGTTGGTGTAGGCGTGGATGGTGGTCATCAAGCCGCTTTCGATGCCCAGCTCGCGATGCAGCACCTGGGCCACTGGCGCCAGGCAGTTGGTGGTGCACGAGGCGTTGGAGATGATCTGGTGGGATTGGCGCAGAATGTCGTGGTTCACACCGTAGACCACGGTGGCGTCAGCGCCCTTGGCCGGTGCAGAAATGATCACCTTGCGTGCGCCGGCGGTAATATGGGCGGCAGCCTTGTCACGGTCGGTGAACAGACCGGTGCATTCGAACACCACGTCGATCTTGTGCGCAGCCCACGGCAGGTCGGCGGGGTTGCGAATGGCACTGACGGCAATCCGGTCACCATTGACGGTCAGGCTTTCCTGATCGTGGGCGACCTCTGCTTCGAAAGTGCCATGCACGGTATCGTATTTGAGCAGGTGGGCGTTGATCGAGCTGTCGCCCAGATCGTTGATGGCGACGATCTGCAAATCCTGGCGGTAGCCTTGGGTATACAGTGCGCGCAGGACATTACGGCCAATACGGCCAAAACCATTGATTGCGATGCGAAGAGTCATTGGAAAGTGCCTGTCGTCGATTTGTTGTAAGAATTACAAGATTATTCGCATAAAAATAGAAAACAAGCCTTTTTAGTGGCAATATTTTGTTCAATCTACAACGAGTGACCTGAATCAACTGGTCCGATGATCCAAACGACACCCTGCCATCCCATGCGCTGCGGGCGTTTGATCAGCATAGACACTCAGGTCGCCACATCCGTTAGCCTGGAGTTCTACACATGCATCCCCGCGTTCTTGAGGTCACCGAACGGCTTATCGCCCGCAGCCGCGCCACCCGCGAGGCTTACCTTGCGCTCATTCGCGGCGCTGCCAGCGACGGTCCGATGCGCGGTAAGCTGCAATGCGCCAACTTCGCCCATGGCGTGGCCGGTTGCGGCACTGAAGATAAAAATAGCCTGCGCATGATGAATGCCGCCAACGTGGCAATTGTTTCGTCATATAACGACATGCTCTCGGCGCACCAGCCCTACGAACATTTCCCCGAACAGATCAAGAAAGCCCTGCGCGAAGTCGGCTCGGTCGGCCAGTTCGCCGGCGGCACCCCCGCCATGTGCGACGGCGTGACCCAGGGCGAGCCCGGCATGGAACTGAGCCTGCTCAGCCGTGAAGTGATCGCGATGTCCACGGCGGTAGCGCTGTCCCACAACATGTTCGACGCCGCGCTGATGCTGGGCATCTGTGACAAGATCGTCCCCGGCCTGATGATGGGCGCGTTGCGCTACGGTCACCTGCCGATGATCTTCGTGCCCGGCGGCCCCATGCCGTCCGGCATCTCCAACAAGCAGAAAGCCGATGTGCGCCAGCGCTACGCCGAAGGCAAGGCCACCCGCGAAGAGCTGCTGGAATCGGAGATGAAGTCCTACCACAGCCCCGGCACCTGCACTTTCTACGGCACCGCCAACACCAACCAGTTGTTGATGGAAGTGATGGGCCTGCACCTGCCGGGCGCGTCGTTCGTCAACCCGTACACGCCGCTGCGTGATGCGCTGACCCGCGAGGCGGCACACCAGGTCACGCGCTTGACCAAGGCCAATGGCAGCTTCATGCCGATCGGCGAGATCGTCGATGAAAAATCCATCGTCAACTCCATCATTGCCCTCAACGCCACCGGCGGCTCCACCAACCACACCCTGCACATGCCGGCCATCGCCATGTCGGCGGGCATCATTTTGACGTGGGACGACATGGCCGACCTCTCCGAGGTGGTGCCGACCCTGTCCCACGTTTATCCAAACGGCAAGGCCGACATCAACCACTTCCAGGCGGCGGGCGGCATGTCGTTCCTGATCCGCGAGCTGTTGGAGGCCGGCCTGCTCCACGAAGACGTCAATACTGTGGCCGGCAAGGGCCTGAGCCGCTACACCCAGGAGCCGTTCCTGGTGGACGGCGAGCTGATCTGGCGCGACGGGCCTATCGAGAGCCTCGATGAAAGCATCCTGCGCCCCGTGGCCCGTGCGTTCTCCCCCGAAGGCGGCTTGCGCGTGATGGAAGGCAACCTGGGGCGTGGCGTGATGAAGGTTTCTGCCGTGGCCCCTGAGCATCAGATCGTCGAAGCACCGGCGGTGGTGTTCCAGGACCAGCAGGACCTGGCGGACGCATTCAAGGCCGGCCAGTTGGAAAAAGACTTTGTCGCGGTGATGCGCTTCCAGGGGCCGCGCTCCAACGGCATGCCCGAACTGCACAAAATGACCCCATTCCTGGGCGTGTTGCAGGACCGTGGTTTCAAAGTGGCGTTGGTGACAGACGGGCGTATGTCCGGCGCGTCGGGTAAGATTCCCGCCGCGATCCACGTCAACCCCGAAGCCCAGAGCGGCGGGCCGCTGGCGCGGGTGCGCGATGGCGATATCATTCGCGTCGATGGCGTGAAGGGCACCCTGGAGCTTAAGGTGGACGCCGAAGAATTTGCAGCACGCGCGCCTGCCACGGGCCTGTTGGGCAATAACGTGGGGGCCGGTCGCGAGCTGTTTGCATTTATGCGCTTGGCCGCAAGCTCCGCAGAGCAAGGCGCCAGCGCCTTTACCTCTGCCTTGGAGACGCTTAAGTGAAGCTAGCGCTGGTCGGTGACATCGGTGGAACCAACGCCCGTTTTGCGTTGTGGCGGGACCAGGAACTGCATTCGATCCGCGTGCACGCCACGGCGGATCACGCCAGCCCCGAGGAGGCCATCAAGGTCTACCTCAAGGAAGAGGGCCTGGAAATCGGTGCCGTCGGTGCGGTGTGCCTGTCGGTGGCAGGTCCCGTGAGTGGCGATGAATTCAAGTTCACCAACAACCACTGGCGCCTGAGCAAGACCGCGTTTTGCAAAGCCCTGCAGGTGGATGAACTGCTGCTGGTCAATGACTTCTCGGCCATGGCCCTGGGCATGACCCGCCTGAAACCCGACGAATTTCGCGTGGTCTGCGAAGGCACGCCGGAACCGTTGCGCCCCGCCGTGGTGATCGGCCCAGGCACAGGCCTGGGCGTCGGCACCTTGCTGGACCTGGGCGGCGGGCGCTTCGCGGCGTTGCCGGGGGAGGGCGGGCATGTCGACCTGCCCCTTAGCAGCCCGCGTGAAACCCAGTTGTGGCAGCACATCTACTCTGAGATCGGCCATGTCAGCGCTGAAACCGCCTTGAGCGGTGGCGGTTTGCCGCGTCTGTACCGGGCGATCTGCGCGGTGGATGGGCACACCCCGGTACTGGAAACGCCCGAGGCCATCACCGCCGCAGGCCTGGCCGGCGACCCGGTGGCCATGGAAGTATTGGACCAGTTCAGCATCTGGCTGGGCCGGGTGGCGGGCAACAATGTGCTGACCACCGGTGGTCGCGGTGGCGTGTATATCGTGGGCGGGGTGATACCGAGGTTTGCCGACTTCTTTATCACCAGTGGTTTCGCCAAGAGCTTTCGCGACAAGGGCTGCATGAGTGACTACTTCAAGGGCATTCCGGTGTGGTTGGTGACGGCGCCGTATTCCGGGTTGACTGGGGCTGGAGTCGCGCTCGAACAGGCTTTTACGATGTAGGAGCGAGCTTGCTCGCGAAGAGCGCCAACGATAACGCAGCGCATCAGGTGATACGCGCCAGCTTCAGGATTTTCGCGAGCAAGCTCGCTCCTACAGATTGGCCATAACAACAAGGAGGCCCCCGTGAGCGTAATCAGTAAGTCCATTCTCCTCGTCGACGACGACCAGGAAATCCGCGAATTGCTGCAAACCTACCTCAGTCGCGCCGGTTTCCAGGTGCGTGGCGTGCCGGACGGCGCGGGGTTCCGCCAGGCGATGAACGAGGCGCCGTGCGACCTGGTCATCCTCGATGTGATGTTGCCGGACGAAGACGGTTTCAGCCTGTGCCGTTGGATCCGCCAGCACCCGCGCCAGGCGCAGGTGCCGATCATCATGCTCACCGCCAGTTCCGATGAAACCGACCGGGTGATCGGCCTGGAACTGGGCGCCGACGATTACATCGGCAAACCCTTCAGCCCTCGCGAGTTGCAGGCGCGAATCAAGGCCTTGTTGCGCCGCGCCCAATTTGGCCAGGAGCGCAGCGGTAGCAGTGACGTGCTGGTGTTCGATGAGTGGCGCCTGGATATGATCAGCCACCGCTTGTTCCATGTGGATGGCGAAGAAGTGATCCTCTCCGGTGCCGACTTTGCCCTGCTCAAATTGTTCCTCGACCACCCGCAACAGATCCTCGACCGCGACACCATTGGCAACGCCACCCGAGGCCGCGACCTGATGCCGCTGGACCGTATCGTCGACATGGCTGTGAGCCGCCTGCGCCAGCGCCTGCGCGATACCGAAAAGCCACCGAAGCTGATCCGCACCGTGCGCGGCAGCGGTTACCAACTGGCAGCCAGCGTGGTTGCCGGCAATGCGCACTGAGCCACTGGGCGAACACCTGAGCGAACGCCGCCGGCGTTTTCCGGTACCACGCTCGTTGCTGGGGCGCATGCTGCTGCTCACCTTGCTCGCGGTGTTGTTCGCCCAGGCGCTGTCCAGCGTGATCTGGGTTTCGCAACTGCGCGCCACACAGCTTGAAGGGCTGGTCACCAGCGCCCGCAGCCTGGCGCACTCGATGACCGCCAGCGTGAGTTATTTCCGTTCGTTGCCGGTGGCCTATCGCCCGCTGGTCCTTGACCAATTGCGCAGCATGGGCGGCACGCGTTTTGTGGTGACGCTCAACGACCGCCCGCTGGATATGCAGGTGCTGCCCGAAACACCGCGTAAACAGGCGGTACTGGTGGCCGTGGACGAAGTGCTGCGCCAGACGTTGGGCGCCGACGTGCACATCTCGGTAGAGTTCGTCAGTGCCGAAGACCTGCGCATCTTCAACGCCGGTTTGAAACTCGATGAACTGCCACGCTCCTGGGCCCATTACGCGCTGACCCTGGAGCCGGTGAACCCGCCGGTGCTGGTCACGCAGATCCAACTGGCGCCCGGCGAATGGCTGTACATCGCCTCGCTGCTGCCCGAGCCCTACACCAGCCTCGAAGAACAAGGCCTGCCCTCCCAGCAGGTGTGGTTTATCGTGCTGACCAGCGGCTTTCTGCTGCTGTTTATCGGCTTGTTGGTGCACTGGCAGAGTCGGCCGCTCAAGCGCCTGGCGCGGGCGGCGCGGGATATGTCCCTGGGCGCCGACGTAGAACCGGTGGCCGAAGGCGGCGGCAGCGAAGTGGTGGAAGTGGGCCGCGCCTTCAATGCCATGCGCGAGCGCATCAGCCGTTACCTCACCGAACGTAGCCAGTTGTTCAGCGCGATCTCCCATGACCTGCGCACGCCGATCACGCGTTTACGCCTGCGGGTGGAGTTGTTGGAGGACGAAAACCTGCAAACCAAATTCGGTCGCGACCTGGACGAGTTGGAGTTGCTGGTCAAAGGCGCGCTGCAATGCGTGAAAGACACCGATATCCACGAAAACATCGAACCGGTGGATCTGAACCACGTACTCGACTGCCTGGTGGAGCCTTACCTCGCACCCAACGGTAACGGCCGCGTCACCCAGCACGGCCGGGCGCTTACCACTTACCCTGGCAAGCCGCTGGCGCTCAAGCGCTGCATCGGCAACCTGATCGACAATGCCTTGAAGTATGGGCAGAACGCCCATTTGCACATCGAGGACGATGGTGTGCAGTTCATCCTGCATGTGGATGACGAGGGGCCTGGGGTGCCGGAGCAGCGGTTGGAGCAGGTGTTCGAGCCGCACTTCCGCCTGGCCGGGCAGCAGCAGGGTTATGGCTTGGGGTTGGGGATTGCGCGCAATATTGCCCACAGCCATGGCGGTGAAGTGAGTTTGCAGAATTTGCGTGAAGGCGGTTTGCGGGTCACCCTGCAATTACCCCGTGGCCTGGACTAGATATCGGCGCAGAAACAAATGTGGGAGCGGGCCCGCTCCCACATTTTGATCTCTATTGAATCAGAGGGTTTGGCGCAGTCTGGCGAGATCTCTTAGAGGCGGCGCACCGAATAACCGGCTGTATTCCCGGCTGAACTGCGATGGGCTTTCATACCCCACCCGATACCCCGCCGCCGAAGCTTCCAGCCCTTCGGCAATCATCAACCGCCGCGCTTCCTGCAAGCGCAGCTGCTTCTGATACTGCAACGGGCTCATGGCGGTGATCGCCTTGAAGCGATGGTGCAACGTCGAGACGCTCAGGTTCACTTCCTTGGCCAGGTCGTCGATGCGCAGTGGTTGTTCGTAGTTGCCGTTCAACCATTTGATCGCCTGGCTTACACGATGGCTCTGACTGTTTGCCACGGCAATTTCATACAGCCGATAGCCCTGTGGTCCTCGCAACAGGCGGTAAAGAATTTCCTGGTTGATCAGCGGCGCGAGCATGGCGATGTCTTTAGGCGTATCCAGCAGGCGCGCCAGGCGCAGCACCGCGTCCAGCAGTTGGTGGTCGATGCGGTCGACGTACATGCCACGGGAGGTCGGGCGCGACGGGACGCCCATCGGCCCGGCTTCGGCGATCATGGCCGTGAGCTGTGCCGGGTCGATATTGATACGCACCGACAGGTTCGGGTCTTGCGGCGTGGCTTCGATGATCCGTCCGGCCACCGGCATGGCCACCGAGAACACCAGGTAATTGAGTGGGTCGTAGGCAAAGATCTCATCGGCCAGGCGCACTTCCTTGCTGCCGCTGGCGAGGATACACAGGGCCGGCTCCACCAGTACCGGCATGAAGTCGCGTGGCGCATTGTGGCGGTTCAGGTAGAGCGAGGTGATGGCGGTGCCGTAGGAGCCATCTTCCCAGGTGTGCCGTTGCACGATACTGGCCAGTTCGGCACGCTGCTTTTCCATCTCGGCGTCGAGGGGAGTGGACAGATATTCAGGCGACGACATGACGTGTCCTCTGCGGGCTTTTTTGATGAGGCAAGCTTAGCGGCGACTTTTCAAGAAGTGTTACTTCGATCCTGCACAATCCTTGCCTGATCCTGCGGACTATCGCGAATCAGGCAAGCACAAAGCGTGTCATCAGCCTGAAACAAGGCGCTGGGCCATGGAATGAAACCAGTGGTGCAAACGCACTGCCTACGCTTGCGGCAGGATTGTGCAATAAGCCGGCAGGAATCGACTAACTGCGCCAACCCCTGCGCCGTTATCTTTGATCCTGTGGCAACACGCCCTCACAGTGCTTGCCGAGCATCACTTCTCAACGGGAGAGTCGAACATGTCCACCCCCATTCCCGCGAGCCATATGGCCTTTATCCGTGCCCGTACCGGGTGCAGCACCGAACTCGGTGCACGCTTGAGCAGTTTGATCGAACCGGGCCGCCAGGCTAAGGGTTGCCTGCAATTCTCGTTGCAGCATTCCCAGGTTGATCCTGATGTGTGGCTGGTTTCAGGCTTCTGGAGCAGCGAGCAGGCGATGAGCGCCTACTTCAACTCGCCGGCCCTGATGATCTTTACCGAGCTGTTGAACGACATGGTAGTGCGCAGTATGGACTTTCAGACCTACACCGACGCATCTGCTGCCCATGCCTATGGCGAGTACCTGCAACTGGCGGGTTAGAATGGCCGCCTTTCCATTGGCCAGGACCTGCAACATGGCACGTAAAGAATTTACCCACCACGAAGCCGTTTCCGCCGTAGTGCCGGGAGAAGGTGGCTACAGCGCCGCCGTTGCCATCAAGGCACTGGATGGCATGGGCGCACCGCGCTTTCACAAGATCCTTGATGGGCAGACGTTCAAGACGGCTTCTGATGCCGATGATGCGGCTGCGTTGCAGCTTGAGCGCTTGGTTGATGTGGATGAAGAAGGCCAGCTGGCCTGGGCGCCAGCCACTTTCTAAATCTCGCCGCTGATCAAAATGTGGGAGCGGGCTTGCTCGCGAATGCGCAGTGTCAGTTGAAATATTTGTGACTGACACACCGCCTTCGCGAGCAAGCCCGCTCCCACATTTTTGATCGCATTTCAGTCAGGGTCTTGTGGCGCCCGGGCGGTACATCTTGAACAGTGCTTGCGGCCCCAACTGGAAATAATCCGCCGGCCCACCACCGCGCAAGATCGGCTCAGCGGCAGCCGTGTCGTAGATGCCATCCTTTAGCAACCACTTGGCAATATGCACTGCAACCACCTCACCCAGCACCAACCAACTCGGCACCAACTCCTTGTCGGCGCGCTGCAACTGAATGATCTGCGTCACCTTGCATTCAAACGCCACCGGGCTCTCGCCTACGCGTGGCACGCTGATGATTTTGGACGCCACCGGCGTCAGCCCGGACAGTTCGAATTCATTCACCTCAGGCGCTACCGCTGCACAGCTCTGGTTCATTTGCTCGGCCAGCGGACGGGTCGCCAGGTTCCATACAAACTCGCCGGTCTGTTCGATGTTGTTCAGGCTGTCTTTGCGCCCGACACTGGAAAAGCCAATGATCGGAGGGATGTAGTTGAACGCATTGAAGAAGCTGTAGGGCGCCAGGTTCAGGCGGCCTTCGCTGTCGTGGGACGAGATCCAGCCAATGGGCCGCGGGCCGACGATGGCATTGAACGGGTCATGGGGCAGGCCGTGGCCGTTGGCGGGTTCGTAGAAGTGGATATCGTCAGGCATGGCCGGGGTTCCTGCGGTTGAGTTCGGTGAAGCCGCCATACTGCAAGGCATGGCGACGGATTTCCATCAACGATATGGAATTTTCATACAGCGCCCACCTATTTTTCACAGCTCCACGTTCAGTCTGCGGCCAATTGAATGACTGCGCTTCGGAGCACCCCATCCCATGAATAAGCTTCCTCAGATTACCCTTGCGTTCTGGGTCATGAAAATCTGCGCAACCACTCTGGGCGAAACCGCCGGGGATTTGCTGTCGATGACCCTGGATGTCGGCTATGCCCTCAGCTCAATGATCCTGATCAGCGTGTTCCTGGTCACATTGGTGACGCAGCTGTGGTCGAAAACCTACAACCCGGTGCTGTACTGGATCGTGATCCTGTCCACCAGCACCGCCGGCACCACCATGTCGGACTTCATGGACCGCACCCTGGGCCTGGGTTACGCCACAGGCTCGATGATTCTGATCGTGATCCTGATGATCATCTTTGCCATGTGGCACCTCAGCGGTGATTCGCTGAACGTGAACAAGGTGCAGACCTTTCGTGGGGAGTTGTTCTACTGGATGGCGATTCTGTTTTCCAACACCTTGGGTACGGCGTTGGGGGACTTCCTGGCAGACGATTCGGGGCTTGGCTTTGCCGGCGGCGCCTTGCTGATCGGCTCGACCATTGCGGCCGTGGTGGTGCTCAAGTACTTCACGCAGATCTCGTCGGTGCTGTTGTTCTGGGTGGCGTTTGTGTTGACCCGGCCGTTTGGCGCGACCTTGGGTGACTTCCTCACCAAGCCCCATGAAAAGGGCGGGCTGGACTTCGGCACCATTGGCTCGTCGGCGGTGTTGGCGGCGGTGCTGGTGGTGATGATTGGCGGGGCGTCGTATGCGCAGCGGCGGTATAGACCTGACCGCATTAGCCAGGCGACACAAAACTAAAATGTGGGAGCAAGCCCCCTCCCACATTTTTTACCGCGCCAGGCTTTTAATCGGTGGTGATTCGCGAATGCTTGCGGGTGTCCTTCATGGTCACATAAACCAGCAGCGACACCGCGATACACCCGGTCACATACCAGTAATACCCGGTTTCCATGCCAATGCTCTTGAACCACAGCGCAATGTATTCAGCCGTACCGCCGAAGATCGACACGGTCAGCGCATACGGCAGGCCTACGCCCAGTGCGCGGATTTCGGTAGGGAACAGCTCGGCCTTCACCACGGCGTTGATCGAGGTGTAGCCACTGACGATGATCAGCGCCGCCATGATCAGGAAGAACGCACCCCACCACGTCTGGATGGTGTGCAGGGTGGTGAGGATCGGCACGGTGAACAGCGTGCCCAGAATGCCGAAGGCGATCAGGATGGGACGACGGCCGATCTTGTCTGACAGCCCACCGACCAGGGGTTGCAGGCACATGAACAGGAACAGCGTCGCTGCCGAAATGGTGGTGGAGTCGGAAATGCTCATGCCGACAGTATTCACCAGGTATTTCTGCATGTAGGTGGTGTAGGTGTAGAAGGCCAGCGTGCCGCCCATGGTCAGGCCGACCACGGTCAGCAGTTCCTTGGGGTGGCGCATCAGGGTGCGCATGGCGCTTTCCTTGGCCTTTTCCTTCTTGGTGAACGACTCGGTCTCTTCCATGCCGCGACGCAGGTAAAGAGCGACCACCGCGCACAGGGCGCCGATGGCGAACGGGATACGCCAGCCCCAGGCGTACAGTTGTTCGGTGGTGAGCAGTTGTTGCAGCACGATCAGCACCGCCAGGGCGATGAGCTGGCCGGAGATCAGGGTCACGTATTGGAAACTGGAGTAGAAACCGCGACGTTCCTTGGTGGCCATCTCGCTGAGGTAGGTGGCGGAGGTGCCGTATTCGCCGCCCACCGACAGCCCCTGCAGCAAGCGGGCGAATACCAGCAGGATCGGCGCACCGATACCGATGATTTCATAGCCTGGGCTCAAGGCAATCAGCAGCGAGCCGAAGCACATCAGGTACACCGAAGCCATCAGCGCCTTTTTACGTCCGACTTTGTCGGCGTACAACCCCATCAGCCAGCCACCGATCGGGCGCATCAGGAAGCCCACGGCGAAGATCGCGGCGGTGTTGAGTAGTTGGGCGGTGGTGTCGCCCTTCGGGAAGAAGGTCTTGGCGAAATACAGAGAGAAGGCGGCGTACACGTACCAGTCGTACCATTCGACCATGTTGCCGACGGAACCACTGAAAATCGATTTGATGCGGCTGGAAGTGGTGCGCTCTTTCGTCGGCGCGGCCGCCGACCCCAGAGGCAGGGCGTTGGAGTTATCCATTGAAGGATCCTTCATCTAGTTGTTTTTATGGAGCGTGCCGGGGCACAGCCTGGCTGGGGCTATAGCAGGAGCTGTGCCAAGTAGATGAAGGCCCGGTTTAGAGAGGTTGTAGGTTTTTTATAGGCGGAATGTTGCTGATGCTTTGAGGGAGGGTGAGCGGAAATCCGCTTATGGCCGCAGGCCTCATCGGGGGCAAGCCCCCTCCCACATTCGACCCAGTTCCAATGTTGGAATACGGTCAAGTGTGGGAGGGGGCTTGCCCCCGATGGCGGCCTGTCAGGCCATACAAAAATTGGCCTAGAGAAACATCTCTCGCACCAACCCATGCCGCTGCATCTTCTCATTGAAGGTCCGCCGTGGCAGTTGCAACTCCGCCAACACCGCCTTGATATCGCCCTTGTGCCGCGTCAGCGCAGCCTTCAAACAATGCGCTTCAAACGCTTCCTGCTGCGCCGCCAGCGATTGCCCGGCTTCGATTCCTTCCGGCTCCGGATCGCCCAGCCCCAGCACCTGGCGCTCAGCGAAATTGGCCAGCTCACGTACGTTACCCGGCCAGTCATGGCCGAGCAGGCGCCCCAGTTGTGCGCCGCTCAAGGGCTCGACGCTGCGGCCAAGGCGTTCACCCACGCTGTGGGCGAAGTGCTCGTACAGCAGCGGAATATCTTCGCGCCGCTCACGCAGGGGCGGCAGGCGCAGTTGTGCCACGTTCAGCCGGTAGGCCAGGTCTTCGCGAAAACGCCCAGCGCGGGCCTCTTCCAGCAGGTCTGGCTTGGTCGCTGCAATAATGCGCAAGTCCACATGAATGCTTTGATTGGAGCCCAAACGCTCCAGCTTCTGCTCCTGCAACACCCGCAGCAGTTTCACTTGCTGGGCCAGGGGCATGCTTTCGATCTCGTCGAGAAACAGCGTGCCGCCATGGGCATATTCCAATTTGCCGATGCGCTTGCCCTGGGCGCCGGTGAATGCGCCGCTTTCATGGCCGAACAGCTCGGCCTCGAACAGTTGCTCGGGGATCGCAGCACAGTTAAGCGCCACGAAGGGTTTTTTCGCCCGAGGGCCAAAGTCATGCAGGCAGCGCGCGACCAGTTCCTTGCCGCTGCCGGTGTCGCCACGGATCAGCACATTGACCGGCAGGCTCGCCAGGTCCAGCACCTGGCGGCGCAGGGTTTGCAGGCCTCGGGATACGCCCAGCAGGGTCGATTCCAATTGCGTCCGATGGTCGGCTTGCTGATGCAGGCGACGGTTTTCCAGGATCAGGCCGCGCTTGTCCAGGGCGCGGCGCAGGCTGTTGAGCAGTGCGTCGGGGCTGAAGGGTTTTTCCAGAAAATCGTAGGCGCCGTCGCGCATGGCTTCGACGGCCATCGGCACGTCGCCATGGCCGGTGAGCAGGATCACGGGCAAATCCCCATCCCGGCGTTGCACCTCGGCGAGCAATTCCAGGCCGCTGAGTCCGGGCATGCGCACATCGCTCAGGATCACGCCAGGGAAGTCCCTGGGCAGTTGCGCCAGGCATTCCTCGGCTCGACTGAACAGCTGCACGTCAAACCCTGACAGGCTCAACCATTGCTCCACCGCCGTACGGATACTGGCTTCGTCATCGACCACAATCACCGCGTTCAACATAGGTCGGGCGTCTCCAGCGCGATAGGCAAGGTGAGGGTGAATACGGCGCCGTCGCCCTGGTTACCGGCGATCAGGCGCCCACCCAGTTCATGCACGATGGCGTAGGACACCGCCAGCCCCAGCCCAAGCCCATCGCCCACCGGTTTGGTGGTGAAGAACGGGTCGAACACGCTGTTGAGGTGCTCTTGGGCAATGCCGCCGCCGCTGTCGCTGACGGTCAAGCGCCACAGCTGTTGGTCGGCATGCAGGCGGATTTCCAGGCGTTTGCGCGGCTTGTCGGCCATCGCATCCAGGGCATTGCGCAGCAGGTTGATCAATACCTGTTCCAGGCGGATCGCATCGCCGCGTACCCAGGCCGGGCGGGTCAGGTCCAGTACCACGCCGATGCCTTCATCGCGCAGGCGGGCGTCCAGCAGGTGCAGGGATTGGTCCACCACCAGCGCCAAATCCAGGCGCTCGCGCAGGCCGCTGGGGCTTTTGCGTGCGAAGGTTTTGAGATGGCCGGTGAGTGCGGCCATGCGGGTGAGCATTTCGTCCAGTGGGGTGAGGGCCTTGTAGGCATCGCCCACGCGGCCGTGGTCCAGCAACAGGCGCAAGGTGGCCAGTTGCATGCGTTGGGCGGTGAGTGGCTGGTTGATCTCATGGGCCAGGGCGGCCGACATCTGCCCCAGCGCCGCCAGCTTGGCCGATTGCACCAGGCCGTCCTGGGCGGTGCGCAGGGCCTGGGTGCGTTCTTCGACCAATTGTTCAAGTTCTTCGCGGCTGCGTTGGCGCAGGCGGGCCAGGCGCCAGCGTTGAGTAAGGAACAACACCAGGAACACCAGCGCAAACCACGAGCCCGCCGCAGCGAGGCCGGCGTTGCGCTGGTCTTCAAAGGCAAATTGCGGTTTGCGCAGCAGGTGCAGGGTCCAGCCTTCGGCTTTGAGCGGCAGGGACTCCCAGATGTAATTGGCATTGCCGTCGGGGCCGTTGACGCGCATCAGGTGGCTGTTGTCGTCAAAGCGTTGCAGCGACTGGGTCTGCAGCGGTTGCAGTTGTTTCTTGTCGTATTGGCGAGTGGCTTTGAGTTCGGCCAGGTCGTTGTCCGACAACGGTCGCAGGTTACGGTAGCGCCAGCCCGGTTGGTTGGCGATAAACACGATGCCCCGCGCGTCGCTGACCAGCAGCAGGTCGTTGCCCTGGGCCCATTCGCGTTCAAGCTCGGGAAACTCCAGCTTGACCACCATGGCCCCCAGGAACTGCTCTTGTTCATCCACCACGGCGCTGGAAAGGAAGTAACCCGGAACGCCGGTCGTCACCCCCACCGCAAAAAAACGTCCGGTTCCCTGGCTGAGCGTCTGGCTGAAGTAGGGGCGGAACCCGTAGTTGTGCCCCACATAACTGCTGGGCAGGCTCCAGTTGCTGGCGGCCACGGCCAGGCCCGTGCGGTCCATCAGTTCCAGGGTCGAAGATTGTGCGGCACCGTTGATGCGTTCCAGTTTGCGGTTGAGCACATCCTGGGTGGCGGCATCCAGCGGGCCCTTCAATGCGCTGATCATTTCCGAGTCCAGCGCCAGCACGGCGGGCAAGGCACGGTAGCGTTCGATCAGGGTGTGCAAGGAGTTGGCGTACAACGCGAGCTGTTGATTGGCGCGGGCGGCATCGTCCACCAGGGCCTGGCGTTCGGCGTGGCGGGTTGCCAGGGCTGCGGCCAGCAGTGCGCCGGCGATGATCAGCAAGGAATAGAAGGTCAAGCGCAGGGGGCGGGGGATCACGATCATACGGTGATGAACAGGCGCAGTAAGGGGAGTGCACCATACCATTGTGGGAGGGGGCTTGCTCCCGATGGCGGAGTGTCAGTCAACATATTCAGTGACTGACACTCCGCCATCGGGAGCAAGCCCCCTCCCACATGGATTGCAGTTGCCTTTTTACTGCACTTCTACCGCCAGGCTTTCACTGATTTTTTTCTGCCAGATGGCAGGACCGGTGATGTGTACGGATTCGCCCTTGCTGTCCACCGCAACGGTAACCGGCATGTCCTTGACGTCGAACTCGTAGATCGCTTCCATCCCCAGCTCGGCGAACGCGACAACGCGGGACTTCTTGATGGCTTGCGCCACCAGGTAGGCTGCGCCGCCCACGGCCATCAGGTACACGGCCTTGTGGTCCTTGATCGCTTCGATGGCGGTCGGGCCGCGCTCGGATTTGCCGATCATGCCCAACAGGCCGGTTTGCTCCAGGATCTGACGGGTGAACTTGTCCATCCGCGTCGCGGTGGTCGGGCCTGCCGGGCCAACCACTTCTTCGCGCACCGGATCAACCGGGCCGACGTAGTAGATGAAGCGACCCTTGAGGTCCACCGGCAGGGTTTCGCCCTTGTTCAGCATCTCGACCATGCGCTTGTGCGCGGCGTCGCGACCGGTGAGCATCTTGCCGTTGAGCAACACGGTTTCGCCCGGCTGCCAGCTCTGCACTTCTTCCGGGGTCAGGGTGTCGAGGTTGACGCGGCGGGCCGACGGGCCGGCTTCCCAGACGATTTCCGGGTAGGCGTCCAGCGGTGGCGCCTCCAGCGACGCCGGGCCCGAACCGTCGAGCACAAAGTGCGCGTGACGGGTGGCGGCGCAGTTGGGGATCATGCACACCGGCAGGGAGGCGGCGTGGGTTGGGTAGTCCATGATCTTCACGTCGAGCACGGTGGTCAGGCCACCCAGGCCCTGGGCGCCGATGCCCAGTTGGTTGACCTTCTCGAACAGCTCCAGGCGCATCTCTTCGATACGGTTCTGTGGGCCGCGCTTTTTCAGCTCGTGGATGTCGATGGATTCCATCAACACTTCCTTGGCCATCACTGCAGCTTTCTCTGCGGTGCCGCCGATGCCAATGCCAAGCATGCCCGGTGGGCACCAGCCAGCGCCCATGGTCGGAACGGTCTTGAGCACCCAGTCAACGATCGAGTCGGACGGGTTGAGCATGGCCATTTTCGACTTGTTCTCGGAACCGCCGCCCTTGGCCGCCACGTCCACTTCCACGGTGTTGCCCGGGACGATGGAGTAGTGGATGACCGCCGGGGTATTGTCCTTGGTGTTTTTGCGCGCGCCTGCCGGGTCGGCGAGGATGGATGCACGCAGGACGTTTTCCGGCAGGTTGTAGGCGCGACGCACGCCTTCGTTGATCATGTCGTCCAGGCCCATGGTGGCGCCGTCCCAACGTATATCCATGCCCACGCGCACGAACACGGTGACGATACCGGTGTCCTGGCAGATCGGGCGGTGGCCGGTGGCGCACATGCGCGAGTTGATCAGGATCTGGGCGATGGAGTCACGGGCCGCTGGCGATTCTTCGCGCAGGTAGGCTTCGTGCATGGCCTGGATGAAATCAACGGGGTGGTAGTAGGAAATGAATTGCAGGGCGTCGGCAACGCTCTGAATCAGGTCGTCTTGCTTGATCACGGTCATGAGTCGCGCTCCTCTATAAGGGAACATTCAATAAAGGTGGGCTCAGTGGGGTGTATCGGTCGGCTGAGTCCACCTTTCCAAGGCACGCCAAAGTGCTGCAGGCGCGACGCTAAAAAGGCGCGGCAGTATAACCCGGCACGGTGGCCGATACACCCGACTATGGTCAAACTGTCGCAGGCATGATTCCCTGTGGCCATCCCCTGCCATCGAGTCCTTTATATGCCTGAACTGCATGTCGGCGAACGCCACTGGTCGGTCGCCACCGGCAGCAACCTGCTGGATGCACTGAACCAGGCCGGTGTGGCCGTGCCCTACAGTTGCCGTGCCGGCAGTTGTCATGCCTGCCTGGTACGTTGCCAGGGAGCGGTCGAGGACAAGCAACCCGACGCTTTGAGCCCCGCGCAGCGCCAGCAGGGTTGGCGATTGGCGTGCCAGTGCCAGGTCAGCGCAGACCTGCGGGTCGAGGCATTTGACCCCGCCCGCGACGGTGTAGGCGCCCAAGTGGTGGGGGTGGATTGGTTGAGCCCGTACGTGCTGCGCCTGCGCCTGCAACCGGAGCGCGGCCTGCGCTACCGGGCCGGCCAACACTTGGTGTTGTGGGCAGGCAAGGTGGCACGGCCGTATTCCCTGGCGAGCTTGCCTCAGGAAGACCCCTTCCTGGAGTTTCACCTCGACTGCCGGCTGCCCGGCGAATTCAGCGATATGGCCAGGCGGTTGCAGGTTGCAGATGGTTTGCGCCTGGGCGAACTGCGTGGCGGCGCGCTGCAATACGATCCTGACTGGCAGTCGCGGCCGCTGTGGTTGATGGCGTCCGGTACAGGCCTGGGGCCGTTGTGGGGCGTGTTGCGCGAAGCATTGCGCCAGGATCACCAGGGCGCTATTCGCGTTATTCATCAAGCCCATGATGCTCAGGGGCACTACCTGGCCGAGCCCCTGGCCCAGTTGGCCGCGCAGCACTCCAACCTGGTGGTGGAGCTGTGGACGGCGGCGGACGCGGCCCAGGCATTGGCACAACTGCGGCTTGTTTCTCGGCAAACGCTGGCCTTACTCTGCGGGCACCCCGCCCATGTCGAGGCCTTCTCCAAGCGCCTGTTCCTGGCGGGATTGCCGCGCAATCAACTGCTGGCCGATGTGTTCCTGCCGCGCGGTTGAGCGCTGACTTCCACAGCCGCGAGATTTGCCATGACCGACGCCATTTTGCAGCACCGCGAACGTGGGCTGCTGACCTTGCAGCTCAATCGTCCCGATAAAAAGAATGCGCTGACGCGTGCGATGTACACGCAGTTGGCCGAGGCCCTTGAACTCGCAGATGCGGATTCAGCGATTTATGCCGTTCTCATTCAAGGCAGTGCTGACTGTTTTACCGCGGGTAATGACATTGGCGACTTTCTCGAACAACCGCCCAGCGATCTCGACAGCCCGCCATTTCACTTCATGAAGGGCCTGCTCAATTGCCGCAAGCCGGTGATTGCCGCTGTAGCAGGCGCGGCGGTGGGTATCGGCACCACGCTGTTGCTGCATTGCGACCTGGTGTATGTGAGCCGCGATGCGCGTTTGCGCATGCCGTTCGTCAATCTTGGGCTGTGTCCTGAATTTGGCTCAAGTTTGATCCTGCCGCGTTTGTTGGGGCATGCGAAGGCGGCTGAGTTGTTGCTATTGGGCGAAGGCTTTACCGGCGAGCAGGCGGCGGCGTGGGGGATTGCTACCGAGGCGTTGGGCAGTGGTGAGGCGGCGCTGGCCAGGGCGCGGGAAGTGGCTGGGCGTTTTGAAGCGTTGGCGCCGGGGGCGGTGCAGGTGACCAAGCAATTGATGAAGAGCGTGGATCGCGAGCAGTTGCGGCAGGTGATCGAGGAGGAAGGGGCGCTGTTTACCCAACGGTTGAAGTCGCCGGAGGCGGTTGCGGCGTTGTCGGCTTTTATCACTCGGCGGTGAAGGTGTGGTGGCAGGTCGGGCCCCACAAAACTATCAGGCATAAAAAAGCCCCGAACCAGTCGGGGCTTTTTATTTTCAGCGCGTCACTCAGACCTGCGGGTCGCCCACATGCAGGATCTTCATGCCATTGGTGCCACCGGTGGTGTGGTAGCTGTCGCCCTTGGTCAGGATGACCCAGTCGCCTTTTTCCACAACGCCGCGCTTGACCAGCTCGTCGATGGCCGCCTGGCTGACTTCGTTGGGAGCCAGCGAAGCCGGGTCGAACGGCACGGTGTACACGCCACGGAACATCGCCGCACGAGCCTGGGCTTCGCGGTGCGGGGTGAACGCGTAGATGGGCACCGAAGAACGGATACGCGACATGATCAACGGCGTGTAGCCACTTTCGGTCAAGGCAATGATCGCCTTCACGCCAGGGAAGTGGTTGGCGGTGTACATGGCGGCCAGGGCGATGCTCTGGTCGCAGCTTTCGAACTCTTTGCCGATGCGGTGGCTGGAGGTCTTGCTGGTCGGGTGCTTTTCAGCGCCGACGCAGATACGTGCCATCGCTTGCACGGCTTCCAGTGGGTATGGACCGGCTGCACTTTCGGCCGAGAGCATCACGGCGTCGGTGTAATCGAGCACGGCGTTGGCCACGTCAGACACTTCGGCGCGGGTCGGCATCGGGTTCTGGATCATCGACTCCATCATCTGGGTCGCCACGATCACCGCTTTGTTGTGACGGCGTGCGTGCAGGATGATCTTTTTCTGGATACCGATCAGCTCGGCGTCACCGATTTCCACACCCAGGTCACCACGGGCAACCATCACGGCGTCGGACGCCTTGATCAGGCCGTCGAGGGTTTCGTCATCGGCCACGGCTTCGGCGCGCTCGATCTTGGCGACCAGCCAGGCGGTGCCGCCGGCTTCGTCGCGCAGTTTACGGGCGTATTCCATGTCGGCGGCATCGCGCGGGAAGGACACGGCGAGGTAGTCCACTTCCATTTCCGCGGCGAGCTTGATGTCGGCCTTGTCTTTTTCAGTCAGGGCCGGAGCGGTCAGGCCGCCGCCGCGACGGTTGATGCCTTTATGGTCCGACAGTGGGCCGCCGATGATCACGGTGCAGTTCAGTTCAGTCGGGGTCGCGGTGTCGACGCGCATGACCACGCGGCCGTCGTCCAGCAGCAGTTCGTCACCGACGCCGCAGTCCTTGACCAGGTCCGGGTAGTCGATACCCACGACTTGCTGGTTGCCTTCGGTCAGCGGGTGGCTGGTGGAGAAGGTGAACTTGTCACCGATCTTCAGCTCGATACGCTTGTTGGCGAATTTGGCGATACGGATTTTCGGGCCTTGCAGGTCACCCAGCAGTGCCACGAAGCGGCCATGCTTGGCAGCCAGGTCACGCACCAGCTTGGCGCGAGCCTTGTGCTCGTCCGGGGTGCCGTGGGAGAAGTTCAGACGGGCGACGTCCAAACCAGCCAGAATCAGCTGTTCGAGGACTTCCGGCGAGTTGCTGGCCGGGCCAAGGGTGGCGACGATTTTGGTACGACGGACGGACATGCACAGACTCCTGAGTTCAAGCGCTGAGGAAGGCTACTATGCTCTTTCGTTGTAGTCATTGTTCGTTTGCACTACTTATCGACGATTGACTTGTTTTCGTTGTGGCCGATTGCGAACGACCTTGAAGATTTTCGACGAGGGGTCGATACATTGCACAAGACAGGAGAACCCTCATGCGAATTTTGCTCATTGCTGCCCTGGCCGTCAGTGTTGTCGGCTGCACCCGTTGGTCGATGGACCACCATTTGAACAACGCTTATCGCGCCTACAAGGTGGGCGATTGCGAGCGCGTCACCCTGGAATTGTCCCAGGTCGACCGTCAGAGCCGTACCCGACGTTATGTACAGCCAGAGGTTTCGATGTTGCGCGGGCAATGCCTGGAGCGCCAGAAACTGTTTGTGGATGCGGCTCAGACTTACCAGTTCATCATCACGCAGTACCCGTCAAGCGAGTACGCCTACCGTGCCCGTGCGCGGCTCGACACCCTGCAGCAGCTAGGGCATTACCCCGGCGCAAGCGTTGCCCAGCCACGTCCGGCGTCATTGTGATGATATTCGTCATGTCATAACTGGCCGGCTGCCAGTCTTGGGCTATCCTTTGAATGTTCGTTTGTACAAGTTTCTATTCGAACGAATGCAGGGCCCGGACTCGGCAGCGGTTCAGTGACAAAGCGTTGTCTTCTGTCACACCGAGATCCAGGGAGAGCGAGCGGTTCTGCTCGTTCCGAATCACTGGCACGGCCAAAGTAATGGCCACAGGATGGCGATCTCACCATGTTTACCGACCGACGGATCGAGCGGCATCAATTACCTTACTTCCTGCAAGTGTTTAACCGTCTCACCGACAAGCCTATTGGTTTTTTGGGCAACGTCTCTGAAGACGGGCTGATGCTCATCAGCCAGTTGCCCATGATGGTCGATGTGGACTTTGAGTTGCGTTTGAAGATCCCAGGGGCTGACGGCATCCTCCATGCAATAGACCTCACGGCGACTTGCCTGTGGAGCCATGAAGATATCAACCCGCAACATTACGACTCAGGGTTCAGCGTGCTTCAGGCGCCCCAGGAATATGGGCAACTGATCAACGTCTTGATGCACTACTTCAGTTTTGACCCCCTGCAGGCCTCTGCCTAGATACAGCGCGTTGTCGACCCGGCCGGGGTATTGTTGCCCTTGTCGCGGTTGTGCGCTGCTTTCCAGTTTTTTCGTTCAAAACACCCCGGCTTTTTTCCAGCCCAAATAACGAGTGACCAGGGCCGCGCCCAGTTTCGATGGCAGGGTGTCCAGCACCGAAAGGCCGTGGGCGCTCAAGCGGTCGTGCAATTCATCACGAGCATTGAGGTAATCCACGGTGCCGCTGTATGCCAGGGCCTCGGGAAGGGTTTGTACGGGGGATTGACGCAATTGATCGAGCACTTCCTCGCGCAAGCTGGCCACCAACACCCGGTGCTGGCGGCCAAGGCGGTTCACCGCGCTCAGTAATGCCTCATCGTCGTCATCGCGAAGGTTGGTGATCACAACCACCAAGGCCCGACGTTTCTGGCGGGCCAATAGTAGGCTGGCGGCCGCCTGGTAATCGGCGGCTTGGCGGGTGGTGTCCAGGTTGTAGACGGCGTTGAGCAACAGGTTCAGTTGGCCGCTCCCTTTGACGGGCGCCAGGTAGCGCGGCTGTTCGCCGGCGAAGGTGCACAACCCCACCGCATCGCCCTGGCGCAAGGCGACGTAGCTCAGTAGCAGGCAGGCGTTGAGGGCGTGGTCAAAATGTGACAGCTCGTCATCCTGGCTGCGCATTCTCTGGCCGCAATCAAGCATGAATATGATCTGCTGATCACGCTCATCCTGGTATTCCCGGGCGATGGGCGTGCGTTGGCGCGCCGTGGCTTTCCAGTCGATCTGGCGCAGGCTGTCGCCCTCGCGAAATTCGCGCAGTTGGTGAAACTCAAGCCCCAGGCCGCGTCGCTGGCGTTGACGTACCCCCAGTTGGCTCAGCCAGTTATCGACCCCCAACAACTGTGCACCGTACAGGCGGGCAAAGTCCGGGTACACGCGGGTGGCGTCGCGTGCCTCGATATAACGCCGTGCCGACCACAGTGCCAAGGGGCTGGGCAGGTGGATTTCGCAGCGGATGAAACTGAAGTGCCCGCGCCTGACAGGACGTAGTCGGTAGCCCAGTTCGCTACGTTCGCCGGGGCGCAACTCGATGGACTGCGGCAGATTTTCCACGGTCAGTCCGTCGGGAACATGGTCGAACACCTGCACCGTCAGCGGCTGCCGGTAGTCGTGCTCCAGCGTCAGGCGTACGTCGCCCCAGCGTCCCAATGCCAGGCTGCCAGGCATGTGGCGTTGCAACCTGACGGATGGCCGACGGCGCAGGCGCATGGCATCCAGCATGGCCAAGAGCAACAGTGCCAGCAGCAACCCCCATGCCACCGAGTGCAAGGTGTCGGGCACCTTGAACTGCAACGCCGCGGCGGCACCCAGTAGCGTGTTCAAGCCCAGCAGTACGCCAAGCCAGCAGAGCAACAGGCGGGTAGGTTTCATGGGCAGCTCATTGCCGGGGAGCCGGGATTTGGTCCAGCAGTTGCTGGAGCACTTGGTCGACTTCCAGCCCGTCAATGTCCAGCTCTGGCGCGATGCGCACCCGGTGGCGCAGTACGGCGAGCGCGCAACCCTTGATGTCATCCGGGGTGACGAACTCACCCCCGCGTAGCAGTGCACGGGCACGAGCGCCGCTTACCAGGGCGATGGACGCACGGGGGCCTGCGCCGATGGCCAGGCCTGGCCAGCTGCGGGTAGCCCGTGCCAGGCGTACGGCATAGTCGAGCACCTGCTCATCCATTGCCAGCCCGCTGGCAACCTGTTGCAGCTGCAGTACGTCTTGAGCCTTCAATACTGTGCGCAGCGGGTGCACATCCAACATGTCGGCCCGGGACGAGCGGGTCACCTCGCGCACCATATCCAGCTCTTGCTGCGCGTCGGGATAGTCCATGCGCACCTTGAGCATGAACCGATCCAGTTCGGCTTCCGGCAGTGGGTAGGTTCCTTCCTGTTCGATGGGGTTCTGGGTGGCCAGCACCATGAACGGTTGCCCGATGGGCAGTGCCTGGCCTTCGAGTGTTACCTGCCGCTCCTGCATGGCTTCAAGCAGGGCCGCCTGGGTCTTGGCCGGGGCACGGTTGATTTCGTCGGCCAGTAACAGGTGGGTGAACACCGGCCCCTTGCGCAGCTTGAATTGCTCGGTGTGCAGGTCATACACAGCGTGGCCGGTGACATCGCTGGGCATGAGGTCCGGGGTGAACTGGATGCGTGCGAAGTCGCCGTCGAAACACCGTGCCAAGGCACGCACCAGCAAGGTCTTGCCCAGGCCAGGCACACCCTCAAGCAGCACATGGCCGCCGGCGAGCAGGGCAGTAAGCACATCATCGATCACGGGATCCTGGCCAATCACGGCCTTGCGTAGCTCGGCACGCAGGGCCTGAGCTTGTTGGGTGGCGCGTTGCAAGGTCTCGGTGGTCAGGGCAGTAGCCGTTGTCAATTCACTCATAGGGCATTCCTGAGGGTTTGCAGGCACGCCACCTGCCGGCTGAAATCGGCGCTGGAAAGCCGTTTTGCCGGGAGTGGGCCGAGGGCCTGGCGGATGACGTGAGAAGGTTGATGTGTCAGGTGTTCAAGGACCTGCCACTGTTCAGTGTTATCGAGGTGTTCAAAGCCGGGATGTCGGCGGCGGGCCGCGCGCAGTAGGTCGCGCTGCAAGGCGTGCAGCAGCGTGCCCTGGCCATTGCGGCGCAGCAGGAAGTCGGCACTCGCCTTCAAGTGTTCCAGCAACTGCCGGCGGGCCTTGGGGGCCGGGGGCTGGACCGGGCCCTGACGCATGCCGACGTGCCAGAGAGCGAGTCCGATCAAGGCGATGAGCGCCACCAAGGCTTGGGGGAAGTATCGGATCAGCAGGGTGAGCAGGTCATCGACGTCGCTGTTGAACAGCAAGGTTACTGCCGTGCCCTGGCCCAGGTACCACAGCAGCCAGGCGTTATCGTGTTGGCCGATGCTGGGGTTTTTCCATAGGTCGCTGTCGGTGATGACCGTCACGCGGCCATCGCCGATGTTGAGTTGCATCAGGTGGCTTGAGTTGGCGCTGTTGGCGGAAAATTGCGCCAGGTGGCTGGGGTCGGTGAGGTTGAAGCCGGTGTCGAAGCTGAAATAAGCCGGCGCCGTTTCATTGTCGACATAGAGCTTGGTAAGGTCCGGCGTTTTCTTTTTGCGGGCCGGCACGGGCTCGTCGGGCTCATCACTCAACATCTGATGGATATGCAGCCGATCAAGCAATAGATCGCCGCTTTTACCCGTTTCTTCATCCCATAGTGCTTCGGCTACCAACAGCAAATGACCGCCAGCCTTGGCCCATGTCAGTAGTTGTTCGACTTGGCGGGGCGACATGCTGCTACGTTCGCCCAGCAACAAGAGGCTATTCCCCTTGGAGGGCAGGGTGGCCAGCCGTTCTAGGCTTTGGGCATGCTCCACGGCCAGCCCTTGCAAGCGCAGGAAGCGCTCAGCGGCCAAGTACGGATTGGCCAGGGCTTCAGGGGATGGGCCTCGATCTATCACTTCTTCATAGGGAATCGCTTTGTGCCAGGCGTAAAAGGCTCCTGCTCCCATCAGGCACGCCAGCATCAGGCCAACCCACAGCAATGGACGATTCATTGCGGGCCCCCCGAATTGAAAAGGGCACGCCAATCGTTACACAGTTTCAGCTGTGCGCAAGCGGGGGGCAGTTGATGGCCATAGGCAAGGTTTTGCCAGTGTTGGGTCAACTCATTGCTGAAGGCTAGCAATTGAGGTCGCTGCAACTGGTGAACACGTTCGAGGACCTGGCCTTCAGTGTCGGCGCTGGTGAGTGGCAACTGGAAGTCATGCAGCAACCTGCTCAGCAAGCCCCGATACAACAGGCCAAGGGCTTCCCGCGGTTGGGTAGACCACAGGCGCTCGGCGGCACTGGCGATATCGTCGGGCAAGGTGCCCGCATGCAGTTCCAGCCCGAACAGTTGTGCCGGTGTGGGCTTGGTGGCCTTGAGTACCCGTGGCCCGCGCCGACTGACGAAGGCGTGCAACCAATCGCGATAGCGCCACACGAGTAACGCTAAGCCTGCAACCAGCAAGCTCCACAGCAGCACCTCCAAACCATGGGCAACATGCTTGAAGGCGTTGCTGTTGAGGCCGTCCAGCAGCGTCTGTAGCCAGTCTGGAAGTTTTGCATCGCCGTGCACTTTACTTTTAACGGCAGGTTTTTCTTCGGCGAAACGGTAGCGGGTAACGGTCTCCGGATTTTTGAAGGGCGGCTGGTCCAGCAACGACTTGATCGATTGGCTTGAGACTTGGGGGCTCAGCGACTTTGCGTCATCCGCCATGGCGGGAGAGTGAAAAGGCAGCAGTGTCAGCCCGACCACCAGCAGTAGCAGTGGGGCCACGCTGCTCAAGCGTTGGCGCAGGCGGCGGAACACCAGTTCAAGGTCCCAGGCTTCCAGAACAGTGCGGCGATTGAGATAGAGGCTGAACCCGCAGGCAACGTAGATCGGTTCCCAAAACACCAGGATCAAGGCGTAGAACCCATTGCCCAGATGTTCCAGCCACAATCCTTCGGGGCTGGAAGCCAGCGCAAGGCGCTGCCAGTCCCAACCCGTTTCAATCTGCTGCGGGATGAAAAGATAGAACAGCGCCATGCAGCCGAACAACAAACCGATTTCCAGATGGACGCCGATGGTGGTCAGCCAGCGTGCGGCACCGGCATTGCGCTGGAGCAGTACGCCGAGGCGTTTTTGCCGAGCGTCGCCGTCCAGGCCTTCGAGTTGGCTGACCGGCATGGCAAAGCTGCGGCTCAGGCTGAACCTTCGCCAGGTCAGGCTGGCCAGCAATTGGCCCTTGAGCAGGCGTGGCCACTGGCGCACCGCTTGCTTGAGGCTGGGCGTTTCGCCAAACAACGCTTTGGACAGGATATACAGCGGCAAGCGGTCGAACGCCGGCTTGAACCACCAGAACAGGAACATGGCGGTAGACGGATACTTCCACAATAAAACCGTGAGCAGGATAAACACCGGCAATGTCACCAATGCCCAACTGCTCATCAAAAGCACGCGATGTTCCCGGGCCATTAATACGCCAAGGTCCATGGCTTCCCAGGAGGTGCGTGGGCGAATCACCACGCTGGCATCACTGAGGCGCATGGCGAGCCCTCCCGGCGAGGGTCAGGTAAGCGGCTACCAACAACCAGAGCAGCGTACCCACCAGGTATTTGATCCAGGGAGCGACCTGGGTAGTGGACGACCAATAGGCCTCGATGAATGCGGCAATCAGCAGGAACACCATGACACCACACAATATCCGCACGCTTTTAAGTGCCGCCAGCCGCAAGGATTCGCTACGCGCCAACTGGCCGGGCGCGATCAGTGACCAGCCCAGTTGCAGGCCAGCGGCGCCGGCCAGGGCGATGGCGGTCAATTCAAAGGCACCATGCCCGATCACGAACGACCAGAAGGTCTGGCCATAGCCGATCTCGGTCAGGTGCCCGGAAATCGCACCAATGATCAGCCCATTGAAAATCAGGAAAAACACACTGCCCAGGCCAAACAGCAACCCGGCAGCAAAGGTCTGGAAGGCGATGCCGATGTTGTGCATGACGTAGTAGCCAAACATCATCCAGTCTTCACTCGATGCGCGCTCGGCGGCGCGCCCCAGGCGGCTGGCATCGGGGTCGTACATGCCTTGCATCTCGGCCACCTGCTGGGGGCTGACAATGCTGTAGATCAGGTCGGGAAACAGATAGACCAGCAGCGCGATGCCCACCAGGCTGCCAAAAAACAGCAGGCTGGCGATCAGTACAAACCGCCACTGTTCGCGCACCAGTCGAGGGAAACCGGCCAGTAGGAACGCCAGCACGTTTGCCCCCAGTTGGCTGCGATGACGGTACAGCTGTTGATGCCCGCGCAAGGCCAGTTGCTGCAGGGGATCCACCAGGTAACTGCTGTAGCCGCGCGCTTGGGCCAGGGCCAGGTGCTGGCACAGGCGCCGGTATTGATGAGGGAAGTCGGCGACGTCACTGGCCTTGACCTTGCCTTGCTCCAACTGCTTGAGCAGATCGGCGAAGGCTTGCCATTGGGGCTGGTGTCGGCTTTCGAACAGGCTCTGTTTCATGTCGGCCCCAGCAGGCCACGGGCCACGCCATTGAGTTGTTCCACGGCGCGGGCCGGTGAGACTTGCAACGGCGTCGCCAGGATCGAGGCCAGTTCGTGGGCCCGTTCTGCGGACAGTTCGCCCTGACGCTCCGCAAAGCCGAGGATTGCCCGTTGCTCGCTCAACTCAAGGGCAAAGGGCAAGCGCAAGGCGGCGGCCTTGGGCACTTGAGGGCGAGCCAGTGGCTGTTCGCGGTAGATCACCAGAGTACCTGCAGCCAGGTCGCCGAGGCGTTTGAAGTGGGGGTGCTGCAGGCAACTGATGGCACCGAGAAAGTAGCCGAAAGGCAACATATCGACAAAGCGCAGCAGGTTGCGGATCAGCGACGCGGACCAGCCGATAGGCGTGCCGTCGTCCTGCACTACGCGCAACCCCATGACCTGCTTGCCCGGTGAGCAGCCCTGATTGAGTACTTCGAACAGCACCATGTACCACCAACTGACCAGGAACAGCAGCAGCGAGCCCAGGCCGATCCCGATATTGCCCAACAAGGCCAAGGGCACCAGGAATACGCCCATGACCACTGCGCGTGCACCCAGGTCGAAGGCAAAGGCCAGCGCGCGTGGCATCAGGCCTGCCGGGCGCAGGGGCAGGTCGATACCTTCTGGGGTCTCGATCTGGTAGCGGGTGTCCAATGGGGCTGATGGCATCGCGATCCTTGGCAGTGCAGAGTGGCTGGCAGACACGGATGCTAGCAGTGTCGGCAATGGAAGCAACCACTCAAGGTTTTGCTGGATGTTTGTACAGTGTATTTGGTGCTGGTCGCGAGGGCTGTCCAGCGCCTAGACTTTGTTGATCTTCAGTACAGGAACAGCCCGTGACCTCCATTTTCTGGTACGACTATGAAACCACCGGCATCAATCCGCGCAGTGATCGCCCCCTCCAGGTAGCCGGAATCCGCACAGACCTCGAACTCAATGAGATCGGCCCGCCGGTCAATCTCTATTGCCAGCCCAGCGACGATATCCTGCCCCATCCGGCGGCCTGTGCGATTACCGGTATAACCCCTGGGGTACTCGCGGAAAAAGGCCTGGCCGAAGCGGACTTCATGACCCGGGTGCACACCGAGCTTGCGGCCCCTGGTACTTGTGGCGCGGGTTACAACACCTTGCGGTTCGATGACGAAATGACGCGCTACAGCCTGTATCGCAATTTTTTCGACCCCTACGCGCGTGAGTGGCAGGGGGGTAACAGCCGATGGGACTTGATCGATGTAGTGCGTACCGCCTACGCCCTGCGTCCGGAAGGTATCGAGTGGCCGCAGCAGGATGGGCGTGTGACCCTCAAGCTGGAGCGCCTGACCGAAGCCAACGGTATCGACCATGGCCAGGCCCATGATGCGCTGTCCGATGTGCGCGCCACGATTGCTCTGGCCCGACGGGTGCGCGAAAAACAACCCAAGTTGTACGACTGGCTGTTCCAACTGCGCAGCAAGCAGCGGGTAATGGACCAAGTGCGCCTGCTGCAACCGATGGTGCATATCTCTGGGCGTTTCTCGGCCGAGCGTCACTACCTGGGCGTGGTATTGCCCCTGGCCTGGCACCCGCGCAATCGCAATGCATTGATCGTCTGCGACCTGGGGCTCGACCCCCAGGGGTTGCTGGACCTCGATGCAGATACTTTGCGCCAGCGCCTTTATACCCGGCGCGAGGATCTTGCCGCGGGGGAACTGCCGGTACCATTGAAGTTGGTGCATATCAACCGCTGCCCAGTGGTCGCTCCGTTGAATGTTTTGCGGGCCGAAGACCGTCAACGTCTGCAACTGGATATGGACAGTTATCAGGTGCGTGCACTGCGGCTAACCGACGCACAGGAACTTTGGCGTGACAAGTTGGCGGCTATTTACGCCGAAGAGGAATTTGCACCGAATTCAGACCCGGAACAGCAGCTTTACGATGGTTTTATTGGTGACCGGGACCGGCGTTTATGCGAACAAGTCCGCTCGGCCGAGCCGATGCAATTAGCGCGACAGCAGTGGCCATTTGATGATGATCGTTTGCCTGAATTATTGTTTCGCTACCGCGCACGTAACTTCCCCGATACCTTGAACAGCGAGGAGCAACAACGCTGGAAACTTTTCTGTCAGCAACGTTTGTCAAACCCTGAGTGGGGGGCACCCAATACCCTGGATGCATTTAAAAAAGCACGGCTGGAGTTGGCGGTTAGTGCGACGCCATTCCAGCTCGGGGTACTGGACCAGTGGCAGGAATATGCTGACACTTTAGCCGCGCGTGTGAACCTGTAGCCGTTTTCAACAAAACAGACAGGCAATAAAAAACGCCAGCAAGCTGGCGTTTTTCATAGTGTGGCGTTCTAAGCGTGAACCTTGCGAGGCTTAGCCCAGCAGCGTAGCCCAGCCTTCAACCACGTCACCGCCCCACTTGGCTTTCCACTCTTTCAGCGTTTTGTGGTTGCCACCTTTGGTTTCAATGACTTCGCCGTTGTGCGGGTTTTTGTATTGTTTGACCTTGCGAGCACGCTTGGTGCCAGTAGTTTTCACCGCGCCGCGAGGTGCTTTAACTTTCGATTCTGGATCCAGCAGCGCGATGATGTCACGCAGGGATTTGGAGTATTCACCCATCAGGGTGCGCAGTTTGCCTTCGAATTCCAGCTCGGTTTGCAGTTTGTCGTCTTGGGACAGGTTCTTCAAACGGGCTTGCAGCTCTTTGATAGCTTCTTCAGTGGCACGGTATTCGTTGATCAGAGACATGTGGACTACCTTATGTAGAGCGCTGATTGACAGGGAGAGTGGCCCAATAATAGTCAGGCGGTTTCCTCAAGTAAACATTTAAGGGTGCATTTAGGTGAATTACTTTGGATGTTTGTGGCTAACCCCATCGATCGAGTTAATTACTAGGTCGTATGCCTAAAGAGAGTTTCCTTGAAATGTCGGCAGTAGACTGAGCAAGGCGCAGTAGGCCCATATTAAGGTGGTAAATCCTTAGGTTATTAAGGGGCAAGCCGGGGGCTGGCGATCGGAATAAACGATAACGAATAATGCAGTTTTGCTGCGTAATCGCTAGAATGGCGGCCTTTGCGAAGTTCTGGAGTCTCCCCCTAATGCGCACTTTTCGGCTGGTGATTGCTTGCCCGGACCGGGTAGGTATCGTTGCCAAAGTCAGTAACTTTCTGGCGTCCCACAACGGCTGGATCACCGAGGCGAGTCATCACTCGGACAATCTCAGCGGTTGGTTCTTCATGCGTCACGAGATTCGTGCAGATTCGCTGCCGTTTGGCCTCGATGCGTTTCGCGAGGCCTTTGCGCCGATCGCCGAAGAGTTTTCGATGACCTGGCATATCACCGACACCGAGCAGAAAAAACGCGTGGTGTTGATGGCCAGCCGTGAATCCCACTGTTTGGCTGACTTGTTGCACCGCTGGCACAGTGACGAGCTGGATTGCGAAATTGCCTGTGTGATCTCCAACCATGACGACCTGCGCAGCATGGTCGAGTGGCATGGCATTCCGTACTACCACGTACCGGTGAACCCGCAGGACAAGGAACCGGCATTCGCCGAGGTCTCCCGCCTGGTCAAGCAGCATGACGCCGACGTGGTGGTGCTGGCGCGCTACATGCAAATCCTGCCGCCGGAGCTGTGCCGCGAGTACGCAGGCAAGGTGATCAACATTCACCACAGCTTCCTGCCGTCGTTTGTCGGTGCCAAGCCTTATCACCAGGCTTCCTTGCGCGGCGTGAAGTTGATCGGCGCGACCTGCCACTACGTCACCGAAGAGCTGGACGCCGGTCCGATCATCGAGCAGGACGTGGTGCGTGTCAGCCACAGTGACAGTATTGAAGACATGGTGCGTTTCGGCCGTGACGTCGAGAAGATGGTGCTGGCCCGTGGCCTGCGTTATCACTTGGAAGACCGCGTGTTGGTGCACGGCAACAAGACTGTCGTGTTCTGATCGACGGGTTTGAGATTGAAGAAACAGGGGCCTGGGCGTTAAATCGTCCCAGGCCCTTTTTCTTTGCCTGCCTTAGTTGAGGAGTGACCGATGAGCGACCCACTGGACAAAGCCACCTCCAAAGCCCCAGCGACGCTAGGGGAGGGGTGTTTGAGCCGGTATGACCCGGATGACCTGAGCAGTGAAGACGGCACCGATTTTCCAGGTGCCGCCGAGTTGTGGGAGCGCGAGCAGGACAAGGCCGAGCCCAAAGGCGAATAACGGCCTGCGCAATCAGATGCGGAAACTGCCCACTAATTGTTTCAATCGTGCGGCTTGCTGTTCCAGGTCGGCGCAGGCGCGCAGGGTTGATTGCAGGTTTTCCACACCTTCCTGGTTGAGGGTGTTGATCTCGGTAATGTCCATGTTGATCGACTCCACCACCGAGGTTTGCTCCTCGGTAGCGGTGGCGACCGACTGGTTCATCCCATCAATCTCACCAATACGCTGGGTCACACTGCTCAGGCGCTCACCGGCCAGGTTGGCGATCTCCACGCTGTCATGGCTGTGACGCTGGCTTTCACTCATGGTACTGACCGAGTCACGGGCGCCGACTTGCAACTCCTCGATCATCTTTTGCACCTGTTGGGCCGATTCCTGAGTGCGGTGCGCCAGGTTGCGCACCTCATCGGCAACCACCGCAAACCCACGTCCGGCTTCCCCGGCCCGGGCGGCTTCAATGGCGGCATTCAACGCCAGCAAGTTGGTTTGCTGGGAGATGCTGGTGATGACTTCCAGGATCTGCCCGATATTTACCGTCTTGCTATTGAGCGCTTCGATATTGCTGCTCGAAGCGCTGATCATCGCTGACAGCTGGTTCATTGCCTTGATATTGCGCTCAACGACTTGCTGGCCATCTTCGGCCAGATGCCGTGCATCGCTGGCCTGGTGCGAGGCCTGCGCCGCATTCCGTGCGATTTCCTGGGCGGCAGCCCCCAGTTCATTGATGGCAGCGGCAACACTGTTGGTGCGGTTGGCCTGCTCGTCAGAGTTGACCATCGAAGAGTTGGAGGCGCTGACCACCCGCAATGCCACTTCATTGACCTGCTCGGTGGCCGAAGACACTTCACGAATCGATGAGTGAATTCGCTCCACGAAGCGGTTGAACGCGTTCCCCAAGGTGCCGAACTCATCATGATTCTGGATGGCCAGGCGGCGGGAGAGGTCACCCTCACCGTCGGCGATGTCCTGCATGGCACGGGTCATCAGGTGCAAAGGTTGTAGCAGCACACGAATCAACATACCCAGCAGGGTGATGATGATCACCACCGCAATGACCGTGGCGATCACCGCCGAGGTACGGAATTCGCTGAGCATGGCGAAGGATTTGTCTTTATCCACCGAAATGCCGAGGTACCACTTCACCGACGGCAGGCCTTTGATTGGGGTAAAGGTCACGATGTTGTCTTTTCCGTTGGCCTCGACTTCGCTGAAGTCGCTGCTGATCTTCGGCGTATTTTTTGGATACATGTCGGCGAGGGTTTTCATCACCAGGTCTTTATCGGGGTGTACCAGTACCTTGCCGTCGGCGCTGACCAGAAATGCATAGCCCCGGCCGCCGAATTTGAGTGCGCCAATGTTATCCACCAGGGTTTGCAGGCTCAGGTCACCGCCGACCACGCCGATGTTCTGGCCGGCCTTGGCACTTGGGGTGGCGATGGAAATGATCAATTGGCCGGTGGCCGCATCGACATACGGTTCGGTCAGGGTTGAGCCATTACTGCTCTGGGCGTCCTTGTACCAAGGGCGAACACGAGGGTCGAAGCCGTCCGGCATCTTGGTGTCGGGCCGGATAGTGAAGGCGCCTTTGCTGTCACCTACGTAGGTGGCCATGAAAGAAGATGTCAGGGTTTTCTCGTCCAGCAGGCCAGCAACGGTGGAGGGTTCCGGGTGGGTAGCGATGTTCTGCGCGGCGTTTTCTACCAGGGCGATGCGTCCGGTGAGCCAGGTCTGGATATTGCTGGCGGTGACATCGCCCATTTCATGCAAATAGTTGTTCAGGTCGTCACGTATGGCGTTGCGTTGCAGGTAATCGTTGTAGAGGGTGAATAACGCAAAAGCGGCGATGACGATAAGGGAGGCTGCAAGCAGGATTTTGTGGCTGAAGCGCAGATTTTTATTCATGGCTTGTAGGGTCCGCTAAGGTCTTAATGTCAGTGCGCGTCCTTGTGGGAAGCGCAGAATGGCAGCGTTAAAAAAGGTGTGATACTTCTTGTGATAGCTCCTCCTGTTCCTGTAGGAACTATCCGATCTTTTTTTAGACTTCGTGGGTCTCACATCCGTCTGTATCGACCTGGCGCAACCAAAGATTAACCATGGGTGACAAAATGCCTCACGCCTCGCAACTCTTGATCGGCGCCGACCTCGCGGGCCAGCCAATCGCCCAGGCCATGCGCCTGGCCAACCGTCACGGGCTTATCGCCGGAGCGACCGGTACGGGCAAGACCGTCACCCTGCAACGCCTGGCAGAGGCCTTCAGTGATGCGGGGGTGGCGGTGTTCGCCGCCGACATCAAGGGCGACCTGTGCGGCCTGGGTGCCGCCGCCAACCCCCAGGGCAAGGTCGCCGAGCGCATAGCCGGCATGCCTTTTTTGGGGTACACGGCCAAGGCTTATCCGGTGACGTTGTGGGATATCCACGGGCAGTCTGGTCATCCCTTGCGCACCACCATCAGCGAAATGGGCCCGCTGCTGCTCGGTGCTTTGCTCGAACTCACCGACAGCCAACAGTCAGCGCTCTACGCCACGTTCAAGGTGGCCGACCGTGAAGGCCTGCTACTGCTGGACCTCAAAGACCTCAAGGCCCTGCTCAATCACCTGCGTTATCACCCGCAACTGCTGGGCGACGATGCGGCGCTGATGACCACCGGCTCCAGCCAGGCGCTGTTGCGCCGTCTTGCGGTATTGGAGCAGCAGGGGGCCGAAGCCTTGTTTGGCGAACCGGCCCTGCAACTTGAGGATATCTTGCAGCCGGCCAGCGATGGCCGTGGGCGTATCCATCTGCTGGACGCCAGCCGCTTGGTGCACGAGGCGCCAAAGGTGTACGCGACGTTTCTGCTGTGGTTGTTGGCGGAGTTGTTCGAGCAACTGCCCGAGCGCGGTGATGCGGACAAACCGCTGCTGGCACTGTTTTTCGACGAGGCGCACCTGCTGTTTGCCGATACCCCCAAGGCGTTGCAGGAGCGTCTTGAGCAAGTGGTGCGGTTGATCCGTTCCAAGGGCGTTGGCGTGTATTTCGTCACCCAATCCCCCGGCGACCTGCCGGACAGCGTGCTGGCTCAACTGGGCCTGCGTATCCAACATGGCTTGCGGGCGTTTACCACCAAAGAGCAAAAATCCCTGCGGGCCGTGGCGGATGGTTTTCGGCCGAACCCGGCCTTTGACGCCTTGGCGGTGCTGACCGAGCTGGGCACAGGTGAGGCGTTGGTGGGCACCTTGCAGGAAAAAGGCACGCCAGAAGTCGTCCAGCGTGTGCTGGTGGCGCCGCCGCAATCGCGGATCGGGCCGCTCAGTGAGGCTGAACGTGCTGCGCTGATCGCCAGTTCACCCTTGCAGGGGCGTTACGACAAGCCCATCGACCGGGAATCGGCCTATGAAGTGCTGATGGCACGCAAGGAGCTTGGGCCGACCGAGAGCGCCACGCCTGCCGCCGAGGAGCCGAGCTTTACCGACAAGGCCGGTGCGTTCCTGGGGACTGCAGCTGGCAAGGCGCTCAAGTCAGCGATGCAGCAGGCCGCGAATCAGATGGGCCGTCAGTTGGTGCGAGGGTTGCTGGGTTCGCTGCTGGGCGGAAGTAAACGCAAGTAGCGTTTCAGGCCTTGGGCTTGGCGTGGGCGGCCAGCCGCTCAAGCGCCGCGCGCAAGCCAGGATCGCTGATGCCGTCGGCGGTTGCCTGGATGGTTTCAGCGGCGTTGGTCGACAAATCCATGGTATGCCCCACCGCGCCTTGCTGGACGGTGGGCGGCTGCACCTTGAACTGGATACGCATCAGGCTGGCGAACTCATCAAAGGCCATCAATTGCCGCTGCAGGCGTTTTTGCTGGTAGCGCAAGCGAGTCGCCCAATGACCGTCTGTGACAATTAGCAGCAGGTTGCCTTCGCGCCACGACGCCACATGACAATGTTCGCGGGCCGCCGGTTGCAGTTGGCTTTCGACCAGGCGCTGCAGATGGCCCAAGCGTTGCGCATGGCCAAAGATGGCTTTCAACGGCTTGGCTTCGCGAAGCAACACGCTGGGTGCGCGGGCTGTAAGAGGGCGAAATGCCATGATCAGACACCTTAAGTAACAGAGCGGGCATCTTAACAGAAAGCACCTGTGGGCCCCCACGGCAATGCATCGGTGGCTTTTTACCGGTCAAATCAACTGTTAACTTCTGCGCTCCATGGGTTGAAGTTCCAGCAAAAGCCCTTATTTTAAACAAGCCCTCTCACAGCACCATGCCAGCATCGGGGAACAACGCCACTTTCCTCACCCACGAATCCGGGTAGAATGCGCGTTCGCATGCGGCCGTGAGGGCTGCTCGGGCCACTCACGGTGCGCCCTCCATCCCTATGTGTGGAAGAACCTGCCGATATGTTTGCGCCTTTGTTAAAGAAACTTTTTGGAAGCAAGAATGAGCGCGAAGTCAAACGCATGCTCAAGACGGTGCAGCTGGTCAATGCCTTCGAAGAGCAGATGGTTGCCCTGTCGGACGAGCAATTGCGCGCCAAGACCCAAGAGTTCAAGGCCCGCATAGCCAAAGGTGAAACCCTCGACAAGCTGCTGCCTGAAGCCTTTGCGGTCGCCCGTGAAGCCGGTAAGCGCGTCATGGGCATGCGCCACTTCGACGTCCAGTTGATCGGCGGCATGACCTTGCATGAAGGCATGATTGCCGAAATGCGTACCGGTGAAGGCAAGACCCTGGTAGCGACCCTGGGCGTTTACCTCAACGCACTGTCCGGCAAGGGCGTGCACGTTGTGACGGTGAACGACTACCTGGCTCGCCGGGACGCCAACTGGATGCGCCCGCTCTATGAATACCTCGGCCTGACCGTCGGCGTAGTAACGCCGTTCCAGCCGCCGGAAGAGAAGCGTGCTGCCTACGCTGCCGACATCACCTACGGCACCAACAACGAATTCGGTTTCGACTACCTGCGCGACAACATGGCGTTCAGCATGGAAGAAAAATTCCAGCGCGAACTCAACTTTGCCGTGATCGACGAAGTCGACTCCATCCTCATCGACGAAGCCCGTACCCCGCTGATCATCTCCGGCCAGGCCGAAGACAGCTCGCGCCTGTACACCGAGATCAACAAGTTGATCCCGCGCCTGGAGCAGCACATCGAGGAAGTGGAAGGCGTGGTGACCAAAGAAGGTCATTTCACCATCGACGAGAAGACCCGCCAGGTCGAACTCAACGAATCCGGCCACCAGTTCGTTGAAGACATGCTGACCCAGATCGGCCTGCTGGCTGAAGGTGAAAGCCTGTACTCGGCGCATAACCTGGGCCTGTTGACCCACGTATACGCCGGCCTGCGTGCCCACAAGCTGTTCCATCGCAACGTCGAATACATCGTGCAGGACGGCCAGGTGGTCCTGGTCGACGAACACACCGGGCGTACCATGCCGGGTCGTCGCCTGTCCGAAGGCCTGCACCAGGCCATCGAAGCCAAGGAAGTGCTCAACATCCAGGCTGAAAGCCAGACGTTGGCCTCCACCACCTTCCAGAACTACTTCCGTCTGTACAACAAACTGTCCGGCATGACCGGTACGGCCGACACCGAAGCGTTCGAGTTCCACCAGATCTACAGCCTGGCCGTGATGGTGATCCCGCCGAACAAGCCGCTGGCCCGTAAAGACTTCAATGACCTGGTGTTCCTGACGGCCGAAGAGAAGTACGCGGCAATCATCAACGACATCAAGGACGGCATGGCCCAGGGTCGTCCGATCCTGGTGGGTACTGCCACCATCGAGACTTCCGAGCATGTATCCAACCTGCTCAACAAGGAAGGCATCGAGCACAAGGTCCTCAACGCCAAGTTCCACGAAAAAGAAGCCGAGATCATCGCCCAGGCCGGTCGCCCAGGCGCACTGACCATCGCCACCAACATGGCCGGTCGTGGTACCGACATCCTGTTGGGCGGCAACTGGGAAGTGGAAGTCGCGGCCCTGGAAAACCCGAGCCCCGAGCAGATCGCCCAGATCAAGGCCGACTGGCAGAAGCGCCACCAGGCCGTGCTGGAATCCGGTGGCCTGCAGGTCATCGCCTCCGAGCGTCACGAATCGCGCCGTATCGACAACCAGTTGCGTGGCCGTGCCGGTCGCCAGGGTGACGCCGGTTCCAGCCGTTTCTACCTGTCGCTTGAAGACAGCCTGATGCGTATCTTCGCCTCGGACCGTGTGAAGAACTTCATGAAAGCCTTAGGGATGCAGTCCGGCGAGGCGATTGAGCACCGCATGGTGACCAACGCCATCGAGAAGGCTCAGCGCAAGGTTGAAGGCCGCAACTTCGATATCCGTAAGCAACTGCTTGAGTTCGATGACGTCAACAACGAACAGCGTAAAGTGATCTATCACATGCGTAACACGTTGCTGGCCGCCGACAACATTGGCGAGACCATCGCCGATTTCCGTCAGGACGTGCTCAATGCCACCGTCAGCGCCCATATCCCGCCACAATCGCTGCCTGAGCAGTGGGATGTTGCCGGCCTGGAAGCTGCGTTGAAGAGCGACTTCGGTGTGGACCTGCCCGTTCAGCAATGGCTGGACGACGACGACCACCTGTACGAAGAAACCCTGCGCGAAAAACTGATGGCCGAACTGTTGGCCGCGTACAACGAGAAAGAAGAGCAGGCGAGTGCCGAAGCACTGCGCACCTTCGAGAAGCAAATCGTACTGCGCGTGCTGGACGACCTGTGGAAAGACCACCTGTCGACCATGGACCACCTGCGTCACGGCATCCACTTGCGTGGCTACGCCCAGAAGAACCCGAAGCAGGAGTACAAGCGCGAGTCGTTCACGCTGTTCTCCGAGTTGCTGGATTCGATCAAGCGCGATTCGATTCGCGTGCTGTCCCACGTTCAGGTGCGTCGCGAAGACCCGATCGAGGAAGAAGCCCGCCTGCGTCAGGAAGCCGAGGCACTGGCTGCGCGCATGCAGTTCCAGCACGACGAAGCACCGGGTCTTGAGCAGCCAGAAGTACTGGGCGAAGAGGTTGATGTGGCCCTGGCCCAGACGCCGGTTCGCAATGATCAGAAGCTGGGCCGCAACGAACTGTGCTGGTGCGGTTCGGGCAAGAAGTTCAAACACTGCCACGGCGAAATCAACTAAGATTTTTGCCTGACGCTGCAACACCCCGCGCCGCGACCGGCCTTTGCCGTCGCGGCGTTTTGCCATTAATTTCACCGTCGCTCACGACGGCACAGACATCACCTAATTTTTGAGGAGCGCATTCATGGCTGTTGGTCTTGGTCCTTTGCCCACTTTGCACCCGGTTGCCGGTTTTGAACTCGGTATCGCTTCGGCCGGCATCAAGCGCCCGGGGCGCAAGGATGTAGTGGTGATGCGCTGTGCTGAAGGCTCGACCGTTGCTGGTGTGTTCACCCTCAATGCGTTTTGCGCGGCCCCCGTGATCCTGGCCAAGCAACGTGTGGCCGGCACCATCCGTTACCTGCTGACCAACACCGGCAATGCCAACGCCGGCACCGGCGAACCTGGCCTGGTGGCAGCTGCGCGTACCTGCGCCAAGCTGGCCCAACTAGCGGGTGTGGATGCCAGCCAAGTGCTGCCGTACTCCACCGGTGTGATTGGCGAGCCACTGCCGGTCGAGAAGATCGAAGGCGCGCTGCAAGCCGCGCTGGATGACTTGTCTGTGGATAACTGGGCTGCGGCCGCCACCGGCATCATGACCACCGACACCCTGCCAAAAGGCGCGAGCCGCCAGTTCGTGCACGACGGCGTGACCGTCACCGTGACCGGCATCAGCAAGGGCGCGGGCATGATCCGCCCGAACATGGCCACCATGCTCGGCTACATCGCCACCGACGCCAAAGTCTCCCGCGACGTGTTGCACAGCCTGATCCTGGACGGCGCCAACAAGTCGTTCAATCGCATCACCATCGATGGCGACACTTCGACCAACGACTGCTGCATGCTGATCGCGACTGGCCAGGCCAACCTGCCGGAAATCACCGAGGCCAGCGGCCCGTTGTTCGCAGCCTTGAAGCAAGCGGTGTTCGAAGTGTGCATGGAAGTGGCCCAGGCCATCGTGCGTGACGGCGAAGGCGCGACCAAGTTCGTCACCGTTGAAGTCAACGGCGGCGGCAACCATCAGGAATGCCTGGACGTGGGCTACACCGTGGCCCACTCGCCGCTGATCAAGACTGCGCTGTTCGCCTCCGACCCGAACTGGGGCCGTATCCTCGCCGCTGTCGGTCGTGCCGGCGTGCCGGACCTGGACGTGAGCAAGATCGATGTGTTCCTTGGCGACGTGTGCATCGCCAGCCGTGGTGCCCGCGCCGAGAGCTACACCGAAGCCCAGGGCTCGGCGGTGATGCAGCAGGAAGAAATCACCATCCGCATCGAGCTGGGTCGCGGCGAGTGCAGCGAAACCATCTGGACCACAGACCTGTCCCACGAGTACGTGAAGATCAACGCGGAATACCGTACCTGATGTGACCGCACAAACCCTGTAGGAGCGCGCTTGGTCGCGAAGGTCGTCAACGATGACGCAGTGCTTTCAGGCAACCTGCGTCGCCTGCTCGTTTTTCGCGAGCAAGCCCGCTCCTACAGGGGACGACAAGAGGAAATAGGGCGTGAAACGAGTGCATGTAGCAGCAGCGGTGATCCGCGGTGTCGACGGCAGGATCTTGCTGGCACGCCGCGCCGATACCCAGCATCAGGGCGGTCTCTGGGAGTTTCCCGGTGGCAAGGTGGAGGCCGGTGAGTCGGTCGCCACTGCACTGTCCCGCGAATTGCAGGAGGAACTGGGGATCCAGGTCACCACGGCGCGGCCGTTGATCAAGGTGCAGCACGACTACCCGGACAAACAGGTGTTGCTGGACGTCTGGGAGGTTTCGGCCTTTACCGGCGAACCCCATGGCGTTGAAGGGCAGCCGCTGGAATGGGTAGCCCCTCGGGACCTGCTCAACTATGAATTCCCGGCCGCCAATGCACCCATCGTTGCCGCCGCGCGTTTGCCGGCCGAGTACCTGATCACGCCGGGCGAGCTGGAAACACCGACATTGTTGCGCGGCCTCCAGAAAGCCATCGCCGGTGGCATCAAGTTGATTCAGTTGCGTGCACCCAACGGTTACGACCCCAAGTACCGTGACCTGGCCGTGGACGCGGCGGGCCTGTGTGCTGGCAAGGCGCAGTTGATGCTCAAGGGACCGTTTGAATGGCTGGGGGATTTTCCTTCGGCCGGCTGGCACATGACCTCGGCACAATTGCGTAAATACGCGAGCAAAGGTCGACCGTTGCCCAAGGATCGTTGGTTGGCAGCTTCATGCCATAACGCCGAAGAGCTGGCGCTGGCAGAGTTGATGGACGTGGACTTTGTCACGCTGTCGCCGGTGCAGCCGACCCAGACTCACCCCGATGCGCAGCCCTTGGGCTGGGAGCAGGCGGCAGAGTTGATCCGTGGGTTCAGCAAACCGGTGTTTCTGCTGGGTGGGGTTGGGCCGGCTGAACGGGAGAAGGCTTGGGAGGTTGGGGCTCAGGGTGTGGCCGGCATTCGGGCATTCTGGCCAGAGGTTTGATGGTGTTATGACGGGCCTCATCGGGGGCAAGCCCCCTCCCACATTTTGAATGCGTTCACAAATCAAAGTGTGGGAGGGGGCTTGCCCCCGATAGGGCCCGATCAGGCACTACATAAACATCAGTGTGGCTTGGCAGCCGCTTGCCACAACACCTCAGCCACACCTTGGCGCCTGGCAATCACCCGCGCCGCCACAAACAGCAAATCCGACAACCGATTGATATACGCCAACCCCACACCTTCAAGCGGCTCAATCGCATTCAGTTGCTGACACCTGCGCTCCGCACTGCGCGCCAGGCTGCGGCAAACGTGGGCCTGGGCGATCAATGCCGAACCACCGGGCAGAATGAAATTCTCCAGCGGCCCCACTTCTTCATTCCAGCGATCAATCGCCGCTTCCAGGCGATCCACTTCGGCGGCATTCAGCGCCTTGTACACCGGCATTGCCAACTCACCGCCCAGATCAAACAAACGGTGCTGGCAGGGTGTAAGCACTTCAATCACATCTTTCAATTCAGGGTGCTTGCCGCTCTGTTCTTCCAGTGCGGCCAGCAGCAACCCGAGTTGGCTGTTCAGCGTATCGACTTCACCAATGGCCTCCACCCGCGGATGATCCTTGGGCACGCGACGGCCATCACCGAGGCCGGTTTCACCCTTGTCGCCAGTACGGGTGTAGATCTTCGACAGGCGAAAGCCCATGGTCATTGCTCCAGTTGGGTGAGTTCGTAAGGTGGCAGTTGGCTGCCGGCCAAGGGCAGGCGCAGGGTAAAGCATGTGCCTTGGCCTAAGGTGGAGTGCACTTCCATCTGGCCCTTGTGGTTGTTGGTGATGATGAAATACGACACCGACAGCCCAAGCCCGGTGCCCTGGCCGATTTCCTTGGTGGTGAAGAATGGCTCGAAGGTGCGCTTGCGCACGTTTTCGCTCATGCCGATGCCGTTGTCCTCAACCTGGATCTCTGCCCATGGCGGGTTGAGGCGAGTGCGCAGGACGATGCGCCCCGGCTCGCTGTCGTCGCCGCGCAGGTGAATCGCCTGGGCGGCGTTTTTCAGCAGGTTGAGCAGCACCTGTTCCAACTCATTGGCGGTACCTGGCACCGGGCCGAGTCGTGGGTCGAACTGGCGGGTGATCGCCTGGCCTTTGAAGTCGAAGCCAATGGCCAGGTCGAAGTCGTTTCCGGCGATCTCGACCGCCTGGTCGATCAAGGCGGGCAGGTCGCACGGGGCCATCTGCCGATTGCTGCGACGACTGAAACTGAGCATGTGGGTGACGATCTTTGCTGCCCGCGCGCCAGCCTGTTGGATGCCGTCGAGCAGTTGCGGGACTTCGCGGCTTTGCAGGTAGCGGTTGACCATGTCCAGCTCGATGCCCGCCTGTTCGGCGTGCTCCAGGTTTTTCGGCAATTCGGGGGACAGGCGGCGACGGATGTTCTGCACGTTATGCAAGATTGCGCCCAGCGGGTTGTTGATTTCATGGGCCATGCCAGCAGCGAGCCCGCCCACGGAGAGCATTTTCTCTGACTGCACCATCATTTCTTCAAGGGACAGGCGTTGGGTAATGTCGTCGATACGAATCACCACGCCGCGCCCGGCACCGCCCATCAGTGGGTAGAAGGTCAGGGCGTAATGCTTGGGTTCGTCGTCCTTGATCCAGGTGACCCGCTCGATGCGTTCCACCGTGTGTTGCTCGACGGTGGCACGGATTTGCGGCAGGTACGGCTTGAGCGGTTGGAACGCCAGGTAGATCGGCTGGTTAAGCGCTTCGTCCAGGCGCGTGCCGGAGAGCGCGCTGGCTTCCTGGTTCCATTGGGTGACGTAGAGCTGTTCATCCAGGGCGATCAGTGCCGAGGGCATGGAGTCGATGATGCTGTTCAGGTAGTTCTGGAACCCGGTGAGTTTTTTCTCGATCTTGCTGCGTACCTGAACCTCCAGTTCCAGCTTGCGGTTGGTGTGGCGGGTCTCTTCGGCCAGGCCCTGGGCCTGGTCGTAGGCGGCTTGGGAGTCGTCCCGCGCGCGCTTGAGTTGCTGCTCGCGGGCTTCGATGCGTGACAGCATGGTGTTGAAGGCTTCGGCCAGGCTGCCGATTTCATCGTGGTTGCCACGGCCGGCGCGCAGGGCGTAGTTCTCTTCGCGGGTGACCTGGCGCGACAGTTCTTCCAGTTCATGGATGGGGCGGGTGATCAGGCGTTTGATCTGGCGGGCGATGATCAGCCATAGCAGCACGCTGAAAATCAGGATGCCCAGGCTGGCGGTCAACGTGCCGGTATAGAACGCTACTGGCAGTTCGCTGCTGGCTACCAGCAGCAGATGCCCGGATGGTTGGCCAGCGCGGGGCAGGGTGATGATCTGGTTGCTGCGAAACTCGGTGACGCGCCAGGCTTCGATATGTTTATAGGTATCGGGCAGGTGCAGGCGGTCGCCGTGTTGCATCTGCGCCAGACGGTTGCCATCGCCGTCGTACAGGGCGGCGGCGCGTAAGGGGGAATAGCTGGTCAGCTCATTGAGCAAGGCGTCGGCCTTGGCCGGCGACTCAAGGGCCTCGGCGGCGAGAGCCGGGTTGGACACCAGGCGACCGATGGCCTGCAGGGCCTGGGGGGCCATGCTTTCCTGGGAGATCCAGTAGGCGGCACTGATAAAGGTGAGGTTGGCCACCAGCAAGACGGTGGTCAACAGTACCAGCAGGGCGGCCAGCAGTTTCTGCCCTACCGGTAGATTTTCAAGACGCTGGCGCAACGGCATCAGGGCTTTCCCAGGTGATAGACAGGCGGGCAGGGTAGCGCGTGGCTCAGTCGTGGGGCAATCCGCGTGCAAGCAGTTGCTCGACCAAGCGGACTTGCAGTTGTTGCAAATGCGGCAGGTTCAGTTGGTGACGGGTGGCCGCCTGGCAAGCATAGCCCAATAGGTAGCTGATTTCGGTGCGCCGGGCGTTGGCCACATCCTGGTACATGGAGGAGTAATTGGCGGCGGTGGCGTGGATGACCCGTTCCACTTCGTGCTGCAGGTCTGCGGCGGCGGCGGGTTGGCCGCAGTATTCCAGCAGCTGCGCGAGCTCGGCGCACAGGGTGGCCACTTCGCATTGGTGGGCTTGCAGTTCGCCATTGCGGCATTGGTAAAGCACGGTCAGCGGGTTGATCGCGCAATTGAGTGCCAGCTTGCGCCACAGGCGGGTCAGTATGTCGGTGCTCCATTCGTGGGGGATACCGGCGGCCTGCAGGTCGTCCAGCCACAGCGCAGGGGTCGGGTGGCTCGCGTCCCCCAGCCAGGTATAGCCATGGCCGGCGAACACTACGCGCCAATCACCGTCGCGAAAGGCGCCTTCGGTGCTGGAGGCAAAGATGCAGCGGGCTTGCGGCAGTTGCGCAGCTACCGCGTCCTGGCTGCCAAGGCCGTTCTGCAACAAAATCAGCTCGACGTCCGGTGCCAGCCGGTGTTGCAACTGTGCGATCGCGCTTTGAGCGTCGTAGGCTTTGCACGCCACCAGCAGTCGGCGAATGGGTTGCGGGCTATCAGGCGTTTCGCCGATTACCGGGTAGGTATGCGCCACACCCTGTTCCACCAAGGTCAGGCCCGGTGCTGCCTGATAGCTGGCCAGGCGAACCTTGTCGCGCAGGATCAAACGCACGGGCACGCCGGCCCGGGCCAGGCGCGCCGCCCAGAGTGTGCCCAGGCTGCCTGCGCCAAGAATGTGCCAGGTGGTCGACATCTGTTTGTGCTCCTTAGGGTCGCGCGCAGTGAACGCGGCGAAAGAACCGCTATAATGCCCCGGCATTTTAGCTCGGGCGCGCTCCATCTCTACTGAGCCCGCCCCTTATATTGGAGAAATGACATGCCTTCGTTCGACGTGGTATCCGAACTGGACAAACACGAAGTCACCAACGCCGTCGAGAACGCCGTCAAGGAACTGGACCGTCGCTATGACTTGAAAGGCAAGGGCAGCTTCGAATTCAAGGAAAAGGAACTGACCGTCAACCTGACCGCTGAAGCCGATTTCCAGCTGGAAGCGATGATCGAGATCCTCAAGTTGTCGCTGGTCAAGCGCAAGATTGACGCGCAGTGCCTTGAAATCAAGGACGCCTACGCCTCCGGCAAACTGATGAAGCAGGAAGCCGTGCTCAAGGAAGGTATCGACAAGGAGCTGGCGAAGAAAATCGTCGCTCACATCAAGGATGCCAAGCTCAAAGTCCAGGCCGCCATCCAGGGTGAACAGGTTCGCGTCACCGGCAAGAAGCGTGATGATCTGCAAGAGGCCATCGCGGCCCTGCGCGCCAAGACCTTCGACATGCCGCTGCAGTTCAATAACTTCCGCGACTGATGGCCATTTGGGGAACCTGGGGTTTTTTTTGGCGTCCCACGCCCCAGAACCTGCGCCCTCCATTGAGCCCTTCGGGGCTCAATTGCGTTAATGGGTGTTCAATTGCGTTACACAGGAGAAAGTAGATGGATATGAACGCTGAAATGGATCACTTGATCAAGACGTCACAGTCCTGGATTCCGATGATCATGGAGTACGGCAGCCGTTTTTTGCTGGCCGTCCTCACGCTGGTCATCGGCTGGTGGCTGATCAACGTCTTGACTGGTCGAGTGGGGCGTTTGCTGGCTCTGCGCAACGCGGATACGGCGCTGCAACACTTCATCACCAAGCTGGCTAACATCGCGCTGAAAATCATGCTTGTGGTCAACGTGGCCTCGATGATTGGCGTGGCGACCACTTCATTCGTGGCTGCCATTGGTGCTGCTACCCTGGCCATTGGTATGGCTCTGCAAGGCAGCCTGGCGAACTTTGCGGGTGGCGTCCTTATCTTGTTGTTCCGCCCGTTCCGCATTGGTGACTGGATCGAAGCCCAGGGCACTTCCGGCACCGTCGACAGCATCCAGATCTTCCACACCGTGCTGCGCACCGGTGACAACAAGACCGTCATCATTCCCAATGGCAGTCTTTCGAACGGCATCATCACCAACACCAACCGTCAGCCAACCCGCAAAGTCGTGTTTGATGTAGGTGTGGACTATGAAGCGGACCTGCAGAAAGCCCGTGAGGTGTTGTTGGCGCTGGCCAAAGACCCGCGCGTGTTGACGGATCCGGCTGCCGTGGCAGTGGTTTCAACCTTGGGGGACAGTTCTATTACTGTTTCCCTGCGCTGCTGGACCAAGACCTCGGATTATTGGGATGTGGTGTTCATGTTGAACGAACTTGCACGCGACCGTTTGAAAGAGGCGGGTATTGATATTCCGTTTCCACAGCGGGTTATCCGTGTCATGCAGGAAACAGCGGAAAAATAATTGCTTGAGACTTGGCTGACAGGTCAGCTAATGGAAGCTGTTTGCAATCTCGTTAGTTAGCTTGCTAGTTATTTTTTGACAGAAATAATACTGCAATAAAAAAGCCGCCCCTTTGTTTACAAGGGGGCGGCTTTTTATTTAAGGCCGAAACCTTAAGTCATCGTTGTAACCAAATGCTCGATTACAGGATGTTCAGCGGGTATTGCGCGATCAGACGCAGTTCGTCCAAGGACGGAGAGTTGTAGTAGACCGCATCGCTGGAACGGTAAGTGGCTTGACGCAGACGCAGGCTCAGATCCTTCGCAGGACCGGACTGGATCACGTACTTGGCTTCGATGTCGCGTTCCCACTCTTTACCGTTCGAGGTCAGGGCGGTATTTGCGCCGCTACCGTGTACGTAGCGAGTCATGAAGCTCAGGCCTGGGATACCGAAGGTAGCCATGTTGATGTCATAGCGAGCCTGGAACGACTTCTCGCCTTCGGCGAAGAAGTCGGAACGCGCCACGGAGTTGGCGAGGAATACTGTACCGCCGCCGTCTACGCCGTAGCCGTACTGGCCGTCACCGGAGACCTTCTGGGCTGCCAGAGTGAAGGTGTGTGCACCAATGGTGTAAGCACCCTGCAAGCTGAATGCGCGGTTATCGAGCTTGGTGGTGTCGTCTTTGGCGGCACGTACAAGGCCTGCGCCTTCACTTTTGGTGTCGTAGATGTTGAAGTCGAACGCCAGGGATTGGTCATCGCTCAACGCGTGGGTCCAGTTGACGTTGGCGTAGTATTTGCGCCAGTAATCTTCGGTCTTCGCATAGTACAGACTGGTGGTGAACTCAGGAGTCCACGCGTAGACACCGCCGACGAAGTCGGTTTTCTTCAGGCCAAGGCTGTCGTGGTCGGTCTGGTCTTGTGCGACGCTGGAGGTAAAGTGACCGCCTTCGAGCTTGAGGCCTTTGATTTCGGTACTGGTGATCGAAATACCTTGTGGCAGCTCCGGTAGCAGGCGGCTGTCGTCAGAGGCATATACAGGTGCGGTGGTGTATTGGTCGCCGATCTTCAATACCGTATTGGAGATACGGAATTTGATGGCTGCACCGCCTTTGGAGTAATCATCCTGGGAGCGACCGTCGGAGCCTTGAGGGAACAGGCCTGTGCCCGTACGGCCTTTGCCGCTGTCCAGCTTGAGGCCCAACAAACCGATTGCATCGACACCCACACCGATGGTGCCTTGGGTGAAGCCCGATTCGTACAAGGCGTTGAAGCCCAGGCCGGTTTCTTCGGAGCGACTTTGACGTTTGCCGTTGATGATGGTGTAACCGTCACCACCTGGCTCATTGCGATAGTCGCGGCTGAAGTACAGAGCGCGAGTATTGATGCCGAAAGTACTGTCTTCAACAAAGCCTTTGGAATCGTCCTGGGCGGACGCCATTGCGAACTGCGAGGTGCCTGCTGAAACAGCCAGGGCGATCATGCTCCACTTCATCACGCGCATCGTGATTTGCTCCTTTGGTTTTAGGAAGAGTACTGCCGTCCCACCTGTATTTTTGTCTGGGCGGCTCTTTCTTTTTGTGTCGGCGCAAAGTTATATCACGCTGACAATATTGGCGATACTTGACCAACTTTCCTTTCAGCTTCTTTACGAGCCAGTCGTAAATTGCTATGTCCGTGTCGCAATTTCACAGCCTCACTGTAACGAGGCTGACAACTTCAATACTGTTTTAAATCATTAAAAGAACGCCGCCGGCGTCACTTTCAAAGTTTCAAGTCTTCCATGGTGCGTATTGAACCGCTGTTGTTTTTCATCGCGAAACACCTGCTTCCTTGTGGGTGCCGTTGCCGACGATGTGGGGATGAATGCAACAAGCGCGCCCAAACCGGTAACCGAATGTCATTTTTTTGTGAAAAACGTCATGAGTTTGTAAAAACCGCATAAGCACGGGGTTTTTACGCCGATTGGTTTGGCCTTGACGCCTCTTTGCCGTGCCTGTTTGGTGGTCCATAAATACAGCCCGTGGGAAAAACGTTACCCGTTCACCCCGGTCAGTGGGTAATCGGCGGATCTCTTTGAGGCGCAAGTGGGTCATTTTGGTGCAGTCCCTTCGAGCGCCTTGGGGTTCGGTAATGGCGTAATGCCTTATTTGCTGAGGCCTCTGCATCGCGGCTCGCGTGCCTGTTTTTCATTAAGGGTCGGGTGAATGACAGGGGGATTGGTCAATGAGCCTAGTTCAAAAAAACGCTTGTCTCTAAATGGTGCGCTTTTTTTCGTCTTGCCTTGCCCAGGCGCGCGGCGACTGGCGTGAAGCCTCGGCGATTCGCAGGTATGCTGGTGGCCTTGAACCTGACCTGCCGAACGGAGTGCCTGCGGTGTTCGCTTTAGACCAACGCCTTCAACACGACACGCTGGTGCTGGGGGATTTCCCCCTGAGTCGCCTGCTGTTGTCCAATGACTCGAACTACCCCTGGTTCATCCTGGTACCGCGCATCAACGGTATCAGCGAAGTCTTTCAGCTGGATGTCGCCGACCAGCAGCGGCTGTGGCAAGAGACTACGGCCTTGGCGCAATTGCTCAATGAAGGGCTGGCGGCCGACAAGATGAACATCGGTGCCTTGGGCAACGTGGTCAGCCAACTCCATGTGCATGTGATTGTGCGCAAACGTGACGACGCCGCCTGGCCGGCACCTGTGTGGGGCAAGCATCCGGCCAAACCTTATAGCGACGAGCAAGTGAGCGCCCTGCGCGAACGCCTGCGGGAATTGCTGCCCCCCGACTTTATCTTCACCCAGGGCTGAATCATGGATTTGCAAGACCGCGTCACCGACCTGGAAAGCCGTCTGGCCTTCCAGGACGACACCATTGAGACCCTAAATGACATCCTGGTTGCCCAGCAACGGGCCGTCGAGCGCCTGCAGTTGCAGATGACTGCGCTGCTCAAGCGCCAGGAAGAGATGGGCGGCCAGTTCGAAACGTCGGAAGAAGAAGCACCGCCGCCGCACTATTGACCCATGTGCGTGCAATAAAAAAACCGCGATCCAGTCAACGCCGGATCGCGGTTTTTTTTGCGAGGCTGGGATCAGCGACGCGGCAGTGCAGCAATCACGTCTTCGGCCTGCAGGCCTTTGTCGCGATTCATCACGGAGAACTCCACGCGCTGGCCTTCCACCAGGACACGATGGCCTTCGCCGCGAATGGCCCGGAAGTGGACGAAGATATCGTCGCCCGAATCACGGGAAATAAAGCCGAAGCCTTTTGAGGTGTTGAACCACTTGACGGTACCGGTATCCCGATTGGTCATGTCGTAGGTTTGCGACGAGGCCGCAGGGGACGAACGGTAGAAGCTGATGGCCAGGTGAAGAACGATGGCCACTACAGCGATCACCAGGCTGAGCAGGATGGCCGGGTGGCCGCCGACTTCAGGCATGGGTGCCAGGAGGGTGAGGGTTTGTACGACAACAGTCAGCACCAGCAGCGCACTGACCAGGTTTTGCAGTTGATGACGTGTGCCTTTGTTCCAGTAAGGAATGACCGGTGCCAGCGTCAGGTTAAGAAGGCCGAACAAGGCCAGGTACAGAGCGTCGTGTTGTTCCAGGTAGGGAGGGCTTCCCTGTTGCAAGCTCGGTATAAAGGACAGCAGCAAAGCTGCAACGCCCGTTAGCAGGTGGACGATTTTCAACATTTTGATTAACTCACGTTTAGACGGATCACAAGGAAGAGCTGACGGGCACGGTTCGCTTCTGAACAATTGAAGGCGTTGGGCACGTGCACGGGTATCAGCCTATGGCGCTGGCGCGAAAAGTAACGGCAGTGACACGCCGCCTATTTAACAGCAAAGGCTGTGCCTACTCAAATCAAGCATTTACGGGGCTTGCAAGGGGGAGGGCATTTCTATGGCAAACGCTTGTCCTAGACAGGTGCGGGTGCTTTTATTGGTTTTTTGGGGAAAATTCCTACATTACCCACCGCCAGGTCTGTATCCAGCGGCGCGTAACCGGCTCTCTTGCTAGAGTGGTTCTGCACCTGATCAATGAATGCACGTCAATTGAAGGGGAAAAACATGGCAATCGATATTGGTATCAGTGAAGAAGACCGTAAATCCATCGTCGATGGCCTGTCACGGCTGCTGTCCGATACCTATGTGTTGTACCTCAAGACCCACAACTTCCATTGGAACGTCACAGGCCCCATGTTTCGTACGCTGCACTTGATGTTTGAAGAGCAGTACAACGAACTGGCGCTGGCAGTTGACTCCATTGCCGAGCGTATCCGTGCCCTGGGCTTCCCGGCACCGGGTGCCTATTCGATCTACGCGCGTCTTTCGTCCATCAAGGAAGAGGAGGGCGTGCCCAGCGCCGAGGAAATGATCAAGCAACTGGTCGCGGGCCAAGAGGCGGTCACGCGTACCGCGCGGGGTATTTTCCCGTTGCTCGACAAGGTCAGTGACGAGCCCACGGCCGATTTGCTGACCCAGCGCATGCAGATTCACGAGAAAACCGCGTGGATGCTGCGTTCCCTGCTCGAAAACCAATAACCCTCAGCCCGCAGCGGCGCCGTCCTGGCGCCGCTCGCTTGTTTCCGCGCATTTGCTGGCGTTGTCCTACGCCGATCAACGCCCCGTCTTCTGGCTGCGCCTGCTTGCCTGCGGTTTTATAGCGCTATCGTCCAATGGGAGGCCCCATGGACTGCTGTTTGGCAATGGAGTGTCAGGTGTATGTCTCGCGCAGTGGGTAGTGGAGTGATGGAAACCGGTGGTTTTCATAAGTTGAAAGTCGATCCTTTTGTCAAAGGGTTCGATATGGGGTTGGCCAGGCCATTGTCCCGATCGGTCAGGCTCAATGGGTTTTCCACATGTCTGCGGCTGGAGCAGATTTATTGGAATATCCTCACGGAAATCGCCCGGCTCAACGCCTGTTCCGTCAGTGCGTTGCTCTCCTATGTGGATCGGGAAGTGCACCTGCGCTATGGCGGTGTGAAGAACTTCAGCGGGTTGGTGCGGGTGGTCTGTGTTGTTCACCTGCTCAAAGGTCGGGTCGAACCCTGACCCCTCAGGCGGTCCCGGCGCCGGCCCACCGTCCAGGAGGGTAAGGCGCCGGGCAGAAAGCCGGCTGCGCTGCCTCGATTTACCAGATATAATCCCGCGCTTTGCTGCGCATGCCGGGGTTGCCCCGGAACAGGCGTGGCGCAGTAACGTTCTGATCGCCGAGACATCGCCATGCCCATGTACGACTATCAATGTGCTTCCTGTGGTCATCAGTTGGAAGCCATTCAGAAGATCAGCGCAGCGCCGCTGGTCGATTGCCCGGCCTGCCAGGCGCCGGAACTCAAGAAGATGTTGTCCATGCCGGGCTTCCGCCTGAGCGGCAGCGGCTGGTACGAGACCGACTTCAAGACCGGCTCGAAGAAGAATCTGGCGGGCGGCGACAAAGCAGACTGAGTTGAACTCTACGCGCAGGCTCCTGCATTATCCGTCCCCTGCTTTAATGTACGGTGACGAGGCGGGCCTCCACCGAATTTCGAATTACGAGAAGTGAAACCACTACCATGATGCGCAGCCACTATTGCGGCCAACTGAACGAGACCCTGGAAGGTCAGGAAATCACCCTTTGCGGATGGGTTCACCGTCGCCGCGACCACGGCGGGGTGATCTTCCTCGATATCCGTGATCGTGATGGTCTGGCCCAGGTGGTGTTCGACCCGGACCGCGCCGAAAGCTTCGCCGCCGCCGACCGCGTGCGCAGCGAATACGTCGTGAAGATCACCGGCAAGGTGCGCCTGCGTCCGGCCGGTGCCGTGAACAAGAACATGGCCTCCGGCGGCATTGAAGTGCTGGGCTACGAGCTGGAAGTACTGAACGAGTCGGAAACCCCGCCGTTCCCGCTCAACGAATACTCCGACGTAGGTGAAGAAACCCGCCTGCGCTACCGCTTCCTGGACCTGCGTCGACCGGAAATGGCTGAGAAGCTGCGCCTGCGTTCGCGCATGACCACCAGCATCCGCCGCTTCCTCGACGAAAACGGCTTCCTGGACGTAGAAACGCCAATCCTGACCCGGGCTACCCCGGAAGGCGCGCGTGACTACCTGGTGCCGAGCCGTACCCACGCCGGTTCGTTCTTCGCCTTGCCGCAATCGCCGCAGTTGTTCAAGCAACTGCTGATGGTGGCCGGCTTCGACCGTTACTACCAGATCGCCAAGTGCTTCCGTGACGAAGACCTGCGCGCTGACCGCCAGCCTGAATTCACCCAGATCGACATCGAGACCAGCTTCCTCGATGAAAAAGAGATCATGGGCCTGACCGAGCAGATGATCCGCAACCTGTTCAAGGAAGTGCTGGATCTGGAATTCGGCGATTTCCCGCACATGACCTTCGAAGAAGCCATGCGCCGCTACGGTTCCGACAAGCCAGACCTGCGTAACCCGCTGGAACTGGTAGACGTTGCCGACCAGCTCAAGGAAGTCGATTTCAAGGTGTTCAGCGGCCCGGCCAACGACCCTAAATGCCGCATCGCTGCCCTGCGCGTACCGGGTGGCGCGAGCATGCCGCGCAAGCAGATCGACGACTACACCAAGTTCGTCGGCATCTACGGTGCCAAGGGCCTGGCGTACATCAAGGTCAACGAACGCGCCAACGGTGTGGATGGCCTGCAATCGCCAATCGTTAAAAACATCCCGCTGGACAACCTGAACGCGATCCTCGATCGCGTGGGTGCAGTTGATGGTGACATCGTGTTCTTCGGCGCCGACAAGGCCAAGATCGTCAGCGAAGCCCTCGGTGCGCTGCGGATCAAGCTGGGTCACGACCTGAACCTGCTGACCTGTGAATGGGCTCCGATGTGGGTCGTTGACTTCCCGATGTTCGAAGAGAACGACGACGGTAGCTTCAGCGCCCTGCACCACCCGTTTACCGCGCCGAAGTGCTCGCCAGCCGAGCTGGAAGCCAACCCGGCAGGCGCGTTGTCCCGTGCCTACGACATGGTGCTCAACGGTACTGAGTTGGGTGGTGGTTCGATCCGTATCCACCGCAAAGAGATGCAGCAAGCGGTGTTCCGCCTGTTGGGCATCAACGAAGCGGAACAGGAAGAGAAGTTCGGCTTCCTGCTCGACGCCCTGAAGTACGGTGCACCGCCCCACGGTGGCCTGGCCTTTGGCCTGGACCGCCTGGTGATGCTGATGACCGGCGCCCAGTCGATCCGTGAAGTGATTGCCTTCCCGAAAACCCAGAGTGCTGCGGACGTCATGACCCAGGCTCCAGGTGTGGTGGATGCCAAGGCACTGCGCGAGCTGCACATCCGCCTGCGCGAGACGCCGAAGGCTGAGTAAGGCTGCTGCGTGAAAGCGCACTGAGGTTTACGCAGTCTAAAAAGGCGCATCTTCGGATGCGCCTTTGCGTTAAAGGACTACATCCCGCCTGGGGCGGGGTTGATCAAGGTTTCTACAGAATTTCGGAGTTGTGTTATGGCTGGCCATTCCAAGTGGGCGAACATCAAGCACCGCAAAGAGCGTCAGGATGCCAAGAAAGGCAAGATCTTCACCAAGTGGATTCGCGAGCTGACCGTTGCGGCCCGTCAGGGTGGTGGTGACCCCGGCTCCAACCCGCGCCTGCGCCTGGCGCTGGACAAGGCCTTGGGCGCCAACATGAGCCGCGACATCATCGACCGCGCCGTGGCCCGTGGTGCCGGCGCTGCCGATACCGACGACATGGTCGAGCTGACCTACGAAGGCTACGGCCCGGGCGGCGTGGCGGTGATGGTCGAATGCATGACCGACAACCGCAACCGCACCGCAGCGGCCGTGCGCCATGCGTTCAGCAAGTGCGGTGGCAACCTGGGTACTGATGGTTCGGTGGCCTATCTGTTCGAACGCAAGGGGCAGATCACCTTCGCGCCGGGTACCGATGAAGATGCGTTGATGGAGGCCGCGATGGAGGCGGACGCCGACGATGTGGTGACCAATGAAGACGGTTCCATCGATGTATTTACCTCGTTTGCCAGCTTCTACGCTGTGCGTAATGCCCTGGAAGCCGCTGGTTTCAAAGGTACCGACGCCGAAATCGTGATGCTGCCGACCACCAGTGCCGAATTGGACCTGGACGGTGCGCAGAAGGTGTTGAAGCTGCTGGACATGCTCGAAGACCTGGATGATGTGCAGAACGTGTATTCCAATGCTGACATCCCCGAATCCGTTGCCGAACAGCTAACTTAAGCGCGATGAAAATCCAGTGTGGGAGGGGGCTTGCTCCCGATTGCAGTGTGTCAGCCTCACATGAATTGACTGACCCACCGCTATCGGGAGCGAGCCCCCTCCCACATTGGATCTATGTGAATCCATAAAACCGCAGGCGTTATGACTTTAATCCTAGGTATCGACCCCGGTTCGCGCATCACCGGTTTTGGCGTGGTGCAACAGACCCCGCGGGGCTGTGTGTACGTCGCCTCGGGCTGCATCCGCACCGGCGCGGGCGAGTTGGCCGAGCGCCTGCAGATCGTCTATCGCGGCGTGCGTGAAGTGATCCAGACCTACGGGCCTGTGACCATGGGCATCGAAAAGGTGTTTATGGCCAAGAACGCGGACTCGGCGCTGAAGCTTGGCCAGGCCCGTGGCGCTGCCATCGTGGCGGGCGCCGAAGAGGGCATGGAAATCGCCGAATACACCGCGACCCAGGTTAAACAGGCCGTGGTCGGCACCGGTGCCGCCAACAAAGAGCAGGTGCAGATGATGGTCATGCACATGCTCAAGCTCACCTCAAAGCCGCAAATCGACGCCTCCGACGCCCTGGCCATCGCCATTTGCCATGCCCACACGCGGTCCAGCCTGTTGCCCCACGGCCTGGGCACGGCACGCAGTCGTGGCGGGCGGCTGCGTCTCTGATAGCATCAGCGCAATCGTTATTCCCGGTCAGGCCTTGAACTGACCCTCAAGCTTTAAGGATTTGAACCGTGATTGGACGCTTGCGCGGCACCCTGGCTGAGAAACAGCCGCCGCACCTGATTCTGGATGTAAACGGGTTGGGGTATGAGCTGGAAGTGCCCATGACCACCCTGTATCGCCTGCCGTCGGTCGGCGAACCGCTGACCCTGCATACCCATCTGGTGGTACGCGAAGACGCACAGTTACTCTATGGTTTCATTGGCAAGCGCGACCGCGATTTCTTCCGCGAGCTGATTCGCCTCAACGGCGTAGGACCCAAGTTGGCGCTGGCGCTGATGTCGAGCCTGGAAGTGGATGAGCTGGTGCGCGCCGTTTCGGCCCAGGACACCTCAGCGTTGACCAAGGTGCCGGGTGTTGGCAAGAAGACCGCCGAGCGCCTGCTGGTAGAACTCAAGGACCGCTTCAAGGCCTGGGAGGTCGTACCAAGCATGTTTGCCCTGGTGCCGAACCAGCCGGACATGCCGGCGGCTCAAGTCGCCAGCGCCGAAAGCGATGCCGTGAGTGCGCTGATTTCCCTGGGCTACAAGCCTCAGGAGGCCAGCAAGGCCGTGTCGGCCATCAAGGACAAGAACCTGAGCAGTGAAGACATGATCCGCCGAGCCCTGAAGGGAATGATTTAAGTGATTGAAGCTGATCGTCTGATCGCGGCCACCGGCCCGCGCGACCGTGAAGAAGTCCAGGACCGCGCCATTCGCCCGCTGAGCCTGGCCGAATACATCGGCCAGCCCACCGTGCGCGAGCAGATGGAACTGTTCATCCAGGCCGCGCGCGGGCGCAGTGAGTCCCTGGACCACACCTTGATCTTCGGCCCGCCGGGGCTGGGCAAGACCACCCTGGCCAACATCATTGCCCAGGAAATGGGCGTGTCGATCAAGTCCACCTCCGGTCCGGTGCTGGAGCGGCCGGGGGATCTTGCAGCGCTGCTGACCAACCTTGAACCCCACGACGTGCTGTTTATCGACGAGATCCATCGGCTCTCGCCGATCGTCGAGGAAGTACTGTACCCAGCCATGGAAGACTTTCAGCTCGACATCATGATCGGCGAAGGCCCGGCGGCGCGCTCCATCAAGCTCGACCTGCCGCCCTTCACCCTGGTGGGCGCCACCACGCGCGCAGGCATGCTGACCAACCCGCTGCGAGACCGTTTCGGCATTGTTCAACGTCTAGAGTTCTATAGCACTGCAGACTTGGCGACCATCGTCGGCCGTTCGGCCAGCATTCTCGGCCTGCCTCTGGACCCGGAAGGCGCGTTTGAAATCGCCCGCCGCGCCCGTGGCACGCCGCGAATCGCCAATCGCCTGCTGCGCCGTGTGCGCGACTTTGCCGAAGTGCGGGCAAAAGGGCATATCACCAAGGCCGTCGCCGACCTGGCGTTGAACCTGTTGGACGTGGATGAACACGGCTTCGATCATCAGGATCGACGTCTACTCTTGACCATGATTGAAAAGTTCGACGGTGGCCCGGTGGGCGTCGACAGCCTGGCCGCAGCCATCAGCGAGGAGCGCCATACCATTGAAGATGTGCTGGAGCCGTACCTGATCCAGCAGGGTTACATCATGCGCACCCCAAGGGGGAGAGTGGTGACGCGCCATGCCTATCTGCACTTTGGGTTAAACATTCCGTCACGATTGGGCGAGATGCCCGTGGTAGACGAATTCCTCGATGCAGTGGACGATTAAAAGCTTAACGTCTGCTGATTTATTCGAGGTTTGTGCTGTCCTAGTGGCTGGCGTCGTCATTCAGTTACTGGATGTGTTTTTCGAGAATGAAAAAACAGTTGCCCAGCCGGATTGGCAACCTGAGGAGTAAGCACTAGAGTATGCGCGCGCAAAACGGGGATCAGTCGTTCGCACATCGCTGTCGCGTTTATTACGAGGACACCGATGCTGGCGGCATCGTGTATTACGTCAATTACCTCAAGTTCATGGAGCGGGCTCGAACCGAGCGGCTACGGGAGCTGGGCTTTGCCCAGTCCGAGTTGGCACGGGAGGACCTGTTGTTCGTCGTGCATTCCAGCGAGGCGCGCTACCACGCGCCGGCGCGGTTGGATGACGAGTTGTTGGTAAGCGCTGAAGTAATCGAATTGAACCGTGTCAGCCTGCGCTTCAAACAGCAGGTCAGGCGGGCAACGGATGCAACGCTGCTCTGTGAGGGGCAGTTCCTGGTGGCCTGTGTGCGCACCAATAGTTTGAAACCCCGGGCCATTCCCGAAGCTCTACGTGCGGCCTTTGCCGGCGTAAGCGGCGCGGGTAAACAATCAAAGCAGGAGATTTAGCGTGGAACCTACCGTCGTCGACCATTCCTCCATGTGGAGCCTGGTCAGCAATGCCAGTGTTGTGGTTCAACTGGTCATGCTGACCCTGGTAGCCGCATCGGTTACCTCTTGGGTCATGATTTTTCAGCGCAGCAACCTGCTGCGTGCCGGTCGACGTGCCCTGGAGAGCTTTGAAGAGCGCTTCTGGTCGGGTATCGACCTGTCCAAGCTGTACCGCCAGGCGGGCAGCAACCCGGACCCGGATTCGGGCGTCGAGCAGATCTTCCGTGCTGGCTTCAAGGAGTTCTCCCGTCTGCGCCAGCAGCCAGGTGTTGATCCGGAAGCAGTGATGGAAGGCGTGGCCCGTGCCATGCGTGTTGCCATCTCCCGCGAAGAAGAGAAGCTGGAGCAGAGCCTGCCGTTCCTCGCCACCGTAGGCTCCGTGAGCCCGTACATCGGCCTGTTCGGTACCGTATGGGGCATCATGAACTCCTTCCGTGGCCTGGCCCAGGCCCAGCAAGCCACCCTGGCCACCGTGGCCCCGGGTATCGCCGAAGCCCTGATCGCCACCGCGATCGGCCTGTTCGCCGCTATCCCGGCAGTCATCGCCTACAACCGTTTTGCCGCTCGTGGCGAAAACCTGATTGGCCGTTACTACACCTTCGCCGATGAATTCCAGGCGATCCTGCACCGTAAAGTGCACACCAGCGAAGAATAAGCAGGTACTCCCCGATGGCTTTAATCACTCGAGCTCGAACCAAGCGCAAGCCGGTCGCCGAGATGAACGTAGTGCCTTACATCGACGTGATGCTGGTGCTGCTGGTTATCTTCATGGTGACCGCGCCAATGCTCAACCAGGGTGTGAAGGTTGATCTGCCCAAGGTTTCCAGCGAAGCCTTGCCCCAGGACAACAACACCCAGGTGTTGACCATTTCGATCAAGTCCGACAAGACCTATTACTGGAACCTTGGCAGCGAAGTCGACACTCAGAAGCAACAGGACAAGGCCCTGACCCTGCCGGCGATGACCGATGCGGTGACCAAGATCATTCGCTCGGGCAACGAAGGCGGCAAGCACACCCAGGTCTTCATCCGCGGTGACAAGGCGGTCGACTACGGCTCCGTCATGGGTGCCATGGGCGGGCTGCAGAAGGCCGGCGTCGGTAACGTTGGCTTGATTACCGAGGCGCCCTGATGCAGCAACAGCGAGAGCCGTCCGCCTCGGAAAGCTACTTCTGGCCTAGCGTCTGGGCAATTGCCCTGCACGTACTGGTGTTTGGCATGCTGTTCGTCAGCTTTGCCATGACCCCGGAGTTGCCGCCAGCCAAGCCGATCGTGCAGGCGACCCTGTATCAGCTGAAATCGAAAAGTCAGGCCACCACCCAGACCAATCAGAAGATTGCGGGTGAGGCCCAGAAGTCGGCTGCGCGCCAGACTGAAGTCGAACAGATGGAACAGAAGAAGGTCGAGCAGGAAGCGGTGAAGGCTGCTGCGGAACAAAAGAAAGAAGAGGCGGCTCAAAAGGCCGAGGAATCGAAAAAGGCTGACGAAGCCAAGAAGGCTGACGAGGCGAAAAAGGCTGATGAAGCCAAGAAAGCCGAGAAAGCTGCCGAAGCGAAAAAAGCCGAAGAGAAACAATTGGCTGATATAGCCAAGAAGAAATCTGAAGAAGAAGCCAAGAAGGCTGCCGAAGAAGAGGCCAAGAAACAGGCCGCTGAAGACGCCAAGAAAAAGATTGTCGAAGACGCGAAGAAGAAAGCCGCCGAAGACGCCAAGAAAAAAGCTGAAGCAGACGAGGCGAAGAAGAAAATCGCCGACGACGCGAAGAAGAAAGCTGCCGCCGACGCCACCAAGAAAAAGGCCCAGGAAGCAGCACGCAAATCCGCCGAAGAGAAAAAGGCCCAGGCCTTGGCAGATTTGCTCTCCGACACGCCGCAGCGTCAGCAAGCCTTGGCCGATGAACGTGGTGATGAAGTCGCGGGCAGTTTCGACGACCTGATCCGGGCACGGGCAGCAGAAGGCTGGACACGTCCACCTTCGGCACGCAAAGGCATGACCGTCGTACTGCAGATCGGCATGTTGCCGGACGGCACCGTGACTTCCGTCACCGTGGCCAAAGGCAGTGGCGATGGATCGTTTGACAGTTCAGCGGTTGCCGCGGTCAAGAACATTGGCCGGTTGACCGAGATGCAGGGAATGAAACCAAGCGACTTCGCTCCCTATCGTTCATTCAAGATGACATTCACACCTGAGGATCTAGCCTTGTGAGAAACCTTCTTCGAGGAATGCTTGTCGTTATTTGCTGTATGGCAGGGATAGCGGCGGCAGATGAAAAGAACATTCTGGTCACCAGCGGTAGTGATCGGGCCACCCCGATCGCGGTAGTACCGTTCGGCTGGCAGGGCGGTAGCGTGTTGCCGGACGACATGGCCCAGATCGTCAGCGACGACCTGCGCAACTCCGGTTACTACGCGCCGATTCCGAAAGGCAACATGATCAGCCAGCCGAACCAGGCCAGCGAAGTCGTGTTCCGTGACTGGAAAGCCGTAGGCGCGCAGTACCTGATGGTCGGCAATATCGTGCCAGCCGGCGGCCGCCTGCAGATCCAGTACACCTTGTTCAACGTGGCCACCGAGCAGCAGGTTCTGACCGGCAGCGTATCGGGCACGGCTGAACAAATTCGCGACATGGCCCACTACATCTCGGACCAGTCGTTTGAAAAGCTCACCGGTATCAAGGGTGCGTTCTCGACACGCCTGCTGTACGTAACGGCTGAGCGTTTCTCGGTAGACAACACGCGTTATACCTTGCAGCGTTCGGACTACGACGGTGCGCGTGCAGTGACCTTGCTGCAATCGCGTGAGCCAATCCTGTCGCCACGTTTTGCGCCGGACGGCAAGCGTATTGCCTACGTGTCGTTCGAGCAGAAGCGTCCGCGTATCTTTGTCCAGCACATCGATACCGGTCGTCGTGAGCAGATCACCAACTTCGAAGGCCTCAACGGTGCGCCAGCCTGGTCGCCGGATGGTTCGCGCCTGGCATTTGTGCTGTCCAAGGACGGCAACCCGGATATCTACGTGATGAACATGGCTTCCCGTGCAATCACTCGGGTAACCAGTGGTCCAGGTATCAACACCGAACCGTTCTGGGGCAAGGATGGTTCGACCATCTTCTTTACCTCCGACCGCGGCGGCAAACCACAAATCTACAAGGCGAGTGTTGGTGGTGGGGGTGCGGAACGCGTCACCTTTATCGGCAACTACAACGCCAACCCTAAACTTTCGGCTGATGAAAAGACGTTGGTGATGATTCACCGTCAGGATGGTTTCACTAATTTCCGGGTTGCGGCCCAGGATTTGCAGCGTGGAACGGTAAAAATCCTTACAGATACCAACCTTGATGAGTCAGCCACTGTTGCGCCCAACGGCACCATGGTAATCTACGCCACCCGCCAGCAGGGCCGGGGAGTCTTGATGCTCGTATCCATTAATGGACGCGTAAGGCTCCCACTTCCTACCGCTCAAGGCGAAGTCAGAGAACCATCCTGGTCCCCTTACCTGAACTGACGCGGCGCTACAAAAAGAAGTACTTAACACACTGGGGTTCATTAGGAGTTTCACGATGGAAATGCTGAAGTTTGGTAAGTTTGCTGCTCTGGCTCTGGCTCTGTCCGTAGCCGTTGGTTGCTCGTCTAAAGGCGGCGACAATGCCGGTGAAGGCGCAGCTGTTGATCCAAACGCTGGTTACGGCGCTAACACTGGTGCAGTTGACGGCTCCCTGAGCGAAGAAGCTGCTCTGCGCGCTATCACCACTTTCTACTTCGAATACGACAGTTCGGACCTGAAACCAGAAGCCATGCGCGCTCTGGACGTTCACGCGAAGGACCTGAAAGCTAACGGCGCTCGCGTTGTTCTGGAAGGTAACACCGACGAACGTGGTACTCGTGAGTACAACATGGCACTGGGCGAGCGTCGTGCGAAAGCCGTTCAGCGCTACCTGGTACTGCAAGGTGTTGCTCCAGGCCAACTGGAACTGGTTTCCTACGGTAAAGAGCGTCCAGTTGCTACTGGCCACGACGAGCAGTCCTGGGCTCAAAACCGTCGCGTCGAACTGCGTAAGTAATTCGTCATGCGAACGTGCCGTCGTGCTCTAACTGTATTGGCTCTCAGCCTCGCACCGCTTGCGGTGTGGGCTGCGGTTCCTGTGGAAGATAGCAACTCTGGCTATAACAATAGCGGGAGCAGTTATCCGCCAGCGGGTTATGGCACGAACGGCGCCTATGCTGGGGGGGCGGCTACGTCCGCCCCCTCGGCACAGGGCGAACTGTTCAACCAGTTGCAACGCATGCAGGATCAATTGGCGCAGCAACAAGGCACCATTGAAGTTCTGCAGAATCAAGTAAACCAGCTCAAGCAAGAAGGCCTGGAGCGTTACCAGGATCTTGATCGACGCATTGGAGCCGGCGTTCAACCTGCCGCAACTCCTGATAATTCTTCTGCCGGTGGCGCGCCAAGTGCCGCTGCCGGTGGTGCAGCAGCGGGGGCAGCTGCCAGCCAAGCCCCTGCCGCCAGCAGTGAACCGGGTGATCCGGCGAAGGAAAAGCTGTATTACGATGCAGCCTTCGACCTGATCAAGGCCAAGGACTTCGATAAGGCCAGCAAGGCCTTTACCGCATTCCTCGGTCGCTACCCGAACAGCCAGTACGCGGGCAATGCCCAATACTGGTTGGGCGAGGTCAACCTGGCCAAGGGTGATTTACAGGGCGCGGGCCAGGCATTTGCCAAGGTCAGCCAGCTGTACCCCAAGCACGCCAAGGTGCCGGATTCGCTGTACAAACTCGCTGACGTAGAGCGCCGCCTGGGTCATACCGACAAGGTCAAAGGCATTCTGCAGCAAGTCGTGGCCCAGTATCCGGGTACCTCGGCTGCCCAGTTGGCTCAGCGGGATCTGCAGCGCTTGTAAGCAAGGCAGCCCGTTTAGAAGAAACCCGCGCCTGGCGCGGGTTTTTTCGTTAGAATCCACGCCCTTTTATGAAACACGCTTCTTGGGGCCTACGCGTTGGCGGGGTTTCTCGAAGTGCCTGACGGAGGCGGACAGCCTGTTTAGCTGTTACGCCCGTGGCGACTATGCAAGACACATTACGCATCACCGAAGTTTTTTACTCGTTGCAGGGTGAAACGCGCACCGCTGGCCTGCCCACAGTTTTTGTGCGCTTGACCGGTTGCCCGTTGCGCTGCCAGTACTGTGACAGCGCCTACGCCTTCAGCGGCGGCACCGTACGCACTCTCGACGACATCCTGGAACAGGTTGCTGGTTACCGGCCGCGCTACGTCTGTGTGACGGGCGGCGAGCCCCTGGCCCAGCCCAATGCCATCCCTCTGCTCAAGCAGCTGTGTGACGCCGGTTACGAGGTGTCCCTGGAGACCAGTGGCGCCCTGGATATTTCCGCGGTAGACCCGCGGGTAAGCCGGGTGGTGGATCTCAAGACCCCCGACTCCAAGGAGTCGCACCGCAACCGCTACGAGAACATGGACTTGCTGACGTCCAACGATCAGGTCAAGTTCGTGATCTGTTCCCGTGACGACTACGACTGGGCGAACTCCAAACTGATCCAGTACGGTCTGGATCGTCGCGCAGGCGAGGTGTTGTTCTCTCCCAGTCATCACGACCTGAACGCGCGCGATCTTGCTGATTGGGTGGTTGCCGATAACCTGCCGGTGCGCCTGCAACTGCAGCTGCATAAATACCTTTGGAACGACGAGCCGGGACGCTGACATGACCGAACATACGAATGATCAAAAACGCGCAGTCATCCTGCTGTCCGGCGGCCTCGACTCCGCCACCGTGGTGGCCATGGCCCAGGCTGAAGGCTACAGCTGCTACACCATGAGCTTCGACTACGGCCAGCGCCACCGCGCCGAGCTGAATGCTGCCGCCCGCGTCGCCCGCGATATGGGCGTGGTAGAGCACAAGGTGATCGGCCTGAACCTCAACGGCATTGGCGGCTCCGCTCTTACCGACAGCAGCATTGACGTGCCAGAAACCCCAGGTGAAGGCATTCCGGTTACCTATGTGCCTGCCCGCAACACCGTATTCCTGTCCCTGGCCCTCGGCTGGGCAGAAGTACTCAATGCCCGCGACATCTTTATCGGCGTCAACGCCGTGGATTACTCCGGTTACCCGGACTGCCGCCCTGAATTCGTCGAGTCGTTCGAGCGCATGGCCAACCTGGCGACAAAGGCCGGTGTAGAAGGGCAGGGCTTCCGCATCCTGGCGCCACTGCAAAACCTGAGCAAGGCCGATATCGTGAAGGCTGGCGTAGGACTCGGCGTTGACTATTCGCTGACGGTTTCCTGCTATCAGGCGGACGATGATGGCCGTGCTTGTGGCAAATGCGACAGCTGCCGACTGCGTGCAGAAGGCTTCCAAGCGGCCGGTTTTACGGACCCTACGCGTTATTTCTGATTTATTTCAAATAAGGTGTTGAATAATCCTTAGAAATCAGTATTATACGCGCCACCACACAGCGGGTCGTTAGCTCAGTTGGTAGAGCAGTTGGCTTTTAACCAATTGGTCGTAGGTTCGAATCCCACACGACCCACCATTTTTGGCGGTTTAGAAAATCCGGAAGGCCCACGCAAGTGAGGATTTCCGGGTTTTTTTTTGCCTGCGATTTGGCGCTAGGGGGTTTCGCCAGATGCCGATGCTGCCTGCCAGGCAATTGCACGGCTACTTCAGTGATTGCCCGTGGCGGGGGTGTATCCTTGTTTGCTGGCCCTGCTGGTCAAAACGAATCAGGAAGAAGTCAATGCTTGCGGCTGTCCAGGGGGTGGGTGCATGAAGCATGTCAGGCTGATACGCCATGGAGAAAGTGCTGCCAACGCCGGTGGTGCAAGCCTGGATCACGCGAGCATTCCTCTTACGCAAACGGGTGTTGAGCAGGCGCATGAGGTGGCGGTTTCCTTTCGTCAGGCTCCTGATCTGATCGTTGCCTCTTCTTTCTCGCGGGCTCAGGCAACTGCGATGGCTACCGTGGCAAGGTTTGCGGCGGTTCGGTTTGAAACCTGGCCCATTCACGAATTCAGTTACCTGGAGCCGACACGCTGTGCCAACACAACTGTGGCTCAGCGGCGTGCCTGGGTCGAAGAGTATTGGTCCAGATCAGACCCTGCATTCAGGGATGGTGTAGGTGCCGAGTCATTCCTGGATTTTGTATCGAGAGCTCGGTCCTTCCTGGATCGGCTGGCAGTGCATCCTGCCGAGGACATTGCGGTGTTTTCCCATGGGCAATTCATCAATGCTGTCGCCTGGTTGGTCGAGCGCAAGCCGCAGCGCCTTGATGGTCGGGCCATGGCTGACTGGCGGGAATACGAAATCCGCAATCATGTGCCCAATGGTTGTGGGTATGTGCTGTTGAGGTCTGCGGGCGAGGCTGCTTGGGGGATGTGCCCGCCACTCTCTGCCAGAGAGGTGTGCCAGGTGTTGCGTGAGGTCACTTGGGGGCGGCGCGTAATGACCAGGGCGGGGCACGATGACGCTGGCCATGTGACTGTCGACATCGACGGTTGGCGCATATCGATCCATGCCGACGGCGGTGAGCTCGACCATTGCGCCGCGTGCGTCAGTCCGGATGGGCAGCGCTGGTCATTTGGCTCGGGCGACAGGTTTGGGACTGATCCTGTGGCGTTGCTATCCACTTGGGAGCACAGAGCGTTCGGGGAGCTGCTGAAGATGCTCTAGGCGAGTCGCGCCTGCTGGTGCTACGAAAAAATCCGGAAGGTCTGCGCATGTGCGGATTTCCGGATTTTTTTTGCCTGTGTATTGGGCGCGGTTAAGCTGCTGCGGATATCTCGGGTAAATATAGTATTTACTTGGTTTCGCATATGACTTATAAAATAGCCAATAACACAAGGCGATACATAAAATCAATTCACCTGTAAAAATAATATTTCCAAATGAATAATCAGAAGATCCTGCCCTTCATTGAAGGATGGTGTTTACCGTCCTTTTTGCTCCCACTAAGCTCGGGTACCTTGCATGACCATTCTCAAAGCCTTCACCAGAACCCTCCTGTTATCAGCCTCGCTGCTGGTTGGCGGCGTTACCGCCACTGCCGTTCAAGCGGCGACACCGGCGCCAGTCATCTACGGCGGCTCGACCTGGTTCAGCAGCTTTCCAGTCTGGGTGGGCATTGATAAAGGCATCTTCAAAAAGAACGGCCTGGACGTTAAGTGGCAATTGTTCGGTACCTCGTCGAGCCGCATGAGTGCGATGGTGTCCGGCAACCTGGACTTCGCGGCCTCCAGTGCGATCCCCGCATTGTCGTTGATGGCGGCGGGCAGTAAATCGTTCGAGATTGTCTCTGAGCCGGATTCCTTCGTGACCGTGCAAGGCGTGTTCACCAACGGTGAGTTCAAGGACATCGCCAGCCTCAAAGGCAAGAAGATCGGTGTCACCTACGCCTCAAGCGGACACATTCTCATCCTTGACCTGCTCAAACAAGCGCAAATGGACCCGGCCAAGGACGTGATGCTGCTGAACATGCCCACCCAGGAAATGCCAGCCGCCCTCAAGACCGGGCAGATCGACGCCGCCGTGGCCTGGTCGCCTACCTTCAATATCCTGCAACAGCAGGGCAGCACGCTGCTGGCGGACGACACCCAGTTCAGCCTCTACAAGCAATTCAAGATCGGCACCGGGCCGGACATCCTGATCGCCAGCCGCACCTACACCAAAGAGCATCCGAAGGAAGCCCAAGCGTTCGTCGACAGCTACATGGAGGCCATTGCCTTTATCAAGGCGCACCCGGAGGAAGCTGCGCAGTCCATCACTTCGCTGACCAAGCTACCGGTGGATGAGCAGCTCAAGACCATCAACGCCATTGAGTGGCACGACCTGGCCGATCAGAAGCAAACCCTGATCGAGACCCAGAGCTTCCAGCACGGCCTCAAGCAGTTGGCGGCCTTCATGCTGGAGAACAAGCAACTGTCCAAGGTCCCGGCCGTGGATGACTGGTTTAACACCTCGTTCGTCAGCCATGCAGAGATCCGTCCATGAGTAGCGCCATCGCTCGCCCTTACGTGCCAATGGGCACCGGCATCGTGTCGCGGCTGGTCATCGGCTTCGCCACGCTGATCATCATCCTCGCGGTCTGGGAAGCTGCCGTGAAGATGGGCTTTATTGAGGCCCTGTTCTTGCCGGCACCTTCGGATATCTGGCACCGCGCCGTCGATATGACCGGCGACGGCAGCCTGATCGCCAACATTTTTGCCTCCACCCGCCGCGTCATGGTCGGCTTCCTGCTGGCCACCATCGTTGCCGTGCCGCTGGGCATTGCGATGGGGTCGTCGCCACTGTGCATGGCGATCTTCAACCCGCTGCTGTCCTTCCTGCGGCCACTGCCGTCGATGAGCTGGGTGCCGCTTTCGCTGTTGTGGTTCGGCATTTCCGAGTCGCAGAAGTACTCCATCGTGTTCATGGGCTCGTTGGCCCCGGCACTGCTGTACATCATCGACTCCACCCGCAACGTTGACCCGCTGCTGATCCGCGCCGCCAAGAACCTGGGGGCCAAGCGTCACAACATCATGTTCGGCATCATCCTGCCGGCCGCGCTGCCGCAGATCATCACCGGCCTGAAAGTGATGCTCGGCATCGCCTGGACCTGCGTGATCTCGGCCGAGCTGATCGCGGCCCGTGAAGGCCTGGGCTTCATGATCATGAACGGCAAAGAGTACTTCCAGACCGACACCGTGGTGTTGGGCATGGTCATGATCAGCATCACCGTACTGCTCACCGACCTGGTGATGCGCATTATCGAGAGGAGGCTCGTATCGTGGCAGGACTGAACCCAATCATTGAGCTCGAAGGCGTCTCCAAGCGCTACGGCGACATGCTGGCGTTGGATAACGTCAGCCTGCGCATCGAGAAAGGCGAGTTCGTGGTGATTGTCGGCGCGTCAGGTTGCGGCAAGAGCACCACCCTCAACATGATCGCCGGCTTCGACCATCCCAGCGAAGGGCTGGTGAAGGTCGAGGGCCGCCAGGTGGCCGAGGTGAGCCCCAACACCGGCATGGTGTTCCAGCAGTACGCGCTGTTCCCGTGGCTGAGTGTGCTCGACAACATCGCCTACGGCCTGAAGATGAAGGGCATGAAAAAGGCCGAGCGCCGTGCCATTGCCCAGCAGTTTGTCGACATGGTCGGCCTCAAGGGCTTTGAAAACGCCTACCCCAAGCAGTTGTCCGGCGGCATGAAGCAGCGCGTGACCATTGCCCGGGTGTTGGCCAACGACCCGGCGGTGATGCTGTTCGACGAACCCTTCGCCGCGCTGGATGCGATGACGCGCCAAGTGCTGCAGGAAGAACTGGTGCGCATCTACGAGCAAAGCGGCAAGACCATCGTCTTTATCACTCACTCCATTGATGAGGCGCTGATGCTGTCGTCGCGCATCCTGATCATGTCGGCGCGGCCGGGCAAGATCGCCCAGGACATCGTCAACGACCTGCCGCACCCGCGTAACGCCGATGTGCAGTTGTCGGAGCAGTACCTGGCAATGAAGCAGAAGATTTGGAAGACCGTTCAGGGCGAGGTGGCTAAAAGCCTGGCGACGCGCTGACGAAGCCATCGGCGTAGACCTCCCTTTGAAGGTCTGCGCCGGTGTTTCGCTCGTCCATAGCTTTTCAATAAAAACTATATTTGCAAGCGATTTTTATGATGCCTTAAAGCAAGGTTTTATTGATAAATAATTTCACTTACGAACTTAAAATTGTCAGGCGAAAAATGAATACTTTGAACGAGTCTTTTATCCTCACCGTCAGTTGCCCGGCCACCTCCGGCATCGTCGCCGCCGTCACCTCTTATCTGGCGCAGCAGAAATGCTACATCAGCGAGCTGGCGCAGTTCGATGACGAGTTCACCGGGCGCTTCTTCTTGCGGGCGGTGTTCCGCTTCAATGCCGGCGTGGTCGGTGATATCGAAGCGCTCAAGCCAGGCTTTGAGCCGGTGGCCCAGGAATTCGACATGACCTGGCAGATCCACGATCGCAGCCGCCCGATGAAGGTGCTGCTGATGGTCAGCAAGTTCGACCACTGCCTGTCCGACCTGCTGTATCGCCGCCACAAGGGCGAAATGGAGATGGACATCACTGCCATCGTCTCCAACCACAAAGACCTGCGCGCCATGGCCGAGCGTGAAGGCATCCGCTTTATCCACCTGCCGGTGACCAAAGACACCAAGGCCCAGCAGGAACAGGCGCTGCTCGACGTGGTGCGCGAGACCGGCACCGAGTTGGTGGTGCTGGCGCGCTACATGCAGATCCTCTCCGATGACCTGTGCCGCCAGCTCAGTGGTCGGGCGATCAATATCCACCACTCGTTCCTGCCCGGTTTCAAGGGCGCCAAGCCTTACCACCAGGCGTTCGAGCGCGGCGTTAAGTTGATCGGCGCGACCGCCCACTACGTGACTTCGGATTTGGACGAAGGCCCGATCATCGAACAGGAAGTGCAGCGCGTAGACCACGCCTACAAACCCGAAGACCTGGTGGCTATCGGTCGCGATACCGAAACCGTAGCCCTGTCCAAGGCGGTCAAGTATCACCTGGAACACCGCGTGTTCATGAACCACGACCGTACGGTGATCTTCCGATGAACACACCCCGAATCATCGATGGCAAAGCGGCCGCGCGCGAGGTGCTAGCGGCGGTCAAGCACGAGGTTGAAATGCTCTGCGCCGAAGGCCTGCAACCCTGCCTGGCGGTGGTGCTGGTGGGTAACGACCCGGCCAGTCGCGTGTACGTGCGCAACAAGGTCGAACGCTGCGCCGAAGTGGGCATCTGCTCGATAGAGCACCTGCTGCCGGCGGATATCGATCAGGCCACGGTGCTGGCCTTGATTGCCGACCTGAATGCCGACCCGCGGGTCAACGGCATTCTGGTGCAGATGCCATTGCCCAAACAGATCGACGAAGCGGCGGTGATCCAGGCGATTGACCCGCGCAAGGATGTGGATGGTTTCCACCGCGAAAACGTCGGTGCGCTGTCCCTCGGCCAACCGGCGCTGTACCCGTGCACGCCGAGCGGCTGCATGTACCTGCTCAACCAGGTGCTTGGTGATTTGAGCGGTAAGCACGCAGTCGTCGTCGGCCGCTCCAACATTGTCGGCAAGCCGATGGCCGCGCTGCTGTTGCAAGCCAATTGCACGGTCACGGTGCTGCATTCGCGCAGTGTGGATGCGCCGCGCCTGTGCCGCGAAGCCGATATCGTCATCGCCGCCGTGGGCCGCCCGCAGTTGATCAATGCCGATTGGCTGAAGGAGGGCGCGGTGGTCATTGACGTGGGCATCAACCGTATTGCCGAAGCCGACCGAACCCGCCTGGTCGGGGACGTGGACTTCGCCAGCGCCTCGCAAAAAGCCGCCGCTATCACCCCGGTGCCCGGCGGCGTCGGCCCCATGACCATTGCCTTCCTGCTGCAAAACACCGTCCGCGCGCTGCGCCAGCAACTGTCCGTACCTGGAGCTCACCATGCCCTTTAGCCTGCTGAAATACGGCTTGTCATCCGAGTACCCGGTGGAAGTGGATTTGCCGGCGCCCAAGGAACTCAAGTCGGCCTACGACGTAGTCATCATCGGCGCCGGTGGCCACGGCCTCGCTACCGCGTACTACCTGGCCAAGTACCACGGCATCACCAACGTGGCGGTGCTGGAAAAGGCCTACCTGGGCGGCGGCAATACCGCACGCAACACAGCGGTGATTCGCTCCAACTACCTGACCTCCGAAGGCGTGCGCTTCTACATCGAGTCGGTGCGCATGTTCAAGGAGCTGTCCAACGAGTTCGACTTCAACATCATGTATTCCGAGCGCGGACAACTGACGCTGGCCCACACCGATGCCACGGTGCGTGCGTTTCGCCAGCGTGCCGAAGTGAATAAGCACTTCGGCGGGCGCTGCGAAATGATCGACCGCCAGCAGATCCGCGAACTGGTGCCGTCCCTCAACCTCGACCCGGGCCACTTGCCGGTGCTCGCAGGGCTCTGGCACGAAGACGGCGCCACCGCACGCCACGATGCCGTGGCCTGGGGTTACGCCAAGGAGGCGGCCAAGCGCGGTGTCGAGATCCATCAGCTCACCGAAGTGCAGGACCTGGTCATCACCAACGGCCGCATCACAGCGATCAAGACCAACCGCGGCAGCATCCAGTGCGGCTGCGTGGTGCAGGCGGTGGCCGGTTCCAGTTCGATATTGCTGAACAAGGCCGGCATCAAGGCGCCGATCCACACCTACCCGTTGCAGGCGATGGTCACCCAGCCGTTCAAGCCGTTCCTCGACCCGTTGGTGAGTTCGTCCGCGCTGCACTGCTATGTACAGCAGACCAGCCGTGGCGAGATCGTTTTCGGTGGCGGCTCCGACCCGTACCCGCTGTACAACTCGCGTTCCACCCTGGACCTCAAGGAAAGCCTGCTGTCGGCCGCCATCGAGATGTTCCCGTTCATGGCCAACGCCAAGCTGATGCGCCAGTGGGGCGGCATGACCGACATGACCCCCGACTACAGCCCGATCATGGGCCTGTCGCCGGTTGAAAATTACTACCTCGACGCCGGCTGGGGCACCTGGGGCTTCAAGGCCACGCCCATTACCGGCAAGACCATGGCCGAACTGGTGGCCAGCGGCGGCCAGGTCCCGGACCTGATCAAGCCGTTTGCCCTTGACCGGTTCTCCACCTTCCAACAAGTCAACGAGATGGGCGCGACAGCGGCCAGCCACTGACGGAGTGCACGTATGAAAATCATGACCTGCCCCCTCAACGGCGCGCGCAACATCAACGAGTTCACCTACGGCGGCGAAGTCAAAACCATGCCCGACCCGGCCACCTGCACCACGGCCGAGTGGGCCGACTACGTGTTCAACAGCGAGAACATCGCCGGTGTGGTCACCGAATGGTGGATGCATAACGCGTCGAGCTACTGGTTTATCGCCGTGCGCCACACCGTCACCGACCAGATTCTGCGCACCTTCGACCCCAAGGAACTGTTCACCCGGCGAATCGACTTCGCCACGGAGGCTTCCCAATGACGCGCCTGCCTGCCCCGATGGGCCTGCTGATCGACCGCAACAAGCCTGTGAGTTTTTCCTTCGACGGCCGCGAGTTCCAGGGCTTCAACGGCGACACTGTCGCCAGCGCCTTGCTGGGCAGCGACCAGTGGCTGATGTCGCGCTCGTTCAAATACCACCGCGCACGCGGCCCACTGACCATGGCCGCCCAGGACGCCAACACCCTGGTGCAACTGCCGGATGAGCCCAACGTCATTGCCGACCTGCAACCGCTGTTGCCAGGCCTGCAAGTGACCCCGCAAAACATCAGCGGCACCCTGGAGAAAGACAAGGACGCCTACCTGGGCAAGTTCTCCAAATTCATGCCGGTGGGGTTCTACTACCGCGCGTTCTACAAACCCAAGGGCATGTGGAAGCGCTGGGAGCCGTTGATCCGTAAAAAGGCCGGCCTGGGTGTACTCGACCTTGAATTCAAGCCTGAGTACCACGACAAGGCCTTCCTGTTCTTTGATGTGGTGGTCGTCGGCAGTGGCCCGGCCGGCCTGAGCGCGGCGCTGACTGCCGCCGAGGCTGGCGCCAAAGTGCTGCTGGTGGAACAACAACCGGTGCTGGGCGGTGCGTTGACCTACGCGCGCTTTGACCTGGATGCCAACCTGGCCAGCGGCACCCGCGAGCAAATGGTCGGCGCGGTCAGCAACCACCCGAACATCCGCGTGATGACCGACGCCACCTGCAACGCCTGGTTTGCCGACAACTACCTGCCGATTCACCAGGGCAAACGCATGTACAAGGTGCGGGCGCGCCAGTGCATCGTCGCCAGCGGCGCGTTCGACCAGCCGGTGGTGTTTCGCAATAACGACTTGCCGGGCGTGGTGCTCACCAGCGCCGTTCAACGCTTGATGCGGCTGTACGCGGTCAAGCCGGGCCAGCGCGCAGTGGTGCTGACCGGTAACGACGACGGCTACCTCGCCGCGCTGGATCTGCACGAGCAAGGCGTGGCCGTTGCCGCGTTGCTCGACATGCGCCCACAGCCTGCATCGCAAGCCTTGCTGGCGGCGGTGAAGGCCAAGGGCATCGTGGTGCACCTGGAGCACACCGTGTACGAGGCCCTTGCCGACAAGCGCGGCCTGCATGTGACCGGGGTGGATGTGCGCCGCATCGTCGGCCAGGGTCGCGTGGCCGAGCAGGGCCAGGTGCTGGACTGCGACCTGCTGTGCATGTCCGCAGGCTACATGCCGGTGTATCAACTGCTGTGCCAGGCCGGTGGCGCCCTGAGCTACAACGACACCCGCGCGGCGTTCGCCATCAAGGGCCTGCCGGCCAACTTGCAGATCGCCGGTTCTGTGAACGGCCAGCACGCGCTGGGCAATGTGATCGAGGACGGTCGCTATGCCGCCGCCAAGGCGCTGGCCGCCCTGGGCCTGGGGGAAGAGCCCGCGCAAGCGCCAGAGGCCGACAGTGCACGGGTCAACTTCGATTGGCCGATTTTTGCCCACCCCAAGGGCAAGGAATTCGTCGACTACGATGAAGACCTGCAGATCCGCGACATCATCAACGCCACCCGCCATGGCTACCGCGATGTGCAACTGGTCAAGCGCTTCTCCACGGTCGGCATGGGGCCGTCCCAGGGGCGTCACTCCGCTTTGCCGACGGCGCGTTTAGTGGCCGCATCCACCCACCGCAATATCAGCGAAACCGGTGTGACCACTGCACGTCCGCCGTTCACCGAAGAGAAACTCGCGCTGCTGGCCGGGCGTGGCTTCGACCCGTACCGCCGCACCCCGATGCACGAGCGCCACCTGCAAGCCGGCGCGAAAATGATGCCAGCGGGCATCTGGCAGCGCCCGGCGTTTTACGGCCCGGCCCATGAGCGCGAACGCTGCATGCGTGAAGAAGCCGAGTGCGTGCGCAACAACGTCGGCCTGATCGATGTGTCTACCCTTGGTGGCCTGGATGTACGCGGCCCGGACGCGGCTGAACTGCTGGAGCGCATGTACACCTTCGGCTTCAAGAAGCTGGCCGTGGGTCGTACTCGCTATGCGCTGCTGACCAACGAGCAAGGTGTAGTGGGCGACGACGGCGTGGCGTGCCGCCTGGCCGACAACCACTTCTACGTCTCGGCCACCACCAGCGGCGTGGACCGTATCTACCAGCAAATGCTGCAGTGGAATGCGCAATGGCGCCTGGAGGTGGACGTGGCCAACGTCACTGCTGCTTACGCTGCGGTCAACCTGGCCGGGCCGCAATCGCGCAAGGTGCTGGAGAAGGTCTGCACCGACGTGGACCTCAGCGCCGAAGCCTTCCCTTACTTGGGGGTGCGCGAAGGCACCGTGGCCGGTATTCCGGCGCGCATCCTACGGGTCGGTTTCGTTGGCGAGTTGGGCTACGAAATCCACGTCCCGGCACGTTTCGCCGAAGCCCTGTGGGACATCCTGCTGGACACCGGCAAAGCCTTTGGCATTCGCCCATTCGGCGTCGAAACCCAGCGCCTGCTGCGCCTGGAAAAAGGCCACGTGATCATCAGCCAGGACACCGATGGCATGACCCACCCCGGCGAGATCGACATGCAGTGGGCGATTGCCCGCAAGAAGCCGTTCTTTATCGGCAAACGCTCGGTGGAAATCCTCGAAGCCCAGCCCCTCAAGCGCAAGCTGGTGGGCTTCAAACTGGCCAAGACCCAACCGCTGCCGCTGGAAGGGCACTTGGTGCTCGAAGGCGCAGACATCAGCGGCAACGTCACCTCGTGCGAATACTCCAGCACCCTGGACGCAATCATCGGCCTGGCCTATGTCGGCGCCAAACAGGCGGCACCGGGCAGCCAGGTACCGATCCGCGTGGGTGGTGGCCAGATCGTCAGCGCCACGGTGGTCGAACTGCCTTTCTATGACCCTGAAAACAAGCGTCAGGAGCTGTGAACATGAATAACCTTGAGCGAAGCCCGCTGCATTCACTGCACGGCGATGCGGTCATGACCACCTTGGGCGGCAAGCCGTTTGTGGATGCCTACGCCGATCAGGCGCGTGAGTGCGGCCTGGTGGACCTGGCCAACCTGCACCGCGTTGGCTTTCGCGGCGCGCAGGCCGCGGAGTACCTGACGGGCCACGGTTTCAACCTGCCACAAGCGCCCAACACCGCCGTGCGTCAGCCTGGCGGTGAATGGGTCGCACGGTTGTCGATGAACGAATACTTCCTGCTGGGCGCCCTGGGCGACGGCGGGGAGCGCTTGGCGCAACTGGAAGCCGGCTGGACGTTCAGCCAGCAAGCCAACTACTGCCTGCCACGCCAGGACAGCCACACCTGCCTGGCGCTTTTTGGTCCGCGTGTCAGCGAGATCGTGGCCAAGCTCTGCGGTGTCGACCTGAGTGCCTCGGCGTTTGCACCGGGGAGCGTGGCGCAGACCTCGGTGGCGCGGGTCAACGGCATCATCGTCAACACCGGCACCGATGACCGCCCGTGTTTTCACCTGCTGTTCGACCGGGCTTCGGCGCATTACCTCTGGCATGTGCTGATTGATGCGATGCAAGAATTCGACGGCGCCCCGGCAGGCGTTGCAGCCCTGCCGAGATAGCCCTGCCTATGCAGTCCAAATGTGGGAGGGGGCTTGCTCCCGATAGCGGTGTATCAGTCAGCACATCTTCAGCTGACAGACCGCCATCGGGAGCAAGTCGAATCGTCGCACCGCCCCTCCCACATTTTTTGATTTGTGTCGGGCCGGACACTGGTATCTTGTCCGGCATTCGGTAGCCAAAAAAACATTTTGTAGACGAGAGATGCACATGAGCGAGCAGGACCCCTCAGCCAAAGACTTGGACTACATCGTTCCAGCCCTGCAACGCGGCCTGCGGATCCTGGAACTGTTCAACTCCGACCAGCGCAACCTGAACATGAACGAGTTGGCCGAACTCATGGGCGGCAGCGTGTCTTCCATCTACCGCATCGTGCAAACCCTCGCGGCCATGGGCTACCTGCAAAAAGTCGGCAAGAACGGCTACGAACTCGGCCCCCAGCTGATTTCCCGCGGGTTCACTTACCTCGCCAGCCGCGACATCGTCGACGTGGCCTTGCCGCACCTCAACACCCTGCGCGACCGTACCTCGCTGTCGTGCCACCTGAGCATCCGCGAGCAGCACCACACCCTCTACATCTACCGCTCGTTTGCCCAGCAACGGCTGTCGGTGAATATCCCCATCGGCACGCGCATTCCGTGCCACTGCAATGCGATGGGCAAGATGCTGCTCAGCTCCATGAGCGAAGCAGAGCTGGAGTCGCTGTACCAGCACGTGCGCCTGGACGACCACATGACCTCCGGCCCCAGGAACCTGCCGGATCTCAAGCTGGCCATCAGCGAAGCGCGCGAACAGGGCTGGGTGCTTAGCCGTTCTGACTACGCCACCGCCATTGCCACCGCCATCCGTGACCATGAAGGCAATGTGGTTGCCGCGATCAACGTGTCCGGCCCCGACGCCATGATGGCCGCCGAAGGCGTGCTGGAACGCACCCGCGACATGCTGCTCGAATGCGCCCGGCAGATCTCCGCCGAAGCCGGTTATCGGCCTGCCGCACTGACGTAAAAAACACCAGGCTAAGCGCATGTGGTGAGCGGGCAAGCCCTAATGCCAGTCAGTTAAGCTTTTTGTAGGAGCGAGCTCGCTCGCGAAGAACTCGAAGGCAACACGTTCATCCAGGTTTCACGCGTTATCGTTGACGTTTTTCGCGAGCAAGCTCGCTCCTACAGGGGTTGGTAAACGCTTAACTGACTGGCATTAGGGCAAGCCCGCTCACCACAGAAGTCCGCGCTTACCAGTTCAGCGGGTATTCGGTGATCAGGCGCACCTCATCCAGGCTGCCATTGAACGAGTTTCGATAGGTCGCCTGGCGCATCCGAAAGCTCAGGTTTTTCGCCGGGCCGGACTGCACCACATAACCCATCTCGACATCCCGTTCCCACTCGCGGTCGTCCTGGCCCGCGCTGGCGCTGAAGTTATCGCCGCGCACGTAGCGGGTCATAAAGGTCAGGCCGGGTACGCCGATGCTCGCGAAGTTGAAGTCGTAGCGTGCCTGCCACGAACGCTCGTTCTCGCGGGTGAACTCGGCGTACTGGATGTAGTTGGACAGGTAGTCGGTGTTGGTGCCGTCCACATACAGCTGGAACGCACCGCGCCCGTGGATCTGCTGGTTGGCCAGGGAGAACGTGCTGCCGGCGTAGCGATAGGCGCCCTTGAGGCTGAACGACTGGTTATCCAGCTCGCCGGCTTTTTCTTCGCCCTGGCTTTTCAGGTCGTAGGCCCGCAGGTCCAGGGACACGGTTTGCAGGTCGTCCAACGGCTTGACCCAGGCCAGCGCCGCATAGCGCTTCTTCCAGTAATCCTTGACCGACGAGCCGTACAGCGACGCCGTAAGGGTAGGGGTGAGCTTGTAGCTGGCCCCGAGGATATCCGCGCCGGTCAATGCCGACCCTGGGCGCGTGGAGTAGGCCTGCAAGGTCATGGAGGTGAAATGCCCGGCCTCGATGGTGAGGTCCTTGACCTCTTTGCTGGTGAGGAAAAAACCCTCGACGGTTTCCGGCAGCAGGCGCGAGTCGGCCGTGGCGAACACCGGCGTGGCCACGGACTGGCCGCCGTACTTGAGCACGGTGTTGGAGACTTTGATTTTTATCGCGCCGGTGGCTTTGGAGTAGTCATTTTGCGCATGGTCCACCCCCGCAATATGGTTGCCACTGCTGGGCAACAGACCGCTGTTAATGCGGTCCGAGCTGCTGTCCAGTTTCAGGCCATACATGCCCAGCAAATCAATGCCGAAACCCACGGTGCCTTCGGTGAAGCCCGAGTTGAATGTGCCGATCAGCCCCTGGGCCCATTCCTGGCGATAACTTTGTGCCGTGCTGGCGTTATCGCGAAAGTCCCGGTTGAAAAAGAAGTTACGGTTTAATAGTTGGGTTTTACTGTCCTTGAAGAACGCTGAATCGCTCACTTCATCGCCCACAGCCAAAGGTGTAATCGCCAGCATCAACAAGCCGGAGCCCCATACGCTCATACGTTCCATAACGTCTCCAAAGTAATATTTATGGCAGCCATAAATGTGTGTGCATCGTTATTGTTGTTATTCGTGGACGTACCGGAATCAGTCCAGAATTTCTGCTACGGCGGCATTGGCCATTGCGGCAAATACCTTTACTGCTCTTTCCACGGAAAGTGCCTGCTCGGGCAGGTAGAGAAACCCGTCGAGGGTGGTCAGCACACTCTGCGTCATTACCTGTATCGCCGAGGCGGGTGCCTGTAGCGTGCGCAGCTGTGTGCCCAGGGCCTGGTTGAGTAATACCGCCAGTTCCTGGCGCAACTGTTCAATGCAGCGTTGTTGTTCGGGGGATAAGCTGTGGCGCTCCCTGATGCCTAATAACAAGTGCCGCCGTTCGCGACAGGCGTGGCTGATGGCCCCCCGTACAAAACCATCGAGTAAAGACGCGTTTCTTTGCGCTGCGCGTTTTAATTCCCGGCGAATTGAATAATTAAGTGCCTGTTGTGTGCCTTCAATGATTTCAAATAACAACTCCTGCTTACTTTCAATGTGCGCATACAGTGAGCCGGCACTTAATCCCAGTTCGCTGGCAAGTTTCCTTAAACTGACGGCGTGATACCCATGTTGATAAAATAACTTCAAGGCGGCTTCGCGAACTTCCGTGCTCCGGTGTGTTTCTTCGCATTTAACCTGGCGCTGCACAATATCTTCCCGGCCGGATTGCGGCGGTTATACGAAAGAGGGCAACCCGACGCCCACTTGCTGGGCTGCATCGAGGATGGACTGCCAGGTTTCCCGGTCTACCGGAATCCCTTCTAAGGCTCGTTGTTGCGCCACGCTCTGTTCCAACTCGCCCGGCACCAACACCGGCCCCATGCCTTCGCGCGGTGGCGAGGCTTTCACATAGGCGGCTCCGGCTTCGACTTCGCTGCACCAGGAGTCCATGCCGCCCAGGCGTTGCGGGTCGATGATGATCGACAGCATGTTGTTGATGTAGACCTCCTGCTCCATATGCCCCTCATGCAAGGTGCCCGCGCCACTTAACGCGCCCGCCAGCATGTCGCACATGAATCCCAGGCCTGCGCCCTTGTGCTCGCCAAATGGCAACAACGTACCCAGCGGCGAGCGATACACCACCGACGGGTCCACGCTCGGCTGCCCGAATTCATCCAACAGGTAACCGGTCGGTGCCTGCACGCCACGGTTCATGGCGATGCGCATCTTGCCTTGGGCGACGCGGCTGGTGGCGAAGTCGAGGATCATCGGCGGCTTGTCAGCCCGTGGCACGCCGATGGCAAACGGGTTGGTGTTGAGCCGCGCATCGCTGCCGGCATACGGCGCCACCGTGGGCACCGCGTGCAGCACGTTAACGAAGTGGATCGACACCAGCCCCGCCTCGGCGCACAGCTCGGCCCAATGCCCGATGCGCGCCAGGTGGTGACTGTTGCGCAACGCCAGGATCACCGAGCCGTCGCGACGCGCCCGTTCAATGCCGATCTGCATCGCCTCATGCCCCAACGCCTGGCCAAAGCCCCGGCCCGCATCCAGCGTGAGCATGGAACCCGCATCCATTACATTGGCTACGCGTGCATCGAGGTTGATCTTGCCCTCGCGCACCATGCGCACGTACAGCTTGATCAGGCTCACGCCATGGGAGTCGTGGCCCAGCAGGTTGGCCAGCACCAGGTGCTCGGCGATCAGGCTGGCTTCACGTTCGCCACAGCCGGCTGCGCTGAAAATCTCGCGGACATAGCTTTGCAAATCCTCGCGGCAGACGCGCACGTCGTCCGCGCTGCCGCTGGGGTCCAGCGCCATTTTCTGACTGTTCATTTGATGGACTCCTCAAAGGGGAGGGCGACCCCGGCGCTGGGCCGGGGTCGACGTCGCACTTACCAGGTACGCGAAGGGGCGTAGGTTTCCTTGACCACGCGCGAAGAGGTCCAGCGCAGGATGTTCATCCACGAACCTGCCTTGTCGTTGGTACCGCTGCGACGGCCGCCACCGAACGGATGCTGGCCCACCACCGCGCCGGTGGTCTTGTCGTTGAGGTACAGGTTGCCCACCGCGTTCACCAGCACGTTCTGGGCGTGCAGCAAGGCGAAGCGGTCGGTGCTGAAGATCGAGCCGGTGAGGGCGTAGTCGGTGCTGCTGTCGATCAGCGCCAGGGTGTCGTCCCAGGCCTTTTCTTCGTAGACGTACACGGCCAGGATCGGGCCGAACAGCTCGTCACGCATCAACGGGTGCAACGGGTTGCTCACCTCGTACACGGTTGGCTGGATAAACCAGCCCGGCTCGCTCCAGTATTCACCACCGGCTACCAGGATGGCTTGCGGATCGTTCTTGGCGCTGTCGATACGCCCGCTCAGGCGCTGGAACGAGGCCTTGTCGATCACCGCGCCGTTGTAGGTGTCGCGCTCAGCCACGTCGCCAATCTTCAAACCCGCCACCAGTTGCTGCACTCGTGCCTTCACTTGCGGCCACAGGTTTTTCGGGATGTAGGCGCGCGACGCCGCGCTGCACTTCTGCCCGGAATAACCAAACGCGCCTTTCACCAACGCAATCGCCACTTCATCGGCGTTGGCCGAAGCGTGGGCCAGCACGAAGTCCTTGCCGCCGGTTTCGCCGATCAGGCGCGGGAAGGTGCGGTACTTGTCGATGCGCGCACCGGCTTGTTGCCACAGCGAGCGGAACACATCGGAGGAACCGGTGAAGTGCAGGCCGGCAAAATGCGGCGAGTTGAACGCCACGTCGGTCACGGCCGCCGGGTCACCCGGTACAAAGTTGATCACCCCAGCTGGCATGCCGGCCTCCACCAGGGCCTCGTAGAAAATGTAGTTGGCCAGCGCCGATTTGTTCGACGGTTTCCACAGCGCCACGTTGCCCATCACCGCAGGCGCGCAGGCCAGGTTGGCGCCGATGGCCGTGAAGTTGAACGGCGAAACGGCGTACACGAAACCTTCCAGCGGGCGCCAGTCGGCACGGTTCTGGGCGTCGCGGGTGGAGGTCGGTTGTTCACTGTAGATCTTCTGCGCAAACAGGGTGTTGAAGCGCAGGAAGTCGATCAGCTCGCAAGCGCTGTCCGGCTCGGCTTCGCCGATGGTCTTGCTCTGGCCCAGCATGGTCGCGGCGTTGATGCGGTGGCGCATGCGCCCGGCGACGATGGCGGCGGCGCGGTGCATGATCGCTGCGCGGTCGGCAAACGGCACGGCGGCCCATTGCTTGGCCACGGCCATGGAGCTGTCGATGGCTTGCTGGGCATGCTCGGCGGTGGGGCGGTGCAGGCGGGCCAGCAGGCGCGACTGGTCGTGGGGCGCGCGGATTTCTTCGATGTCGCCGGTGTAGATCTTCTCGCCGCCGATTACGGCCGGGATGTCGATCACTTCAGGGTTGGCCAGGTGTTTTTGCAGCTCGGCCCACTCGGTGGACTCGGCCAGGTAGGCCAGTTCAGGTTCGTTATCGGGACGTGGAAAGTGTGGGGTAGCGTTCATACGTGGCTCCTGGAGTTAAAGCGAAGAATTCGTGCCGGGCAAAACGCGACCCGGGTTGAAGCGGTTGGCGGGGTCGAGCAGGGCCTTGATGCTTTGCATCAGGTTCAACTCGGCCTGGGGTTTGTAGAGGCCCATTTCATCGACATGCAGCGAGCCAATGCCGTGCTCGGCGCTGAAGGTGCCGTCGAGCGCTGCGGCGATGTCGTACAGGCGGCAACTGAGGGCGTGCTGGAAGGCTTTCTTGTCGGCCACTTCGGCCCACATCGCGTGGGGGAACATGGCGATGTAATGCAGGTTGCCATCGCCCATATGGCCGACGATCACCGGGCGTGCCTCGGGGTAGTGCTCGGCCAGCGCGGCGCCTGCCTGGTCGACAAAATCCGGGATGCGGTAGATCGGCACGGCGATGTCATGGGTGATGCCCATGCCTTCATGCACGTTGGATTCGGTCACGCTGTGGCGCAGCAACCAGAGGTCCTGGCGCTGTTGTTCGCTGGAGGCGATCACCGCGTCTTCGATCACACCCGCTTCAATCGAGGGCTCCAGGCATTCGGAGAGCGCATCCACCAGCATCTCGCTGGTGCCGGTGGCCGCCGACAGTTCGATCAGCACCACGCACTGCGGCAAACTGGCCAGTGGGCGTTTCACCGTGGGCGAATGCTTGAGGACGATTTCGTATTCGCTGCCGGAGATGAACTCCAGGGCAATCAGTGAGCCGGGGAACGCCTGCTGCAACGTCAGGCCCTGATCGACGGCGGCGTGAATATCCGGCACCGCCAGCATCGCCGTGACCATCGCCTTGGGCTGCGGATACAGCTTGAGCGTGGCGCCGGTGACGATGCCCAGGGTGCCTTCGGCGCCGATGAACAGGTGCTTGAGGTCGTAGCCGCTGTTGTTTTTGCGCAGGGTGCGCAGGCCATTCCAGATGGTGCCATCGGGCAGCACCACTTCCAGGCCGAGGATCAGGTCGCGAGTGTTGCCATAGCGGATCACGTTGACGCCACCGGCGTTGGTGGCGATGCAGCCGCCGATCTGGCACGAGCCTTCGGCACCGAAGCTCAAGGGGAACAATTTGTCTTCGGCAGCGGCGGCGTCGTGGATGTTGGCCAGGATGCAGCCGGCTTCGACGGTCATGGAATTGTCGGCGGCGTTGACGCTAACGATCTTGCTCATGCGCGCCAGGTTGATCACCACATTGCGCCCGTCTTCGGTGGGCACTGAGCCGCCGCACACGCTGGTATTGCCGCCCTGGGGGAAAATCCGCAGGTCGTGTTCGGCGCAAAAACGCACCACGTCCGACACTTGTTGTGTGGACGCTGGAAACACCACGCACAACGCTTGCCCGTGGTGACGCTTGCGCCAGTCCACCAGGTGCGCCTGCATATCGAATGGCTCCTGGACTACACCTGAGCCACCGACGATGGCTTGCAGCCCCTGGATGATGGATTGCTCGTTCATAGAGGCCCCTTACTTCAAGACGATGCTGTCGGCCGCAGACCAATGCACATGCATGGGCTGGCCGATGGCGGTGCGTTCGCTGAGGCGGCTGGAGATGTCCTTGACCAGCAGGTTGCCGCCACCGGGTAGCTCCAGCTCGAAGCGGGTCATGCCGCCCACGAAGGAGATCTGGCGCACCACGCCGCTCACGCTGTTTTGTGCTGCACCCGGCAATACGGCGCCTTGGGTGATGGCGATTTTTTCTGGGCGGATCATCACTTTGGTGCGGGTGCCCACCACGATGTCCTGGGTGCAACCGGGCTTGACCTGGAGCTGCCCGCCGCTGGCGAGGTTCACCCGGTTTGCACTGTCCACGGTGCAGTCCAGCAGGTTGGATTCGCCGACAAAGTCCGCGACGAACTCGCTCTTGGGTTCGAAATACAGCTCATCCGGCGTGCCGTGCTGGGCGATGCGCCCGCCGTTCATCAGGCAGATACGGTCGCTCAGGTTCAGCGCTTCTTCCTGGTCGTGGGTCACGTAGACCAGGGTGGTGCCCAGGTCGCGGTGGATCTTCTTGATCTCGCCTTGCAACTGGTCGCGCAGCTTTTTGTCCAGGGCGCCCAGGGGTTCGTCCATCAGGATGATCGACGGCGAGTAGACGATGCAGCGCGCAATGCCCACCCGTTGCTGCTGGCCGCCGGACATTTCCCGTGGCTTGCGCTTTTCAAAACCCACCAGGCCGACGCGCTCCAGGGCAACGCCGACCTTTTGCTTGATCTCGGCACTGCTGGCGCCGCGAATGCGCAGGGGGAAGGCGATGTTGTCGAACACGTTCAGGTGCGGCAGCAGGGCGTAGTTCTGGAACACCATGCCCAGGCCACGTTCACGGGAGGGTTTGTCGAGCACGTCCTGGCCGTCAATCAACAGGCGACCGCTGCTGGGCTGGATCGCGCCGGCAATGATGTTGAGGATGGTGCTTTTGCCTGAGCCGCTGGGGCCCAACAGGCTGAGGAACTCGCCACGGCGCACATTGATGTCGGTGGTGTGCAGGGCGTCCAGGCCGCCGTAGCTTTTACGGATGCCCTGGAAGGAAATCATGGTGTCGCAGGTATGTTGAGCGTTGAGCATAGGAACTCCGATAATTCTTGAATCAGTGGTTTTCATCGGGCGTACCGGCCCGCAGGTACACCAGCGAGCAACACACCAGCAGCGACATCACGGTAAGCAGGCTCGACACAGCGGCGATCACCGGGGAGATATCCCACTGGATGCTGCTGTACATCTTCACCGGCAAAGTCACCGTGGACGCGCTGGTGAGGAACCAGGCAATGACCACTTCATCGAACGAGATCAAAAACGCAAACAAGGCGCCTGCGGCAATCGATGGCTTGAGCTGCGCCAGCACCACCTTGAAGAACACCGTGCTACGGCTGGCACCCATGATGGTGGCCATGAACTCCAGGTCCGGGTCGAGCTTCTTGACCCCGGCAATCACGGTCATCATCAGGAAGGGCATCACGTAGGCCACATGGCTGGCTACCAACCCGGCGGTGGTGCCGGTCCAGCCCAGGCGGGCGAAGTACAGGTACAGGCCGAGCGATACGATGATCACCGGCACCAGCACCGGCGCCATCAGCAGCATCATCACCAGGCGCTTGCCGGGGAACTCGAAGCGCACCAGCCCGTAGGCGGCGGGCACGCCCAGTACCACGGAAATCACCATGGTGATCACCGCGACTTTTAGGCTCTGGTAGATCGGGTCCATCCAGGTCGAGGAACTGAACAACTGTGCGTACAGTTCCAAGGTCCAGCGCTGTGGCGGGAAGGTGATCTCCCCCGGCCCGCCGAACGAGATCGGAATCACGATCAGGCTTGGGATCAGGATGAACGCATAGATGATCCACGCCAGCGAAGTCATCAACACGCGATAGCCAGTGGCTTGGCGGTCCTTGATGCGCACCGTGGCGTAAGACGCCATCTCGGCACTGTTCAGGCGATTCAAACGGTCTGCTTTGGCGACGCTCATCACACGGCCTCCCGGGGTTTGGCGCCGTAGCGCTGCAAGCGGCTGGCACACAGGCCGGCGACGGCGATGATGATCAGCATGACCACACCGATGGCTGAAGCGGTGTTCCAGTCCAGGGTTTCACGGGTGTAGAAGTCCACCAGGTTGGACATCATCACGTCCTGTGGGCTGCCCAGCAGGGCGGGGATCACGAAGAACCCCATGGACATGATGGTGGTGCTCAGAACGCCTGCGGCAACGCCGGGCAGGCTCAGGGGTACGGTGATCTTGAAGAAGATCCGTGGTGCCTTGGCGCCCATGATTTCTGCCGCTTTATAGAGGGCCGGGTTGATCGCCAGCAGGCTGGCCAGCACCGGGAACACAATGAAGGGCACCAGGTAGTTGGTCATGCCCACCATCACGCCGAAGCGGTTGAACAGCATCGGCAACTGGATCTGGGTGCCGAACAGCATCGACAGCAGGCTGTTGATCAGGCCGGTCTTGCCCAGCAGGATGGTGAACGCAAAGCTTTTGACCAGGATGCTGGTCCAGAACGGCACCAGCACCAGGATCATGTAGACCGCCCGGCGCCGGGCCGGTTGGCGCGCCAGGTGCACGGCCAGTGGATAGCCCAGCAACAGGCTGGCCAGCGATGCCAGCAGGCTGATCTCAAAGGTGGCCCACAGCGTGCGGCGAAACAGCGCGCTGGCGAACAGCTTCTGGTACGCCTCCAGCGAAAACCCATGTTGCCCCGCCAGGCTGGTGTACAGCAGCACACCCAGGGGCACCAGGATAATGGCCAGCAGAAAAACGGTGGCCGGCCCCACGTACAGGGCGGCGTCGTTGCGATTATTCATAACGTGAACTCGATCAAACGTTGTCGACCCGCCCAGGCCGTGTGGTCAGAGCGGACTTCGGCGATGGGCAATCAGCTAAGCGCCCATAATTTGAAACGGCTGGTGAGTTCGTCGTAATGCTCGGCCCACCACGCGTCGCTGATCAGCACGTTGTGCGCGTTGGACGGGTTGGACAGCCACTGGCGGGTTTGCGGGTTCATCAGCGCCACGGCCTTGTTGTTGGCCGGGGTGTTGCCGTGCAGGTCCATCAAGGCCGCCTGGTTTTCCGGGCGCATGGCAAAGCTCAGGAACTTCATGGCATTGGCTTTGTTTGGCGAGTTTTTCAGCACCACCAGGTATTCCAGGCCGATCAGGTTTTGTTCGAACGAGAACTTGATCGGTTGCCCGGCCTCGCTGGCGGCCTTGGCGCGGGTGGCGTAGGTGTAGCTGTAATCGACCTCGCCGGTCTGCACCAGTGACACAGTCTGCGGGGTTTGCTCGATCCACTTGCCGATGTGGGGTTTGATCTTGTCGAGCATCTTGAACGCACGCTCAACGTCCAGCGGGTACATGTCGGCAGGCGCCACGCCGTCGGCCAGCAGCGCCGATTCCAGGGTCTCTACCGCACGGTTGCGCAGGGTGCGGGTGCCGGGGAATTTGTCGACGTCGAAGTATTCGGCGAAGTTCATCGGGTGCTTGCCCGCCGGGTGACGGTCGTCATCCCAGCAGATGCCACCGGTGTAGCCGTAGAACGGCACGGCGAACTTGGATGGCGGGGTGATCAGGTCGGCGGCGTCCACCAGGCCACTGTCCAGCGGTTCCCAGTAGTTGTTCTTTTCGCCGCTGAAGACCATGGGGCCGGTGGCGTCGAAAATGTCCCACTCGATGTTGCCGGTCATCATCTGCGCTTTGACTTTGGCCAGGTCTGGCGTGTCGATCAGCGTGACCTTGATGCCGGTCTCTTTTTCAAACGGGATGGTGAGGGCCTGCTCGACGGCGGTGCGGTAGTTGCCGCCCCAGCTCACCATCACCAATTTGTTCGATGCAGCCTGGACGCTGCCCGATGCGGCCAGCAATGGCGCGCCAATCGCACCGGCCATGGCGGTGACGCCGACGGCCTTGAGGAAGTCGCGGCGCGGTAAAGCGAAATCGGTTTTCTTGTTCATGTCCTGACACCCCTGGAGAATTTAAAGTGCGAGAAGACGCTCACGCTCAATGTAGACGGGCACAAGTTCGGCGATGCTCGCCTGCAGCCCTGGGCTGGCAGACTTCAACGGCGCGAGTACCTCGCCCATCGGGAAACCTTGCTGGGTGAGCGCGGCTTTTATGGGGGCAGGATTGGGTTCGGAAAAAATCAGGTCGATCAGCGGTCGCAGGCTGGTATGCAACTCGATCGACTCTTGCAAATGGCCTTGCAGGGCAAGGTTGAGCACTTTGGCCCAGTGCTTTGGAATCAGGTTGGAGCTGGAAATGATCGCGCCGACTGCGCCCATGGCCACATGCAGCGGCAGCACGTCTTCTTCGCCGGACAGGATCGAGATCTTCTTGCTGGAGCTTTCGGCCACGCGCATCTGTACGGCCAGGTCCGGGTTGCAGGCCTTGATGCCGACCACGCGGGTCTGCTCGGCCAGCTCGGCCACGGTTTCGTGATGCAGCGATACCCCGGTGCGGTAGGGGATTTCGTAGAGGATGATGTCGCTGTCCACTTCATCGGAGAAGCGCTTGTAGTAGTCGAGGATGCCCTGTTGGGTGGGACGGAAGTAATACGGGGTCACTACCATCAGCGCGTCGGCACCCGCCGACATGAAGGCCTTGGCGTTATCCACCGCGTCACCGATACCGGGCGAAAGGATGCCTGGGATGATCGGCAGCTTGCCGCCGCCGGCCGCCACGGAGCATTCGACGACTTGCATGCGTTCTGTGAACGACAGCGAGGTATATTCACCGGTGCCGCCCAACGGAATGATGGCGTCGGTGGGGGTGTCAAGAAGGTAGTGGATGTGCCGGGTCAACGATTCCACGTTGACGCTCAGGTCCGTGTGCAGCGGTGTGGGCACCGCCGTGAGGATGCCGGTGTATTTCTGCTTCTGATTCATAGCCATTCCTGTTGGTCGAGCAACGCGGCAGTTCTGGAAAAGAAATTGTTTGCTCGTAAATTTATTATTCTTTGGCAAATCAATGGTGTCTTCGCACCCTGTTTTGTTCAGGCTACAAAATCACCGGTAAACAGTTTTTTTGTATGTTTCTCGGGCGTGCAAGTCAAGCTCCGCAAGGTGGTTCACGCGGTGGATCTCCCTGTCCGTCATCCTTAATAATGGATGGTTTCCACTATAGTGATATACTTTACTTTTTGTGGATGCAAGCAGTATTTTGCGACACAGCCGTTTGGCATTGCGGTGACGGTTGCATGAATAATCCGCGAACGAATATTTTCTCTTTTTGAATCAATAGTCTGAGCATTACCCAATCGGAGCGTCAGCCGCAGCATGGACACCAATCTAGAGATCAGCCCCTCGGCGTTTGAAGACCACGAAACAGAATCTGCGCGCCCGTCGATAGAAATCGGCCCGCGCCTGCACCGGTTGCGCAAGGAGCGCCAATGGTCACTGGTGCAGACCAGCAAGCACACCGGCCTGTCGTTGTCGGCGCTGTCGAAGATCGAGCGCGGCGAGCTTTCGCCCACCCTCAGTAGCCTTAGCAAGATCGCGGCCGGGTTTGATATGGATGTGGTCAGCCTGCTCAACGACAGTGATGCCTCGCTGACCCAGGGGCGGCGCAGCACTAGTCGTCATTCCAACGGCCTGGCCATCGCCACCAAAACGTGCAAGAACGTGTGGTTCGCCGCTGACTTGCGCAACAAGAACATGCTGCCGGTCAAAACCACTATCGTGGCCCGCAGCACACGGGACTATTCGGAATGGCCGACTCATCCGGGAGAGATCTTCGTGTACGTGCTGTCGGGAGAAATCACGATTTACTCCGAACTGTATGAGCCGTTGGCCTTGGCTCAGGGCGACACCATTTACTACGACGCCAGCAGCGGCCATAAGTGGATCTCCACCAGCCCTGACGATGCCGAAGTGCTGTGGATCTACGCCAGCAATAAGTGACGCCGGCCTCAGTGCCGTTTGCACCAGATTAGGCTTTTGCATCGATTCGATATTCTGTAGCCTTGCGCAGCTTCTGTTTCACCCGTGCTTGATGAACAAAAACACTTCGTCCGGCGGCGCCCGAAGGGCTCCAGAGCCGGTGGTACACTCGACTTTCGCGCAATGCGCCTGCAGGTCTTGCGAACATGACGCAAATTTCCGAACGCCTTCTGGTTCAAGCCCACCTCGACGCCAAGCAGCCCAAGGCCCTCAGCGCCGACGAAGAGGCCAGCCTGCGCGCCGCCATCGCCGCCGAGCTCAAGGCTCAGGACGCGGTGCTGGTTGCCCACTTCTACTGTGACCCGGTGATCCAGGCCCTGGCCGAAGAAACCGGCGGCTGCGTCTCCGACTCCCTGGAAATGGCACGTTTCGGCGCCGCTCATCCGGCCAAGACCGTATTGGTCGCCGGTGTGCGTTTCATGGGGGAGACCGCGAAGATCCTCACCCCTGAAAAACGTATCCTCATGCCTACCCTGGAAGCCACCTGCTCCCTGGACCTGGGGTGCCCGGTGGATGAGTTCTCGGCGTTTTGCGACCAGCATCCGGAGCGCACCGTGGTGGTTTACGCCAACACATCGGCAGCGGTCAAAGCCCGGGCTGATTGGGTGGTTACGTCAAGCTGCGCACTGGAAATCGTCGAAAGCCTGATGGACAACGGCGAGACCATCATTTGGGGCCCGGACAAGCACCTGGGCACCTATATCCAGCGCCAGACCGGTGCCGACATGTTGCTGTGGGACGGTGCGTGCATCGTGCACGAAGAGTTCAAGTCCAAGCAGCTCGAAGACATGAAGGCGCTGTACCCGGATGCCGCGATCCTGGTGCACCCGGAGTCGCCGACTTCGGTGATCGAACTGGCGGACGCCGTGGGCTCCACCAGCCAACTGATTGCCGCTGCGCAACGCTTGCCGAACAAGACATTCATTGTGGCCACCGACCGCGGCATCTTCTACAAGATGCAGCAGCTGTGCCCGGACAAAGTCTTCGTTGAGGCCCCTACCGCCGGCAACGGCGCTGCATGCCGCAGCTGCGCGCATTGCCCGTGGATGGCGATGAACACGCTGGAGCGTACGTTGCAGTGCCTGCGTGAGGGCAGCAATGAGATCTTCGTTGAGCCGTCGGTGATTCCGCAGGCGGTGCGGCCGCTCAAGCGGATGTTGGACTTTACCCAGGCTGCGCGCTTGAAGCTGGCGGGTAACGCTTGACTCAAGGCTGGCTCGGTAAAAAATGTGGGAGGGGGCTTGCTCCCGATTGTAGTGTTTCAGCCAACAAAAATGTTGAATGTACAACTGCTATCGGGAGCAAGCCCCCTCCCACATTTTGATCTCCATGAGTCTTGGAATTACTTCTTTTGCTTCGGGATGCGCACCAGCTGCGTATCCGAATAGATGTCATGCCAACTGCGCTTCTTCTTATCAAACAGCGACCAGACAAACCCCAGTCCCACGCACAACCACGACGCAATCGACACCACAAAACGCAGCAGCGCCTGCCACAGGCTTATGCGTGAGCCGTCGGCGTTTTGCACGCGTACGCCCCACACCTGCATGCCCAGGGTTTGCCCCGAGTGGGTCCAGAATTTGGCGAAGAAACCGAACAGCACGAATAACAGAATCGTTGACAGCAACGGGTCGCCGTCCAGCGCGCCGGATTCGGTGAGGGTGCGCATCCTGGCTTCGCCTACAAAGGCGATCCCTATGAGTTTGTAGATGAACGCGGTGACGATCAGCAGGGCAGTGCACAACAGGAAGTCATAGAACATCGCTGCCAGACGACGGCCCAGGCCGACGGCGGGGAATTCGCCTTGGGGGCTCAGCAAGGGTTTGGACATGGCAGGGGTCTCTGGAGAAAACACCCATAGTACGAAATAACGCGCATAAAAAAGCCCCTGATGTCATATCAGGGGCTTTTTGTCGCAGTCGGGATCAGCCTTCTGCCTGGACTTCGTCAGCCTGCATGCCTTTCTGGCCCTGCACGGCTTTGAAGGTGACCTTCTGGCCTTCTTTCAGGCTCTTGAAGCCATTGCCTTGAATAGCGCGGAAATGCACGAACAGATCCGGACCGCTTTCTGGAGTGATAAAACCAAACCCTTTCTCGTCGTTAAACCACTTGACGGTGCCGCTCTGACGATCTGACATTTTCTTCTTTCCTTTGACGCTAAAAATTAATGACAGTCTCTTTCGCATGAAAGAGTACTGGGCTGGGTTGCAGGAAAGTAAGAGACGTCGAACGGGTTGTAGCTATCGTTGGCTACTGCCCAGGTCCAGGTTCAAAGCGACCCATGCAAACACAGTGGGCAAACTCTACGCCAACTAATGGAGAAAAAACAAGCCCCGACAAAACCCCAGGTTTTGCTGGTCAAGATGATACTTCGATCAACAATCCGGAACTGGCTTATTCGATAGAGTTGTTCACTGGTTATAGGTTGAATCGTTAAACAATAACTATCGTCACTGCACTGTTTTATGGCGGTTGCGTTACAGATTAGTGCACGTAACGCAACCGCGTTACTTATAGAAACAGGCAATCAGCCACGATAGTAACGTTGTGGCACAAATGGCATTTTACTTACACGAAGTGGCACCTTTTTCCCACGCACCATTGCAGACACTTCGGTATCCAGGGCGATAAACGCACTGTCCAGATAACCCATGGCCAGCGGGCCACCCAGGCTCGGACCAAAGCCGCCGCTGCACACGCTGCCGATTACGGTGCCGTGCTCATCCACAATCTCTGCGCCTTCACGCACCGGGGTGCGTTCCTGGGGCAGCAGGCCTACGCGCTTGCGGCTGACACCCGCTTGCTGCTGGGTGAAGATGCGGTCGGCCCCCGGGAAGCCGCCAGCGCGTGCGCCATCGGCACGGCGAGCCTTGGAGATTGCCCACAACAGGCTTGCTTCAATCGGCGTGGTGTCGGTGTTCATATCGTGGCCGTACAGGCACAGGCCGGCTTCCAGGCGCAGGGAGTCGCGGGCGCCCAGGCCGATGGCCTGCACTTCGGTTTCGGCCAGCAGGCTGCGGGCCAGGCTTTCAGCGTTGGCTGCAGGCACGGAGATCTCAAAGCCATCTTCACCGGTGTAGCCCGAACGGCTGACGTAGCAATCCACTCCCAGCAGGCGCAGGGTGGCGAACTGCATGAAGGTCATCTTGGTCACTTCCGGTGCCAGGCGCGCCAGCACCTTCACTGCCGCAGGGCCTTGCAGGGCCAGTAGGGCGCGCTCTTCGAACAGTGGCTCGATGCTGCACTGGTCGCCGATATGCTGGCGCAGGTGCGCCAGGTCCTGGTCCTTGCAGGCGGCGTTGACCACCAGGAACAGCTCGTCATTGCCCAGGTTGGCCACCATCAGGTCGTCGAGGATGCCGCCCTGGTCATTGGTGAACATCGCGTAGCGCTGCATGCCCACCGGCAGGTCGATGATGTCGACTGGCACCAGGGTTTCCAGGGCCTTGGCGGCATTAGCGCCGGTGAGGCGGATCTGGCCCATGTGGGACACGTCGAACAACCCGGCCTGCTCACGGGTGTGCAGGTGTTCCTTCATCACGCCCAGTGGGTATTGCACCGGCATGTCGTAGCCGGCGAAGGGCACCATGCGTGCGCCCAGTTCGAGGTGCAGGGCATGCAGAGGGGTTTTCAACAGGGTTTCGGTGGACATATTCAGCTCCTGGAAAAACGTGCCGGCGCGCCTTTGGGCGTCAGCACTCGATAATGTTGACTGCCAAACCGCCACGGGCGGTCTCTTTGTATTTGCTTTTCATATCGGCGCCGGTCTGGCGCATGGTGCGGATCACCTTGTCGAGGGACACAAAGTGCTGTCCGTCGCCGCGCAAGGCCATGCGCACGGCATTGATGGCTTTGACCGAGCCCATGGCATTGCGCTCGATGCAGGGCACCTGCACCAGCCCGCCAATCGGGTCACAGGTCAGGCCGAGGTTGTGTTCCATGCCGATCTCGGCGGCGTTTTCCACCTGGGACACCGTACCGCCCAAGACCTCGCACAGCGCACCGGCGGCCATGGAGCAGGCCACGCCCACTTCACCCTGGCAGCCCACTTCGGCGCCGGAAATCGAGGCGTTCTCCTTGTACAGAATGCCGATGGCGGCGGCGGTGAGCAGGAAGCGCACCACACCGTCCTCGTTGGCGCCGGGGATAAAGCGCATGTAGTAATGCAGCACCGCCGGCACGATCCCGGCCGCGCCGTTGGTGGGTGCGGTGACCACGCGGCCGCCGTTGGCGTTTTCTTCGTTGACCGCCAGGGCGTACAGGTTGACCCAGTCGAGCACCGACAACGGGTCGCGCAGTGACGACTCGGGGTTCTTGCACAGTTGCCGATGCAGCGCAGCCGCACGGCGCTTGACCTTCAAGCCGCCCGGCAAGATCCCTTCATTGCGACAGCCCGCGTCCACGCAGTCCTGCATCACCTGCCAGATCTTCAGCAGCCCGGCGCGGGTTTCTGCTTCGGGGCGCCAGGCACTTTCGTTGGTCAACATCACCTGGCTGATGGACAGGCCGTAGGTGGTGCAATGGCTGAGCAAGTCCTTGCCGTGCTTGAACGGGAAGGTCAGGGGTGTTGCATCCTCGACAATCCGGTCGGCGCCGGCGGCGTCTTCATCCACCACAAAACCACCGCCCACCGAGTAGTACTCGCGGCTGCGGATCTGGATATTGGCGGCGTCGAAGGCACGAAAGATCATGCCGTTGGGATGGTAGGCGAGGGGTTTGCGAATCATCGCCAGGTGTTCTTTTTCGTTGAACACGATGCTGTGTTCACCGAGCAGATTCAGGCGGCCGTCCTTGCGCATCTGCGCCAGGCGGGTGGCCACGGTTTCGGTATTCACGGTGTCGGGGTGTTCGCCTTCCAGGCCCAGCAACACGGCCTTGTCGCTGCCGTGGCCTTTGCCGGTAGCGCCGAGCGAGCCATAGAGCTCCACCTTGACGCAGGTGGTGGTGCCCAGCAGGTTGTCGCGCTTGAGGCCTTCGACGAATCGGGCGGCGGCGCGCATCGGGCCGACGGTGTGGGAACTGGAGGGGCCGATGCCAATCTTGAACAGGTCGAACACGCTTAAAGACATGAGTGGTTCTCCGGTTTCTTATTATTTTCTGGAAGGCGACTCGGTCAAGTGTGGGAGGGGGCTTGCTCCCGATAGCGGTGTGTCAGTCAACAGAAATGTTGAATGTACAGCCGCTATCGGGAGCAAGCCCCCTCCCACAGGGGACCGAGTTGACCTTTAGGTTATGCGTAGCTCTCGATGGAAGGGCACGCGCACACCAGGTTGCGATCGCCAAACACGTTGTCCACTCGGCCAACCGGCGGCCAGTACTTGCCTTCGATCAACGACGCCACCGGGTACACCGCTTGCTCGCGGCTGTAGGGGTGGCTCCATTCGCCCACCAGTTCCGCCGCCGTGTGCGGCGCGTTTTTCAGTGGGTTGTCGTCCTTGTCCAGGGTGCCGTTTTCCACCGCGCGGATTTCTTCGCGGATCGCGATCATGGCGTTGCAGAAGCGGTCCAGTTCTTCCTTGGATTCACTTTCGGTCGGCTCGATCATCAAGGTGCCGGCCACCGGGAACGACATGGTCGGTGCATGGAAGCCAAAGTCGATCAGGCGCTTGGCCACGTCATCCACGCTGATGCCGCTGCTGTCTTTGAGTGGGCGCAAATCCAGGATGCATTCATGCGCCACCAGGCCGTTGCTGCCGGTGTACAGCACGGGGTAGTGCTCTTCGAGGCGACGGGAGATGTAGTTGGCATTCAAAATCGCCAATTGCGAAGCGCGCTTGAGGCCTGCGCCGCCCATCATGCTGATGTACATCCAGGTGATCGGCAAAATGCTCGCGCTGCCAAACGGCGCTGCGCACACTGCGCCTTCCTTGCGTTCCATGGCCGCGTGGCCTGGCAGGAACGGCGTGAGGTGCGACTTCACGCCAATCGGGCCAACGCCTGGGCCGCCACCGCCGTGGGGGATGCAGAAGGTCTTGTGCAGGTTCAGGTGGGACACGTCGCCGCCGAACTTGCCCGGTGCGCACAGGCCGACCATGGCGTTCATGTTGGCGCCGTCGATGTACACCTGGCCGCCGTTGTCGTGAATGATGCCGCAGATTTCGCGGATACCTTCCTCGAACACGCCGTGGGTGGACGGGTAGGTGATCATCAAGGCGGCGAGGTGATCGCGGTGCTCGATGGCCTTGGCGCGCAGGTCTTCGATGTCCACGTTGCCACGGGCATCGCAGGCGGTGACCACAACACGCATACCCGCCATGTTGGCGGTGGCCGGGTTGGTGCCGTGGGCCGACGAAGGGATCAGGCAGATATCGCGACGCTCATCGCCACGGCTCTGGTGATAGGCGCGGATCGCCAACAGGCCTGCGTATTCACCCTGGGAGCCGGCGTTCGGTTGCAGGGAGATGGCGTCGTAGCCGGTGGCCGCGCAGAGCATGGCTTCCAGGTCGGAGGTCAGCTCCAGGTAACCGGCGCTTTGTTCAGCCGGGGCGAACGGGTGCAGGGCGCCGAACTCGGCCCAGGTCACCGGGATCATCTCGCTGGCGGCGTTGAGCTTCATGGTGCACGAGCCCAGCGGGATCATGGTGCGGTCCAGCGCCAGGTCCTTGTCGGCCAGCTTGCGCAGGTAGCGCATCAGCTCGGTTTCGGAGTGATAGCGGTTGAACACCGGGTGGCTCAGCACGGGGGACTGGCGCAGCAGGGCGGCGGGCAGGGTGGCGTCGACCTTGGCGGTGAAATCCGGCAGGGCTTTGTCGCCTGCGAAGATTGCCCACAGGGTTTCGATATCGGCCTGGGTGGTGGTTTCATCCACCGACACACCAAGACGCTCGCCGTCTACCACACGCAGGTTGATGCGCTGGGCGCGGGCCTTGTCGTGCAGGGCAGCGGTGTTGGCGCCAGTGTTGAGGGTAATGGTGTCGAAGAAGTTGGCTTGCTCGACCTTGAAGCCCAAGGTGGTCAGGCCGTTGGCCAGAATAGCGGTGAGCTGATGCACACGCTTGGCGATCTGGGTCAGGCCTTTAGGGCCGTGGTACACGGCGTACATGCTGGCGATGTTGGCCAGCAGCACCTGGGCGGTGCAGATGTTCGACGTGGCTTTTTCGCGGCGGATATGTTGCTCGCGGGTCTGCATGGCCAGGCGCAGGGCCGGCTTGCCGAAACGGTCAACCGACACACCCACCAGGCGGCCCGGCATGTCGCGCTTGAACGCATCTTTAGTAGAGAAGTACGCCGCGTGCGGGCCACCAAAGCCCAGTGGTACGCCGAAGCGTTGCGCGCTGCCGATGGCCACGTCGGCGCCAAACTCGCCAGGCGGGGTCAGCAGAGTCAGCGCCAGCAGGTCGGCGGCCACGGCCACCAGGGCGTTGGCGGCGTGGAAACGCTCGGTCAGTTCGCGGTAGTCAAACACGTCACCGTTGCTGGCCGGGTATTGCAGCAGGGCGCCGAAGAACGGGCTGACGTCGCTCAGTTCCCGCTCATCGCCGACCACCACTTCAATGCCCAACGGCTCGGCACGGGTACGCAGCACGTCGAGGGTTTGCGGGTGGCTGTGGACGGAGGCGAAGAAGGCGTTGCTGCCTTTGTTCTTGCTCAGGCGCTTGCAGAAGGTCATGGCTTCGGCGGCGGCGGTGGCTTCATCCAGCAGCGAGGCGTTGGCGATTGGCAGGCCGGTGAGGTCGCTGATCAGGGTCTGGAAGTTGAGTAGCGCTTCCAGGCGGCCTTGGGAAATTTCCGGTTGATACGGGGTGTAGGCGGTGTACCAGGCCGGGTTTTCCAGCAGGTTGCGCAGGATCGGCGATGGCGTGTGGCAGTTGTAGTAGCCCTGGCCGATGTAGGTTTTGAACAGTTGGTTCTTGCCGGCGATGGCCTTGATCTTGGCCAGGGCCTCGGCTTCGCTCAGGCCGTCTTCGAGGCCGAGCACGCTGGTGCCCTTGATGCTTTCCGGGATCACGCTGGCGCTCAGGGCTTGCAGGGAGTCAAAACCGAGGCTGGCGAGCATATGCTGCTCATCTTCCTGGCGCGGGCCGATGTGGCGGGCGATGAATTCGTTGGCGGTGGTGATGTTAACGGTCATGGCGCGCTCCTCAGGCTTCGGCGTTGGCTTTGATCAGGCGGTCGTACGCGTCCTGATCCAACAGTTTAGCCAGCGCCTGGGCATCGGCCGGTTTAAAGCGGAAGAACCAGCCTTCGCCCATCGGGTCTTCGTTGACCAGTTCCGGGCTGTCGCTGAGCTTGTCGTTCACTTCCAGCACTTCGCCGGTCAGGGGCATGTACACGCCGCTGGCGGCCTTGACCGATTCCACGGTGGACGCTTCGGCGCCCTTGTCGTAGGCCTGCAACTCCGGCAGTTGCACGAAAACCACATCACCCAGCGCGTTCTGCGCGAAAGCAGTGATACCCACGGTGACGCTGCCGTCAGCTTCGGCGCGCAGCCATTCGTGATCTTCAGTGAAACGCAACTCGCTCATGGAAACTCCTCGGGGCCAGATTCGTCTGGTGGGCAAATAATGGGGAGTTGCTTAGCAAGATCGCGGCCAAGGTTGTTAAACCCTTGTAAATCAATGGTTTGGTGGAAATGGTTATAGGCTTATTCTCAAGAGGTGTAGCGATTTCGCTACAGTTGGGCGCACGAAAAAAAGCCTATGTGGATCAAAGCCTTGCATGGCGCGCAAAAAACAGGGCTGTAGCGATATCGTTACGCTGTAGCGCTATCGGTACAGCCGATGTCGTTTCTGGACCAAAAGGTTGGCATGCATTCAATCATTTGAAATGAGGCCAATGTGGGAGGGGGCTTGCTCCCGATGGGGGGGGGCAGCTACACATCTGGTGACTGACACACCGCCATCGGGAGCAAGCCCCCTCCCACATTTGGATCTCCATTTATTCCGCCAGTTAAGGCTTGTTGGGAATGCCGTACTTGCGCAAGCGATGGGCAATCGCCGTGTGTGAGGTCTGCAACCGGCTGGCCAATTGCCGAGTCGAGGGGTAGTTGGTGTAGAGCTTTTCCAGCAAGCTGCGCTCGAAGTCTTCCACGGCCTGTTCCAGGCTATCGACTTCGTTGTCGCTTTGGCGCGCCACCGAGGTGCCGGCGATGTCCAGGTCGCCGATGTCCACCAGGTTGCTTTCGCAGATGGCGGCGGCGCGGAAGATCACGTTTTGCAACTGGCGCACATTGCCCGGCCACGGGTTGCCCAGCAGGGCCGGGTAGGTGCCGGGCGCCAGGCGGCAGACTGGGCGCTGGATCTGCGCGCAGGCCTGCTGCATGAAGTAGCGCGCCAGCAACAGGATGTCCTGGCCGCGTTGACGCAGGGGCGGCACTTCGACGTTGAGTACATTGAGGCGGTAGAACAGGTCTTCGCGGAAGGTGCCCTCGCTGACCATTTTTTCCAGGTCGCGGTGGGTGGCGCTGAGGATGCGCACGTTGACCTTCACTTCACGGTCGCCACCCACGCGGCGGAAGCTGCCGTCGTTGAGAAAACGCAGCAACTTGGCCTGCAGATACGGCGACATCTCGCCGATCTCATCAAGGAACACCGTGCCCTGGTTGGCCAGTTCCATCAGCCCCGGCTTGCCGCCCCGTTGCGCGCCGGTAAAGGCTCCGGGGGCGTAGCCGAACAGCTCGCTTTCGGCGAGGTTCTCCGGCAACGCCGCGCAGTTGAGCGCCAAAAACGGCGCACTGTGCCGCGCACTGCTGGCATGGCAGGCGCGGGCTACCAGTTCTTTACCGGTGCCGGTTTCGCCCTGGATCAACAGCGGTGCGTCCAACGCCGCCACCCGTTGCGCACGGGCCTTGAGGGTGCGTATCACCGGCGACTCGCCCAGCAGCGCATCAAACCCTTCGGCATGGTCATGGTGCAGCGCCGAGAGTTGTTCGCCGATGCGGTTGGGTGGGTACAGGGTGAGCAGGGCGCCTGCGTCGGTAATCGGCGTGGCGTCCAGCAACAGGGTTTGGCCGTTGACGCTGATCTCCCGCAGCGGCAAACGGAAACCTTGCTCCAGCAAGGTGGCCAGCAATGCAGGGTCGTTGAACAGTTCGCTGATGCTTTCCCCGGCAGGCTCGCGGCCGTACAGGGCGATCAACGCCGGGTTGGCCAGCAGGATCTTGCCCGCGCTGTCCAGGGCCAGTACCGGGTCGGTCATGGCCGCCAGCAGGGCGTCGAGTTGCAGGTGGCGGCGTTGGCCGGGGAGGATGTCCACCACCGTTACCGCCTGTACGCCGTGCACGCTGAACAGGGCGTCGCGCAGCTCTTCGAGCACGTCGGCACTCAAGGTTGGCGCGTCGATGTAGACGTTGGGCGGCACCATCTCCACCGCATCCAGGTTGAGATTGCGCCCACCGAGCAGGGCCAGGACTTCCTGGGTGATGCCGACGCGGTCGATGAAGCTGACGTGGATACGCATGGGGCGATTAGCAATTCTGGAGAGCAGAGGCGGCAAGTATGCCTTGGAGCGCGGGTAGAGGTGAAATCTCACATGGGGTGACGATCCAAATGTGGGAGTGGGCTTGCTCGCGAATGCGGTGGGTCAGCCACTTGATTTATCAACTGACCCACCGCATTCGCGAGCAAGCCCGCTCCCACACAAGCCCGCTCCCACAGGGGATTTGCGGTGTTCTTACTCTAAGTGTTCAGGCTTGATCGGGTCGCCTGGCTTTACGTCCAGTTGGTGCCGCACATCCTCGAACATCAAGTCGTACTGCTTGTGCATCTGGCCGTTCAGCACCGCGATTTTCGGCATGCCGTACTTCTGCGCGATGTTCATTGCATGCCGGGCAAAGTCGTACGCCTGGTCCTTGGGCAAGAAGAATTCTTCCTTGAGGTCCTTGCCCTGTACCGAGCCATGCAGCTTGAACAGCATCCCCTTGCCTTCCTTGGGGTCCTGGCTGACTTCGTAGTCCAGGCACAGGTTGTAGCTGTAATCCTGCGGGTTCAGCGCGTGACGTTCGATGTGCATGTGTCCCGGTTCAAAGGTGGCCATAGGCGTTTCTCCTCTACTTCACAGGTAGGTGATGCCAGGTTTTGCCGTGCTGATGCGTGTGCCGGCACTGCCCTGGACGATGGCTTCGATGTCCGAGAGTGAACCGATGACGGCGGTTTTGCCAGTCTTGCGGGCGAACTCGCAAGCCGCTTGCACCTTGGGCCCCATGGAGCCGGCGGCGAAGCCGAGTTTTTCGATTTCATCCGGGTGGGCCTGGCCGATGGCTTTCTGGGTGGGCTTGCCGAAGTCGATAAAGGCCGCGTTGACGTCGGTGGCAATCACCAGCAAATCGGCCTCCAGCTGCGAAGCCAGCAGCGATGAACAGAGGTCTTTGTCGATCACGGCCTCAATGCCACGCAGCTTGCCGTCTTCGCCATACATGGTCGGGATGCCGCCACCGCCGGCGCAGATCACGATGCTGCTTTTTTCCAGCAGCCACTTGATCGGGCGGATTTCAAAGATGCGTTTGGGGCGCGGGCTTGCGACGACGCGGCGATATTTGTCGCCATCCGGTGCAATCGCCCAGCCTTTTTCGGCGGCGAGTTTTTCCGCTTCAGCCTTGGCATACACCGGGCCGATGGGCTTGGTGGGGTTCTTGAAGGCGGGGTCGTTGGCGTCCACTTCCACTTGGGTGAGCAAGGTGGCGAAGGGCACTTCGAAGTCCAGCAAGTTGCCCAGTTCCTGTTCGATGATGTAGCCGATCATGCCTTCGGTCTCGGCGCCGAGCACGTCCAGCGGGTAGGGCGACACCTGGGTGTAGGCCGCTGCCTGTAGCGACAGCAGGCCGACCTGCGGGCCATTGCCGTGGGCGATCACCAGCTCGTTGCCGGGGTGGATCTTGGCGATCTGTTCGGTGGCGATGCGGATATTGGCGCGTTGGTTGTCCGCCGTCATGGGTTCACCACGGCGGAGCAGGGCGTTGCCGCCCAGGGCTACGACGATGCGCATACAGAGTGTCCTTCTGAAAATTCATCGTTGTGAACACAGGACCAATGTGGGAGCGGGCTTGCTCGCGAAAGCGGTCTGTCAGTCAGCGCATGTATCAACTGATACACCGCTTTCGCGAGCAAGCCCGCTCCCACCTTTGCTCCGTGTTCCGTCAGTTAGTTACAGGTCAGCGAGGGTCGAGACCAAAATCGCCTTGATGGTATGCATGCGGTTCTCCGCCTGCTCAAAGGCAATGCACGCCGGCGACTCAAACACGTCGTCGGTCACTTCAATGCCGTTGGCCAAATGCGGATACTGCTCGGCAATCTGCTTGCCCACCTTGGTATCGCTGTTATGGAACGCCGGCAGGCAGTGCATGAACTTGGTGCGCGCATTGCCGGTGGCTTTCATCAGCTCGGCGTTCACTTGGTACGGCAGCAGTTGCTCGATGCGCTCGGCCCAGGCCTCCACCGGCTCGCCCATGGATACCCACACGTCGGTGTGGATAAAGTCCACGCCTTTTACGGCCGCTTTCGGGTCTTCGGTGAGGGTGATGCGTGCGCCGCTTTCTTCCGCGTATTTTTTGCAGCGGCCCACCAGGTCATCGTGGGGCCACAGGGCTTTTGGCGCGCAGATGCGCACGTCCATGCCCAGCTTGGAGCCCACCAGCAGCAGCGAGTTGCCCATGTTGTTGCGGGCGTCACCCAGGTACGCGTAGCTGATCTCGTGGATCGGCTTGTCGGCGTGTTCACGCATGGTCAGCACGTCGGCGATCATCTGGGTGGGGTGGTACTCATCGGTCAGGCCGTTGAACACCGGCACACCGGCGAACTTGGCCAGTTCTTCGACAATCTCTTGCTTGAAGCCACGGTATTCGATGGCGTCGTACATGCGCCCCAGTACTCGGGCGGTGTCTTTCATGCTTTCTTTGTGGCCGATCTGCGAGGAGCCCGGGTCGATGTAGGTGACGTTGGCGCCTTGGTCGTAGGCCGCCACTTCAAAGGCGCACCGGGTGCGGGTGGAGGTTTTTTCGAAGATCAGCGCAATGTTGTTGCCTTTTAGGTGTTGCTGTTCGGTGCCGGTGTACTTGGCGCGCTTGAGGTCGCGGGACAGGTCCAGCAGGTAGCGCAGCTCGCGCGGGGTGTGGTGTTCCAGGCTGAGCAGGCTGCGGTTGTGGATGTTGAACGCCATGATGATTCTCCTTGGATTCGGTCATCGGCCCGGTCGGCTTCGGGTGGAAGCCGCCGGGTGGAGGGTCGCTTAGTAGTCGATAGGGTCGCGGATGATCGGGCAGGTCATGCAGTGGCCGCCGCCACGGCCGCGGCCCAGTTCACCGGCGCTGATGGTGATCACCTCTACACCGGCCTTGCGCAGCAATGTATTGGTGTAGGTGTTGCGGTCGTAGCCGATCACCACGCCGGGCTCCACGGCCACCACGTTGTTGCCGTCGTCCCACTGCTCGCGCTCGGCGGCGAAGGCGTTGCCGCCGGTTTCCACTACGCGCAGGGCCTTGAGCTTGAGGGCGGTGGCGACTACGTCGAGGAAGCTGGCGTCTTCGCGGCGTACGTCGATGCCGCCGGGCTTGGTTTCATCGGGGCGCAGGCTGAAGGCGACGATCTGGTTGACCACTTCCGGGAAGATGGTCACGAGGTCGCGGTCGCAGAAGCTGAACACGGTGTCCAGGTGCATCGCCGCACGGGATTTGGGCAGGCCGGCAACGATCACGCGTTCCACGGCCTTGTGTTTGAACAGGTTCAGCGCCAGTTGGCCGATGGCTTGGCGCGAAGAGCGTTCGCCCATGCCGATCAACACCACGCCGTTGCCGATGGGCATGACATCGCCGCCTTCGAGGGTGGCGTTGCCGTGTTCCTGGTCGGGGTCGCCGAACCAGATCTGGAAGTCGGCGTTGGTGAACTCAGGGTGGAATTTATAGATGGCGGTGGTCAGCAGGGTTTCCTGACGTCGCGCCGGCCAGTACATGGGGTTGAGCGTTACGCCGCCATAGATCCAGCAGGTGGTGTCACGGGTGAACTGAGTGTTGGGCAGCGGCGGCAGAATAAAGCTCGAATGCCCGAGGAAGTCGCGGAACATCTCGATGGTCTTGCCACCGAAACTGGTGGGCAGGTCATCGGCAGACACGCCACCGATCAGGTATTCGGCGATTTTGCGCGGCTCCAGGCTGCGCAGCCACGAACCCACTTCGTTGACCAGGCCCAGACCGACCTGATTGGCAGTGATCTTGCGCTCCAGGATCCAGTCCAGCGCTTCAGGGATGGCGACGATGTCGGTGAGCAGGTTGTGCATTTCCAGCACATCAATATCCCGCTCGCGCATTTTGGTCACGAAGTCGAAGTGGTCACGCTTGGCCTGGGCCACCCACAACACGTCATCGAACAGCAGTTCATCGCAGTTGTTGGGGGTCAGCCGCTGATGGGCCAAGCCTGGGGAGCACACCATGACTTTGCGCAGTTTGCCGGCTTCGGAATGTACGCCGTACTTCACTTTTTCCGTGGTCATTTCAGATCCTCCAGTGAACAACGAATTACAACGTTAAAAAGCCGTCGTAGAGCCCATAGGCCGCCACCAGGGCGCCAATGACCACTGCGGCGAAAATCAGCTTCTCGACGTTGGTGAAAATCGGTTTGCCCAGTTCACGCTTGGCCTTGGCGAACAAAATCGCACCGGGGGCGTAGAGCAGGGCGGAGAGCAGCAGGTATTTGGTGCCACCGGCGTAGAGCAGCCAGATCGCATAGATCAAGGCGATGGCGCCGATGAACAGGTCTTTCTTGCGTTCGTGCAGCGCGTTTTCGTAGGTCTCGCCGCGCACCGCCAGCAGCAGGGCGTAGGCCGCCGACCACAGGTACGGCACCAGGATCATCGAAGTGGCGAGGTAGATCAGCGACAGGTAGGTGCTGGCGGAAAACAGCGTGATGATCAGGAACAGCTGCACCATCGCGTTGGTCAGCCACAGGGCGTTGACCGGTACGTGGTTGGCGTTTTCCTTACGCAAGAACTCCGGCATGGTGTGGTCCTTGGCGGCAGAGAACATGATCTCCGCACACAGCAGCACCCACGACAGCAGCGCCCCCAGCAACGAGATGATCAAACCGACGCTGATCAACACCGCGCCCCAGTGGCCCACCACATGCTCTAGCACGGCAGCCATCGATGGGTTCTGCAGCTTGGCCAGTTCCGGTTGAGTCATGATCCCCAGGGACAGCACGTTCACCAGCATCAGAAACAACAGCACGGTGATAAAGCCGATCACGGTGGCCTTGCCCACGTCGGAGCGTTTTTCCGCACGGGACGAGAAGATGCTCGCGCCCTCGATGCCGATAAACACCCACACGGTGACCAGCATCATGTTGCGCACCTGGTTCATCACACTGCCCAGTTCCGGGTTTTTCACGCCCCAGATGTCAGCGGTGAAGATGTCCAGCTTGAAGGCGAACAGCGCGATCAACACGAATAGCACCAGTGGCACCACCTTGGCGACGGTGGTCACCAGGTTGATGAATGCCGCTTCCTTGATGCCGCGCAACACCAGGAAATGCACGGCCCACAGCAGCACCGAGGCGCCAATCACGGCCGCCGGGGTGTTGCCTTCGCCGAAGATTGGGAAGAAATAACCGAGGGTGCTGAACAGCAACACGAAGTAACCGACGTTGCCCAGCCAGGCACTGATCCAGTAGCCCCAGGCGGATGAGAACCCCATGTAATCGCCGAAACCGGCTTTGGCATAGGCATACACACCGCCGTCGAGGTCGGGCTTGCGGTTGGCGAGGGTCTGGAACACGAACGCGAGGGTCAACATGCCGATGGCGGTAATCACCCAGCCAATCAATACCGCGCCGACATCGGCGCTGGCCGCCATGTTTTGCGGCAGAGAGAAGATCCCCCCGCCAATCATCGAGCCCACGACAAGTGCAACCAGTGCACCCAGCCTAAGTTTTCCGGGAGTATCAGACATTGCGTGACTCCAATGCAGGAGAAGAGAGACCACAGAATAATTCCGTGCGCTATTCAAACAGCTGACTCAGATCACTTCATTGGCACATTCCATTGTGAATTAATGACTTAGGGTGGAAACTCGTTGGCGATGAAACTCCTTGGAAAGGCACGGCGCAGAGCCGTCTCTCCATTGTGGTTAATCATTTAGTCAGGTCTATGGACGTTTGAAGCTAGACCGTATTTGCGGATGTGCAAACTTTTTGAACGAAGTTTCACCGAAGCGGCATAAAGTTTAAGAAAGGCGCAGTATTTAAAAAACAAATACGCCCAAACATCTAACATTGACATGCCATTAGGTTATGACCCTGTCAGGTTTATCGCCTTCTCTAATAAACGCTACACTCGCTGAATTAATTAGTTGAGTGCACGGTTGTCAGCTCAATAGGTTGTTTCTCCAGGAGTGCTCATGTCCCAGCCGAACCAGAAACTTCGACTCAGTGCGCTGATTGCCTTGGTGGTGGGCTCGATGATTGGCGGGGGGATTTTTTCCTTGCCGCAAAACATGGCCGCCCGCGCCGAGGTGGGCGCGGTGCTGATCGGTTGGGGCATTACGGCGGTCGGCATGCTGACTCTGGCATTTGTGTTCCAGACCCTGGCCAACCGTAAGCCTGATTTGAATTCCGGGGTGTATGCCTATGCCAAGGCCGGGTTTGGCGATTACATGGGGTTTTCCTCGGCCTGGGGCTACTGGATCAGCGCGTGGATGGGCAACGTGGGTTACTTCGTGTTGCTGTTCAGCACCCTGGGCTACTTTTTCCCGGTGTTCGGCCAGGGCAATACGCCGGTAGCCATCGGTTGTGCGTCGTTACTGCTGTGGGCCGTGCATTTTTTGGTGATGCGCGGGATCAAGGAGGCGGCGTTCATCAACCAGGTCACCACGGTGGCCAAGATCGTGCCGCTGGTGATGTTTATCGTGATCGCCGCCGTGGCCTTCGAAGCGGATATTTTTACCCGAGATATCTGGGGCCTGGGCAACCCGCACTTGGGGGATGTGGTCGACCAGGTGCGCAACATGATGCTGGTCACGGTGTTTGTGTTTATCGGGATCGAAGGCGCCAGCGTGTACTCGGCGCGGGCCGAGAAACGCTCGGATGTGGGCCGGGCCACGGTGATTGGTTTTCTCGGTGTGCTGGCGTTGTTGGTGCTGGTGAATGTGTTGTCCCTGGGGGTTATGAGCCAGCCGGAGCTGGCCGGCTTGCAAAACCCTTCTTTGGCAGGGGTGCTGGAACATATCGTCGGCCCTTGGGGCGCGATGGCCATCAGCATCGGCCTGGCGGTGTCGCTGCTCGGTGCGTTGCTGTCCTGGGCGTTGCTGTGCGCCGAAATCCTCTACGCCACCGCCCATGACAAGACCATGCCGGCCTTCCTGAAAAAGGAAAACGCCAACCAGGTGCCGGTCAATGCGTTATGGCTGACCAATGTGATGATCCAGCTGTTTCTGGTGATTACGCTGTTTTCCCACAGCACTTACACCACGTTGATCTACCTGGCCTCATCGATGATTTTGGTGCCGTACCTGTGGTCGGCGGCATACGCGGTGCTGTTGAGCGGGCGTGGCGAAACCTATGCAGGCGCCCAAGGCCGGCGCATGAAGGACCTGTTGGTCGCTTTGGTCGCCCTGGGCTATGCGGTGTGGCTGCTGTATGCCGGTGGCCTCAAGTACCTGTTGCTGTCGGCGCTGCTGTACGCACCCGGCGTGATCCTGTTTGCCCTGGCCAAGCGCGAGCAGGGGCAGGCCTTGTTTACCCACATTGAAAAAGGCATTTTCAGCTGCGTAGTCGCGGGCGCAGGGCTGGCGGCGTATGGGCTGTACAGTGGGTTTTTGACCCTCTGAAGTGGGTGTCTCTGCTGGTCTCTTCGCGAGCAAGTCGAATCGTCGCACCGCCGCTCCCACATTCGACCGCATTCCAATGGATGTACTCGGTCAACTGTGGGAGCGGGCTTGCTCGCGAATACGGACTGAAGGTCACCACTGAGCCCGATGTGAACCCAATTCCCCAGCCGCCAAACCCCACTGCAACGGTGTGCCGCTGATGCTCAACGGTGGCAATAATCGGTGGGCGGGGCCCCAACTGGTCTGCTCCACTACCAAGCCTTGATCACCGGGTTCTTCGGCCCTCAGCGGCGGTTGTTCGGCGACCTGCCCGGCCTCCACCAACAACGCCGCCGTGCGCGCCAACGACAACCGCGCCGAACCCCCGCGACCGGTTTTCAACCGCTCACTCAACGCCTGAATCGCACTGGCCGCCATCAAATATCCGGTGGCGTGATCCAGCGCCTGCAACGGCAGCGGCACTGGTTTGTCCGCCTTTTTCCAGGCCATGCCCGCGTCGGCAATGCCGCTGCTCATCTGCACCAGGCTGTCGAAGCCTCGGCGATTGCGCCACGGGCCACTCCAGCCATAGGCGCTGAGGCTCACATCGATCAGGCCGGGGGCGAGGGTTTGCAGTTTGCTGGGGGTGTAGCCCAAGTGTTCAAGGGCGTCGGCGCGGTAGCCGTGGAACAGGATATCGGCACTTTTGAGTAAATTTTCGAATACCTGGCGGCCTTCGGGGCTTTTCAGGTTGAGGCGGGCGCAGCGTTTGCCCAGGGTCATTTCCGGCACCACGCCGGGTTCGTTCCAGGTGGGGGCGTCGATGCGCAGCACATCGGCGCCCAGGCCCGCAAGAAAGCGGCTGGCCACGGGGCCCGCCAGTACGCGGGTGAGGTCCAGCACCTTGATGCCAGCCAGTGGCCGCGCCACCGAGCCGAGCCAGGGTGTGTCGGTGGTGGTTTCAACGGTGTGGCGTTGCACCAGCGCTTCGGCATTCACCGCCAACCCTTGAGGGTGGGCTTGCCAGGCCTGCCACGAGCGCATCTGCGCGGCGCAACCGCCTGCATCGACAATCGCCTGCTCCAGTTCGGCGGCGTTCCACTTGGCGACGTTGCTGGCCATTTCGCCACGGTCGGCGACCTTGCCCAGCACGCGTTCGGCAGCCGCCCGGTGATGGGGGGCGTTGGTGTGCAGACGAATCCAGCCATCGGCGCTGGCGTAGTCGCCGGCCACCGGGTCCCACAGCGGCGGCATTTGCCAGCCCACTGGGCGGATCGAAGAGGAAAACCAGAAGGCGGCGAGGCGTCGGTCCACGCTGACGCTGGGCAGGCGCCCGGTCTGTTGCGCGATCAACTGGGCCACCGCCTGGCCGGCGGCGCCGACGCTGGCGCTGGCCAGTTCGGTGACGGCGAAGGCTGAGGGCAGGGCGCCGGCTTCGGTTGTGGTGAGCGGAGTGTGCGGTAAATCGAGTGCGGCTTGGATGGGTGTCAGCAGGTCAGTCATCAAAGGCCCTCCGTAAGAGAAGGGCCACTATAAGAGATCGTCAGGCCGGTGTGACAACCCCCGGTTCCAACGGCAGGTCGATGCTGGCGATAAAACCGCCCTCGGGGTGATTGGCCAGGATCAGGCTGCCACCATGGCGTTCGGCAGCGCGCCGGGCAATCGCCAGGCCCAGGCCGTGGCCCTGGGCCGTCTGGCCGGGCGCGCGGTAGAACGGCTCGCCCAATTGGCCCAGGTGCTCGGCTTCAACGCCGGGGCCGTGGTCGCGTACGCTGATCAGGATGCGATCACCCACCCGTTGCGCCTGCAGTTCAATGGGTGGCCCCGGTGGGTTGAAGCGCTGGGCATTGCGCAGCAGGTTATCCACCGCACGCTCGATCATGGTCGGCCAGCCCTTGAGGTGCAGATCGGTTTGAGCGCTCAGTTGCACCTTTTGCTCCGGTGCACCGAGCAGGGCGTCTTTTTGCAAGGTCTTGAGCAGTGGGTTGAGGTCGATGTCTTCGGCGCTGGCGTTGTCGGCATCGACCCGGGCCAGGACCAGGATTTCACTGATCAAGGCTTCCAGGCGGTCGCACTCACGGGTCAGGCGCGGCCAGAGTTTTTCCCGCTCTTGGGGGCTGGCGCGTTCGGCCAGGGCCAGGGCGATGCGCAGGCGGGCCAGCGGGGAGCGCAGCTCGTGGGACACATCGCGCAGCAATTGGCGCTGGCTGCCGATCAGGCTTTGCAAGCGCGCGCCCATGCGGTTGAAGTCGGTGGCGAGTACGCCAAACTCATCACGCCGGTTGGCCAGTTGCGCCAGGCTGTTCTGCTGGTAGGTGGCCTGGCCCAGGTCATGCACCGCACCGCGCAGGCGGCTGAGGGGGCGGGTGATGGACAAGGTCACCAACAGGCTGAACAGGGTCAGCACCACCAGGGCAATGGCCAGCGCGCTCAGGGGCCAGAGCAGGCTGTTGCGGTGCCAGGCGTCGAGTTCCGGGTGTGGGATGCGGTAGATCAGCAGGTAGGTGTCGCCGGTTTTTTCGCTGGTGTATTCAGCGGTGAGGCGCCGCCAGGGCAGGCGGCCGTCCGGGCTGTCATTCTGGCGCGCTTCGAAGGCGGCGGCGCGGCGGGGGAAAGTGCCGCGCACCACCGGCTCGCCGCTTTCGTTGAGCACTTGCACGTCGATGTGGTATTGGCGCTTGCGCTGTTGCAGCAGGTCCTGGGCCGCCTCCTCACCCTGGGTTTCGTAGAGTTGGGTCCACTCTTCGGCCAGGTTGTTGAGGCCGGGGTGACGGCTGAGAATCCAGGCGTCTTGATTGAGCATATGCCCAAGCAGAATCGACAACCCGGCAACCAACGCGATAGCCAGCCAAAAGCTGGCCAGGATCCGCCAGAACAATGAACGCACAGTAAACCCTCAAAACAGGAAAAGCCCAGTGGCGCGAGGCCACTGGGCTGGGAGCGTTAACGCGTGGGCATTATTGCGCTTTTTGCGGCTGTTGCGCTTTCCAGGCCTGGAATTCCTTCCACTCGGCGCGGCGCTGCTCTTGCTTCTTGACGATCTCGTCGAATTTCTTCTGCTGGTCAGGCTTCAATACCGCACGGATATCGGCCTGGGTTTTCTGCTTGCCGGCGGCGATTTCGTCCTGCATGGCTTTCTGGTCAGCGGCTGGCAGCTTGTCCAGGTACTTCTTGGTCAGGTCCTTGCGAGCGTGCCATTGGTCGCCCATCAGTTTGCCGATTTGCTGGCGTTGTTCGCGGCTCAGGTCCAGTTGGCTGAAAGGGCCGCCCTTGCCACGCGGACCGTGTTCACCACCGTGGCCCGGGCCACCCATCATGTGACCTTCCGGGCCGCCCATCGGGCCTTGGCCTTCTGGCATGGCTGCCATGGCAACGGTTGGCAGGGCAGCGGCGAACATCAAAGCGATAAGGGTCTTGCGCATGGTGATTCTCCTGTCTCTATTCCGGTGAGTCCGGATGTGAGTAGATTACGCAGAAGAAGGTCAGCGGCAGTCAGGGGAGCGTAAAGCTTGGGTAAAGACGGTTTTGATCGAGGCTGACAAAAGCCTTGAGGCCCAATCGATCAAATGTGGGAGCGGGCTTGCTCGCGAATGCGGCGTGTCAGTCGATGGATATGCAGCTGGTCCACCGCGTTCGCGAGCAAGCCCGCTCCCACATGGATCGGTGGTGGCTTAGAGGCTGTAGTAGTAACCACGGCTGCGCAACGCGACGATACGTGGCCGACCATCGGGGTGCGGGCCGATCTTTTTGCGCAGGTTGCTGACGTGCATGTCGAGGCTGCGGTCGTATAGGGTCAGCTTGCGACCCAGGGCGATCTGCGCCAGTTCCTGTTTATCCAGAGGCTCGCCAGGTTGGCGCAGCAAGGCTTCCAGCAGGCGGCTTTCGGAAACGGTCAGGGTGAACTCCTGTTCATCGATGCTGACCACCCCGCGCTGCGGGCTGAAGCACAAATCACCCAGCTCAAGCTGTGTCGACACTGCCGCCGGATGGCTGCGGCGCAACACGGCGCGCAGGCGGGCGGTCAGCTCCCGTGGGTCGCAGGGCTTGGCCAGGTAGTCGTCAGCGCCCAGTTCCAGGCCGAGGATACGGTCCAGTGGTTCGCCACGGGCCGACAGCATCAGCACTGGCAGCTCCGGGTGGTCGTTGCGCAGTTGCTTGAGCAGCTCCAGGCCACTGCCGTCGGGCAGCATCACGTCGAGCACCACGGCGGCGGGTGCACTGTCGGCCAGGGCTTTGCGCGCGCTCAAGCCGTCATGGCAGGCGCGCACCTGGAAACCTTCCTGGCTCAACCAACTGGTCAGCAGCTCGCAGAGCTCCTGGTCATCATCTATCAGTAACAGCTCGCTCATGACTCACTCAATTTAGCCATTGTCGACGGCGACGGTGCCCACCGCTGGCGAAGATCCCGCACAGCAAGGCGATCAGTGCGACGGCGCCGCCGGTGACAAACCATTGTTGTTGCTCGGTCAGCCAGCGGGTCAAGGCACCGCCCTGCGTTTCTTTGAGTTGCTGGGCCAGGCGTTGGTTCTCTTGGCGAAGGCGACTCAATTGGGCGCTTTCGCGGCTGGCCTCTGCGCTGTGCAGTTGTTTGCTCAGTTCTTCGCGCTGGCGTTCGCTTTCTTTCAAACGTTGCTGCAATTCTGTGATCTGGCTACCCGCACTCAACGACAGGGGCGTGGAATTGCCGGTGTTCGGGGTTTCTTCAGCGTGGGCCGTAGCCCCGATCGTTAACACTGCCAACAGACACAACTGACGTAAGCGCATCGGAACTCCTGATTCCACACGAATATTCAGATCGTTGTCGGCAGGTTACCGAGAATAATGAGCAATTAGGAGTGTGCCGAACGTAATAGGTTCGACACATCCCAGGGTCAGGGCAGGACTTGCTTGAACGGCTTGATCACGACATCGGCGTAGACGCCGGCCGCTACATACGGATCAGCCTTGGCCCAGGCTTGGGCATCGGCCAGGGAGGCGAACTCGGCGACGATCAGGCTACCGGTGAAACCGGCATCGCCCGGGTCATTGCTCTCCACGGCCGGGAGCGGGCCCGCCAGGACGATACGGCCTTCGGCTTGCAGTTGCTTGAGACGCTCGACGTGGGCCGGGCGCACGCTGAGGCGTTTTTCCAGGGAATTGGCAACGTCGGTGGCATAAATGGCGTAGAGCATGTCAGTCCTCGGTTTTTGGCGTGGTAGGGTCAGTGTCATGCAGGTGGCGCGACAGGTAGATACCCTGGCCGACCAGGAACAATACGGTCATGCCCAGGCTGCCGAACACCTTGAAGTCGACCCAGTAGCTCTGGAACGTGAACGCCACGAACAGGTTGGCGGCGCCGCAGAAGATGAAAAAGATGATCCAGGCCACGTTCAGGCGGGTCCAGACCGGCTCTGGCAGGGTAAGCGCATGGCCCATGATCCGCTTGATCAGCAGGCGGTCGCCGATGAAGTGGCTGCCGATGAACGCCAGGGCGAACAGCCAGTTCACCACCGGGGCCTTCCACTTGAGGAAGGTTTCGCTGTGGAAGGCCAGGGTGAGGCTGCCGAAGACCAGGCACGCGACCAGGGTCAGCCATTGGCTTTTTTCCAGTTTGCGCTGGGAGATGAAGATGGCGCCGTAGACCACCACGGAGCTGATGATAAGCACGGCGGTGGCGCTGTAGATGCCCCCGAACGTCAGCTCATGACCTGCTACATCGATGACCCTGGGGTCGAGTTTATAAACGATGAAAAACAGCAACAGCGGGATGAAGTCGATGAATTGTTTCACAGTAAGAGCCAGAAGCCGGATGTGGCGGCATAATAACAAACATCCTTGGTAGCGAAAGCGCCAGCTGACTTGAGGTTACACACTCCCGTGAATGTTGATTTGCACTGCCACAGCACGGCCTCCGACGGCGCCCTGGCGCCCGCGGTACTGGTTGCGCGTGCGTTTGAAAAAGGCGTGCGAGTCCTGGCGTTGACCGACCACGACACCCTCGAAGGCCTCGATGAAGCCCGCACAGCGGCCCAGGCCCTTGGCATGCAGCTGGTCAACGGTGTGGAATTGTCCTGCACCTGGGGCGGCGCCACCATCCATGTGCTTGGCTACGGTTTCGATCAAACCGCTGCACCGCTGGTGGCGGCCATCGCGGCGTTGCATGACGGCCGCTGGCTGCGCTCTGAAGAAATCAGCCGCAAGCTCAGCCTCAAGGGCATGCCCAACGCCCTCGACGGGGCCCGCGCCATTCAGCAGGAACTGGGCGACAGCGGCAACGCCCCGGCCCGGCCGCACTTTGCCGATTGGATGGTGCGTGAAGGTTTCGTCAAGGATCGCGCCGAAGCCTTCCGCAAATGGCTGGGCGCCGGTAAGTTGGGCGATGTGAAGCAACACTGGCCGACCCTGGAAGACACCGTCGAGACCCTGCGGGCCTCCGGGGCCTGGGTCAGCTTGGCCCACCCCTGGCATTACGATTTCACCCGCAGCAAGCGTCGCAAGCTGATCAGCGACTATATTGGAGCGGGAGGCCACGCAATCGAAGTGGTCAACGGGCACCAGCCCGCCGAACAGGTCGGCAGCCTGGCGATTCTTGCCCGCGAATTTGGTCTGCTGGTCAGCGCCGGCAGTGATTTTCATGGTCCAGGTGGGTGGTCCGAAATCGGCGAATATCGCCAGGTACCTGAAGACCTGCCGCTTTTATCAGGGCGATTCAAGCATGACCCCATTACTGCCACCGTCTGAACAGGTAGAACACGTGAGTCAATTCTTCCAGATTCATCCGGAGAACCCCCAGGCACGCCTGATCAAACAGGCCGTGGAGATTATTCGCGCCGGTGGCGTGGTGATCTACCCAACGGATTCGTCCTACGCCATTGGCTGCCAGATCGGCGACAAGGGAGCGGTGGAGCGTGTAAGACGCCTGCGGGAACTGGACAAGAACCACAACTTCGCCCTGATTTGCAGCGACCTGTCCCAACTGGGGCTGTTCGCCAAGGTCGACACCGGCACCTTCCGCCTGCTCAAGGCCCACACGCCGGGGCCGTATACCTTTATTCTCAACGCCACCCGCGAAGTGCCGCGCCTGTTGCTGCACCCCAAGAAACGCACCATTGGCCTGCGCGTGCCGGAACATCCCATCGCATTGGCGTTGTTGGCCGAGCTGGGTGAGCCGCTGATGAGTGTGTCGCTGATTTTGCCCGGTGAAACCGAGCCGCTCTACGACCCCTATGAAATGCGTCAACTCCTGGAAAAACAGGTCGACCTGATCATTGATGGCGGCTACGGCGGCAACAAAGCCTCCACCGTGATCAACCTGGCCGACGGCGAGCCTGAAGTCATCCGCGTGGGTTGCGGTGACCCGGCCCCGTTCATGGTCGAGGCCTGAATGTCTGCCGTGGAAACCGTCGACAGCCAGGCCGGCGCCCAGCAAGAACTGCCCTTTGCCATGGTGTACGGCCAGGCCGTACTGGAAATGCCCCTGGACTTGTACATCCCGCCGGATGCGCTGGAGGTGTTCCTTGAGGCGTTCGAAGGCCCGCTGGACTTGCTGCTGTACCTGATCCGCAAGCAAAACATCAACATCCTCGACATTCCGGTGGCGGAAATCACCCGCCAGTACATGGGCTACGTGGAGCTGATGCAGTCGGTTCGCCTTGAATTGGCCGCCGAGTACCTGGTGATGGCCGCCATGCTCGCCGAGATCAAGTCACGCATGCTGCTGCCGCGCTCGGAAACGGTTGAAGCCGAAGAGGACGACCCCCGCGCCGAACTGATCCGCCGCCTGCAGGAATACGAACGCTTCAAGGCTGCCGCCGAAGGCATCGACGGCTTGAGCCGCGTGGGGCGTGATGTGGTGGTACCCAAGCTCGATGCCCCTGAGGCCCGTGCGCGCAAGTTGCTGCCGGACGTGAGCCTGGAAGAATTGCTGATGTCCATGGCCGAGGTGCTGCGCCGTGGCGATATGTTTGAAAGCCACCAGGTCAGCCGCGAGGCGCTGTCTACCCGCGAGCGCATGAGCGATGTGCTGGAGCGCCTCAAGGGCGGCGGCTTTGTGCCGTTTGTCGAGCTGTTCACCAAAGAAGAGGGGCGCCTTGGGGTGGTGGTGACCTTTATGGCAATCCTTGAACTGGTCAAGGAGTCCTTGGTCGAGCTGGTCCAGAATGAGCCTTTTGCGGCTATCCATGTGCGGGCGCGAGCCGAATAAAGAGCTGAATCGATGAATCTGACTGAACCTCGCGAACTGGCGCCGCTGCTGGAGGCCTTTCTCCTGGCTTCGGGCAAGCCTCAATCCCTGGAGCGCCTGTTTGAACTCTTTGAAGAAGCCGAGCGCCCTGAGCCGCCGGTGTTCAAGAAGGCCTTGGAGATTTTGCGCAAGTCCTGCGACGGCCGCGCCTTTGAACTGCGGGAAGTGGCGTCGGGTTATCGCCTGCAGATCCGTGAGAAGTTTTCCCCGTGGGTGGGCCGTCTGTGGGAAGAGCGCCCACAGCGTTATTCACGGGCGATGCTGGAAACCATGGCGCTGATTGCCTATCGCCAACCGATCACCCGGGGTGAAATCGAAGACGTGCGCGGCGTGGCGGTCAACAGCCATATCGTCAAGACGCTGCTGGAGCGCGAGTGGATCCGCATCGTCGGCTACCGCGACGTGCCTGGCAAACCGGCGATGTTCGCCACCACCAAGGTGTTCCTCGACCACTTCAACCTGAAAAACCTCGACGATTTGCCGCCGCTGGCGGAACTGCGCGAGATGGAAGCCGAGCCGGTGCTCGACTTCGACGATGCGCCGGTGCCAGCAGGTTTGCAGGAACTCGCCGATGCCAGTGCCGAGCCGGAGGAGCCGAAGGACGAAACCAGCTTCCACACGTTGTTGCTGGAATTGGATGACATGGAGCAGGGCATCAAGACCGATTTTGATGATTTGCTGCGTGATGGTGCTGCCGAACCGGAGCAAACCCAGGAAAACACTGAGCCTGAGCCCGAACCTGAGGAAGACATCCTTGGCGTGGCCGAAGCCCGCGAAAAACTCCTGGCTGCCGTCGCCGCGCTAGAACAGCCTGCCCTGAGCGACGAAGAAGCCGAAGCCCGCGCATTGGCTGAGGCCATCGAAGCTGAACGCCGCGAATTCGAAGACTGACCAAATCCCACAAACACTGCTGAACCCCCCTGTGGGAGCGGGCTTGCTCGCGAAAGCGGAGTGTCAGTCACCGGAGATGGCGACTGATCCACCGCATTCGCGAGCAAGCCCGCTCCCACATTTTGATGTGTGTTGCTGCCGGTCGGCGGAAAAACCAATGACTGCACCTTTATCAACTACTCTCTGATGCGCAACGCGCGCCATGCGCGTATGATTCGCGACCCTTCGCCGACCTCTTCGGCCAAGACCCCGCTTTCAACACTCTTCAGGCCACGCCTGAATCGACCCACCGGGAGGTGCTTAAGATGAACGACAAAGACCAGAACGACAGCCAGGAAATCGGCCCAGCAGGCGAAAAACTGCAAAAGGTGCTGGCGCGTATCGGCGTGGGCTCGCGCCGCGACGTCGAAGCCTGGATCACCCAGAAGCGCATCAAGGTCAACGGCGTCGAGGCTACCCTCGGCCAGCGCGTCGACCTGCACGATGCAATCACCATTGATGGCAAGGTCATCAAGCGTGAAGAGGCCGCCGAATCGGTGCGCCGCGTGATCATGTACAACAAGCCCGATGGCGAGATCTGCACCCGTGACGACCCAGAAGGCCGTCCGACCGTGTTCGACAAGATGCCCAAGCCCAAAGAAGGCCGCTGGATCAACATCGGTCGCCTGGACATCAACACCACCGGCTTGCTGATGTTCACCACCGACGGTGAGCTGGCCAACCGCCTGATGCACCCTTCGTACGAGATGGACCGTGAATACGCGGTACGTGTGCGTGGCGAAGTCGATGACGAAATGATCGAGCGCCTCAAGGCCGGCGTAGTGCTGGAAGACGGCCCGGCCAAGTTCACCGACATCAAACAGGCACCAGGCGGCGAAGGTTTCAACCACTGGTACCACTGCGTGGTGATGGAAGGTCGCAACCGTGAAGTACGTCGCTTGTGGGAGTCCCAGGGCCTGGTGGTCAGCCGTCTGAAGCGCGTGCGTTTCGGCCCGGTGTTCCTCAACTCCGACCTGCCGATGGGCCGCTGGCGTGAAATGAGCCAGTACGAAGTCGACATCCTCAGTGCCGAAGTCGGCCTGACGCCGGTCGCGATGCCGCAGATGAACGCCAAGAGCAAAGACAAGCTTGAGCGTATGCAGCGTAAATCGTCCCGCCCTGTGGCGCGTACCGAGCGGGTTGCCCGCACCCTGCGCCCGGCGCTGAATGCACCGGCAACTGGCGGTCGTATCTCCCGCGAGCCGCAGATCGAAGGCGAGCGCCGCCCAACCGCGCCGTCCCGTCAGGAAGGCGAACGTGCTCCACGCGCGCCACGTCCGGCCCCGGCCGGTGGTCGCAGCAACCGTGGTGAGGCCGACCGCCCGGCTGACAACGCCAGCACCAAGCGTCCAGCCAAGCCAGCGGCCAACAAACGCCCTGGCCCGAAACTGGTCGCGGACGAGCCGTCGGGCAAGCGCCGTGGCGCCCCGGCCGGTTCGGGTCAGCGTCCGGGTTTTGGTCGCAAGAAGCCGCAGTGATTTGTTAAGCGCTGCCTAAAAACGCCAACCTTCGGGTTGGCGTTTTTTTTTGCATTGGAATACGGTCAAAAAATGTGGGAGCGGGCTTGCTCGCGAATGCGGTGTGTCAGTCACCGATATTTCAACTGACCCACCGCATTCGCGAGCAAGCCCGCTCCCACAGTGGATCTCCAGTGTCTGTAAAGCCAATATTCCAGGCTGTAATGAAAAGTTTACGAATGCGTGGCGTGTTTATTGATGTGGGGAAGGCTGTAAGGATTACCTGACAGTTTCATCCCGCGACGACAACGCTCGGCCTTAAGCTTTCCAGCGTGTACAATCCGCCGCGTTTTACTGTGACCCCCCTTGCGTACCCACGCAAAAGGCCAAGACCCAGGGTTTACCTTCCCTGATCACTCCGCCTGGCCACGAGCCTGGCGGGTTCGATTTCGTCACAGATAAAAACAAACAGGTGACGCATGACCCTTAGAAACACGCTGTACTCCTGGTGCCTGCGCTGGGGTTTGAGCGGCGCTGCTTGAGTCTTGATTCGAGCTAGCCACATGCATTCAACATCATCAAACCTTGCGTGAGACCCCTTTCATGAGTGGACCCCAATCCCCTTCAGGCGAGCTGAAACGCGGCCTGAAAAATCGTCATATCCAGTTGATCGCCCTCGGTGGCGCCATCGGTACCGGCCTGTTCCTGGGCTCGGCCGGGGTGCTCAAGTCCGCCGGCCCGTCGATGATCCTGGGTTACGCCATCTGCGGCTTTATCGCCTTCATGATCATGCGCCAGCTTGGCGAAATGATCGTCGAAGAGCCGGTCGCCGGTTCCTTCAGCCACTTTGCCCACAAGTACTGGGGCGGGTTCGCTGGCTTCCTGTCGGGCTGGAACTGCTGGATCCTGTACATCCTGGTGGGCATGTCGGAGCTGACGGCCGTCGGCAAGTACGTGCACTACTGGTGGCCGGAGATCCCGACCTGGGTCTCGGCAGCCGCGTTCTTCGTGCTGATCAACCTGATCAACCTGGCCAACGTCAAAGTGTTCGGCGAGGCCGAGTTCTGGTTTGCCATCATCAAGGTGGTGGCCATCGTCGGCATGATCGCTTTGGGCAGCTACCTGCTGGTCAGCGGCAGCGGCGGCCCGCAAGCCTCGGTGAGCAACCTGTGGGAGCACGGCGGCTTCTTCCCCCACGGCGTGGGCGGCTTGGTGATGGCCATGGCGATCATCATGTTCTCCTTCGGCGGCCTGGAAATGCTCGGTTTTACCGCAGCTGAAGCGGATCAACCGCGCACCGTGATCCCCAAGGCGATCAACCAGGTGATCTACCGCATCCTGATCTTCTACATCGGCGCCCTGGTGGTGCTGCTGTCGTTGACGCCATGGGACAGCCTGCTGGCCACCCTCAACGCTTCCGGCGATGCCTACAGCGGCAGCCCGTTCGTGCAGGTGTTCTCCATGCTGGGCAGCAACACCGCCGCGCACATCCTCAACTTTGTGGTGCTCACCGCCGCGCTGTCGGTGTACAACAGCGGCACCTACTGCAACAGCCGCATGCTGCTGGGCATGGCTGAGCAGGGCGATGCGCCCAAGGCGCTGGCCAAGATCGACAAGCGCGGCGTGCCGGTACGCTCCATCCTCGCTTCGGCCGCTATCACGCTGGTGGCGGTGCTGATGAACTACCTGATCCCGCAACACGCGCTGGAGCTGCTGATGTCCCTGGTGGTGGCCACGCTGGTGATCAACTGGGCAATGATCAGCTTCTCCCACTTCAAATTCCGCCAGCACATGAACCGCACCGGCCAGGTGCCGTTGTTCAAGGCGCTGTGGTACCCCTACGGCAACTATGTGTGCCTGGCGTTCGTGGTGTTTATCTTGGTGATCATGCTGATGATCCCGGGTATCCAGGTGTCGGTGTACGCGATCCCGGTATGGGTGGCGTTCATGGCGGTGTGTTATTGGGTCAAGAACAAGCGCAGGGCACAGCAGGTGTCTGGCGTGGCTGCTTCGGTAGCCGAGTGAGCTAGCTTGCGTTGAACGACAAACCCGACCTTAAGTCGGGTTTGTTTTTTGTCAGGGACCTACAGCTTTGCGGGCTTTGAGATGGCTTCGAATTCATCCATCAGCAGATGAATCTCGGTGCTGGGGTTTCTATCGTTACTCTTGATTGCATCTTGCAAGCTTCTCGGTGCATGCTTTCGTGCGTTTTCGAACCGCTCGCCAGCGAGCATTTTGAAATAACCCTTCAAACCCGACTTGGCGTAGTCCGCCATGCCAGGTTTGGTTCGCAGATCTGCTCCAACGAGATCGCCCGCCGAGTGTTTGCCTGATCGCGAGTAAGGTTTGCGGGTGTAGCCGAAATGCAGCAGTAGCCAATATTCGAAGCAGGGGTACGAGGCAATGATGGTTATTTTGTCGTGTGCTTTGGAGAGTCGGATGGCTTCATCAAATGACTCATGCGTGTCTCGGTCGATGGCGCAGAAGACTTTGTCGAATTTCTTTTGACGCTCAATCGCGTACTCGACAATGCCTTTTGGGTGGGTGACGCCGCAGTGCATTATTTCGATTTTTGCATGGGATCGAAAATGAACGGCGGCGTCCTCCAGATAAACCTTGCTGGATTGCAGGTCTTCGCAAATGACGAGTACGGTTGCTTGTTGCTGAAACCGAGGTTCCCTTCTCCTGAATGAGTCAGCTGTGCGAGCCATGGTTAGCTCCTGCTGAGGATCGGCAAACCGCGATAGCGACCTTCGTAGTAGCGCTTTTCGACGTCCTCACTGTCTCTCCCTTTAAAGTCATGGATGGAAAACATTTGGGTTGCGCCGTTGGTGTCACGTTCGGTGACCCAGAATTGGTCTCTTCTAAGGAGCTTCGTGTTCATTAGGTGGGTGTCGTGAGTTGTAAAAATTAGTTGCGTATTTTTATTTCCGGCAAGATGCTCTTTAATTAGGCTTTCAACGATTTTAGGGTGCAAGCTGCTGTCTAGTTCGTCGATAACGACAACGCTACCTTTGGATGACATATTCAAATTCATCCATGGCAACCAAAACCCAATCAAATTTTGTGTCCCTCCCGATTCCTCGCTGAAGTCGAATTCGACATCACCCAATGCAGTGGTATGAGTCAGCTTCGTATTGGACTCTTTTCCCACAAACATCAAATAGTCATTAAATTCGGTGTGAGGCCCTTTCTTATAGTCAAACTCGGTCTTTTTCTCAAAACGGATATCGGTAATAGGGACGTCTAAGCGTTGCATGAAACTTTGCAGGGAATCCTTGGCGCCAGGGGTTTGCATGACCATCGACCTCGATGCCAATGACCAAGAATTCATACCGTCTTGACCTATACAGAGGTTTGAACTTTCCAACCATTGATAAGGGCTTTTTAGTTGTTGCAATTCCTCGCTACTGTTCAGCACTGCTTGAGCCAAAAATAGGCTTTGAGGGGCTGTAAGTCGCTTCCAAGCTTCATGAACCATACCGCCGCCTTCCAGTGCTTCTCCGAAGACATAGGATTCGCCGGTGTCGGGGCTGAATTTTCTAGAGAAAAGTAGGCTTTCCTTTCCCTTCGGATAGCAGCTAAGCGTTTCCTCAAATATCCTCTCTGAAGTCGCAGCGATCACGTATTGGAAACGAAGATTGTCTTCAATGAAGTGCGCTTCGAAAAGGCTAGGTTTAGCAGCCAATTCTGAGTCAAATCTAAATGGCATAACAGGAATCGAGTAATTCGCGCCCGGGGATCGGCGTAGCAACGCAGGGATTACATCGAATGCTTTTACAAGATTTGACTTGCCTGATGCATTCGGCCCATAAATCGCCGCCACCTTCAAAAGCTTCGGAAAACTCTCACCCTCCAATTCAGGATCAAACACATTTTGCTTCTTTCCCAGTCTAGGTGAAGCGACCATCGACAAGGTCTGCTTCTCGCGAAAGGAACGGAAATTACTGACAGAAAATTCGATTAGCATGCAGAAAACCCGCAATTGATGACACTGATAGACGGACAATATAGCTAAATATGAAAGCAGCTGCATTTTTTCTGCACTTCGTATTGTTGGAGGTTAAACTGCTTGCCCGACTCAGCAACCCACGGTAGTCCCCATGCACCACACCGACATCGACGGCGGCACCCTCCAACGCGATGAGCTGGAAGACCTGATCGCCCAGCACAACGGCCCGTTACGCTTGATCGGCGTGGACCTCAGCGGTGCCGATTTGTCGCGCATGGCCCTGGACCACTGGGTCTTCGAACGCTGCATCCTCATCCAAACCTCCTTCCTCGGCTCGCGCCTGGAGGGCACCCAGTGGAAAAGCTGCCGCGCCAGCCACGCCATCTTCGAAGCGGCCAACCTGCTGGAGGCGCATTTCCACAGTTGCGACCTGAACAACACCCGTTGGCAGCGCAGCAAGCTGTCCCAGGCGGGTTTCGAGCACTGTAAATTAACGGGTGCCAACTTCACCCATTGCGCGTCGCTGGGCCTGAGTTTCAGCGAAACCCGCTTGAACAGTGCGTTTCTGTCCGGGTTGTCGTTTGCCCGCACCGTGCTTACCAACCTGGATTTTTCCGACAGCGATTTGTCGGACGCGGACTTTCGCAAAGCCGAGTTGATCGACTGTAGCCTGGCCCACGCCCGTATCAACGGTGCCAATTTCGCCGGCGCGGACCTTCGGGGTGCGGATTTGAGCGGGTTTCGCCTCAATGATGCCAAACTGTTCAAAGGCGCCGTGATTTCCAAAGCCCAGGCGTCGATGTTGTTGTCCGAGTTGGGCTTGTCCGTTGCTTAAGGTTTTTGATTGATGCTGGAAATTTCCAACAATGTGCACCTGCCGGATGCCGAGATCGAGTTGACCGCCATTCGCGCCCAGGGCGCCGGTGGGCAGAACGTCAACAAGGTGTCGAGTGCGGTGCACCTGCGTTTTGATATTCCGGCGTCGTCGTTGCCGGAGTTCTACAAGGAGCGGCTGCTGGCCCTGCGGGATAGCCGTATCACCAGCGAAGGCGTGCTGGTGCTCAAGGCCCAGCAATACCGGACCCAGGAGCAGAACCGCGCGGATGCGTTGGAGCGTCTGGTGGAGTTGATCCAGAGCGCCACCAAGGTAGAGAAGAAGCGCCGCCCGACCAAACCGACGCTGGGCTCGAAAAAGCGTCGGCTCGAATCCAAGACCAAGCGCGGCAACATCAAGGCCGGGCGCGGCAAGGTGGACTTCTAGTCGCCGCGCGCTTCGCGGGCCTTGGGGGCCTGACGGTACAGGTACACGCTCAGCAACAACCCACCGAGGGCGGCGAGGGCGGCGAACAGAAAGATCGAGGCAAACCCGAACCCTGATGCCACCGCCCCGGCCAATGGCCCGGTGATGCCCAGCGACAGGTCGATAAACAGCGAATAAGCCCCCACCGCCGCGCCTCGGCTGGACGCGGGCACCAGGTTGACCGCTTCCACACCCAGCGCCGGGAACACCAGGGAAAAGCCAAATCCGCTCAATGCCGCGCCTGCCAGGGCCAGGTTGGCATCTGGCGCCAGCCACAGCAGTAGCAGGCCGAGAATCTCCACCGACAAGCAGGCGATCGCAACGCGAAAGCCGCCGATACGGTTGATCAGGTTGCCAAACAGCAGGCGCGCACCGATAAAGCTGGCGCCGAACAGGCTCAGGGCCCACACCGCGTTTTCCCAATGCTGGGTGGTGTAATACAAGGTGATGAAGGTCGCGATGGTGCCAAAGCCGATGGAGCCCAGCGCCAACGCACAGCCATGGGGCAGGACGCGGCCCAGCACATTCATGAACGGCAGTCGCACACCCGCCACAATCGGCGCCGCGACTTTATTCCAGGCCAGAAGCAGGCCCACGACCGCCAGCAGGATGATGCTGACGCCCATGCTCCACAGCCCGAAATTCCTCACCAGCAACACGCCCAGCGGCGCGCCGACGGCCAGTGCGCCATAGCTGGCGATGCCATTCCAGGAAATCACCTTGGCAGTATTTTCCGCACCTACCCGGCCAATGCCCCAGCCGATGGCACCCGAGCCCACCAGGCTTTCTGCACTGCCCAGCACCAGGCGGCCAATCAGCAGGCTCACAAGGCTCACCGCCGGCAGGCTGGAAAACCATGCCGCCAGCAGCATGAACACGCCGCTCAGGCCGCAGCCCGCCAGGCCGATCAACACTGCGCGCTTACTGCCCAGGTTATCGATGATTTTGCCGGCATAGGGGCGGCTCAGCAGGGTGGCCAGGTATTGCACGCTGATCACCAGCCCCGCAACGACCGCGCCGTAGCCCAGCTCACTGTGGACATAGCCCGGCAACACGGCCAGGGGAATGCCGATATTCAGGTAGCCAATAAAGGTGAACAACACGATGGAAACAACTTGCAGCGTGACCGCTAGGGGGCGCTGGGTATCTGGCATGGGAGAGGTCCACTGTCGCAGCAGGTAAAGATAGGCTGCTAATGATACCGGCGCTTTGGCCGGGCAGGGCGGCTAATACTCAAAAAGCGTAGCTCAGAAACGCATCAGGAGTGCGCAGGGTTCAGCAATTGCGTGGTGACCAGCGCGGCCAGGGCGTTTTCCTGGGTGCCGAAGCGCTTGAGCAGCAGGGCTTGCTTGTCTGCGCTGAGGCGGTTCCATACCTCGACCATCTGCAGGGCAGCGTCGAGAACGGCGGAGTCTGGGGTGTCGGTCATGGTGGGTCTCGTTTCATTCAGGCAGTGTGGAAAGCGCTCAAAGCTGCGCTTTCCACACGGTCTGGTACGGCGTCAGTCCTGGCTTTCGCTGTCGACTGGTTTTGCTTCTTTGGCCTCAGGCTGTTTGTCGCTGGCCTGCTGCGGTGTTGGCTGCTCTGTAGGGTGCAGGCTTGGGAAGGGGAGATTAGGTATCTCGTGCATCGTCGTCGCTCCTCGCAAGGTCTGTTTTTTCAATCGCAGGTGATTCCGCGCTCTCAAAAAGCCTTGGCAGGATACAGCACTGCAAATGACAAAAAGATTTTTATCTCGACGGATGTAGGAACTTTCATCGTTAAAACGGTCGTTTGGCTAGAACGGCACCTTGCCCAGGATCATGTCGCGGTACATCACAAAATCGCCCAAAAGGCTGTAGAACGGGTGCTTGAAGGTGGCTGGGCGGTTCTTTTCGAAGAAGAAGTGGCCCACCCAGGCAAAACTGTAACCGGCTATCGGCACGGCCAACAGCAAGCCCAGCGAACCCCGACCAACGGCATAGGCCAGGATGCCGATCACCAGCGTGGTGCCGACAAAATGCAGGCGCCGACAGGTGCTGTCGGCGTGTTCACGCAGGTAATACGGGTAAAACTCGGCGAAGCTGTTGAATTGTCTGACGTTTTCCACGGTGGCCGGCCCTTTGATTGTTTTGCCGCCCTACAGATGTTCGGCGGGGAGCTTATTTGAGTCTAGAGTGATCAGTAGCAACAGCCAGTGACAATAGATGCCACTTTAGTATCCTTGGCTTTCCTGGCTGCCGTTTTAAGCCTGCTTTATTAAGAAGACGCCATGAGCGAACGAACAACTTCTGCAAGCTGGGCAATGGGGATAGTCAAGGCATTGGAAATGGATGGCCTGGACTGCCGGGCGCTGTTCAAGCAACTGGGCCTGGATTACGCCGCCCTCAATGACCCTGATGCACGCTTCCCGCAAGACGCCATGACCCGGCTATGGCAGCGGGCGGTGGAGCTGTCGGGCAACCCGGCCATAGGCCTGAACATGGGCAAGGTGGTGCGTCCGGCGTCGTTTCATGTGGCCGGTTATGCACTGATGTCCAGTAACACCCTGGCCGAAGGTTTTATGCGCCTGGTGCGCTACCAGCGGATCATCGCTGAAAGCGCCGACCTGAGTTTCCGCCTGTTACCCGAAGGTTATGCGCTGATCCTGACGGTGCACGGTGACCATCTGCCACCCACCCGGCAAAGTGCCGAAGCCTCGTTGGCCAGTGCCCTGGCGCTGTGTGGCTGGTTAACCGGGCGCACCTTGCAGCCGCGTAAAGTGGTGCTGCAAGGCGAGCAGCCCGCCGACCTTACGCCCTATAAGCAAGCGTTCCATGCGCCGCTGGAATTCAACGCCCCCTATGACGCGCTGATCTTCGAGCGCGCCGACATGGACGCGCCGCTGCCCACCGCAAACGAGGCGATGGCACTGCTGCATGATCGCTTTGCCGGGGAATACCTGGCGCGCTTTTCGGAAAGCCGCGTGACCCACAAGGCGCGCCAGGTGCTGTGCCGCCTGCTGCCACAGGGCGAGCCCAAGCGTGAAGTGGTGGCCCAGACCCTGCACCTGTCCCAACGCACCCTGCAGCGGCGCTTGCAGGAGGAGGGCACCAGCTTTCAGACCCTGCTCGACGACACCCGCCGTGAACTGGCCGAGCAATACCTGGCGCAGCCGAGCATGACCCTGCTGGAAATTGCCTACCTGTTGGGGTTTGCCGACCCGAGCAACTTCTTTCGCGCGTTTCGTCGCTGGTTCGACACCACGCCCGGTGAATACCGGACGCGGTTGTTGGAAGCGTCGGGCGTCAGTGGCGCCAAAACGCCGGGATGCACAGAACAAACACTGTGATGATCTCCAATCGGCCCAGCAGCATGCCGAACGACAGGATCCACTTGGCCGCGTCCGGCAGGCTGGCGAAGTTGCCGGCCGGGCCGATGGTTTCCCCCAGGCCAGGGCCGACACCCGACACCGTACTGGCGGCGCCGGTCAGCGCGGTCATCCAGTCCAGGCCCAGCAGCGACAAGGCCAGGGCGATGGCGCAGATGGTGATGGCGAAGAAAAACGAGAAGGTCAGAATCGAGCGCACAATCTCTTCGTCGAGGCGGTGGCCGTTGTACTTCTGCTTGATCACCGCGCGTGGGTGAATCAACTGGTTCAAGTTGGCCTTGAGCAGGATATAGGCGACCTGGAAGCGAAAGATCTTGATCCCGCCCGCCGTAGACCCCGAGCAACCGCCGACAAAGCCCAGGTAGAAAAACAGCATCAATGAGAAATTGCCCCAGATGCTGTAGTCCCCCAGGGCAAACCCGGTGGTGGTGACCACGGACGTCACGTTCACCGCTACATGGCGCAGCGCGTCGAGCCACGGCAAATTGGTGGTCCACCAATACCAGGTACCCAGCACCAGCCAGGTCACCAGTAGCAAGCCGAGCAGGCCTTGTACCTGCTGATCCTTGATCAAGGCCTTGCGATTGCCGCGCAACGTGGCGACATACAGGGCAAACGGCAGGCTGCCGAGGATCATCACCACCACCGCCACCCAGTGCACCGCCGGTTGTTTCCAGTGGGCCAGGGATTCATCGGAGGTGGAGAACCCGCCGGTGGAAATCGCCGACATCGCATGGTTGATCGCATCGAACAGACCCATGCCCGCCCACCAGAACGCCAGGCTGCCGAGGATGGTGATGCCCACATACGCCGCCACGATCAGGCGCGCCACCATGTGCGAGCGAGGCATGACCTTTTCCGAGCGGTCCGAGGACTCGGTCTGGAACAGGCGCATGCCACCAATGCGCAGCAGTGGCAGGATCGCCACCGCCATGCCGATAAAGCCGATGCCGCCCAGCCAGTGCAGCAGCGAGCGCCACATCAGGATGCCCGGTGACATGCTGTCCAGCCCGCTCAATACGGTGGAGCCGGTGGCGGTGATGCCGGACATGCTTTCGAAAAACGAGTCGGTGTAGCTGATGTGCTGGGTCAGCAAAAAGGGCAGGGCGGCGAAAATACACACCACTACCCAACTGCTGACGGTGAGCAGGTACATGTCCCGGGGACGCAGGTGCACATGCTCGGGGCGACCGGGGATCACCAGGGCCAGGCCGGCGATAAACGTGATCAGGCTGGCCCACAGGAACGAGGGCAGGTCGCGGGTGCGTTCGAAGATCACCAGGGTGGCCATTGGCACGACCATGGCGATCGCGAGGGTGATCAGGAAGATGCCGATGATGAATCCGATGATGCGTAGGGTCGGCAACGCCATGAGTGAACTCGGGTAGGGGGGAGTGGCGCCATTCTACCTGCGGTGCAGGGCATGTAAACCGGGGCTTGGAAGCGATGCATATCAAATGTGGGAGCAGGCCTGCTCGCGAATGCGCTGGGTCCGCCAGCGGATTGGTTGACCGACACACCGCATTCGCGAGCAAGCCCGCTCCCACATGGGTTTTGTGGTGTTTGTTTGACTGGGGAAAAGCAGGCAAAAAAAAGCGACCCGAAGGTCGCCTTTTTTCAACTCGGCACAGATCAGAACTCGTGATCAGCGCTGTCCGGGTTCAGGTCGCTGATGCCCAGCTTGCCCGCAGCGGCTTCGATCGAACCGGTCTGCTTGACCAGTGCGGCGATGGCGTCACGTACGATTTGGTTGCCTGCATCGTTGCCGGCAGCGATCAACTGGTCGTAGTGCTCGCCTTTGGCGGCGTGATCAACCATGACCTGGATCTTGGCTTCGGTGGCCGCCAGGTCCGCTTTCAGTGCGGTGTCGGCAGCCGGGTCGGCCTTGGCCACCAGGGACGACAGGCTGGCGCCGGTCAGCTGGGTGCCGTCGGTGCGGGTGTACTCGCCCAGGTAGACGTTACGGATGCCCTTGGCGTCGTAGAAGTGCGAGTAGTGGGTGTTGTCGCTGAAGCAGTCTTGCTCGTCTTCCGGCGAGTTGGCTTCCAGGGAAACCTTCATGCGCTCACCGGCCAGCTCGCCCAGGGACAGGCTGCCCATGCCGAACAGCATTTTGCGCAGGCCGTCGGTGGCAGGTTCTGCCTCAAGGGTGGCGCGGTAGTTGTCTTCGACGTTGGGTTTCCAGTTGCCGACCATTTCTTCGAGGTCGCTGACCAGCAGTTGGGTCACGGCGCTCAGGTAGGCGCGGCGACGCTCGTTGTGGCCACCGGTTGCACCGTCGCCGGTGAGGTAGTCCGACGCAGGGCGGTTGCCGGCGCCTGGGCCGGTACCGTTGAGGTCTTGGCCCCACAGCAGGAATTCGATGGCGTGGTAGCCGGTGGCGACGTTGGCTTCGGAACCGCCCAGCTCGTTGAGGCTGGCGAGTTTTTCCGGGGTGATGTCTTTGACGTCCACCTTGTCTTCACCCACCTGGATCTCGGTGTTGGCGATGATGTTGGCGGTAGCGCCTGGGTTACCCAGGGCGTGTTCGTAGGACTTGTCGACGTAGTCGATCAGGCCCTCGTCCAGTGGCCATGCGTTCACCTGGCCTTCCCAGTCGTCGATGATGGTATTGCCGAAGCGGAACACTTCGCTCTGCAGGTACGGAACGCGGGCGGCGATCCAGGCTGTGCGGGCGGCTTTGAGGGTTTCGTCGTTCGGCTTGGCGAGGAACGCGTCAATGGCGGTTTGCAGGGTTTTCGCGGTGGACTCGGCGTCGCTGTAGACCGCGAACACCATGTCTGCGTAATGCGCGACCACAGCCTTGGCGGCGGCTTCGTCAACCTGGCCTGCTGGGGTGGCAGCCGCTGGAGCGGTAGTGCTGGCAGCCGGGGTCGGCGCCTGGTTTGCTGCGGCCTTGTCTTTACCTTCGCCGCAACCGGCGAGAGAAATGGCAATGGCCAGCAGACTGGCGGTGGCCAGGGGCATACGAATCATGGCGAACATCCTGCTTCGGTTGTTGATGGGGCGCGCGGGGGAGCGCAAAAACTGCGACATAATGCGAAAGATTTGCATTTTGTGTAAAGGGTTATACGCGGGAAATATTTAGTATCGTTCGCGGCGATCAGAGAATGACCGCGTTATCGCGCTCCGCCTGCTTCAGGAAAACCGCCAACTCCCGAGCCTGCAAGGGTTTGCTGTAGTGGTAGCCCTGACCCTCATGGCAGCCTTCGGAGATGATGTACGCCTCTTGCTCGGCGGTTTCCACCCCTTCGGCGATCACTTGCATGCCCAGGCTTTTGCCCAGTTGGATGATGGCCCGCACGATGGTGGCATCGTCGTCGTCGTCCAACAGGTCCTGGACGAAGCTCTTGTCGATCTTGATCTTGTCCAGGGGCAGGCTTTTCAGGTAGCTCAACGACGAGTAGCCGGTGCCGAAGTCATCAATCGCAATCAACGCGCCGGAACGACGCAGGCTCAGCAGGTGCTGGGCGGCGGTGCTGATGTCTTCCATCAGGCCGGTTTCGGTGACTTCCAGTTCCAGGCTGCGCGGCGGCAGGCGGTAGATCTGCATCAGGTTGTTGACCACCCGCGGCAGCTCGGTGTGGTGCAACTGCACGGTGGAGAGGTTGACCGCCATGCGCAGGTCGGTGAAGCCCTGGTCGTGCCATTCGCGCAACTGGCGGCAGGCCTGGTCCAGCACCCATTCGCCAATCGCAATGATGGTGCCGTTCTGCTCCGCCAGCGGGATAAACAGGTCTGGGGGCACCAGGCCGTGCTCCGGGTGTTGCCAGCGGATCAACGCTTCAACCCCCACCACGCGATGGTCGCGGTAGCTGATCTGCGGCTGGTACACCAGGTGGAACTGGTTGCGGCTGAGGGCCTCGCGCAGGTCTTTTTCCAGTTCGCGGCGGCGACGCATTTCGCTGTCGACGCTGGCGATATAGAACTGATAGCGGTTGCGCGAGCGGGTCTTGGCCAGGGTCATGGTCTGTTCGGCTTTTTGCAGCAGCTTCTCGGTGCTGTCGCCGTCTTCGGGGAACAGGGTGATGCCAATGGTGGCGCGCAGCCGGATACCTTCGTGTTCGAGGGCGAACTCCGCTTCCAAGTCGTCGAGGATACTTTGCGCCAGCTCGGCGGCTTCGTAAGGCTGGTCGATATCGGCTTGCACCAGCGCGAACTGGTCGCCACCCAGGCGGGCCAGGGCGCCCAGGCGGCCGCTGTGGGCGCGCAGGCGGTCGGCCAGGGCCAGAAGTAGTTTGTCGCCAGCCTGGTAGGTGAACTGTTCGTTGACGCTTTTGAAATCGTCCAGGCCCACACACAACACGGCCACGCGGCGTTGGCGGCGGCCGGCGTCGATCAGGATCTTGTCCAGTTGCTCCTGCAGTTTCTGGCGGTTGGGCAGGCCGGTGAGAAAGTCATATTGGGCCATGCGCAACAGGCTGCTTTCCGCCTCGTGGCGCAGGTGGGTGTTGCGTTCGATGGACTCAAGCAATTGGTTGGCGGTGTTGATCCACAGCCCCAGTTCATTGCGTTCATGGCCCTTGATCTGGGGGATCTTGTGTTCGCTGGGCCGGTCCGGGTTGATCGAGGTCAGGTGCTCGATAATCCGTGACAGCGGCTTGGTCAGCAGCCAGTGATAGACCAGGTACAGCACCAGGCCCATGGCCAGGGCACGTAGCACCCCGGAAATGAAAATGATCACCGAATTGACGATAAACCCCTGGCCATAGGTGGCGGTGTCCAGGGTGATGCTCAGGTCGCCGTAATACTCGCTGTACGGCCCCTTGCCCACCAGCGGGGTGGTAAAGGTGCGTTCCTGGCCAAGAATCAGGTCAGTCAGCCAGCGGCTGGGGGCCTGCTGCAAGGCGCGGCTTTTTTCCGCGAGCATGGTTTCGTTGGGGTGGCCGATGGAGGCCATGCGCACGGCATCGTCCTGGAACAGGCCCTCGATTACCTGCATACCCATCTCGCGGTCCAGGCTGTAGACGGCCTGGGTGGAGGGGTCGCGAAACATGTCGAGAATGCGCTGGGCATCGCCGGCCACAGCCTGGCGCGTCTTGTAGGCATCGAAAACGATCTGCGCCACGCTCAGCGCCACGCCCACGATCAATGCCGATAAAAGCACGACCCGTAGCAACTTCACCGACAAGCTGTTTTTGAGTTCCAGCTTCAAAGGGTCATTCCTTGTTCCATGCGGGTGGCCTCAATATGCCATGAGTATTGGCAATCCCGTGATGGCAGTCAAAGGGACATTACGGTGGACATTTGCTGGAAGTTGGCAGGGTGATCAGCTTTGGTTGAATCGCACCCATGAAAAAGCCCGGCATGGCCGGGCTTTTTCTACTGCAAGCGGTGCTTAGGCAGTGAAGGTCTTGCCTTCGAACTGCTCAGCCACGAACTTCCAGTTGACCAGGTTCCAGAACGCTTCCACATACTTTGGACGCACGTTGCGGTAGTCGATGTAGTAGGCGTGTTCCCACACGTCGCAGGTCAGCAGCGGGGTGTCGCCGCTGGTCAGCGGGTTGCCGGCGCCGATGGTGCTGGCCAGGGCCAGGGAACCGTCAGCCTTTTTCACCAGCCAGCCCCAACCGGAACCGAAGGTGCCGACGGACGTCTTGGTGAATTCTTCCTTGAACTTGTCGAACGAACCGAATGCCGCGTTGATGGCTTCAGCCAGCGCGCCGGTAGGTTGGCCGCCGGCGTTTGGCGCCAGGCAGTTCCAGTAGAAAGTGTGGTTCCAGACCTGAGCGGCGTTGTTGAAGATGCCGCCCGAGGAAGACTTGACGATTTCTTCCAGGGTCTTGCCTTCGAACTCAGTGCCAGGCACCAGGTTGTTCAGGTTCACGACATAGGTGTTGTGGTGCTTGTCGTGGTGGAATTCCAAGGTTTCCTTGGAGATGTGCGGCTGCAGGGCATCGTGTGCGTAGGGCAGCGGCGGCAATTCGAAAGCCATGATGATTCTCCTAATCAGGTCAGTTGCGGTGAGCGCAAGGCCGATCACGGGCGGCCAAACAAGCGCCGGGGAGTTTGTACTCTTTGCGGCGCAGGGGCAGGATCATAGCACCGGGGGTGCGGCAAAACCACGCAACAACTGTGTGGGATAGAGGTTCCAGAGCGTTTTGGAATATTCCCTAAGCGGCAATCAATTGGTAGGCCACGCTGAACATCATCACCGCCACCAACAGGTCCAGCAGGCGCCAGGTGGCCGGACGTGCCAGCCAGGGTGCCAACCATGCTGCACCGAGGGCCAGGGTGGCAAACCACAGGAACGAGGCACTGGCGGCGCCCGCGACATAGGCGCCCGGTTCCGTTTGCTGCGCCCCCAGCGAGCCGATCAACAGCACGGTGTCCAGGTACACATGGGGGTTGAGCAGCGTCACCGCCAATGCACTGAGTAAAACGGCGCGCAGTGAGCGCACCTTGGCGTTGTCGCCCTGGTTCAGGCTCTGATTGGAAAACGCCCGGCGCAGCGCCAAGGTGCCGTACCACAACAGGAACGCCGCGCCGCCCCAGCGTGCAATGCCGAGCAGGATCGGGCTGTGGGCCAATACGGTGGCCAAGCCGAATACACCGGCGGCTACCAGCAGGGCATCACAGATCACGCACAGCGCCGCAACGGGCAGGTGATGCTCACGACGCAGGCTCTGGGCCAGCACGAACGCGTTTTGTGTGCCGATCGCCATGATCAACCCGAGGGCCACCAGTAATCCGTTCATATAGCTTTGCCACATAAATAAACATCCTCTAAACGATGCTGGTCATTCTCGGGGGCTAAGCTGTATAAGAAAAACCAATATTGCTGATCGCTCATTAGAGAAACTGATGTTCGACTATAAATTGCTTTCCGCCCTGGCAGCGGTGGTAGAACAGGCCGGCTTTGAACGTGGTGCCCAAGTGCTGGGCTTGTCGCAGTCGGCGATTTCCCAGCGCATCAAGTTGCTGGAGGCTCGCATCGGCCAGCCGGTGCTGATACGGGCCACGCCGCCGACGCCCACAGATATCGGCCGCCGCCTGCTCAACCATGTGCAGCAAGTGCGCCTGCTGGAGCGTGACCTGCAAAGCCAGGTGCCGGCGCTGGATGAAGAAGGCATGCCCGAGCGCCTGCGTATCGCCCTGAATGCCGATAGCCTGGCCACCTGGTGGGCCGAGGCCGTCAGCGGGTTTTGCGCCGAGCAACACTTGCTGCTGGACCTGGTGGTGGAAGACCAGACCGTCGGCCTCAAGCGTATGCGCGCCGGTGAGGTGGCCGCCTGTATCTGCGCCAGCGAACGGCCTGTGGCCGGTGCCCGCAGCCTGTTGTTGGGCGCCATGCGCTACCGGGCGTTGGCCAGCCCGGCATTTATAGCGCGGCATTTTCCCCAGGGCGTGCGTGCCGATCAGTTGGCTCGCACACCGGCCCTGGTGTTCGGCCCGGATGATTTCCTGCAGCACCGCTACCTGGCGTCCCTCGGTGTGGATGGCGGTTTCGAACACCATTTATGCCCATCATCCGAAGGGTTTATCCGCCTGACCGAAGCCGGTCTCGGTTGGGGGCTGGTGCCGGAATTGCAGGTGCGCGAGCAATTGCAAAAGGGCGTGCTGGTGGAGTTGTTGCCAGATAAGCCCATTGATGTGCCGTTGTACTGGCATCATTGGCGCAGTGGCGGACAACTGTTGGGCCTGTTGACTGACCATCTGGCCCAAGCCTGTGGGCAATGGTTGGTGCCGTTGGAGTGATGGCGGGCGTCAAGGCAACAGCGATGAAAAACGAAAGAACACGGGGTAATACATGAAAATTCTGGTCACCGGCGCAAGCGGCTTCATTGGCGGGCGCTTTGCGCGTTTCGCCCTGGAGCAGGGCCTGGACGTGCGGGTCAACGGGCGGCGCGCCGAAGGTGTGGAGCACCTGGTCAGGCGTGGCGCCGAGTTTATCCAGGGTGACCTCAATGATGCCGACCTGGTGCGCCACCTGTGCCGTGATGTGGAAGCCGTGGTGCATTGCGCGGGCGCCGTCGGGCTGTGGGGCAAGTATCAGGATTTTTACCAGGGCAACGTGCTGGTGACCGAAAACGTCGTCGAAGCCTGTCTCAAGCAGCACGTTGGGCGGCTGGTGCACTTGTCTTCGCCGTCGATCTACTTTGACGGGCGCGACCATTCGGGGCTCACCGAAGAGCAGGTGCCCAAGCGCTTCAAGCACCCTTATGCCGCCACCAAGTACCTGGCCGAGCAGAAGGTGTTCGGCGCCCAGGAGTTCGGCCTGGAAGTCATCGCCCTGCGCCCGCGTTTCGTCACCGGTGCCGGCGATATGAGCATCTTCCCGCGCCTGCTGAAAATGCAGCGCAAGAACCGCCTGGCCATCGTTGGCGACGGCCTCAACAAGGTCGATTTCACCAGCGTGCACAACCTTAACGAAGCGTTGCTCAGCAGCCTGCTCGCCCCAGGCTCGGCGCTGGGCCGGGCCTATAACATCAGCAACGGCACGCCGGTGCCGGTGTGGGATGTGGTGAACTACGTGATGCGCCAGATGGAACTGCCCCAGGTGACCCGTTACCGGTCCTACGGGTTGTCCTACAGCGTGGCGGCACTCAATGAAGCCTTTTGTGCACTGTGGCCGGGGCGCCCGGAACCGGCGTTATCGCGTCTGGGCATGCAGGTAATGAACAAAGATTTCACCCTCGATATCAGCCGGGCCAGGCATTATCTGGACTACGAGCCCAAGGTCAGCCTGTGGACCGCCCTCGACGAGTTCTGCAGTTGGTGGAAAGCCCAAGATCCGGGGTTCAAGTAAGCTCACAACCAGCAACACATCGGGAACCGAATCTGTGGTTCCGGGTCGATCAGTGCGACGGGAACGCGGTTTATACTCCCGCCGCTCGGCTTTCCAGCCAGCCATTCACCGATTCAGGGTTGATTCATGCGCAACGATGCCAAAGACGACTTCGACAACATTCCCAGCCTGCGGGCCGACCTCGGGGATGACGATGATTTCGAGCCTACTCCTGCCACTTCGGTGCGATCGCGCACCACGCCTGTGGTCAAGGTCAAGAGCGCCAGCACCGGCCCGTTGTGGGCCTTGATCGGCGCACTGCTGATCGCCTTTGCCGGCCTTGCGTGGTGGAGCTTTCAGCAGATCTCCCTGATGGGCCAGCAATTGGTCGCCACCCAGGAAAGCTTTGCGCGCATCAGCGAAGAAGCGGCGGGGCGGCTGCAGGATATTTCCGGCAAGGTCGTGGCCAGTGAAGCCAGTGTGAACAACGGCAGCGAGGCGCTGAAACTGCAGATCAAGCAGCTGGAAAGCCAGCTGCTGGAGCAGGGCAAGCAGCAGGTCGGCGTGGCGGGCCAGGCCACCGAGCTGGACAAGCGCCTGGCGCAGATGACTGCCAGCACCACTGAACTGTCCAGCGCCAACAGCAAGCTACAAGGCCAGGTGCAAGCCCTGACCGACGCCGTGGCCACCCTCAAGGCGGCGCAAGGCGATGCGGGCAAGCGTGATACCGAACTCAAGGACTTGGCCGCCGACGTGGCTGCGTTGAAGAAACAGGGCAACCCAAGCGCCGCCATCGCCCGGCTGGAGCAGGACCTGGTGGTGCTCAAAAGCGAGCAGGACAACAAGCCAGCCAACACCGACGCTCCGACCAACAAAGAGTTCGACGTGTTCCGCATCCAGACCACGCGCAATATCACCACCTTGCAGAGCCAGGTGCAGAATTTGCAGCAGCAGCTCAATTCCCCGGCGCGGGCGACACCGCTCGGTCAGTGACCGACACGGGCCCAAATGTGGGAGCGGGCTTGCTCGCGAATACGGTCTGTCAGTCACAGATGAGTTGACGGATACACCGCATTCGCGAGCAAGCCCGCTCCCACATTTTAGTCTGCGGCAAAGAGTTGAATAATGCTTGCCTGCACTAATGTCACCGCTCGGTGACATTTCCCTTGCCCTTCGTGACTTACCCCCCACCCCGCCCTTGTTTAGACTCCGGTCACCCCACAAACAATAATAAGGGCTACCCATGACCACCCACCCACTGCCCGCCAGCAGTTGGCTGAACGCACCTGCCCATCACGCCTGGCTCGCCGCCGAAGGCCAGCGCCTGCTGTCATTCGCCAAGGCTTCCCGCCTGCCCGACGGCTTCGGCAACCTGGACGATAAAGGCCAGCTGCCGGCCACTGCCCACGCCGAAACCATGAACACCGCGCGCATGACCCACAGCTTCGCCATGGCCCATGCCATGGGGTTGCCCGGTTATGCCGACTTGGTTGCCCACGGCGTCGCGGCACTGAGCGGGCCGCTGAAGGATGCTGAACATGGCGGCTGGTTCGCCACTGCCCACGCCCTGGATGGCAACCGTGGCAAGGCCGCCTACCTGCATGCCTTCGTGGCCCTGGCCGCCAGTTCCGCGGTAGTGGCTGGCGCACCCGGTGCGCAAACGCTGTTGAACGACTCCACCCATATCATCGACCAGTTTTTCTGGAGCGAAGAGGAGGGCGTGATGCTCGAATCCTTCGCCCAGGACTGGAGCGGCGTCGAAGCCTATCGCGGTGCCAACAGCAACATGCACGCCACCGAAGCCTTCCTCGCCCTGGCCGACGTGACCGGCGACACCCGCTGGCTGGACCGTGCGTTACGCATTGTCGAGCGGGTGATCCACACCCATGCTGGCGCCAACCAGTTCATGGTGATCGAGCATTTTGACAGCCACTGGCAACCGCTGCTCGGATACAACCAGGACAACCCCGCCGATGGCTTCCGCCCCTATGGCATCACCCCTGGCCACGGCTTCGAGTGGGCGCGGTTGGTGCTGCACCTGGAAGCCGCTCGCCAGCGCGCCGGGTTGCTCACGCCGGACTGGCTGCTGGCCGACGCCAAAGGCTTGTTCGCCAGCGCCTGCGAGTACGCCTGGGCCGTGGATGGCGCTCCCGGCATCGTCTACACCCTGGATTGGAACCAACGCCCGGTGGTCCGCGAACGCCTGCACTGGACCCACGCCGAAGCCAGCGCTGCTGCCCAAGCCTTGCTCAAACGCACCGGTGAGTTGCACTACGAAACCTGGTACCGACGTTTCTGGGAATTCTGCGAAACCCATTTCATCGACCGCACCCACGGCAGCTGGCACCACGAACTCAACGCGCACAACCAACCCAGCAGCACCATCTGGGGCGGTAAGCCAGACCTGTACCATGCCTGGCAAGCGGTTCTGCTGCCTGCGCTGCCGTTAGCACCAAGCATGGCCAGTGCATTGGGGGCTGGCGCTTATGTCACCAGATGGTGACATTTGTGCGTCCCTTTGTTACCTGCGCCGTAAAAAACCATGTTTAAACTCCGTGCAGCGCAAGCTCTAGACTTGCATGCATAACAACAAAAAAAGGTACTCAGATGAACGCGATTAATCGCCTCGCCGTCGCTATTTCCATTGCCTCGTTGTTTCCCCTCACTGCATTTGCCGCCGACTCCAAGGGTACGGTTGAAGTTGTGCACTGGTGGACCTCGGGCGGTGAGAAAGCGGCTGTAGATGTCCTGAAGGCCCAAGTTGAGAAAGACGGCTTCACCTGGAAAGACGGCGCCGTCGCAGGCGGCGGTGGTGCTACCGCGATGACCGTGCTCAAAAGCCGCGCAGTCGCCGGCAACCCTCCAGGCGTTGCCCAGATCAAAGGTCCCGACATTCAAGAGTGGGCGTCCACTGGCTTGCTCGACACCGACGTGCTCAAGCAAGTGTCCAAGGACGAGAAGTGGGACTCCCTGCTCGACAAGAAAGTCTCCGATACCGTGAAGTTCGACGGTGACTACGTCGCCGTGCCGGTCAACATCCACCGCGTCAACTGGCTGTGGATCAACCCGGAAGTCTTCAAGAAAGCCGGTATCACCAAGAACCCCACCACCCTCGAAGAATTCTACGCCGCCGGCGACAAGCTCAAGGCCGCAGGCTTCATCCCACTCGCCCACGGTGGCCAGCCTTGGCAGGACAGCACCGTGTTCGAAGCCGTGGTTCTGTCGGTGATGGGTGCCGATGGCTACAAGAAAGCCCTGGTAGACCTGGACAACGCTGCGCTGACCGGCCCGGAAATGGTCAAGTCGCTCACCGAGTTGAAGAAAGTCGCGACCTATATGGACGTCGACGGCAAGGGCCAGGACTGGAACCTCGAAGCGGGCAAGGTCATCAATGGCAAGGCCGGCATGCAGATCATGGGTGACTGGGCCAAGTCCGAGTGGACCGCCGCCAAGAAAGTCGCCGGTAAAGACTACGAGTGCGTAGCCTTCCCAGGCACCGACAAAGCCTTCACCTACAACATCGACTCCCTGGCGGTGTTCAAGCAGAAAGACAAAGGCACTGCTGCCGGCCAGCAGGACATCGCCAAAGTCGTGCTGGGTGAAAACTTCCAGAAAGTGTTCAGCATCAACAAGGGTTCGATCCCTGTGCGCAACGACATGCTGAACAAAATGGACTCGTATGGCTTCGACTCCTGCGCGCAAACCGCAGCCAAAGACTTCCTGGCAGACGCCAAGACCGGCGGCCTGCAGCCAAGCATGGCGCACAACATGGCCACCACCCTGGCCGTGCAAGGTGCGTTCTTTGACGTCGTGACCAACTTCATCAACGACCCGAAAGCCGACCCGGCCGACACCGCCAAGAAGTTGGGCGCTGCGATCAAGTCTGCCAAGTAACCTGAAACCTAAAGGCTGTCTTCTGTAGGAGCGAGCTTGCTCGCGAAAAACTCAAGGTCAGTGCGTTCATCCTGGATGCCCGCATTATCGTTGAAGACCTTCGCGAGCAAGCCCGCTCCTACAGTAAAAGCGCCAGGCTAGTCCTTTTTCCCTGTATTGGATTTCCCCATGAGTTCTGTTGCTGTGTTCAGCAAAGCCTCGCCGTTCGATGCACTGCAGCGCTGGCTACCCAAGTTGGTGCTGGCGCCCAGCATGTTCATCGTGTTGGTGGGCTTCTACGGCTACATCCTGTGGACGTTTGTGCTGTCGTTCACCACGTCCACTTTCCTGCCCAGCTACAAATGGGCGGGCCTTGCGCAATACGCGCGGTTGTTCGACAACGACCGTTGGTGGGTTGCCAGCAAGAACTTGGCGCTGTTTGGCGGGATGTTTATCGGTATCACCTTGGTGATCGGCGTGACGCTGGCGATCTTCCTCGACCAGAAAATCCGTCGCGAAGGCTTTATCCGCACCATTTACCTGTACCCGATGGCGCTCTCGATGATCGTCACCGGTACGGCCTGGAAATGGCTGCTCAACCCGGGCATGGGCCTGGACAAACTCCTGCGGGACTGGGGCTGGGAAGGCTTCCGTCTCGACTGGCTGATCGACCCCGACCGCGTGGTCTACTGCCTGGTGATCGCTGCTGTATGGCAAGCCTCGGGTTTCATCATGGCGATGTTCCTGGCTGGCCTGCGCGGCGTTGATCAGTCGATCATCCGTGCCGCACAAATCGACGGCGCCAGCCTGCCGCGCATCTACTGGAGCGTGGTGTTGCCCAGCCTGCGCCCGGTGTTCTTCAGTGCGGTGATGATTTTGGCGCACATTGCGATCAAGAGCTTTGACCTGGTGGCGGCGATGACCGCTGGGGGGCCGGGCTACTCGTCCGATCTGCCGGCGATGTTCATGTACTCGTTCACCTTCAGCCGTGGCCAGATGGGCATGGGCTCGGCCAGTGCCATCCTGATGCTCGGTGCGATCCTCGCGATCATCGTGCCTTACCTCTACTCCGAGCTGAGGACCAAGCGTAATGACTAGTCTTGCTGCCAAACCTTCCATCAGCCTGAGCCGCATCGCGATCTACGCGGTGCTGATCCTTGCTGTGCTGCTGTACCTGGTGCCGTTGGTGGTGATGCTGCTCACCAGCTTCAAGACCCCGGAAGACATCAGCACCGGCAACCTGCTGAGCTGGCCCACCGTGGTTACCGGCATCGGCTGGGTCAAGGCCTGGGGCACGGTGGATGGTTACTTCTGGAACTCGATCAAAATCACCGTGCCTGCGGTGCTGATCTCCACCGCCATCGGTGCGTTGAACGGCTATGTGCTGTCGTTCTGGCGCTTTCGCGGTTCGCAGTTGTTCTTCGGTTTGCTCTTGTTCGGCTGCTTTTTGCCGTTCCAGACCGTGCTGCTGCCGGCTTCGTTCACCCTCGGCAAGATGGGCCTGGCCAGCACCACCACTGGCCTGGTGTTTGTGCATGTGGTCTACGGCCTGGCGTTTACTACGCTGTTCTTCCGTAACTACTACGTGAGCATCCCGGACGCGCTGATCAAGGCGGCACGCCTGGACGGTGCTGGGTTCTTCACCATCTTCCGTCAGATCATCCTGCCGATGTCCACACCGATCATCATGGTCTGTCTGATCTGGCAGTTCACCCAGATCTGGAACGACTTCCTGTTCGGCGTGGTGTTCTCCAGCGGCGACTCCCAGCCCATCACGGTGGCGCTGAACAACCTGGTCAACACCAGCACCGGGGCCAAGGAATATAACGTGGATATGGCAGCGGCGATGATCGCCGGGCTGCCGACCCTGCTGGTCTATGTGATCGCAGGCAAGTATTTCGTGCGCGGCCTCACGGCCGGCGCGGTCAAGGGGTAATCATGGCTACGCTTGAACTTCGCAATGTAAACAAGACCTATGGCGCCGGCCTGCCCGACACCTTGAAGAACATCGAACTGTCGATCAAGGAAGGCGAATTCCTGATCCTGGTCGGCCCTTCGGGTTGCGGCAAATCCACGCTGATGAACTGCATCGCGGGCCTTGAGACCATCACCGGCGGCGCGATCATGATCGGCGACCAGGATGTGAGCGGCATGAGCCCCAAGGACCGTGACATCGCCATGGTGTTCCAGTCCTACGCGCTGTACCCGACCATGAGCGTGCGCGAGAACATCGAGTTCGGCCTCAAGATCCGCAAGATGCCCCAGGCAGACATCGACGCTGAAGTGGCGCGGGTGGCCAAGCTGCTGCAGATCGAGCACCTGCTCAACCGCAAGCCGGGCCAGCTCTCCGGTGGCCAGCAACAGCGCGTGGCTATGGGCCGTGCGTTGGCCCGCCGGCCGAAGATCTACCTGTTCGATGAACCGCTGTCCAACCTCGACGCCAAGTTGCGCGTCGAGATGCGCACCGAAATGAAACTGATGCACCAGCGCCTCAAGACCACCACGGTCTACGTGACCCACGACCAGATCGAAGCGATGACCCTGGGCGACAAAGTGGCGGTGATGAAGGACGGTATCATCCAGCAGTTCGGCACGCCCAAAGAGATCTACAACAACCCGGCCAACCAGTTTGTGGCGAGCTTTATCGGCTCGCCGCCGATGAACTTCGTACCCCTGCGCCTGCAGCGCAAGGACGGTCGCCTGGTGGCCCTGCTCGACAGCGGCCAGGCCCGTTGCGAATTGGCGCTGAACGTGGCGGACGCCGGCCTGGAAGACCGCGACGTGATCCTGGGCCTGCGCCCGGAGCAGATCATGCTGGCGGCGGGCGAAGGCGACAGTGCATCGAGCATTCGTGCCGAAGTGCAGGTCACCGAACCGACCGGCCCGGACACCCTGGTGTTCGTGCAACTCAATGACACCAAGGTCTGCTGCCGCCTGGCACCCGACGTGGCGCCGCAGGTGGGCGAGACCCTCACCCTGCAATTTGATCCAGCCAAGGTTTTGTTGTTCGACGCCAATACCGGCGAGCGTCTGGGCACTGCTTCTTCATTGCCCGCACAGGGGCATGCCGACAATGTGGCCCAATTCAAAGGCCGCTGAAGCAGGTAGGAGCGAGCTTGCTCGCGAAGGTCTTTAACGATGACGCGGGCATTCAGGATGAACGCTGTGACCTTCGGTTTTTCGCGAGCAAGCTCGCTCCTACAGGTTGTGATTTGGATTTAAGTAGTTGTTTTAGATAAAAAAAGTAAACCGCGTTAGATAAAAACAGTTTAATAACAATAAAGACGAGGATGTAGGGATGAAAAAGCAACACAACAACACCCGGCTGATCTGCCAACTGTCAGCAGCAGCAGCCCTGGTATTGTCCGCCAATGCGATGGCGGCCGATGCGTTCAGCGCCGATTCCAAGTGGATGACCGGCGATTGGGGCGGGGAGCGTACCAAGCTGATCGAGCAAGGTATCGACATCAAGGCCGACTACGTAGGGGAGATGGGTTACAACGCCCATGGCGGCTACAACAACGACAAGACCGGTCGCTATGCTGACCAGTTCGGTCTTGGCGTAGCGCTGGACCTACAAAAGCTGTGGGGCTGGGACAACACCCAGGCCAAGATCCAACTGACCAACCGTAATGGCCAGAACATCTCCAACGACCGTATCGGCGACCCGCGTGCCGGCACCCTGAGTTCATCCCAGGAAGTGTACGGTCGTGGCCATATGGTGCGTCTGACCCAATTCTGGATTCAGCACCAGATGTTCGACAACAAGCTGGACGTTAAACTGGGCTACTTCGGTGAAGGCGAAGACTTCAACACCTTCCCATGCGACTTCCAGAACCTGTCGTTCTGCGGCTCGCAGGTCGGTAACTATGTGAACACCTGGTACAACTGGCCAGTCAGCCAGGCCGCGATCCGCGTGAAGTACAACATCACGCCAGAGCTGTATGCCCAGATCGGTGCATACAACCAGAACCCATCGCAGTTGGAGCACGGCAACGGCTTCAAGCTCAGCGGCAGCGGCACCAAGGGCACCGTGATTCCAGTTGAGTTGGTCTGGTCGCCGAAGGTCAACAACCTGCCGGGCGAATACCGTGTGGGTTACTACAAAAGTGCCGCCGACGCCTCTGACGTTCGTGAAGACGTCAACGGCAACGATGCAGCGACCACTGGCGCGGCTTACCGTACCCGCAGCAGCAAGAAAGGCTACTGGTTCGTTGCCCAACAGCAACTCACCACCCATAACGGCGACGCTTCCCGCGGCCTGAACATCGCTGCCAACGCCACCTTCCACGACAAGGAAACCAACCTGGTCGACAACTATCAATCGATCATGCTGGTGTACAAAGGTCCATTCGATGCGCGTCCAAAAGACGACGTTGGTATCGGTGTCGCTCGCCTGCACGTCAACGATGACGTGAAGAAGAACTCTGAGCTGCTCAACGCCGCCAACGGTGTGAGCGACTACGACAATCCGCTGTACACGCCGATCCGTGAGACTGAGTACAACGTGGAGCTCAACTACGGTTTCCACGTCACCAACTGGCTGACCGTGCGTCCCAACCTGCAATACGTCGTGCAACCTGGCGGCGTAGATAAAGTCGACAACGCGTTGGTCGCGGGCCTGAAAATTCAGTCTACGTTCTAACGCTGTTGCGATAAGCTCCTTCTCTCTGTGCGCATTTTGCGGGTAGCCATGGCTACCCGCTTTTTTTGGGCAGCACCGTGAAGACATTCAGGACTGTGGCACATGCATGAGCAACCGCTGCAACGCTTTTTCAAATCCCTGCGCGAACGCCCGGTGTTCGCCTGGGAACGCTTTCAGATGCGCGATGTGTTGGTGATCGACCATCCGCTGTGCCAGGCGGTGTTCAGCCGCCAGGGCGCGCAACTGTTGCACTTTCAGCCCAAGGGTCAAAAGCCCTGGTTGTGGTGTGCCGCCAAATGGCCGCAGGTCGGTGCCATTCGGGGGGGGATTCCGGTGTGCTGGCCGTGGTATGGCCGTCATCCCAGTGAAAACGCCTGGCCCTCCCATGGTTGGGCGCGCCTGATCGACTGGAAACTGCTGGACAGCAGCACCGACGACGACGGCGTGCGCCTGCACTGGCAATTGCAGCTGTGCGACTGGCAGGTAGACCTGCACGCGCACCTGGGTGAAACCCTGGAACTGCGCCTGAGCACCGAGCATCAAGACGAATTGCCCTGCCAATTGAGCCATGCTTTGCATGCCTACTGGCGTATTGGTCATGTTGACGAGATAGCGCTGTCTGGGCTCGATGGCGCCCAAGGTTACGACCAACTCAGCCGCCAGGCCTGCCAGCAGGAAGGTGAGCTACGGGTGGACGGTGGCTGTCAGCGGGTGTTCCAGCATGAGGGGGAACTGCAACTCAAGGATCACGCCTGGCAGCGCGAGTTGTGCATCGATACGGGCGACAGTGCCGACACCGTGGTGTGGCATCCGGGCAGCCGGCCGTTGTTGGGTGTCAGCTTCAACGAGGCGTCGGGGTTTGTGTGCGTGGAGTCGGCGATGGCCGGGGCCAGTTTGGCGCCGGGGGAGAGGGCGCACCTTAGTTTGCAGGCCAGGGCTGGGGTTTAGCGGTGTGGCTGATGGCCCCTTCGCGAGCAAGCCCGCTCCCACATTCGACCGAGTTCCAACATGAGAATGCGGTCAAATGTGGGAGGGGGCTTGCTCCCGATGAGGCCAGTACAGCCAACCCACATCCTGGCCCTAGTTGAACTCGTCGCCCACCGGATACCGGCTGTCATTCAAGCTCTCCTTGATCTTGCGCAGATGCGGCTGGAAATCCACCCCGCGACGCAAGGTCATGCCCGTCGCCAATACATCCAGCACCGTCAACTGAATGATCCGCGAGGTCATCGGCATGTAGATATCGGTGTCTTCCGGCAATGGAATGTTCAAGCTCACCGTACTGGCCTTGGCCAATGGCGAATTCTCGGCGGTCACGCCCAGCACCGAGGCGCCGTTGCTGCGGGCGATACGGGCCACTTCCACCAACTCGCGGGTACGCCCGGTGTAGGAAATGATCACGAACAGCTCGCCGGTATGGGCCACCGAGGCGATCATGCGTTGCATCAGCACGTCAGCGTGGGCGGTGACCGCCAGGTTGAAGCGGAAGAACTTGTGCAGCGCATCCATGGCCACGGGGGCCGACGCGCCCAGGCCGAAGAAGTGGATCTGGCGCGCCTGGATCAACAGGTCCACGGCCTTGCTGATCAGGGCCGGGTCCAGGGCCTGGCAGGCGCTGTCCAGGGATGCGATGGCACTGCCAAAAATCTTCTGGGTGTAGGCCTCGGGGTTATCATCGGCTTCCACGGCGCGGCTGACGTACGCCGCGCCACTGGCCAGGCTTTGCGCTAGCTGCAATTTCAGTTCAGGGTAGCCGCTCACGCCGAACGAACGGCAGAAACGGTTGACCGTCGGTTCACTGACCGAGGCGGCCTGGGCGAGGGCGGCGATGGAGAAGCGGGTCGCCTGCTGTGGGTTGAGCAGGATGACCTCGGCGACTTTTTTCTCAGCCTTGTTCAATTCTTCGAGGCGGTTCTGGATCTGTTCCAGAAGATTTCGCACGCGGTCCATTCAGTCTTTCCTTCGGGCGACGATGCAAATAAAGGGTGGCAACCAATCGACCAGTGGTCTTTTGCGGTGGCCTATCCTACTGAGGGTAGCTGAACACCACCACTCGGAATGCGTATTTCGGGAAAATGTTGTGGTTATTACTACATTTTTCCTTGAGTGATGCCTTGAAAAAAGGTATTTGTAGCTTAACTTGATAAAAGAACAAACATCATGCCTTTGATAACCGTAGAACCCTGCACCTTTGCCCTATTTGGCGCCTTGGGTGATCTGGCGCTGCGCAAGTTATTTCCTGCCCTCTATCAACTCGATGGTGCGGGCCTGCTGCACGACGACACCCGCATCCTGGCCCTGGCCCGCGAAGCCGGGTCCGCGCAGGACCACGTAGCGCATATTGAAAAAGAACTGCGCAAGTACGTTGGCAAAGAGCTCGACGAAACCATCGCCCAGCGTTTCCTGGGCCGTCTGACCTACGTACACGTCGACTTCAAGAATGCCGGTGACTATGTTGCCCTGGCGGAAATTGCCGGTACTGCGCAGACCCTGATCGCCTATTTCGCTACACCGGCGGCGGTGTATGGCGCGATCTGCGAGAACCTGTCCAAGGTCGGCCTGGCGGAAAACACCCGCGTCGTGCTGGAAAAACCCATAGGCTCGGACCTGGAGTCCTCGCGCAAGGTTAACGACGCCGTGGCGCAGTTCTTCCCGGAGAACCGCACCTACCGCATCGACCACTACCTGGGCAAAGAAACCGTCCAGAACCTGATCGCCCTGCGTTTCGCCAACAGCCTGTTCGAAACCCAGTGGAACCAGAACTACATCTCCCACGTAGAAATCACCGTGGCCGAGCAAGTTGGCATCGAAGGCCGCTGGGGCTATTTCGACAAGGCTGGCCAACTGCGGGACATGATCCAGAACCACCTGCTGCAACTGCTTTGCCTGATCGCCATGGACCCCCCGGCTGACCTCTCGGCCGACAGCATCCGTGATGAGAAGGTCAAGGTGCTCAAGGCCCTGGCGCCCATCAGCCCGGAAGGCCTGACCACCCAAGTGGTGCGCGGCCAGTACATCGCTGGCTACAGCGCCGGCAAGCCGGTGCCGGGGTACCTGGAAGAAGAGAACTCCAACACTCAGAGCGACACCGAAACCTTCGTCGCCCTGCGTGCCGATATCCGTAACTGGCGTTGGGCCGGCGTGCCGTTCTACCTGCGCACCGGCAAACGCATGCCGCAAAAGCTGTCGCAGATCGTCATCCATTTCAAGGAACCGTCCCACTACATCTTCGCCCCCGAGCAGCGCCTGCAGATCAGCAACAAGCTGATCATCCGCCTGCAACCGGACGAAGGGATTTCCTTGCGCGTGATGACCAAGGAGCAGGGCCTGGACAAGGGCATGCAACTGCGCAGTGGCCCGCTGCAACTGAATTTTTCCGACACCTATCGCAGCGCGCGGATTCCCGATGCCTACGAGCGGTTGTTGCTGGAAGTGATGCGCGGCAATCAGAACCTGTTTGTGCGCAAAGATGAAATCGAAGCCGCGTGGAAGTGGTGTGACCAGTTGATCGCCGGGTGGAAAAAATCCGGTGATGCACCCAAACCGTATGCGGCGGGTTCCTGGGGGCCGATGAGCTCCATTGCACTGATCACGCGGGATGGGAGGTCGTGGTATGGCGATATCTGATTTGAAACTGCCTCAGGGCGTAACACCCCATGAGTACCGCACGCCGGTGCTGCTGGCCGAAGGCCTGGCCAATGACGTGGCCGAGCAATTGCGCGCGGCCATCAGTGCCCGTGGCGAAGCGACGTTGGTGGTGTCCGGTGGCCGCAGCCCCGTGGCATTTTTCCAGCACCTGGCCAAGCAAGGGCTGGATTGGTCCAAGGTGACGATCACCCTGGCCGACGAGCGTTGGGTGCCGGTGGAGCACGCCGACAGCAATGCTGGCCTGTTGAAGCAGCACTTGCTGCAAGGCCCGGCGGCGAAGGCCAAGTTCCTCAGCCTCTACAGCGCCGCAGCCAATCTTGAAGATGCAGCCGAGCAGGCCGATCGCCTGCTGGCCGAATTGCCAGCCATTGATGTGCTGGTGCTGGGCATGGGCGATGACGGTCACACCGCGTCGCTGTTCCCCAACAGCCCGAACCTGACTGAAGCCCTGCAGCCCGACGGTACTCGCCGTTGCTGGCCGATGCTGGCGCCAACCGTGCCACACCAGCGCCTGACCATGAGTCGCGCACTGCTGGCCACGGCCAATTACACCGTGCTGTCGATTTCCGGCAGCTCGAAATTGACCACCTTGAGCGCCGCGCTGGCCAGTGATGACGTCGCTGCCATGCCGATTCGCGCGTTTTTGCAACCTACATTAGAGATTTACTGGTGCCCATGAGCCAAGGATCAGCCGCTATGAACAGCCCTCAATCGACCGTGTCCATGGCGGACAAAGTTGCCCTGATCGACAGCCTCTGCGCCAAAGCGCGGATTCTGCCGGTGATCACCATCGCCCGTGAACAGGACATCCTGCCGCTGGCCGATGCCCTGGCCGCTGGTGGCCTGACGGCGTTGGAAGTGACCCTGCGTTCGCAGTTCGGCCTCAAGGCCATTCAGGTACTGCGCGAGCAACGCCCTGAATTGTGCACGGGCGCTGGCACTGTGCTGGACCGCCATATGCTCGAAGCGGCAGAAGTGGCCGGTTCGCAATTTATCGTCACCCCCGGCATTACCCGCGACTTGCTTGAGGCCTCGGTGCACAGCCCGATCCCGCTGCTGCCGGGCATCAGCAATGCCTCGGGCATCATGGAAGGCTATGGCCTGGGTTATCGCCGCTTCAAGCTGTTCCCGGCCGAAGTCAGCGGCGGCGTGGCGGCGATCAAGGCCCTGGGTGGTCCGTTTGGCGAAGTGAAATTCTGCCCCACCGGCGGCGTCGGCCCGGCCAACATCAAGAGCTACATGGCGTTGAAAAACGTGATGTGCGTAGGCGGCAGCTGGATGCTGGACCCTGAGTGGATCAAGAACGGCGATTGGGGCCGCATCCAGGAAGTCACCGCCGAGGCGCTGGCGCTGCTGGACTGATCTGATTTAACGAATCGTTGTTGCTGTGCTTAACGGCATTTTTGCGGCGCACTTGGTCGGTGTGCCGCTTTTTTTTGCCTGTAGAAAATGTTGAATTCAACGCCGATCAAATGTGGGGGCGAGCAAGCCCGCTCCCACATTTTTAATCTTCGCTCAGCTCGGTAATGGCGTTTACCAAGACATTGATATCCGCCGCCGAAGTCACCAACCCCGGCGTCACCCGAATACAGGTGCCAAACGCCGCGCCCACTCGGGTCGTGGTGAACAGGTTGTAATCCCTGAGCAATCGATCTGCCATCACCTGCTGATCCCTGCCCACAAACTTGAACGCCGTAATCCCACAATAAAGGCGCGAATCATCCGACGTCAGCACCTCAATCCCCGCCAACGGCCTGACCTGGCTCACCCACAAGTCCCGCAGGTAATTCACCCGCGCACCCTTGGCCGCCGAGCCCCCCAAGGCGCGGTGTTCTTCAAACACCAGCGGCAAGGTCATCAGCGCCGGAAAGTTTGGCGTGCTGTAGGACGTACGTGCCCGAACATCGGTGGTGGGGTAATGAAACTCGCCCATGTCCGGGTCGATATCGGCCAGGCGTTCTGGCGCGATATACAGAAAACCCAGGGTCAACGGTGCGCCAATCCATTTGTGCAGGTTGAAGCCGGCGAATTGGATGCCCAGTTCAGCAAGGTTGAACTCGATCTGGCCCAAGGCGTGGGCGCCATCGAGGATTACGTCCACGTTGTGTTCACGCGCCAGTCTGGCAATCGCCTCGATGGGCATCACCAGGCCAGTGCGATGGGTGACGTGGGTGAGCGCCATGAGCTTTAAACGTGGGTACTGCACGAACGCATCGCGATAAGTCTGCACCAAGCTGTCGAAACTGGCCGGATGTGCGTGGGACAGTTCGATCACCTGCACGCCACGTACCCCCGCCAACCAGCGCATGGCGCCCTTGACCGTGTCGTACTCCAGGTCACTGATCAGCACCTGGTCGCCCGGTTGCAGGCGGTTGTAGTTGCGGATCAGTGACTGCAAGGCTTCCGTTGCATTGCGCGTGAAGGCAACCGACTCCGGATCGACGCAGATCAACTCGGCCAGTTGGCGACGGATCTCGAGGTTTTCTCCCTGCTCGAAACGCTGGCGCACATACACCGAGTTGCTGCGGTTGATAAACGCAACGTGCTCCAGGTATTGCGCCTGCACTGCGCGGCTCATGCGCCCGAAGTAACCGTTTTCCAGGTTGATCGGCCCGGGCTGCAGCTCATAGCGCTGGGCGATGGTGTGCCAGTGGTGTTCGTTGTCGGCATTGCTTGGCATGGCAGGGCTCTTAATGGCGAGGGGCGGGTTTGCCGTGTTTTACACGCAACGGTTCAAGCAGTTCGGCCAGGCCGTTGCTGTCGATTTCCTGCATCAACGCCAGCAAACCGCCCAACTCGCCGTGGGGAAAACCTTCACGAGCGAACCAGTTCAAGTAGGGGCCCGGCAGGTCGGCGATGATTCGACCCTTGTATTTGCCGAAGGGCATCTGGCGGGTAATCAGCAGTTCGAGTTTTTCCGGGTTCATGGCACTTCAGACGATGGAGTCGAGACTTCGGAAAATACAGGCATTCTGCATGAAGGCCAAATGACAGATCATGCAAATAGCGTACATACAGATGGTTCAATAATTCATAAGGCATTGAAATATAACGTAAAAATAGTTTTCAAAAACCTGGCACGGGCGCTGCAATCATTAAGACAACCTTCTTAACCCGCACAAGGAAATGGAAAATGACTGACATCAATAAAGAATCGATCTCCGTACTCAACGACCTGATCGAGACCAGCAAAGACGGCCAGAAAGGTTTTGCCACTTGTGCCGAAGACATCAAGCACCCCGAGCTCAAAGCGCTCTTCGTAAAGCGCTCCGCTGATTGCGCAGCCGCCGCTGCCGAACTGCAAACGGCCGTGCGTGCACTGGGTGGCGATCCGGAAGAATCCGGTAGCGTCGCTGGCGCCCTGCACCGTGGCTGGGTGGACGTGAAGTCGCTGGTCACCGGTAAAGATGAAGAGGCGGTGCTGAACGAAGCCGAGCGCGGTGAAGACCACGCACTGAAGGCTTACAAGGAAGCGATCGAGAAGATCAACAAGCACAACCTGCTGGGTATCCGTGACCTGGTGGAGCGCCAGTTCCACGGTGCGCAACGTAATCACGACCAGGTCAAAGCCCTGCGTAACCAGGCTCGCGCTCAGTCGTAAGCCCTGCGTTGTAAATGCTGTAAGAAATGTGGGAGGGGGCTTGCCCCCGATGGCGGAGTGACAGTCAAAATATCTATGACTGACCCACCGCTATCGGGAGCAAGCCCCCTCCCACATTCGTGCTGTGTGAAACTTTAGATTGGGATCAGCCGATGGTAATCGGCGGCAGCTCGGTCAACGTCACTTCCTGCTGCTTACGCGGCGCCAGAATCTCCGCTTCACCATCCACCACCAACTCATCACGCTGGTTAAACACACGAGTGGCAATGCGCACGCGAAACTTCGGCAGTTTCTCCAGGATTTCCAGGCGCACGGTCAGGGTGTCGCCGATCTTCACCGGCTTCTGAAAGCTCATCTGCTGGCCGATATAGATAGTGCCCGGCCCAGGCAGTTCACAGGCTACGGCCGCGCTGATCAAGGCGCCGCTGAACATGCCGTGGGCGATACGCTCCTTGAACATGGTGGCCTTGGCGTACTCGGCATCCAGGTGCACCGGGTTGTGGTCGCCGGACATCGCGGCGAACAGCTGGATATCGCGCTCTTCCACCAATTTGCTGTAGCTGGCGGTCTGGCCGACTTCGAGGGCTTCGTACGGGGTGTTGGTTACCTGGGTCATCTAAAGGTGCATCCTGTGGCTAATCGGTAATTTAATCGGCTGATTTTAAACGAATTATTCGCAGCGAACCGGCCTGCGCAAGGTCAGGGCCCCGTCGAGCCATGCCAGTACGTGCGCGGTCACTTCATCGCGATTGGTTTCGTTGAACACTTCATGGCGCGCCTGCGGGTAGATCGTCAGTTGAACCTGCTTGCCGCCGGCTTCGCGCAGTGCGTTGGCCAGGCCGGTGAGACGCTTGCCTTCACTCACCGGATCACATTCGCCGCCGATCACCAGGATCGGCAGGCCTGGATCGATCTGGGCGAGATTGGACGCTTTACTGATTTGCTGCAAGCCGCCCAGCAGGTCGATCCACAGCTGGTTGGTGCAGCGAAAGCCACAGAGCGGGTCGTTGATGTACTTGTCCACCTCCATCGGGTCACGGCTGAGCCAGTCGAACGCAGTGCGGTTGGGCTTGAACGCCTTGTTGAAGGAGCCAAACGACAGGAACTCGATCAACGCACTGCGCCCCCGCACACCCTGGCGCGCGCGCTCGATACGCGCGATCACCCGCGCGGCACGGTACAACGCTACCGGCTGAAAATTCGAACCGCTGAGAATCGCCCCATCCAGGCTGGCGCTGTGGTGCAGCAGGTAGGCCTGAGCGATGTAGCTGCCCATGCTGTGGCCCAGCAGGATGATCGGCAGCCCCGGCTGCTGCTGGCCGATATGCTGGTTGAGGCTGGCCAAGTCACCCACCACCTTGTTCCAGCCATCGTGCTCGGCGAACAGGCCCAGGGTGCCTTCGTCGGCGGTGCGGCCGTGGCCACGCTGGTCCAGCGCATACAGGCCGTAACCCGCTGCGCACAGGGCTTGGGCCAGGCGCGCATAGCGCCCACTGTGTTCGGCCATGCCATGGGACAGCATCACCAGCGCCTTGGGCTGGCCTTGCGGCACCCATTGATTGACGTACAGGCGGCTGCGGTCATTGGCCGTCAGCCAGAAGGTGCTGTGGTTCATGGCGCTTTCCTTTGCTCGGGGTCGTTGCAGTGTATAGCCCATCTCCAGGAAAGCGCCTGATCAGCGTAGGGCCTTGTAGGAAGATTCACGCAATCAATGACGCACTTTCCAGTATTTGCCTGTTTAGTCATAGCTGCTAACGTCCCCAAAGCTCCGCTTTCTATGCGGCCGGACACACTCAGGTAAGAGGACAAGAATAATGCAACCTGATTTCTGGAATGACAAACGCGCGGCGGGCGTTCCAAGCGACATCGACCTTGCGGCCTACAAGTCGGTGATCGAAGTCTTCGAGCGTTCCTGCAAGGCCTTTGCCGACCGTCCGGCATTCAGCAACATGGGCATCACCCTGACCTACGCCGAGCTTGAGCGCCAAAGTGCGGCGTTCGCCGGCTACCTGCAGCAGCACACCGACCTCAAGCCCGGCGAGCGCATCGCCGTACAGATGCCCAACGTGCTGCATTACCCGATTGCCGTATTCGGCGCCTTGCGTGCCGGGCTCATCGTGGTCAACACCAACCCGCTGTACACCCCACGCGAAATGCGCCACCAGTTCAAGGACGCCGGCGTGCGTGCCCTGGTGTACCTCAACCTGTTCGGCTCGCGGGTCCAGGAAGTGTGCACCGACACCGAGATCGACTACCTGATCGAAGCCAAGATGGGCGACTTCATGCCCGCCGCCAAAGGCTGGCTGGTCAATACCCTGGTCGACAAGGTCAAAAAGATGGTCCCGGCCTACAGCCTGCCCCGGGCCGTCTCGTTCAAGCGCGCGCTGCGCATGGGCGCCGGCCTGGGCGTGACCCGCCATCCGGTGACCCTGGATGACATCGCCGTGCTGCAATACACCGGCGGCACCACCGGCCTGGCCAAGGGCGCGATGCTCACCCACGGCAACCTGGTGGCCAACATGCAGCAGGTGCGTGCGTGCATGTCCCAAACCGGCGAAGACGGCCACCCGCTGATCAAGGAAGGCCAGGAGGTGATGGTGGCGCCGCTGCCGCTGTACCACATCTATGCTTTTACCGCGAACTGCATGTGCATGATGGTTTCCGGCAATCACAACGTGCTGATCACCAACCCGCGGGACATCGGCGGCTTTATCAAGGAGCTGAAAAAGTGGCGGTTTACCGGGCTGCTGGGCCTCAACACCCTGTTTGTGGCATTGATGGATCACCCAGATTTCAAGACCCTGGATTTCTCCCACCTCAAGCTCACCAACTCCGGCGGCACGGCGCTGATCAAGGCCACTGCCGAGCGCTGGGAGCAACTCACCGGCTGTGCGATAGGCGAGGGCTACGGGTTGACGGAAACCTCACCGGTGGCCAGTACCAACCCTTACGGCAGCCATTCCCGGCTGGGTACCGTGGGCATCCCGGTGCCGGGCACGGCAATGAAGGTGATCGATGACCAGGGAGTGGAATTGCCATTGGGCGAACGTGGCGAACTGTGCATCAAGGGCCCGCAAGTGATGAAGGGCTACTGGCAGCAACCGGCGGCTACGGCCGACACCCTGGATGCCGAAGGCTGGCTCAAGACCGGTGACATTGCGGTGATCGACGAGGATGGGTTTATCCGCATCGTCGACCGTAAGAAAGATCTGATCATCGTGTCGGGTTTCAATGTGTACCCCAATGAGATCGAAGACGTGGTGATGGCGCACCCGGCCGTGGCCAACTGCGCGGTCATCGGCGTGCCGGACGAGCGCACAGGGGAGGCGGTGAAGTTGTTCGTGGTGGCGCGCGCCGAAGGGGTGAGCCTTGAAGAATTGAAGGCGTATTGCAAGACCAACTTCACGGGGTACAAGGTGCCCAAGCATATTGTGTTGAGGGAGTCGCTGCCGATGACGCCGGTGGGCAAGATTCTGCGGCGCGAGCTGCGCGACATAGCTTGATTTGAAATAGGTTCAAAAGGTGGGAGGGGGCTTGCTCCCGATTGAGGTGTAACAGTCACCAGATGTATCGACTGATTCACCGCTATCGGGAGCAAGCCCCCTCCCACATTTGTTTTGTATTGCCTTGGAGGCCTTGTTCCAGAGCCGTTTCTTGGAGGATTTAAACTGTGACCAGAAATTGTCCTACAGTCGTGTTTATGACTGCAGGGCCCCCTTTTGGCTCTAGTCGGCCCTTGGCAAAGCTGCTACTCTCGGCGCGCTTTGTGACATCTCGGCCTGCTTGAAAGCGCCAGACTCACCTAAAAAAACATACACCAATAATAATCGCATCAAATGCGATGATGAATTCGCGTCGCTGAATTCGTGTCGCTGAGGAGTGGGCTTCCATGAACGAAGACTTTTGGAAGGATAAGTACCCCGCCGGGATTGCTCCAGAGATCAATCCAGACGAGTATCCAAATATTCAGGCGGTACTGAAACAGTCCTGCCAGCGCTTCGCCAACAAACCGGCTTTCAGCAACCTGGGCAAGACAATCACCTACGGTGAATTGTATGAATTGTCCGGCGCCTTCGCCGCGTACCTGCAACAGCACACCGACCTCAAGCCCGGCGATCGCATCGCCGTGCAATTGCCCAACGTCCTGCAATACCCGGTCGCCGTATTTGGCGCGATCCGGGCTGGCTTGATCGTGGTCAACACCAACCCGCTGTACACCGCGCGGGAAATGGAGCACCAATTCAACGACTCCGGCGCCAAGGCCCTGGTCTGCCTGGCCAACATGGCCCATCTGGCGGAAAAGGTCGTGCCCAAGACCGCCGTCAAGCATGTGATCGTCACCGAAGTCGCCGACCTGCTGTCGCCGTTCAAGCGCCTGCTGATCAACAGCGTGATCAAGTACGTGAAGAAAATGGTCCCGGCCTATCACTTGCCCAAGGCGATCAAGTTCAACGACGTGCTGGCCAAGGGGCATGGCCAACCGGTCAGCGATGCCAGCCCTGCCAGCAGTGATGTCGCGGTGCTGCAATACACCGGCGGCACCACCGGCGTGGCCAAGGGCGCGATGCTCACCCACCGCAACCTGGTCGCCAACATGCTGCAGTGCAAGGCGCTGATGGGCTCCAACCTCAACGAAGGTTGCGAGATCCTGATCACACCGCTGCCGCTGTACCACATCTATGCGTTCACCTTTCATTGCATGGCGATGATGCTGATCGGCAACCACAACATCCTGATCAGCAACCCGCGTGACCTGCCGGCCATGGTCAAGGAACTGTCGAAGTGGAAGTTCAGTGGCTTTGTCGGCCTGAACACCTTGTTCGTGGCGTTGTGCAATAACGAAGCCTTCCGCAGGCTGGACTTCTCTGCGCTGAAAGTGACCCTGTCGGGCGGCATGGCCCTGCAACTCGCCGCTGCCGAGCGCTGGAAGGCGGTGACTGGCTGTGGCATCTGCGAAGGCTACGGCATGACCGAAACCAGCCCGGTGGCCACGGTGAACCCCATCCAGCACATCCAGATCGGCACCATCGGTATTCCGGTGCCATCCACCGTCTGCAAGGTGATTGCCGACGATGGCACCGAGCTGCCCCTGGGTGAAACCGGTGAGCTGTGCGTCAAGGGCCCGCAGGTGATGAAGGGCTACTGGCAGCGCCAGGACGCCACCGACGAAATGCTCGACAGCGAAGGCTGGCTCAAGACCGGCGACATCGCGATTATCCAGCCAGATGGCTACATGCGTATTGTCGACCGCAAGAAGGACATGATCCTGGTCTCGGGCTTCAACGTGTACCCCAACGAGCTCGAAGACGTGCTGGCAGGCCTGCCGGGCGTGCTGCAATGTGCGGCCATTGGTGTGCCGGACGAGAAGTCCGGGGAGATCATCAAGATCTTCATCGTGGTCAAGCCGGGCGCTACCCTGACCAAGGACCAGGTGATGGAGCACATGCGTGCCAATGTCACGGCCTACAAGGTGCCCAAAGCCGTGGAGTTCCGCGATGCGTTGCCGACCACCAACGTGGGCAAGATCCTGCGGCGTGAATTGCGCGATGAAGAACTGAAGAAGCTGGGCCTGAAAAAGTGATCCCATAAAAAACCCCGCGAATGCAGGGTTTTTTATGCTTGCTGATGAGCTGGCCTTGAAATGCAATCGAATGTGGGAGCGGGCTTGCTCGCGAATGCGGTGGGTCAGTCACCAAAGATATTGACTGACCTACCGCATTCGCGAGCAAGCCCGCTCCCACACAAGCCACACAGTTTTGACCGCGTTCTTACAGGGCGAAGTGCGCAAAGCCCACGCCTGCGCCGGCAGGCCGCACATCCTTCAAGAACGAATCCTTGTCCGCACTCAGCTCCAGCGTGATCTCCGGCTTGCGCTTGCCCGCATTGCGCACCACCAGCCCCTCGATGTGCTCACGCAGGAATGCCGTTGGCACCTTCAGGTGCAGCAATTGGTCAGTCTCGGCGTTGTGCATCAACAAATGAATCCACTCGTACTGGCCCACGGCAATACGGCCCACCGGCAGGTCGAACCACCAGATGTTGCGCTTGCGGTCCAGGTCGGTGAAGTGGCAGTTGTTGACGCCGAGTACGGCACCGCCCAGTTCGGTGTTTCTGCGGGCGATAGCCTGTGCTTTATTGAGTTTCATAACCTTCCTACGGGATCTGTTATCCAGCGTTATAGCCTGAATGTGCCGGGCATTCTCGTGGGTTGGCCGCAAAACATAAAGCCAAACCTGCCGCTGGCGATGAAATGCCCGTGGAAAATAATTGAAACTCTGCCGAACCGCGCCGGGTCAATCTCTAGGTAATGACCAAAACCCTTGATTGTTCTTCTGGAGAAATACCATGGGCAGCACAGCGGATAAGGCAAAAGGTTTGAAAGACGAAGCCGTCGGCAACATCAAGCAAGGCGTCGGCAAAGTCACCGGCAACGACAAACTGCGCGCCGAAGGCGTGGTACAGGAAAAGAAAGGCCAGGTTGAAAAGGCCGTGGGCGACACCAAGGATGCGGTAAAGAAAGCCACCAAATAAGGCTGCTTTCACGTATCCAGACGGCCATCCACGGATGGCCGTTTTTGTGTCATCTGGCGCAGTTAAAGTTTCGAAATTGTTTCAGGGTCGTCAAATAGGCTACCTTGATGTAGAAAACGGCCCCTGAGTCGCCCATGAACCAGACCTTTTTGCGGCGAAAGGAGACGCTATGATTTTTCCGGTCCTCGATGGCCTCAAGCTTCACAAAGTGTTGGTGCGCACTGTCAAGGAATTCGTCGACGACGAGATGCCCACCTACGCCTCGGCACTGGCCTACCAGATGCTGTTTTCCCTGTTTCCCTTCCTGCTGTTCCTGATTGCCCTGATCGGTTTCCTGCACCTGCCGGACTTCTTTACCTGGCTACGTATGCAATCGGAACTGGTGTTGCCGCCCCAGGCCCTGGAGCAGGTCAACCCGGTGATCGACCAACTGCAGCAATCCAAAGGTGGCCTGCTCTCCGTGGGTATCGTGATCGCGCTGTGGACCGCTTCAGCCGGTGTGCGCCTGATGATGAGCGCAATGAACGCCGCCTACGACGTGGTGGAAGGCCGGCCGATCTGGAAGCGTTTTCCGCTGTCGATTTTCTACACCGTCGGCATCGCCGGCATGTTGCTGGCTGCCGCCGCGCTGATGGTGCTCGGGCCGCAAGTGATGGAGTGGCTGGCTGGGCAGATCGGCATGCAGGAGTTCGTGGTGACGCTGTGGACCATCGTCCGCTGGCCGTTGATCGTGATCCTGCTGATGTTCGCCGTGGCCCTCATGTACTACGTGATGCCCGACGTGGAGCAGAAATTTCGCTTTATCACCCCAGGTTCCGTACTGGCGGTGGTGGTATGGATCGTCGCGTCCCTGGGCTTTGGCTACTACGTCAAGACCTTCGCCGACTACAACGCCATGTATGGCAGTATCGGTGCAATCATCGTGCTGCTCCTGTACTTCTACATTTCCGCCGCCGTGCTGCTGCTGGGGGCAGAGATGAATGCGGTGATCGAACACATGTCGGCCGAGGGCAAGGACCCCGGCGAAAAAGAGTTCGACGAGCCTGGCCACACCGATGAAAAACAGCATGTCTCAGGCCTTGGCCGGGACCATTCCAAGCCCACTGTCGATGAAGTCTGATCAATGATCCGTGAAATCCTGAAAATGGGCGACGAGCGCCTCCTGCGCATCGCGCCACCGGTTCCGCCAGAAATGTTCGACAGCCCTGAGCTGTGGCAGTTGATCGATGACATGTTCCAGACCATGGAACACGTGGGTGGCGTAGGCCTGGCGGCACCGCAGATCGGCGTCGACCTGCAGCTGGTGATCTTTGGTTTCGAGGCCAGTGAACGCTACCCGGAGGCACCGCCGGTGCCACAGACTATCCTGATCAACCCGCTGATTACTCCGCTGAGCCCAGTGCTGGAGGAGGGCTACGAAGGTTGCCTGTCGGTGCCGGGGTTGCGCGGTGCTGTGAACCGTTACCAACAGATTCGCTATGAAGGGTTTGATCCGAAGGGCGAGCCGATTGTGCGGGTTGCCGACGGTTTCCATGCGCGGGTGGTGCAGCATGAATGCGACCACTTGATTGGGCGGTTGTACCCTTCGCGGATTACGGATTTCACCAAGTTCGGGTTTATCGAAGTGATGTTCCCCGACATGGACCCCACGGCCGACGAGTAACTTTCAGACCTAATGAGGTCAAAATGTGGGAGCGGGCTTGCTCGCGAATGCGGTGGACCAGTCAACATATACGTCGACTGATCCACCGCATTCGCGAGCAAGCCCGCACACATTGGGGTTGCATTTCAATTGGGACTATTTTGTGGGCTTGACGAACCGCAACGTCATCCGGTCCGACTCCCCAATCGCCACATACCTGGCCTTATCCTGCTCCCCCAACTTCAAGGTCGGCGGCAAGGTCCACACACCCGCCGGATAATCCTTGGTGTCCTTGGGGTTGGCATTCACCTCACTTTGCCCCGCCAGCTTGAAACCGGCATCAGTCGCCAACTTCACCACCTGGGCGGTGGTCAGGTAGCCGGTGTCCTTGATTGCCTCAAGATCAGCACCGTCTTTGGCGCGATGGTCTTCCACCCCCAGCACGCCCCCCGGTTTCAGCACGGTATAAAACGCGCTGAATGTCGCCGCTGCGGTATCGGCCGCAACCCAGTTATGCACATTGCGGAACGTGAGCACAGCATCCGCCGACGCGGGTTTGCCGAACACCGGTGCCTTGGGGTCGAACTCCACCACTTGGGCTTTGGCATAACGCGTAGGGTCGGCGGCGAATTTCTTTTTCAGGTTCTCTTCGGAGGTGCGCGCATAAGCACTGCTGCTGGCAGCCTGCACGGTGGCGATGTACTGCCCGTGATCCTTGAGCAGCGGCGCCAGCACTTCGCTGTACCAACCACCGCCGGGGGTGATCTCGATCACCGTCTGCTTGGCGCCCAGGCCAAAAAATTCCAGGGTCTGCTGCGGGTGGCGGTAACCGTCGCGGGCGCTGTTGGCCGGGTCGCGCCAGCTGCCGGCCAGTACGCTTTGGTACTGCTTGGCGCTGATGGGCGCGTCGGCGGCCTGGCTGAATGTGGGGAGGAGGAGGGCGGTAAGGGACAGCGCTGCAAACGTCGTTTTCATGATCATCCGATAAGTGGGCCACTGTGCCGCCGAGGCTAGCATGGGCCTGCTATGGGCTGATCACACATTATCTTAGGACGACCTCACCAATGGTTCTAAGCCCATGGCGATCATCGGTTTGTTGCGCTTGTAACGCACCAACCGCTCACTGAGGGACTGGGGCAGCAGCGTGTCTTGGGTAAACCCCATGCGCTGGTACAACCCTTCCAGGTCCGGGTGGCACAGCAGCCATACCGTGCCTTCCACTGAGGCCACTGCCTCAAGAATCAACTTCGCTGCCAACCCTTGGCCGCGATAGGCCGGGTCTACAAACACACCGGTCAACCACTGCCCGCCCACCACCGGCGTGAGGCACAACCCGCCAACAATTTCGCCATCGCGCGCCACCCACAACTGTCCACCCTTAAGCGCCTTCATCGACGAGTTGTGGTTGCGGTAAAACTTGTTCAGCAGCGGCCACAAGGGCTCTGCCAGCAGATCGATGGTCAACTCGGGCATGGTGTTCAGGCAGCGTTATGAAGGGGCGGGGATTATAAGCGCCTTCTGCCAGGCAATAGGTGGTATACCCAGTGCTACATCCCCTTACAGTGGAGTACGCAGCATGGCCAAAGGTATGGATTCAAAGAAAGCCGCGAAGAAAAAACCGGCAAAGACCGCCGATGAAAAACGCGCCGACAAGAAGGCCAAGAAATCCGAGAGCGGTTTGTTCGGCCATTGAGTTTCCAGCCTGATGTGGGAGCGGCTTGGCTCCCACATTCTCATCGCAGTTCAGGTCATTGGGCTTCTGCCGCCAGTGCCGCAATCACTGCCGGCCGCTGCCCCACCCTTTGTTGAAACGCATCAAGGGCCGGCCATTCCCGCAGATCAATCCCGTGGAAACCCGCCCAGCGCAGCACCACGAATAAATACGCATCCGCCACCGAATACTGCGCGCCCAGCAGGTAATCCTGACGTTCCAACGTCTGCACCAGCACCGCAAACCGCTTGAACAGGGTGGCCTGGAACATCGCCCGTACCTCGCCCTGGATCGCGTCGTTGAAGAACACCGCCAAGCCGCCATGAATCTCGGTAGCAATGAAGTTCAGCCATTCTTGCAAGCGCACCCGCTCCCAGCTGCCATTGGCCGGGGCCAGACCTGCTTCGGGCTTCAGGTCGGTCAGGTATTGCAGGATCGCGCTGGCTTCGGTCAGCACCTGGCCGTTGTCCAGTTGCAGCGCTGCCACGTAGCCCTTGGGGTTGATCGCTAGGAAGTCTTCGCCGTTGGCCGTGGTTTTGGCCTGGTTGTTCACCAGCACCAGCTCGAACGGCAGCGCCAATTCCCGCAGCACGATATGGGGGGCGAGGGAACAGGCGTGGGGGAAGTAATACAGTTTCATCTGGGGCAACTCCGTTGAATTTGCGCCAGTCTCGCGGGCATGGCACCGTGCGTAAAATTAAACCTTCAGCCCCCTGCCATAAGGACAGCTACTGTCATGATGAACCTGATGCACTGGCGTTTGCTGGTGGCCGTGGCCGATCACGGCAGCATCACCGCCGCCGCCGAGCGGGTGGGCATGACCCAATCCGCCGCCAGCCAGGCCATGGCCGGCATGGAGGCGACGCTGGGTGCGCAGTTGTTCACCCGTGAGCCGCGCAAGACCTTGCCCACCGCATTGGGGCTGAGTGTGATCGAGCAGGCGCGGGTAATGCTCGGGGCCCTGCAGGTAATTCGCAGCACCGTGGACGACGCCAGGCCGACCCTGCGCGGGACCCTCCGCATCGCCAGTTTCCCGATGGTGCTGGCGACGTTCCTGACTCCGCTTTTGCAGCGGTTCGCGCAGCTGTATCCCGGTATCGAAGTCACCACCCTGGATGTCAGCGACAATGAAGTGCACACCTTGCTCAGCGCCGATTTGATCGACCTGGGTGTGGTGCTCAACCCCAAGCCTGAACAAAACGCCACGGTGCTAGGCCGCGATTTCTGGATGGCGGTGCTGCCGACGAGCCACTTTCTGGCCCAGCGACCTGCGGATGCCACGGTGACGCTGGCGGAACTGCTCGACCAACCCTTCGTGCTCGCAACCGGCGGTTGTGTTGCCAATGCCCGCAGTCTGGGCGCCGCAGCCGGGCTGACCCTGCGCGATATACGCGTGGAAGTGCGTGAATGGAGCAGTGCCTTCAGCCTGGTGCGCGAGGGCGTCGGCGTGACGCTGGTACCGGAGATGGCCCTGCCGGTCCAGCGCAACGGCCTGCGGGTGATGCCGTTGACGGTGCCGCTGCACCGCGAATTTGCGCTGGTCGGCACGCCCAGCCGAGCGCCGTCGGCAGCGACCTGCGCATTGTTAAAAATGCTGGCTGACTAGTGACCTTGCATAGCGCCAAGCCCTGTCTATGCTCACCCAGAACCGTTGATGACGCTTGGCCTATAAAGCGATTCGGATGGTTGTTTCCCCATAAATGAATGGAATGCGCCTTCCTGGCGCCGGGAATCAAGGGTGATCTGACTATGTTCAACCGCCATCACAAATCCGATCTGCAACAAATCGAACGTTTCTCCTGCGCCCTTACCGAAGCCAACGCCAAACTCGCCGCCATCAGCCGTTCCATGGCGATGATCGAGTTTGACCGCAACGGCGTGATCCTCGACGCCAATGACAACTTCTGCAAAACCATGGGCTACAGCGCCGAGGAGATTCGTGGCAAACACCACCGCCTTTTTTGCGAGGAGGCCTACACCCACACGGAGGCCTACACCAAGCTGTGGCGCGACCTGGCGCGGGGCGAGGCCATCAGTGGCACCTTCATGCGCCTGAACAAGCGCGGCCAGGAGGTGTGGCTTGAAGCCAGCTACATGCCGGTGCTGGACAGCGACAAGCAGGTGCAAAGCGTGATCAAGGTGGCATCGGATATCTCGGCGCGGGTGCACCACGAACATGAAAACCAAAG
>NZ_QUZU01000011.1 GCF_004682055.1 Pseudomonas kairouanensis | reverse complement strand
CCTGAATCAGTTCGTGGCGCTCCAGCAGCCATCTGTCGATGAGCTTGTGCACCCCACCCCAGCGTTCCTGAGCATTCTGACAACTTTCCAGCATGATGATCTCTCTTCCCTATAGGGGCGCTGCCGCCTGGTGCCCGCGCAACACTTCAAGGATAAGCGGCAGCCGGACAAGGCCGCGTCTGACAAACGGTTTCGACGACATGTGCGGGCCAGATTATGCCCGCATGCCTATGGCTTCAAGGTACGCAGGAGAGAAAGTTCATACAAGTGTTTAATCCCGTCCTACAAATCTTGCCCTGTGTTTAGTGGCTTGTCGGGCGAAAATGCCTGCTCAACAGCAGCCGCGAAAACTGCAGGATGCCAAGGATCAACATCCCCACGAAGAACAACAGGCTCCACTCAGGCAAGCTTAGGTCAAACAAGGTCCAGTTGAGTTCCGCGCAGTCGACAGTCCCTTTGAGGGTCAATTGCAACGCCTGCCAGAACGACAGGTTTTCGATCATGTAGTGCAGGCTGGGCCAGCAGTCACCTACCTGGTCAGGCGCGACATTTTGCAGCAGCACCTGGCGTACGGCCGTAATGGCGCCGAGCGCGGCGCAGGCCATGCTCGCCAGCCCATAGACGTAGGCGGCCCAATTGCGAGGGTTGTGGAGGGCGCCGAGCAGATTGATCAGCGCAAAGGCCGCCAGCAAGATCCGTTGCAGCTGGCACAGGAAACACGGGCGCAAAGAGGCGCCGAATTCAAGATAAAAAGACGCTCCCAACGTAAGCGCACCCGCCATGAACGCAAGGAAAAATAATGAGCGTGAAGGGGCCAAAGACATGCTTTATCCGCATCGCGAAAGATAGGCCGCTACGGTAGAGGAAAGGCCTGACTCCTTTCAATAAGCACTGGACCAGACATTTCCGCGACAACGTAAGGACATCCCATCAGAAACTGGAAGACTTCACGAAAAGGAACGTAGGACTCTGCCGAAAAAGCCGCCGGGCCCCTTATCCATAGGGGCCCAAGAGGAGTAATGGTCAGACACTTCTGAACCTACCCTCGGACACTTTCCTACCTCAAACCCGAGCAGGAATAGGCAGAGGCGAAGCCAGCAAGCGGCTATCCAACAACCCCAGCCCCTCCTGGAACAACTGGTTGCTGCGCTCAGTGTCGCCCAACTGGGCAAGCAGACGCGCCAACTCGGCACAGGCCTCAGGGTTGCGCTGTACATGCAGGCTGCTTTCCAGATAGTCCCGCGCCTTGCCCCACAAGCTGTTTTGCAGGCACAACCGACCCAACGTCAGCAGCAGGCTGGCATCGGCGGGATGGTCCTTGAGCCAACCTTCGGCAAATTTCAATTGCCGCGCCGGATCAGCACCGCGCAGCAGGCCGTAGAGACGGATGAGGTGGCTGTCGTAATCGCGCTTGATCGCACCACGTAGCGCCTCCTCGGCCTTGGCATCGGCACCCAACTGACGCAGTTGCTCGGCATAGGCCAGCACCAGTTGCGGTTCCTGGCGCTGGGCGGAAGTGAGTTGCTGCCAGGCCCGCTCCAGGGACTGCAGGCTTGCTTCGCCCTGCTCTTCGCGCTGGGCCGCCAGGCTCAGGTTTTCACCCCAGGCACGGCGTTCCAGCTCAGCCAGTTCGCTGGCAGGCAGCACCTTGTCCTTGCGCAACTCCGGCAACAGGCGAATCACTGACGACCAGTCGCCCCGCTGTTGATGCAGGCGCTGCAACTGACGCAACACCTGAGCGTTATGGGGATGGCGCTCGTGCATGGCCTGCAAGGTGGTCAGCGCGCCGTCGGTATCGCCGCGGTCCAACTGCAGCTGCGCATGGCTCAAGGCGATGGCCAGTTCGGCCTGAGGCTGACGCTCCAGTGCTCGCTCAAGCAAACCATCGGACTCTTCATAGCGCCCCTGCTCATTGGCCGCCCTGGCCGCACCGAGGTAGTACAGCAGTGGCTGGCGCTCCGCCTCGGCAGCACGGTGCAGATGGCGCTCGGCGCTGGCCCAGCGGCCTTCGGCGAGGTCCATCTGGCCCTGCTCGATAGCGATCTGAACACGGCGGCTGCGGTTGCGCCGCGACCACGGGTTGACCACGCCACCCGACGCGGTCACCAGGCTCAGCAGCACGCGAACCAGGTAGATCGCCAGGCCGATGGCAAACACCGCCACCAACGTCGCCCACAGGCTCGACTCGTAGTGCAGCACATGGGGGTAGGTAATCAGCACGTAGCCTGTGTGTTTCGAAATGCCCACGGCCAGTGCCAGCGCGATTGCAATCACCAGCACCAGGATCACATAGAAACGCTTCATCGGTTCTACTCCTGCTTGGCCGGCGTGGCCGCCGCCTTGGCTTCATCGGCAGAGAGATGCCGACGCTCCAGGTACGCCTGCACGGCCGCCAGGCTCGCGGCCAGGTCCGGCGTCACCACGGACACGGCCTTGGGCTCAAGCTCGGCAATACGTGCCAGCATCGCCTTGCTCTGCGGGTTGTCCTGGTTGAAGTTGTCCTGCAACACACTGCGCGCTTCGCCAAGGGAGCGGCTATACACCGCCGACTCACCATTGAGCGCGGCCCATTGCGCCTGCTCCAGGGCCAGGCTCAGGGCCAGGCGCACCTGGTTCAGGCCTTGGCCAGCCAGCAGCGGACGGATGTTGTCGTCAGGGTTGAAGTCAATCCGGAAGTATCGGGAAATCTGCTCCCACCACTGGCTCCAGCGGCTGTCGGTATCCGTGGTCGGGCGTCCTTGTGACGCGGGCTCGGTCAACTGGTACTCAGGCGCGATGGCTGCCAGCTGCACCACCTGGTCACGCAGCGCGGCCAATTGCAGGTACAGGCCAGTACGGTCCGGCTGCTCGGTGCTGCGCAGCGCGGCCAGACTCTTGGCCAATTGCTCGCGGGCGGCGTAGGAGCCTGGGTCGCTTTGCTCGCGAAGAATCTCGTCGGCCCCCTGCACCAGCGACTGGGCGCTATTGATATCTTGCAGCGCAGACAGGCGCAGGCTCGCCAAACGAATCAGGTGCTCGGCTTCAGCCAAGCGCCAGTCCTGGCGACTGGCACCCAGCACGGTCTCCAGGCGCTGGCTCAGGCGTTGTTGATCACCTTGCAGTTGGGCGACCAGCCGGCGGCGCTCCTCCAGCTCATCGGCTCCCGGCAACTGGGCCAGGCGTGCCGCCAGTTGCTGCTGGCTCTGCTTGAGGGACTGGGCTTGGTCATCCAGCGTCCGCACCTGGCCCAGTTGCTGCTGGCTGCTCGCTTGCAGGGCGCGGACCTGCCAGATCCCCCACCCGCCAGCGGCGACCCCGGCAGCGCCCAGCAGCAAGGCGACGATTGCCAGGCCATTGCCACGGCGCGGCGTGGTGACCGGTGACTCAACCGGCGCATCGAGTGCGGGTTGGGTTTCATCTTTAGGCAAGGCTGTTTCGCTCACGTATCCGTCCTTTGCGTATCAGAGAGTGGCGGCGGCCTTCCTTAAAAGGTCGTGCTACGCAACGCCACTAACAAAGCCGTGGCACTTGCACCACGACAATCCACAACTTTTTCTGCACCAGCAGCCTGCGCCATCTCCTGGACTCGCGGGCTGGGCACGAACAACGGCAACTGCGCCACCTGGGGCCAATCGGCGCCGGCCAAGGCCTGCAGGTTCATAAAACCCTGCCCACTGCTGACCACCAGGCCGTTCAGGCGTTCCAACTGGATGCGTTGCATCAGCACCCCGGCGTCGTAGGCCGGAAGGAAACGACGGTACAACTCCAGGTAGTCGACACTAGCACCTTGCTCACGCAAACGCTCAGCCAGCAGCTCGCGCCCGCCCTCGCCGCGCAGGATCAACACCCGCGCACCGGGGCGTGCGATAGCCTCGCGCAACGCGGGCAATTGAAGCAAGGCCTCGCTGTCATCGCCAGAGAAAGGATAGTGAACGGTGAGGCCGTGATCAGCCAATACCTGCGCGGTAGCGGCACCGACGCTGAACCATGGCGTATGCGGCCAGGCCTGGTTCAACTGCTGCACCGCCAGGCGCGCGGCAGGCTTGCTCACCACGATCACCGCGCAATAGCGGCCAAGGTCATGAAAAACCGCCTGCTGCCCAGGCGTGACTGGAAGCGGCTCGATGTCCAACAACGGCAGACTGCTGCTGAAAATACCGGCCTGTGAAAGCGACGCCGCCAGGGTCGCCGACTCCTCGGCAGGCCGCGTCAGCAGCACTCGCCATTGGGTCACTGCGGGCCGGCCTCGCCATAGACTTTCTGCAGGATAGCGCCCGCGCCCTTATCCAGCAGTTCCTCGGCCACCTGAATACCCAGGGCCGTGGCATCACGCTGCGGCCCGCGTACTTCGGCGGTCAACAGGGTGCCGCCGTCGGGGTCGCCCACCAGGCCACGCAGCCACAGGTTTTCACCTTCCAGCACGGCGTAGCACGCGATCGGAACCTGGCAGCCGCCGTTGAGGTGTTTGTTCAGGGCACGTTCGGCCGTGACGCGCACTTCAGTGTCGTGGTGGTCGAGGGGTTTGAGCAGGGCCTGGATCTCGGTGTCGGCGGTGCGGCATTCGATGCCCACCGCGCCCTGTCCGCCTGCCGGCAAGCTGTCCTCGACACTGATGGCCGAGGTGATGCGGTCTTCAAAGCCCAGGCGGATCAGGCCGGCCGCGGCGAGAATGATCGCGTCATACTCACCGGCGTCGAGCTTGGCCAAGCGGGTGTTGACGTTGCCGCGCAGGAAGCGGATCTGCAGGTCGGGTCGGCGAGTCAGTAGCTGAGCCTGGCGACGCAGGCTGGAGGTGCCGACAATACTGCCCAGGGGCAGATCATCCAGGGAAGCGTAGGTATTGGAAACGAAGGCATCGCGAGGGTCTTCGCGCTCGCAGATACAAAAAAGGCCCAGGCCTTCGGGGAAGTCCATGGGCACGTCTTTCATCGAATGCACGGCGATGTCGGCTTCGTTTTCCAGCAGTGCGGTTTCCAGTTCCTTGACGAACAAACCCTTGCCGCCGATCTTCGACAGCGGCGAGTCCAGCAGCTTGTCGCCGCGACTGACCATGGGCACCAGGGACACCGTAAGGCCCGGATGGGCCTGCTCAAGGCGTGCTTTGACGTATTCGGCCTGCCACAAGGCCAGGGCGCTTTTACGGGTGGCGATGCGGATTTCGCGAGAGGACATGGATCAATCCGTACTGAATAGATACGGCAGATAATAACAGCTCAGCCAAATACGCTTTGATTTGAATCAGCAAGTGCGGGGCCTCCCTGGCCGCGTCGCACCGGGATAAGCAATGCAGGTGCGGCAAAAGCGCTCGGGCTAAAGCTGCTGCATCATTTTGCGCACACCGGCCACATGGCGTCGGCTGACGATCAAGGCATCGCCGTTAAGCCCTTTGAGGAATAACTGGAAGTGCCCCAGGGGCGTGCGTTGCAGGCGCTCTATTCGCTCGCGGGCCACCAGCGCATTGCGGTGGATACGCACGAAGCGATCGCCAAATTCATCCTCAAGGGCCTTGAGCGGCTCATCGAGCAGCACCTCGCCGGCTTCGTGACGCAGGGTCACGTACTTGTGGTCCGCAATGAAGTAGACCACCTGGCTCAGCGGGATCAGTTCGATGCCTTTGCGGGTGCGGGCGCTGATATGACTGCGCGGCCCGTTGCCACTTTGGGCAGCAGGTTGGGTAAGGGCGGCCAGCTGGATGCGGTTGGGCCGCTCGGCCTTCTTGAGGGCCTTGAGCAGCGCTTCGCCCGTCACCGGCTTGGCTACGAAGCTGGCACCGCTGGCGTCCAGGGTCTCGGTGGAAAACTCTTCCTGGGTCGCACAAAACACCACGGCCGGTGGTGACTCTCGCTCGCTCAGGCGGGCCGCAACCTGCAGGCCGTCGAGGCCCGGCATGCGGATATCGAGCAACACCACATCGGGCTTGAGGCTGTCGATCAGCGTCAACGCCTCTTCGCCGTTGGTGGCGCTCGGTTCAAGGACTGTATAACCCTCAAGCTCATTGACCAAACGGCTCAGTCGCTCGCGGGCTTGGGGTTCGTCATCAACGATCAGGACATTCATATTGCGCTGGATTCCTGCGTGAGTCTCGCACAAGGATAGCGTAGACAGGTGCGGTGACTTGCGTCACTGCGATCCACGCTAAGACTAGCGCGAGCGGCAAAAAGTGCCCTGGCAGCGGCACCCATATTTACCCGGACCTGTTCAATAGCGCCCAAGACCTGCTGCCTGCGGGCATCGTCGTAGGGTTTGCTGATACACAATCCGAATACCCCCCGTTTCAAATGGATAGTCTGGGTTCTGACCGCATCACCCGACTTTGGTGCATTCACACACTATCAGTCCAACTGTAGACGCTCACCGAGACGGCATTGCTCAATCGTCAAATATCGTTTCAATAAGCCTCTGTCTCCAGTCTCGTCCCGGACGCGATCGACGGCAAGGCACTTAGCCATCGTTTGCACAAATAAAAATGCCGACGACCCGCAGCACCGCCTGCGCAGGCAACCCTGTTATTATCGCCGGCACACTTCCAAGCCTCTTTATTAAGCAATCACGAGCGAATCCATGAGCACCGACAAGACCAACCAGTCCTGGGGCGGCCGCTTCAGTGAACCCGTCGACGCCTTCGTCGCCCGCTTCACCGCCTCCGTCACTTTCGACCAGCGCCTGTACCGCCACGACATCATGGGCTCCATCGCCCACGCGACGATGCTGGCCAAGGTCGGCGTGCTGACCGATGCCGAGCGCGACAGCATCATCGACGGCCTGACCACCATCCGCGGTGAGATCGAAGCCGGTACGTTCGACTGGCGCGTCGACCTGGAAGACGTGCACATGAATATCGAGGCCCGCCTCACCGACCGTATCGGTGTGACCGGCAAGAAACTGCACACTGGCCGTAGCCGTAACGACCAGGTCGCCACTGATATCCGCCTGTGGATCCGTGACGAAATCGACCTGATCCTGGCCGAAATCACCCGCCTGCAAAAAGGCCTGCTGGAGCAGGCCGAGCGTGAGTCGGCCACCATCATGCCCGGCTTCACCCACCTGCAGACCGCGCAGCCTGTGACTTTCGGCCACCACCTGCTGGCCTGGTTCGAAATGCTCAGCCGCGACTACGAGCGCCTGGTGGACTGTCGCAAGCGCGCCAACCGCATGCCCCTGGGCAGCGCCGCACTGGCCGGCACCACCTACCCGATCGACCGCGAATACACCGCGCAGTTGCTGGGCTTCGACGCCGTGGGCGGCAACTCCCTGGACGGCGTGTCCGACCGTGACTTCGCCATCGAATTCTGCGCCGCCGCCAGCATCGCGATGATGCACCTGTCGCGTTTCTCCGAAGAGCTGGTGCTGTGGACCAGCGCGCAATTCCAGTTCATCGACCTGCCGGACCGCTTCTGCACCGGCAGCTCGATCATGCCGCAAAAGAAAAACCCCGACGTGCCCGAGCTGGTACGTGGCAAAAGCGGCCGTGTATTCGGCGCGCTGATGGGCCTGCTGACCCTGATGAAAGGCCAACCGCTGGCCTACAACAAGGACAACCAGGAAGACAAAGAGCCGCTGTTCGACGCCGCCGACACCCTGCGCGACTCGCTGCGCGCGTTTGCCGACATGATCCCGGCGATCAAGCCCAAGCACGCGATCATGCGTGAAGCGGCGCTGCGCGGGTTCTCCACCGCCACCGACCTGGCGGACTACCTGGTGCGCCGTGGCCTGCCGTTCCGTGACTGCCACGAAATCGTCGGCCATGCCGTCAAATACGGCGTGGACACCGGCAAGGACCTGGCGGAAATGAGCTTGGAAGAACTGCGTCAGTTCAGCGACCAGATCGAGCAGGACGTGTTCGCAGTGCTGACGCTGGAAGGCTCGGTGAATGCACGTAACCATGTTGGCGGGACTGCGCCGGCGCAGGTCAAGGCAGCCGTGGTGCGCGGCCAGGCCTTGCTCGCCAGCCGCTAAACCGAGGGTTGCGCAACAACTCGGTTAAACCTGTGGGAGCGGGCTTGCTCGCGAAAGCGGAATATCAGTCGATACATTCGTCGACTGACACTCCGCTTTCGCAAGCAAGCTCCCACATTTTGATCTACCCCACCCCTGACTACTTCTTGGCAGCAATCATCGCCATAAACGCCGGCATCGCCGCGTCCCTGTCCGCCGCGACCTTCTGGGCATTGGGCATGGCATGCAGCGTCTCCAGCAACGCCTTGGCTGACGGCATCTCAGCCAGCAAGTCCAAGCCAAACAACTTCTCGCCCACCCCACAGGCGAGGTTCATGCTGTACATGAAATACAGATCCACCAACGTAAAGCTCTCCCCCGCCACATAGGGCGCGAATTTGCCATGCCGCCCCAACGCCCCGACACCCAGCAGCAACTCAGCCTTGGATTTATCCTTGATCGCCTGCGGTACCGGCATGCCGAAAAACGCCTCGGCGTAACAGGTACGGGCGGGCAGTTCGATGTACAGCTCAATCTCCCGGCACAGCGCCAGTACCTGGGCACGCTGGAACGGATCAGCCGGCAGCAGCGAAGGACCCTCCTGGGTTTGCTCGATATATTCAAGGATCACGCTGGTTTCGTTGATAAAGCCTTGCTTCACCCCCAGCACCGGCACCTTGCCTCGCGGGCTCACAGCGAGGGCTTCTGGCGTTTGCCCGGCATAAAAAGGCACCTCTTCGAAAGGCAGTCCCTTCTCCATCAGCGCCAGTTTGACCATGTTGTAGTAGTTGCTGACCGAAAATCCGTAGAGCTTGAGCATTGCGACTGCCTCCAGGCCGGGTGTGGGGTTGGCTGTAAAGGTTATAGATCCGAAGCCCTCGCCTGACCAGCAGCATCACCTGCCTGAATGGGGGTAGACTGGCGCCCTTCCCTTAAGGAGCCTGCCATGAGCGAGCCGACCGATATCGACAACGACGAAGAAGAATTCGCCGAAAACACCTTGATCGAAGCCATCGAGAACCAGATCGAAAGCGAAAACCCGCCTGCCGCCAAGGCCACCTTCAACAAGCTGACCCTGGTCGGTTATGAGCGTGAAGAGATCCTGCAATTGATGGCCCACGTACTGGCCGTCGAGATCGATGCACTGCTGGAAGAAGACCGCGCGTTCAATACCGAATGGTATGAAACTGCGCTGCGTGCCCTGCCGACATTGCCGCCCGAAAAGCAATAAATCCAGTACGCGGTTACACACTGGACAGTTCGGCAAAGTGCGTTCACCTTATGGCCTGCTAGCCTCTAATAAATTCTTAGAAAGTCTGGAGTCCTTATGTCGTATACCCCTGAGTTGGTTGCCGAACTGGAAATCCTTGTACTCTTCCCCCTCGATAGCACCAAGGAAGGTCTGAAAGTCCACCAGACCGCCGCCCCCACCGCTATTGCCGCTGCCAAACGCCTACACGCCAAAGGGCTTATCGACCAGCCGGACGGAGGCTATCTGACCAGCCTGGGTCGTGATGCTGCAGAGCAGGCACAAACCCTGCTGACCATCCTTACAACTGCCAGCACCAAAGAAGCCGCCTGACACCTGATACCGCCCATGGAGTCCGCCCCCTGCGGATTCCGAGGGCGTTGCCGTGCAAGACACAAAATTCTGGCGCCAAAAACCATTTGCCTCTAAACCTCCTACGCTCCTGGCTGTAAACTCCAACACGGCCGCCCACGTCGGGCCCTGCGAGCCACCGAGTTCGACATGACCCGCACCCACGAAATCCGCCCTGACCTGGACGAAGGCATTGACCGCAAGGTGCTGGCCCAACTGCGCGCACGCTTCATGGCCCTCAATGACGGCCGCATGGCCCGGGCACTCGAAGGCCTGACACCGCGCCAGCAAAGCGTGTTGACCCTGTTGCCGCTGTTTTTCCACGTCAACCATCCTCTGCTGCCCGGCTACGTATCCGGCAGTACACCGGCAGGCCTGTCGAACTTCGAACCCGACGCCCAGGCCCTCACCGAAGCCCAGCGCCTGACCCGTTCGTTCTCCTACAAACCGCGCCATGGCAACCCGCCCTGCCCGATCCACGGCCTGTTTCTGATGGGCAGCCTCGGCACCCTGGCCCAGGCTGACCAGAGCGACATGGATGTATGGGTGTGCCACGCGCCGGACCTTGGCGAAACCGAGTTGGCCGAACTGCGCAGGAAGTGCCAATTACTCGAAGCCTGGGCCCTGACCATGGGCGCCGAGGCGCATTTTTTCCTGATCGAGCCGACCCGCTTTGTGCTTGGCGAACGCGACACCCAGCTCAGTTCGGACGATTGCGGCACGACCCAGCACTACCTGTTGCTGGATGAGTTCTACCGCACCGCCATCTGGCTGGCCGGGCGTACGCCGATCTGGTGGTTGGTGCCGGTGTATGAAGAACGCCGTTACGCCGAATTCACCCACACGCTGATCTCCAAGCGTTTTATCCGTGCCGATGAGACCCTCGACCTGGGCCACCTGGCGCGCATTCCCCCCGGCGAATTCATCGGTGCGGGGCTGTGGCAACTGTTCAAGGGCATCGAGTCGCCCTACAAATCGGTGCTCAAGCTGCTGCTGACCGAGGTCTACGCCAGTGAACACCCCAACGTGCAGTGCCTGAGCCTGCGGTTCAAACAGGCGGTATTTGCCAACCAGATGGACCTGGACGAACTGGACCCGTACATCGTGGTGTACCGCCGCATCGAGGAATACCTCAAGGCGCGCAACGAGCCCGAACGCCTGGAACTGGTCCGGCGCGCGTTGTATTTGAAGGTCAACCGCAAGCTCAGCGCCGGCCAGCGCAGCACCCGTTGGCAACGCTTGCTGTTGGAGCGCCTGGCCCATGAGTGGGGGTGGGACGCGCGCCAACTGGCCCTGCTGGACAGTCGCAGCCAATGGAAAGTGCGCCAGGTAGCGTCCGAGCGCCGCGCCCTGGTCAATGAGCTGAACTACAGCTACCGCTTCCTGACCCAGTTCGCCCGCACCGAGCAGACCGTCAGCCTGATCAACAAGCGCGACCTCAATGTACTGGGCCGACGCCTGTACGCGGCCTTCGAGCGCAAGGCCGGCAAAGTGGAGTTCATCAACCCCGGCATCGCCCCGGACCTGGCCGAAGATACCCTGACCCTGGTGCAGTCGCCCAACCGCAAGGAGCCCGGCCAGTACTATTGGGGCCTGTACAACGGCAACCTGACGGCCCAGGAATCGGAACACTTCGCGCCGATCAAGCGCAGCCGCGACCTGCTGGAAATGCTCACCTGGTGCCACCGCAACGGCGTGATCGACAGCAGCACACGCCTGGCCCTGCATCCGGGCGCCAGCGACATGACCGAATTCGAACTGTTCAACCTGCTGGGCAGCCTGCAACAGACCATCGCCCTGCCCCTGGCCAGTGTCGATGAAGAGCGCTTGCTACGTTCGGCCGTGCCCGAGGAGGTGCTGCTGCTGATCAATGTCGGCGTCGACCCACTCAAGCACCACCGCGACCTGAACATCCTGATGACTACCGAGCGCACCGACTCGCTCAGTTATGCCGGTGTGCGCGATAACCTGGTGCTCACCCTGGACCAGGTCACCCTCAATAGCTGGAACGAGGTGATGGTCAGCCGCTACGACGGCCCCCACGCCCTGCTCGATTGCCTGCGTGACTACCTCAACCAACTGCCGCCGGACCACCTGCCGCGCCTGCGGGTGCGCTGCTTCTGTCACAACCGCGCGCAGTTCATTGCCCAACGCGTGGAAGAGATCTTCGACACTGCGCAAAACCTGCTGTTGGGCCAGACCAACCACCGTTATCTGTTGCAGGTGCAGCAGCACTATCACGTCATGGAATTGATGCCCGGCCAGGCCACCCATGTGTCGCTCGCGACCCAGGACGCGCTGATCGCCTATCTGTGCGAAGAATTAGCCATCTACAGCCCACTGCACCTGGACGCCATGGCCCTGGAAGACCACGACCTGGCCTTGCTGCTGCCCATGGGCATGGCCGATTGCGTGCAGGTGTTCTACCGGGTCAACGACGGTTTTGCCGAGCTGTATGTGTTGGATGAGTTCAACGCGCTGTGGCAACAGCGCCTGCCGTTTCATGATGAGCAGAGCCTGCTCGCGCCATTGCAGCGCTTTTTGCAGTCGATCATTTATCGCCGGGAAGCGTTGTCGCCGCTGGACCAACAACAACCGCTGGGTGCGGTGCAAACCTTGTATTACCAACTGCTCCCATCGGGCAACGGTCGCGCACGCAGTATCGAGCCCCGGCCAGCACCACAGAACCCGGCGAACAAGCCGTTTTATGACGTACAGGCGATTATCGGCAAAGCCGCACCGGGCCAGGTGGGCATTACCCTGTACTGCAATCAGCGGGAGTTTTGCGAACTGGAGTTTGGCGACCAGCTCTTTGCCGTGGTAGCCCAGGAAATCGTCGGGCAGCGCCGGGAAACCGAACGCTACCGCTGCTACATCACCGACCTGGACCTGTCGGGCCTGCTCGGTGATGTGCAAAGCCCGAGCAACCTGTACCTGCGCTACAAGGCCGAGCTTGAGTTGTCACTCAACGAGGCGCTGAGCCAGATCTAGAGGGGGAAGGCGCCGCCGTCTTTGGGCTGGCCTTCAACGCTGAGCAATTCCAGCTTGAGGGTCTTGCCGCCGGGCGCTGGCCAGTCGATGTGCTGGCCCACTTGCAGGCCGAGCAATGCGCTGCCCACCGGCGCCAGGATCGAGATTTTGCCTTCGTCCGCATTGGCGTCCTTGGGGTAGACCAGGGTCAGGTGGTAATCCTTGCCACTGCTTTCTTCACGGCAATGCACGCTGGAGTTCATGGTCACGACACCTGCCGGGACTTCATCGTGGCCAACCACGTCTTCGGCGCGGTCGAGTTCGGCTTGCAACGCTTCGACGCCTGGAAACTCATCGCCCAGGCGGTCGATCAATTGCTCCAGACGCTGCACGTCAAGACGGGTGAGGATGATGGACGGTGCGGTGGTCATGATTCAGGCAGACTCCTTTTTTCTGCACAAAAAAGCAAAACCCCGCCAGAAAAAGGCGGGGTTCTCACTGGCCTCGATGAGTTGAGGCGTAGCCGGACACTACCACAGCGTCACAAATAAACAAGACGACCTCAGGCGCGGCCCCTGCGCTCCTCGGCCTGGGCGCAGATCACCCGGCGCCGCGCATCGTCGGCCGAACGCCATTCGCGGATGTCTTCCACATGGCGAAAGCAGCCGAGACAGACTTTCTGCTCGTCCAGGCGACACAAACTGATACAAGGTGACGGCACCGCCGGGCTGACATTGCTGAACAGCGGCTTGGGCGGGCGTACAGGTGCAGACTGGGTCACCATCAGATCTCGTCGAAATCCAGGTCGGCGCCAGTGTATTCGCTCACCAGGCGCGCGAGCATTTCGCTCAGCAGCTCTTCGCTCTTGTCGCACTGCCATTTGCCGCTTTCTTCGTCGTAGTCGAAGTGAACGCCACCGGAACGCGCCGCCAGCCACAACTGACGCAGGGGCTCCTGGCGACTGAAGATCAACTGCTGGCCGCTTTCGAACTTGACGGTCAGCACGCCGGCCGAGTTTTCCAGGTCCACGTCCAGGCCGCTGTCGTCGAAAATATCTTCCAGCGCCTGCTGGGTCGAATCCACCAGGTCGTGAAAACGGGCTTCGGTCAAACTCATTGTGGCAACCTCAAAAGTGTCTGGTTTTGCTCAAGCGCCGCACGATACGGGCGAGCCCCGCCGATTGCAAAGGATACCGATTTCATCGCGATTGACGGTACGAAATATCCTCAGCCAGCGTAGTCCGCTTCACGGCCATCTCGGCAAAGCCCCGCCGGACGGGTATTCCGGCGCATAGGCAAGCTGCCGGGTGGTCGGTATACTCGGGCGCAATTAATGCATATTCAAGGATTTCGCCATGAAGCGCCTGATCTCTTCCCTTGCTGCGCTCGTCGCGGTCGCTTGCCTCGTTAGTGCCTGTGGACAAAAAGGCCCGCTGTACCTGCCAGATGACAGCAAAGACCCGAATGAACAGGCGCAATCGTCGCAAAAACCTGCAAAAGCGCATAAGCACGACACCTACTAAGGGAACCCCATGGACGCTTTTAACTACCGGGACGGCGAGCTGTTCGCGGAAGGCGTGGCGTTGTCCGCGATCGCCGAGCGCTTTGGTACCCCGACCTACGTGTACTCCCGCGCGCACATCGAAGCCCAATACCGCTCCTTCACCGACCCACTGATCGGCGTTCCACACCTGGTGTGCTACGCGGTCAAGGCCAACTCCAACCTGGGCGTGCTCAATGTCCTGGCGCGCTTGGGCGCCGGTTTCGACATCGTGTCCCGAGGCGAGCTGGAACGTGTATTGGCCGCTGGCGGCCAGGCTGACAAAATCGTGTTCTCCGGCGTCGGCAAGAGCCGTGAAGACATGCGTCGCGCCCTGGAAGTCGGCGTGCATTGCTTCAACGTCGAGTCCACCGACGAGCTCGAACGCCTGCAGGTCGTGGCCGCCGAGATGGGCGTTCGCGCGCCGATCTCCCTGCGCGTCAACCCGGATGTCGACGCCGGCACCCACCCGTACATTTCCACCGGTCTCAAAGAGAACAAGTTCGGCATCGCCATTGCCGACGCCGAGGACGTGTACATCCGCGCCGCTCAACTGCCGAACCTGGAAGTGCTGGGTGTCGATTGCCACATCGGCTCGCAACTGACCAGCCTGCCACCGTTCCTCGATGCCCTCGACCGCCTGCTGGCGTTGATCGACCGCCTCGGCGAGTGCGGCATCTACCTGCACCACATCGACCTCGGTGGCGGCGTGGGCGTGCGCTATCGCGATGAAGAACCGCCGCTGATTGCCGACTACATCCAGGCCGTGCGCGAGCGTATCGAAGGCCGCGACCTCACCCTGATGTTCGAGCCGGGCCGCTACATCGTTGCCAACGCAGGTGTGCTGCTGACCCAGGTCGAGTACCTCAAGCACACCGAGCACAAGGACTTCGCCATCGTCGACGCGGCGATGAACGACCTGATTCGCCCGGCGCTGTACCAGGCCTGGATGAACGTCACCGCCGTAACGCCTCGTGATGGTGAAGCGCGCGCCTATGACATCGTCGGCCCGATCTGCGAGACCGGCGACTTCCTGGCCAAGGATCGTCAGCTGGCCCTGGAAGAAGGCGACCTGCTGGCCGTGCATTCGGCCGGTGCCTATGGGTTTGTCATGAGCTCCAACTACAACACCCGCGGCCGTACCGCCGAGGTGCTGGTGGACGGTGATCAAGCGTTTGAAGTGCGTCGCCGCGAGACGGTAGCCGAGTTGTATGCTGGCGAAAGCCTGCTGCCGGAGTAAGCCATGCTGCTGCGTTTTACCAAGATGCACGGGCTGGGCAATGATTTCATGGTCCTCGACCTGGTCAGCCAGCACGCGCACATCCTGCCCAAGCACGCCAAACAGTGGGGCGACCGGCACACCGGTATTGGTTTCGACCAGCTGCTGATCGTCGAGGCGCCGAGCAACCCGGAGGTGGATTTCCGTTATCGGATCTTCAACTCCGACGGTTCCGAAGTGGAACAGTGCGGTAACGGTGCGCGCTGCTTCGCCCGCTTTGTGCTGGACAAGCGCCTGACCGCCAAGCGCCAGATCCGCGTCGAGACCAAAAGCGGCGTGATCGAACTGGATATCCGCAACGACGGCCAGATCAGCGTCAACATGGGCGCGCCACGCCTGGTGCCGGCGGACATTCCGTTCCAGGCCACCGAGCAGGCCACCAGCTACGCAGTTGACGTTGACGGCCAGGTCGTCGACCTTGCAGCCGTGTCCATGGGCAACCCCCATGCGGTGCTGCGGGTCACCGACATCAATAACGCGCCCGTACATGAATTGGGGCCGAAGATCGAACACCACCCGCGCTTTCCGGCACGGGTCAACGTAGGTTTCCTACAGGTGATCGACCGTACCCGCGCGCAATTGCGCGTGTGGGAACGCGGCGCCGGCGAGACCCAGGCCTGCGGTACCGGTGCTTGCGCCGCTGCCGTGGCCGCGATCAGCCAGGGGTGGATGGATTCGCCGCTGTTGATCGACCTGCCCGGTGGACGCTTGTCCATCGAATGGGCAGGCCCTGGCCACCCGGTACTGATGACCGGGCCGGCCTCGCGTGTATACGAAGGACAGGTCCGTCTATGAGTGAGCCCAGCTAATGACCGATAAGCCTCAAGTACCCGCACAAGCATCCCCGAGCGACAGCCTGGAGGCCGCAGCCGTCGCGGCGTACCTTGAGGCGAATCCGGACTTCTTCGTTGAACACGAAGAACTGCTGCCGGCCCTGCGCATCCCCCACCAGCGCGGCGACACCGTGTCGCTGGTGGAGCGGCAGATGAAGATCCTGCGCGAGCGCAATATCGAAATGCGCCACAAGCTCTCGCACCTGATGGACGTGGCCCGCGACAACGACCGTCTGTTCGATAAGACCCGTCGCCTGATCCTGGCCCTGATGGACGCCAACAGCCTGGAAGAAACGGTAATCGCCGTGGAAGACAGCCTGCGCCAGGACTTCCAGGTGCCCTTTGTGAGCCTGATCCTGTTCAGCGACAACCCGATGCCGGTGGGTCGCTGGGTCAGCGGCAGCGAAGCGCAAACTGCCATTGGCGGCTTGCTGTCCGAAGGCAAGAGCATCAGCGGCACCCTGCGCGAGCATGAGCTGGACTTTCTGTTTGGCGCCGAACAACGCAAGCAAATCGGTTCTACCGCCGTGGTTGCCCTCAGCCATCAGGGCCTGCATGGCGTACTGGCCATCGCCAGCCGCGACCCTGCGCACTACAAAAGCTCGGTCGGCACACTGTTTTTGACCTACATCGCCGAAGTGCTGGGCCGCGTGCTGCCACGCTTTACCACCGCCCTGCGCGCGGTGCGCTAGCCATGGAACGGCAACTGGACGCTTATTGCGCTCACCTGCGCAACGAGCGCCAGGTGTCGCCCCATACCCTGGAAGCCTATCGGCGGGACTTGAACAAGGTCCTGGCGTATTGCGAAAAGCAACAGATCAGCAGTTGGAAGGCCCTGGATATCCAAAGCCTGCGCAGCCTGATCGCGCGCCTGCACCAGGCGGGTCAGTCGTCACGCAGCCTGTCGCGTCTGCTCTCGGCGGTACGCGGCCTGTATCACTACCTGAACCGTGAAGGCCTGTGCGATCACGACCCAGCCAACGGCCTGTCACCGCCCAAGGGCGAGCGGCGCCTGCCCAAGACCCTGGACACCGATCGAGCCCTGCAACTGCTGGATGGCGCCGTCGAGGACGACTTCCTGGCCCATCGTGACCAGGCGATCCTGGAGCTGTTCTACTCGTCGGGCCTGCGCCTTTCCGAGCTGACCGGCTTGAACCTCGATCAACTGGACCTGGCGGACGGCTTGGTGCAAGTGCTCGGCAAAGGTAGCAAGACCCGCGTGCTACCGGTGGGCAGGAAAGCCAGGGAAGCCTTACAGCTGTGGTTGCCGTTGCGTCTGTTGACCAACCCAGCCGACGATGCGGTGTTTGTCAGCCAGCAAGGCCGGCGCTTGGGCCCACGGGCCATCCAGGTGCGGGTCAAGGCTGCCGGCGAGCGCGAACTGGGCCAGAACCTGCACCCCCATATGCTGCGGCACTCCTTTGCCAGCCATATGCTGGAGTCTTCTCAGGACCTTCGCGCCGTGCAAGAACTGCTCGGCCATTCCGACATCAAGACCACTCAGATCTATACCCATCTGGACTTCCAACACCTGGCAACGGTGTACGACAGCGCCCATCCACGGGCCAAACGCATCAAGGGCGGCGACTCATGAGTATCAAGCTGATCACCTTCGACCTGGACGACACGCTCTGGGACAACGTACCCGTCATCATCAGCGCCGAAGCGTCGATGCGCGAGTGGCTGACGGTTAACGCCGCCAAAGTCGGCGACTTGCCGTTGGAGCATTTCGCCGGTCTGCGCCAGCAGGTGCTGGAGCGTAATCCCGAGCTGAAACACCGCATCAGCCTCCTGCGTCACCGCGTGTTGATGCATGCGTTCGAAGAGGCGGGTTATCCACAGCCTGAAGCCACGGAGATGGCGGATGTGTGCTTCGAGGCCTTCATTCATGCGCGACACCAACTCACTCCATTTCCCGAAGCAGAGCCCATGCTTCAAGCGCTGCGCCAGCACTTTCTGCTGGGTGTAATCACCAACGGCAACGCCGATGTGCAGCGCGTTGGCCTGGCGCACTACTTCCACTTTGCCCTGCGTGCCGAAGATATCGGCATTGCCAAGCCCGACGCACGACTGTTCCAGGAGGCCTTGCAACGTGGCGGGGTGGAGGCCAGTGCGGCAGTGCATGTGGGCGATCATCCGGGAGATGACATTGCAGGGGCGCAGCAGGCGGGGTTGCGGGCGGTGTGGTTTAACCCCAACGGCAAGGTTTGGGACGCAGATAAGCGCCCCGACGCAGAGATTCGTAGTCTGACGCAGTTGCCAGAACTGCTCCGCAGCTGGCAATAACACGACAGAAGCAACACTGAGAATCCAAATGTGGGAGGGGGCTTGCTCCCGATTGCGGTGGTTCAGCCAGCATATTTGTGAGCTGATACACCGCTATCGGGAGCAAGCCCCCTCCCACATTTGAATCGCCATATGGCTCAAGCCAATCACCAGGCATGAAAAAACCCGCAGCGACGGCGGGCTTTTTCTTACAAGCAGGTGACGGACCTCAGATAGGTCGGCTGCCGTACTTGTTATCCGGCTTCTTCGGTGGATCTGCCACCACGTTGGCCTCGACTTCCTGCACTTTGCCGCCTTTAGCGAGGAATTCTTCCATCGCACGGGCCAGGGCATCGCGCTCTTTGTTCTTGGCTTCAACGCTTGGCAGTTCGTCTACCGACACCGCAGCCTTGGCTTTGCCTTTGGCAGTCGGAGCAGGTGCATCATCGCCACCGTCGTCGTCAGCAACGTCTTCCGCTGCCGCCTCCAGACCTTCTTCGGTGTCGTCTTCGTCACCTACTTCGAGTTCGTCGTTTTCCAGATCATCGTCGCTCATGTTCTACCTCATGACTTGCGAAAAGCAGATTAGTTATAGCCCAGCTTCGCCAACTGTCGAAGGCCGCTGGAAAAAAATCAACATCCACTGGATAACCAGTGGCTTATGCCCCATCACCGTGCAAGGTGGCGAGGACTTCACGAGCACCGCCAGGATCACGCTGCTCGCCCGGATAAATACAGTTTTGCGCCCATCGGCGCGCATTCTAGCGCGCTCTGGGAAAAAACAAAGTGTCGAATACGCCTACATGCCTGTAAGACATTCGCAGGGGTAAAAGTGCCCCGCGCATACCAACACAAACTCCTGGGAAAAACCGTTACAGCTTTCTGGGACAGACAAACACCAGGCAAAAAAATGCCCGGCAAGCCGGGCATTTTTTTTACGCGTACTTACAAGTTGTAGCCGCGTTCGTTGTGTTGCGCCAGGTCGAGGCCAACGGCTTCCTCTTCCTCGGTAACCCGCAGGCCCATGACCATGTCGAGTACCTTGAGGATGATATAGGTCACCACCGCCGTGTAGATCACGGTGAAACCAACGCCTTTGCACTGGATCCAGACCTGCGCAGCCACGTCAGTTACGGTGCCGAAGCCGCCCAGGGCAGGGGCTGCGAACACACCGGTGAGGATCGCACCGACGATACCGCCGATACCGTGCACGCCGAATGCGTCCAGGGAGTCGTCGTAGCCCAGCTTGCGCTTGAGGCTGGTGGCGCAGAAGAAGCAGATCACACCGGCGACCAGGCCGATCACCAGGGCGCCCATTGGGCCTACGGTTCCAGCAGCTGGGGTGATTGCTACCAGGCCAGCCACCACACCGGAGGCAATGCCCAGGGCGCTTGGCTTACCGTGGGTGATCCACTCGGCGAACATCCAGCCCAGTGCCGCAGCAGCGGTCGCGATTTGGGTTACCAGCATCGCCATACCGGCAGTGCCGTTGGCGGCGGCAGCGGAGCCGGCGTTGAAGCCGAACCAGCCGATCCACAGCATGGCCGCGCCGATCAGGGTGTAACCCAGGTTGTGCGGTGCCATTGGGGTGGTCGGGAAGCCTTTACGCTTGCCGAGCACGATGCACGCCACCAGGCCAGCCACACCGGCGTTGATGTGCACCACGGTGCCGCCAGCGAAGTCCAGTACGCCCCAGTCCCACATCAGGCCACCGTTACCGCTCCAGACCATGTGCGCGATCGGCGCATAGACCAGGGTGAACCAGATAGCCATGAAGATCAGCATCGCGGAGAACTTCATGCGCTCGGCGAAAGCACCGACGATCAGCGCTGGGGTAATGATGGCGAAGGTCATCTGGAAGGTGATGAACACGGCTTCCGGGAACAGCGCCGCAGGGCCGGTGATGCTGGCTGGGGTCACGCCCGCCAGGAACGCCTTGCCCATGCCGCCAAAGAAGGAGTTGAAGTTGACGACACCCTGCTCCATCCCGGTCGTATCGAACGCGATGCTGTAGCCGTAGACCACCCACAGGATGCTGATCAGGCCAGTGATGGCGAAGCACTGCATCATCACCGACAGAATATTTTTGGAGCGGACCATGCCGCCGTAGAACAGCGCCAGGCCAGGGATGGTCATGAACAGCACCAAGGCGGTGGCGGTCAGCATCCAGGCGGTGTCGCCGGAGTTGAGGACTGGAGCAGCCACTTCGTCTGCCGCCATGGCCAGGCTTGGCATTACGATGGACAACAGGGCTCCGAGCCCTGCGAATTTACGCAGAGTCATATTGTTTTCTCCTGGGGCGTTGGGGTTTGGCGGCTTAGATTGCGTCGGTATCGGTTTCGCCGGTACGGATGCGAATAGCCTGTTCCAGATTGACCACGAAGATCTTGCCGTCACCAATCTTGCCGGTGTTGGCGGCCTTGGTTATCGCCTCGATAACCCGATCAAGATCCTTGTCGTCAATGGCGACATCAATCTTCACCTTCGGCAGGAAATCGACTACATATTCCGCGCCGCGATACAGCTCGGTGTGACCCTTCTGCCGACCGAAGCCTTTGACCTCAGTAACGGTAATGCCCTGCACGCCGATCTCGGACAACGACTCGCGTACATCGTCCAACTTGAACGGCTTGATGATGGCAGTGACTAGCTTCATGAAAACTCTCTCCCGAATTGGTGGACTTGCCCCAGGAAAACAAACCCGTCTCAAGTCTAAGCGCAGTGCCTGGCTTTGTAACGCGTCGTCGCAAAGGCAGTGCCGTTGCGACGCCAGCGAACCACTGGTGACGAAACCTGTACCCCTGATCCGTCGGCGCACTGCATTCGTCACAGCGACTGCATCAGTGCATGGGTCATGATCGTCTAAGCAGAAACCTTGCCATCTCCGTAAAAATCACTGAAATCAGTCCTTTGCTCGCCTTTGCCCACCCGCGAGGCTTTTTGGCGACCGCAATGCGCACAAAAACAGTGCGCTGGTGTCGGGCCCATTGCGCGAAAAGCGTGCGCTGGCGGTCGTGAAAAAGACTATAGACGCTGCGTGATACACTGCCGCCCAACAGTTTTCCGGAATATTTCCCATGCTCGCGCCCAAAGACCTCCTCGACGCCCTGAGCGGCCACGCCTCTCGCCTGTTCAGCGGCGACACCCCGCTGCCCCGCAATGAAATCGAAAGCCAGTTCAAGGCGCTGCTGCAAAGCGGTTTCAGCAAACTCGACCTGGTCAGCCGTGAAGAGTTTGATAGCCAGATGGTGGTGTTGGCGCGCACGCGAGCACGGCTAGAAAGCCTGGAAGCGAAAGTCGCCGAGCTGGAAGCGCGACTCACGCCCCCCTCTGCTGAATAAACGCAGTCAATGTGGGAGAGGGCTTGCTCCCTCCCACATTTGCCCCATGCGGTCCTGTGGATACGTTCTGTAAAACCTCTACGCCGCGCTTTCCCCCGTCTCGCCTACCCTTGAAAAAACCGCAGGAAGCGGCCTCTTTTCAAGGAACCCCCATGTCCCTCGCCATTGTCCACAGCCGCGCCCAGGTCGGCGTCCAAGCCCCTGCCGTCACCGTCGAAGTGCACATGGCCAATGGTCTGCCGTCCCTGACCTTGGTGGGGCTGCCTGAAACGGCGGTCAAGGAAAGCAAGGACCGCGTACGCAGCGCCATCCTCAACTCTGCACTGCAATACCCCGCCCGCCGCATCACCCTCAACCTGGCGCCCGCCGACCTGCCCAAGGATGGCGGGCGTTTTGATTTGGCAATTGCCCTGGGGATATTGGCGGCCAGCATGCAGGTGCCCACGTTGATGCTCGATGACGTGGAATGCCTGGGTGAACTGGCCTTGTCGGGGGACGTGCGCGCGGTCAAAGGCGTGTTGCCGGCGGCCCTGGCTGCGCGCAAGGCCGGGCGCACCGTGATAGTGCCCCGGGCGAATGCCGAGGAAGCCTGCCTGGCATCAGGGTTGAAGGTGATTGCAGCGGACCACTTGCTACAGGTGGTGGCGCACCTCAATGGGCATCAGCCCATCGAACCCTATCAGTCCGATGGTTTGCTGTACTTGAACAAGCCCTATCCGGACCTGAGTGAAGTACAGGGCCAGCTTGGCGCCAAGCGTGCGCTGCTGATCGCGGCGGCGGGCGCCCACAACCTGCTAATGTTGTATTACAATACACCCACCAAAATTCTTCAGTATTTGACCAATGTCCAACAGACCGAAAGCCTACAGTTATGTCCGTTTTTCAACGCCAGAGCAGGCAAAAGGGGACAGTCGTCGACGCCAATACAAAGCGGCTATCGAATACGCAGATAAACATAATTTGGAGCTCGTAAAAGACAGTAACTACGCATTCTTGGATGCGGGTGTAAGCGCATACAGAGGAAGTAACGTGAATCGGGTTTCAAGCAGTCTTGGCCGATTTTACGACTACGTGAAAGAAGGCGTGATTGCTCCTGGCTCTTACTTGCTGGTTGAGTCACTTGACCGCCTAAGTCGAGAACAGGTCACAGAGGCATTACCGCGTTTTCTGGACCTTTTGAATAGCGGAATTATTGTCGTTACGTTCGGCGATGGCACTGTCTACAAAAAGTCTGCCGAAACGATGCAGTTGGTCATGTCTATATTCCATATGTCCCGCGCTCATTCCGAATCCTCGATAAAAGGGCAAAGGGTTTCGGACGCATGGCGGCAGAAACAAGCTATGGCGCGCGCAGAGGGTGTCCCCCTTGGTGCTGCGTGCCCGCAATGGTTAGCATTTGATGGCGAGGCCTACAAGGTAATTCCTGACCGTGCCAGCGTTGTCAAAAGGGTGTTCGACCTGACGATTCAAGGATATGGACAACGAGCGATTGTAAAGTTATTCAATAGTGAAGGTGTGCCAGTATTTGGCTCTGAAAATAGGAACAAGTCTGGGCTATGGGGGAATAGCTCAATTGGCAAGATACTGGTAAACAGATCGGTACTTGGAGAGTATCAGCCAAATATTTGGACAGACGGTCAGCGCCGCACTTCTGGCGAGCCCATCAAAGGTTTCTACCCGCCAGTGATCGATGAAGAACTGTACTATGCTGCCTTGGATAGCCGCAAATCGAGAAATGTGTCAAAGGCAGCGAAGACGTCCTCCAACTTTAATGTCTGGGCAAAAATTGCAGTTTGCGCATATTGCAAATCACCAATGCATCTAGTTAATAAAGGAAAACCACCGAAAGGACGAAAATATATTCGCTGTTCAAAGTCTGCGAAGGGTGCGTGCATTAACCGATCAGTTCGATTAGATGAAAGTGAGATTGTTTTCCAAGAAATGCTTGCCAAACTTAATATGGCATCACTGATCAAAGACAACGCACAAGTGTTGCGTAAGCGTATTAGTGAACTCGATGGCCGGATTGAATCAGCAAGACTTAAGCTCGTCGATGTTTCTGCACTGTTGCAATCCTACCCCTCGAGAACACTGGCAGAAACGGCCGCAAGTGTAGAGGGAGATATCTCAAAAATGGTATTTGAGCTTGACAAATGCAAAGCCGACCTTTCATCTGAGTATATAACCGACAAGTTTGAATTTTTCAAGAAGCTTGATTTGATTTCATATGAAGGACGATATTTAGCGAACCAGCAGGTCCAGCGGCTTGGAATAGCAGTCCGGATTAAACACGATGACATCCGGACTCAATACACTGTGATGGTGGGAGAGTTGCCTAAGTTTATCTATATGGCAGATCATGGACAAGACCCGCTATTTGTACCTTTTTCCATTGAAATACTGCGTGCCGGCATCCGTCAAAATGACATGCAAGCGACAAAGTTTATAACCAAGCCAGATAGAATGCTGAAAGAAGCGTTATCAGATGAATCGATGGCAACGTACAAGAGTAATGTGCAGGGTGATATTGACGTGCATAAGTTTCGGTTCAGTGCGGCAGATAATGAGGCCGCTAATCAAAAGTTATTGAAGATTTTTGAAAAACAATTTTGGGGTGGAGACAAAGGAGATACCTAGAGGGTGCCGAATGTCTGAACTGATCTTCGCCGCATGGAACCGTGGATGGTACCTAAATCTAACCCATCCGGGCCTGCGGGGGAGACTAGGCCTCACGCTTGATTCGGTAAACTGTTGCAACGCCAACTTCTGCAAGTTTGGCAATATCTTCTGCTGACATTGTTGGGTGCTTAGCCATTAGCATTTTTACTTTTGCCCACTTTTCAACGTTCTTGCTTTTTCCCTTTGGTGTCCAGTTTGGGTCTACTAGACGTTTGTTTTGCAATCCTTGCTTGATTCGCTCAACACGTTTTTCCTGGTCAAGACGAGCCATCGTCGCCATGAGGTCCAGCAGCATGCTGTTGATAACGTCCATTATCTGACCAGTCATCCCCATGTCTTCAATCAACATATGACTTGTAGGCAAATCTGCTATCACAACGCGTAAACCCTTTGCTTTGATCTTGGCTTTCAAAGTTTCCCAGTCTGACTGGGACAGACGGCTTAGACGATCAACGCTTTCACATACAATGCATTCACCGGGTTGTGCTGCGTCCAGCAACCGCATTAATTCTGGACGGTCTAGCTTTGTTCCACTGATGTTTTCAGAATACACGCCTGCAATGACAAGGCCTTTTTCATTTACGAATGCATCCAAGCTAGCTTTCGCCCGCAAGGCATCTTGGTCTTTGGTGCTGGCACGCAGGTACAGATGTGCTTTCAATTTTTTATCCTTTATAGTTTTATTTGATAGACCTATGATAAATCGATCATATAGCTATCCGCAATAGGTTTTTGATAGGCGCAAACGACGTTCCGTCGGACTACTAAAAAAGTAGACTCCTTTGATAGCAGTTAACGTCTCAACTTGAGAATCCCGGCAGTGATTGCTGAAGCATTTTCGTCGAGGGCATTCAGCGCCCCGATGGCGTTGCTATGTGTTTCGAGCGCACCAGTTGACTTTGCCCACACTGCAACCTCTTCCAGTGCTGCTGATAACGCATACTGGTTGTACAACAGCAAGGTCAGTACGTCAGCGGTTACGATGTTGGCTTCTGCATTACCTGGCATTTGGGTCATCCTTTGATGGGTGATACTGGAAGTCAGGAAGATCAGTTGGAACTGCTATCAGTTTGCAAGCGTCTTTCACTGTTGATACGTTCCACTCTGGTTCACGTCTTTTTGATCGACTGCTTCCGGAGAAAGAAATGGACTTCACTGTGATTGACGTTGAGACAGCCAACCCCAACCTTGCAAGCATTTGTCAGGTTGGAATCGCCGTATTTCGAGACGGGAAACTTCACGATACGTGGAGCTCCCTAGTCAACCCTAACGACTACTTTCACCCTATGAACGTATCCGTACATGGAATTGACGAAGCGACGATCGCGTCGGCTCCCTCTTGGGCTGATGTTTATAGCCAGATTTTGCCATTCGTGACGGGTCAAATCGTGGCCAGTCATATGCCGTTTGATCGTACTGCAACACTGCGCGCTTGTCAGAATGCTGGTTTAGCGCATTTCGATTGTTCTTGGCTTGATACCGCAAAGGTCGCCCGCAGAGCGTGGGCGGAGTTTTCACGGTCGGGATATGGGCTCAAAAATCTTGCCTCCACCTTCGACATTAATTTTGAACACCATGATGCCTTGGAAGATGCAAAGGCGGCAGGGGAAATACTACTTCGCGCAATCGCTCACACGGGGTCTACGGCTGCTGAATGGTGCTCGCTCGTCAACATCCCGCTATCAACGCTAAGCCATCTAGATACGCTTACGGTCAATCCGGATGGAATCTTGGCTGGTAACGTAGTGGTGTTCACCGGAGCACTATCCATCCCACGCCAAGATGCGTCCGCCTTGGCAGCAGCGGGCGGATGCGAGATTGGTTCCGGCGTGACCAAACAAACCACATTATTGGTAGTTGGGGATCAGGATATCACTCGGCTAGCCGGCAAAAACAAGAGCTCAAAGCACATCAAAGCCGAGCAGTTAATTTCAAAAGGTCAAAAGATCCGCATTTTAGGTGAGAGCGACTTTCAGGCCTTACTAATACCAACCTAATCGCTACAGCGCTTGGATGCCGTTTTTCAAATCTTTGATCAACTCAACGACGTCACATCCAAGCACAGCGCACAGGTCGCATATCTGAATTATGTCCAGTCGACGGACCCCACGCTCCACATCGCTCATGAAGGATTGCGGACGCCCCAAAGCGGTTGAACATTGCACCTGCGTGAGTCCGGCAGCAATTCTTCGATTTTTCAGCAGGGCCAAGAAGACGCTGTATTCAGTTCTGTAAATTGCTTTAGGCATGTGGCTGACCGATGGTGAGCAGCCCAACAACGTATATCTGGTTTCCGGATATCTGATTTTCAGATATTTTGTTCACGGGAGCGCCAACACTGGGTTGAGCGCCTCGATCAAGGAATCGATATGAAGCTTTACATCGCAATGTTCATCGCAACATCAAGCATGCCGTTGGCCAGCATGGTCGGAATCCTTGCCATGGAGCTTGGGTATGTCTGGAATTTCCGACAGGCGCTTGGCATTGGTGTCCTAGTGGGCTCTGTGATGCTACTAGTGGCGTTAATCTTGTTCCTAGCCGGGATTCCCTCGACTTTGAAACGTCTGCGCGCCCAAGCCCTTTCCCGTCCGTAACAGGAGCGCAGATGAAATATTCGCTGATGGTCACGTTGCTGTCGGTCTCATTCGTGGCTCAAGCTGACTACGATAATGGGGCGTCGAGCTACTTCAATACACGGTTGTTAAATGTCGTCGAAACCACGGGTTGGAATTTTTCAAAGGCCATAGGCCCTACCCAAATCTTCAACGACTGGCAGGCGAATCAACCGCGTGCAGAAATCAAATATTCTCAACCTCTGCTCTACCACGGTCGTATTGATAAGATCGTCGCGGACAACGGTAATGCCAGTTTCATCTTGGATTTCGGAAAGAAAACGGCTGTGACTGTCATCCTAGCGCCCATTCAAGCCGCATCTTGGTCAGTTGTTGGTAATCAATTGAAGGCCGGCGAGTTGAAGCCTAATCGGGAGTTCGCTGCCAATATCGATGTGGGTCGTGAAATGTACTTTCAGTGCATGCGGCTTGAATTTGGGATTGGCGTATACCTCGTTAACTGCATCGCGCTTCCGCCGAACATTGCATTAGGCAAGGCTCGACCTGAAGTGATCTACGATCTGGAAACCGCGAGTATTGGTGGCTTGATTAAGGCCAGGGCCTCCGAGGGCTGGGTTCGTCCTCCAAGTGCGCGGCGCAACATGACTGCCACAGTTCAAATCGGTATGGCTGCCGACGGAACCATCACATCGACGGAAATAACAAAGTCGAGCGGAGATACCCCTTATGATCATTCAGTGGTGGCAGCCATTAGGAATATTGGCCGATTGAATGAAATTCAGGGCATGAATCCAAGTGACATCAAAGCATATCGTTCATTCGACATGACATTTACACCAGATGATTTAGCTTTATGAAAAATGCAGTGAAATGAAGCCAACATAGAGCACAACACCCATAAAGCCGCACAGGAGGTTTTGGGGGGACTTAATCGATCAGTGCAGCAGTGCATTACCGCCAAGTTAAAACCGCCCCTGCGCACTCACAGGCAGCCTGAATAGCCAAAAGTTAATCAAGCTGCCATTAACTCTTCCAACACAGTTGGTGGCATCTGTTTTGATGCCAGTTTCGAAAACCCAAATCGACGATGCGTTTCGCCAGTACCGAAATGTTTATCCCTGATTTTGGCAAGGTAACTGAGATGGTAGAAACAATCTGCGAACTTTCGCTTATCGTCTCGGCTCAGGAAGTGTGGATTCTTAACGAAGTGTACTGTGCCGCCTGTGAGCTCGATCCAGCGGTCTTCGAACATTTTCCACATGCCGGTATGACCGTCACCCGAAATCTTCCCCAGCAGGCGCTGTAGAGTCTGAAAGCCGAAGAATAAATGATAGTGAGACTTTGCTACTTCGCCAACTTCTTTAACCCAACCATGAATGAACCTTTTGTGTTGCCCCCAACCGAACGAACCAAGATCAGCTTTGCACATTTTAATAAATCGACTGAGCAATTGATTTTCTAACTTATTGTTGGTTTTATGATTCCAAGGGAAATGCAAATCAATTCGGACAACTGTGATACGAGAATGGTGTTCTTGAAGATTCATCAATTGATCATGGATGCGTTTCAAAATAACGGGATACACCCCATATCCTTTATCTTTGCTGGCATTAACCTTCAAACCATTATATGTATCGCGGAAGCTTTCTTTCATTTTCATCTTTTCGTTTTCCTAGCCCTTACCTTAATTACAGTTGAATATATATTGCATGCATAATATATAATATATTATTGGCACATATAATAGATATTACAAAATTGCACGCAGCAAAATGCCTTCCAGGGCTTGTTGCTGGCTGAGTGCAGATGGATTTTCAGTCCGACAAAAGAGGTTGTACCTTGTCGCTGTGAATACAGAGTAACGCGGAAAAGTCAGATGTTAAACATTGAGACCAAATAAATTCTCATCATCTACTGAATTTTGCTGTTCGCGAAATCGCTTGCAGGTGCAGTCGCAACTGAACGATTCAGTTACATCACTCATTGCTGAATCTGTATGAGAAAGCGAGAGTACAAGTGGCGGATAGCACGCCACTACGAAATGGGCGCACTATGAGAGGTCAGATAGATGCGTCAGCAACCTGCGGGGCGGGACTAGGGCTGGGGCTGGGGCTGGGGCTGGGGCTGGAAAGGTTGCTCCGGGCAGCGAGCGCCTTGGATCGAAACTTTGAATCAAGATAGGACGCTTCATTGAGCACGCCCGCCAATTTTTCCATTAGCTTAGTTTCACTAAAACCAAAGCTATCCATTTTGCCATTGATTGCATCTTCGAGCCGACGAACAGTGACCAGTCGCGCATGAGGTACGGTAATATTTCCGTTGATGATCACCGTTCCAGTAACATGTTTCGCCTGGTGCGCCCTGAAGATCCTTGTTTTCTTCTTGTTAATGCTATGCCCATTCCGTCTAACGATGGAGACAACCTCTCGCTCAAGCGACGGCGGAATTGCATCCCCTGAAAATGTCAGATCGTCGACGTAACATGTAAAGACTAAACCGTACCTTTTTGCAAGACAATCAAGGCTGTCAAACATGGTGCGGGAGCTATGCAAGGCTAGCAGCGGGCTTAGCGGGCTGCCTGTAGGGATACAGTTCCTATGCGTTGAAAGCCTAGTCAGAATTCCCGATACGTCTCGAACACATTGCAACTGCTTCAAATAGAAGTCGTATACATGGTGCGCCTTCACCGAACCGTAATAGTTGCTTAAGTCAAAGGTCGCAACTTCCTTTGACTTCTGATGCGCTTGAGCGTTGGAACGATATGAACGCTTCTTTACACCAGCATGAGCATATTCTGGGTACTCAATACGTTGCAGAAGCTTCAGGATACGTTCGTGAACTGAACGCAAGTCTTTATTGGGCGTTTGGACCAGTCTGGCTTTTTTCCGTTTGTGCGAAAACGGATTGAGCTCTTCCAACAAAGTGAACTCACGATAATTCTCATCACTTCCTAGAAGGACATCAATCTCAAGCTCGCTGCGGTTAAGCGCATTCGACAGCTTCTTAGGAGAAGTGATTTTGTACAATGCAGACTGATTGATTGTGTATAGCTTAAAAGACCTTCGCTTTTTTGCCGAACTTTGTTGAGGTCTCATTTCGGTTTTGATTCCATTCAAGTATTGAGACAATCCTTTTGGCCACATGCAATCTTAACTTGTCGGATGGCTTTGGGCTGTCCAAGTTTTCCGAAAAAAACAGGATGGATGATAGTGGTATATCAAAGCATTCACTGTATCGAGTGAGAATGTCGATTGATGGCTGCTTCTTACCAGACTCGATTTCTGAAAGATACGAGTTAGATATCCCTAAACGACCAGACATTTCAGATTGTGATACATCATGAAAGGTTCTGATGATTTTCAGGGCTTTATTGAGCATGACTGAGCACCTGTGATGTGTGTGTGACTACAGCGGGGGTAGGTTATTCGAGATCGATTCCAAAGAAAGCAAGTACCTTAGGCCCATATTTATCAACCAAAGCGAACAGATTCACGAAGAACCGAACAGCTTTGAAACAAGCCACAAATACCGTTACAACGCTCCACTTTTTCTTCTTTTCTGGACTAACCAGACATTGCTCTGCGGTGTTACTACTTTCACTTTTTTGCATTTTTACAGCTCCTGTATTAGTTATGACACGTACGGCTGTACATGTCTCTCGCACATAACTAAACAAGAAAAGTGAATCGGGTTGAGCAATGCTTTTCCCCCCTCTGGGACACCGGCTTCGTCGCTCTCGACGAAGCCGTCTATGTCTCGTAGCGTAGAGTCGTGGCGTACACCGGACCCAACTACTGAAAACAAAGGGGTAGAGTTTTTCAACTCCACGGCACGTTACCCAAGGGCTTCGTACCTACAGCAGCGAGATTAAGTCACCGACCGCAGACGTAATATCTACGATGCATCTTCCTCTGTCAAATATTTTTTCGCAAATAGCGAATTTTTTTCGCTGACATGAAGCCTTTTGCGGCGCACACCCTGTGTTTGGATGTGTCAGTTCATAATTGGGTGTTATGTACCACAACCTGCTGTTCAGCGGGCCTCCGGGAACGGGCAAGACGCTGCTCGCCAGCCGCCTGCCCGGCTTGCTGCCGCCACTGAGTGAGCAGGAAGCGCTGGAAGTCGCGGCGATTCAATCGGTCGTCAGCCTGGCGCCCTTGAGCCATTGGCCACACCGACCGTTTCGCCAGCCGCACCATTCGGCGTCGGGGCCCGCCTTGGTGGGCGGCGGGTCGAAGCCGCAGCCAGGGGAAATTACCCTGGCCCACCACGGCGTGTTGTTTCTGGATGAACTGCCCGAGTTTGATCGCAAGGTGCTGGAGGTACTGCGAGAGCCCTTGGAATCGGGCCATATCGTGATCTCCCGCGCCCGCGACCGGGTGAGCTTCCCGGCGCGTTTTCAACTGGTGGCGGCGATGAATCCCTGCCCGTGCGGCTACATGGGTGACACCACCGGGCGTTGTCGTTGCACGCCGGAGCAGATCCAGCGTTATCGCAATAAACTCTCCGGGCCGTTGCTGGACCGGATCGACCTGCACCTGACGGTTGCGCGGGAAAGCACTGCGCTGAATCCAACACCTCAAGCCGGCGACGATACAGCGAGTGCATCAAGGCAGGTCGCTGAGGCCCGGGAACGTCAGCAGCAGCGCCAGGGCTGTGCCAATGCGTTCCTGGATTTGCCGGGGTTACGCGAGCATTGCAGGCTGTCGAAAGTCGATGAGGGCTGGCTGGAGACTGCCTGCGAACGGCTGACGCTATCGCTACGGGCGGCGCACCGCTTGCTCAAGGTGGCACGGACCCTGGCAGACCTGGAGCAGACGCAAGCAATCGCTCGCCACCATCTGCAAGAGGCCCTGCAGTATCGGCCAGCGGCAATAACTTAAGCCTTGTGCAGAACCCAATGTGGGAGGGGGCTTGCCCCCTCCCACACAAACCTCTCCCACACTTGAATTGCGAGGTGTCAGCGGAAGCGGTCTACCTCATGGCGCAAGCCGGCCGCCAAGGTCTCCAGCTCCTTGGCCGTCACCGCCAAATTCGACACCACCTCACGCTGCTCACTGTTGGCCAACGCAATGCTCTGCAAATTACTACTCAGCAAGGTCGCCGTGCTGCTTTGCTCCTGAGTCGCGGTGGTAATCGCGGCAAACTGCTGCCCCGCCGAGCGGCTTTGCTCATCGATACGCGCCAAGGCCGAAGCTACGTCGGCATTGCGCGACAGGCCTTCCTGCATCAGCACATTGCCATGCTCCATGGTGCTGATGGCATTGCCGGTTTCCTGCTGGATGCTCTGGATCATCCCGGAGATCTCGTCGGTAGCCTCTCGGGTGCGTGACGCCAGGTTGCGCACTTCATCGGCGACCACGGCAAACCCTCGGCCCTGCTCACCGGCGCGAGCGGCTTCGATGGCGGCGTTGAGTGCCAGCAGGTTGGTCTGGTCGGCAATCGAGGTAATCACGCCAACGATCCCACCGATTTCCTGGGAGCGCTGGCCCAAGGTGTTGATCACCGTGGCCGTGCTGTTCAAAGCCGTGGCGATGTGTTCAAGAGACGACGACGCCTCTTGCATCGACGTACGACCAATCCGCGTTTGCTGGGCGTTTTCCTGAGCCAGGCGTTCGGTATTGCCCATGTTGTCGGCAATGTTCAGCGACGTGGCGCTGAATTCTTCCACCGCGCCGGCCATGCTGGTGATCTCGCCGGACTGCTGCTCCATGCCTTCATAAGCACCACCGGACAAACCGGACAACGCCTGGGCGCGGCTGTTGACCTCTTCGGCCGCCTTGCGAATGTGGGAAACCATGGTCGACAACGCTTCGCCCATCTGGTTGAAGCTGCGCGCCAACTGGCCGATCTCGTCATGGCTGGACACGTTCAAGCGTGCGCTCAAATCACCAGCGCCCAAGGCTTCGGCCTGGCGCACCAGGTCGCTCAGAGGCTGCAACTTGCTTCGCAGCAGCCACACCGCAGCACCGACCGCAAACAACATTGCCAACACGCTGCCAATCACCAGGCGAATACCCACGGCCCAGGTGACTTCACGGATTTCCGCCTTCGGCATGCTCGCCACAACCGACCACGGGCCGCCGTCGAATGGCACTGCGACGCTGTAGAAGTCTTCGTTTTTATCCGTCCAGAAATGCCCTGCACCCGGCGTCTTGGCCAGGTCGAGCATCACCGGGACAGCTTGGTCCAGCGCCTGCACGCCAGCCGGCGGCACCAGCCATCGCTTTTGCTCATCCAGCAGGGCCAGCGAGCCGGTCTTGCCGATGCGGAAGCGCTTGAGGTTATCGAACTGGGCGTTCTGTGCGTCGGTGTAGTCGAAGCCGACGAACAACACCGCGATGACCTTGCCGGCAGCATCGCGCACCGGTGTGTATTGGGTCATGTAGGAACGTTCGAACAGCACCGCTCGGCCGACGTAGCTCTGCCCGGCCAGCAAACGTTGATAGGCCGGGTGCTGGTGATCCAGCACAGTGCCGATGGCGCGGCTGCCATCCTGCTTGGTCAAGGAAGTGCTGATACGGATGAAGTCCTCGCCCGAGCGCACAAACACGGTGGCCACGCCGCCGGAAGTGTCCTTGAACTCATCGACTTCACCGAAATCGTTGTTCACCACATCGCCGCCCAGGTACAACCCAGGCGTTTGTACGCCCGCCACGGTCACCGGCTGGTCCGCTCGCACACTCAAGCCAGCGCCGAAGCGCTTTTCAAACAGCCCACTCAAACGCTGGGTACTTTCGCGCAAGGTGCTGTGGAAGGTATTGAGTTGGTCAGCGAGCAAACGTGCCTCGCTGGCCAGGTGCTCCTCGCGTGTGTCGAGGTTGGCAGAATCGAGGGAACGCAGGGCAAACACGGTACTGCCGCTGATCACGACAGCCAGAATCACGGCTAACGCGAGGCCTAGCTGGGAAGCAATCCGAGCGCGAGGTTGAGACATGACAGCTCCTGGCCGAGGCCAGGATCATCCTGATCTCATAGCGTTGCTCGGCAAATTATCTAGTGGGAAGCGTTGGTGCACGATGGTTCCAACACACCTACTTCGGCGGGCGCGATCAATACTTGAGCGTATTGCAGGGGTATGACGCAAACGATTGCACGGCGATGTGTATCTCGCCATTACAGGCGTTCAACGGGCGGCAGTTCCATGGCCTTGACCTCGCTCTGGAGAAAGTCCGCCAACCGTCGCAAACGCTCACCGCCGGGACGGGTTTTCGGCCATACCAGATAGTAATTTTCCCCGCTGGCCACAGCGGTCGGCCACGGCAGGCTCAGCCGTCCTTGGGCCACGTCCTCGGCCACCATCAGCAAATCGCCCATAGACACGCCGTAGCCCCGGGCGGCAGCGATCATGCCCAGTTCCAACGTATCGAACACCTGCCCACCCTTGAGCGATATCCGCGATGACAGCCCCATGCGTTCCAGCCAGTTGCGCCAGTCCCGCCGATCAGGCGTGGGATGCAGCAGTTCGGCGGTCGCCAGGCGCTCGGCGTCCCAAGGGCCATCATCCAGCAAATTCGGCGCCCCCACAGGAATCAACAACTCGGGAAACAGGTAGCAAGCCTCCCAATCGGCGGGGAAGTGTCCGTAGCTCAACAGTACCGCGCAGTCGAAGGGCTCTTGGTTGAAGTCCACTTCGTCCACGCTCATCCACGCACTGGTCAGTTGCACTTCGTTGCCCGGCTGCAACGCCCGGAACCGACTGAGCCGCGCCAGCAGCCAACGCATGGTCAAGGTAGACGGCGCCTTCATGCGCAGGATGTCATCTTCGGCGTTCAAGGTATGGCAGGCACGTTCCAGCGCGGCGAAACCCTCGCGCACGCCGGGCAGCAGCAGGCGCGCCGCCTCGGTGAGCTGCAAGGTGCGCCCGCTGCGCTGGAACAGCCGGCAGGCGAAGTGATCCTCAAGCGTGCGGATATGTCGGCTCACGGCACTTTGGGTAATCGACAGCTCTTCTGCCGCCCGGGTGAACGAGTTGTGCCGCGATGCCGCCTCAAAAGCACGCAGGGCATAGAGCGGCGGAAGACGACGAGACATCTGGAAAACTCCCACAGAGCAATGCCGCACCCTACCAGATTCAACAGGCATGAGTTTTAGTCATGCGAACCATCGCTTTTATCCCTTTGTGCAACGGGCTGAGAGCGCCGAGAATCAACCCTTCCACAACCTTCTGACTCTTTGAGCGTGATGATCATGCAGCATCCGGCACGTACCGAACTCTGGGCCATCCTACGGCTGTCGGGGCCGTTGATTGCCTCACAGTTGGCGCACATGCTGATGGTGTTGACCGACACGCTGATGATGGCGCGCCTGAGCCCCGAAGCCTTGGCCGGTGGCGGCCTGGGCGCGGCCAGCTATTCGTTCGTATCGATCTTCTGCATCGGCGTGATTGCCGCCGTGGGCACCCTGGTAGCGATCCGTCACGGCGCGGGCGATATCGAAGGCGCCACCCGCCTGACCCAGGCCGGGCTGTGGCTCGCCTGGCTGATGGCCCTGGCGGCCGGCTTGCTGCTGTGGAACCTCAAGCCACTGCTGCTGATGTTCGGGCAGACCGAAACCAACGTGCACGCGGCAGGGCAGTTCCTGACGATCCTGCCGTTCGCCCTGCCCGGTTACCTCAGCTTCATGGCCTTGCGCGGGTTCACCAGCGCCATCGGCAAGGCCACCCCGGTGATGGTGATCAGCCTGTGCGGCACCGTGCTCAACTACCTGCTCAACCACGCCTTGATCGAAGGCATGTTCGGCCTGCCCAAGCTCGGCCTGGTAGGCATCGGCCTGGTCACCGCCATTGTCGCCAACGGCATGGCGTTGGCGCTGATGTGGTACATCCGCAGCAACCGCACATACGCTGCCTACCCATTGAGTACTGGCCTGCTGCGCCTGAATACCCAATACCTGCGCGAACTCTGGCGCCTGGGCCTGCCGATTGGCGGCACCTATGCGGTGGAAGTCGGGCTGTTCGCCTTTGCCGCGTTGTGCATGGGCACCATGGGCAGCACGCAATTGGCAGCGCATCAGATTGCCCTGCAGATCGTCTCGGTGGCGTTCATGGTGCCCGCGGGCATGTCCTACGCGGTGACCATGCGCATCGGCCAGCATTACGGTGCCGGGCAACTGTTGCAAGCGCGCCTGGCCGGGCGAGTCGGCATCGGCTTTGGTGCATTGGTGATGTTGGGATTCGCCGTCGTACTGTGGTTGTTTTCCGACCCGTTGATCGGACTGTTCCTGGACCATGACGACCCGGCGTTCCACGACGTGATCGTACTGGCCGTCAGCCTATTGGCCGTGGCGGCGTGGTTTGAGTTGTTCGACGGCGTGCAGACCATCGCCATGGGTTGCATTCGCGGGCTGAAAGACGCCAAGACCACCTTCCTCGTGGGTTTGGGCTGCTACTGGCTGATCGGCGCGCCATCCGCCTGGCTAATGGCATTCACCTTGGGCTGGGGGCCGACCGGTGTGTGGTGGGGCTTGGCGCTGGGCCTGGCGTGTGCGGCGGTAAGTTTGACCTGGGCGTTTGAGACGAAGATGAAGCGGATGATTCGGCAGGAGCCTGATGTTCAAGCCTCATTTCAGGCCGCACAGACAGAATAAAGGCCTTGTTCGGTCAAAAACTGTGGGAGCGAGCAAGCCCGCTCCCACATTTGAATGGGTTTGCAGGTCAACCCAGCAGCGCCTGCTGGCCTTTACCGAAGGTGAGGTATTCCACCAACTCCGGTAGCGGCAAGGGCTTGCTGATCAGGTAACCCTGGGCCTGGTCACATCCAAACAACCTCAGCAACGCCAGTTGCTCGGGGGTTTCCACCCCCTCCGCCACCACTTCCAGGTTCAGGTTGTGCGCCAGGTTGATCATGGCGTGCACCAGCTTGCGGTTCTCCTCGCGCCCTTCCATGCCGCCGACAAAGCTCTTGTCCACCTTCAACAAGGCAATCGGCAGGCTGTTGAGGTGCACGAACGATGAGAACCCGGTGCCGAAGTCATCCAGGGAGAACCGCACCCCGAGGCGCCCCAGTGCGTCCATGGTCTGCTTGACCAAGTCGCTGCGCCGCATCACGGCGGTTTCGGTCAATTCGAACTCCAGCCAGCGTGCGTCCACGCCCCGCTCGGCAATCAGCCGGCTGAGGGTCGAGAGCAATTGACCGTCTTGAAACTGGCGAAACGACAGGTTGACCGCCATATGCAGCGGCGGCAGACCGCGTTCGCGCAAGGCCTGCATGTCGCGCAAGGCACGCGAGATCACCCAGTAACCCAACGGAACGATCAATCCGCTCTGCTCGGCCAGCGGCACAAACTCACTAGGCGGCAACAGGCCACGCTCGCCGTGGCGCCAGCGCACCAGGGCTTCCAGGCCGACGATTCGCCCGTCGTCCAGGTCCAGGCGTGGCTGGTAATGCAACTCCAGTTCATCACGACGCAAGGCGCGACGCAGCTCGGTTTCCAGGTCGGCCAGGCTGCGGGCATTGCGGTTGATGCGCTCGTTGAAGATATGAAAGGTGCAGCCCTGGGTGCTCTTGGCCTGCTGCATGGCGATATGGGCATGCCACATCAGCGGGTCGGCACCGGCGCGGGCGCGGGCATGGGCCACCCCCAGGCTGCAGCCGATCAGCAGGCTTTCGCCATCCACCCAGTAGGGTTCGGCCATGACTTCGGTGATGCGCTCAGCCATCCACTCGGCGCGCTGAGGCGCCCGGCGGGTGTCGATCAACAGGGCGAACTCGTCGCTGCCCAGGCGGGCCAGTTGATCACCGGCTTCGAGTTGGCTCTTGAGCCGTGACACCACTTGCAGGATCAGCCGGTCGCCGGCCTGATGGCCGAGGGCGTCGTTGGCATGACGGAAGTTGTCGAGGTCCAGGTGCCCCAGGGCCAAACCGCGCCCTTCGTTCTCGGCCAGCCGAGCCGCCAGCAGGGTCTGAAAACCCTGGCGGTTGGCGATGCCGGTGAGAGGATCCTGTTCGGCCAGGCGTTGCAGGGTGTTTTCCAGCAGGCCACGCTCACGAACGTGACGCAGGCAGCGGCGCAATGTATCGGCGTCCAATACTTCCCGCACCAGCCAATCACTGACACCCAGGGGAGAAACCAGGGGTTCCTGCTCCAGCAGCAACACACACGGCAGGCTGCAACGGCCTGGGCCGGGTTGCAGGCTGGGTGTGGTCAATAGCACGGCGCTGTGGTCGTCATCGAACAAACGACTCACCGAATCCCAATTTGGCGCGCTGATCAGCACAGCCCCATCGCCCATCGGCGCCAGGCACTCGCGCAATAACGCTGCCCACTCAGGCGCATCGGCCAGTAGCAGCAAACGCAAGGGTTCGACAGGCGTAGACAAGCTAGCTCCCTAGACTCTGCAAGATTTCGTTGGCGGCGGGCATTATGACGTGCGGCCTGATAATCACCAATGACAGGGGTTATCAAATACGCAAATTACAAACATTAGTCGTAAATGCCTGTACATCCTGCGGCAAAGTATCAAAACCGGCAAATTTAGATCGAGTGGTACGTCACACTGTCGTTCTGAGGGAGCAGAATCCTGCCAGCCTGTTAAAATGCCCGCCCTTTTGAATAACGACTCCTGAATTCTGTATGTCCCGACTCAACCCCCGGCAGCAAGAAGCCGTGAACTACGTCGGCGGCCCTCTATTGGTGCTCGCCGGCGCTGGCTCCGGCAAGACCAGCGTGATTACCCGCAAGATCGCGCACCTGATCCAGAACTGTGGCATCCGCGCCCAGTACATCGTCGCCATGACCTTTACCAACAAGGCAGCGCGGGAAATGAAAGAGCGCGTCGGCACCCTGCTCAAGGGTGGCGAAGGCCGTGGCCTCACTGTGTGCACCTTCCACAACCTGGGGCTGAACATCATCCGCAAGGAGCATGTGCGGCTGGGCTACAAGCCGGGCTTCTCGATCTTCGACGAGACCGACGTCAAGGCCCTGATGACCGACATCATGCAAAAGGAATACGCGGGCGACGACGGCGTCGATGAGATCAAGAACATGATCGGCGCCTGGAAAAACGACCTGATCCTGCCGCCCCAGGCCCTGGAAAACGCACGCAACCCCAAGGAACAGACCGCTGCCATCGTCTACACCCACTACCAGCGCACGCTCAAGGCGTTCAACGCGGTGGACTTCGACGACCTGATCCTGCTGCCGGTAAAACTGTTCGAGGAACACACCGACATCCTCGAAAAATGGCAGAACAAGGTGCGCTACCTGCTGGTGGACGAATACCAGGACACCAACGCCAGCCAATACCTGCTGGTGAAGATGCTGATCGGCACGCGCAATCAGTTCACCGTGGTGGGCGACGACGACCAGTCAATCTACGCCTGGCGCGGCGCCCGCCCGGAAAACCTGATGCTGCTCAAGGATGACTACCCCTCCTTGAAGGTGGTGATGCTGGAGCAGAACTACCGCTCCACCAGCCGTATCCTGCGGTGCGCCAACGTGCTGATCTCCAACAACCCCCACGAGTTTGAAAAGCAGCTGTGGAGCGAGATGGGCCACGGCGACGAGATCCGCGTAATCCGCTGCCGCAACGAAGACGCCGAAGCCGAGCGCGTGGCCGTGGAGATCCTCAGCCTGCACCTGCGTACCGACCGGCCCTACAGCGATTTCGCCATCCTCTATCGCGGCAACTACCAGGCCAAGCTGATCGAGCTGAAATTGCAGCACCACCAGGTGCCGTATCGCCTGTCGGGCGGCAACAGCTTTTTCGGACGCCAGGAAGTAAAAGACCTGATGGCCTACTTCCGGCTGATCGTGAACCCGGACGACGACAACGCCTTTTTGCGGGTGATCAACGTGCCGCGCCGGGAAATCGGCTCCACCACCCTGGAAAAACTCGGCAACTACGCCACCGAACGCAAAATTTCCATGTACGCCGCCACCGACGAAATCGGCCTGGGCGAGCACCTGGACACCCGTTTCACCGATCGCCTGTCGCGCTTCAAGCGCTTCATGGACAAGGTGCGCGAGCAATGCGCCGGCGAAGACCCGATCAGCGCCCTGCGCAGCATGGTCATGGACATCGACTATGAAAACTGGCTGCGCACCAACAGTTCCAGCGACAAGGCTGCGGATTACCGCATGGGCAACGTCTGGTTCCTGATCGAAGCGCTGAAGAACACCCTGGAAAAAGACGAAGACGGCGAGATGACCGTCGAAGACGCCATCGGCAAGCTGGTGCTGCGCGACATGCTTGAGCGCCAGCAGGAAGAGGAAGACGGCGCCGAAGGGGTGCAGATGATGACCTTGCATGCGTCCAAGGGCCTGGAATTCCCCTACGTGTTCATCATGGGCATGGAGGAGGAAATCCTCCCGCATCGCTCCAGCATCGAAGCCGACACTATCGAAGAAGAGCGCCGCCTGGCCTACGTGGGTATTACCCGCGCACGTCAGACGTTGGCCTTCACCTTTGCCGCCAAGCGCAAGCAGTACGGCGAAATCATCGATTGTGCCCCCAGCCGGTTCCTGGATGAACTGCCGCCGGACGACCTGGCCTGGGAAGGCAATGACGACACCCCGACCGAGGTGAAGGCCGTTCGCGGCAACACCGCCCTGGCGGACATACGCGCGATGTTAAAGCGCTAGAATCGACTACTTTTTAATCTACTTTCGGCGCGCGTTGCGCCAACAGAGGAAGCTTTCCGTGGAAGCACTGCACAAGAAAATTCGCGAAGAAGGCATCGTGCTTTCCGATCAGGTACTCAAGGTCGACGCCTTTTTGAACCACCAGATCGACCCGGCACTGATGAAGCTGATCGGCGACGAGTTCGCGGCACTGTTCAAGGACTCGGGCATCACCAAGATCGTCACTATCGAAGCATCGGGCATTGCACCGGCGATCATGACCGGCCTGAACCTGGGCGTACCGGTGATCTTCGCACGCAAGCAGCAATCCCTGACCCTGACGGAAAACCTGTTGTCGGCGACCGTGTACTCCTTCACCAAGAAGGTTGAAAGCACCGTGGCAATTTCCCCGCGTCACCTGACCAGCAGCGACCGCGTGTTGGTGATCGATGACTTTTTGGCCAACGGCAAGGCATCCCAGGCGCTGATTTCGATCATCAAGCAGGCCGGTGCAACCGTTGCCGGTTTGGGAATCGTGATCGAGAAGTCGTTCCAGGGTGGTCGTGCGGAGTTGGATGCGCAGGGTTATCGGGTTGAGTCGTTGGCGCGGGTGAAGTCGCTGGCGGGTGGCGTTGTGACCTTCATCGAGTAATTCGCTGCGAACACAGATCAAAATGTGGGAGCGGGCTTGCTCGCGAATGCGGTGTATCAGTCGGTAAATCTGCTGACTGACACTCCGCATTCGCGAGCAAGCCCGCTCCCACATTTGGTTTTGTGGTGTTTGTTAGTGTGTGGTGGCCTGCAAGCCAGCAAGCAAAAGCCGCTGATACAGGTCCTCCTTAAGGCCTTCTGGTTGATCCAACCCCATCCGCTTCAAATGCTCTGGAAACGCCTCCGGCTCCGGCGCATCCAACGCCGCCTTGCCCAACTCCAACATCTCCGTCAGCTTGAATTTGCTTTTGAGCCAGTTCAGCGCCCGCAACAGATCTCGTTCCTCATCGGTGAAATCGCTGCCCAGCGGATATTCCGGGAATAACCGTGGATGCCGCGCCTGAATCCCTTGAAGCCGCTGCGGCGTGTTGTCGGCAAAGCGCGGATCCAGCTGGAAGTCTTTGGGTAACTTGCCAGCCTTTTGCGCCTGCTCGATCAAATCGGCCTGGAAACGTGAGTCGGTGATATTGAGCAGCGCCTCGATCACCTTGGCATCCGTCTGACCACGCAGATCGGCGATGCCGTACTCGGTGATGACGATATCCCGCAGGTGCCGGGGAATGGTGCAGTGGCCATAGTCCCAGACGATATTGGAACTCACCTCTCCCGCCGATTCGCGCCAGCTGCGCAAGATCAGGATCGACCGCGCGCCCTCCAGCGCATGCCCCTGGGCCACGAAGTTGTACTGCCCGCCTACGCCGCTCAGTACTCGGCCGTCTTCCAACTGGTCGGCCACGCCCGCGCCCAGCAAGGTCACCATGATCGCGCTGTTGATAAATCGCGCGTCCTGGCGTTGCAGTCGCTTGAGTTCTTCCTGGCCATACAGCTCGTTGATGTAGCTGATGCGGGTCATGTTGAATTCAAGGCGTTTGGCGTGGGTCATTTCCTGCAAGCGCTGGTAAAAACTGCGCGGGCCGAGGAAGAAGCCACCGTGGATCGAAACACCATCGGGCTGCGCTGCATCATCCAACAGGCCCGCATTGGCCTGCTCCTGGGTGGCGACATCCGGATAAACCTTACGCCGCACGATCCCCGCGTCCGCCAGCACCAACAGGCCGTTGACGAACATTTCGCTGCAGCCATAGAGGCCACGGGCGAACGGGTCGACGCCGCCTTCATGGCTGATCAGCGGTGCCCATTGGTAAACATCCAGATCCGTCAGCAGCAAACGATAAGACTCGTTGTCCGCCTGACGGGCCAGTAATGCAGCGGTCAGCGCATCGCCCATGGAGCCGATGCCAATCTGCAAGGTGCCGCCATCGCGCACCAGGGTACTGGCATGCAGGCCGATAAAGTGGTCTTGGAACCCCACCGGCATATTCGGCGTGGAGAACAACGTGGTGCTGTCTTTTTCATCCAGCAGGTAATCGAAGGCATCCATGCCCAACTCGGAATCGCCGGGCATGTAGGGTAAATCGGTGTGAACCTGGCCGACGATCAGGATGGTTTCCCCAGCCTCACGGCGCTTGGCGATCATCGGCAGCAGGTCGACGGTGATGTCGGGGTTGCAACTCAGGCTCAGGCGGTCCGGGTGCTCGCTGCTGCTGGCCACCAACTGCGCCACCAGGTTCAAGCCGGCGGCGTTGATATCGCGGGCGGCGTGGCTGTAGTTGCTGCTCACGTAATCCTGCTGGGCCGACGCGCTGTGAAGCAGGCTGCCGGGCTGCATGAAGAACTGTTGCACATGAATATTCTTGGGGAGGCCGTCCTTGTGCAGGTCCGCGAGAAAATCCAGCTCGGGGTAATCGCCAAACACCCGCTCGATAAAGGGCTCCAGAAACCGCTTCTGCAAACCGTCACCCAGGGTCGGGCGGCCCAGGCTCAGTGCGGTGTAGATCGTCAGCGACCGCTGCGGCAACTTGGCGATACGCCGGTACAACGCATTGGCGAACAGGTTGGGCTTGCCCAGGCCCAGGGGCATACCCATGTGGATATGGGCGGGCAAGCGTGCCAGTACGTCGTCAACTGCTTGTTCGATTGAACACAACTGCACCATCCGAGCCTCCTGAACATTGCGTGATTAGGGGTTGGACAGAGCGTGGCGGGTGTTTGCTGCAATGGCCAGCACTGAAACAAAATTGATGGGCACAAAAAAGCCGCTCGTAAGCGGCATTTTTGGAGAAGATCGGCTGATTAGAGCCCGGACATCTTCTTGATGGCGCCCTTGAGGTCGTCATCCGAGCAATCCGCACAGGTGCCTTTTGGCGGCATGGCGTTGATGCCGGTGATTGCCTTGGCCAGGATGCCGTCGAGGCCGCCCTGGTGGTCGGCACGTTCTTTCCAGGCGGCGGTGTCGCCGATTTTAGGCGCACCCAACAGGCCGGAGCCGTGGCAGGCGTTGCAGTGCTTGGCGATGATGTCGTCCGGGGTTTTCGCCCCGCCACCACCGGCCGCCACCGCAACCTCCATGCCTTTACATTCTTCACCCTGGATACAGACCTTGCCAGCAGGCTCAAGACGCTCGGCAACAGCATCGCTGCTTGCTTTACTGACAGGTGGCTCAGCTTTTTGCCCACAGCCCGACAGGGCCAATACTATTGCTGGTGCAGCCAGCATTTTCATAATTAGGTTCACGCGTTCACCCTCAATGGTGGCTATTCACGCCTGCGGCCACGGTTTCGCAGGCGGCGAAAGTATAACGGTTAGCCCGTCGGGCCGAAACAACCCTATTAAATAAAGGGAGATTCAGCCACACGGTTACAGCCACGGGAGCCTCTGCAACGCTGGCAGGGCGCCTCTTTTCTTAAAAGTTCGCGGGTGTGGCTGCGCTGATTAGTCGCGCCGGCACATCGAACGGGTTGCGAAAACGATGGGGCTTGGTGCTTTCAAAGTAGTAGCTATCGCCAGCTTCGAGCACAAAAGTTTCAAGACCGACCACCAACTCCAGGCGTCCTTCCACCAGGATCCCGGTTTCCTCGCCTTCGTGGGTGAGCATTTCTTCGCCGGTGTCGGCGCCCGGCGGGTAGATTTCGTTGAGAAACGCAATCGCCCGGCTGGGGTGTGCTCGGCCTACCAGTTTCATGGTGACGGCGCCGTCAGAGATGTCGATCAGCTCATTGGCTTTATAGACGATCTGCGTCGGTATTTCCTGGAGGATCTCCTCGGAAAAAAACTCGACCATGGACATGGGGATGCCGCCCAGCACCTTGCGCAAGGAGCTGATCGAGGGACTGACGCTGTTTTTTTCGATCATCGAAATGGTGCTGTTGGTGACACCCGCGCGCTTGGCGAGCTCACGCTGGGAAAGACCCTTCAGTTTACGGATGGATTGCAGTCGTTCGCCGACGTCCAATGCAGGAGCCTCCTAGGATTCAGGCTTTGTTGTAATTGAGCGTTATCATGGCGACAGCGTTCAGTATTTACAACACTTGGGCCTAAATCCCAGGCTGCGGCGTTCGTACCTGGGGATCAATCCCCGGAATAGAGCCTTGGCACCCGGCGCAGGTTGCAAAAGATCTGGTAGGGGATGGTTTCGGCGGCGACGGCAATGTCGCTGGCGAGGATGTTTTTGCCCCACAGTTCCACCGTGGAGCCCAGACCGGCCTGGGGCACGTCCGTCAGGTCGATGCACAGCATGTCCATGGACACGCGGCCGAGCAATTGGCTGCGCTGCCCGGCCACCAGCACCGGCGTTCCAGTTGGCGCATGGCGTGGGTAACCGTCGGCATAGCCCATGGCAACCACACCAATGCGCATCGGTTTGGGCGTGATAAACCTAGCGCCGTAGCCCACTGGCTCGCCGGCCGGCAGCTCACGCACGCAGATCACTTTCGATTCCAGGGTCATTACCGGCTGCAAACGCGCGGCCACGGCCTGGTCTTCGCCAAACGGCGTGGCGCCGTAGAGCATGATGCCCGGCCGTACCCAGTCGCTGGCCACATTCGGCCAGCCCATCACCGATGGCGAGTTGCGCAGGCTCACTTCGGCCGATAGGCCTTGGCGCGCCGCTTCGAATACCGCCACTTGTTCCTCGCTACGTACGCAATCGAGTTCATCGGCGCGGGCGAAGTGGCTCATCAACACGATCTTGGCCACTTTGCCGCTGGCCAGCAGCCGCTGGTAGGCCTCTTGGTAATCCTTGGGATGCAGGCCAACACGGTGCATGCCCGAATCGAGCTTGAGCCAGACGGTCAGCGGCTTGCTCAGCCTGGCCTGCTCGATGGCCTCCAACTGCCACAGCGAATGCACTACGCACCACAAATCATGCTCGATGATCAGCGGCAGTTCGTCGGCCTCAAAGAAACCTTCCAACAGCAGCACGGGCGCACGGATACCGGCGGCGCGCAATTCCAGCGCTTCCTCGATACAGGCCACGGCAAAACCGTCAGCCTCAGCCTCCAACGCCTGGGCCACGCGCACGGCCCCATGGCCATAGGCATCGGCCTTGACCACGGCAAGGGCCTTGGCCCCGGTCACTTCACGGGCCAGTTGGTAGTTGTGGCGCAGGGCTTGGAGGTCGATCAGGGCACGGGCAGGACGCATGGCGGCAGGCTTCTAGGCGGCAAGGTGAAAAAAACCGGTACCGACAGACAGCTCGGCACCGGGAGAGGATCGTTGTTTAAGGCAGCGCAGCCACCACGGACAGCTCTACCAGGATTTGCGGTTCGCACAGCTTGGCTTCAACCGTGGCACGGGCCGGAGCGACGCCTTTGGGCAACCACTTGTCCCACACCGCGTTCATACCGGCAAAGTCGGCGTCGATGTCCTTGAGGTAAATGGTCACCGACAGCAACCTGCTCTTGTCGGTGCCGGCCAGGTCCAGCAATCGCTCGATATTGGCCAGGGTTTCACGGGTCTGTTGTTCAATCCCGGCGCTCATGTCGTCGCCGACTTGCCCTGCCAGATACACGGTACCGCTGTGGACTACGATCTGGCTCATGCGCTCATTGGTGAGCTGGCGCTGGATTGACATGTCTTGCAGACTCCTGAGGGTTGCCGTAACGGGAAATATCGAGGCCTGCGGCGCTGATCTGCGGCGTTTTCTTCGCCATCAGGTCGGCCAGCAAGCGACCGGAGCCACAGGCCATGGTCCAACCGAGGGTGCCATGGCCGGTGTTCAGGAACAGGTTCTTGAACGGGGTGGCACCGACAATCGGCGTGCCGTCAGGTGTGGTCGGGCGTAACCCGGTCCAGAATGTGGCCTCGCTCAAATCGCCGCCCTGAGGATAAAGGTCGTTGACGATCATCTCCAGGGTTTCGCGTCGGCGCGGGTTGAGCGACAGGTCAAAACCGGCTATTTCAGCCATGCCGCCGACGCGGATGCGGTTGTCGAAACGGGTGATCGCGACCTTGTAGGTCTCGTCGAGAATGGTCGAGGTTGGAGCCATTGCCGGGTTGGTGATCGGCACGGTCAGCGAGTAACCCTTGAGCGGGTACACCGGCGCCTTGATCCCCAGCGGCTTGAGCAGCTTCGGCGAGTAGCTGCCGAGGGCCAGCACGTAGCGGTCGGCGGTTTCCAGCGTGCCGTCGATCCATACGCCATTGATGCGCTCACCGGCGTAGTCGAGGCGCTGGATGTCTTGCTCGAAACGGAACTCCACGCCCAGTTGCTTGCACATGTCGGCCAGGCGCGTGGTGAACATCTGGCAGTCGCCAGTCTGGTCATTCGGCAGGCGCAGGGCACCGGCGAGGATATCGGTGACGCTGGCCAGGGCCGGTTCAACCCGGGCAATGCCGGCGCGGTCGAGCAGTTCAAAGGGCACGCCGGACTCTTTCAGCACGGCGATATCCTTGGCGGCACCATCAAGCTGGGCCTGGGTGCGGAACAGCTGGGTCGTCCCGAGGCTGCGGCCTTCATAGGCAATGCCGGTCTCGGCGCGCAGTTCGTCGAGACAGTCGCGGCTGTATTCGGACAGGCGCACCATGCGCTCTTTGTTCACGGCATAGCGGCTGGCGGTGCAGTTGCGCAGCATCTGCGCCATCCACAGGTATTGATCGATATCGGCGGTGGCCTTGATGGCCAATGGCGCATGGCGTTGCAGCAGCCACTTGATGGCCTTGAGCGGCACGCCCGGCGCGGCCCAAGGCGAAGCGTAGCCTGGGGACACCTGCCCTGCGTTGGCGAAACTGGTTTCCATGGCAGCGGCAGGCTGACGGTCCACCACGACCACTTCAAACCCGGCCCGCGCCAAATAGTAGGCACTGGTCACCCCAATGACACCGCTACCCAATACCAGAACGCGCATTTTTAGATCCTCATCGCGGGCTTGACCGCTGACGTGTGTTATTCGAGCAATGATGGGCGCAGTGTAAAAAACTATTGCCAGTGCATTTCACTATATAAGTGCCTATATTTGGCGACAATTCTCGGCAAAAACCCTTTTCACAGAGGCGTATCCCCTATGCGTACCAACACCCAGACCAAGCGGGAGCTGGACAAGATCGACCGTAACATCCTGCGCATCCTGCAAACCGACGGGCGAATTTCGTTCACGGAGTTGGGCGAAAAGGTCGGGCTGTCGACCACGCCGTGCACCGAGCGCGTGCGTCGGCTGGAGCGCGAGGGGATCATCATGGGCTACAACGCACGGCTCAATCCCCAGCATTTGAAGGGGAGTTTGCTGGTATTTGTCGAGATCAGCCTGGATTACAAGTCTGGCGACACCTTCGAGGAGTTCCGCCGCGCGGTGCTGAAGTTACCCCATGTGCTGGAGTGCCACCTGGTGTCGGGGGATTTCGATTACCTGGTCAAAGCGCGTATTTCGGAGATGGCGTCGTACCGCAAATTGCTCGGCGACATTCTGCTAAAGCTGCCCCATGTGCGCGAATCCAAGAGCTATATCGTGATGGAAGAGGTGAAAGAGAGCCTGAACCTCCCGATCCCGGACTGAGGGCACAACGCGGTCAAATGTGGGAGCAAGTCCGCTCCCACATTTAAACCGAGTACACCTGTTAGACCAATACCTGCCGGGTACTGGCCATGTACTCATGGATCTGCTTCTCCACCCGCGGGTGAATCAGCTCCACCGGGCGGCGCCCATTGGGGCATGGCAAGGTCTTGGTGGTACCGAACAACCGGCAGATCAACGGCCGCTCGTCATACACGGTGCAGCCGTTGGGCCCCAGGTGCACACAGTTCAGCTCGTCCATGGCTGCGTCCTGTTCGGCGGCGGTCTTGCGCGGCAGGCGCGACATTTCCTCGGGCGAGGTGGTCACCGGCCCACAGCAGTCGTGGCAGCCGGGAACACACTCGAACGAAGGGATCTGCCTGCGCAGTGTGCTGATTTTCTGGCTGTTGCAACTCATCGACACAGGTACCGAACGGCGAATAGGCGTGGATTCTGCCGCAAAAGCCCCCGGTGAGACAGCTTCGTCCGACCGCTGTATCCTGCGTCAAATTTTCCAAACAGGGATGCTCCCCATGACTGCCAGCGCCCGGCACACCACTTCCTACTACGCCGCCAGCAGCGTGCCGCAACCCGATTACCCGGTGTTGAGCGGCGAAGTGATTGCCGATGTGTGCGTGATTGGCGGCGGGTATTCGGGGCTCAATACGGCTTTGGAGCTGGCTGAGCGCGGCTTTAGCGTGGTGTTGCTGGAGGCCCGCAAGGTCGGCTGGGGCGCCAGCGGGCGCAATGGCGGCCAGTTGATTCGCGGCGTCGGCCATGGGCTGGACCAGTTCGCCAACGTCATCGGCACCGACGGCGTGCGCCAGATGAAGCTGATGGGCCTGGAAGCCGTTGAGATTGTGCGCGAGCGCGTCGAGCGCTTCCAGATCCCCTGCGACTTGACCTGGGGCTACTGCGACCTCGCCAACAAGCCCCGCGACCTGCAAGGCCTGGCCGAAGACGCCGAAGAATTGCGCAGCCTCGGCTATCGCCATGAGGTGCGCCTGTTGCAAGCGGGTGAGATGAGCAGCGTGATCGGCTCCGAGCGCTACGTGGGCGGCATGATCGACATGGGGTCCGGCCACCTGCATCCGCTCAACCTGGCCCTCGGCGAAGCGGCCGTCGCGCAGCAACTGGGCGTGAAGCTGTTCGAGCAGTCCGAAGTCACCCGCATCGACTATGGCCCCGAGGTCAAGGTGCATACCGCCAAAGGCAGTGTGCGTGCCAAGACATTGGTACTGGCCTGCAACGCCTACCTCAATGGCCTCAACCCACAACTGGGCGGCAAGGTGCTGCCCGCCGGCAGCTACATCATCGCCACCGAGCCGTTGAGCCACGCCCAGGCAGCCAGCCTGTTGCCGCAGAACATGGCAGTGTGTGACCAGCGGGTAACGGTGGATTACTTCCGGCTGTCTGCAGACAAGCGCCTGCTGTTCGGCGGTGCGTGCCATTACTCCGGGCGTGATCCCCAGGACATCGGCGCCTATATGCGGCCCAAGATGCTCAAGGTTTTCCCGCAATTGGCCGACGTGAAGCTCGACTACCAGTGGGGCGGCATGATCGGCATCGGCGCCAACCGGCTGCCGCAGATTGGCCGACTGGCCGACCACTCCAACGTGTACTACGCCCAGGCCTACGCAGGCCACGGCCTCAACGCCACACACCTGGCGGGCAAGCTGCTGGCCGAGGCCATCAGCGGCCAGCAACAGGGGCGCTTCGACCTGTTTGCCCAGGTGCCGCACATCACCTTCCCCGGCGGCAAGCACTTGCGCTCGCCGTTGCTGGCGCTGGGGATGCTCTGGCACCGACTCAAAGAACTGGTATGAATCAGCTGCGCCAGAAGGGTTTCGACCCTTCCTGGCGCGCCTCTTCAGCGGTCAGCCCCACATCCTTAAGCTGTTCGCAGGTCAGCTCCAACAAGGCTTTGCGCGTGTGGCGACGGCGCCAGAACAGCCCCCAGCGGCTATCGGTCGGCGCAGAGACTGCGCGCTCCTGCCGTACTTCCAGTTCCTGGCGGTATACCGCCAGCCGCACATCGCTCATGCCCTTCATTTTGCTGCCCCTCAGTGGCGTGTTGCCTTGAGTGACAAGAATGGGCCCGCCGGGCAAACCATTACAGATTCACCCTACTTTTATTAAATCCATACAGATACTGCCTTTGGATGGCTGAATCCTGTATTTTCCACCTATCTGTACTGGTCCCCTGGGAGTGGCCGCCATGACCCTATACGTCAACCTCGCCGACTTGCTGGGCACCCGCATCGAACAAGGCTTCTATCGCCCTGGCGACCGACTGCCTTCGGTACGGGCGCTCAGCGTCGAGCATGGGGTCAGCCTGAGTACCGTGCAGCAGGCGTATCGGTTGCTGGAAGACAACGGCCTGGCGATGCCCAAGCCCAAATCCGGCTACTTCGTGCCCGTGGGCCGTGAGTTGCCGGCCTTGCCGGAAGTGGGTCGCCCGGCGCAGCGACCGGTGGAAATCTCCCAATGGGACCAGGTGCTGGAGCTGATTCGCGCGGTGCCGCGCAAAGATGTCATACAGATGGGGCGCGGCATGCCGGATGTGCTGTCACCCACCCTCAAACCCCTGCTGCGCAGCCTGGCCCGTGTGAGCCGCCGCCAGGACCTGCCCGGTCTGTATTACGACAACATCCTCGGCTGTATGGAATTACGCGAACAAATCGCCCGACTGTCACTGGATTCCGGCTGCCAACTGACCGCCGAAGACATCGTGATCACCACGGGCTGCCATGAGGCGCTGTCCGCCAGCATCCATGCCATCTGCGATCCCGGCGATATCGTCGCAGTAGACTCCCCCAGCTTTCACGGGGCCATGCAGACCCTCAAGGGCCTGGGCATGAAGGCCCTGGAAATCCCCACCGACCCCATCACCGGTATCAGCCTCGAAGCGTTGGAACTGGCGCTGGAACAGTGGCCCATCAAGGTCATCCAACTGACCCCCAACTGCAACAACCCCTTGGGCTACATCATGCCGGAGGCGCGCAAGCGGGCGCTGCTCACCCTGGCCCAGCGCTTTGACGTGGCAGTCATTGAAGACGATGTGTATGGCGAATTGGCCTACAGCTACCCACGCCCGCGCACCATCAAGTCCTTTGACGAAGACGGCCGTGTGCTGCTGTGCAGTTCGTTCTCGAAAACGCTTGCGCCGGGCCTGCGCATTGGCTGGGTTGCACCGGGCCGTTACCTTGAACGCGTGCTGCACATGAAATACATCAGCACCGGCTCCACCGCCACGCAGCCGCAGATTGCGATTGCCGAATTTCTCAAAGGCGGGCACTTCGAACCGCATTTGCGGCGGATGCGCACCCAATACCAACGCAATCGCGACCTGATGCTTGATTGGGTCAGCCGCTATTTCCCGGCGGGCACCCGCGCCAGTCGGCCCCAAGGCAGCTTTATGCTCTGGATCGAGCTGCCCGAAGGCTTTGACACGCTTAAGCTCAATCGGGTCTTGGTGGGGCAAGGGGTCCAGGTGGCGGTGGGCAGCATCTTTTCTGCTTCGGGCAAGTACCGTAATTGCCTGCGCATGAACTACGCTGCCAAGCCAACCCCACAGATTGAAGAAGCCGTGCGCAAGGTCGGTGCCGCCGCCATCAAGATACTGGCCGACACGCTGGACTGACCTTTCGCGGGAAATAGCCGTCATATGCCGACAACCGCCCTGATCTGGAAGCGACTCCCTTGATGATGCAACGGCTATTACCGTTTTTCCTGTTGGGAGCCCTGGCGCTGGGCGGCTGCGCGACGGTGAGTACACCGCGCATCCCCAGCGACGCCCTGCCCGCTGCGCAATCGTCCTTCGGCCGCTCGATCCAGGCCCAGGCCGCGCCCTACCAGGGTCGCTCCGGCTTTCGCCTGCTGCCCAACAGCAGCGAGGCCTTCATGGCCCGTGCCGAGCTGATCCGCAACGCCCAGACCAGCCTCGACTTGCAGTACTACATCGTCCACGACGGCATCAGCACGCGCATGCTGGTGGATGAACTGCTCAAGGCCGCCGACCGTGGCGTGCGGGTACGCATCCTGCTGGACGACACCACCAGCGACGGCCTCGATCAAATAATCGCCACCCTTGCCGCCCACCCCCAGATCGAAATCCGCCTGTTCAACCCGCTGCACCTGGGCCGCAGTACCGGCGTTACCCGAGCCATGGGCCGTTTGTTCAACCTGTCGCTGCAACATCGGCGCATGCACAACAAGCTGTGGCTGGCAGACAACAGCGTGGCCATCGTGGGCGGGCGCAACCTGGGGGATGAGTATTTCGACGCCGAGCCCAGCCTGAACTTCACCGACATCGACATGCTCAGCGTGGGCCCGGTGGCCGAGCAACTCGGGCACAGCTTTGACCAGTACTGGAACAGTGCCCTGAGCAAGCCGATTGATGACTTTGTGTCCATCAGCCCATCCAAAGGCGACCTGACCGCCGTGCGCGAGCGCTTGCAAGCGTCGCTGGCCGAATCGCGCCAGCAGAATCATGCGCTGTACAACCGCTTGCGCACCTACCAGACCCAACCGCGCATGCACATCTGGCGCCGCGAGTTGATCTGGGCCTGGAACCAGGCCTTGTGGGACGCACCGAGCAAGGTGCTGGCCACGGCCGAGCCGGACCCCAGGCTGCTGCTCACCACCCAACTGGCGCCGCAGCTGGAAGGGGTAAGCCGCGAGCTGATGATGGTCTCGGCGTACTTCGTGCCCGGAGAGCCGGGGCTGGTGTACCTCACGGGCCGCGCTGACGCGGGGGTGTCGGTGAGCCTGCTGACCAACTCCCTGGAGGCTACCGACGTACCGGCCGTGCACGGTGGCTACGCGCCGTATCGCAAGGCGTTGCTGGAACATGGAGTGAAACTCTATGAGCTGCGTCGCCAACCGGGCGATGGCGGCGGTGGCAGCGGCCCTCATCTGTTTCGACGCGGCACCTTTCGCGGCTCGGACTCCAGCCTGCACAGCAAGGCCATGATCTTTGATCGGGAAAAGTCGTTTATCGGTTCGTTCAACTTCGACCCGCGCTCCGTCCTGTGGAACACCGAAGTCGGCGTACTGGTGGACAGCCCGGAGCTGGCGGAGCATGTGCGCAACCTGGCGTTGCAGGGCATGGCACCGGCGTTGAGTTATGAGGCGAAATTGCAGGATGGCCAGGTGGTGTGGGTAACCGAGGATGACGGCCAACTGCACACCCTGGACCGCGAGCCGGGGAGCTGGTGGCGCAGGTTCAACGCATGGTTTGCCACTAGCGTAGGCCTGGAACGCATGCTCTAAGAACCACACCTCCCACATTTCTGGCTGTATTCCAAACTCAGGCTGGCTGTGCAGCCCCAAATGCGCCTTGGCGCAGCAACAACGCCACCAAGCCCAACGCACCGGCCGCCATCAGAAACGGTAGTGCATGCCCGCTGACCCACTGGCTACCTGCACCGGCCACCAACGGCCCGATCAAGCAGCCAATCCCCCACAGTTGCGCCACATGTGCATTGGCGCGCACCAACGCATCGTCTCGGTAACGCTCTCCAATAAGGATCAACGACAGCGTGAACAACCCGCCGGCACTGGCGCCGAACAATACCCACACCGGCCAGATCAGCGGCGTATGCAATACCAGTGGAATTGCCAGGCTCGACACCAGCAACAGCACGGCACACCCCAAGAACAACATGCGTCGCGGCAGGTAGTCCGCCAGTGCGCCAATGGGCAATTGCAAAAGCGCGTCGCCGACCACCACTGTGCTGACCATGGCCAAGGCGACCTCGGCGTTGAAGCCCTGTTGCAGGCAATACACCGGTAGCAGCGTCAGAATCATCGCTTCGAACGCCGCAAAGAGCGCTACCGCCCAGGCAATCGCCGGCAGGCTCAGGCAGAAGCGCCACAGATCAGCAAACGTGACGCTGAAGGCATCGGCGGTGGGCGCACCGGAGCGGCCCAACAACAGAATCGGTGCCACCACCAACAACGCCACGCCAACCCAGAAACCATAGTCATGGTCGGTGCCGATCACCCCCAACAGCAACGGGCCCGACAGTTGGCTCAGGGCATAACTGCACCCATACAACGCCACCAGCCTGCCGCGCCACTGCTCCACCACCAACTGGTTGATCCAGCTTTCGCCCAGGACAAACACGATGGTCAGGATTACCCCGATCATCAAGCGCAGCACCAGCCACACCGGGTAGCTGGGCAGAATCGCCAGCAAGCCGATGGACACCGCGCCACCCCACAGACACAAACGCATCAGATTGGCAGTGCCCAGCCACGCAGCCAAGCGGCTGGAGAGCTTTGCCCCCAGCAACACACCAAATGCGGGCATGGCGGCCATCACGCCAATGGCAAAACTGCCATAGCCCCAGCCTTCCAGACGCAGAGACACCAGCGGCATGCTGACGCCCAAGGCCAGGCCCACACTGAGGACCGAGGCCAACACGGCGAAATAAGTCGCCCAACGCATTTCCACGCTCCTGTGGATAACTTTAAGAACACACAAAACAGTGTGGGAGCGGGCTTGCTCGCGAACGCGGTGGATCAGCCAGCTCATCTGGTACTGATACACCGCATTCGCGAGCAAGCCCGCTCCCACATTTTTACCTGCGGTGAGCCCTGAAAGTTACAGCTTGATCCAGGTCGATTTCAGCTCGGTGTACTTGTCGAACGCATGCAGCGACTTGTCGCGGCCATTGCCCGACTGCTTGAAGCCACCGAACGGCGCGGTCATATCGCCACCGTCGTACTGGTTGACCCACACGCTACCAGCACGCAGGGCCTTGGCAGTCAGGTGCGCCTTGGAGATATCCGCTGTCCACACCGCTGCGGCCAGGCCGTAGATGGTGTCGTTGGCAATGGCGACCGCTTCTTCGGCACTGTCGAAGGTGATCACCGAAAGGACTGGACCGAAGATCTCTTCCTGGGCGATTTTCATGGCGTTGGTCACACCGTCGAAAATCGTCGGCTCCACGTAGGTACCGCCGGTTTCTTCCAGGGTGCGCTTGCCGCCCGCCACCAATTTGGCACCGTCGGTGTGGCCGGCTTCAATGTAGGACAGCACGGTATTCATCTGCTGGGTGTCCACCAGGGCGCCCACATTGGTGGCCGGGTCCAGCGGGTTGCCTGGCTTCCAGCCTTTGAGGGCTTCGATCACCAGCGGCAGGAATTTGTCTTTGATGGAGCGCTCCACGAGCAGACGCGAACCGGCAGTGCAGACCTCACCCTGGTTGAAGGCAATGGCGCCAGCGGCAGATTCGGCGGCGGCCTGCAGGTCCGGGGCGTCGGCAAACACGATGTTCGGGCTCTTGCCGCCAGCCTCCAGCCATACGCGCTTCATATTCGATTCGCCGGAGCGGATCAACAGCTGCTTGGCGATCTTGGTAGAGCCGGTGAACACCAGGGTGTCGACGTCCATGTGCAACGCCAGCGCATTGCCCACGGTATGGCCATAGCCCGGCAGCACGTTGAACACGCCTTTTGGAATACCGGCTTCCACCGCCAGTGCAGCGATACGGATGGCAGTCAGCGGAGACTTTTCGGACGGTTTGAGGATCACCGAGTTACCGGTGGACAGCGCTGGCCCCAGCTTCCAGCAGGCCATCATCAGCGGGAAGTTCCACGGCACAATGGCCGCCACGACGCCGACAGGCTCGCGGGTCACCAGGCCCAGCTGATTGTGTGGCGTTGCTGCAACTTCGTCGTAGATCTTGTCGATGGCCTCGCCGCTCCAGCTCAGGGCATTGGCTGCGCCGGCCACGTCAACATTGAGGGAATCGCTGATTGGCTTGCCCATGTCCAGGGTTTCAAGCAGCGCCAGCTCTTCGGCATTTTCCTTGAGCAGCGCGGCGAAACGGATCATGGCCGACTTGCGCTTGGCCGGCGCCAGGCGCGACCAGACACCGGAATTGAAGGTAGCGCGGGCGTTTTCCACGGCGCGCTGGGCGTCGGCGGCGTCACAGCTGGCTACCTTGCCCAGCAGACGGCCGTCGACCGGGCTGATGCATTCGAAGGTGTCACCGGAGGCTGCGGCGGTGTATTCGCCATTGATGTAAGCACGGCCTTCGATCTTCAGATCCTTGGCGCGTTGTTCCCAGTCGGCACGGGTCAGGGTGGTCATGCGGGTGTCCTCCTCTTATTGAATACAAGGGCCAGGCGATGTCCCCCGGCAGCCTCAAAGAATGCTTGCCCCGCCAGCCTGCTGTTCGGCTCAAGGCAGGTGCCACCCTAAACCAGCCGCTGGGGATGTTTCAATATATTTGACATAACCCCGGGATACGCCCTTGCGATGTTCATTTTAATAAACATAGACTTTGGGCTCTTCAACCGCAGGCCAGACGGGACACGCACATGAGCATCCAGGACATCGTCGACTTCAGCCAAGCCAACACCGCCCCCGACCGCTACCGCCCTGCTGCGGAAAAAATCCTCAAGGGCGACCCTGAGCAAACGATCTACAACCACTACAACAGCCCGTGCGGCCAAATGAGCGCTGGGGTGTGGGAGGGAGAGGTCGGGCACTGGAAGGTCAACTACACCGAACACGAGTACTGCGAAATTGTGCAGGGTGTGTCTGTGCTGAGGGATGCCGAGGGTAACGCCAAGACCCTGCGCGCCGGCGACCGCTTCGTGATCCCGGCCGGGTTCGTGGGCACTTGGGAAGTGCTGGAGCCGTGCCGCAAGATCTACGTGGTGTTTGAACAGAAGGCCTGACCGGCAAATCACAGGCAAAAAAAAGCCCGACTCGTGAGAGACGGGCTTTTTTTCACAAGGAAGAAAATCAATTACTTGATTTTGCCTTCTTTGTAGATCACGTGCTTGCGAACGCGCGGGTCGAACATTTTCTTTTCGAGCTTGTCCGGGGTAGTACGCTTGTTCTTGTCGGTAGTGTAGAAGTGACCAGTACCGGCGCTAGAGATCATTCGAATCAATTCACGCATGATAGAGCTCCTTAGATCTTGCCAGCGGCACGGATTTCGGCCAGCACGACAGTGATGCCACGCTTGTCGATGATGCGCATGCCTTTAGCAGATACACGCAGGCGAACAAAACGTTTCTCTTCTTCAACCCAGAAGCGGTGATGCTGCAGGTTCGGCAGGAAACGACGACGGGTTTTGTTATTTGCGTGGGAAATGTTATTCCCAGTCACCGGACCCTTACCGGTAACTTGACAGACTCTCGACATGCCTCAGCCCTCTAAAACCACATGCCCAACCCGGCATGGGTTGGCCGCTTAATCTCTCAGTCATTTGGCGCCAGGCGCCGCGTTTCTTTAGGGTCTTACCGGCTACACCTACAAGCGAAGGAACCGGGCCCCTAGAAAAGAGCGCTGCTTTATACCAGAAAGACCCCAGTGCAACAACAGCCCGTGTGTTTTTACCGGCGTAAATCTAGGCAAAACACACCTGAACCGTTGCCAGGAGGGGCCGCTGTCACAGCCGACCACTCGTCGCACAGAATGATTTACAGCGCCCACCCGCGCAAAAAAATGCACGGCGGAACGCGCTGAGGCGCCATGAAAACAGCATTTGAAGCAAAAGCACAGGCAAAAATGGGCTAGTCATTTATCAATCAGACCTCTACGGTAGGCCTTTTCCAGACTGCACTCGCAGATGGGCCTTCGATCTGCAAAGGAAACCGAACATGCGCCTCGCTGCCCTACCGCTGTTGCTCGCCCCTCTCTTTATCGCGCCGCTGGCCTCTGCCGCCAGCAACTTGAGCGTTTGCACCGAGGCCAGCCCCGAAGGGTTCGATGTGGTGCAATACAACTCGCTGACCACCACCAACGCCTCGGCCGATGTGCTCATGAACCGCCTGGTGGACTACGACGCGGCCAGTGGCAAGCTGGTGCCCAGCCTGGCGGACAGCTGGGAAGTTTCGCCGGACGGCCTGACCTACACCTTCAAGCTGCACCCGGATGTGAAGTTCCACCGCACCGACTATTTCACCCCAAGCCGCGCCCTTTCCGCCGAAGACGTTCGCTTCAGCTTCGAGCGCATGCTCGACCCGGCCAACCCGTGGCACAAGATCGCCCAGAGTGGCTTCCCCCACGCGCAGTCGTTGCAATTGCCGACGCTGGTCAAGAAAATCGACGCCCTCGACCCGCTGACCGTACGGTTCACCCTCGATCACGCCGACTCCACGTTCCTTGCCGCGCTGAGCATGGGCTTTGCCTCCATCTACCCGGCGGAATACGCCGACAAGCTGCTCAAGGCCGGTACTCCCGAAAAGCTCAACAGCCAGCCAATCGGCACCGGGCCGTTTGTTTTCTCGCGTTTCCAGAAAGACGCTGTAGTGCGCTACAAGGCCAACCCGGACTACTTCGCTGGCAAACCGGCTGTGGATAACTTGATCTTCGCCATCACTCCGGATGCCAACGTGCGCCTGCAGAAATTGCACCGCAATGAATGCCAGATCGCCCTGTCGCCCAAGCCGCTGGATGTGGGCGAGGCCGAGAAGGACACCGCACTCAAGGTCGAGAAAACCGCAGCCTTCATGACCGCATTCGTGGCCATCAACAGCCAGCATCCACCGCTGGACAAGCCCGAAGTACGTCAGGCAATCAACCTGGCGTTCGACAAGGCCAGCTACCTCAAGGCTGTATTTGAAGGCACCGCCGAAGCCGCCAATGGCCCTTACCCGCCCAATACTTGGAGCTACGCCAAGGATTTGCCGGGTTATCCACAGGACCTGGCCAAAGCCAAATCCCTGCTGGACCGTGCCGGTCTCAAGGACGGCTTCAAGACCACGATCTGGACACGCCCCACCGGCAGCCTGCTGAACCCCAACCCGAACCTCGGCGCCCAACTGCTGCAGGCAGACCTGGCCAAAATCGGCATCCAGGCCGAGATCCGTGTGATCGAGTGGGGCGAGCTGATCCGCCGCGCCAAGGCCGGTGAGCACGACCTGCTGTTCATGGGCTGGGCCGGCGACAACGGCGACCCGGATAACTTCCTGACCCCGCAGTTCTCTTGCGCGGCGGTGAAGTCCGGTACCAACTTCGCCCGCTACTGCGACCCGGCGCTGGACAAGCTGATCAGTGCTGGCAAGACCACCAGCGAGCAAGGGGTACGCAGCAAGCTGTACCAGCAGGCCCAGGCGCAGATCCAGCAACAGGCGCTGTGGTTGCCGCTGGCTCACCCAACGGCGTTCGCTCTGGCACGCAAGACTGTCGAGGGTTACCAGGTAAGCCCGTTCGGCCGCCAGGATTTCTCCAAGGTCAGCATCAAGCCCTGAACCTGTGCCCCGCCCTGATCGGGCGGGGTTACATCCAGCCATATTCCGCCATCGACAAGGGGTCACCGTCGCCCACGATGATGTGGTCCAGCACCCGCACATCCACCACTTCCAGGGCTTTTTGCAGCAACTTGGTCAATTTTCGATCAGCTGCGCTGGGCTCCAGGCTGCCGGAAGGATGGTTGTGACACAGGATCAGCGCCGCAGCGTTATAAGCCAAAGCGCGCTTGACCACTTGCCGGGGGTAAACCATCGCCGCGTCGATGGTGCCCTGGGACAACGCCTCGAACCCAAGCACCCGGTGTTTTGAGTCCAGAAACAGGCAACCAAAGGTCTCGTGGGGCTCATGACGCAACAGCGCCTTGAGGTAATCCCGCACCGCCACCGGGCTTTCCAACACCGAATGGCTGCGCAGCCGCTCGGCCATGTGGCGCCGGGACATTTCCAGCACCGCCTGCAACTGGGCAAACTTCGCCGGCCCCAGGCCCAAGTGCTGACTGAACTGGGTCTGGCTGGCCTCCAGCAACGGGCGCAGGCCGCCAAACTGCATCAGCAGATGGCGCGCCAGGTCTACGGCGCTCATGCCGGCAACGCCGGTGCGCAGGAAAATCGCCAGCAATTCAGCATCCGAAAGACTCGCCGCCCCCCACTCCAACAGCTTCTCCCGTGGCCGCTCGGCCACCGGCCAATCGCGAATACTCATCCCACCTCCCTCTCCATATGCGCCATGTGCACCGCTGTTGCCTGGCGGACGCTGTGTTATCGTAGGCCCTCTTTTTTGCGTGCGATTTCACCTGGGGAGGGGGCATCGCAGGCGTCACTGAACTGGAAAGGCAAACCAATGCAGCGTCTGTATCGGAAACGCATCGTTCTCGGCGTCGGCGGCGGCATTGCCGCCTACAAGAGCGCAGAACTGGTTCGCAGGCTCCTGGACCAAGGCGCCGAAGTGCGCGTGGTCATGACCCGCGGCGGCAGTGAGTTCATCACCCCGCTGACCATGCAGGCCTTGTCCGGCCACCCAGTTCACCTGGACCTGCTGGACCCGGCGGCCGAAGCGGCCATGGGCCACATCGAGCTGGCCAAATGGGCCGACCTGGTGCTGATCGCCCCGGCTACCGCCGACTTGATCGCCCGTCTGGCCCAAGGCATCGCCGACGACCTGCTGACCACCCTGGTATTGGCCACCGACGCCACCGTCGCCATCGCACCGGCCATGAACCAGGCCATGTGGCGCGACCCGGCCACCCAGGCCAACACCCAGTTGCTGCAAAGCCGTGGCCTCAAGGTTTTCGGCCCGGCATCCGGCAGCCAGGCCTGCGGCGACGTGGGCATGGGCCGCATGCTTGAAGCCAATGACCTGGCGCTGTGCGCCGCCGAGTGCTTCCAGCACCTGGCCCTGACCGGCAAGCATGTGCTGATCACCGCCGGTCCAACCCAGGAAAACATCGACCCGGTGCGCTACATCACCAACCATAGCTCAGGGAAAATGGGCTTTGCCTTGGCGGAAGCGGCGGTCGAGGCAGGCGCGCGCGTCACCCTGATCACAGGCCCGGTGCATTTGCCCACCCCTGATCGGGTCACGCGAATCGACGTAGTCAGCGCCCGCGACATGCTGGCGGCCTGTGAAGCGGCCATTCCCTGCGACCTGTTCATCGCCTCGGCAGCGGTTGCGGATTACCGCCCGGAAGTCGTAGCCCCGCAAAAGCTCAAGAAAGACCCTACAAGCGGCGACGGCCTGCTCCTGCAAATGGTGCGCAACCCGGACATCCTGGCCACCATCGCCACCCGTCCGGATCGCCCATTCAGCGTCGGTTTTGCCGCCGAGACCGAGCATTTGCTGGACTATGCCGCACGCAAATTGAAAGACAAAAACCTCGATCTGATCGTTGCCAATGATGTCGCCAACCCGAGCATCGGCTTCAACAGCGAGGAAAACGCCTGCAGCGTGATCGACCGCGACCTGCAGGCCACCCTTTTCGCCCAGACCAGCAAGGGCAAGATTGCCCGCCAACTGATCTCTTTTATCGCCCAACGGCTGAACCAGGTTTAATTTCCATGCACGCTTTGCAAGCCAAGATCCTCGACCCCCGCATCGGCAACGAATTCCCCCTGCCGGCCTACGCTACCCCAGGCTCTGCCGGCCTGGACCTGCGCGCCATGCTGAAGGAGGACACTGTCCTTGAGCCGGGCCAGACCCTGCTGATTCCCACCGGCCTGTCGATCTACATCGGCGACCCGGGCCTGGCGGCGCTGATCCTGCCGCGCTCGGGCCTGGGCCACAAACACGGCATCGTGCTGGGCAACCTGGTGGGCCTGATCGACTCGGACTATCAGGGCGAGCTGATGGTGTCGTGCTGGAACCGTGGCCAGACCGCATTCAATATCGCGGTCGGCGAGCGTATTGCACAGTTGGTGCTGGTGCCGGTGGTACAGGCGCACTTCGAACTGGTCCAGGAATTCGATGAAACCCAACGCGGCGCAGGCGGTTTCGGGCATTCCGGCAGCCACTGACTACGCTGAACCTGGCCGGGCGCCGTTGCCCGGCCTGACGCCACCGCAAGGCTTTTCAGGACGAAGAATGCGCGGACTTAATCAGCGAGATTTCCCCATTGAAATCAATGAATTACGCAGACAAAAAGACGGAGCCCAAGCTCCGATGGCATTTTTGCACCACGAACTCTCTGCCAAAAACACCGTCATACCCTTCAGTTTGAGCCTGCCGGTCAGTCACATTCAGACCAGCCTTGCCCCCTTCAGATGGAGTTTCCCCCCGCGATGAGTACCGCAGCCCGAGTAGCCCCGACATTCCCCGACAGCATCTTTCGCGCCTACGACATCCGTGGTGTGGTGCCCAAGACCCTGACTGCCGAAACTGCCTACTGGATTGGCCGCGCCATCGGTTCCCAAAGCCTGGCCCAGGACGAGCCCAACGTATCGGTCGGCCGTGACGGTCGCCTGTCCGGCCCCGAGTTGGTGGAACAACTGATCCAAGGCCTGGCCGACAGCGGCTGCCATGTCAGCGACGTCGGCCTGGTGCCTACCCCTGCGCTGTACTACGCCGCTAACGTGCTGGCCGGCAAGTCCGGGGTGATGCTCACCGGCAGCCATAACCCGTCGGACTACAACGGCTTCAAGATCGTCATCGCCGGCGATACCCTTGCCAACGAACAGATCCAGGCCCTGCACAACCGCCTCAAGACCAACGACCTGACCAGCGGTAAAGGCAGCATCACCAAGGTCGACATCCTGCAGCGCTACTCCGATGAAATCACCCGTGACGTCAAGCTCGCGCGCCGCCTCAAAGTAGTGGTGGACTGCGGCAACGGCGCGGCCGGCGTGATCGCCCCGCAACTGCTCGAAGCGCTGAACTGCGAGGTAATCCCGCTGTTCTGCGAGGTTGACGGCCACTTCCCCAACCACCACCCAGACCCAGGCAAGCCGGAAAACCTGGTGGACCTGATCGCCAAGGTCAAGGAAACCGGGGCTGACGTGGGCCTGGCCTTCGACGGCGACGGTGACCGCGTGGGCGTGGTGACGGAGACCGGCGAGATCGTGTTCCCGGACCGCCTGCTGATGCTGTTCGCCCGTGATGTGGTAGCACGCAACGCCAACGCCGAGATCATCTTCGACGTGAAGTGCACCCGCCGCCTCACCCCGCTGATCAAGGAATACGGCGGCCGCCCACTCATGTGGAAGACCGGTCACTCGTTGATCAAAAAGAAAATGAAGGAAACTGGCGCCCTGCTGGCCGGCGAAATGAGCGGCCATGTGTTCTTCAAGGAACGCTGGTTCGGCTTCGATGACGGCATTTACAGCGCCGCTCGTCTGCTGGAGATCCTCAGCAAGGAAAAATCCACGGCCGAGGAGCTGTTTCAGACCTTCCCGAATGATATTTCTACGCCAGAGATCAATATCCATGTGACCGAGGAGAGCAAATTCAGCATCATTGACGCACTGCACGATGCGCAATGGGGCGAAGGCGCCGACCTGACCCTCATTGATGGTGTGCGAGTCGATTACGCCAAAGGCTGGGGCCTGGTTCGCGCGTCCAACACCACACCGGTGCTGGTCCTGCGTTTCGAGGCGGATACCGAGGCTGAGTTGCAGCGCATCAAGGACGTATTCCACGCCCAGTTGAAACGTGTTGCCCCTGATCTCCAATTACCGTTCTGATTTTTTACCGGAGCCCTGAATGACCCTCGAACGCGAAGCCGCTGCCAACACCGCCAAGGTCCTGTCCGAAGCGTTGCCCTACATTCGACGCTACGTCGGCAAGACGCTGGTGATCAAATACGGCGGCAATGCCATGGAAAGCGACGAGCTGAAAACCGGCTTTGCCCGCGACATCGTGTTGATGAAGGCCGTGGGGATCAACCCTGTGGTGGTTCACGGTGGTGGCCCGCAAATTGGCGACCTGCTCAAGCGCTTGTCGATCGAGAGTCACTTCATCGATGGCATGCGCGTCACTGACGCGCAGACCATGGACGTGGTGGAGATGGTCCTCGGCGGCCAGGTGAACAAGGACATCGTCAACCTGATCAACCGCCACGGCGGCAGCGCCATCGGCCTGACCGGCAAGGACGCGGAGCTGATCCGTGCGAAAAAACTGACGGTCACCCGTCAGACTCCGGAGATGACCCAGCCAGAAATCATCGACATCGGCCAGGTGGGCGAAGTGGTGGGCGTGAACACCGACCTGCTGAACCTGTTGGTCAAAGGTGACTTCATCCCGGTGATCGCGCCAATCGGCGTGGGCGCCAACGGTGAGTCCTACAACATCAACGCCGACCTGGTGGCCGGCAAGGTGGCCGAAGCGCTGAAGGCTGAAAAGCTGATGCTGCTGACCAACATCGCAGGGCTGATGGACAAGGAAGGCAAGGTACTGACCGGCCTGACCACCCAACAGGTGGACGAACTGATCGCCGACGGCACCATCTATGGCGGCATGCTGCCCAAGATCCGCTGCGCGCTGGAAGCCGTGCAAGGTGGCGTTGGCAGTTCGCTGATCATCGATGGCCGCGTACCGAACGCGGTATTGCTGGAAATCTTCACGGATACCGGCATGGGTACGCTGATCAGCAACCGCAAGCGTCCTTAAACACCGAAAACCAAAAAGCCCCCGCTCAATTCAATTGAGCGGGGGCTTTTTATTTGTACGCGGTCCAAATGTGGGAGCGGGCTTGCTCGCGAATGCGGAGTGTCAGTCACTGGATATGTTTCTGACCCACCGCATTTGCGAGCAAGCCCGCTCCCACACAAGCCCTCTTATACAGAGGGACCGATGTCAGACGCCAAACTGCTCGCGGTATGCACGAACCGCCGGCAAATGCTGCTTGAGCTGCGGGTCATCTTCCAGGAACTGCAACACCTGGTTCAACGACACGATGCTCACCACCGGAATACCAAAATCACGCTCCACTTCCTGGATCGCCGACAATTCACCATTGCCACGCTCCTGGCGGTTCAACGCGATCAGCACACCGGCAGCCTTGGCGCCATCCTGGGATGCAATGATCTGCATCACTTCACGAATCGCCGTGCCTGCGGTGATCACGTCGTCGATGATCAGCACATCACCGGTCAGCGGCGCGCCCACCAGGCTGCCGCCTTCGCCATGGGCCTTGGCCTCTTTACGGTTGAAACACCATGGCAGATCCCGCCCGTGATGTTCGGCCAACGCCACGGCCGTCGCGGCCGCCAGGGGAATGCCCTTGTAGGCTGGACCGAACAGCACGTCGAAGGAAATACCGCTTTCAACGATGGCTGCCGCATAGAAACGACCCAGCTGAGCCAGGGCCGAACCCGAGTTGAACAAGCCTGCATTGAAGAAGTACGGGCTGGTGCGCCCGGACTTGAGGGTGAACTCACCGAAGCGCAAAACGCCGCGATCGATGGCAAAACGAATGAAATCGCGTTGATACGCCTGCATGAAAAAAGCCTCAGATACCACGGATTTAGCTAATTAGTTAGACGGCGTGTATCATACACGCACGCGATTTTTGGGGCCATTTATGCGGATCATCAGTGTGAACGTTAATGGTATTCAGGCTGCAGTCGAGCGTGGTTTGCTCAGTTGGCTGCAAGCCCAGAATGCCGACGTCATCTGCCTGCAGGATACCCGCGCCTCCGCCTTTGAACTGGACGACCCAGCCTTCCAACTGGATGGCTACTTCCTTTATGCCTGCGATGCCGAAGTGCCCACCCAAGGTGGCGTGGCTTTGTATTCGCGGTTGCAACCCAAGGCGGTCATCAGCGGCCTCGGCTTCGAGACAGCCGACCGCTACGGGCGCTACCTGCAAGCCGATTTCGATAAGGTCAGCATCGCGACCTTGCTGCTTCCTTCGGGGCAGAACGGCGATGAAGACTTGAACCAGAAGTTCAAGCTAATGGACGATTTCGCCCGTTACCTGGATAAACAGCGGCGCAAACGTCGCGAGTACATTTATTGTGGCTCGCTGTACGTGGCGCAACAGAAGCTGGATATCAAGAACTGGCGCGACAGCCAGCAATCCCCGGGCTTCCTGGCGCCGGAACGGGCCTGGATGGACGAGATTGTCGGCAACATGGGCTATGTGGATGCCCTGCGCGAAGTCAGCCGTGAAGGCGACCAGTACAGCTGGTGGCCGGATAACGAACAGGCGGAAATGCTCAACCTGGGCTGGCGCTTCGACTACCAGTTGCTGACCCCTGGTCTGCGCCGGTTCGTTCGCAGTGCACGCCTGCCGCGCCAGCCGCGTTTCTCGCAGCATGCGCCGCTGATCGTGGACTACGACTGGACACTGACCATCTAAGGTCTTTTTCCAGGTACAAAAAAACCGACATCGCTGTCGGTTTTTTTGTGGGCGTTCATTATTTGACCAATCGCCAGGTCAAGGGATAGCGATAGGCAACCCCCTTGTTGGCCTTGATGCCACCAATGATGGTCAACACCAGGGTGGCGATCACCAGCACGATCATCAGGAAAAACCCGATCACCGCGAAGGCCAGCACCATGGAAGCAATCCAGGCGATGGCTACGGTGATCTGGAAGTTCAAGGCCTCCTTGCCCTGGTCATCAATGAACGCATCCTTTTCCTTCTTGAGCTGCCACAGGATCAGCGGCCCGATCACGCTGCCGAACGGGAACACAAACCCAAGGAAGGCCGCGAAATGACACAACATCGCACCCTGGCGCGCTTCATAGGAAGGCGTGGACGCTGGCAATTGACTGTCACTCATGGCGTTTCTCCTTGAGGCCGGCTCAGTCGGCCAATGCGGCGTTTTGCAGTTCGAAGATCTCGGTCATGCCCTTCTGGGCCAGGGCCAGCATGGCGTTCAGCTCGGCAGGCTGGAATGGCGCGCCTTCGGCAGTGCCTTGCACTTCGATGAAACCACCGGTGCTGGTCATCACCACGTTCAGGTCGGTCTCGGCGGCCGAGTCTTCCAGGTAGTCCAGGTCCAGCACAGGCTCGCCCTGGTACATGCCCACCGATACGGCGGCAATCATTTGCTTGAGCGGGTCGCCGCCTTTCAGGCCGCCACGCTTCTTGATCACTTTGAGTGCGTCAACCAGGGCCACCATGGCGCCGGTGATGGACGCGGTGCGGGTGCCGCCGTCAGCCTGGATCACGTCGCAGTCGACGTACAGGGTCACGTCGCCCAGCTTGGACATGTCCAGGGCTGCGCGCAGGGAACGGCCGATCAGGCGCTGGATTTCCAGGGTGCGCCCGCCTTGCTTGCCACGGCTGGCTTCACGCTGGTTACGCTCGCCAGTGGCGCGCGGCAGCATGCCGTATTCGGCAGTCAACCAACCCTGGCCCTGGCCTTTAAGAAAGCGCGGCACGCCGTTTTCGACGCTGACAGTGCAAATAACCTTGGTATCGCCAAACTCGACCAGTACAGATCCCTCGGCGTGTTTGGTGTAGTTGCGGGTGATGCGGATCGAGCGGAGCTGATCGGCAACGCGACCACTTGGACGTTTCATAGGGGATACCTGTACTGAGGACGAAAAACTGCCGAGCATTATAGAGCCGCGAGCCGATTCGGGGCACTTCTAAAAACTCGGTAACGATTGGCCGGGTTTGGGCGCACTCCTCTCACTGCGCTACAATCCTGCGCCTTCAGACTGTAGGAGCAAGCTCGCTCCTACAAAAAAGCCTAACCATCAGCCCGTGTTTGCGGGACTGCAACGCGAGGTACCTCCATGGTGCACAGCATGACCGCCTTCGCCCGCGTCGAAAAAGCCGGCGTCCAAGGCACCCTGAGCTGGGAACTGCGCTCGGTCAACAGCCGTTACCTGGAGCCGCACCTGCGTCTGCCGGAGTCATTCCGCGACCTCGAAGGCGCCGTGCGCGAAGCGCTGCGCCAGGGTATCTCCCGCGGCAAGCTGGAATGCACCCTGCGCTTTACCGAAGAAACCACCGGCAAGGCCCTGCAGATCGACCGCGACCGCGCCGCACAGTTGGTGGCCGCCGCCGAGACCATCGCCGGCCTGATCAAGCAGCCTGCCGCGCTGAACCCGCTGGAAGTGCTGGCCTGGCCCGGCGTACTGGTGGGCGACGCCACCGACCCGCAAGCCCTCAACGCCGAAGCCCTCGCCCTGTTCAACCAGGGCTTGAAGGAACTCAAGGCCGGTCGCGAGCGCGAAGGCGCCGAGCTGGCTCGCCTGATCAACGAGCGTCTGACCTCGATCGAGGAAGACGTGGTCACCCTGCGCGAACTGGTGCCACAGATGCTCGCCACCCAGCGCCAGAAGGTTCTCGACCGCTTCACCGACATGAAGGCCGACCTCGACCCGACGCGCCTGGAGCAGGAAATGGTCCTGCTGGCACAGAAGAGCGACGTCGCCGAAGAGCTCGACCGCCTGAGCACCCACATCCTCGAAGTGCGTCGCGTGCTCAAGTCAGCCGGTGCCGCCGGTCGGCGCCTTGACTTCCTGATGCAGGAACTCAACCGCGAAGCCAATACACTGGGCTCCAAGGCTTTCGACCCGCGCAGCACCCAGGCTGCGGTCAACCTCAAGGTGTTGATCGAGCAGATGCGCGAACAAGTACAGAATATTGAGTAAGGCAACTTCCATGACCCACAGCACCGGCACCCTTTACATCATTTCCGCCCCTTCGGGCGCGGGCAAGAGCAGCCTGGTCAAGGCCCTGACCGACGCTGACGAGCAGATCCGCATCTCGGTCTCCCACACCACCCGCGCCATGCGTCCGGGCGAGGTGAACGGCGTGCATTATCACTTCGTGGAGCGCACCGAGTTCGTCAAGATGATCGAACACGGCGACTTCTTGGAGCGCGCCGAAGTGTTCGGCAACCTCTACGGCACCTCCCAAAGCCATCTGCAGCAGACCCTCGACGAAGGCCACGACCTGATCCTGGAAATCGACTGGCAGGGCGCCGAGCAAGTGCGCAAGCTGATGCCACAGGCGCGCTCGATCTTCATCTTGCCGCCCTCGCTTGAGGCCTTGCACCAGCGCCTGACCAACCGTGGCCAGGACAGCGACGAGATCATCGAAGGCCGCATGCGCGAAGCCGTCAGCGAAATGAGCCATTACGTCGACTACGATTACCTGATCATCAACGACGATTTTGCCCACGCACTGGATGACTTGAAGGCGATTTTCCGCACCAATCAGCTCCAGCAAAAGCGCCAGCAGCAGCGTTTCGGCAAATTACTCGCCGAATTGCTCGGCTGATTGGCACTTCCCAAAACCGCTGCAAGGGCTTTACATTGGCGCTTGCAGCGGTTTTACGAAGGCTCTCGAAAAATCAGCGCTTCCCTAAACGCTGGTGATTTTTTAAACTGCTCAGTCCGCTCGCCCAACCGGGCAGCGCGCATCTTGCATTCGCTCCGAGGAATACCATGGCCCGCGTAACCGTTGAAGACTGCTTAGAACACGTGGATAACCGCTTTGAGCTGGTCATGCTCTCTACCAAGCGTGCTCGTCAACTGGCCACTGGCGGCAAAGAGCCCCTGGTCCAGTGGGAAAACGACAAGCCTACCGTTGTAGCCCTGCGTGAAATCGCTGAAGGCCTGATGAGCTACGAGTTCATCGCCAACGCTGAAATCGTTGAAGACGAACCGCTGTTTGCCGCGTTCGAGGACGAGTCCAACGAGGCCGTCTAAGCCTATGCCTGGTCGACGTAGCACGGCGCGGGGTCAACGCATGCGGCAGGAGTCACTCCTATGCCGAGCATAGACGCCCTCGCCGATCGCTTATCGGCCTACCTCGGCCCAGACCAGGTCAACCTGGTCCGCCGAGCGTATTTCTACGCCGAACAAGCCCACGACGGCCAGCGCCGCCGTAGCGGTGAGGCGTATGTCACCCATCCCCTTGCGGTGGCAAATATTCTGGCCGACATGCACATGGACCATCAAAGCCTGATGGCCGCGATGCTGCATGACGTGATCGAAGACACCGGCATCGCCAAGGAAGCGCTCAGCGCGCAATTTGGCGAAACCGTGGCCGAACTGGTCGACGGGGTCAGCAAACTGACCCAGATGAACTTCGAGACCAAGGCCGAAGCCCAGGCGGAAAACTTCCAGAAGATGGCCATGGCCATGGCACGCGATATTCGTGTGATCCTGGTCAAGCTGGCCGACCGGCTGCACAACATGCGCACGCTGGAAGTGCTGTCCGGCGAAAAACGCCGGCGCATCGCCAAGGAAACCCTGGAAATCTACGCGCCCATCGCCAACCGGCTGGGCATGCACGCCATTCGTATCGAATTCGAAGACCTTGGCTTCAAGGCCATGCACCCGATGCGTTCGGCGCGCATCTACCAGGCGGTCAAGCGCGCCCGGGGCAACCGCAAGGAAATCGTCAACAAGATCGAAGAGTCCCTGAGCCATTGCCTGGCGATCGATGAGATCGAGGGCGAAGTCAGCGGGCGGCAGAAGCACATCTACGGCATCTATAAAAAGATGCGCGGCAAACGCCGGGCCTTCAACGAGATCATGGACGTGTATGCGTTCCGGATCATCGTCGACAAGGTCGATACCTGCTACCGCGTGCTGGGGGCTGTACATAATTTGTACAAACCCCTGCCGGGCCGCTTCAAGGACTACATCGCCATTCCCAAGGCCAACGGCTATCAGTCGCTGCATACCACACTGTTCGGTATGCACGGGGTGCCGATCGAGATCCAGATCCGCACGCGGGAAATGGAAGAAATGGCCAACAACGGCATCGCCGCCCATTGGCTGTATAAATCCAGCGGTGACGAACAGCCAAAAGGCACCCATGCCCGCGCCCGTCAGTGGGTCAAAGGCGTGCTGGAGATGCAACAACGTGCCGGCAACTCCCTGGAATTCATCGAAAGCGTGAAGATCGACCTGTTCCCGGACGAGGTCTACGTGTTCACGCCCAAAGGCCGGATCATGGAGCTGCCCAAAGGCTCCACGGCGGTCGACTTTGCCTACGCGGTGCACACCGACGTGGGTAACAGCTGCATTGCCTGTCGGATCAATCGCCGTCTCGCACCGCTGTCCGAGCCACTGCAAAGCGGCTCCACGGTGGAGATTGTCAGCGCACCGGGCGCACGCCCGAACCCGGCATGGCTCAACTTCGTGGTCACCGGCAAGGCGCGCACGCACATTCGCCACGCCCTGAAGCTGCAGCGCCGTTCCGAGTCCATCAGCCTGGGCGAACGCCTGCTGAACAAGGTGCTCAACGGTTTCGACAGCGCCCTGGACAAGATCCCGCAGGAACGCGTGCAAGCGATGCTCCACGAGTACCGCCAGGAAACCATCGAAGACCTGCTGGAAGACATCGGCCTGGGCAACCGCATGGCCTATGTGGTCGCCCGCCGCCTGCTGGGCGAAGGCGAACAGTTGCCAAGCCCCGAAGGCCCGCTGGCGATTCGCGGCACCGAAGGCCTGGTGCTCAGCTATGCCAAGTGCTGCACGCCAATCCCGGGCGACCCGATTGTGGGTCACTTGTCCGCCGGCAAAGGCATGGTGGTGCACCTGGACAACTGCCGCAACATCACCGAAATCCGCCACAACCCGGAAAAATGCATCCAGCTTTCGTGGGCCAAGGATGTCACCGGCGAATTCAACGTCGAGCTGCGCGTGGAGCTGGAACATCAACGCGGCCTGATCGCCCTGCTGGCCAGCAGCGTCAACGCGGCCGACGGCAATATCGAAAAAATCAGCATGGACGAACGCGATGGCCGCATCAGCGTGGTCCAGCTGGTGGTCAGCGTGCACGACCGCGTGCACCTGGCCCGCGTGATCAAGAAACTGCGCGCCTTGACCGGCGTGATCCGCATCACCCGCATGCGTGCATAACTCTTCAAATAAGCCATTGCCTCTTACAAGGAGTCATAAATGACCAAGACCGTTATCACCAGCGACAAGGCCCCAGCCGCCATCGGCACTTACTCCCAGGCGATCAAGGCAGGCAACACCGTCTACATGTCCGGCCAGATCCCGCTGGACCCGAAGACCATGGAACTGGTGGAAGGCTTCGAAGCGCAGACCGTGCAGGTCTTCGAGAACCTCAAGTCCGTGGCCGAAGCCGCCGGCGGTTCGTTCAAGGACATCGTCAAGCTGAACATCTTCCTCACCGACCTGAGCCACTTCGCCAAGGTCAACGAGATCATGGGCAAGTACTTCGAACAGCCGTACCCAGCCCGTGCCGCCATCGGCGTTGCCGCCCTGCCAAAGGGCGCGCAGGTTGAGATGGACGCGATTCTGGTCATCGAGTAAAACACCCGGCGCAGCTTTCCCCAGGCTGCGCCGACTCTGTTTCAGAAGGATTTCGTAATGCGCAAAGCGCTTGTAGCCTCATCGTTGCTCACCCTGCTGCTCGGCGGCTGCGCCAGCAACCCCGCCGACCTGGATGTGAGCGGCACCTGGATCAACCAGGTCGCCATCGATGCGGCAGCCAAGGGCGGCCCTTTGCGTGAAGCCCTGCAAAGCTTTGGCCCGAACCTCGAATGGGAGGTCAACCCCAAGGCAGGGCAGGCGCGCTACTACAACGGTTTTGAAGTAGCAGAAGGCAAGTTGCTGGGTGAAAAATCCGGCGCCTGGAGCGTCGACTTCTACGGCAGCTCCGCCACCGAACTCAAGCGCAAAGGCAAGCAACTGCTGCAAGTGGCCAACGACAATGAGCCTGAGCAATTGTTTGCACGAGCCAAAGAGCCAGCACCGGAAGGCGCACCACTGGGTGCCAACTTCGAGCGAGCACTGTACGCCGCGTATCTGGGCGGTGACTGGAAGATCCTCGACGGTTTCGGCAGCGGCGCCATCGTGCAATTCCAGGCCAACGGCAAAGTTGCCGGGCTGCCGAATGTCGATCAGTACTCGTTGTGCCTGGCGGGTGATTGCGCGTCCATGAGCGGCGGCTATGACAGCATCTGGTTGCAATTGAACGGCCAGGGCAACCCGTGGATCTTTGTGCGCAAGGATAAGCAGTTGGAAATCTTCCAGGCGATCAATACTGCGCAGGCGGATGAAGTGCCTCAGTTCACGCCCGGCCCTCGCCAATGGCTGCTTGAAAAGCAGTAACCAGCCTCACGAAGACTCAAATGTGGGAGCGGGCTTGCTCGCGAAAGCGGCGGATCAGTCAACATTTCCAGTGACTGACACACCGCCTTCGCGAGCAAGCCCGCTCCCACATTTTTTACCGCGTTTCAGCCTTTGAGAATCGCTGCATAACCTTCCCGGAAGGTCGGATAGGTCGGCACCCATCCCAACGCCTTGGCCCGTGCATTACTGCACTGCTTGCTCCCCGCACGCCGCACGCTGGCATCATCAGCCCATTCGGTCACACCCAGATACTCACGCAACCAATCCACCACCTCCGCCAGCGGCGCGGGCGCATCGTCGACGCCGATGTAGACCTTCTCCAACGAACCGCCCTTTTCTACATGCCGCAACATAAAGGCCAGCAAGCCCGCCGCGTCGTCCGCGTGAATACGGTTGCCATATAAAGGTGGGTCAATCGCCACGCGATAACCTCGGCGCACCTGGGTCAGCAGCCATTCACGGCCCGGCCCGTAGATGCCGGTCAGGCGCACGATGCTGGCCGGAATGCCGCTTTCGAGTGCGACTTGCTCGGCTTCGAGCATCACTTGCCCGGAGTAGCCCTGCGCCTGAGTGGCGGACGTTTCGTCGACCCACTCCCCCTTCTGTTGCCCGTACACGCTGCTGCTGGATACAAACAGCAGGTGCTTCGGCTCCTGGCCATAGTCACCCAGCCATTCGAGAACATGTTTCAGACCCTGTACGTAAGCCGCGCGATACCCCGCTTCGTCGTGATCGGTGGCGGCCGCGCAATACACCAGGTAATCCACCCCGCCAATCGGCCAGGTGTCGGGGCAATCCTTGTTGAACAGGTCGCCCGCGATGCCGATCACCCCCTCGGGCAGGCGCGAAATATCACGCCGCAGGCCATGAACCTCCCATTCCGAGGCGAGCAGTTGGCTGGCCAACCGGCTCCCCACATCGCCACAGCCGGCAATCACAACAGAAGGCGCAGACATCACAAAACTCCGTACAGAAAGGTCTAGGTTAGCCCTCGCAGGTGACAAACGGCCAGAAAAAGCACAAATAAAGTTACTGTATTACTTCTGTTAACAAGAATTACTTGCAATAATAACCGCCCATTTGTCCTCGGCCTCCCAGGTCTGGAAGGACGATCACTCATTTTTCCTCTCAGGTCCGGCCAGCATGACACGTAATACCACCCCCGCTTCGCCAACCACATCCCGCGCCTGGCGCGCGATTGCCGCGCTGCTGTTCAGCGTCATGCTGGCGCCGACCGCCGCCTTCGCGGATGCCACCGCCCCAGCCGCACCGGCTGCTGCCGAGCAAAGCACTGCTGCTCCAGCCATCGCCCCAGCCGCTAACGATCCAGCCCTGGCTGCCGATCCTGCCTCCGCCGACGAAACCGGCGTGGTACTGGAAGAAGACAACACCCTGGGCATGGCCCACGACCTGTCCCCATGGGGCATGTATCAGAACGCTGACGTCGTGGTGAAGGCCGTGATGATCGGCCTGGCCATCGCCTCGATCATCACCTGGACCATCTGGATCGCCAAAGGCTTCGAGCTGCTGGGCGCCAAGCGTCGTCTGCGCACCGAAATCGTGCACCTGAAAAAGGCCACCACCCTCAAGGAAGCGAGCGAAAGCGCAACCAAGAAGGGCACCCTGGCCAACACCCTGGTGCACGATGCGCTGGAAGAAATGCGCCTGTCGGCCAACACCCGCGAAAAAGAAGGCATCAAGGAGCGCGTGGCCTTCCGCCTGGAGCGCCTGGTTGCAGCATGCGGTCGTAACATGAGCAGCGGCACCGGCGTGCTGGCGACCATCGGTTCCACCGCGCCGTTCGTCGGCCTGTTCGGTACTGTGTGGGGCATCATGAACAGCTTCATCGGCATCGCCAAAACCCAAACCACCAACCTCGCCGTCGTTGCCCCAGGCATCGCCGAAGCCCTGCTGGCAACTGCCCTGGGCCTGGTTGCTGCGATTCCTGCGGTGGTGATCTACAACGTCTTCGCCCGTTCGATCGCTGGCTACAAAGCCCAGGTGTCGGACGCGTCGGCAGAAGTCCTGCTGCTGGTCAGCCGCGACCTCGATCACCTGCCTACCGAGCGCAGCTCGCAACCGCACATGGTGAAAGTGGGGTAATCGGCCATGGGCCTGCATTTGAATCAAGGCGACGACGAACTCGTCGAGAACCACGAAATCAACGTCACGCCGTTTATCGACGTGATGCTGGTGCTGCTGATCATCTTCATGGTGGCCGCTCCACTGGCCACCGTGGACATCAAGGTCGATCTGCCCGCCTCCACCGCCAAGCCGGCGCCGCGGCCAGAGAAACCGGTGTTCCTCAGCGTCAAGGCAGACCAGCGTCTGTTCCTGGGCGAAGAAGAAGTCAAATCCGAAACCCTGGGCCAGGTGCTGGACGCCAAGACCCAAGGCAAAAAAGACACGACGATCTTCTTCCAGGCCGACAAGGGCGTGGACTACGGCGACCTGATGAGCGTGATGGATGCCCTGCGGGCAGCCGGCTACCTCAAGGTAGGCCTGGTCGGACTTGAGACGGCAGCCAAGAAATGATCACGACGCGCCACAAACTGACGCGTTATGGCACCAGCCTCGCCGTCGTGCTGGGCGTGCATGCCGTCGCGATCGCTATCGCGCTCCATTGGTCAGCGCCGCACACGGTGCAGTTGCCACCGGCCGCCATGGTCATTGACCTGGCGCCGATGCCAGCGCCGCCGCCTCCGGCACCGCCCAAGGTGATCACGCCGCCGCAACCACCGACGCCGGTCGAAGAACTGCCCCTGCCGAAACTGGCCGAGGCACCCAAGCCGACGATCCAGGTGCCCAAACCGGTCAAACCAAAGCCTAAGCCTGCGCCGCCAAAACCGGTGGAGAAGAAGATCGAGCCGCCCAAGGAGAAACCTTCCGAGGATCCGCCGAGCGACGCTCCACCGACCAACGCCCCTGCGGAGAAGTCGGCCCAGCCCGTACCAGGCCCGTCGCCGCAACAGATTGCTGCCAAGGCATCCTGGGAAGGCACCCTGCTGGCGCACTTGCAGAAGTACAAGAAGTACCCGCCCGGCGCCCAGGCCCGTGGCAAAGAAGGCCTGAACCGCCTGCGGTTCGTGGTGGATGCTGACGGCAACGTGCTGTCCTACGAGTTGGTGGGCCGCTCCGGCAACGCCGACCTGGACCGCGCCACCCTGGACATGATCCGTCGTGCCCAGCCGCTGCCCAAGCCACCGGCCGACATGCTCAAGGGCGGCAGCATCGAGATCGTTGCACCGTTTGTGTACAACATCGAGAAGCGCCGCCGCTAAGGGTTGCAGGAGCGGGCTTGTGTGGGAGCGGGCTTGCTCGCGAATGCGGAGTGTCAGTCGATACATTCGTCACTGATACACCGCATTCGCGAGCAAGCCCGCCCCCACATTTGATTGCGTACAACCAAAAAACTCTTCCACGCCCCCACTCAATCCCCAACAAACTTCTGATAACGTGCGTCTATCGATTGCAGCCGGTATGCTTGGCCCGCAACCTCATGGACGCCCGCTATGACTCTTACAGAATTACGCTACATCGTTACCCTCGCCCAAGAGCAGCACTTCGGCCACGCGGCCGAGCGTTGCCACGTCAGCCAGCCGACGTTGTCGGTGGGCGTGAAAAAGCTTGAAGACGAACTCGGTGTGCTGATTTTCGAGCGCAGCAAGAGCGCCGTGCGCCTCACCCCCGTGGGCGAAGGCATCGTGGCCCAGGCCCAGAAGGTGCTGGAGCAAGCGCAAAGCATTCGCGAGCTGGCCCAGGCCGGCAAGAACCAGCTGACCGCACCGCTGAAAGTCGGCGCCATCTACACCGTCGGCCCGTACCTGTTCCCGCACCTGATCCCGCAACTGCACCGCGTCGCGCCGCAGATGCCGCTGTATATCGAAGAAAACTTCACCCACGTACTGCGCGACAAACTGCGCAACGGCGAGTTGGACGCGATCATCATCGCCCTGCCGTTCAATGAGGCGGACGTACTCACCCTGCCCCTCTACGACGAGCCGTTCTACGTGCTAATGCCGGCCTCCCACCCGTGGACGCAAAAAGACACCATCGACGCCGGCCTGCTCAACGACAAGAGCCTGCTGCTGCTGGGCGAAGGCCATTGTTTCCGCGACCAGGTGCTCGAAGCCTGCCCGACCCTGACCAAAGGCAACGACGGCGCCAAGCACACCACCGTGGAGTCCAGCTCCCTGGAAACCATCCGCCACATGGTTGCGTCCGGCCTGGGCATTTCGATCCTGCCGTTGTCGGCCGTCGACAGCCATCATTACGCCCCTGGTGTGATTGAAGTGCGTCCGCTCACGCCGCCGGTACCGTTCCGTACCGTGGCCATTGCCTGGCGCGCCAGCTTCCCACGGCCCAAGGCCATTGAGATCCTCGCCGACTCGATCCGCCTGTGCTCGGTGGCCAAGCCGACTGCTGCGAGCTAAGCCAACGTATGACTGAGCTGTCGCAGGTGTCGGTGACGGCACTCAAGGGTGTCGGTGAAGCCATGGCCGAGAAACTGGCCAAGGTCGGCCTGGAGAATCTTCAGGACGTGCTGTTCCACCTGCCCCTGCGTTACCAGGACCGCACCCGCGTAGTGCCCATTGGCCAACTGCGCCCTGGGCAGGATGCAGTGGTCGAAGGCACCGTCAGCGGCGCCGATGTAGTGATGGGCAAGCGTCGCAGCCTGGTGGTGCGCCTGCAGGACGGCACCGGCGGCCTGAGCCTGCGTTTCTATCATTTCAGCAATGCGCAGAAAGAAGGCCTCAAGCGCGGCACCCGCGTGCGTTGCTACGGCGAAGCACGCCCCGGCGCATCGGGCCTTGAGATCTACCACCCGGAATACCGCGCCATAACCGGCGATGAACCACCGCCGGTAGACACCACCCTCACCCCCATCTACCCGCTTACCGAAGGCCTGACCCAGCAACGCCTGCGCCAACTGTGCACGCAAACGTTGACGATGCTCGGCCCCAAAAGCCTGCCCGACTGGCTGCCACTGGAGCTGGCCCGCGACTACCAACTGGCGCCGCTGGACGATGCGATTCGCTACCTGCATCACCCGCCGGCCGACGCCGATGTGGATGAACTGGCCTTGGGGCATCACTGGGCTCAGCACCGCCTGGCCTTTGAAGAACTGCTGACCCACCAGCTGTCCCAACAACGCCTGCGTGAGAGCATGCGCTCCCTGCGCGCACCGGCGATGCCCAAGGCCACGCACCTGCCCGCGCAGTACCTGGCCAACTTAGGCTTTGCGCCCACCGGCGCGCAGCAGCGCGTCGGCAATGAAATCGCCTACGACCTCAGCCAGCAAGAACCCATGCTGCGCCTGATCCAGGGCGACGTAGGCGCCGGCAAGACCGTCGTCGCCGCCCTCGCCGCCCTGCAAGCACTGGAAGCCGGTTACCAGGTAGCGCTGATGGCCCCGACTGAGATCCTGGCCGAGCAACACTTCATCACTTTCAAGCGCTGGCTCGAACCCTTGGGCCTGGAAGTGGCGTGGCTGGCGGGCAAGCTCAAGGGCAAGAACCGAGCCGCCGCGCTGGAGCAAATCGCCGGTGGCGCGCCGATGGTGGTGGGCACCCACGCACTGTTCCAGGACGAAGTGAAGTTCAAGAACCTGGCCCTGGTGATCATCGACGAACAGCACCGCTTTGGCGTGCAACAACGCCTGGCCCTGCGCCAGAAAGGTGTGGGCGGGCGCATGAACCCGCACCAGCTGATCATGACCGCCACGCCCATCCCGCGCACCCTGGCCATGAGCGCCTACGCCGACCTCGACACCTCCATTCTCGACGAACTGCCCCCAGGCCGTACCCCGGTCAATACCGTGCTGGTCACCGACACCCGGCGTGTCGAAGTGATCGAACGCGTACGCGGTGCCTGCGCCGAAGGTCGCCAGGCGTACTGGGTGTGCACGCTGATCGAAGAGTCCGAAGAGCTCACCTGCCAGGCCGCCGAAACCACCTACGAAGACCTCACCAGCGCCCTCGGCGAGCTTAAGGTGGGGCTGATCCACGGGCGCATGAAGCCTGCGGAAAAGGCGGCGGTGATGGCCGAATTCAAGGCCGGCAACCTGCAATTGCTGGTGGCCACCACGGTAATCGAAGTCGGCGTGGACGTGCCCAACGCCAGCTTGATGATCATCGAAAACCCCGAGCGCCTGGGCCTGGCCCAGCTGCACCAATTGCGTGGCCGCGTCGGCCGAGGCAGCGCCGCCAGCCATTGCGTGCTGCTGTATCACCCGCCGCTGTCACAGATCGGTCGTCAGCGCCTGGGCATCATGCGCGAAACCAACGACGGGTTTGTCATCGCCGAAAAGGACCTGGAACTGCGCGGCCCCGGCGAAATGCTCGGCACCCGCCAGACCGGCCTGCTGCAATTCAAGGTCGCCGACCTGATGCGCGATGCCGACTTGCTCCCCGCTGTACGCGATGCGGCGCAAGCGCTGCTGGAGCGCTGGCCGGAGCATGTCAGCCCATTGCTGGATCGCTGGCTCAGGCACGGGCAGCAATACGGCCAAGTGTGACGCCTGACTCACTTATACGACCAACAGATGTATCAAGCTGGTTATACTTCTTTGATTGTAAAAAATTGGATCAGGCCATGTCAGAAGTTGCCCTCGCTACAGCCCCACTGACCGCCCCGCCGGTCATTCGGGCTCTGCTCGCAAAACTCTCCATCAGTTACACGGAAGTCGCCGAACAACCTGGCCTGAATCCCGCGCGAAAGGTCCAGGCCGTGCTGCTGGAAGATGCGGTGGGCGCACTGATGGTGCTGTTCCCGCAAAACCAGTTGCTCGACCTCAACCGTCTTGCCGAACTCACCGGCCGACGCCTTACGGCGGTGTCGCCAGAGCGCGTCAAGCGCATGCTGGATAAGCACGAGCTGAGCCTGCTGCCGGGCCTGCCAGCGCTGACCAGTTCACCGTGCCTATACGAAGGCAGCCTGCTCAATGAACCAAGCCTGCTGGTACATTCGGGCGAAGCCGGGCTGCTGCTGGAAATCGCCAGCGCCGACTTCAAGACCATGCTTACCAAAGCCAGTGCCGCGCACTTCGGCGAGCCGCTGAGCAATATCCGCCCCAACCTCGACCGCCCCAACGATGACCGCGAGGAAATCACCCAGGCGATGCAGGCGTTCACCGCCCGTCGCATCCAGCAACGCCTGGAAGCGACCATCGAGATTCCGCCGCTGGCCGATACCGCGCAAAAGATCATCAAGCTGCGGGTCGACCCCAACGCCACCATCGATGACATCACCGGCGTAGTAGAAACCGACCCGGCCCTGGCCGCCCAAGTGGTGAGCTGGGCTGCATCGCCGTATTACGCCTCGCCGGGCAAGATCCGCTCGGTGGAAGACGCCATCGTGCGCGTGCTGGGCTTTGACCTGGTGATCAACCTGGCATTGGGCCTGGCACTGGGCAAGACCTTGAGCCTGCCCAAGGACCACCCGCACCAGGCCACGCCGTACTGGCACCAGTCGATCTACACCGCCGCCGTGATCGAAGGCCTCACCCGTGCCATGCCCCGTGCCCAGCGCCCGGAAGCGGGCCTGACTTACCTCGCCGGCCTGCTGCACAACTTCGGTTACCTGCTGCTGGCCCATGTGTTCCCGCCGCACTTCTCGCTGATCTGCCGCCACCTGGAGGTCAACCCGCACCTGTGCCACAGCTATGTGGAACAACACCTGCTGGGCATCAGCCGCGAGCAGATTGGTGCGTGGCTGATGCGTTACTGGGATATGCCGGACGAACTGTCCACGGCCCTGCGCTTCCAGCATGACCCGACCTATGACGGTCAGTACGCCGAATACCCGAACCTGGTGTGTTTGGCGGTGCGCTTGTTGCGCAGCCGTGGGATTGGCTCCGGGCCTGATGAAGCCATTCCTGACGAACTGCTTGAGCGTCTGGGGCTGAGCCGAGACAAGGCTGAGGAAGTGGTCGGCAAGGTGTTGGATGCCGAGGTGTTGTTGCGTGAACTGGCGTCCCAGTTCAGCCAGAACTGAACATGTAGGAGCGAGCTTGCTCGCGAAAAACCCGAGAACACTGCGGGGTGTCAGGCACCCCGCGTGATCGTTAACGACCTTCGCGAGCAAGCTCGCTCCTACAGTTACTTCTTTTTCTTCGGCTTCAAATACTTGGTCAACCCCTGGAACCAGATCACCAGCGCCGGGTTGCCCTTGATCTGGATCGACTTGTCCTGAATCCCCGTCATGAACGCCAGTTACTTGTTCTTCAGAAGAGCAGGGTGTGCGACTACCTGTGAGGGTTGACAGTATTCGGGACAACTTCCGAGTGATCTAATCGGCATGAGTAGTTACTGCAACCCAATGACGAGCCCTGAGGAGAAAACTCATGCCAGTCACGCAGACACAACTTACAGGCACTGTAACGAAATTGGGAACCAGGATGACAGGTCCCCACTCAACGAGCCAGACAGTGAGCGTCAAAGCAGACGATGGAAGTGGTGAGGTCACTATCGTCGCCAATGGAAATTACGCGGTGGGCGACAAGGTTACATATGTGCGTAACACAGGAGCAAGTTCGTCAACTTTTGGCGGTTTAGCAAAAGCGTAGAACTGAGTACCCGAATCTGGTGTGCCTGCTGCGCAGCCGCGGCATTGGCTCCGGGCCGGATGAAGCCATCCCGGATGCGTTGCTGGAGCGTTTGGGCTTGAGCCGGGACAAGGCTGAGGAAGTGGTGGGCAAGGTGCTGGATGCTGAGGTGTTGTTGCGTGAACTGGCGTCCCAGTTCAATCAGAACTGAACATGTAGGAGCAAGCTTGCTCGCGAAAACCCGAGAACACTGCGGGGTGTCAGGCACCCCGCGTGATCGTTAACGACCTTCGCGAGCAAGCTCGCTCCTACAGTTACTTCTTTTTCTTCGGCTTCAAATACTTGGTCAACCCCTGGAACCAGATCACCAGTGCCGGGTTGCCCTTGATCTGGATCGACTTGTCCTGAATCCCCGTCATGAACGCCAGTTGCTTGTTCTTCGCCTGCATCGTGGCGAAGCCGTAGGCGGCATCTTTAAAGGCGATAGCAAACGCAGGCGACGGGTGTACACCCGAACGGCTGGTGATGCGCTGGTCTTTGACGATGAAATGACGGGCGACTTTGCCGTCGAGGGTCTGCACCTGGAACGCCAGGTCTTTGTCACCCAGCTGTTGCTGGAACGCAGGGTTGGTGCGGCTGGCTTTGCCCATCATCAGGCCCAGCACCCACAGAAGAAGACGAAATTTCATGCACACGGCCTCGGTGTAATTATTGAGTGGCCGCAGCAGTGTAACGATTTGCAAAAAGAACGCCACCGATCTTGCGCATTAGCGGAAGATCGGCTTGCGTTTGACGCTTATAGCAGCATGTTACTTAAACGTTTGGGCAAGGCACCGGCGCCCAGTCGGCCAGGTTTGGATCGCGGCACGAGCCTTCGAGCTGCGCTTTACCGGCGCTGGCGACCTGCTTGCTTTCAGCTTGCTTGGCCTGCACGGTCTGGATGCTCTTCTCGGTGGTCACCGCTTCTTTCGGTACGGTTGGCAGTACGGGCTTCTTCGCCGGTTTCACGGCCTTCTTGCCTTTGGCAGGCGGGGTCACCGGTGTGGTATCGGCAGTGGCTACGGTGACCACGTCGGTACGCTGCACGCCCACTTGTTGCAGGTCTTTCTCGTAAGCCTGGGTGTAGTTGTTCAGGTCTTCGCTGGCTTTGCCGTTGACCGCGACGATCAGGTCATTGGATTCCTTCAGGCCCGCGACGATTTCTGCCAGGCGCTTGCGGCCTTCGGTGTCGTTGACGGTCTTGGCCTTACGGTCAGCCACCAGCTTGGTGAACGAGCTCTGATAGCACTGCTGCGACGCCTTGGCGTAGGCGGTGCTGCGGTCGATATCGGACGCGCTTTTGTTGAAGTCAGTGGAGTACGACGCAATGCGCTGGTTGTCATCGCTGATCTGCTTTTGACGCTCGGTGTAGTAACCCGCCGCGCCACCGGCCAACGCGCCGCCCGCTGCACCGATGGCGGCATTGCGACCGCGTTTTTCCTTGTCGCCGGTCAGGGCGCCCAGCAAGGCACCGCCGGCCGCGCCGATGGCAGCACCGGTCACGACCGATTTGGTCATGTCCGAGTCGGTGGCACGCAGGTGCTGCACCGGCTCGTAGCAATTGGGGTAGTACTCGACCTTGGTGCTCGACGCGACCTTACCGGCCGGCGACGTGGCGCAACCGGTCAGCACAGTGCTGAAACCAGCCGCGATCAACAACAAGTGACGCTTGGAAACCGCCTTACGGGAAAAAAGCATAGGTGTGTTCTCTGTTTAGTTTGACTTGCCCAGCACGGCCCACCGCCGCCTGAGTCCCTTCCAAGCTCGCCATACAGCCAGCGCTCATCGCTGACCGCTCGCTGCGAGCAATTCCTTCAAGATCGTCGCCGGGTCGGCCCGCTGTTGCTTGCGGTAGTTGCCGACATGGCGGACGAACAGTGTCGCGCGCGTCACCAGGCTCTTGCCGAGCACGGGCTTGCGATCCAACTCTTCCTTGATGCGTTGAAACTGCGCCTGGATCACCGCGTCGGTGTAGCGCGTGCCAGTGGCCAGGTTGTCGATGTAAATCGCCACCGCGCCGTCCAGCGCGTTGCGGCCATTGGCGATAGCCATGTCAAACAGCTGCACGCTGGCCTCGTCCTTGTTGTCCTTGGCCTGCTGGCGACTCTTCTGCAGGTTGGCCAGGCGGATGTTGTAGTTGGCGATGGTCTCGGCCACCAACGCGGCCGACTGGATCAAATTGCCCGCCGCTTCTTCGCGTTGCTGGGCGATCAGCGAGACGTTGCGCTTGAGCTCTTCGTTGACCAACCCCAACTCGGCCTGCAGCTTGGGGTCGACGCTGGCGGCGATGATGCTGTCCAGGCGCTTGGTCGGGTCCTGGGCGTCGTCGATGGCATCGGTCAGCGCGGCCAGGCGGCCTTCTTTCTGCCACTGGGCAAACAGTTCCTTGTAGCGCGAACGCGGTGCCGACAACGCGCCAATCGCCACGCGAAAACCGGTGGTCTCGTTGCTTTGCTCGGTGCCATCGGCGGCGAACAACGGGTACTCGCGGCGCATGCCGGTAAACAGCGTGCCCTCGCCTTCCAGGTAGTTGCCGCCCTTGACCACGAAGCCGCCGTAGGTGCCCTGGCGACGCCCGGCGTGTACCAGCTGGAAGGATTCCTGGACCATTTCGGCAGCGTTGCCAATCACGTCGAACATACCGATGGGGTTAGGCAACTTGGTGCCGATAGGCATCAAGCGTGCGGCCTGTCCGGTGCCGCCGGCGACCTGATTGAACACCGCGTAATCACCCAGCGGGCCGTCGCTGTCGCTGCCTTCGGCACGGCGCGGGAACAGCCGCCCTTCCAGGTCCTGACGGCTGACCGCCTGGCCGCCGCGCGCAGCAAACTCCCACTCCACTTCGGTGGGCAGGCGTACAAAACCAACGCCACCTTCATCTGCCGATGAGCCACGCCCGCTGACGGGCAGCAAATCGCGGTGGTATTTCATCAACCAGGCGCTGTACACCGCCGAGAAGCGTTCGGCTTCAAAGCGTGACAGTTTCACCTTGGGCAAACGCCCGGCCATACCGGCAGGCACATCGCAGGCCGGCGCCGGCTCGCCGCTGGCCAGGGACTGGGCCTGGGCCATCACCTGGGCGTACTGGCGGGCGGTCACTTCGTACTTGCCAATGAAGTACAGCATGGGCTTGAGCGGGGTCTTGGCCTCGGTCTTGGGCATCAACGGCGCGATGACTTTGTTCCATTGCTTGGGCAAGTCCTTCAGCGTGAACTGGCCGTTGATATAGTCGCGGCGGTAACCGGAAATAAACGACTGCTGATAGCCCGCCTCGCCTTCGGCAAAGGGGTAACCGAGGCTGATCTCACGGTCATCCAGGGTGCCCTGGGCCAGCACATAGGCGTAGCGGAACACCATGTTGCCGTCGCACGGCAACGGCAGGCTGACGTCACCTTCCAACGGCTTGGGGTTGTCGAGCTTGTCGCTTGCCTCATCGGCCCAGGCCATCGAGGCCAGGCTCAGCGCCACACAGGCGCCCAGTAACTTAAACATCTCTGATTCCTTCAGAAGCCTGGATACGCGCCACTCGCCAACCGCCACAGGCCGCCGCCACGGCGCTGACGCCCATGACTGCAACCAGGGCCAGGCCATAATGACGGGCCAGCAGGTGACTGGCGTGCTCGCCCGGCACCTGCACAAATAATTGATTCAACGCCGCTTCGGCCAAGCCATACAGGCCGGCACTGAGTACGGCAGCGAAGCCTGCGCTGTAGAGCGCCTGCAACACCACAAACAGCAACAGCCCAGCGGTAGAAAAGCCCAACAGGCGCAACACCGACAATTCCCGACGCTTGCGCGCCACGGCGGCCAACGCCCCGGCAAAGACCGCCGCAAACGCCCCCGCCAACGCCAACCCCGCAATTACCCAGAACACGATCGACAGGTTGCGGCTCAATGACTGCACCTGGGCGATGGCCTGGGCCTGGGTCGAGACCAACACATTCTGTCCGGCGAAAAACCGCCGCAGCGGTTCCACATCGATAAGGGTGCGGGCATACAAACGAAACGCCGGATAGATCCGCTGTCCGCTTGGCGCTTCACCGTCCCAGCCCAACGCCGGGACTGCACGGCCGTCCCGATAATCTTCCGCCGCTTCCAACACGCTCAGGTCGGCAAACAACCCGTCTCGAGCAAAAGCTTGCAGCGGCAACACCGCCAGCACCTGCACGCGTGTGCGCTGGGCCTCGATGCGCCCCGCCACTTGCCGTGCAAAGCTGATCTCCAATCCATCGCCGGGCCGCGCCGCAAGCTTTTCGGCGGCGGTGTGGCTAAGCACAACCTGATCCAGGCCTTCAGGCATCGGCAGGCCGCTCAACAACGGGTCACCCGAGGCCGTAGGCAGCATTTCCAAGGTCAGCGTGCCCACCTGCGCCGTCGCCGCAATCTGCCGCGTACGCGGTAGCGCAAACGCCACATCACTGCGCTCGCCCAACTGACGGATAAATGCGCTGCTGAATCGACCACCGCCCAACGGAATAATTTCACGGGTGGCGGGGTCGTTTTCCAAACGTTCGGTCAAACTGCCAACCAGTCCAAATTTCAGGCCGAATAACACCAGCAACGGCGCGATCACCGCCACCAACGCCAGCACCGAACAGGCCGACAGCCACGCATCGTTGCGATAGTCCTGCCACGCCAGGGAAGCCACCAGACCAAGGCGCATCAGCACGGCTCCCCGAGGGTGGCGGTAACACCGCCGTCGGCGTCGCGACGGCAACGGATGCGGCGCACCTGCAAGCCGCTGGCACGGGCCAGAGGCTCGTCATGGGTGGCGATCACGCAGGCCGCACGGTGCTCGCGGGCCTGAGCCAGCAGAGCCTGCATCACGCGCTCGGCGTTCAGCGGATCGAGGGATGCCGTCGGCTCATCGGCCAGCACCAATTGCGGCGCATGGGCCAGGGCGCGGGCACAACTGACGCGCTGGCGCTGGCCCACCGACAATGCCGCCGGTTTCTTCGCCAACTGATCGCTGATCTCCAACTGCTCAGCCAGCCGCGCCACGCTGCCATCGTCTTTCAAGCCCAACAGCTGTCGAGACAATGCGATATTGCTGCGCACATCGAGAAACCCCAGCAGCCCGCCGGTTTGCAGCACATAGCCCAACTGCTGGCTGCGCAATTGGGCCAGGGTGGTCTGCCGATCAGCCCGCCACAGCCCGCCGATATCGACCTGATTGAAATCAAACTGGCCCACCGAATCCGGCGCCAACACCAGCGCCAGCAAATCCAGCAAGGTGCTTTTGCCGCAGCCGCTGGGCCCGACAATCGCCACCTGCTCACCCGCCCGCAGCGCCAGCGCCGGAATCACCAGGCTATAGCGCTGGCTCCCCACGCCCCGGCTCTTGTGCACTGCGCTCAGGTTCAGCATCACGGCAGCGTCGACAACGGCACGCGGTACAACGCATCACCCGGCTCGGCAGCGCCGAAACGGACCCAGTTGGCCACGTCGTTGTGGAAGGTTTCATACAGGCGGATTTTCGAGTCCAGCTCGTCGATAAAGTCTTCCTGCTCGGCCACGCTCAACGACAGCCACAAGTCCTGGGTCATGTTCAGCGACTTGCTGCGGTACGGCAGGCCTTCCAGGTATTCGCCGAGGATGCCGCCATCGGCCAGGTTGCCGCCCTTGCGCAGGGCTTGCGGGTCGCGGCTCATATAGGCCGAGGCGCTGGCAATTTCCTGGAAGAAATCCTTGGGCGAGGTCTGGGTTTTGCGTGCCGCATCGACGATCAGCTTCAGCGACTGCTGCAAGTCGTTGAGCTGCAACTTGGTGAGCATCACGCACACCTGAAACGCTGGCAGCGCCGGGTTGGTAAGGTCGCGGTCAGCCGTCCAGGCGCTGACCAGTTGCGGCGCCTGGCTCGCGGCTTTGCGCCCCAGGAAGTCCATGTGCATGGCGTAGCCGACCGCTGCGGATTTATCCGCCAGGCTCGGTGCGCTATTGAGCAACGGCACCGGCTGCGGCGTGTTGCTGCGCACTTGGTGCACGAGGTTGGCGAACACTGTACCGATCTCATCCACCCGCTCGCCCAGCTTGCGTACATCACCACCGGGCACCGGCGTGTAGAGATCGCCAATCTGCGGGTTCGCATCAGCAGTGAGAACGCGGTATTGGCTTTCAGCACCGGCGTGGGTCTTCTTGCCGGCGTCGGTGCGTAGGTGCAGGGCGTAGATCTTGATCTGCTTGCCCAGCGCGGCCTGGCGCACTTCGGCTTCGTTCATTTGGGTAGCGGCGAACGGGTCGTTCTTGCGCAAGGCACCGGCATCGGTGACCAGCAGGATGAGGCGCCCGCCGTAGCCGGACCAATCCATGCCATCCACCGCCTGCATCACCCCGGCGAACGCATCTTCGTTGAAGGAGTGGCTGGACACGGTGGACGCCTTGACCTGCCGCGCCAGGTCGAGGAAGCGTTGCGGGTCGCGGCCTTGATCCAAGGTGATCAGGGTTTTGGACACGTACTCCAGCCCCGGCGTCTTCTTGGTGCTGCTACGAAAACCCACCATGCCGAAGCTGACGCTGTCCAACTCGCCGCGCTCGGCGATGCGAGTTTGCAGTTCGTGAACCACGTCGCGAATCTGGTCGATATAGGGCTGCATCGACACCGTGGTGTCCACCACCAGCACTACCGCCGTGCGGAAGGCATCGGCGTTGGCATTGAGCACAGGCGTCGCAGGTTTCGCCACGGCGCTGCTGCCAGGGTCGATGGACGCCACATTCAGCAACTGCACCGGCGTGCCGTTTTCGTCGAAGCTCTCTTTGGAATCGAAGATCGGCAGCAGGTAGAACTGGTTTTGCGGCACTGCGCTGGCGGTGGGTTCCAGGGCCAGGATCTGGCTATTGTCGTCGCTGTTTTTCTGCGCCTTGGCCAACACGCCTTTGGCGGCAGCGGGATCAGCCAACAGCTTCTCTACTTCGCCGGATTGGCGCAGGAACATCACGGGCGCACGGCCCGAACGCTCGGTGAATTTGAGCACCAGGCTTTGCTTCCAGTCGCTGACCTGGGAGGCAGGCAACCAACCGTCGCTGCGCCCATCGGTGGCGGCGCCGACACGTACCCACGGGCTGCCGTCGATGTCTTTGCGCTGGTACACGTACAGCACGGAGAACGCCGGCAGCGCCTTGCCCGGCGCGCTGCCGGCGTCTGCTGAAAGCTTGGCGCCGGGCTTGCTGAGCACACGCTGGAACAAGGTTTTCTTGCCCGCCATCAGCAAGGGACGCTGACCGCCGTCCACTTCGGCAACCGCTGGCACCTCTGCAGGAACAACGGCAACGGGCGGCTTAGCCACAGGTTCATCGCTACCGCTCAACCACCAATAACTGGCGCCGCCAATGGCCAAGGCAACCGCCACCGCAATGCCCGCCAGCGCCAACACCGGGCCGCGACGTTGTTCGCTGTGCTGAGTCGGCGGCACCACCGGTTGGCGCGGCGGCTGAGGTTTGTCGGTGGGAATCTCGATGGACTCCGGAGTAATACCCCCCAGGTCAAAACTCACCGGAACCGCTAACGGCCGCACCAGCGTGGCTTCTGGCGAATCCACCGGCAACTCATCCAAGGCCCGCAACAACGCTGCCGCATCCGGGTAACGCTCGGCCGGGTCCTTGGCCAACAGCTTGCGCAACACCTGTTGGTAGCGGCCGTGGTGCACCGGCAATTCCGGCAGCGGTTCGGTCAGGTGCGCCAGCGCCGTGGACAGCGCGTCGGTGCCGCTGTAGGGCAGCTTGCCGACGAGGATTTCGTAGAGCACCACACCCAACGCATACAGGTCGGCGCGGCCATCGATCTCCTGGCCCCGCGCTTGTTCCGGGCTCATATAGCTCGGGGTGCCCACGGCAAAACCGGCCTGGGTAAATTGGGTGCGGTCGTCCAGGGACTTGGCGATGCCGAAGTCCGACAACACCGCCGTACCATCGGCACGGAACAGGATGTTCGCCGGTTTGACGTCGCGGTGCACCAAGCCCTGAGCGTGGGCGTAACCCAGCGCCGAAGCGATTTGGCGGATCAGCGTCACCCCTTGCTCCGGCGTCATGCCAGCGGCGATACGCTCCTTGAGCGTGCCGTTGGGCAGGTATTCCATGGCCATGTAATACAGCTCACCGACGTTGCCGATGTCATGGATGGTCACGGTGTGCGGGTGCGACAGGCGCGCCAGGGTCTTGCCCTCGCGCAGGAAGCGCTCGCAAAAACTCGGGTCAGCTGCCAACGCCGCCGCCATCACCTTCAACGCCACCTTGCGCTCCAGCGAACGCTGGGTCGCCAGGTACACGCTGGCCATGGCGCCTTCGCCGATTTCGCCTTCGATGTCGTAGCCAGGGATCTGGATATTCATGCCGACACCTTCACGACGATAGTAGTGATGTTGTCCGGCGCGCCCCGGTTGAGGCCCAGGTGCACCAGGCTGCGGACGATTTCGTCCGGCGCGTCGTGGCTGAGCACGTCGCGGATTTCATGGTCTTCGACGGTCTTGTTGAGGCCGTCGCTGCACAACAGGTAGCTGTCACCGGGGGCGATCAGCAGGTCCACCGCCGCCACCTCAAGCTGGGCCTCCACGCCAATGGCGCGGGTGACGATGTTGGCGCGCGGGTGCACGCGGGCGTCGGCCTCGCTGAGCAGACCGCTGTCTTGCAGGTCTTGCACGTAGCTGTGGTCGCGAGAGATACGCTCCAGCACGCCGTCGCGCAGGCGGTACAGGCGACTATCGCCCGCCCACAGGCACACGCCGCGCAGGCCACGGGCGGCCAGCAGCACCACGGTGCTGCCCATCAGGGTCACGCCGCGGTTGGCGGTTTCTTCGCGCACGGCGGTATTGATGCGCAGCAGGTCATTGCGTAGCGCTGCGGTGTATTCCTCAAGGGAACGCCCCAACGGCACATTGCGCAGGCTGTCGACGATCAGGCTGCTGACGTAGTCCCCGGCCGCATGCCCGCCCATGCCATCGGCCACCACCCACAGGCGGTTTTCCGGCAGGTCCAGGCACGCGTCTTCGTTGACCTGGCGCACCATGCCCACATGGCTTTTGCTCGCGGATTTGTACGTCGACCCCATCTACACCACACCTTCTTGTCCGAGCAAAAACTGCGCAAAAACATCGGCGGCAGGCAGGCCCTGACACCGTGATAAACCAGGCTTCACCCGCTCTGAACCCCGCCCCCACCACACGCTGGCACCTACACAGGCCTGCTCGGCGAGGGCATTCATGCGCCCAAAGGGCAGGGTTTGAGCCACTCGCGGCTCACTGGGCGGAACGCCCAGCGCGTCGAGGCCAGCGTTGAAACCTTCAAAGGTCGCGCCCGCGTCCAGGGTGCTGAGCAACAGGTCTTCGGCCTGTTCAAACCAAGCGTCCGGCCCGCCCACCAAGGCGGCGGGATTGCAGTCGTGATCCAGCACTGCAACCACCGCCAGCGGAAAGTAGCGGCCGACCCGATCAATGCTCGGCATCACCACCCCCACCGCAGCGTCCGGCCCGCACACACCGGGCGCCAACACAAAGCGCCACAACGGGCTTACCAAGTACACGTTGAGCCATTCACCACCGAGGCTGTGCTGACTGGCGAGCAAACCCGCTGCCAGCCAGCTGTCCCACGGGCCGATAAAACTCTGGGGCAAGGCGCGGCTGACAAAATCCCCGCGACTGGCCAACTTGCCGTAGAAACCCAGCGTCGTCATAGCCGCTCCGGCAGGCTGAAACCGCTGAGTACACGGCTCTTGAACGGGTTGAACGCACTGTTGGCGCGCAGCTCGTAAGCGATGCTCGCCCCATCCACCCGCAGACGCAGGTTGAAGCGGTCCGGCGAGTTGCCAGCGGTCAAGTCCGATTGCTCCAGCAGGCGGAACCAGGCCCACGGCCCGTCCAGGGTCACGCCGGAACGGCCGCTGGCAGCAGGGGGCATGATCGAGATACGCACCACGCCAATGCTGCCGGGGTTCGGCCATTGCATCGCCACCGGGCGGCTGGGGCCGTGGTCGTAGCTCAGTTGCTGGCCGTCGAGGTCGAGCAAAAACTGGGTGATGCTCGGGTCCATCGACACCGGCTTGAGCTCGAACCGTACGATAGGCTGAGTGCCACCGGCGCGGAAGAACGCATCACGAATGCTCGCGGCACGCTGGAAGGTTTGCAGCACCCCTGGGGCAATCCCGAGCTTCTGCGCCGCCCCCGGCTGCCAGCGCCAGGTCTGGGCGGAGGTGTCCACGTACGGCTGCAGGTATTTGCGGAAGTAGTTATCCATTACCCCGCCCACGCCGAAAAACATGCCGAAGTCATCCAGGGTCGCGTCCCGCGCACTGCCCGGCGACATGGGGTAACGCCCGGCCAGCGACTGGCGATAGACGTTGACCACTTCACTCATCCAGGCTGCGTTCAGTTGGTTGCGCACCCCGCCCATCATGCTGTTGGTGGTGGAGTTGACCACCGACTTGACCATGCCCTGCACCAGCGCTGGCTGGCGTTCGGCATTCAGGCTGACGCGGGTGGCCGCTGCCGCCGCCTGGTTCTTCGCTTCCCCCAGCAACGCATCACCGCTGGCACCGACCATGGCGCTGACCTGCACATACAGCGCGTTCATGTCCGCCAGCAAAGCGTCGATAGCCGCCGGTTCGCCTTCGTTCTTGCTGACGATGCTGTTGAGTTCGGCAAAGTGCGCGGTCACTGGGTCATCCGCTGCCACCGCCGTATTGGAGGTCGCCTGCTCCTGACCCAACAAGCTGCCCAGGCGCTCCTTAAGCTTGTCGACACCGCCTTCCACCGGCACGCCTTTGGCCGCCAATTGGCGTTCTTCGGCTTGCAGATCGGTTTCCTTGGCCACCGCCACCAGCAGTTTTTTCAGCGGCGAAGTCGGGCCGGAAATTACCCGCAGCACATCGGCGGCCTGGGCCACGCTGGTGATCGGCACAAAGTCGATATCCGCCAGCAACCCGTCCCACTGGCGCTGGTAGTCCTGGAAATACAGGCGGCGCACATCGGCGGCCAGGCTCACCACGTTCTGTTGATCGGCTTGCTCGCGGCCCAGCACCCATTGCTCTTCGGCCAGGGTGCCGGTCTGGTTCAGGCTGCTGAGCAAGAATGCCTGGCGATAACCCTTGGCGGTGAAGAACCCACTTAGCGGCTCGCCCAACGGCTTGCCGCTTTTGCGGCTGAACACCAGCGCGGCGTCACGGCCTGCCGCTTCGTTGATGCGAAAATCCGGGACGCCTTCGGGCAGCTTCTGGCGCTTGACCCGGTCGTACACACGCTGGGCCACCGGCAGTTGTTGCAGCTGGCGGCGCAGGTCGTCGATCAAGCGCGGATCCAGGCGTGCATTGGGCGGATGGCGTTCGAACAGCGCCTGCAAGTGCCCGGCCAGGGCCTGGCGCTGATCGGCGGGAAGGTCGCGGGGCAGGTTGCGGTCCCAGTCCAGCGCGATCCAGGCCTTGATGAAGTCCGGGTCGTAATGCTCGGCATCGGCCAGCATCAGGTAGGCCTTGAGGCCTTCGTAAAGGAAATCGGAAGTGCCGCCGCCGTGCAGTTGCTCTTCGATGCGCGTCACCAAACGGGGCGCGAATACGGCGATCAACAGCTTGCGGTAGACGCTGGCGGACTCGGCTTCGAGCATGTCGCCCTGGTACAGACCCAGGCCTTCGGACCAACTCGGCGCATCACCGGCCAGGTTTTTCACCGCATTGAGCAGCGCCAGCACGGCGAGGATGTCACGCTGCGCCGGGCTCAGGGTTTGCACCGCTTGGCCCAGCGGCGCGACATTCTGGTCAACCTGGGCGATGTAGGCCTGGTTGGCGCGATAACTCACCCACCACAAGCCGCTGACCACCACCACGGTCGCCACGGTTGCTGCGAGCACCCCGCGGGCGATCCACTTGCGTCGGCGTTCGACCTTGGGGTTAACCCCCACCAATCCACGCTCGGCAAACGCCACGGCGGTGAAGAGCTTTTCGATGAAGTAACTGCGCCCGGTGCCGCTCTGGCGCGCCAGGTGCTGGCGGTCCAGGTTCATGCTCTGGGCCATGGCGCCGATCAGCCGATCGATCGGGCTGCCTTCCTGGGTGCCGCTGGTGAAGTACACGCCGCGCAGCAATACGCGCTCTTCGAAGGCATTGGGTTTGAACACGCCCTCAAGGAAACTTTGCAGGCAATCCTTCAAGGCGCCGAACTGCTGCGGGAAACCATAGATCAAGTCACGCCGCGCCGGGTCGCGCTCTTGTTGCAGGCGCTCTACCAAACGTTCGTTGAGGCGCTGTTCGAGCCCTGCGAATTCGCTTTGCAGATGAGCCAACGGACTGTCGCTGTTTTTGCCATCGTCCAGGGCGAAGGTCATGCCCCACACCTGGGCACGCTCTTCCTTGCTCAGGTTGTCGAAGAACTCCATGAAGCCCGGCACCAGGTCGAGCTTGGTGAGCATCAGGTAGATCGGGAAGCGTACGCCCAGTTGGGTGTACAGCTCCTGGATGCGCAGGCGTATGGCGGCAGCGTGGGCGGCGCGCTCGGCGTCCGTACCGAGCAACAGGTCCGACAGGCTGATGGCAATGAACGCGCCGTCGATAGGGCGACGCGAGCGCTGCTTTTTCAGCAGGTCGAGAAAGCCCAGCCACGCGGCTTTATCCACCGTGGAGTTGCTGTCCTGGGTGGTGTAGCGCCCGGCGGTGTCGAGCAATACGGCTTGATCGGTGAACCACCAGTCGCAGTTGCGTGTACCGCCAACACCGCGCACCGCGCCAGCCCCCAACTGGGCGGCCAGCGGGAAATGCAGGCCGGAATTGACCAGCGCTGTGGTCTTGCCTGAACCCGGCGGGCCGATGATCACGTACCACGGCAACTCGTAGAGGTTGCGGCGCTCATCGCCACCGAGCTTGGCCTTTTTCAGCAACGCCAAGGCCTCGTCCATACGCTGGCGCAGGGTGGTGAGTTCTTCAGCAGTGGCAACGCTATTGGGGTCGGCCGGGGTTTCGGCGGCCAGGCTGCGCATCACTTCGGCGGCCTGACGGCGGGCCTGGATGATGCGCAACACGCGGTAGGCGAGCCACAGCGCAAACACCAGGATAATCAGCGCCCAGCGGCGCCCTTCGGGTACCAGCACATCGAGCAACGGCCCGACAAACCAGATGATCAGGCTCAGGGCGATCAAGCCCAGCACCGGGATCACCCAGCGAATCATGAAACTGAAAAACGCCTTCACTCGACGCCCTCCGCCAATACGGTGATTTCGACCCGACGATTACGGGCGCGGCCTTCGGCTGTGCTGTTGGTGGCCACCGGCTCGGTGTCGCTGCGCCCTTCGGCGCTGAAACGCTCGGCCTGGCCTGTCTTGGCCGCCAGAATCTCCAGCACCGACTTGGCCCGCGCCTCGGACAACGCCCAGTTGGATGGGAAGCGCAGCGTGGCAATCGGACGGTTGTCGCTGTGCCCGGTGACGCGCACTTGGCCCTTCACTTTGCGAATGGCATCGGCGATGCGCAGCATCAGCGGCTGGTAGTCATCGACGATGCTGGAGCTGGCCGACGCGAACAGTTCATCGCCACGAATGGTCACGACCGAACGGTCCACTGCATCTTCAACGGCCACGCGCCCAGCCTTGATGTCTTCGACGAGAAAGCCGGCCAAGCGCGGCCGCTCGATCACCTTGGGTTGCACCGCCGGGCGGTCGATAGCCTGCACCGGGATCTCGCCCAATGCATGGATGTTCTTGAACACCGGCTCCGCATCCGAGGCCAGCTTGAGGCGCAAGCCAAACAACAACGCCAGCAACAGCGCCACGCCAATGGCCACGGCGATCCACGGTGGCATGAATTGCGCCAGCCGATCCCGCACTACCGTCACTCCGCGCCAGTGCGGCGACAGTTCGCGCTCGTGTTCGCCACGGGCACTGCGAATGGCTGCTGCGGTGCGTTCGCGCAAGGCTTCCAACTGGCTGCGGCCGTCATTCATCACGCGGTAGCGGCCCTCAAACCCCAGGCACATGCACAGGTACAACAGCTCCAGCAGGTACAGGCGTTCCCGTGGGCTTTGCAGGCAATGGTCGAGCAACTGGAAGACTTTTTCGCCGCCCCAGGCTTCGTTGTGCACGGTGATCAACAGGCTTTGCTTGCCCCAATCGCTGGTGCTGCCCCATGGCGTGCTCAACACCGCTTCATCGAGGGCGGTGCACAGCGCGTAGCGGGCCAACAGCACTTCGTTGCGGGCGATACCAGCGGCTTCGGCGCGCTCTTCGAATTGGCGCAGGTACGCCAGCAACTGCGCGCGCAAACTGGCCGGCGCCGGGTGAGCGATGGTGTTACGCAGGCGGGTCAGCAGGGCCAAGAGCGGCCCGGCAGCGCTTTCCAGCGGGTTGAGGCCTTGGCTTTTGCCAGTGAGCATCGGCGCGGCCGGCATCGACAAAGGCGCAGGTTCAGCACGCACCGGCGCAGGCTCTCGGCCACCTGGGCGCGGCATGAACTGGGTGCGGTCGTCATCATTGGGATGCATCGCGGATTATCCTCGGATCGCCCAGAAGGCCAGGTTCAAACCCGGGAACTGCCCGGCGATGTGGAAGGCAAAGCCGCCGGAGTTGTTCAGTTGCTGCCAGTGCTCACTGCCCCGGTCCAGCTCGTAATAGGTGCTGCCGGCGTGGTACGGGATCTGGCGCGGCGCCACCGGCAATGGCTGCAGGCTGATGCCCGGCAGTTGCAGGTTGACCATGTCGCGGATGTGCTCCACCGAACCCACCTTGCTCTGCTGGCCGAAGCGCGCGCGCAGGGTTTCGCCCGGCACATCGGCGCGCACCACCAGGATGAAGCTGGCGTTGTCGAGCAGGGTTTTGTCGGCCAGCATGGCGACGTGAATGCCGTAGGCTTTCTCCACGATCGGGATGGGCGTGGCCTTGCTGTCGATCAGCATCGACAAGGCTTCGCGCAGCGCCGCCATCACCGGAGCGAAGCTCAGGGCCAGGTCGTCATGCTGGTACTGCAGGTATTCCTGGGGGCGACGAGCCGAAGCGGAAAAGGTCGAGAACTCGCCGGCCATGCTCACCAGCTCACTGAAAAGACGCTCCGGGTGCAGTGGGCTCAACTGGCTCAAATGCTGGATCAGCGGCTGGGCGCGGTTGACCAGTTGCAGCAGCAAGAAGTCTGCAAACTCCGAAGCGCCACCGGCGCCAGAGGCAACCACGCGACCGGCCAGGGCTTCGCCGCGCTGATGCAGCAGGCCCAGCAATTCACTGCGAAACGCTGTCAGTGGTTTGCTCGCAGCCACGTCCAGTACCGGCGGGATGTAGGTGTCGTCGAGCACCAAGGCACGGTCGGCGCGTTTTTCCTTGATGCGCACCAGGCCGATGGCGGCGTAATCGCTGATGCCATCCTGGGCGGTCAACAGGCGCAGGGCCCGGGAGCCCACGGCCACCGGCGCACGGTTTTCGAACGGGGCGTTGTCGTCGCGCACTTCGCGCACCTGGCTCACGTAGCGGGCCGCTTCCAGGGCCTCACCTTCGTCCACGGTGTCACGGGCACCGGCGCGCTTGAGCGGCAGCGCCAGGTACACCAGGCCGTCACGCAGGTTGTCGTCGATGTTCAGCGGGCTCGGCGCCAGGTCATCCTGGGGGATATTGAACGGTGTGCCGTCGGGCAGCAGGCCGCGCGCCGACACAATCGCCAGCTTGCCCTGGGCCAACAGGCCCTGGTCGATCAGCAATTCAGAAAAGCCCCAGGCGCCTGCGGACAGCGGACGGCTGCGGGCGTCGATCAGGTTTTCCAGGTAACGGTCATGCTGCTGGAAGTGCTGCGTTCCGATGAACATGCCTTCCGACCAGACCACGCGATTGTTCCAGGACATGGGGGCTCCGATTGCTTCTTATTGGGCAGGGCTGGATGGGGGAACCACGACGTCGGCGCGCACGGCACGCACATCGAGGCTGATCTGGTATTCGGTGTACTGGCGCGGCGGCACAGTAAGCACCGTGCGCCATTGGGCGCGGTCCAGCTCGCGATAGCCCACCAGCAGGCCGATCTGGCGGGTGGACGGGTCGAGGTCGCGCTGGATGCTCAGTTGTTGGCCGGGTTGCACCACCACTTCGTCCTGGTCCAGCAGGTCCAGGCCCAGGGTGGACTGGGCGCGATCCGCCAGGGAGAAGTAATCGGAGCGGGCAAAAGTGGCAGCGTTCTTCAGCTCGAAAATGCGCACCCGCACCGGGGCGGCCTGGCCATTGGCGCCGGGGTTAAGCCCATCGATGGCGTGAAAGTGCAACTCGATGGCGGCGGTGTCCGCTTCGGCTTCGGCTGCCGCCTGCGGCTTGGCTGCGTCGCTGGCACACGCCGTCAGCAGAAGCAGCGTGGCAACTGCGAGTAAAAACCTGGGAATCATCCTGCGTCCTCAATGACGTACTTAGCTATCCGTTAATCCATGTGTTGCGGGTCAGCGCCGCTGCCGGGCGCTGTGGTCTTCGTAGGCTCGGCTGAATTCGCGGCCGAACAGGTCCTGGAAGTCTTCCTGGGCCTCGCGGGAAATATTGCTGTAGAGCTCGGTGAACTGCTGCCAGTACTGGGCCTGGCGCGAGCCATTGAACAGGCTCGACAGCCCACCCGGCTTGCCCATGCGCTCTTCCAACTGCGCTGGTTCAAAGCGCGTGAGCAGGTGTTTGATCGCCGCTTGCACCCCGGCCATTACCGCCAGTTGGTGGGCGCGCAAATCGTTGAAACTGTCGCGCACTGCCGCGTCGGGTGCCATAAACGCTTGGTTACCGTGGCGAAGCAAAAGCAGTAACGCTTCGTCGGCATTGGGGGCGAATTTCAACGGATTGTTTTCAGCAGGCTGGATCATCGTCTGCTGCATGCGGAATTCGCCCTTGAGGCTGGCACGGGCGCGCAGCACATCGATCAGGCCTTCGACCATCAGGCGGTAGCTGCGGCCGATGTTTTCCATCTGGGCCTCTGCCTGGGCTTTGTCCAGGCTCAGTTGATCCAGGCCGGCGCCGCGCAAGAAGGCTTGCAGCAGATCGGGTTGCTGGTGGTCTGCCACGGGGCGCACGGGCTCGACCACAGGCGGCGGTTCAATGACCGGTACCTGCGGTGGCGCAACAGGGGTTGGCGCATCGCCAAACAGGTCCCAATCTTCGGGAATCACCGACGCCGACACCCCAGGCTTCTCGACGGCGACCGGGGTCGGCGGGCGGAAGTCATGCTGCTCGGCCGGCACGTGATCGGCCACGGTGGGCGGCGGTACGACGGCAGGGCCGAGGAAGTCGAACAGGTCCGGCAGGGTGTCCATCGACGAAGCCCCGTGGAACTGCGGTGCGATCACAGGGGTGGGCGTTTGCGGACTGGCCACGGCCCCCATCAACGCCTCGAAACTGTTGGGCGAATCCGCTGCAAACGCCTGGCTGTCGATGGCCTGCACATTGAAGTCGATACGCGCTTGAATCTCGTAATCACCGATGCGGATCAACTCGCCATCTTGCAACAGCTCGCTATTACCCCGGCGCATGCGAATACCGGCTTTAACCAACTCCACACCGTTTGTGCTGTTATCGGTTAAATAGTAACGACCGTCTTTGTATTGAATAACGCAATGTTGCGAGGAGACCAGACGCTCTGGATCAGGCAATACCCAGTCATTATCAGAACTGCGGCCAATCGCCATCGAGCCCAGGTTCATGGACTTTTCGGGGCATTGCCCAGGGGTAATCTTGTGATAACTAGTGATAGTCAAACACAGCGACATCTTGCCTCCTTGCTGATACTTCGCACGCGAGCGATTTCCGGGGCCGTGGTTCCCGGGAAATCCCCATCAGGTCGCGCAACAACCCGCTACAACCTGACTTTTCCTGCATGATCGCTGATCTTAACTGGGTTCTATGACAAAAATCCTGTCCCGGTGCGCCGTTCGACCCACCAGTCGCGCAGGTTGTTAAGCACCGCACATCTGTCACAGAGGGCGAATAGCTTACCTTGACAAGGCCCAACTACTACACCAAAAATGCACAACTTCTCAGACAGCAGTGGTGGCACAGTAGTGGCATCTTGCTTATATGACCGAGAAAACATGCAAAGTTCATTACGCAACTAATGCATGAATTGCCCGCCATCTAACGGGCTGATAGGGAGATCAATTTCAGTGGATGTGCCGTTGCTGCTCACCGCCGTTTCCGCGACTTCGCCGTGTGGTGAAGACATGGAATATGACGCGGACTTTCTCCAACTAGAGCGTGCCGCCAAGGGCCAGCCCGAGCGCAGCATGGGCGACTCGATCCTGCCTGCCGAACCACCGGAATGGCGCAGCATCCAGCAGCAAAGTCTCGACCTGTTGCAACGCAGCAAAGACCTGCGCATCACCCATTTTCTGGTGCAAAGCTCGCTGGCCCTGCAGGGTGTGGCGGGACTTGCCGAAGTCCTTTCGCTGATCAATGCGTTGCTGCGCGACTACTGGGCCGATCTGCACCCGCGCCTGGACGCCGACGACGATAACGACCCTACTGTGCGAATCAACGCCCTCACCGGCTTGACCTGCGACACCAACATTCGCCTGCTGCGCGAAAGCATCCTCACGCGCTCGCGCACCTTCGGCCCCGTGAGCCTGCGTGCGGCGCTCAACGCCAGCGGTTTGCAGAGTTTTGCCGATGAACAACTCGGCGCCCAGCAGCTCAACGCCGCGTTCCTCGACAGCGACCCCGAGCACCTGCAAGCCACCCGCGACGCCTTGAGTGCCGCGCGGGCGGCCTGCGAAGCCATCGAGCAGCAGGTCAACGAACAGGTCGGTTCCGCCCAGGGCGTGGACCTCAGTGCCTTGAAGCAACCGCTCAAGCAGGCGCTGCACATTCTCAATCAAGCAGTCCCCGGCAGTGATGTTCCCGAGGCCGTCAGTGAAGACAGTGCCCCCTCGGTCGAATACGCCGCTGCCCCCGCAGCACCCCGCCCGGTGGGCGACATCGCCAACCGCGATGACGTGCTGCGCAGCCTCGACAAGATCCTTGCGTACTACACCCGGCACGAGCCTTCCAGCCCGCTGCCGGTGCTGTTGAACCGGGCGAAGCATCTGGTGCACGCCGACTTCGCGGCCATCGTGCGCAACCTGATTCCCGACGGCATGTCCCAATTTGAAAACCTGCGCGGCCCGGACGACGAATAAGGCGTCCGGCAGTCCAGTAACAACACCGTCGCTCAAGCGACCAGGAGCAGCAACGTGGCGAAGCAAAGTTCTCAGAAATTCATCGCGCGCAACCGTGCGCCTCGAGTGCAGATCGAGTACGACGTCGAGCTTTACGGCGCCGAGAAAAAGGTCCAGCTGCCCTTCGTGATGGGCGTCATGGCCGACCTCGCCGGCAAGCCCGCCGAGCCGCTGGCGCCCGTGGCCGACCGCAAGTTCCTTGAAGTGGACGTCGACAATTTCGACTCGCGCCTCAAGGCCATGCAGCCGCGCGTAGCCTTCCACGTACCCAACGAGCTGACAGGCGAAGGCAACCTGAGCCTGGACATCACCTTCGAAAGCATGGACGACTTCAGCCCCGCCGCCGTGGCGCGCAAGGTTGATTCGCTCAACCAACTGCTCGAAGCCCGCACCCAGTTGGCCAACCTGCTGACCTACATGGACGGCAAGACCGGCGCTGAAGAAATCATCATGAAGGCGATCAAGGACCCGGCATTGCTGCAAGCACTTGCCAGCGCGCCCAAGCCTGTAGGGGACCAGTAATCATGACGGACAATACCGCCCGCGAAGGCAGCCAGATCCTCGGCACCCAAACCGAAGAAGCCAGCGAGTTCGCCAACCTGCTGCTGCAAGAGTTCAAGCCCAAGACCGAGCGTGCCCGCGAAGCCGTGGAAACCGCCGTGCGCACCCTGGCCGAACAGGCTTTGGCCCAGACTGACCTGGTGTCCAACGACGCGATCAAGTCGATTGAATCGATCATCGCCGCCATCGACGCCAAGCTCACAGCCCAAGTCAACCAGATCATCCACCACCAGGATTTCCAGCAGCTGGAAAGCGCCTGGCGCGGCCTGCACTACCTGGTCAACAACACCGAGAGCGATGAGCAACTCAAGATCCGCGTGCTCAACATCTCCAAGCCGGACCTGCACAAGACCCTGAAGAAATTCAAGGGCACCGCGTGGGACCAGAGCCCGATCTTCAAGAAGATGTACGAAGAAGAATACGGCCAGTTCGGCGGCGAACCTTACGGCTGCCTGGTGGGCGACTACTACTTCGACCAGTCGCCACCGGATGTGGAACTGCTGGGCGAGCTGTCCAAAGTCTGCGCTGCCATGCACTCCCCGTTCATCGCTGCGGCCTCGCCGACCGTGATGGGCATGGGCTCGTGGCAAGAGCTGTCGAACCCGCGCGACCTGACCAAGATCTTCACCACCCCGGAATACGCCGGCTGGCGCTCCCTGCGTGAATCCGAAGATGCACGCTACATCGGCCTGACCATGCCGCGCTTCCTGGCGCGCCTGCCGTACGGCGCCAAGACCGACCCGGTGGAAGCCTTCGCCTTCGAAGAAAACACCGACGGCGCCGACAGCTCCAAGTACACCTGGGCCAACGCCGCCTACGCGATGGCGGTGAACATCAACCGTTCGTTCAAGCACTACGGCTGGTGCTCGCGCATCCGTGGCGTGGAGTCCGGTGGTGAAGTCGAGAACCTGCCAGCCCACACCTTCCCGACCGATGACGGTGGCGTGGACATGAAGTGCCCGACCGAAATCGCCATCAGCGACCGCCGTGAAGCGGAACTCGCGAAGAACGGTTTCATGCCGCTGCTGCACAAGAAAAACACCGACTTCGCCGCGTTCATCGGCGCCCAGTCGCTGCAAAAACCGGCCGAATACGACGACCCGGACGCCACCGCCAATGCCAACCTGGCCGCGCGCCTGCCGTACCTGTTCGCCACCTGCCGTTTCGCTCACTACTTGAAGTGCATCGTGCGCGACAAGATCGGTTCCTTCAAAGAGAAGGACGAGATGCAGCGCTGGTTGCAGGACTGGATCCTCAACTACGTGGACGGTGACCCGGCGCACTCCACCGAAACCACCAAGGCCCAGCACCCGTTGGCCGCTGCCGAAGTGATCGTGGAAGAAGTCGAAGGCAACCCGGGGTACTACAACTCCAAGTTCTACCTGCGCCCGCACTACCAGCTGGAAGGGCTGACCGTGTCGCTGCGTTTGGTATCGAAGCTGCCTTCGGCTAAAAGCGCCTAAATAATCGGGACCGGCTCGCTCCTTGTAGGAGCGAGCTTGCTCGCGAAAACCTTAAAGACGCCGCGCACATTCAGGGTGCCCGCGTCATCGTTGACGACCTTCGCGAGCAAGCTCGCTCCTACAGGGGTCGGCGACGTCAACACATTCAGTGGCTCTGGCCACACAGGGAGAAAACATGGCTGTTGATATTTTCATCAAGATCGGCGACATCAAGGGCGAGTCCATGGACAAGGCCCACAAGGACGAAATCGACGTGCTCAACTGGAGCTGGGGCATGGCCCAGTCCGGCAACATGCACGTAGGCGGTGGTGGTGGCGCTGGCAAGGTGAATATCCAGGACCTGTCGCTGACCAAGTACGTCGACAAAGCCTCGCCGAACCTGATGATGCACTGCGCCAGCGGCAAGCACATCGACAAGGTCAAGCTCACCGTGCGCAAGGCCGGTGGTGAAAGCCAGGTCGAGTACATGGTGATCAACCTGGAAGAAGTGCTGGTTACGTCCCTGAGCACCGGCGGTTCGGGCTCCGATGACCGCCTCACCGAAAACGTCACCCTGAACTTCGCCCAAGTGATGGTCGACTACCAGCCGCAGAAAGCCGACGGCACCAAAGACGGCGGCGCGATCAAGTTTGGCTGGAATATCCGTTCCAACACCAAGCGCTGATAGCCTTGGCGGCCTGGGTTCTGCGCCACGGCCGCCTGCATTTTGTCCCTCTCGCAACCCGTCCGTGGAGCTGCTTTGGTGGTCACTGAAATCGCTTCCCGCGACCGTCTGCAACCGTCCCTGCTGGACCGGTTGACCGATGACGATCCAACCAACCCCAAGGAAAGCGCCGACAAACGCGTGCTGTCCCTGACCCAATTGAAAGCCTCGGTGCTGCGTGACCTGGCGTGGCTGCTCAACACCACGTCGTTGTTGGATGCCGATGCCACGCTGCACACTCCGGCCGGTACTTCGGTGGTCAACTACGGCCTGCCGGCGCTGGCGGGCAACAGTGTGTCCAGCGTGGATATCAAGGCCCTCGAAGCGCTGATCTACCAGGCCATCGCCACCTTTGAACCACGTATTCTGCGCCATACCCTGCGGGTCAAGACGCGCGTGGGCCAGGGCGAGATGAACCATAACGCGTTGAGTTTCGAGATCGAAGGCGACCTGTGGGCGCAGCCGGTGCCGTTGCGCCTGTTGCTGCAAACCGACCTGGACCTGGAGTCCGGCCATGTACGCGTGGTCAATGCCGACCAGCGGAGACGCCCATGAACCCGCGCCTGCTGGAGCTGTACAACCAGGAACTGCACCACGTGCGCGAAAGCGCCGCCGAGTTCGCCAAGGAATACCCGAAGATCGCCAGTCGGCTGACCCTGTCCGGCATGGACTGCGCCGACCCGTACGTCGAACGTTTGCTCGAAGGTTTTGCCTACCTCACGGCCCGTGTGCAACTCAAGCTCGACGCCGAGTACCCGACCTTCACCCACAACCTGCTGGAAATCGCCTACCCGCACTACCTGGCGCCCACGCCGTCGATGACCGTGGTGCAGTTGCAGACCGACCCGGACGAAGGCTCGCTTGCCAGCGGTTTCCCCCTGCCCCGCGACACCGTGCTGCGTGCCGCCCTGGGCCGTGAAACCCAGACCTGCTGCGAGTACCGCACCGCGCACCCGGTGACGTTGTGGCCGTTGCAGGTGAGCAACGCCGAATACTTCGGCAACCCCGGCGCCGTGCTCGGTCGCCTGGCTGCCAGCGAACCCAAGGCCAAGGCGGGTCTGCGCCTGACCCTGCGTACCGGCGCCGAACTGCCCTTCAACAGCCTCGACCTGGACACCCTGCCGCTGTACCTAAGCGGCGCCGATGAGCAGCCGTTCCGCCTTTACGAGCAACTGCTGGGCAACGCCTGCGCGGTGTTCGCACGCAAGCCGGGTGGCGATTGGGTCGAGCGGTTGCCCCAGGACGCCCTGCGCTCCCGTGGTTTTGACGATGCAGACGCCGCCATGCCGGTGGTGGCGCGGGCGTTCCAGGGCTATCGCTTGCTCCAGGAATACTTCGCCCTGCCCCACCGCTATCTGTTCGTGGAGTTCGCCGAGCTCAGCCGTGCGGTCAAGCGTTGCGATGGCCAGGAACTGGAACTGATCGTGCTGTTTGATCGTCACGAGCCGAGCCTGGAAGGCAGCGTCGGCGCGGCGCAGTTTTTGCCGTTCTGCACCCCGGCGATCAACCTGTTTCCCAAGCGTGTGGACCGCATCCACTTGTCCGACCGGGTCAACGAACACCATGTGATCGCTGATCGCACGCGGCCGATGGACTTCGAGATTCATTCATTGAGCGGCCTGACCGGTCACGGCACCGGGCCGGAGCAACCGTTCTTGCCGTTCTACGCGGTGCGCGACCCGTCCCGTTATGGCCGCGATCAGGCCTACTACACGGTACGCCGCGAGCCCCGCGTGTTGTCCAGCGACCAGCGTCGCAACGGCCCGCGCTCCACCTATGTGGGCAGCGAAACCTTCGTCAGCCTGGTGGACAGCCGTCAAGCCCCCTACGGCCACGACCTGCGCCAACTGGGCGTGACCGCGCTGTGCACCAACCGCGACCTGCCACTGTTCATGAGCGTGGGCAATGGCAAGACCGACTTCACCCTGGCCGACAGCGCCCCGGTATTGGCCGTGCGCTGCGTGGCCGGCCCCAGCCGCCCGCGCGCCAGCCATGCCCACGACGCCAAGGCCTGGCGCCTGATCAGCCAGCTGTCGCTCAACTACCTGTCGCTGAGCGAACAGGGCCAAGGCGCCGGCGCCTTGCGTGAACTGCTGCGCCTGTACGGCGACAGCAACGACGCGGCGCTGCAACTGCAGATCGAAGGCCTGCGCGAGGTCAGCAGCAAAGCCGTGACACGTCGCCTGCCGATGCCCGGCCCGATCGTGTTTGGCCGTGGATTGGAGATCACCCTGGAATTCGATGAAAACGCGTTTCGCGGCACCGGTGTGTTCCTGCTCGGTGCGGTGCTGGAGCGCTTCTTGGCGCGCTACGTGTCGATCAACAGCTTTACCGAAACGGTGATCCGCACCACCGAACGCGGCGAGATCATGCGCTGGAAAGCCAAGCCTGGCCGGCGGCCGACCCTGTGAATACCCTGGATGCGATGCATCAGGAGCCCTGGGAATACGATTTCTTCCAGGCACTGCGGCGTATCGAGTGTGAATCGCCAGAGCTGCCGCGCCTGGGCCATTCCCTGCGCTTGGCCGATGACCCGCTGCGCCTGGGGCAGCAGGCCGATTGCACCTTCGCGCCGGCCACGCTGGCCTCGGTCGACCCCGGCGGCGACGGCAAACCCGCGCGCTTGGAGCAGTTCTTCTTCGGCCTCGGCGGCCCCAACGGCCCGCTGCCGCTGCACATCACCGAGTACGTGCGCGAGCGTCAGCGCAACAACGCCGACAGCACCAGCAAGCAGTTTTTGGATGTGTTCCACCATCGCCTGCTCAGCCTGTTTTACCGGGCCTGGGCCGAAGCGCGGCCAACCGTCAGCCATGACCGCCCCGACGACGATTACTGGTCCGCCCGCCTTGCAGCCCTGAGTGGTCGCGGCATGCCGAGCCTACTCAATCAGGGGCTGATCCCCGACACGGCCAAGCTGCATTACAGCGGCCACCTGTCGGCGCAAACCCGCTACCCGGACGGTTTGAAGGCCATCCTCAGCGAGTATTTCGGCCTGCCGGTGGCGATCGAAGAATACGTCGGCCAATGGCTGGAACTGCCCGAGCGCAGCCGCGTGGGCGTGAGCGCCAATCGCCTGGGCGTGGACTTTTGCCTGGGCAGCCATGTGTGGGACCGCCAGCATAAATTCCGTATCCGCCTCGGCCCGCTCACCCTCGACGACTACATGGGCATGCTGCCCGGCCAACAGCCGTTCAACGAGCTGGTGGCGTGGGTGGCCGAGTACCTGGGCCACGAATTGGACTGGGACCTGAACCTGGTTCTGCAACAACCCGAAGTGCCTGCGCTGCAACTCAACGGCCAGTTCCGCCTGGGCTTCAACACCTGGCTCGGCCAACCGGCGCATGACGCCAACGACCTAACCCTGGCCCGGCATTACGCCGATCACGCCACCACCTCAAGGAATCCAGAGCATGGGTGAAATCAGTCGCGCCGCACTGTTCGGCAAACTCAACAGCGTGGCCTACAAGGCCATCGAAGCCGCCACGGTGTTCTGCAAATTGCGGGGCAATCCGTATGTGGAACTGGCCCACTGGTTTCACCAGTTGCTGCAACTGCAGGACTCGGACCTGCACCGCCTCATCCGCCAGTTCAACGTCGAGCCGGCGCGCCTGGCCCGCGACCTCACCGAAGCGTTGGACCGCCTGCCGCGTGGCTCAACCTCGATCACCGACCTGTCGTCCCATGTGGAGGAAGCCGTCGAGCGCGGCTGGGTCTACGGCAGCCTGATGTTTGGCGAAAGCCAGGTGCGCACCGGCTACCTGGTGTTGGGCATCTTGAAGACACCAAGCCTGCGCCATGCGCTGCTGGGCTTGTCGTCGGAGTTCGACAAGATCAAGGCCGAAGCCCTGAGCGAACGCTTTGACGAATACGTGGGCGACTCGCCGGAAAACGCCCTGAGCGCCAGCGACGGTTTTAACGCCGGAGCCGTTCCGGGCGAAGCCAGCGGCGCCATGGCGCCCAGTGCCATGGGCAAGCAGGAAGCCCTCAAGCGCTTCACCGTGGACCTGACCGAACAGGCCCGCAGCGGCAAGCTCGACCCCATCGTGGGCCGCGACGAAGAGATCCGCCAACTGGTGGATATCCTCATGCGCCGCCGCCAGAACAACCCGATCCTCACCGGCGAAGCGGGTGTGGGCAAGACCGCCGTGGTCGAAGGTTTCGCCCTGCGCATCGTCGCCGGCGACGTGCCGCCAGCGCTCAAGGACGTGGAACTGCGTAGCCTCGACGTGGGCCTGCTGCAAGCCGGCGCGAGCATGAAAGGCGAGTTCGAACAGCGCCTGCGCCAGGTCATCGAAGACGTACAAGCCTCGCCCAAACCGATCATCCTGTTTATCGACGAAGCTCATACCTTGGTGGGTGCTGGTGGCGCTGCCGGGACCGGCGATGCGGCCAACCTGCTCAAGCCGGCCTTGGCGCGTGGCACCCTGCGCACTGTGGCCGCCACCACTTGGGCCGAGTACAAGAAACACATCGAAAAAGACCCGGCCCTGACCCGCCGCTTCCAAGTCGTTCAAGTCGCTGAGCCTTCGGAAGACAAAGCGCTGCTGATGATGCGCGGCGTGGCCTCGACCATGGAGAAGCACCACCAGGTGCAGATCCTCGACGAAGCCCTGGAAGCCTCGGTGAAGCTGTCCCACCGCTACATCCCGGCGCGTCAATTGCCGGACAAATCCGTGAGCCTGCTGGACACCGCCTGCGCCCGCGTCGCCATCAGCCTGCATGCCGTGCCGGCGGAAGTGGACGACAGCCGCCGTCGCATCGAAGCCCTGGAAACCGAACTGCAGATCATCGCCCGCGAACATGCCATCGGCATTGCCATTGGTGCGCGGCAAACCAACAGCGAGGCGCTGTTGAGCGCTGAACGCGAGCGTCTGGCTACCCTGGAAACCCGCTGGGCCGAAGAGAAAGCCCTGGTGGACGAACTGCTCGCCACCCGCGCGACCTTGCGCGAAACCGCAGGCGTGGTCGATAGCGGCAACGATGCGCTGCGCACCCAATTGGTGGACCTGCAACAGCGCCTCAGCGCCCTGCAAGGCGAAACCCCGCTGATCCTGCCGACCGTGGATTACCAGGCCGTGGCCTCGGTGGTCGCCGACTGGACCGGCATCCCGGTGGGCCGCATGGCCCGCAACGAACTGGAGACGGTGCTCAACCTCGACCAGCACCTGAAAAAACGCATCATCGGCCAGGACCATGCCTTGCAGATGATCGCCAAGCGCATCCAGACCTCCCGCGCCGGCCTCGACAACCCGAGCAAGCCGATTGGCGTGTTCATGCTCGCCGGCACCTCCGGCGTGGGCAAGACCGAAACCGCCCTGGCCCTGGCCGAAGCCATGTACGGCGGCGAGCAGAACGTGATCACCATCAACATGAGCGAGTTCCAGGAAGCCCACACGGTGTCCACCCTCAAGGGCGCGCCACCGGGCTACATCGGCTACGGCGAAGGCGGCGTGCTGACCGAAGCCGTGCGGCGCAAACCCTACAGCGTGGTGCTGCTGGACGAGGTGGAAAAAGCCCACCCGGACGTGCACGAGATCTTCTTCCAGGTGTTCGACAAAGGCGTGATGGAAGACGGCGAAGGCCGGGTGATCGACTTCAAGAACACCCTGATCCTGTTGACCACCAACGCCGGTACCGAGCTGATCTCCCGCGTGTGCAAAGACCCGGCGAACGTGCCGGAGCCGGAAGAAATCGCCAAGGCCCTGCGCCAGCCGCTGCTGGAGATCTTCCCGCCGGCGCTGCTGGGGCGTCTGGTGACGATCCCTTACTACCCGCTGAACGACGAGATGCTCAAGGCGATCACCCGCCTGCAACTGAACCGCATCAAGAAGCGTGTGGAGAGCACCCACAAGGTGGCCTTCGACTACGACGACGCGGTGGTGGATTTGATCGTTTCGCGCTGCACCGAGACCGAGAGCGGCGGGCGCATGATCGACACCATCCTCACCAACAGCCTGCTGCCGGACATGAGCCGTGAGTTCCTCACGCGCATGCTGGAGGGCAAGGCGTTGGCGGGGGTGCGGATCAGTAGCCGGGATAACGAATTGCACTACGCCTTCAGCGACGCCGATTGATCTGAAGAAATACAGTTCAAATGTGGGAGGGGGCTTGCCCCCGATGAGGGAGTGTCAGTTGACGCATCCGGTGGCTGATTCACCACTATCGGGGGCAAGCCCCCTCCCACATTGGATGCGGTTTCGTCAGATATAACGACATTTACGGGTTAATCGATGCTATTCAACCAAGCCTCACGCCTGGCCAAAATCACCAGCCCCCTCGGGCCGGATGTGCTGCTGCTCAACCAAATGGGCGGCGGTGAGGAGCTGGGCAGGCTGTTCAACTACGAGCTGCAACTGACGTCCCTGGACGCCAACATCGACCTCAACCAGTTGCTCGGCAAACCCATGAGCGTGGGCGTGCAGCTGGCAGACGGTGGCGAGCGGCACTTCCACGGCATCGTCGCCCGTTGCAGCCAGGACATCGACCAGGGCCAGTTCGCCAGTTATCAAGTGACGTTGCGCCCGTGGCTGTGGCTGCTGAGCCGCACCTCGGACTGCCGGATTTTCCAGAACCTGAGCATCCCGCAGATCATCAAGCAGGTGTTTCGCGACCTGGGTTTCTCTGACTTTGAAGACGCCTTGAGCCGGCCGTACCGCGAGTGGGAATACTGCGTGCAGTACCGCGAGACCAGCTTCGACTTCGTCAGCCGCCTGATGGAACAGGAAGGCATCTACTACTTCTTCCGTCACGAACAAGACCGCCATGTGCTGGTGCTGGCCGACGCTTATGGCGCCCACACCACAGTGCCCGGCTACGCGTCGATCCCCTATTACCCCAAGGACGAGCAGCAGCGCGAGCGCGACCATATGCACCATTGGCATCTGGCGCGTAACGTCCAACCCGGTTCGCTTGAGCTTAACGACTACGACTTTCAGCGCCCGAGCGCCCGCATCGACGTGCGTTCGGCCATGCCCCGCGAGCACACCGCCGGGGATTACCCGCTGTATGACTACCCCGGCACCTACGTGCAAAGCGAGGACGGCGAACACTACGCCCGCACCCGCATCGAAGCCCTGCACACCCAGCATGAGCAGATCGAATTCAGCGGCAATGCACGGGGCCTGGGTTCGGGGCATTTGTTCAGCCTCACCGGCTTCAGCCGCCAGGACCAGAACCGCGAATACCTGATCGTCGGCACCCGCTACTACATCACCCAGGAAAGCTTGGAAAGCGGCGGCGGGTCAGGCTCGGCGCAGTTCGAAAGCAGCCTCACCTGCATCGACGCCCAGCAAAGCTTCCGCCCGCTGGCCACTACCCACCGGCCCATTGTCAAAGGCCCGCAGACCGCCCTGGTGGTCGGCCCCAAAGGCGAAGAAATCTGGACCGACCAATACGGCCGCGTAAAGGTGCACTTCCACTGGGACCGTCACGACCAGTCCAACGAAAACAGCTCATGCTGGATTCGTGTGTCGCAGTCTTGGGCGGGTAAAAACTGGGGCTCGATGCAGATCCCGCGGATCGGCCAGGAAGTGATCGTAAGCTTCCTGGAAGGTGATCCCGACCGGCCGATCATCACCGGGCGGGTGTACAACGCCGAGCAGACCGTGCCTTACGACCTGCCGGAAAACGCCACCCAGAGTGGTATGAAAAGTCGCTCCAGCAAAGGCGGCACCCCGGCCAACTTCAATGAAATCCGCATGGAGGACAAGAAGGGCTTGGAGCAGCTGTACATCCACGCCGAGCGCAACCAGGACATCGTGGTGGAGGTGGACGAGAGCCACTCGGTGGGGCATGACCGCAACAAGAGCATCGGCCACAACGAGACGGTGACCATCGGCAACAACCGCCTGCGCATCGTCAAGCAGGAAGACATCCTCTCGGTGGGCCAGCGAAAGACCGACAGCATCAGCCAGAGCTACGTCATCGAAGTGGGCGAAAACCTGCGCCTGGTGTGTGGCGAAAGCATCCTGGAGTTGAATGCCAGCGGGCAGATCAACCTCACCGGGGTGCAGATCAGCTTCTACGCCAGCGGCGACGCCGAGTTCAACACCGGCGGCGTGCTGCACCTGAACAACGGCGGCGGGCCCGGCGCAACGCCCGATGGCCAGGGCGTGAAAGCCAGCATTGACGCCAATATCCAAGCCGCATTCCCCGCGCCGAAAAGCTCCTGACGAGACCTGTTTGCGATGACGTACCGAATCAACGAATTCCAGCTGCAACTGCCCGACGCCGAACTGCAGGACGCGACGATCAACATCCTCAAGTTCCCGGCACTGGGGACCTCCTTGATCATCAGCCGCAGCTTGCTGGCAGACGGCGAAACCCTGCACAGCAACTTCGCCGACCAGCTCAAGCGCCTGGAACAACAGGTGCAGGATTTGCGCTGCCAGCCGAGCGTGAGCGTGCACCTGGACACCGCACAGGAGATTGAAGGCATCGAGCTGCGCAGCCAGTTCAACAAGGGCAATGACAAGGTGTTCCAGTACCAGTTGGCGCTGGTGCTGCCGGGCACGCGCAAGATGCTCGCCTTGAGCTATGTGAAGGCCGACACCCTGGGGGATGCCGAGGCGGCACACTGGGCCTTGATCAAGCACTCGCTGTCGTTCGACGCCCTTTGATGAGTTGCCTGCATGTCTGATGCGCTTTGGGCGGCCCGGATGGGCGATGCGCTCGACCATACCTCGATGATGGCGGACATTCTCGGTGGCGTGCTGGAGGTGGCGGCCAATATCGCCATCACCGCCGTGGCGACCGCTGCCGTGGTCGCCGCCACCGGCATTACCGTCGCCACCGGCGGGCTCGGCTGCTTCCTGCTGGGCGCGGTGGTGGGCACGATTGTCGGGCTGGCCATGAGCAAGACCGGGGCGGACAAAGGCTTATCGAATTTATGTGAGAGCTTCAGCAACGCCCTGTTCCCGCCCACGGTGCAGGCCAATATTCTCACCGGCTCCACCAATACCCTGACCAACAGCATTCCCGCTGCGCGTGCTGCCGGGGCGATCAGCTCCCATGTCGCGCCAGCAGGCACTGAGCTGGAAGAACCCGCGCCAGAAGCCAGCTACCTGGACATGGCCGAGAGTTTCTTCTCGCAGATGTGGCGCCCTACCGTTGCCACTCCCGCGCCTGGCGCCGTGCCCAAGCCGCTGGACCTGGTGGCCTGCATGAAGCATCCACCGATGCCGCCGCAGTTTCTGGCCGAGGGTTCGGACAAAGTCACCATCAACGGCCAGCCGGCAGTGCGCAGCGGTGACCGCAGTACCTGCGATGCCAAGGTGGTGTCGTCCGGGTTGATCTCCTCTAACGTAACCATCGGCGGCGGCTCGGTGGTGGTGCGTGAGATCCGCAGTGGCAAGACCCCTGGCGTGGGCCTGGCAGTGACCGCGTTGTTGATGCTCAAGGGTGGCAAGGGCAAGTTCTTCAGCAAGTTGCCGTGCATGCTGATCGGTGGCGCGACCTCGATGGCCGTCAGCAGCGCCATGGGGGCGATGGCCAATGCGGCGATGGGTTCGTCGAACCCGGTGCATGCGGCGACTGGCGCGAAAGTGCTGGGTGATGTGGAGGAACTGGACTTCGTACTGCCGGGCATCTTGCCGATTGCCTGGCAACGCTTCTACAACAGCCGCGACGACCGCATGGGCAGCCTGTTTGGCCCAGGCTGGAGCGTGGCGTATGAAGTGAGCGTCGAGATCCGCCCCCATCCCGATGGCGGCGAGACACTGATCTACACCGACGAGCAGGGTCGCCCGATCGACATGGGTTCGATTCCCTTGGGCGGTGCGGTATTCAGCGCCGGTGAAGGGCTGGCGGTGCGGCGCCATCTCAATGGGCAGTTGTTGATCGAAAGCGACGATGGCCTGTACCGGTTGTTCGAACCAACCGCCAACTCGTCGCGGCTGCGTCTGGCACAGCTTGGTGATCGCAACGACAACCGTATCCATATCGACTACGACGAAGCCGGCCGCCTGGTGCGGCTGCGCGATACCTTCGATTTGGTGCAAGTGGCGTTGGTCCGCGATCAGGGCCATGTGACGCGTATCGAGCGGGTGTATCCGGATAACCGCCGGGAAGTGCTGGTCAGCTATGCCTATGACGCCGGCGCAAGCCTGGCCGAAGTTCGCGACGCAACCGGCCAGGTGCAACGCCGCTTTGCCTACGACAGCGGCCGCCGGATGGTGGAGCACCAACTGCCCACCGGGTTGCGCTGTTTTTATGCGTGGGCCTTGGTGGAAGGCCTGGAATGGCGTGTGGTGCGGCATTGGACCGATGAGGGCGACACGTACCAGTTCGAATACGACTTGCAGGCCGGCCTCACGCGCATCAGCGACGGCTTGCAGCGGGTCAGCACGCGGTATTGGAACGCACAGCACCAGATCATCCGGTACAGCGACAACCTGGGCCAGACCTGGCAGTTTGAGTGGAACGACGAACGCCAGTTGCTCAGTGCCACCGACCCGCAAGGCGGGCGCTATGAATACAGCTACGACGACGCCGGCAACCTGATCGGCGAGCGCGACCCGTTGGGTCGAAGCGATTCAACGTTGTGGCTGGAACATTGGGCGTTGCCGCTGGTGGAGACCGACGCCGCCGACAACGCTTGGCAATATCGCTACGACTCACGGGGCAATTGCATCGCCGAGACTGATCCGCTGGGCCACGTGACCCGATACCGCTATGACGACCACGGCCAACCGGTGGAAATCATCGACGCCACCGGCAAAAGCAAAAAGCTGCGCTGGAACCCGTTCGGGCAATTGGTCGAGCACGTTGATTGCTCGGGCTACCCAACCCGCTTTGGCTACGACGAGCGTGGCAACTTGCAGGTGATCACCGATGCCCTCGGCGAACGCACCTTGTTCAGTTATGACGCCCAGGGCCGCGTGCTCAGCAGCCAACTGCCGGACGGGCGCACCGAGCAGTACCAGCGCGACGTCAGCGGCCAACTGCTGGGTTACACCGACCCGGCCGGGCACACCACGCTGTACCAGCACAACCGTCGCGGCCAGGTGCGCCAGCGTACCGACGCCCATGGTCGGCAGGTGCAGTTCGGCTATGACAGCTATGGGCGCCTGCAAGCGCTGATCAACGAAAACGGCGAGCGCTATCGGTTTGCCTGGGATGCCGGCGACCGCCTCACGGAACAGCAAGACCTCGACGGCAGTGCCAAGCGCTACTGCTATGACCTGCTGGATAACGTGATTGAGGTCGCGGCGGTCCCAGCCCCTTATGGCAATGGCCTGGCGGTCGTCCCCGAAACGCCACTGGCACCCATCGTGCATCGCCTGGAACGGGACGCAATTGGCCGCCTGACCGCCAAGACCACCGACGACGGCCGCACCGACTACGCCTACGACGCGGTGAACCAGCTTACCGCTGCGACCTTTACCGACGTGCAGGGCAATACACAGGCCCTGGGCTTCGCTTACGACGCCCTCGGCCAACTGCTGTGCGAACAGAGCGCAGCGGGCAGCCTGAACCACCACTACGACGAACTCGGCAACCTGATCCAGACCCAACTGCCCGACGGCCGCTGGCTCAACCGCCTGTACTACGGCAGCGGCCACCTGCACCAGGTCAACCTCGACGGCCAGGTCATCAGCGACTTCGAACGCGACCGCCTGCACCGCGAAGTGCTGCGCACCCAGGGCCAGCTCAGCACCCGCAGCGAATACGACCGCAGCGGCCGCCTGCGCTCGCGCCAACGCCGTCACGCCAGCCAGCCCTCGTTGCTGCCCGCGGCGGCGCAAAAACAATTCGAATACGACCCGGCCGACAACCTTATCGGCAAGCTCGACCAACAGCCCGCCACTCAACACCGCCAACTCCTGCACTACGACGCCACCGGCCGCATCATCGCCAGCCAAGACAGCCTGCACGGCCAACGCGAAACCTTCGCCTACGACGCCGCCGCCAACCTGCTGGACGGCCCACAACCCGGCGCCGGGCTGGTGGTACACAACAAGCTGCTGACCTATCAGGACAAGCGTTACCGCTACGATGCCTTTGGCCGCACCCTTGAAAAACGCAGCGCCGCACGGGGCGTGCAGCGCTTTGCCTACGACGCCGAAAGCCGGTTGATTGAAGTACGCAATGAGAACGGCAGCGTGGTCAGGATGGCCTATGACCCGCTGGGCCGGCGTATAGAAAAAACCGAGCACGGCAGCGATGGCTACCCGCTGGGCGAAACGCGATTTGTGTGGGATGGCCTGCGGTTATTGCAGGAGCATCGGCACAGTCAGACCAGTCTGTATATCTACCAGGACGAAGGCTACGAGCCTCTGGCCCGTGTTGACGGTACCGGGCCGTTGCAGAAGATTCGGTACTACCACAACGACCTGAACGGGTTGCCCGAACAACTCACCGAAGCGGATGGGCACAACGTCTGGCAGGCGACGTATCGGGTGTGGGGCAACACGCTGGAAGAGGTGCGGGAGCCGTACTACATCGAAGAGCAGAACCTAAGGTTTCAGGGGCAGTATCTGGATCGGGAGACGGGGCTGCATTTCAATACGTTCAGGTTTTATGATCCGGATGTGGGGCGGTTTACGACGCCGGATCCAATAGGTTTGCACGGCGGGTTGAATTTCTATGCATACACGCCCAACCCGTTCGGTTGGATCGACCCCCTCGGGTTGTCCTGCCGGCTGAATTCAGTTGGCAGAACACCAGGCAAAGGCAGTCGGACAGGGAAGGCGGTGATCGCGCGGATGAAAGCCGAAGGCAAGATAATTGGCTCCGGCAAAAACATGCGGTTCCAGAGCACTGATAAAAAATGGTATTCGATCAAAGACGCTGACATGGCCCATAAAACCGATGCTGTTAAGTATTGGAACAGCAAAGGCGGTTACCACGGGGCTAAAACCAAAGAAGTAAGGGGTTGGATGCGCGACCCAGACAACTATGAGCTGGAATACTATTCCCATAACCGATCAAAAGGTGCACAGCTAACCGACCGGTACAAAGACCCCGGTGACTTTATCGGTCCAGCAGAAAAGCCAAAATATTAGTAAGGATTATTTTATGAAAGACCTGGCAGACGAGAATCCAACATTGGCCGACAAGATCATGGCCATCATGGCTTCAGGCAATGATCTCGATGAGCAAAACAAGAAAGTGGAAGCCCAGGCCCTGTACCAACAAGCCTGGGACTTGCTACCGGAGCCAAAACTTGAGTGGTCGCCTTTATCTTCGTGGGTTACAGGGTCTTTCTTCAATCTTCACTTTGATAACGGCGACTTCAAGGCCGCTGAACCCTGGGCACAAAAGACATTGGATGGTCGAGAATCCGATATTGATACCGGCCCGCTGATTAACCTCGGGATGGTATTTTTCGAATTGGGAAAACCTACCGAAGCCTATAAGTACTTTGATGAGGCTTATGGATTCGGCAAAGCGCGTGCCTTTCAAGAAAGACCAAAGAAATATCTGAATTTCTATCTGGACGAAAAGAAGAAGAGTCACTGACTTATTAGTCCCCACAAAAAATGGGCACCCGATCGAGTCGGCGTGCCCATTTTTCCTACCGCCCCGCCCCCTTTCGAGACGGTACAACCGGTTACTCGTTAACGGTATCTTTCAGCGATTTGCCCGGCTTGAACGCAACGGTGTTGCTCGCCTTGATTTTCACCGGCTCGCCGGTTTGTGGGTTTTTGCCGGTGCGGGCGCCGCGGTGGCGTTGCAGGAAGGTGCCGAAGCCAACCAGGGTGACGCTGTCCTTGCGGTGCAGGGCGCCGGTGATTTCTTCGAGAACGGCGTTGAGGACGCGGTTGGCCTGTTCTTTGGTGAGATCCGCTTTTTCAGCGATGGCGGCTGCAAGTTCTGGTTTACGCATGAGTGAAGCCTCTTTGACGGTTTTTTGTTGTTATGTCCGTGCTGCTCTCTAACGGAGCAGCGCCCAAAGCGCCGCAGGCTCTACTCTGCGGCAGACGGGAGTGAGGATGGCATGCCCTCGAACGCTGCGCCAGTCTCGCAGCGACCTTTCTGAGGGTAGGAACGTGCTGATTCCGACAGAACGACCGGTATTTACGCCAGCAACGGCGGAAGTTCTTTGTTGAGGGCCAGTTTTTCCATCACGGCGCTGCCGGTCAGCGCGTAACCCAGCAGGCGGCCGCTGGCATCACGGCACAGGGCCTTGATGTCGGCGCCTTGGCCTTCGACGCTCCAGACGCCCTCGGTGCCCCGTGGCGGTGGCGACACCACCAGCGGGCAGACCGGCGTCTTGACGGTCACTGGCATTGGGCCGTAGCTGACGGCAGTGGCGTTGCCGGCCAGGGTCTGGGCAAGGGCACGGGCGCAGCTCATCAGGGGCATCACGTACAGCAGGTTCAAGCCATCGACCTCGGCGCAGTCGCCCAGGGCGTAGATATTGGCGTGGGAGGTCTTGAGGTGGCGGTCCACCATGACCCCACGGTTGGTTTGCAGCCCGGCAGCGGCCGCCAGGTCGACGCGCGGGCGCAGGCCGATGGCCGAGACCACCAGGTCGCAGAGGATCACTTCACCGTCCGACAGATGGGCTTGCAGGCCATCGGCGGTGCGTTGCAAGCGGTTGAGTACCGGCCCCAGGTGGAAACGCGCGCCCAGGCTTTCCAGCCCGGCCTGGACCGCCGCAGCAGCAGCCGGGTGCAGCAGGGTCGGCATGACTTGCTCGCACGGCGCTACCAAGTCGATCTCATAGCCGCCCAGGATCAAGTCGTTGGCGAATTCGCAGCCGATCAGGCCGGCGCCCAGCAGCAGCACGCGGCGCTTGCCGGCGGCAGCGGCGCGAAAGCGTGCGTAGTCTTCGAGGTCGTTGATCGGGAAGACCAGCTCAGCCGCATCGCCTTCCACCGGTACGCGCACGGTCTCGGCGCCCCAGGCCAGGATCAGGTCGCGGTAGGTCACCGCTTCTTCGCCGATCCACAGGCGCTTGTGGCCGGGGTCGATGCCGCTGACGCGGGTATGGGTGCGCACCTCGGCCTTGAGTTGCTCGGCCATGGCACCCGGTTCAGCCATGCTCAGGCCATCGGCTTCCTTGTTTTTGCCAAAGCCGGTGGAGAGCATGGGCTTGGAGTAAGAGCGCCCGTCATCTGCAGTGATCAGCAGCAATGGGGTCTCGCTGTCGAGCTTGCGAAACTCCCGGGCCACGTTGTAACCGGCCAGTCCTGTGCCGATGATCACGACAGGTGCGTTCATTCCTTTCTCCTTGTAGTACGGTTCTTAAAATTCAGATCAGCCGATTTCGATCATTTCGAAATCCATCTTGCCCACGCCGCAGTCTGGGCACAGCCAGTCTTCCGGGACGTCTTCCCAACGGGTGCCAGGCAGAATCCCGTCATCCGGCCAGCCGTCTTTTTCGTCATAGATCAGGCCGCAGACGATACATTGCCACTTCTTCATTACGTGTTTCCTCAGGGAGTCCAGGCATCTTGGCCGACGGTCGATAGATCCAGCGTTGCCGAACGGCTCAGGGCGTTTTGTACTGATCGGGGCGTGCAGATGCAAGCACGATCGACGCAAACGGCCGGTTTGACCCGGCAAAAGTTCAGGGTGCCATGGTAAGCTCGCCGCCTCTTTTGCTGCCAATACTGACTCACCGTGCCGCACTCAATCGCCCCTCCCGATGCTTGCCAATGGCTGCCCCAGAGCCTTCTGACCCCTTTGCCTGCGCCCCTGACCCTCAACTGGTTGTTCGATGAAGGGTCGCTGACGCGGCGGCTGACAGGGTTGTCCAACGACGCTTTCAGCGTGACCCCGCTGTTCGAAGGCTGGCAGCCGCTGCGAGACGACGAATGCGCCGCCCTGGACCTGGCACCCGCCACGGTGGGCTGGGTGCGCGAAGTGTATTTGCGCGGGGCTGGCCAGCCGTGGGTATTCGCCCGCAGCGTGGCCGCCCGCAGCGCGTTGCAGGGTGACGGGCTGCACATGGATGAGTTGGGCAGCCGCTCCTTGGGGGAGTTGCTGTTCTGCGACCGAGCGTTCACGCGCCAGGCCATCGAGGTGTGCCATTACCCAAGGGGGTGGTTGCCCACGCCAGACCAGGTCGATGGCCTTTGGGGCCGGCGCTCGCGCTTCGATCGCGGCGCGCTGAGTATCCTGGTGGCGGAAATCTTCTTGCCGAGCTTCTGGCGCGCCCTGCCTGACCATCCGGAGAATTGCTGATGTATCAACGTCTGCTCAAGTCCCTGAACCGCCTGAACCCCAGGGCCTGGGATTTCATTCAGTTGACCCGCATGGACAAGCCCATCGGCATCTACCTGCTGCTGTGGCCGACGCTATGGGCATTGTGGATTGCTGGCAAAGGCTCGCCGTCCTTCATCAATATCGTGATTTTTGTACTGGGCGTGGTGCTGACACGCGCCGGCGGCTGCGTGATCAATGACTGGGCCGACCGCAAGGTGGACGGGCATGTGAAGCGCACCGAGCAACGCCCGCTGGTGAGCGGCAAGATCCGTTCAAAAGAGGCGCTGGTGTTTTTTGCCGTGCTGATGGGCATCAGTTTCCTGCTGGTGCTGCTGACCAACGCCACCACCATCCTGCTGTCCCTCGGCGGCCTGGCGCTGGCGGCGAGTTACCCGTTCATGAAGCGCTACACCTATTACCCACAGGTGGTGCTGGGCGCGGCGTTTTCCTGGGGCATGCCGATGGCGTTTACCGCCGAGACCGGCAGCCTGCCTGCTGCGGCGTGGCTGCTGTATATCGCTAACCTGTTGTGGACAGTGGGGTATGACACCTATTACGCCATGACCGACCGCGACGACGACTTGAAGATCGGCGTGAAGTCCACGGCCATTCTGTTTGGCGATGCGGACCGCGTGATCATCCTGACGCTGCAAGGGCTGGCGCTGGTGTGCCTGTTGCTGGCGGGTGCGCGGTTTGAACTGGGGGGTTGGTTCCACTTGGGGCTGCTGGCGGCGGCGGGGTGTTTTGCGTGGGAATTCTGGTACACGCGGGACAAGGACCGGATGAAGTGCTTCAAGGCGTTTTTGCATAACCATTGGGCGGGGTTGGCGATATTTGTGGGGATTGTGCTGGATTACGGGTTTCGATGAGATTTTGTGGCGTCTGAACTGACGCCTTCGCGAGCAAGCCCGCTCCCACATTTTGATTTGTGAATACATTCAAGTGTGGGAGCGGGCTTGCTCGCGAAGGTCTCAGCGGCGCCACAGGTTCAAGGTTTGATAACGTGCCACGCGCCACCCTTGCCATCCCCGGTCTTGTCCCCGGCCTTGTGGTCATCTTTGTAGGTGTAGACCGGCTTGCCGTCGTAGGCCCATTGGCTGGTCTGGTCATCGCGGGTAATCACCGTCCACTTGCCCGTCGGCTTGTCAGTGGACTCAGCCTTCAGCGGCGGCCAATTGGTCGCGCATTGGTCCTTGCACACGGACTTGCCGTCGGCGTCCTTGTCGAAGGTGTAGAGGGTCAAGCCCTTGTGATCCACCAATATGCCGTCATGGGTCATGGCTGGCTCCGCCGCCAACGCCAGGCCTGGCAGGGTCAACGCCGCCGTGACCAGCAGGGCTTTCCAGGAAAAAGTACTTTTAGTCATCGGAACCTTCCTTTTGTGGTTGTCAGGATTCGGACCCAAAGCGTAGTCCAGAGTGCCGTTGCTTGCTCAAGCAACTAAATTACTGTCACACGACTGCAATAATTCCGTTATCTAATGCGGCGCAAGACAGTTAAATGACAAGAGGATTTAGGCATGGTTGGCAGGAGCATTCTGATCGTCGACGACGAAGCGCCCATCCGCGAGATGATCGCCGTTGCGTTGGAAATGGCCGGCTATGACTGCCTGGAGGCGGAGAACTCCCAGCAGGCCCATGCCATTATCGTCGACCGCAAGCCGGACCTGATCCTGCTGGACTGGATGCTGCCAGGCACCTCCGGCATCGAGTTGGCCCGCCGCCTCAAGCGTGACGAGCTGACCGGGGATATCCCGATCATCATGCTCACCGCCAAGGGCGAAGAGGACAACAAGATCCAGGGCCTGGAAGTGGGCGCCGACGACTACATCACCAAGCCGTTTTCCCCACGGGAACTGGTCGCACGCCTCAAAGCCGTACTGCGCCGCGCCGGGCCGACCGATGGCGAGGCGCCAATTGAAGTCGGCGGACTGATCCTCGACCCCATCAGCCACCGCGTGACCATCGACGGCACCCCGGCCGAGATGGGCCCGACCGAATACCGCCTGCTGCAATTTTTCATGACTCACCAGGAGCGCGCCTACACTCGCGGCCAGTTGCTGGACCAGGTGTGGGGCGGCAATGTGTATGTGGAGGAGCGCACCGTGGACGTGCATATCCGTCGCCTGCGCAAAGCCTTGGGCGATGCTTACGAGAATCTGGTACAAACCGTGCGCGGCACCGGGTACAGATTCTCCACCAAAGGCTGAGCCCGCCCCTCTCCTCTCTTAACAGCTGACAAGGACGCATGTTTAAGTGAACCAGAACTGGCATGGCACCCTGATCCGCCACATGCTCCTGTTGATCACCGGTTGCCTGTTGGTCGGCCTGGTCAGCGGCTACTACGGCTGGAGCCTGGCCATCGGCATTGGTCTGTACCTGGGCTGGACTCTCAAACAACTGCTGCGCCTGCATGAATGGCTGCGCCAGCACAAACCCGATGAAGCACCGCCCGACGGCTATGGCCTGTGGGGCGAGGTGTTCGACAGCATCTACCACCTGCAACGCCGCGACCAGCGGGTGCGCGGGCGCCTGCAAGCGGTGATCGACCGGGTGCAGGAGTCTACCGCTGCGCTGAAAGACGCGGTAATCATGCTCGACAGCGACGGCAACCTGGAATGGTGGAACCGCGCCGCCGAGACCCTGCTGGGCCTCAAGACGCCCCAGGACAGCGGCCAGCCGGTGACCAACCTGGTGCGCCACCCGCGCTTTAAGGAATACTTCGAGCAGGACAACTACGAAGAAGCCCTGGAAATCCCCTCGCCCACCAATGACCGTGTACGCATCCAGTTGTACCTGACGCGCTATGGCAACAACGAACACCTGATGCTGGTGCGCGATGTCACCCGTATTCACCAGTTGGAACAGATGCGCAAAGACTTCGTCGCCAACGTCTCCCATGAGCTGCGCACCCCCCTCACGGTGATCTGCGGCTACCTGGAGACGCTGCTCGACAACGTCGAGGAGATCAACCCGCGCTGGAGCCGTGCCCTGCAGCAAATGCAGCAGCAAGGCTCGCGCATGCAGACACTGCTCAACGACCTGCTGCTGCTGGCCAAGCTGGAAGCCACGGATTACCCCTCGGACAACCAGCCGGTGAGCGTCCAGAGCCTGTTGAAGACCATCAAGAACGATGCCCAGGCCCTCTCCGGCCAGCGTGGGCAGCAGATCACCCTGGAAGCCGACCCCACTGTGCTGCTCAAGGGCAGTGAGGGTGAATTGCGCAGCGCGTTCTCCAACCTGGTGTTCAACGCGGTGAAGTACACCCAGGACAAGGGCACTATTCGCATCCGCTGGTGGGCCGACGAACACGGCGCGCACCTGAGCGTGCAAGACTCCGGCATCGGTATCGACGCCAAGCACCTGCCGCGCTTGACCGAGCGTTTCTACCGCGTCGACTCCAGCCGCAACTCCAACACCGGCGGTACCGGGCTGGGCCTGGCGATCGTCAAGCATGTGCTGCTGCGCCACCGTGCGCGCCTTGAAATCAGCAGTGTGCTGGGGCATGGCAGTACGTTTACCTGTCATTTTCCATCAGTGCAGGTGACGCGGGCGCAGGCGCTAGGCACCGACGAATAACCCAAAAACAACACAGCTTTTAACTGTGGGAGGGGGCTTGCCCCCGATGGCGGTGGGTCAGGTATGAATGTGTTGACTGACACTCTGCTATCGGGGGCAAGCCCCCTCCCACAGTGAATTGGTGTTGTGTTGGAGAGTGTATTCCACATCCCACCCGGCAGCGGGCACTAGGCAAGCGCCCCGCCAGCCGCTACATTGGCCGACTTGCGTCCGCCTTTGCGGCCCACCTGCCACCCCTTATTGAACACACGGAACCTGCAAAACCCCATCATGGACCCTTCCCCTGGCATCACCCTCGCTACACTCTTCGCCGATTTCGGCATGATTCTTTTTGCACTGATCCTGGTACTGCTCAACGGTTTCTTCGTTGCGGCGGAATTTGCCATGGTCAAACTGCGCTCCACCCGGGTCGAGGCCATCGCCGACACCAACGGCTGGCGCGGGCAGATCCTGCGCACCGTCCACAGTCAGCTCGACGCCTACCTGTCGGCCTGCCAGCTGGGTATCACTCTCGCCTCCCTGGGCCTGGGCTGGGTCGGTGAACCGGCCTTTGCGCATATCCTGGAGCCGTTGCTGGGCGCCGTGGGCGTCGAGTCGCCTGAGGTGATCAAGGGCGTGTCGTTCTTCGCCGCGTTCTTCGTGATCTCCTATCTGCACATCGTGGTCGGCGAGCTGGCGCCCAAGTCCTGGGCCATTCGCAAGCCTGAGCTGCTGTCGCTGTGGACCGCCGTGCCGCTGTACCTGTTCTACTGGGCGATGTACCCGGCGATCTACCTGCTCAACGCCAGCGCCAACGCCATCTTGCGCATCGCCGGCCAAGGCGAGCCTGGCCCGCATCACGAGCACCATTACAGCCGTGAAGAACTCAAGCTGATCCTGCACTCCAGCCGTGGCCAGGACCCCAGCGACCAAGGCATGCGCGTACTGGCCTCGGCCGTGGAAATGGGCGAGCTGGAGGTAGTGGACTGGGCTAACTCCCGAGAAGACCTGGTGACCCTGGACTTCAACGCCCCGCTCAAGGAAATCCTCGCGCTGTTCCGCCGCCACAAATTCAGCCGCTACCCGGTGTATGACGCGGTGCGCAATGAATTCGTGGGCCTGTTGCACATCAAGGACCTGCTGCTGGAACTGGCGGCCCTGGACCACATCCCCGAGTCGTTCAACCTGGCCGAGCTGACCCGCCCACTGGAACGCGTTTCGCGGCATATGCCGTTGTCGCAGTTGCTGGAGCAGTTCCGCAAAGGCGGTGCGCACTTTGCCCTGGTGGAGGAAGCCGACGGCAAGATCATCGGCTACCTGACCATGGAAGACGTGCTCGAAGTGCTGGTGGGCGATATCCAGGACGAACACCGCAAGGCCGAACGCGGCATCCTGGCCTACCAGCCGGGCAAGCTGCTGGTGCGCGGTGACACACCACTGTTCAAGGTCGAACGCCTGCTGGGTGTAGACCTGGACCACATCGAAGCCGAAACCCTGGCCGGCCTGATCTACGACACCCTCAAACGGGTGCCGGAAGAGGAAGAAGTACTGGAAGTGGAAGGCCTGCGCATCATCATCAAGAAGATGAAAGGGCCGAAGATCGTGTTGGCCAAGGTCCTGTTGCTGGACTGAGCCTCAATTGCCCAACGCAAAGTTGGGCAACGCGCCCACCGGCTGGTTGAACTCATACGGGATCGAAACCAGCCCCGCCTCGGTGGGCCGCTGTACCACAAAGTGCAAGTGCGGCCCACTGCTGTTGCCGGTATTGCCCGACAGCGCCAGCGGGCTGCCCACCGCCACACGCTGCCCAACCCGCACGCTCACCGAACCTTGCTTGAGGTGCAGGTACACGCCCTCGGTGCCGTCATCGTGCCGCACCCGCACAAAATTCCCCGAGGCATCACTGCCCCGCCCGATCTGTTGGTTTTCGGTTTTCACTACCCTGCCGCTGCGCGCCGCAATGATCGGTGTGCCTTCAGGCATGGCGATATCCATGGCGTAGCGGCTCTTGGCGTCGGTGTGGCTGAAACTGCCGTTGGGGCCCTGGCTCAGGCGGAACGGACCACCGCGCCAGGCAAAGGCGTAGCGGTAGGCTGGTGGTGAATACGTCGGCTTGGGTCGCTCGAATACCGGGCGCTGCTGGATCACAAACGCCTGCGCGCCGGGGGTTTGCCGGTCGCTGTAAAACACGTTGCCGTTGGCATCAACGGATTTGTAGACGGTCATGGCCTGGGCCGAAACGGCGACTGTGGCCAACCCGCAGCACAGCAAGCAGCGCATGAGCATGGTGTGAACCTGCCGAGATGAAACGGCAGGCTAGCAAGGGATCATGACAAAGCTGAGTGAACTTCAGGCAGGGAGCCCGGTGAAACAAATATCGACGTTCATCTGGGCTGCCGCCGACAGGTTGACCAAGGCATCCAGGGAAAACTTGTCGATCTTGCCATTGAGCACGTCGTTAAGACGGGGCTGGCTGATACCCAGTCTCTGCGCAGCCTCTTTTTGGGAAAGCTCCCAACTGCGGATGGTGTTGTAGAGCTCCAGCATCAACTTTGAGCGCAGACGCATATTGGCAGCCTGCTGGGGCGTGTCTTCCAAGGCATCCCATACGCAGGTAAAACGCTCATTATGTAACTTTTGATTTGTCATCGTCTTAACCTAACTCCTGCAATCTGGCACGAGCCAGTTCGATGTCCCGCGCTTCGGTTTTCTGTGTGGTTTTGCGCAACGCATGCAGCACATAAACAGCTTCAGGCCGGTTAACCACATAGAACACCCGAAACGCTCCCGACGCCTCTGTAATCCGAATCTCGCTGACACCCCTACCAATGGTTTTCATCGGCTTGCAATCAAAAGGCTGCTCACCCTGTTGCAAGAGATCCAACTGAAAACCTGCTGCCCTTCTGGCATCGAGAGGGAACGCTTTGAGATCTTTGAGCGAGCCTCCTAGAAACACCACATCCTTATGCCTTGGCATTGGCTTCTCCTTTCCTGGAAAGAAAAAGCGTAATCGACGATTCAGCCAGAGGTAATGATGGTGTGTTTCAAGGCATAGCAAAGGCTCGATAACGCGGAGGCATTATCGAAAGACTATATCGAAACAGATATAAATCAAGTGAAGTGCCGGGAATCAGACCATCGGTCGATTCCCGATATTCAGCAGGTCACGCACCCGGCACAAAATGCTTCTGCGCCGTGCCGCGTGCAATCAGGCGGGAGATGTAGTCGAGCTTCTGCGCATCCTGGTCGATGAACCGGAAGGTCAGTTGCAGCCAGTCGCTGTCGGGTTTGGGTTCGTGAGCGACGACGGCGTGCAGGTAGCCGTTGAGGCGGGCCACTTCGGCGTTGTCGCCTTGTTCAAGGTCCAGCACGGCGCTTTCCAGTACCTGGGGCAGGACTTCACCACGACGGACCACCAGCAGCGCTTCCTTGATGCTCAAGCCTTTGATCACACATTGCTGGGTGCCGCTGGACAGCCGCAATTGGCCCTGGCCACGACCGCCAGCCGGCGCCGCTGCGGGTGCCTGCACCGGCGGGCTGTTGAGCAGGCCTTTGCTCGGCGTTGGGGCCGCTGGGGCGGCACGGGCAACTTCAGGCTTGCCGCCGGTCAGGGCGCTGAGGGAGTCGTTGCCGAAGGCCGAGTTCATCTTGGTCGGCGCGCTGGCCACCAGTGCGTCCAGGCGGCCAATCTTGTGCAGGGCCTGCTTGACCTTGTTCAGCAGTTGCTCGTTGGTGAACGGCTTGCTGACGTAGCCCGAAACCCCGGCCTGGATGGCCTGAACCACGTTTTCCTTGTCGCCACGGCTGGTCACCATCACAAACGGCATGGCCTTGAGGTGAGGTTGCTCGCGGCACCAGGTCAGCAGCTCCAGGCCGGACATTTCTGGCATCTCCCAATCGCACAGCACCAGGTCGAAGGTCTCGCGCATCAGGATGGCCTGGGCCTTTTTGCCGTTTACCGCGTCTTCCAGCTTGATCCCGGGGAAGTAGTTGCGCAGGCACTTCTTCACCAGGTCGCGGATAAACGAGGCGTCATCCACCACCAATACACTGACTTTACTCATCGACCCTTCATCCTATAAAAACTTCGGCACGCAAGACGCCTGACTGATGGCATTTTGCCAAAACTCGGTAGTCACAGCTGGACTTTATTTCTTCCACTGTGCAAAAAATTCAGCGGCCACAAATGAAAACGCCCGACCAAAGGCCGGGCGTTAATTTCTCGGGCAATCTTACTTATCGTCAGATTCACCCGGAACATTAGGGATAAGATCGGCCGAACCTTCAACTTCGGCCTTCATGCGCTTGAGGCCCATGTGCCGTACGTCGGTGCCGCGAACCAGGTAGATCACCAGTTCCGAAATATTGCGCGCGTGGTCGCCGATCCGCTCCAGGGAGCGCAACACCCAGATAATGCTCAAGACCCGCGAGATAGAGCGCGGATCTTCCATCATGTAGGTGGCCAGCTCACGCAGGGCGGTCTTGTATTCACGGTCGATGATCTTGTCGTACTGGGCCACCGACAACGCCAGGTCGGCGTCGAAGCGGGCAAACGCGTCGAGGGCATCACGCACCATGTTGCGCACCTGGTCGCCGATATGCCGCACTTCCACGTAGCCACGGGGCGCTTCGCCTTCTTCACACAACTGGATGGCGCGGCGGGCGATCTTGGTCGCTTCGTCGCCGATGCGTTCCAGGTCGATCACCGACTTGGAGATGCTGATGATCAAACGCAGGTCAGAGGCCGCCGGCTGGCGACGAGCCAGAATGCGCAGGCATTCTTCGTCGATATTGCGTTCCATCTGGTTGATCTGGTCGTCGATCTCACGCACTTGCTGGGCCAGGCCCGAGTCGGCCTCGATCAGCGCGGTGACGGCGTCGTTGACTTGCTTTTCCACCAGCCCGCCCATCGCCAGGAGGTGGCTGCGCACTTCCTCAAGCTCGGCGTTGAACTGCGCGGAGATGTGGTGGGTAAGGCCTTCTTTGCTAATCATGTTGGCGTCCTTGGAGCGTCCGGTAAGGTGCGGAGAACCGCAGCGTCAGTGCGAGGAAAACCCCGGCATCCTAGCCGTAGCGACCGGTAATGTAGTCTTCGGTCTGTTTCTTCGCCGGATTGGTGAACAGGGTATCGGTATCGCCGAACTCCACCAGTTTGCCCATGTACATGAACGCGGTGTAGTCAGAAACCCGCGCCGCCTGTTGCATGTTGTGGGTCACGATAACGATGGTGAACTTGGATTTGAGCTCGTAGATCAGCTCTTCGACCTTCAGCGTGGAGATTGGGTCGAGTGCCGAGCAGGGTTCGTCGAGCAGCAGCACTTCCGGTTCCACGGCGATGGTGCGCGCGATCACCAGACGTTGCTGCTGGCCGCCGGACAGGCCGAGGGCCGAGTCGTGCAGGCGGTCTTTGACCTCATCCCACAGCGCCGCGCCTTTGAGGGCCCACTCCACCGCTTCGTCGAGGATGCGCTTCTTGTTGATGCCCTGGATGCGCAGGCCGTAGACCACGTTTTCGTAGATGGTCTTGGGGAATGGGTTGGGCTTCTGGAACACCATGCCCACACGGCGACGCAGCTCGGCCACGTCTTCGCCCTTGCGGTAGATGTTGGTGCCGTAGAGGTTGATGGCGCCGTCGACGCGGCAGCCGTCCACCAGGTCGTTCATGCGGTTGAAGGTGCGCAGCAGCGTGGACTTGCCGCAGCCCGACGGGCCGATAAAGGCGGTCACGCGCTGCTTGGGGATGTTCATGCTGACGTCGAACAGCGCCTGCTTTTCACCGTAGTACAGGCTCAGGCCCGGCACTTCGATGGCCACGGTTTCCTGGGCCAGGCTCAGGCTCTGCTTGTCGCGGCCCAGGGCCGACATGTTGATGCCGTGGGTATGGGTGTCTTGTTGCATGGGATGCTCCCTGTGCTACCAATTCGTTTCGTTGAACCACCTGTGGCGGCCTACTCAAAAATCTGTGTGTAACGCGGTCCAGTGTGGGAGCGGGCTTGCTCGCGAAAGCGGTGTGTCAGCCAGCACATGTGTTTCTGATACACCGCTTTCGCGAGCAAGCCCGCTCCCACATGGGGTCCGCGTTCACTTCAATTAACTGTCCAACGCTTTGTATTTCTCGCGCAGGTGGTTACGGATCCACACCGCCGACAAGTTGAGCGTGGCGATCACCAGCACCAGCAGCAAGGCGGTGGCGTACACCAATGGCCGTGCAGCTTCGACGTTGGGGCTCTGGAAACCCACGTCATAAATATGGAAACCCAGGTGCATGATCTTCTGGTCCAGGTGCAGGTACGGGTAGTTGCCATCCAGCGGCAGCGACGGCGCCAGTTTCACTACGCCTACCAGCATCAGCGGCGCCACTTCACCGGCGGCGCGGGCCACGGCGAGGATCATGCCGGTCATCATCGCCGGGCTGGCCATGGGCAACACGATCTTCCACAGCGTTTCGGCCTTGGTCGCGCCCAGTGCCAGGGAGCCTTCACGTACGGTGCGCGGAATGCGCGCCAGGCCTTCTTCGGTGGCCACGATCACCACCGGCACCGCCAGCAGCGCCAGGGTCAGCGAGGCCCACAGCAGGCCTGGCGTACCGAAGGTCGGCGCCGGCAGGGCTTCGGCGAAGAACAGCCGATCCACCGAACCGCCTAATACGTACACAAAGAAGCCCAGGCCAAACACACCGTAGACAATGGCCGGTACACCGGCCAGGTTGTTCACGGCAATACGGATGATGCGGGTCAGGGCGTTCTGCTTGGCGTATTCACGCAGGTACACCGCCGCCAGCACGCCGAACGGGGTCACGATCATCGCCATGATCAGGGTCATCATCACGGTGCCGAAGATGGCCGGGAAGATCCCGCCTTCGGTGTTGGCTTCCCGTGGGTCATCGCTGAGGAATTCCCAGACCTTGCTGAAATAGAAGCCGATCTTGGTAAACGTGCCCATGCCGTTCGGCTGGTAGGCGTGCACCACTTTGCCAATGCCGATTTCGACTTCCTTGCCGTTGCCATCGCGGGCGGTCAACGCGTCGCGGTTGAACTGGGTGTGCAGGTCGGTCAGGCGCGCTTCGATGTCCTGGTAACGGGCATTGAGCTCGGCGCGGTCGGCCTCCATGTCGGCCTGGGCGGTGGCGTCGAGCTTGCCTTCCAGTTCCAGCTTGCGACCGTGCAGGCGGATGCGTTCGAGCCCGGCGTTGATCGCGCCGATATCGGATTTTTCCAGGGTCTTGAGCTGGGCAGCCAGCTTGTTGACGCGCTCGACACGGGCCTGCAGTTCCGGCCAGGCTGCTGCGCCTTCGGCAACAACCTTGCCGTCCTGCTTGACGTTGACCAGGGTGCCGTAGAAGTTGCCCCACTCGCGCCGCTCGATGGCCATCAGGTCCGCAGGCTTGGTCTGGTCCTTCAACCATTCGCCGACGACCCAGGTGAAGTCATTGCCGTTCAAGTCGCGGTTGCCGACCTTGATCAGCTCGCGCGTCATGAATTCCGGGCCTTGGTCCGGCACCGGCAGGCCAGCGCTTTTGAGGCGCTCGCGGGGTACTTCTTCTTTCTGCACCACTTCGCCGATGACGATATGGTTTTCCTGGCCCGGTACGGTGTAGTTGGCCTGGATCAGGTCGGCCGGCCAGAAATGGCCCAGGCCACGCACAGCGATCACGGCCAGCAGGCCGATGGTCATGATGACCGCGATGGACACCGCGCCACCGCTGATCCAAACACCTGGGGCGCCGCTCTTGAACCATCCATTCAGGGAGTTCTGTTTCACAGACTTCTACCTTTGCTTAAAGCGACGAGTATTTCTTGCGCAGACGCTGACGAATCAGCTCCGCCAGGGTGTTCATGATGAAGGTGAACAGCAGCAGCACCAGCGCCGAGAGGAACAGCACACGGTAGTGACTGCCGCCCACTTCCGACTCGGGCATCTCCACCGCGACGTTGGCCGCAAGCGTTCGCAGGCCTTCGAACAGGTTCATCTCCATTACCGGGGTGTTGCCGGTGGCCATCAGCACGATCATGGTCTCGCCGACGGCGCGGCCCATGCCAATCATCAGCGCCGAGAAGATCCCCGGGCTGGCGGTCAACAGCACGACGCGGGTCATGGTCTGCCACGGCGTGGCGCCCAGCGCCAGGGAGCCCAGGGTCAGGCCGCGGGGCACGCTGAACACGGCGTCTTCGGCGATGGAGTAGATGTTTGGAATGACCGCAAACCCCATGGCCAAGCCGACCACCAGGGCGTTGCGCTGGTCGTAGGTGATCCCCAAGTCATGGGAGATCCACATGCGCATATCGCCGCCAAAGAACCAGGTTTCCATGTATGGGCTCATGTAGAGCGACAGCCAACCTATAAACAGGATCACCGGGATCAGGATCGCGCTTTCCCAGCCATCAGGCACCCGCAGGCGGATCGACTCAGGCAAGCGGCTGAAGATGAAACCGGCCACCAGGATGCCAATTGGCAACAGCATCAACAGGCTGAAGATGCCCGGCAGATGGCCTTCCACATACGGCGCCAGGAACAGGCCGGCGAAGAACCCGAGGATCACCGTGGGCATCGCTTCCATCAATTCGATCACCGGCTTGACCTTGCGGCGCAGGCTCGGGGCCATGAAGTACGCGGTGTAGATTGCGGCGGCAACCGCCAGCGGCGCGGCCAGGAGCATGGCGTAGAACGCAGCCTTCAGGGTACCGAAGGTCAGCGGGGCCAGGCTCATCTTGGGTTCGAAGTCGGTGTTGGCGGCGGTGGATTGCCAAACGTATTTAGGCTCGTCGTAGTTTTCGTACCAGACCTTGCTCCACAACGCGCTCCAGGAGACTTCCGGGTGCGGGTTGTCCAGCAGCAGCGGTTGCAGCTTGCCGCCGGCTTCGACGATTACATGGTTGGCCCGTGGCGACAGGCCGAACAGACCTTGGCCGTCTACCACCGGGTCCACCAGCAGGGTGCGGTGGGCGGTGCTGTGGAACACGCCAAACTGGCCGGACGCGTCAAGGGCAGTGAACCCTTTGCGACGTTGTTCGGCGGTGATTTCAACAATGGGCGCGGTGCCCATCTGGAAGGTGCGGATCTGCTTGAGGTGCTGCTCGCCATCCGGGTCACGGGCCATGAACCACTGGGCCAGGCCGCCCTTGGAGTTACCCACGATCAGCGAGATACCCCCCACCAACTGGGTGCTGGCGGTGATTTCGGCGGTGCCGTCTTCGAGCAATTTGTAGCGACCGTTGAGGCTGTTGTCCCGCAGGCTGAACACATCGGCCAGGGCCCGGCCATTGATCACATACAGCCACTGCTGGCGCGGGTCGATGAAGATCGCCTTCACCGGCTCAGTCATTTGCGGCAGCTCAATGCGCTTCTGCTCGCTGGTGACTTCGCCGGTCATCATGTTTTCTTCGCGGCTCAGGGACAGCACATTCAAGTGCGATCCGGCGGAACCGGCGACGATCAGAGTCGAGTCGGTGGCATTCAGGGAGACGTGTTCCAACGGGCGGCCGGCTTCGTCGAGCACGATCGGCGTTTCACCGTAGGGGTATTCAATGGCGGGCGAGATGGTTTTCTTGCCGTCCGGGTAGGACACCTTATAGGTATGACGGAATACCAGGGCTTGGCCATTGGACAGACCCAGGATGACCAGGGGAATACCCGGCTGGTCCTGGCCGATGGACACAACGCTGGTACCCGCCGGCAATGGCAGCTCGACACGCTTGAGCTCAGCACCGGTATCGACGGCAAAGAACAGCGCCTGGCCCTTGTCGGAGACCCGCATGGCGACTTGGTTCTGTTCTTCGAGGGAGATCAACAGCGGCTTGCCGGCGTCCTGGATCCAGGCCGGGGTCAGCGCATCGGCTTTGGTCAGCGAAGCACCCTGGAACAGGGGCGCGACGACATAAGCGAGGAAGAAGAAGATCAGGGTGATAGCACCGAGGACGGCGAGGCCGCCGACCAGCACGTACCAACGGGTCAGGCGGTCCTTGAGCGCGCGAATGCGGCGCTTGCGTTGCAACTCAGGCGTATTGAAGTCAATGCGCTTGGGGGGAGAAGTCGTCGTCATGGTGGAATTGGCCAGATCATTCATGCGCACACCCTAGCGGTCCTGTATGACAGAAAGATGACAATGCGGTGACGCAAAAAAGCCGCCGCTCAGCAACCTGGCAGCGGATGGAAAACGGGAAGCCCTGTAGGAGCGAGCTTGCTCGCGAAAAACCCCAAGACACCACGGGTATTCAGACAGCCCGCGTTATCGTTGACGCCCTTCGCGGGCAAGCCCGCCCCTACAGAAAGGCCGGTTTTACCCGGCCTTGTTGCTTAGTTACCTTCTTTCAGACCCAGGTCAGCCAGGGCCTTGGCGGCAACTTTGGCTGGCAGTGGGATGTAGCCGTCTTTGACTACAACTTCCTGGCCCTGTTTGGACAGGACCAGCTTCACGAACTCGGCTTCCAGCGGGGCCAGAGGCTTGTTCGGAGCTTTGTTGACGTAAACGTAGAGGAAACGCGACAGCGGGTATTTGCCGTTCAGGGCGTTTTCTTCGCTGTCTTCGATGAAGTCAGTGCTGCCTTTCTTGGCCAGGGCCACGGTCTTCACACTGGCGGTCTTGTAACCGATGCCCGAGTAACCGATGCCGTTCAACGAGGAGCTGATCGACTGCACGACCGAAGCCGAGCCAGGTTGTTCGTTCACGTTAGCCTTGTAGTCGCCTTTGCACAGGGCTTCTTCCTTGAAGTAGCCGTAGGTGCCGGATACCGAGTTTCGACCGAACAGTTGCACTGGCTTGTTGGCCAGGTCGCCGGTCACACCCAGGTCGCCCCAGGTTTTCACGTCGGCTTTGCCACCGCACAGGCGAGTCGAGGAGAAGATTGCGTCAACTTGTTCGATGGTCAGGTGCTGGATCGGGTTGTCCTTGTGCACGAACACCGCCAGGGCATCCACGGCAACCGGGATGGCGGTTGGCTTGTAGCCGTACTTTTGCTCGAAGGCAGCCAGTTCGGTGTCCTTCATCTTGCGGCTCATCGGGCCCAGGTTGGAGGTACCTTCAGTCAGCGCAGGTGGCGCAGTGGCAGAGCCGGCAGCTTGAATCTGGATGTTGACGTTCGGGTATTCCTTTTTGTAACCCTCGGCCCACAGGGTCATCAGGTTAGCCAGGGTATCGGAACCGACGCTGGACAGGTTGCCCGACACACCAGTGGTCTTAACGTAAGCCGGGATTGCCGGATCAACACCAGCGGCCACCGCGTTGGCGGTCGCAACGCCAGCAGCGACAAACGTCATTGCCGCCATCAAACGTTTCAGTTTCATGCCTTGCTCCTAGCAGATAGGGATAGTTGGATCGGGGCCAAGTATCGGGAGGCCGTGTGAACACTCTATGTCTGGAATGTGACAGTTAGATGAAAGGCCACTATACGAAGTAGTCCGGCCCACCTATGGCGAACCTACCGTCGAAGACTAGAAATTTCCCACAGATATTTAGGGTTGTCGCTCGGACGACGGGGTCCTAATTTGCACGTCCCGTTTGCCAATAAGCCTTTCACCTAAGGTTGACAAAAAGTGGTTTCAGAATAGCCTTGTCAACCTAAGGAGACCTCCCATGATCAACGATCGAATTCGTCGCGCAAGGCTATTGCAAGGCATGTCGCTTGAAGCGCTGGCACTTAGGCTGGGCGACATCACCAAGCAGGGATTGAGCAAGTATGAAAAAGGCTTAAGTACCCCGAACTCTCAGCGTCTTCTGCAATTGGCCAAGGCATTGGAGGTGAGCCCGGAATATTTCTTCCGCCCGCAAGCCCTGCCGCTCGCGCCATTGGAGTTTCGTAAACTTGCCAAGATGCCTCAATACCGCCAAGTCCAGGTTGAGGAACAAGTTCGCGAGCATTTGGAGCGTTATATCGCCCTTGAAGAGTGCTTTGATCCTCTAGACATCCAGACGGCCAAAACCCAGGCGCGCTGGTTGCCAGTTTCTTCGATTGAAGAAGCCGAATTCGCTGCGGATGAGCTGCGCAGACACTGGGGCATTGGCGGCGATCCGATTGCCCACCTGACTGAGCAGTTGGAAGAACATGGTATCAAGGTGGTCATGCTGGACGGGACCGACGACTTTGATGGCGCCTGCGTAGCCACCCGCGACGGTGAGCATGTGCTGATCGCCTTGAACGCCAAACGCCCGGGTGAACGGATTCGCTTCACTGCCGCTCACGAATTGGGCCATTGGGTGATGCAACTGCCCGAAGACATGCCAGAACGCGAAAAGGAACATTGCTGCCACCGTTTCGCTGGTGCTTTTCTCTATCCAGCCAGCGCAGTAATCCGTGACTTTGGCAGCCGTCCGCGCTCCAGAATTCATCCCCAGGAGTTGTTGATCGCCAAACGCCAGTACGGGTTATCAATGCACGCTGCGCTTAGGCGCCTAAAAGATCTCCATCTGCTGGGGGATGCAGGCTACAAGCTACTCACCATCCAATTCAGCACCAATGGCTGGCGCAAAGCCGAACCCGAGCCCCTGCCCTGCAAGCCGCCGCAACGTTTCGAGTCGCTAGTATTCTGGGCTCTGGCCGAGGAGCTTATTACTAGGTCACGGGCTGCGGAATTACTGCGTAGGCCCTTGAAGGCACTGGAAAGTGCATGAATCTGATCTATATCAGCGACACGAATATCTGGATCGACTTCAGAAATGCCGGACTGCTGGATCAGATGTTCAAGCTGCCTTTTGCACTCTGCTGTACCGACTTTGTGCTCTATGAACTGGAAGACTTCCCTCAGGATGAACTACTTGCTCAAGGGTTGGTGGTGGAATCATTTGATGAAACCGGGGTACAGAAGTTACTCAAACTTAAATCCGAGCATGGCAACAGCTCAATGGCCGACGTCTCCTGCTATTTACTGGCTCATTAAACAGGGCGGCCATTGCTGACAGGCGATGGAAAGCTGCGTCGTCAGGCGAAGAAAGATGGTCTCCAGGTGCGCGGCGCACTTTGGTTGCTGGACCTTATGGTGGAACACCATGCGATTACACCATCAGTAGCCGCCCTGGCCCTGGAAAACATGCTGTGGCATGGCGCCAGATTGCCTGGCGCCGAATGCGAAATCAGGTTCTCGCGATGGCGAGAGCCAGATTGAAACTCAGCGCGAACGCTTCCACAGATACCCACCCACCAACATCCCCATCACGCACAGGGCGGCAACATAGTAGGACGGGCCCATCGGGCTTTCCTTCATCAGCAGCGACACCGCCAGCGGCGTCAGGCCGCCGAAGATGGCGTAGGCGACGTTGTAGGAGAACGACAACCCACTGAAGCGCACCACCGGCGGGAAAGCCTTGACCATGACGTAAGGCACGACACCGATGGTGCCTACAAACAAACCGGTCAGGGCATACAGCGGGAACAGCCAGTCCGGGTGGTCGATGAGGCTGTGGTACAGCGTCCAGGACGTCGCCAGCAACAGCGCGCAACCGGCCACCAGCACGCGGCCAGCGCCGAAGCGGTCGGCCAATGCGCCGGAGGCGATGCAGCCCAGGCTCAGGGTGACGATGGCCAGGCTGTTGGCTTGCAGGGCAACAGTCGCACTGAAGTGGTAGACGGTCTGCAGCACAGTCGGGGTCATCAGGATGACAACCACGATCCCGGCCGACAGCAACCAGGTCAGCAGCATCGACAGCACGATGGCGCCACGGTGGTCACGCAGTACGGCACGCAATGGCAGCTCGGCAGCCAGGGTCTTGCGTTGCTGCATCTCGGCGAAGATCGGCGTTTCATGCAACCAACGGCGCAGGTACACCGACAACAGGCCGAACACGCCGCCCAGCAGGAACGGGATGCGCCAGGCGTAGTCCGACACTTCTACCGGGGTGTACAGGGTGTTGATGGCGGTCGCCACCAGCGAGCCCAGCAGAATGCCGGCGGTAAGGCCGCTGGTGAGGGTGCCGCAGGCGTAACCGACGTGACGCGGAGGTACGTGCTCGGAGACGAATACCCACGCGCCTGGGACCTCACCGCCAATGGCGGCGCCCTGGATGACGCGCATCAGCAGCAACAGGATTGGCGCCCACAGGCCGATCTGCGCGTAGGTTGGCAGCAGGCCCATGATCAGGGTCGGCACGGCCATCATGAAGATGCTCAGGGTGAACATCTTCTTGCGCCCCAGCAGGTCGCCGAAGTGCGCCATGATGATGCCGCCCAGTGGGCGTGCCAGGTAACCGGCGGCAAAAATGCCGAAGGTCTGCATCATGCGCAGCCATTCAGGCATATCCACCGGGAAAAAGAGTTTTCCGACCACGGTGGCGAAAAACACGAAAATAATGAAATCATAAAATTCCAGCGCCCCGCCCAAGGCAGACAGCGACAGGGTTTTGTAGTCGTTGCGGGTCAGCGGGCGCGACGGTTGCGCACTGCTTGCGGGCACGGAGGACATGGCAAGGCTTCTCTTATTAGTCAAAACGGCAAATCAAGGTGCAGGCTGCGCCAGGACGGGTTGGGCAAGATAGCAAATCGCTTGCAAAAGCACATCACAAGCACAGTTGCGGCAAAAAGCCGCGATACAGCGGCTAATTGCCGACCAAATCAGCCACAGACGGTCGTCGCGGCGCGAGGGTGTCGATATACTCGGCCCACGCACGCGCCAGAACCCGCAGTCTTGAGAGGCATCCCCGGCATGATCGAACTCGAACAAGAAGACCCCATCCCGCAAGGCGACCTCGCCCTGCAAATCACCGCGCTCCCGCGTGAAACCAACGGCTTTGGCGATATCTTCGGCGGCTGGCTGGTCGCGCAGATGGACCTGGCCGGCACGGCAATGGCCAGCAAGGTCGCTGGCGGACGTGTCGCCACGGTAGCCATTGATCGCATGGCGTTCCTGGTGCCAGTGGCCGTTGGTGCGCAGCTGTCCTTTTATACCCAGGCCCTGGAAATCGGCCGCAGCTCGATCCAGATGATGGTCGAAGTGTGGAGCGACGACCCACTGTCCAGCGAATGGCGCAAGGTCACCGAGGCGGTGTTCGTGTTCGTCGCCATCGACGGCAGCGGCCGCACGCGTTCGGTTCCATCGCGCGCACGTTAAACCTCGCCGGGTTTTGACGGTCAATTGCCCCATTGCCTGCCATGAAGAGTGCTTTGTTATGCCGACGCCCCACGTTGAAACCGTGAAAATCGACGAGCTGGACTGCTGGCGCATCCGCCACAACGGCGCTGAGTTGATGGTGGCCCAACAGGGCGCGCACATCTTCAGTTACCAACGTGATGGCGAGCAGCCGCTGATCTGGCCGAACCCCGAAGCGGTGTTCAAGAAGGGCAAGGGCATTCGCACCGGCGTGCCGGTGTGCTGGCCGTGGTTTGGCGTGTTTGACCGCAACCCGCAAAGCGTCAAGGCGATGCGTCACAGCGAGCAGCCTGCAGGCGCCCATGGTTTCGCGCGTACGGCGCTATGGGAATTGGCCGGGACCGAGTTTGAAGGTGAGGCCCTGCGTATCGACCTGGTCTTGCCTGTGCCTGCGGGCGGCTTCCCCGGCTGGCCCCACCCCGTGGATCTGACCCTGAGCCTGCTGCTGGACGACCAGCTGCACATTCGCCTGACCAGCCACAACCGTGGCACCGACACCGTCACCCTCAGCCAGGCGCTGCATACGTACTTTGCCGTGAGCGATGTGCGCAACGTGCACGTCGATGGGCTGGACGGAACGGCGTATATCGATACCGCTGACGGCTGGGCCGAGAAAAACCAATCAGGTTTGCTGCACTTCACCGCCGAGACGGATCGCATCTACCTCGATACGCCGGCGCAGTTGAGCATCGTCGATCAAGACTGGCAGCGTCGCATCCAGCTCACCAGCGAAGGCTCGAAGTCCACCGTAATCTGGAACCCTTGGACCGAACGCGCCAAGGCCTTCGATGACATGGCCGATGACGGTTGGACGGGCATGCTGTGCATCGAGACGGCTAATGTGCTGGATGATGTTGTTGAGTTGGCGCCAGGCCAAAGCCACACCCTGGGTGTGAGCATCACAAGTCTCGGCCTGTAGACGCAGATCAAAATGTGGGAGCGGGCTTGCTCGCGAATGCGGTGGATCAGCCAACTCACCTGGTTCTGATACACCGCATTCGCGAGCAAGCCCGCTCCCACATTGGATCTTCGCCGGGCTTTAGAGATCCGACTCCTTCACCACCCTCACCTTCCCCGCATCCAGCGCATAAGCGGCATCCGCCAAATCGTTATTCACCGTCTCCACCTTGAGCGTGCCCGTCACCCACAACGGCGTGTAGATATCATCCAGCTTCAGCCCCTTGGGATAACGCACCAGCACCAATTGGTTGGGCGGCGGTGGCGGCACATGGATGCAGGCGCCTGGGTACGGCACCAGGAAGAACAACGTGCTGCGGCCCTTGACATCGGTTTCCAGCGGCACCGGGTAGCCGCCAATGCGGATGTTCTTGCCGTTCATGGCAGCCACGGTCTTGGTGGAGTACATCACTGCGGGCAGGCCCTTGCTCTGCTTCAAGCCACCTTTGTCGGTAAAGGTGCCCTGGGCTTCGGGCGAGTTGTGGTCGATTTCGGGCATGGCTTCGAGGGCTTTCTGGTCAGAAAGCGGCATGAGATCGAGCCAGTCGGTTTCCGGCAGTTCACCGGCGTGCGCCAGGCTTGAGCCCAGCAGAAGAACAGTCAACAGAAGACGGCGCATGAAGAGAAGCTCGGCAAGGTAAACAGTGCCGGCATTCTAGCCCTCTGCGCCTGCGCAGCGCAGAGGGCTTTGTCGCTTAGATCATTTCTTTTTGATCAGGCCGTAGATCACCAGCAGCACGATGGCGCCTACCAAGGCACCGAGGAAGCCTGCGCCTTGACCGGCTTCGTAGATACCCAGCGCCTGGCCACCGTAGGTCGCGGCCAAGGAACCGGCGATACCCAGCAGGATGGTCATGATCCAGCCCATGCTGTCGTCGCCAGGCTTGAGGAAACGCGCCAGCAGGCCGACGATCAGGCCGATAAAGATGGTTCCGATGATACCCATGGCATTTCCCTCTGAATGAAGTGAGCTATGCCAAAGCCTAGTCAGGCTTTGGCATCCTGCAATCAGAGGACGGCAGTTACCGAATGGTTCCCGCCGTGTCCGGCTTATTGCTCGGCGATCAGTGCTTCGACCTTGAGGATTTGCGCCTCAAGCGTTGCGCGATCCTTGCAACGCAGGTTGGCGTGGCCGACCTTGCGCCCGGCCTTGAAGGCCTTGCCGTAGTGATGCAGGTGGCAATCATCGATAGCGATGACTTTTTCTACCGCCGGCACCGTGCCGATGAAGTTGAGCATGGCGCTCTCGCCCACCTTGGCCGTGGAGCCCAGCGGCAAGCCCGCCACCGCCCGCAGGTGGTTTTCGAACTGGCTGCACTCGGCGCCTTCGGTGGTCCAATGCCCGGAGTTGTGCACACGCGGGGCGATTTCGTTGGCCTTGAGGCCACCGTCGACTTCAAAGAACTCGAACGCCATCACGCCGACGTAATCCAGTTGCTTGAGCACACGGCTGGAATAGTCTTCGGCCAGGGCCTGCAACGGGTGATCGGTGCTGGCCACCGACAGCTTGAGGATGCCGCTGTCGTGGGTGTTGTGCACCAACGGGTAGAAGCGGGTTTCGCCATCGCGGGCACGCACGGCGATCAACGATACTTCGCCGGTGAATGGCACGAAGCCTTCCAGCAAGCACGCCACGCTGCCCAGCTCGGCGAAGGTGCCAACCACATCGGCGGCGGTGCGCAGGACTTTCTGGCCCTTGCCGTCGTAACCCAGGGTGCGGGTTTTCAGCACAGCCGGCAGGCCGATGCTGGCGACGGCGGCGTCCAGGTCCGCCTGGGACTGGATATCGGCGAAGGCCGGGGTCGGGATACCCAGGTCCTTGAACATGCTTTTCTCGAACCAACGGTCGCGAGCGATGCGCAAGGCCTCGGCGCTCGGGTACACCGGCACGAACTGCGAGAGGAAGGCCACGGTTTCAGCCGGGACACTTTCGAACTCGAAGGTCACCAGGTCGACTTCATCGGCCAGTTGGCGCAGATGGTCCGGGTCGCTGTAGTCAGCACGCAGGTGTTCACCCAGCGCGCCCGCACAGGCGTCCGGCGCCGGGTCCAGGAAAGCGAAGTTCATCCCCAGCGGGGTTCCCGCCAGGGCCAGCATACGGCCCAGTTGGCCGCCACCGATTACACCGATTTTCATCGTCAACAACCTCAGGCGATGCGTGGGTCTGGATTGTCCAGCACGCTGTCTGTCTGCTCAGCACGGAATTTTTTCAGCACCGCATGGAACTGCGGGTGCTTGGCGCCCAGGATACTGGCGGACAGCAGGGCGGCGTTGATAGCGCCAGCCTTGCCGATTGCCAGGGTTGCCACCGGAATGCCGGCTGGCATCTGCACGATGGACAACAGCGAATCCACGCCCGAGAGCATCGCCGACTGCACCGGCACGCCGAGTACTGGCAGATGGGTCTTGGCTGCACACATGCCTGGCAAATGCGCTGCACCGCCGGCACCGGCGATGATCACCTCGATGCCACGGGATTCTGCTTCATCGGCATACTGGAACAGCAAATCCGGGGTGCGGTGGGCAGAGACCACTTTCACTTCATACGGAATGCCGAGTTTTTCCAGCATATCGGCGGTGTGGCTAAGGGTGGACCAATCGGACTTGGAGCCCATGATCACGCCAACCAATGCACTCATCGTCGTGCCTCTTCTCTCTGGGCGCCCGCAGGCGCGTCAAAAAACAACAAGCCACGCGGGAAATCCGGCGTGGCTTGTTGTACGAAATATGGCCGGTTGGACCGGCCGAAGGCCGCGCAGTATACCGTAATAATCCAGATAAACAGCCCCTTGGATGACCATCTGTCTAGCGGAGTAAAGTGGCGGTTTTATTGACTCAAGAGTCAGTCCAGGACATTGCAAAACCCTGTGGGAGCGGGCTTGCTCGCGAATGCGGTGGGTCAGTCAAAAATCTGTGTCTGATACACCGCATTCGCGAGCAAGCCCGCTCCCACATTTGATCTGCATCGCATTCAGGTGCTTTGTGCCGCCCCACCCTCCAACTTGCGCCACAACAACCGCACATTCGCCTTGCGCACCAACGCACAGCGATACAGACGAATCTCCAGCGGCACATGCCATTGGGGCCCGCCGCAGACCACCAGCTCACCGCGCGCCAGCTCGGCACGTACGCTCAACTGCGGCACCCAGGCAATGCCCAAGCCTTCCAGCGCCATGCTCTTGAGGCTGTCGGCCATGGCGGTTTCGTACACGGTGGTAAAACGCAGCGCACGCTGGCGCAGCAGCAAATGCACCGAACGCCCCAGGAACGCGCCGGCGCTGTAGGCCAGCAGCGGCACACTGCCCTCGCCTTCCAGGTCAAACAGCGGCTTGCCATCGGCATCAGCAGCACACACCGGCAGCATTTCGGTGTTACCCAGGTGCAGGGACGGGAAGATTTCCGCGTCCATCTGCATGGCCGCGTCCGGGTCGTAGAACGCCAGCATCAAATCGCAGCCGCCTTCGCGCAGGGCATGCACAGCGTCGCCGACGTTGGTGGCCACCAGCCGCGTGGCGATGTTCAGGCCTTCGTTGCGCAGTTGCGCGATCCAACGCGGGAAAAACCCCAGCGCCAGGGAGTGGGCAGCGGCCACTTGCATGACTTCGCCCTGCCCGCCTTCAAGATGGTGCAAATGGCGCAGCACTTCACCGAGCTGCTCGACAACGGTGCGCGCAGTCACTAGGAACAGTTGCCCGGCCGCTGTTAATTCCACCGGCGTACGCGAACGGTTGACCAACGTCAGCCCCAACGCAGCCTCCAGGCTACGGATGCGTCGGCTGAATGCCGGCTGGGTTACGAAGCGCCGCTCGGCTGCCTGGGAAAAGCTGCGGGTGGCCGCCAGGGCGCTGAAGTCTTCCAGCCATTTGCTCTCTAGGTTCATCACTTCCTCCCACGGGTCTGCACCATTTTGGTACACACGCCCGCCATGATAGCCGGGTCACATCCGCATTATGCCGTTTATGCATAGCCCAGTGTTTAACAGCATTGGCCCAAAAACACGCACAAGCCTAGCATTCACAGCGTTCCGGCCAGTTCCGGGTCCATATCGAGATGATTTCCGTCATGTCCTCCGCTGCATCTTTCCGTACCGAAAAAGACCTGCTTGGCGTACTCGAAGTACCGGCTCAAGCGTATTACGGCATCCAGACCCTGCGAGCGGTGAACAACTTCCGCCTCTCGGGCGTTCCGATTTCGCATTACCCGAAATTGGTGGTCGGTCTGGCAATGGTCAAGCAAGCGGCGGCCGACGCCAACCGCGAGCTGGGTCAGCTCAGTGAAGCCAAGCACGCTGCCATCAGCGAAGCCTGTGCCCGTCTGATCCGCGGCGATTTCCACGAAGAGTTCGTGGTGGACATGATTCAAGGCGGCGCTGGCACTTCAACCAACATGAATGCCAACGAAGTCATCGCCAACATCGCGCTGGAGGCCATGGGTCACCAGAAGGGCGAATACCAGTACCTGCACCCCAACAACGACGTGAACATGGCGCAGTCGACCAACGACGCCTACCCGACCGCAATCCGCCTGGGTCTGCTGCTGGGCCATGACGCGCTGCTGGCCAGCCTCGACAGCCTGATCCAAGCCTTCGCCGCCAAAGGCGTCGAGTTCAGCCATGTGCTGAAAATGGGCCGCACCCAATTGCAAGACGCCGTGCCGATGACCCTCGGCCAGGAGTTCCGCGCCTTCGCCACCACCCTCGGTGAAGACCTGGCCCGCCTGAAAACCCTGGCACCAGAGCTTCTGACCGAAGTGAACCTGGGCGGCACCGCCATCGGCACCGGCATCAACGCCGACCCGCGTTACCAAGCCCTGGCGGTACAACGCCTGGCCACCATCAGCGGCCAGCCGGTGGTGCCAGCTGCCGACTTGATCGAAGCCACCTCGGACATGGGCGCCTTCGTGCTGTTCTCCGGCATGCTCAAGCGTACCGCGGTGAAACTGTCGAAGATCTGCAACGACCTGCGCCTGCTGTCCAGCGGCCCACGTACCGGCATCAACGAAATCAACCTGCCGGCCCGCCAGCCAGGCAGCTCGATCATGCCCGGCAAGGTCAACCCGGTAATCCCGGAAGCCGTGAACCAGGTGGCGTTCCAAGTGATCGGCAACGACCTGGCGCTGACCATGGCAGCCGAAGGCGGCCAACTGCAGTTGAACGTGATGGAGCCGCTGATCGCCTTCAAGATCTTCGACTCGATCCGCCTGCTGCAACGCGCCATGGACATGCTGCGCGAACACTGCATCGTCGGCATCACCGCCAACGAAGCGCGCTGCCGTGAACTGGTGGAGCACTCCATCGGCCTGGTTACCGCACTGAACCCGTACATCGGCTATGAAAACGCCACCCGTATCGCCCGTATCGCCCTTGAAAGCGGCCGTGGCGTGCTGGAACTGGTGCGCGAAGAAGGCTTGCTCGACGACGCCATGCTCGACGACATCCTGCGCCCGGAAAACATGATCGCTCCACGCTTGGTCCCGCTGAAGGCCTAAGCGTTTGTTGCACCGCTCACCAGGTTGAGGGACTAGACACCTCTCACCTTTTGAGGGCCTGAAGGCTCGTTCTTCAGGCCCTTTTTTTTGCTTGTAGGAGCGAGCTTGCTCGCGAAAAACTGCAAGACACCACGTTTATCCTGGAGGTACGCATTATCGTTCACGACCTTCGCGAGCAAGCTCGCTCCTACAAACCTTTAATCGCCCCGGGCAGACGGATCACGTTCGCCTAGGTATAGTGCCGCCCCTCTCGCGTGCGCGGCCGTCGGTAACGAGGCCCGTAAACAGCGCGAAACCGCATGAATAACAACCCGCAAAAGGATTGGGGTCGAACGGTCGCGCACTGCCTGGTGCTTAGCGACGGCGTCGAACCGTCCTGCGTTTGCCATTAGAAAAATCAGCGAGGAACACTCCATGCTCGAAGTCATCAACGACTTCCTCTCAGGGAAAGTACTGATCGTGCTCATTGTCGGGCTCGGCGGTTATTTCACGATTCGCTCGCGTTTCGTACAACTGCGTCACTTTTTCCACATGTTCTCGGTGTTTAAAGACAGCCTTAAGAGCAGCTCCGGCCAACTCAGCTCGTTCCAGGCGCTGATGCTCAGCCTGGCTGGCCGCGTGGGTGCCGGTAACATCGCCGGTGTCGGCATTGCCGTGACCCTGGGTGGCCCGGGTGCCGTGTTCTGGATGTGGGTCACCGCGCTGGTGGGCATGTCTTCGAGCTTTATCGAGTGCTCCCTTGGCCAGTTGTACAAGCGTACCGACGCTGAAGGCACCTACCGTGGTGGCCCGGCCTACTACATCCAGCACGGTTTGCAGAAGCGCTGGCTGGGTATGGTCATGGCATTCCTGCTGCTGGTGACCTTCGGTTTTGCCTTCAACGGCCTGCAAGCCCACGCCGTGACCCACTCGCTGAACAACGCCTTTGGCCTGGACACCACCTACACCGGCCTAGCGCTGGCAGTATTGCTGGGCTTGGTGTTCATCGGCGGGATCAAGCGCATTGCCTCGATCGCCGACCTGCTGGTGCCGGTCAAGACCCTGGTCTACATCGCCGTGACCCTGTACGTGATCGTGCTGCAGTTCGACCACGTACCGGCCATGCTCGCGACCATCGTCAAGAGCGCGTTCGGCCTGGACCAAGCCTTCGGTGGCCTGGTAGGCAGCGCGATCATCATGGGCGTCAAGCGCGGCGTGTTCGCCAACGAAGCCGGTTTGGGCAGTGCGCCTAACGTGGCAGCCGTAGCCTCCGTGGAGCACCCGATTGCCCAGGGCGTGGTCCAGGCGTTCAGCGTGTTCCTCGACACCTTCGTGATCTGCACCTGCACCGCGTTGCTGATCCTGCTCTCCGGTTTCTACACCCCAGGCTTTGAAGGCGACGGCATTGCCCTGACCCAGAACTCCCTGGCCGCCGTGGTGGGCGACTGGGGCCGCATGTTCATCTCGGTAGCCCTGGCGTTGTTCGTGTTCACCTCGATCATGTACAACTACTACCTGGGCGAGAGCAACCTGCGCTTTTTGGTAGGTAACAACCGCAAGGTGTTGATGGGCTATCGCGCCCTGGTACTGGCGTTGATCTTCTGGGGCTCGATCGAGAACCTCGGCACCGTGTTCGCCTTCGCCGACATCACCATGACCCTGCTGGCCTTCGTCAACCTGTTCGCCCTGGCGTTCCTGTTCAAGATCGCCATGCGCATCCTGAACGACTACGACAACCAGCGTGCCGCAGGCATCAAGACGCCGGTGTTCGACTCCAGCCAGTTCCCTGACCTGGACCTGGACCGCCAGGCCTGGCCTGCAAATCCGGCCAAGCCGGAACAGGCCCCGTCGGCTGAACTGAGCGCTCAAACGCAGCGCTAAGCGTAGATAGATGACACGCCGCCCGGCCTTGGGCATGCTCTGGGCCCGGCGGCGTTTTTCGTTCAGGAGAATCTCAATGTCAGCATCCAACAACGTGATGGTGCTCTACACCGGCGGCACCATCGGCATGCAGGCCAGCGCCAACGGCCTGGCCCCGGCATCCGGCTTTGAAGCCCGCATGCGTGAACAGCTGGCCGACCAGGTGCTGCCCGCCTGGCAATTCCAGGAAATGAGCCCGCTGATCGATAGCGCCAACATGACCCCCGCCTACTGGCAGCGCCTGCGCACGGCGGTGGTCGACGCCGTGGACCACGGTTGCGATGGCGTGCTGATCCTGCACGGCACCGACACCCTGGCCTACAGCGCGGCGGCCATGAGCTTTCAACTACTGGGCCTGCCGGCGCCGGTGGTGTTCACCGGCTCCATGCTGCCCGCGGGCGTGCCGGACAGCGACGCCTGGGAAAACGTCAGCGGTGCACTGCAAGCATTGAGTCAGGGCCTGGCGCCGGGTGTGCATCTGCATTTCCACGGTGCGCTGATGGCCCCGACCCGCTGCGCGAAGATCCGCAGCTTCGGCCGCAACCCGTTCGCCGCACTTAACCGTCAAGGTGGCGCGGCCCGTGTCGAGTCCATTCCCCCGGCCTTGGACTATCGCCAGCCCAAAGCCCTGGCCAGCGTCGGCGTGCTGCCGCTGGTGCCGGGCATTGGTGCCGCACAGTTGGACGCAATCATTGCCAGCGGCATCCAGGCGCTGATCCTCGAATGTTTTGGCAGTGGCACAGGCCCCAGCGACAATCCAGACTTTCTCGCCAGCCTTCAGCAAGCGCAGCACAAAGGCGTGGTGGTGGTTGCGATCACCCAATGCCATGAAGGCGGTGTGGAGCTGGACGTGTACGAAGCCGGCAGCCGTTTGCGCGGTGTGGGTGTGCTGTCCGGCGGCGGCATGACCCGCGAAGCGGCGTTCGGCAAGCTCAACGCGCTGCTCGGTGCCGGGCTCGACACCCAGCAAGTACGCCGCCTGGTGGAGCTGGACCTGTGCGGCGAACTGCGCTGAATACCGGCCTTACATAAGCACCACCGCGCCTGTCCTGACGCTGTCTAGCATGGCAACACCCCAGGTTTTCCTGGGGTCGTCGCCATCTTTCGCCGCCAGGACGCGCCATGACCTCCTCTTCTACCACCGAACCCCACCAAAGCCTCACCGCCACGCTGATCGCGCAAATGTCCACCGGCCCCGCGTTTCGCGAAGTGGCCGCCACGTTGCTGAGTGAACAGTTGCAGGCCCTGTATCCCACGCTGGACATCGACCCGAACACCGTCGTGGTGGGCACTCCGCTCTGGGACATTGTCGACGACCAGGTGGTCCCCGCCGGCCGTCATTACCAGGTGCTCACCGATATCCTCGCCGTGCAGTCCGTACTGGCCGTACCGACGCTGTATATCGAGGGCGAGCATTTTCTGGCCCAGTTACCGATCATTGAGCCGGCGGTGCACTTGCCGGTGCGCATCCTCGACATTGCCAGCCTGCTGAACACCCTGGCGCCGGTGATGCTGCGCGGTTATCAGCAGACCCAACTGAACTACTGGAACGCCATCGAGGGCGACAGCGGCCCGCGCTGGCACAGCCTATCGACCGTCTTGCGCGATTTATGGAACGTAGAACGCGTTGCCGGCTGGACCGCCGACGATTGCCGGATGGCACGCCAGCTGGTTCGTACGCCGGACGCTGCGCTGCGCACCCTCGCTGAACCGCTGTCCGTGCGCGCCTATGTAGTCGATATCGACAGCATCGACGATGCCGGCACTGTCACTCATCTGGATGAAAACCTGATCAGTGTGCTGATCGGCAAACCCAATGGCCAGGAGGTGATCCTGACCCATTCGCTGATCTCTGGCTTCAAGAAGTACAGCACCCTGGAGCAACTGGGCCAGGACCTGCCACTGCCGGGGCCGCAGAAAAAGCTGCAATGGCGTCTGGTCGAGCCCGATGGGGATTATTTCGATTACCTGGCAGGCGCCTTGATCGGCATCCAGATCAAGGCGATTGGCGCCATCGACTTTTCTGACCTGCGCAAGCCGAACGCCTCGCAGCACAGCCTGGCAGAGCCGCCAACACCTCGCGCCAAACGCAATGCACCGGCGTTGCACCACTATGTCCAGGCCCTCCCCGATTGGCTGACCAACGCCTCGGCGTCGGACCAGGACGCGTATTCGCGTCACCTCAAGGACCTGGCAAATCTGCACATCGCCAATGAGGGCCGTACCTACGACGAAGGCATCAGCCCTCTGCAGCAATACACCCTTGAACGGCTCAAGGCAGAAATGCTCAAGGACCATCCCGACGCCAACCCACAGTGGCTGGAGGACATCGATATCGTGGTCCGCAGCCCCGTCGTCTGGGGCACATTCGCAGTACCGGGGCAAATCGAGACCACGGTGTTCAGCCTGACGGAGCTGGCCCTGCAAAACCTGATTGCCTTGCCGCTGGGCATCAAGTCGATGCGCCTGCACAACCCTCACGAGCTGCCTGACTGGCTGACCGTCGAGTACCTGGAGGGCCTGGTCAACCGCGTAGACGTCGGCAGCGCCTACCCGAAATTGGTCCGGCAAACGCTGCTGGATAACCCTCAAGAGGCCACACGCCGTCGCTTGCTCTTCGCCCAGCACCTGCGCATTCAGCTACCGCTGCTGGCGTTGCAGTGCAAGATCCGCGACGAAGGCGGCATTGATGAACAAGGCTATGCCTACGTGAAGGCCTTGATGCACGCCAATACAACTGAGCGCCAGGTTCGGGGCCAGCGCATTGTGATACAACCGTTGGCGTTTGTGCCGACCCGTCGGCGGGACAGTGCGCCGGACAAGGTCACCAATATGTTTGTGATCGGCCCGGAAGACCCGACCGCCGGCCCCTGCCTGCTCTACCGGCCGCTGCTGGATAAGCCGCTGTCTCAGTTTCCTTCCCACAGCAATCTGCTTTACGCCTTGCAACAATCCAGAAGCCTGCGCGAATCAGTGTTGGCGTGGCTGCCAGATGACGTGCGTGATGATTATGCCCACTACGTATTTCCCGGCGACCTGCCATCGCCTTGGGCGGCGGTCGAGTTCCTGGCGGACCCGTTCAAGTCATGGATCATGTGCGGCCCGCTGCTGCTAGGCCAGGCTGCCATCGAGGGCGAGCTATTGAGTGAGTTGTACAACGCCAATGCCAATGCCCTGGTGACCCTGGCCGACCGCCAGTCAGTGTCCAACGCCGAGGCGCGCTGGGCCACGTTCAAGCGCGCCGGCTGGCTGGTCTTCAATAGTGCACTGCCATTTCTGGGGCGCACTGTCGGTATCGCGGCCTGGATCTGGCAAATCATGGATCAGTTGCAAAACGTGGTCGATGCACAGGAGCATCCCGAGCAGCAGTCCACCTGGGCCGCACTTGCCGACCTTCTGCTCAACCTGGGCACAGCCCTCACCCTGCATAGCGTCACCCGCAGTGCGCCACGCCGGAACACACAAACCCAGCACCTGCCCCCCCAACTGCCGCCACCACTCCCAGCCCCCGTGAGCATGACCAAACTGGCATCGGTTGCCTCGGACGCGCTGATCGGCCATGACCAGCCTTTGCACATCAGCGGCGCGATCAACCGCACGCCCCTGCGACTGGCAACCGTGCTGGACAGCTTCAAGGTCACCAAGCCCGACGCACTGGGAGAGGCCAACAACCACGCCGGGGCCCATCACTACCTGTATCCCAGCGGGCAGGACTGGTACGCACCGGTAGGACAGCGCTGGTTCAAGGTGCTGGTGGACGAGAACGATGACGTGTTGATCGTCGACCCTCTGCGCGCTGAACGCACCGGCCCGCTGTTGATTCACAATAGCCGTGGCCAATGGTTTATCGATACGCGCCTGCGGTTGCGGGGTGGCGGTCCCAAGCTTATGACCGCAAAGGCGCGGTTGCTGGCCAAGCAAAAAGCCCAGCAACTGCGCGAACGGCTAGAAACGTTCGAGAGCGGTAAAAAAACCGCGCAAAACGAGCTGCAGCAAGCCCGTCAGGCTTTGGACGCCGGGCCTTCCAGCTCGACCGACACCCTGAGGAACACCTATATCCATACCCTGGAAACCCAGCGTACGGAATTCGAGTCGGCGCTGCAGATGCTCAAGGAAATGAATGTCCATGAACCCAGCGCGGAATATGCACCCAAGGCCCTCAGCTACATCAAGGCCCAGGCCAAACTGACCCAGGCGGCACTCAGCGAGATCCTCTCGCGCTTCACACCCAAGTGGCGCACGGTGCACGAGCAGATGCAACGCCAGGTCGATTCCCCACAGGAGCGCCATATCGAGGACTTTCGCGAAATGCGTGAGCTGGCCGGCAAGCTGCTGGTTCAGTTGGAATACATGCACGGTCGTTTTCGGGAACTCAAGGGCCTGGCCAGGGATGGGGCATTGCTGCTCAGTACCCTGAAAGGTTCAATGCCGGTCTATACGACCGACGACCTCAAGGCGATCCGCGTGTCGCTCAACCGCAACCTGTGCCTGCCGGAAGGCACTCTCGCCTCGGCACCAAGCGCCTGGACCGCGATTGACCATATCGTCGATTCAGCCGACATTGCGATCCAATGCCTGCGCGATACGCTGGAGGAGCGCAGCGACCGGCGCCTCGACGAACGCATCGACAGCCTGAGCAGCCTGGTCGAGCAGTTTCAATTGCTGGACGAGCGCCTGGAGGACTTCCCCGTGGAATTCTCCGAACAAGCCATCACCGATCAGTTGCTTGAGCTACGCCGCGAACTGACCGAATTCAAGCACCGCGCCACTAGCAATCTCGGCGTGCTGAGCGTCGAAAGAACTGCAATCAGAAGCCGCCCCACCCCACCCTCGACTCCGCCACGGCCCAAGAAACAATTTATTCACACCCGCTACAGCGGCTTGCTGATTGGCGAGCCGCGCTTGAGCGAACTGGGCCTGGAAACCGGACTGGTGGATATTCGCTCACCCTTGACCCATCGGGTGCTGGCCACCTACCACGAGAAAACCAAGGGCGTGTGGGTGGTACGTGATCGTACTCCGCCCCCCTCCGCAGAGCCGGTGGCGGCGGACGTGCAGCTCAGCGTCAATGAAGGCCAGGCTTTGCTCGATGGCTTGCCGGCGTTTCTCGGCCGTGCCCGCACCCACGCCAACCTGGCCGATCGGGCACCCTTCGGCATTGAGTACTTGTACCACCAGCATGCCCGACGGCTTGAGCTGGCACGCCTGGCGATTGAACGTGCGTTGACGCAGGGCAACATTACCGAAAGCGACACCTTGTCTGCCCCCGCCAGCGCCGTGACCAAAGCCCTCGATACCGCCCTGGCCGACCTCTACCAACAGAGCAACCAATTGGTGCAGCGAACACTCAAGCTGCGCCCACCCACTGTGACCGGGGTGGAGTGGCTCAAGCGCCACAATGTAATCACCATCAAAAAAACGGTCGCCCGTCGTCGGATAAAATCCGTAAAGCTCGACTATCTGGACGAGTACACCATCAGCGACCGCGTGACCCAGGAAGTGCTGTGGTACGCGCACTTTCACTACAGCACCCACTGGACACCGGACAAAGCCTACGTCTGCGGCCGTCTGAAAACCCCGACGGAGTACAGCCTGGGCGCCGCCGCCGACAGCCCCAAGGGCCTGAGCCCTGCGCAAACCGTCGACTTCTACCGCAGCGAGATCAGCCTGGAACAAGCGCGGGCGCTGTTTTTCGAGCGACCCAAATCCGAGTCAGGCCATTGAGGGTCGGCATGCAACTTGCTGCTTGCAGGCCACACCCTGCACAGGCTTGCCCATGCTTCACTCACACCTGACCACCCTCAATGCCGTGTCCCTGGTGCTGTCCACCTTCAGCGCTCAGGGCCTGGCGAGCGATGTTCTGCTGGCCGGCAGCGGCATTGGGCTGGCCGATCTGCGTCATGCCGACACACGCATCACCACCTGCCAGGAGATGCGGGTGTGCGCCAATGCCGTGGCCTTGCGCCAGGACATCGGCCTGGATTTAGGCCAGCGCATGCATGTATCGAGCTATGGCTTGCTGGGCTATGCGCTGCTCACCAGTGCCACCTTAGGTGACGCTTTGCGCCTGGCGCTGCGCTACCCGGCGCTGTTGGGAACACTTTTCGAGCTCAGCCTGGTGGATGACGGCCGGCAGGTCTGGCTGACCGCTGGGGATTATCGGGAAGATCCGGCGCTGGCGGCGTTCAACATCGAGTTTTGCCTGGTGTCGCTCAAAGTGATCTGCGATGACCTGCTCGGCCGCGCGCTGCCCCTGGTTGAGGCGCGCTTTGACTACCCTGCGCCGGATTATCACCCTCGCTATGCCGAGCGCTTTGGCTGCCCGCTGCGGTTTGACGCGCCCGCCAATGGCTTTGCCTTCGACCGGGCGTGGCTTGAACAGCCCCTGCCCCTGGCGGACGCCATCACCCACCGCGCCATGGCCGAACGCTGCCGCAAACAGAACTCCGAGTTCACCGGGCGCCAGGCCTGGCTCAATCGCGTGCGCCAGCTTTTGGCCGAGCAACTGCACGCCGCCCCTGGCCTGGAGGGCTTGGCGGCGCAGTTGAAGTGTTCTGCGCGCACCCTGCGCCGACACTTGCAGGCCCTGGGGTGCAGTTATCAGCAACTGCTCGATGACCTGCGCTTCGAGCAGGCCAAGCAGTGGCTGGCTCAGGATCAGCTGCCGATTTACAGGATCGCCGAACAATTGGGCTTCAGCGAAACCGCCAGCTTCCGTCATGCGTTCGTACGCTGGAGCGGGGTGGCGCCCAATCAGTATCGAAATTGGCGGTGCACTCAGCGGCCAGCCTGACGTACATCCGATAGTGCAAGTGGGCCAATTATGGTCACAGGCAGTGGCCATATTTATCCCCTTCTGGCCGCTCCTGCCGTTCTCATGCTGGGCGCTGAACGCAACACTGCAAGGCACAACAATGAGCCTGCGGGGAGCCCCCATGCTGACGATCTATTCCGACGACCACCACCTGCACCACGGACGCTGCGAACTGATGGACGGGCAACTGATGCCCTGCTTTGAAATGCCCTCGCGTGCCGACCATGTGCTGCAACGGGTCAAGGACCGCGACCTGGGCCCGGTGCAGGCGCCGCAGGACTTTGGCCTGGCACCGCTACAACGCATCCACAGCCGCGCCTACCTGGACTTTTTCAAGGGCGCCTGGGACCGCTGGACCGAATACGGCCAGGAGGGTGACCTGCTGCCTTACACCTGGCCCGCCCGCACCCTTCGCCGCGTATTGCCCACCAGCCTGCATGGCCAGTTGGGTTACTACAGCTTCGACGGCGGCGCCCCCATTACCGCCGGGACCTGGCAAGCGGCCTATAGCGCCGCGCAAGTCGCACTCACCGCGCAACAGGCGATCCAGCAGGGCGCCCGCAGTGCCTTCGCCTTGTGCCGGCCACCAGGGCATCACGCTGCCAGCGACTTGATGGGCGGTTATTGCTACCTCAACAATGCGGCCATCGCGGCTCAGGCGTTTCTCGACCAGGGCCACCAGAAAGTCGCGATCATCGACGTGGACTACCACCACGGCAACGGCACCCAATCGATTTTCTATGAGCGCAGTGACGTGCTGTTCACCTCGATCCACGGTCACCCGGAGGCGGAGTTTCCGTTCTTCCTCGGGTATGCCGATGAGCTGGGCGACGGCGCAGGCGAAGGCTTCAACTTCAATTACCCGCTGCCGGCCGGTTCGGGTTGGGCTCAGTGGAGCACAGCCTTGGAAGAGGCCTGCCGGGAAACCGAACGCTACGACGCCGACATCATCGTGGTGTCCCTGGGCGTGGACACCTTCAAGGACGACCCGATCTCCCAGTTCAAACTCGACAGCCCGGACTACCTGGCCATGGGCCAACGCCTCGCACGCCTGGGCAAGCCCACGCTGTTCGTGATGGAGGGCGGCTACGCAGTAGAAGAAATCGGCATCAACGCCGTCAACGTGCTCGAAGGTTTCGAACAACAAGGAGCCACCCGATGAAGCTGCTCACCTCCCTCGCCCTGAGCACCGCCGTACTAAGCGGCGCGGCCCAGGCCGAAGAAAAACCCCTCAAGGTCTACAACTGGTTCGATTACATCACCCCCAAGGCGCTGGACGATTTCAAAGCCCAGAACCCGAAGATCAAGCTGGTGTACGACATCTTCGACACCAACGAAGCCCTGGAAGCCAAGCTGCTCACCGGCAACTCCGGCTATGACGTGGTGGTGCCGTCCAACGTGTTCCTGGCCAAGCAGATCGAAGCCGGGGTGTTCCAACCCCTGGACCGCAGCCAGTTGCCCAACTGGAACCACCTGGACCCCAAGCTGATGAAGCTGATCGAAGCCAACGACCCCGGCAACAAATTCGCCGTGCCCTACATGTACGGCACCATCCTGATCGGCTTCAACCCGGACAAGGTCAAGGCTGTGCTGGGGCCGAACGCGCCCGTGGACAGTTGGGACCTGATCTTCAAGCAAGAGAACATCAGCAAGCTCAAGCAATGCGGCGTGGCCCTGCTCGATTCACCCTCGGAGATCCTGCCCCTGGCCTTGCAGCACCTGGGCCTGGACCCCAACAGCAGCAACCCCAAGGACTACGTCAAGGCTGAGGCGCTGCTGATGAAGATCCGCCCGTACATCACCTACTTCCACTCGTCCAAGTACATGGCCGATATCGCCAATGGTGACATCTGCGTGGCCGTGGGCTACTCGGGCAGCTTCTCCCAGGCCGCCAACCGTGCCAAGGACGCCAAGAACGGCGTGACCGTGGATATGCGCTTGCCCAAGGAAGGCGCGCCGATCTGGTTCGATATGCTGGCCATCCCCAAAGGCGCGCAGAACCCGCAGGACGCCTACACCTTCATCAACTACCTGCTGCAACCCCAGGTGATCGCCCCCATCAGCGATTTTGTCGGCTACCCCAACCCGAACAAGGATGCGACCGAGCAAGTGGACCCATCGATTCGCAACAACCCCAACCTGTACCCGACCGAGGCGGCCATGGCCACGCTCTACACCTTGAAACCGTTGGCGCGTGACGCCGAACGAGCCAGGACGCGGGCCTGGACCAAGATCAAATCGGGTACCTGATCAGCCTTGCCAGGCCTGGCGCAACCGCGCCAGTGCCGCGGCAATACCGGCTTCGGGCACGGCGGCAAACCCCAGTACCAGACCCGCACGCTGGTCCACAGGCGTAGTGGATTGCGCCAGCCAGTAGCTGCTCAAACCGTTGATTTCGACACCCGCACCATGGGCCTGTGCCAACAGTTGCTGCTCACACGCCAGGCTGTCCACGCGCACGGTCATGTGCAGCCCTGCCGTGACGCCGGGTAATTCGCCAACGCCCGGTAACCCCTTGGGCCAGCCGGCCAGCAGCGCGTTGCGCCGGCTCAAGGCGGCACGCCGCATACGCCGGATGTGGCGCTGGAAGTGCCCGGCGGCCATGAACTCGGCCATCACCGCCTGGGTACTGACTTCGGAGTGGCGCATGTCCACGGCACGGCGCCGAGAAAAGGCATCAACCAGGCCCGGCGGCAACACCAGGTAGCCCAAGCGCAACGCGGGAAAGGCCACCTTGCCGAAGGTGCCGACGTAGAGCACCCGGCCGCCCCGGTCCAGCGCCGCCAGAGGCGACAGGGGCGCGCCGCTGTAGCGGTACTCGCCATCGTAGTCGTCCTCGATGATCCAGCCGCCCGTGCGCTCGGCCCAGGCCAGCAGTTCCAGGCGTCGCGCCAGGCTCATCACCACCCCCAACGGGTATTGATGGGAGGGCGTGACATAGGCCACGCGGCAGTCATCCAGGGTGTTGAGCACTTGGCAATCGATGCCCTCGCCGTCCACCGGCACGCCGTGCAATTTCCCACCGGCCAGGGCGAACGCATGACCGGCCGCACGATAACCAGGGTTTTCCACCGCCACCCCGTCGCCAGGCTCCACCAGTAGCTGTGCACAAAGGCTAATGGCTTGCTGTGCGCCACTGGTGATCACAATTTGCTCAGCCGTGCATTGCATGCCGCGGGAGCTGCGCAGATAAGCCGCGATCAAGCCGCGTAACCGGCCATCGCCCGCCGGGTCGCCGTAACACAGTTGCTCCAGGTCCGGCTTGCGCCAAAACGCCCCGTTCAGCTTGGCCCACACGTCGAATGGGAACAGATCGAAGGCGGGCACGCCCACGCGAAATGCCCGTGGCGGCCCCGCTGGGGGAAGGGACAGGTGGTGAGTATTTATCAGTGCCAAGCCGCTGCTGTGGATAACTTCATTGTCCAAATCTTCCGGAAAACTTGCCCATTTTGTGGATAAGGCTGGGGGTAACCCTGTTGAAAACCCTGTGGATACTTTTGTGGATAGTTTTTTTGCCGCCGGCAGCTGGGCCACGTAAGTGCCATCACCGACCCGGCTTTCGATAAAACCCTCCGCGTAGAGTTGATCGTAGGCACGCACCACACTGTTGCGCGAGATCGACAACGCCGCTGCCAAGTCACGGGTGGCGGGCAATCGCGTGCCGCTCACCAGCCGTCCGTCGAGCACCCGCTGGCGCAGGGCTTCATAGAGCTGGCGAGTCAGGCCCTGACGACGATCCAGTTCAATACCGGCAGGGTTGAAGGACAACGGCGGTGTGATGGGCGACATATTGGACCTATGAAATGGGTGCCAGATGGCTCTTTAAACGAGCCATTAGCCTGCCTAGGATGCAAGCATTCGCCAAGGAAAACTTCCATGTACACGCCCCGCGCCTTTGCCCTCGATGACGTGCCCGAACTGCATCACCTGATCCAGCACACCCGTCTGGCGCAGTTGGTGACCTTCGGCGAACAAGGCCTGCTGGCCAGCCACCTGCCAATGCTGCTCAACCCCGACGAGGGCCTGAATGGCACGCTTTATGGGCATTTGGCCAAAGCCAATCCACAGTGGCGCGACCTGCAAAATGGCAGCGAAGCCCTGGTGATCTTTGCCGGTGCCGAGGCCTACGTGAGTCCGGCGTTTTACCCGTCCAAGGCCGAGCACGGCAAAGTAGTGCCCACCTGGAATTACCTGGCCGTGCATGCCTACGGCACCGCTGAGGTATTCACCGATGCCGAGCGTTTGCTCACGCTGGTCAGCGCCCTCACCGACCGTCATGAAGGCAGCCGCCCACAGCCGTGGAAAGTCAGCGACGCCCCGGCCGACTACATGGACAGCATGCTCAAGGCCATCGTCGGCTTTGCTCTGCCGATGGCGCGCCTGATCGGCAAGCGCAAGCTCAGCCAGAACCGTAGCCCGGCGGATATCGCCGGTGTTCGCGAAGGCCTGGCCGCCAGCAGCGACGCGGGCGACCAGACCCTCGCCCGCTTTATTCCCCAAGGAGTTGCAGAATGAGCCAGATCGATATCCGCCAAGTCACCGCCGCCGACCACGCTGCCTGGTTGCCGTTGTGGCAAGCGTATTTGAAGTTCTATGAAACCGAACTGCCGGATGCCGTCAGCCAAAGCACCTGGCAGCGGCTGATCGATGCCAGCGAGCCGACCCATTCGGCGTTGGCCTGGCAGGATGGCAAAGCGGTGGGGATGGTCAATTTCATCTACCACCGCTCCAACTGGAGCATTGAAAACGCTTGCTACCTGCAGGACCTGCTGGTCGACCCGGCCCAACGCGGCACCGGTGTGGGCCGCAAGCTGATCGAGTTCGTCTACGCCACCGCCAAGGCCGATGGCTGTGCCAAGGTGCATTGGCTGACCCACGAAACCAACGCCACAGCGATCCAACTCTACGAACGCATCGCCGAACGCCCTGGCTTCATCCAATTTCGCAAAGGTCTTTAAGGAGCACAGCATGTCCACTTCCCTCGCCGACTGGAAAGGCGTCCCGGCGCCAACGGTTCAATTGCTTGAAGGGCAGTTTATCCGCCTGGAAAAACTCGACCCGGCGCGCCACGGCGGCGACCTGTTCCAGGCGCTCGAAGGCCCCGGCGCCGACCCCAAGTTGTGGGATTACCTCCCTTATGGCCCGTTCCCCGAGCGCAGCGTGTTCAATGACTGGCTGAACAACCACGCAGCCCACAACGACCCGTACTTTTTCAGCGTGATCGACCGCGTGACCGGCCGCGCGCAAGGGATTCTCAGTTTGATGTCCATCGTCCCGGCCCAGGGCCGCATAGAGATCGGCCACGTCACCTTCGGTGCGCCGATGCAACGTTCGCCAAAAAGCACTGAAGCGGTGTACTTGCTGGCCAAATATGCATTTGATCAGGGCTACCGTCGGCTGGAGTGGAAGTGCAACAACGGCAACGCCCGCTCCAAATATGCGGCCGAGCGCCTGGGCTTCAGTTTCGAGGGCGTGTTCCGCCAGCACATGGTGGTCAAGGGGCAGAACCGGGACACCGCGTGGTATTCGATCATCGACTCGGAATGGGCGGCGATTGGGGCGGGGTTTGAACAGTGGTTGTCGCAAGGAAACCAGACGGACTCAGGCCAACTGAAAACCTTGGCAGAGTGCCGACGCCCAAACCACACATAACCCCCTGTGGGTGTGGGCTGCCCCTGATACCAGCCATCCAGGAAGTCATAAACAGTCAACTGTGGCCGACCGCAGTTGACGGGGATTAGGGCTAGGCGTATTTGCGCTGCAACTTGACCACGCCCATTTGCATGCCGAACGGTCGAAACACGGCATTCAGGGATTTAAGAGTCTGGTTACCCTCACCATGCTCGATATGCACCAAGGTGCGCACAGATATCTTGCACATTCTGGCGAACTGGCTTTGGTGCAGGCCCGTCACTTCGGTACGCAGACGGCGCACTGCTTCACCGATGGGCAGCGTACCGTCGGCCAGGGCAGCCTGGATGCTGTCGATCAGTTGGGTACGCTCTTGAATGCTCAAGCTCATTTCAATCCCCATTCTTGCAGGCGTTGCGGTAGATTTTTCAAGCTGATGCCAGGGTGGTTCATCGTCATAGAAGGCAGGCCGTTGTCGCTGAGAATGTCGGGCAGGGCCAAGAGCCGCTGCGCGTCGTCCCGCAGGCCTTCAAACAGTGTTTGGCTGTCGACCAAGTCACCCAGCAAATGGCACACCCCCAACCAATCCACCTCGCCTGCCCGCTCAAACTCCCTGGGCCATTTGGTGGTGCGCGTGATCCCTTCGTCATCCATCACCATGGGCGCCAGGTCGTAGATCGGGGCCAGATGCAAAGCATTGGGGTGGCGAATGATCGAGGTGTTGCGACCGTGGTTATCCGAATTACCCAGGATCTTGTTCAGTAGATCCCGCTTGAGGTACTCCGCTACCAGAGCTGGCACCTCCAGGCATTGCCCCGCCTGCCTCCATAACCCCACTAGCTGCTCGACCACCTCACGATGCCCCATGGCGCTGCCCGGCACTGTCACGCCAGCCATCGAGTAGATGGATTCCACCGCATAGCGTTCGACGCCTTGAGGGCCCACATGCCGATCGAAACGTTGCATCCACAGGCTGGGTTTGTTTGCCTCCTCCAACGCCAAACCTTGTGCTGCGACTGTCTCTATACCCAAGGCCTGCAAGGCTCTGTAGTAGTGGTATTCGCTACGCAGGATGTCTTGGTCACGCGGCATGCCTTTGTTGCGCGCAAATTTGACGAACCAATGCTGTCGGACCTGCGCGTCGTCCAGCACTGCGTCCGGGTACAACTCGCCGTGGTGGTTTTCTGCCAGCAGCAGTTTTGGCGCTTCACCTCCCGCCCCCGTGGCACCGCCAATAGCCGCGCCCTGTTCGTATGCATATTCCAGGAATCGATTATCCCGCTGGATCACTTCCTGGCGTGCAAACCCCATGGGTGGGCGACTGTCCAACATCGCAACCGATTCTTTGATCCGCATATGACCGATAGGGGCAGGTGCACTGCGCATCAGGAGAAACAGCTCTGCACTGATGTCGTCCGGTTTGTCTCGCCCCATATGTGCCATCAGAAAACGCTTGGCGGCGCCCGACGGGGCGATGTCATGAAGGAACGCAGGAGCACCCTGGGTTCGATAACTGTCCCATTGCAAAGGAAACCTCACGCTCACGGCATTGGCGAAGGGCGTGGCGATTTGGTCGAGGTGATCCACCAAGTAGTGTTGGTCATAGCCAAAACTGCAACGGCTTGCAAAACCCTTATCCGGGGCGTCAAACGTCAGTTCAAACGCGTCATGCCATTTGCTTTCGGCGTAGATCTGCACTGTCAGGTTGAGCATGGGTACACCTGCAATTTAATGCGTTATAAAATCATAACACCGTGAGATAAAAGCAATATAGTGCACATATGATGCCTGCATACCTTGATATCTGCATTTAAATACACATTACATAGATATCAGCAGTCGTAAACGCAATAAAATGCACATGTATTCTGCCGCATTCCAATACAGATAACTCCTGCAAACAACCCTCCCTTGGCCTGACAGTTAACCCCACGCGCCCTCGCTAAATTCCCGGCTTCATTTATCAGAGGCCGGGACTTCATGCCCTTTCCATTCAAGCAACTCGTACGTGCCATCACCCTTGTCGGGGGCGTTGCCAGCGCACAACTCACCCAAGCGCAGCAGGGCTCGCCTTTTCAGTTCTCGATGGAGCTGCCCTCCTACAGCTACGGGCGATATGAACCCATAGTCAAAGGCGCCCCTATCGATGGCTACCTGTATAACAAGGCCACTACGCCTAACGGAAGGCAGGTCGCCAAGGTGCTGGAGCCGGCATTGAGTCGCCTGCTGGAGTCCGGCGGACTGACGTCCGAGCAGATCAAAACGCTGGAAAAATTTGCTGACCAACTGGCCCAGGCACCCGGCGGGATGGGCGCGGCCCTCGAACAATTGGCCGGCAGCCAAAACGCCAACCTAGCCGGTGCCACGCAAAACACCACGCAACACATCGGCAACCAATTGCTGTCCACCCTGCGTACGTTGCCCGACGATGACCATGGCCACTTCTGGGTGCAAAACCTGGGCAATGATGGCACCCAGAGTGGCAGCACTGGCTTGAAATACGGCACCCAAGGCCTGTTGCTGGGCGCAGACTGGGCACTGGGCCACAACTGGCGCGCCGGGGTAATGGGCGCGAAAACCACCACCAAGCTGGACGCCCACCGCTTTGCCGGTGAGCTCGACAGCTGGCATCTGGGCGGTTACGCCGTGCGTCAGGACGGCCCGCTGGCGCTGCGCCTGGGGGCGATCTACAGCAACCATGGCGGGCAGAACAAACGTAATGTCGAGCTGTTCGACTACAAGGAGCAACTCAGGGGCAAGTACAGCGCTCAGAGCCAGACCCTGTTCTCTGAACTGGGCTACCAATGGGGCAATGATGCATTCAGCGTCGAACCCTTCGCTGGCCTCGGCTACCAGCGCTATCAACGTGACAGCTTCAAGGAACAAGGCGGCCTGACAGCGTTGAACGTCGGTCCGCAAACCCAGCAGAACCTGAGCAGCACCTTTGGGGTACGCCTGGCCACCGTGTACCACTTCAATAACCGCATGAGTGTCTCGCCCCACTTGAGCACAGGCTGGAAGCATCTTTACGCAGACGTCGACAGCCGGGTTCGCCAGTCTTTTCGCTATAGCCCGGTAAGCGTCAATGACTTCACCGTCAACGGTACTGCTCTGGACCGCAACAGCCTCAATTGGCGAGCGGGCGTAGACCTTGAGTTGTTGCCCCTCCACACCGTCGGTCTGACCTACAGCGGCGACAGCGGTACCCGCAGCAGTAACCAAGGCTTGATGGGAGAGTGGCGGATGAGGTTTTAACCTCCGCAAACTGACGCCATTTCCTGCGTAAATCTGGTGGCAGCTCTGACAGTCACCACTCACAAGCGCCCGCTACATTTCGGCCTCCTACATACGTGAGGCCGGAAACCATGTCGTCGATCCCGTTCTACACTCCCTCCCCTGCTACCCAGACCTCCACTCCAACGCCTGAAAAGCACCTCTCCCAAACCAGCCATAAACCGGGCGCTGGGCAAAATGTCGCCGAAGACTTACGGGCCGCCGTCAACGGTGATACCCAACACCGACTCAATAACACCTACAGCGCCAGCTCCAGCAAACTTGCCAGTGGCAAGGAATATAACGCCGACAATCTCGCCAGAATAATTGCCACGCCTACCCGTTCAACCGAGCCTTTTGTCTCCCTGCGCGCGGTGGAACTCAACCTCCCAAAAGGCAAAATAAGGGAGGGTACCGAGAACGGGTTAAGCAGTAGCGGTATACACCCGACCTGGTTGGAAAATCACGGCAGCCTCATCGGCCTGAACGGAGCCGGGGTTAAATTGGGCGGTAATCAACACGACGAAGTCGACAACGCAGGCCTCATCAAAGGAACAACCGTCGCTCTAGACATGGGCGGTGGGAACGACAAATTGATGGTGCGCAGCGGTTCGCGTATTGAAGGCTTGGTGGACGGCGGTGAAGGTATCAACGGCGCCTACCTGGATGATCACGCAGGGGGCACTTTCAATGGCGCCAGCCGGATGAACCTATGGGTAGCCAAAGGCGAATGGGCCCTCACCGGTCCGATAACGAACAGCACGATGAACCAGGTGTATAGCGGTGCAACGCTGATCAACCAAAGCAGCATCAGCGGCAAGACAACGGTGGAGCGAGGTGCCATCTATTCCGGCGGCACGGCGGACCAACTCGACGTCGCGGGCACACTGCGAATGGGGCCCGCCACCCGAATCGACAAAGACCTGATCATGCGGGCGGGTTCAACCTTGGCCTTCACGGCGGGGGCCGATGGAACCGTGAGCGTTGGCAACACTGCCAACTTGGGTGGCGCTACGCTGAGCATTCAGGTGCCCGATGAACACCATCTGCCCTCACGCCCCGTGCGCCTGCTCAATGCCGAGCGGATTGAAGGCCAATTCGCCAACGTCACCAGCAACCTGAAAAACCTGATCCCAGTGCTCACCTACAAATCCCACGACGTGTTCGTCACCTTCAAACCCAAGGAGCCCACCCCCGCCTGACCGCCAAACTCCAGGCAAAAAAAAGGGGAGCACCTGCCCCCCCGAGGATTAAGCGGTAGTGTCGAAGGCTAGGGATCAGCCTTCGATTTCAATCAGGATTTCGCCAGGGTTGACCCGGTCGCCCTTGGCCACATGAACGGCAGTCACCTTGCCGGCAATCGCTGCCTGCACTTCGGTTTCCATCTTCATGGCTTCGGTGATCAGCACGGCCTGGCCGGCCTTGACCACGTCGCCTTCCTTGACCAGTACGTCGACGATATTGCCCGGCATCGCCGTGCTGACATGACCCGGCTCGGTGGCGTGCTTGCGTTTGCTGCCGCCGGCGCTGACGAATTCGTTGAGCGGCTCGAACACCACTTCTTCCGGCATGCCGTCGATGGACAGGTAGAAGTGACGCTTGCCTTCGGCCTTCACGCCGACACCGGTGATGTCCACGCGGTAGCTTTCGCCGTGCACGTCGATGACGAACTCGGTCGGCACGCCCTCGCCACCGGCACGGGCCACACCGCCCGCTTCAGGAATCGGCAACAGCACTTCCGGCGCCAGGGTGCCGGCGTCGCGCTCTTCGAGGAACTTGCGGCCAATGTCCGGGAACATGGCGTAGGTCAGCACGTCTTCTTCCGACTTGGCCAACGCGCCGATTTCGCCGCGCAGCTTGGTCATTTCCGGCTTGAGCAGATCGGCCGGGCGCACGTCGATCACTTCTTCGCTGCCGATGGCCTGGCGACGCAGCTTCTCGTTCACCGTGCCCGGCGCCTTGCCGTAGCCGCCTTGCAGGTAAAGCTTCACTTCGTTGGTGATGGTCTTGTAGCGCTCGCCGGCCAGCACGTTGAAGAACGCCTGGGTGCCGACGATCTGCGAAGTCGGCGTCACCAGCGGCGGGAAGCCCAGGTCTTCACGCACACGCGGGATTTCGGCCAGCACTTCACTCATGCGGTTGAGGGCGCCCTGCTCCTTCAACTGGTTGGCCAGGTTGGAGATCATCCCGCCCGGTACCTGGTTGACTTGCACACGGGTATCGACGGCGGTGAATTCGCTTTCGAACTGGTGATACTTCTTACGCACGGCGTAGAAATACAGACCGATCTCTTGCAGCAGCTCCAGGCTCAAGCCGGTGTCGAACTCGCTGCCTTTAAGGGCCGCAACCATCGACTCGGTGCCGGGGTGGCTGGTGCCCCAGGCGAAGCTGGAGATGGCGGTGTCGATGTGGTCGGCACCGTTTTCGATGGCCTTGAGTTGGCACATCGCGGCCAGGCCTGCGGTGTCGTGGGAGTGGATGAAAACTGGCAGGCTCTGCTCGGCCTTGAGCGCCTTGACCAGCTCACCGGTGGCAAACGGAGTCAGCAGGCCAGCCATGTCCTTGATCGCGATGGAGTCGCAACCCATGGATTCCAGCTGCTTGGCCTGGGCCACGAACGCTTCGACGGTGTGCACCGGGCTGGTGGTGTAGGCGATGGTGCCCTGGGCGTGTTTGCCCGCAGCTTTCACCGCTTCGATGGCCACGCGCAGGTTACGCACGTCGTTCATCGCGTCGAAGATACGGAACACGTCGATGCCATTCACGGCGGCCTTGGCGACGAAAGCTTTGACCACGTCATCGCTGTAGTGACGGTAGCCCAGCAGGTTCTGGCCGCGCAGCAGCATTTGCAGGCGGGTGTTGGGCAATGCGGCGCGCAGTTTGCGCAGGCGCTCCCACGGGTCTTCTTTCAAAAAGCGCACGCATGCATCAAAGGTGGCGCCGCCCCAGACTTCCAGGGACCAGTAGCCGACTTTGTCGAGCTTGTCGCAGATCGGCAGCATGTCGTCAGTGCGCATACGGGTGGCGAGCAGCGATTGATGAGCGTCGCGCAGGATGGTGTCGGTAACGAAGATTTTTTTAGACATTGGAATATTCCTCACAGGCCTGCGTGGGCGGCGATGGCGGCGGCGATGGCCAGGGCCAGCTCTTCGGGTTTGCGCTTGATCGAGTAGTTGGTCAGCTCAGGATGGCTTTCCACAAAGCTTGTATTGAACTGGCCGCTGCGGAATTCCGGGTTGCGCAGGATTTCTTGGTAATAAGCGGCGGTGGTCTTCACACCCTGCAGGCGCATGTCGTCCAGGGCACGCAGGCCGCGGTCCATGGCTTCTTCCCAGGTCAACGCCCACACCACCAGTTTCAGGCACATGGAGTCGTAGAACGGCGGGATGGTATAGCCGGTATAGATCGCCGTGTCGGTACGCACGCCGGGACCGCCGGGGGCGTAGTAACGGGTGATCTTGCCGAAGCTGGGCAGGAAGTTGTTCTTCGGGTCTTCGGCGTTGATACGGAACTGCAACGCGAAACCACGGTGCTGGATGTCTTCCTGTTTCACCGACAGCGGCAGGCCGGAGGCGATGCGGATCTGCTCGCGAACGATGTCGATCCCGGTGATTTCCTCGGTGATGGTGTGCTCCACCTGCACCCGGGTGTTCATCTCCATGAAGTACACCTCGCCCTCGGCGAGCAGGAACTCCACGGTACCGGCGTTCTCATAACCCACGGCCTTGGCGGCACGCACCGACAGGTCACCGATGTAGGCGCGCTGCTCTGGCGTCAATTGCGGGCTTGGGGCGATTTCGATGAGCTTCTGGTTGCGGCGCTGGATCGAGCAATCGCGCTCGAACAGGTGCACCACGTTGCCAAAACTGTCACCGAGGATCTGGGCCTCGATGTGCTTGGGATTGACGATGCATTTTTCCAGGAACACTTCCGCCGAACCGAACGCCTTGGTGGCCTCGGAGATAACGCGGGGGAAGGCTTGTTCAAGTTCTTCACGGCTGTTGCAACGACGGATACCGCGACCGCCACCACCGGAGGTGGCCTTGAGCATCACCGGGTAACCAATGCGGTCGCCTTCGGTGAGCGCCTCGGCGATGTCGGCGACGTTGCCTTCGGTGCCGGGGGTAACCGGTACGCCAGCCTTGATCATGCTGCGGCGCGCTTCGGTCTTGTCGCCCATGCGGCGGATCACTTCAGCGGCCGGGCCGATGAATTTGATCCCACGTTCGGCACAGATGTCGGCCAGTTCAGCGTTTTCCGACAGGAAGCCATAGCCGGGATGCAGGGCATCACAACCGGTTTCCACCGCCAGGTTCACCAGCTTGCGCGGGTTCAGGTAACCGGCCAGGGGCTCGGCACCAATGCTGTGGGCCTCGTCGGCACGTTTGACGTGCAACGCGTGGCGGTCGGCGTCGGAGTAGACCGCGACCGAGCGAATGCCCATCTCGGCGCAGGCACGCACGATTCGTACGGCAATTTCACCACGGTTGGCGATCAGGATCTTTTTTATCACTTGGAAATTCCCTTGAGCCGATTGCTGCGTTCTTCGACCCGCTAGACCCGGGTCGGCGCGTGACCAAATGTTTCATGACAGTCGCGAGACACACACTATGCGCAGCGCAGGATTAACAAAAATCAATAATTATTGGGTCGTGTATAAGTAAAGACTTATAGTTGGCCGGACGGCCCCAGGCGAAAGGACGGTAAAAGTGCGTAAATCATTGATGCGTATGACATTGCGTCAATTGCAGATCTTCAATGAAGTGTGCGATTTGCGCTCCTATAGCCGCGCTGCCGAGGAAATGTCCCTCACACAACCGGCCGTAAGCCTGCAGATTCGTCAGCTTGAAGAGCTGATCGGCCAGCCGCTGTTCGATTATGTCGGCAAAAAGCTCTACATGACCGAAGCAGCAGAAGCCTTGCAACGGGCCAGCCGGGATATTTTCGGGCGCCTGGAAAACCTCGATATGCAGCTGTCGGACATGCAGGGTTCATTGCAGGGCCAGTTGAAGTTGGCCATCGAGTCGAGCGCCAAGTACTTCGTGCCGCACCTGTTTGCCGCCTTCAAGCGCCAGCATCCCGAGGTGCAGTTGCAGCTTACGGTGGTCAACCGTGCCCAGGTGATTCGCAGGCTGTCGGACAACCGCGACGACCTGGTGATCATGTCCATGGTGCCCCAGGACATGGGCCTGGAATTCTTGCCATTCCTCAATAACCCCATTGTGGCTGTGGCGCCGTTCGATCATCCCTTGAGCCTGCAAGGCCCGCTGCGCCTGCAAGACCTGGAGCCGTACACGCTGCTGCTGCGCGAACCGGGGTCGGGCACGCGGCTGGCCTGCGAGGAGTACTTCAAGGAAAAACGCGTGCACTTCACCCAAACGGTGGAAGTGGCCTCGGCCGAGGCCCAGCGTGAATGTGTATGCGCGGGATTGGGCGTGGCCCTGCTGACACGCCACGCGGTCAACATGGAGCTGGCCACCGGCGGGCTCAAGGAGCTGCCGGTGGAAGAACTGCCGCTGTACCGCAGTTGGTGCCTGGTGCAGGCCAAGGCCAAGCGCCTGTCACCGGTGGCCCATGCGTTCCTGGGCTTTATCCGCAGCGAGCGGGCGCAGATCAGCGTGCTGGCTGAGCGTTTCGCTGGGCAGCCACGGGTGCCTGCCAATGGAGCTCCGGGTAGTCACTGATGCTCTGGAGCAATTGGCGCTCCTCACAGCGGTCTTCGATTGCGCGACGGAACGCCATGCGGCGCTGGTCTTCCTGCTGGCGGCGGGTTTTTACGGCGCTGTTGCTGTCTTCGTAGGGACGGGCCATTTCGAGTCTCCCAAGGCGAGTACGGGAGTTCAGGATGGGCTTGGGGAGTTACGGTTTGGCGGCGCGGGGATGACAGGACGATGAATATTCCGGATCTGCAGGCGACCCAAATGTGGGAGCGGGCTTGCTCGCGAAGGCGGTGGATCAGTTAAAACATCTTTGACTGATACACCGCTTTCGCGAGCAAGCCCGCTCCCACAGGGGGCCGCGTGCATTTCAATCAGTCGTCGAGGGCTTTGACCGATTTGGGCGACAGCCGCAGGCTGCGCAAGCTGCGCTTCACGCTCTTGAGGTGGTTGACCAGGCTTGGCCCACGCGCCATGGCCACGCCCATCGCCAACACGTCGATCACCACCAGGTGAGCGATGCGCGACGTCAGCGGCGTGTAGATCTCGGTGTCTTCATGCACATCGATCGCCAGGTTGACCGTGGACAGTTCCGCCAACGGCGTCTGGCTCGGGCACAGGGTAATCAGGGTGGCGCCGCTTTCACGCACCAGATTGGCGGTGATCAGCAGGTCTTTGGAGCGCCCCGACTGGGAAATGCAGATCGCTACGTCGGTGGGCTTCAAGGTTACCGCCGACATGGCCTGCATGTGCGGGTCGCTGTAGGCCGCTGCAGTGAGCAACAGTCGGAAGAATTTGTGTTGTGCGTCGGCGGCCACTGCACCCGAGGCGCCGAAGCCATAGAACTCGACGCGCTGGGCCTGGGACATGGCCGTCACGGCCTTTTGCAGTTCAATGGGGTCGAGCTTCTCGCGCACCTCCATGAGGGTGTGCAAGGTGGTGTCGAAGATTTTGAGGCTGTAGTCGGCGACGGAGTCGTCTTCATGGATCGCGAACTGCCCGAAGCTTGCACCGGCCGCCAGGCTCTGGGCTAGCTTGAGTTTCAAGTCCTGGAACCCGGAGCAACCAATGGCGCGGCAAAAACGCACGATGGTCGGCTCGCTGATACCCACGCTGTGGGCCAGGTCAGCCATGGAACTGTGCATCACGGCCGCAGGGTCAAGCAGCACGTGATCGGCAACCTTGAGTTCCGATTTGCGTAACAGGTGGCGCGACTGGGCGATATGTTGCAACAGGTTCAAAGGGCAGGACTCTTGTTATGGGCAGGGCCAGGGATGTAGCAAGCTTGTAGTTATACTACAAGAATTGCCGTTTTGCCCGTCCGACGCGTCACTAAATCGCCCTGTTGCCCTCTGAATCTAAGGGCGCAGGCTTTGTAGCCACAGGGGCGCCCTGGCCTACCCTAAGGAAAATCTGCATTTTTCCGTAACAAATCTGCCAAGCCTTCGGCCTGCATCGGCCGACTGATCAAGTAGCCCTGCACCTCGTCGCAGCGTTCAACGCGCAGGAAATCCAGTTGCTGCTGATCTTCCACACCCTCGGCCACTACTTTCAGCGCCAAGCCATGGGCCATGGCGATGATGGCCCGGGTGATCGCGGCGTCTTCACGCCCCTGGCCAAGCCCGCGGATAAAGGTCTGGTCGATCTTCACGTAGTCCACCGGGATGCGCTTTAGGTAGCTCAGGGATGAATAGCCAGTGCCAAAGTCGTCGATGGCCAGCTTCACACCCAAGTCCCGCAGTTGCTGGAAGGTGGCGATGATGTGCTCGACGCTGTCGAGCAACTGGCTTTCGGTCAGTTCCAGTTCCAGGTACTGCGGGTCCAGGCCTGTCTCCTCCAGCACCTGGCGCACCAGGCTGACCAGCTTGCCCTGGCGCAGTTGGTGCACGGACAGGTTCACCGACACCCGAATCGGCGCCAACCCCTGGCGCTGCCATTCACACGCCTGCCAGCAGGCCTGACGCAGCACGAACTCGCCCAGGGGCACGATCAGGCCAGTCTCTTCGGCCAGGCCGATAAAGTCCGACGGCGGCACCATGCCCCACTGCGGATGCTCCCAGCGGATGAGCGCCTCGGCGGCATTGAGCTTGCCAGTGGCCAGGCACAGCTTGGGTTGGTAGAACACCGTGAGCTGGCGCTCTTCGATGGCCTTGCGCAGGTGGTTTTCCAGCTGCAAACGCTCCAGGGTGCTGGCTTGCAGGCTGTCGG
>NZ_QUZU01000010.1 GCF_004682055.1 Pseudomonas kairouanensis | reverse complement strand
CTGTGGATGCGTTCCTTGAAGCGGGCTTTCTCAACGCCGCGCGCAGTTTCGAGGCCGGTGGCATGCAGTTGCCTACACTGTTGTCCCAGGCCTGTTTTGCGCACTTCCAGTCGGCCAACGCCGCATCTACGTCCTATCCGTTCTTGACCATGGGCGCTGCCAACCTCATCGAAAGCTTTGGCACCGAGGAGCAGAAACAACGCTTCCTGCAACCGATGATCGACGGCCGCTTCTTCGGCACCATGGCCCTGACCGAACCCCACGCGGGTTCATCACTGTCGGATATTCGTACACGGGCAGAGCCTGCGGCTGACGGCACCTATCGACTCAAGGGCAACAAGATCTTCATCTCTGGCGGCGACCACCCACTGTCGGAAAACATCGTGCACATGGTGCTGGCCAAGCTGCCGGACGCCCCCGCTGGCGTGAAGGGCATCTCGCTGTTTATCGTGCCCAAGTTCCTGGTCAACGACGATGGCAGCCTGGGCGAGCGCAACGACGTGTTGCTGGCCGGGCTGTTCCACAAGATGGGCTGGCGCGGCACCACGTCCACAGCCTTGAACTTCGGCGATAACGGCAACTGTGTGGGCTATCTGGTCGGCAAACCGCACCAAGGCCTGAGTTGCATGTTCCAGATGATGAACGAAGCGCGCATCGGTGTGGGCATGGGCGCGGTGATGCTGGGTTACACCGGTTATCTGTATTCGCTGGAGTACGCCCGCGAACGCCCTCAAGGCCGCCTGCCCGATAGCAAAGATCCCACAACTGCACCGGTCTCGATCATCCAGCACGCCGACATCAAGCGCATGCTGCTCACGCAGAAATCCTACGTCGAAGGTGCCTTTGACCTCGGCCTGTACGCCGCACGCTTGTTCGACGACACCACCACCCTGGAAGACGAAGCCCAGCGCAAGCAAGCCCACGAACTGCTGGACCTGCTCACCCCCATCGTCAAATCCTGGCCCTCGGAGTTTTGCCTCAAGGCGAACGAATTGGCCATCCAGATCCTCGGCGGCCATGGCTATACCCGCGAATACCCGGTGGAGCAGTACTACCGCGACAACCGCCTCAACCCGATCCATGAAGGCACCCACGGCATCCAGTCCCTGGATTTGCTCGGGCGCAAACTGGCGCAGAATGGCGGCGCAGGCTTGAAGCAACTCATCAGACTCATCGCCGAAACCGGCGCCCGCGCGCAGCCATACCCGAGCCTTACCGCGCTGAGGGAACCGCTGGAACAGCTGGTCAACCGTCTGCAAACCGTCACCATTGGCCTGCTGACGGATCTGGCCCAAGGCAAGGTCAACAGCAGCCTGGCGAACTCGGCGCTGTACCTGAAGGTATTCGGGCATACGGTGATTGGCTGGCGCTGGCTGGAACAGGCGATTCGCGCCGAAGAAGGGCTGGCCAAAGGGGCAGCGGCCGATGTGGCCTTCTATAAGGGCAAGCTCCAGGCCGCCCGCTACTTCCTGACCTGGGAAGTACCGAGCTGCCATCATGAACTTGCGATTCTGGAGGCACGCGATGATACGTGCCTGGGGATGCAGGATGAGTGGTTCTAATCGAGTTTGGTTATAAACGAAGCAATCACAATGATGTAACGCGCTACATAACTGTGACTTTTCACAGTTATGGAAGGCCTTTTGTGTGGGTAGTGTTCAAAGCTTGGAAAGCGATCAATTCAACCGCTTCCAGACTTGCAAACTCTCCCTACCCAAAAGGCTTCGACATGAAAACCGCAGCGAAAATCCTACTAGTCAACAAGAACGGCCAGCCACGTACTGATGTGACGCTTGACGAAGGCGTCCTTCATTTGAACAAAGGCGATCAATTGCATGTACTAGGCCAGACGAGCACCGTGGTCAGAAAAGACCTGGTCTATAAAAGCAACAACCAATACGAACTTCATGTTGTATACGAGTAGCATGCCCGCGTCGTGAGGTATCAATCCCCCTGCCCCATCACCTTGGAAATCACCTCGACCGTGGCGCTGACTTGCTCTTGGTAACGGTCGAGTTCCTCTTGGTGCGCCTGCTGCATTTCGATCTGCTCGGCGCACAGGTTCAGCGCCGCCAGCACCAGTAGCTTGTCCCCAATCAGCGTCGGGTACTTTTTCTTGGTGGTGGCCAGGGAGGCCTTGAGCATGGTCACGGCGTGCATCAGGGTCTTGTCTTCCCCGGCTGGCGCCTTGATCGAGTAATCCTCTCCGAGAATCGAAACGACCTTTATCCCTTCATTCATGCGCCGACAGGACCTGCGCTCACACGCTCAACCAACGCTTGAATGCGAGCAGCGGTGGCGCCGTTCTTTTCTTCCTGTTCCATGAGGTTCAGTTGCAGGCTGTCGTTCTCATCCTTGGCGCGAGCCAGTTCGACCTTGAGGGATTCATTGCTGCCCAATAGGTCTTGATTCTGCTGTACCAGGTCGCTGACCAGTTGTTCCAATTGGCTGAGGGATGCTTCTAACATTTTGATTTCTCGGGCTTTTTCAAAGGGCGGTGACGATAAAGAAAATTCACCTCGGATGCCAGGGTTATCCCCGGCGCGCAGCCCGTTTTTTAAGGGCCGAGCCGCACTTTCGAGCCTTAGTGACTGCAATTCCCCGATCTGGTTCCTGAATCCGTTAAACCCCTCGTCAGATGCGACAAAAACGCACAGGCCCCTTTAGACTTTAGTCGTACGACCGATAGAGAGGCACACCCCGTCTCCTGACCGCACGGATCGCGCTTCTCCCAAGGTTTCCCGCATGTCCCTTCGTAATATGAATATCGCGCCGCGCGCCTTTCTTGGCTTCGCGTTTATCGGCGCGCTCATGTTGTTTCTCGGTGTGTTCGCCCTGAACCAGATGAGCAAGATCCGTGGCGCCGCCGAAGACATCACCCTGTCCAGCGTGCCCAGCATCCGTGCCCTGGACGAGTTCACCCAGCTGACCCTGCGCCTGCGCGTGTTGTCGTACCGCCTGCTGACCAACCGCGAACCGGACGTACAGCAAAAGACCCTGGAAACCTTCGAACTGCGCGACCAGCAGATCCGTGCCGCCCAGGCCATCTACGAGAAGCTGATCGACAGCCGCGAAGAGCGCGCTGCCTACGACGAATACGTCAGCCTGCTCGGCCAGTACCGCCAGATTGAAGCGCGCATGAAGAGCCTGTCCCAGGCCAACCAGGTGGAAGCCTTGCGTGCGCTGGTCAATACCGAACTGCTGAGCAATTCCGAGCAGGTCAATGCGGTGCTGGCACGCCTGCTGGACATCAACAACAAAATGGCCCTGGTGACCAACCAAGAGGCCAAGGACCAATATGACCTGGCCTTCAAGCTGGTGGTGGGCCTGCTGATAGTCGCCACCGCACTGACGGTGCTGTTCGCCTGGTTGCTGACCCGCAGCATCACTGTGCCGATTTCCCAGGCCCTGGAAGCCGCCGAGGAAGTCGCCGAAGGCAACCTGACGCGTCCGATCAAGGTTGATGGCAACGATGAAGCCGGGCGCCTGCTGGCCGCCATGGCCAAGATGCAGGACAAGCTGCGCGATACCCTGCAACGCATCGCCGGCTCCGCCACTCAGTTGGCCTCGGCCGCCGAAGAGCTGAATGCCGTCACCGACGAAAGCGCTCGGGGCCTGACCCAGCAAAACAACGAAATCGAACAAGCCGCCACCGCCGTCAACGAGATGACCAGCGCCGTGGAAGAAGTGGCGCGCAATGCCGTGAGCACGTCCGAAGCCTCGCGCAACGCCACCACCTCTGCCGGTGACGGCCGCGATTTGGTACAGGAAACCGTCAGCGCCATCGAACGCATGAGCGGTGACGTGCAGGCCACTGCCACCTTGATTGGCGACCTGGCCACTGAGTCCCGTGACATCGGCAAGGTGCTGGATGTGATTCGCGGCCTGGCTGACCAGACCAACCTGCTGGCCCTCAACGCGGCCATTGAAGCCGCGCGTGCCGGTGAGGCCGGCCGTGGCTTTGCCGTGGTGGCCGACGAGGTGCGGGCCCTGGCCCACCGTACCCAGCAGTCCACCAGCGAGATCGAGCGGATGATCGGCAGCATCCAGGCAGGCACCGAGCATGCAGTGGATTCGATGCGCAACAGCACCGAGCGGGCGGAATCGACGTTGAACATCGCCAAAGGTGCAGGATTGTCGCTGGACACCATCAACACCGCGATTGTGGAAATCAACGAACGCAACCTGGTGATCGCCAGCGCAGCGGAAGAGCAGGCGCAAGTGGCGCGGGAAGTGGACCGCAACCTGGTGAACATTCGGGATCTGTCGGTGCAATCGGCGACGGGTGCCAGCCAGACCAGTGTGGCAAGCAATGAGCTGTCGCGCTTGGCGGTGGATTTGAATGGGATGGTCGGCCGTTTCCGCCTCTAACTGACACACCTCGGTCAAAAATGTGGGAGCGGGCTTGCTCGCGAATGCGGTGTATCAGTCGCCAAGTGTATTGGCTTCATACCGCTTTCGCGAGCAAGCCCGCTCCCACATTAGATCTATGCCAACCTGCAAAAGCTTTTTGACAGCACAGCAATTCAACAGGTTAGAATCGCTGGCACGCAGACTGCATGGTCAGTTTGCGCCCCGTCTTGTTTGCTCATGGAGTACTGCCTTTGAATGCGACGACCATCAACAGCCTGTTCTTGATCGGCGCGTTGCTGGTGAGTGCGAGCATTCTGGTGAGTTCCCTTTCGTCCCGCCTTGGCATCCCGATCCTGGTGATCATCCTGGCCGTGGGCATGGTTGCCGGCGTCGATGGCGGCGGCATCATCTTCGATAACTACCCGACCGCCTACCTGGTGGGCAACCTCGCACTGGCGGTGATCCTGCTGGACGGCGGCTTGCGCACACGGGTGGCGAGTTTCCGCGTGGCACTGTGGCCGGCGTTGTCGCTGGCCACGGTGGGGGTGTTGATTACCACCGGCCTCACCGGCATGGCGGCGGCCTGGCTGTTTGACCTCAATATCATCCAAGGTTTGCTGATTGGCGCGATTGTCGGCTCCACCGACGCCGCAGCGGTGTTCTCGCTGCTGGGCGGCAAGGGCCTGAACGAACGGGTCACTGCCAGCCTGGAAATCGAATCCGGCAGCAACGACCCGATGGCGGTGTTCCTCACCGTCACCCTGATCGACATGCTCGCCAGCGGCCAGACCGGCCTGCACTGGAGCCTGCTGACCCACCTGGTGCGCGAGTTCGGCATCGGCGGCGTGGTCGGCCTGGGTGGTGGTTGGTTGATGCTGCAGATGGTCAACCGTATCAACCTGGCCACCGGCCTGTACCCCATCCTGGTGATCGCCGGCGGCCTGTTCGTGTTCGCCGTGACCAACGCCCTGCACGGCAGCGGCTTCCTCGCCGTGTACCTGTGCGGCCTGGTGATCGGCAACCGCCCGGTGCGCAGCCGTCATGGCATTTTGCATATGCTCGACGGCATGGCCTGGCTGGCGCAGATCGGCATGTTCCTGGTGCTGGGCCTGTTGGTCACGCCCCATGATTTGCTGCCGATTGCCTTGCCAGCCCTGGGCCTGGCGCTGTGGATGATCCTGTTTGCGCGGCCGCTGTCGGTGGTGGTCGGGCTGCTGCCGTTCAAAGCGTTCCACGGTCGCGAAAAAGCCTTTATCGCTTGGGTTGGCCTGCGCGGCGCGGTACCGATCATCCTCGCGGTGTTCCCGCTGATGGCCGGCCTGCCCCATGCGCAGCTGTACTTCAACCTGGCGTTCTTTATCGTGCTGGTCTCGCTGCTGGTGCAGGGCACCAGCCTGCCGTGGGTGGCCAAGCTGCTCAAGGTGACCGTACCGCCGGACCCGGCGCCGATCTCCCGCGCAGCCCTGGAAGTGCACGTCACCAGCGAGTGGGAGCTGTTCGTCTACCGCCTCGGCGCGGAAAAATGGTGCATCGGCGCCGCCCTGCGCGAGCTGAAAATGCCCGAGGGCACGCGCATTGCCGCACTGTTTCGTGGCCAGCAACTGCTCCATCCGTCGGGTAGTACGGTGCTGGAAGTGGACGATCTGCTCTGCGTGATCGGCCACGAACACAACCTGCCGGCCCTGGGCAAACTGTTCAGCCAGGCACCGCAACGCGGCCTGGACCTGCGCTTTTTCGGCGACTTCGTACTGGAAGGCGACGCCCAGCTGGGCGCGGTGTCGGCCCTGTACGGCCTCAAGCTCGAAGGCATCGACCCGGACATGCCACTGAGCAGCTTCATCACCCAAAAGGTCGGCGGCGCACCTATCGTCGGCGACCAGGTGGAGTGGAACAACACCATCTGGACCGTCGCGGTCATGGACGGGAACAAGATTGGCAAAGTGGGCGTCAGATTCCCCGAAGGAAGTCGCCCGGGCCCCGGACTCTTCCTCTAAACTGCGGGGCGACGACGCCCCGATTCTTCACCTTGCAAGACCGGTCTCTATGCCAACCCTGCGCACGTTTCTCGCCACTGCCCTGCTGGGCCTGACCCTTTGTGTCGGCACCGTTCACGCCGCCGACCCGCCCAGCGCCGACGCCATCCAGCAAACCCTGGACAAGCTGCCCGACCGCAAGCTGCCCGATGCCGACATGAAGGCCTTGCAGACCATCCTGCAGCAGACCCTCACGTACCTGGGCAACAAGCAGGATTACGAGCAACGCCTGGTGGACCTCAAGCGCCAGCTGGAAGACGCCCCGCGCCAGACCGCCGACAACCAGCGCGAACTGACCCGACTCAAGGCCACCAAGATCATCCCAGTGGCTCAACGCTATGCCACCCTGCCGGTCCCGCAGCTTGAACAACTGCTTGTTCAGCGCACCACCCAGCAAGGCGACCTGCAAAAGGAACTGGCCGACGCCAACAGCCTGAGCATCGCCGCCCAGACCCGCCCCGAGCGCGCCCAGACCGAAATCAGCAGCAGCCAGTCGCGCATCCTGCAGATCAATTCGATCCTCAAGGCCGGCAAAGACAACGGCAAGGCCCTCAGCGGCGACCAGCGCAACCAACTGAACGCCGAACTGGCCGCCCTCAACGCGCTGATCCCCCTGCGCCGCCAGGAACTGGCCGGCAACAGCCAACTGCAAGACCTGGGCAACAGCCAGCACGACCTGGTGCTGGAAAAAACCGCGCGCCTTGAACAAGAGATTCAGGACCTGCAAACCCTGATCAACCAGAAGCGCCTGGCCCAGTCCCAACAAACGGTGACGCAACAGTCCATCGAAGCGCAGAAGGCTGGCGGCAGCAGCATCCTGGCCACCGAGAGCGCAGCCAACCTGAAGCTCTCCGACTACCTGCTCAAAAGCACCGACCGCCTCAACGACCTGACCCAGAAAAACCTGCAGACCAAGCAGCAACTGGACACCGTAACCCAGAGCGATGCCGCCCTGGACGAACAGATCAACGTGCTCAAGGGCAGCCTGTTGCTGTCCAAGATCCTCTACAAACAGAAGCAGGCCCTGCCGCGCCTGACGGTGGACCGCGACCTGGCGGACGATATCGCCAACATTCGCCTGTACCAGTTCGAGGTCAACCAGCAACGCGAGTTGATCAGCTCACCCAGCACCTATGTAGATAACCTGCTGGCCAACCAGTCGCCGCAAGACGTCACCCCGCAACTGCGCCGCACCCTGCTGGAACTGGCGATCACCCGCAGCGACCTGCTTGAGCGCCTGAGCCGTGAGTTGAGCGCGCTGCTCAATGAATCCATCACCCTGCAACTGAACCAGAAACAACTGCTGAGCACCGCCACCACGTTGCGCGCAACGTTGGATGAGCAGATGTTCTGGATCCCCAGCAACAAACCACTGGACACCGAGTGGCTGGAAACCGTGCCGGCGCACCTGAGCAAGCAGATCACTACCCTGCCCTGGGCCTCCAGCGTCAGCGAACTGTATGACGGCCTGACCCAGCGCCCACTGCTGTTCCTGCCTTTGCTGCTGTTGATCGGTGCGCTGTTGTGGCGGCGCAAGCACCTGTATCAGCGCCTGAACAAGGTTCACCAGGACATCGGCCACTTCAAGCGCGACAGCCAGTGGCACACACCCCAGGCCATCCTGATCAACATCCTGCTGGCAATGCCTGTGGCCCTGGGCCTGGCGCTGTGCGGCTACGCGCTGCAGATCGACGCCCGCGGGCAAAACGCCAACCTGGGGGCGGCGCTGCTGCAAATCGCCCAGGCGTGGATGGTGTTCTACACCGCCTATCGCATCCTGGCGCCCGGCGGCGTGGCGGAACTGCACTTTCGCTGGGAAAAACCCCAGGTCGAATTCCTGCAAGGCTGGGTGCGCAAGCTCGGCCTGGTGGTACTGGCCCTGGTGGCCGTGGTGGCGATCGCCGAGCACCAACCGGCGGCGCTGGCCGATGACGTGCTGGGCATCGGTGTGGTGTTGCTGTGCTACGCGCTGATGGCTTGGCTGCTGGGCCGATTGCTGCTCAACAGCCCCACCCATGAAAAAGCCTCGCTGTTCCGCAAATTCGTGGGCCTGGTGTTTACCGCTCTGCCCATCGCACTGTTTATCGCCGTGTGCTTTGGCTATTACTACACCGCGCTCAAGCTCAGCGACCGGCTGATCAACACCCTGTACCTGCTGATGTTCTGGCTGGTGATCGAAGCCACCTTCGTGCGCGGCCTAGGGGTAGCCGCACGGCGCCTGGCTTATTCGCGGGCCCTGGCCAAACGCCAGGCGGCCAAGGAGGCCGGTGAAGGCGAGACGGTGATCGAGGAACCGACTTTGGACATCGAACAGGTCAACGAGCAATCCATGCGCCTGATCCGCCTGGCCTTGCTCGGCGGCTTTATCGCAGCGCTGTACTGGGTGTGGTCGGACCTGATCTCGGTATTTTCCTACCTCGACAACGTCACCCTCTACGAATACACCAGCGGCACCGGCGCCAATATCAGCATGGTGCCCATCAGCATCGGCGACTTGCTGGGGGCGCTGATCATCGTCGGCATCACCTTTGCCCTGGCGCGCAACCTGCCGGGTTTGCTGGAGGTGTTGGTGCTGTCCAAGCTGGAGCTGGCCCAGGGCAGCGCCTATGCCATCACGACCTTGCTGTCTTACGTGATTGCCGGGTTCGGGATTGTCTCGACGCTTTCGACCCTGGGGGTCAGCTGGGACAAGTTGCAGTGGCTGGTGGCGGCGTTGTCGCTGGGTATTGGCTTCGGGATGCAGGAGATATTCGCCAACTTCATCTCCGGCATCATGATCCTGTTCGAACGTCCGGTGCGCATCGGCGACACCATCACCATCGGCAACCTGTCGGGCACGGTGAGCAAGATCCGCATCCGCGCCACCACCATCACCGACTTTGACCGCAAGGACATCATTGTCCCGAACAAAACGTTTATCACCGGGCAACTGATCAACTGGTCGCTGACCGACACCATCACCCGCGTCACGCTCAAACTTGGCGTGGACTACGGCTCCGACCTGGACCTGGTGAAGGAACTGTTGCTCAAGGCCGCGCGAGAAAACCCAAGGGTGCTCAAGGAGCCCGAGCCCCATGTGTACTTCCTCAACTTCGGCGAAAGCACCCTGGACCACGAACTGCGCATGCACGTACGCGACCTGGGTGACCGCAACCCAGTGCTCGACGAGGTCAACCGCTACATCAACCGTGAATTCAAGAAGCAGCACATCAACATCTCGTTCCGGCAGATGGAGGTGTACCTCAAGAACATGCACGGCCAGGAATACAAACTGGTGGAAGTCGACTCCCCCGCCAAGCCCGCCAACGACGGCGGCGTGCAAGAGCCGCCACCGAGCAAACTCGACTAACCGCGCTATCCCCAGCAGAATGCTCGGACATTCTGCTGGAGATGGCCGGTGAAAGCCCTCGACGAACTGACCTTCGACAACCGCTTCGCACGCTTGGGCGACGCGTTCTCAACCCACGTACTGCCCGAACCCCTCGACGCACCGCGTCTGGTGGTGGCCAGCAATGCCGCCATGGCACTGCTCGACCTCGACCCGGCGGTGGCCGAGACGCCGGTGTTTGCCGAGCTGTTTGGCGGGCACAAACTGTGGGCCGAGGCCGAGCCACGGGCGATGGTCTATTCCGGGCACCAGTTTGGCGGCTACACCCCGCAGTTGGGGGATGGCCGTGGGTTGTTGCTGGGCGAGGTGTACAACGCGGCCGGCGAGCACTGGGACTTGCACCTCAAGGGCGCCGGGATGACGCCTTACTCACGCATGGGCGATGGTCGCGCCGTGTTGCGCTCTTCGATTCGTGAATTTCTGGCCTCTGAAGCGCTGCACGCACTGGGCATCCCCAGCAGCCGCGCGCTGTGCGTGATCGGTTCCGACACTCCGGTGTGGCGTGAGAAGCAGGAACGTGGCGCCATGGTCTTGCGCATGGCCCCCAGCCATATCCGCTTCGGGCATTTCGAATACTTCTACTACACCAAGAAGCCTGAGCAGCAGGCGCTGTTGGCCGAGCACATACTGAACCTTCACTACCCGGAATGCCGGGAACAGCCCGAGCCCTACCTGGCGATGTTCCGCGAAATCGTTGAACGCAACGCCGAGCTGATCGCCAAGTGGCAGGCCTATGGGTTCTGCCATGGGGTGATGAACACCGACAACATGTCGATTTTGGGCATCACCTTTGACTTCGGGCCGTTTGCGTTCCTGGATGACTTCGACGCGCATTTCATCTGCAACCATTCGGACCATGAAGGGCGTTATTCCTTCAGCAACCAGGTGCCGATCGGGCAGTGGAACCTGAGCGCATTGGCGCAGGCGTTGACGCCGTTTATCAGCGTAGATGCGTTAAAAGAAGCGCTGGGCCTGTACCTGCCGTTGTATCAGGCCAACTACCTGGACTTGATGCGCCGTCGGTTGGGGCTGACCACCGCCGAAGACGATGACCAACAGCTGGTGGAGCGGTTATTGAAGCTGATGCAGAACAGCGGCGTGGATTACACCCTGTTCTTCCGCCGCTTGGGGGATGAATCGGCAGCGTTGGCGGTAGCGCGGCTGCGGGATGACTTTGTCGACATGGCCGGGTTTGATGCCTGGGCTGAGCTGTACAAGGCCCGCGTTGAACGAGACGGTGATTACAGCCAGGAACAACGTCGGGAGCGCATGCATGCGGTGAACCCGCTGTACATCCTGCGCAACTACCTGGCGCAGAATGCGATCAGCGCTGCAGAATCCGGCGATTACAGCGAAGTGCGGCGACTGCATGAGGTGCTTTCCAAGCCGTTTGAGGAGCAATCGGGGATGGAGCAATACGCGCAGCGGCCGCCGGATTGGGGCAAGCATTTGGAGATTAGTTGTTCGTCCTAAGACGACGCTCACCCAGCGCCTTGACCGCAGTCAGATGAACATGTCCACCGGCACCTTGAAGAACTCCGCCAGCCAACGAATCTGCCGAACGTTGAGCTGGCGTTTTCCACTCAGTATTTCCGAGACAACCGATTGAGCGCCGACTCCAGGCAAATCACTTTGTGTCAAACCATGCTCCTGCATCATTGACCGTAATACGTCGACACCGCTCGCCTCGGGCATTGGCCAATGCTCTAAGTCATAGGCCTCAACCCAATCACCGATGATATCGACCAGCCCCATCAGCGGATGAGCTTCGTCCTCGCCAACGATGTCCAACAGTTCATCCAGCGCTGCCACCAGAACATCGTAGTCAGCCTCCGTTTTAGGCTTGCGCAGCAGAGGCGCCACAAATTGCCAATGCTCAGCTACTTGCTCGATCAATGCTGTCACTGCACTCACTCCTTCCATTTACCCTTGTCATATTCCCGATGGTCCAGCACATGCCGGATATAGAGGCGTTGCATTCGATAACGCACAACCGCAATGAGCCGCAACTTGTTGCCACCGACATTGAAGACGTGCAACGCGCCCACCTTATCCACTGCGGGAAAAACCGATCTCAACGCGGCAAAATCTTCAGGGCTGATGACTTTGACCTTCCGATACCACTCATCTAATGCACTGGCTGAATATGGCCATTTTTCCTTGGCATTTCGGATTTGCTTCGCACTGATTAATCGCATGCAACGTCCCTATCGCATCTTGCTATGAAGGTTAAACCCGAACGCTGACTATCGCAATTTGCTATAGCCTCGAACGGACCAATGGTGCTTTGTCGACCACGCCTTTACAGCCTAGATAGACAGGCGCGATCGCCACCGAAAAATCTGTGAGTATATGCAACGCCAACTTGAACTTGATAACGCTCGAAAACGACTCCAAATAAGACCTTTCTGGTCTGTTTTGTTGGAGCCCGCCATGTCCGAACCTGTCGTCATTCCCTGCCCACACTGCAACGGCCTCAACCGCATCCCCGGTGAACGCCTGGGCGATGCGCCCAAATGCGGGCGCTGCAAGCAGCCGGTTTTGTTGGGCAAGCCTTTTGAGCTGAAACAAGGCGACTACGCCAGCCAGATCAAGGGCGACTTGCCGTTGCTGGTGGACGTGTGGGCCGAGTGGTGCGGGCCGTGTAAATCGTTCGCGCCGGTGTTTGAGCAAGCGGCTGGGCAGTTGGAAGGCAAGTGCCGGTTGGCCAAGCTGGACAGCGAGGCCAATCAGCAGTTGTCGGCGCAGTTGGGGATTCGCTCGATCCCCAGCTTGATCCTGTTCAAGAATGGCCGCGAAGTGGCGCGCCAGAGTGGGGCGTTTCCATTGCCGCAGTTGATGGCCTGGTTACGCAGCCAGGGCGTGTAACCCACCCCTGAGAACAACACCTACCCGCTCCCACATTTTTTGACCGCGTTTAACCTCAGGCCAGCGGGGCTTCGCGGTCCATCATTTGGCCGACCAGCATGACGCCCAGTTCGCTTAATTGATGGATCGCCAGCGCCACGTCACGCTGTTCGCCGCTGAGGTCGTTGGACAGGTTGAGCAATAAGGTGCGCACAGAGGAGAAGGTTTCGTAGCTGTTGAGCACGAGGGTTTCGGTGGGGAGGTTGGGGGTAACGGTGAATAGCATGCTTTTCGTTCTCTGATAGGACCGCCACCTATTCGCTACTAAACGAGGGCGGCAGCTGTACGCAGGTTAGTAGACCGGGAACGAAAGCAAAACCGGCGCACCCGAAGGTGCCCTGCGCACAGCTACCATAAGATTTTGGAGCCTTGCACATGCTGTCGTCTGATTGGGCTACTAAACCCGACCACTGAGAATTCAGCGGCCCGAGAACCTTAAGAGACACCCCTCCAGACGCACAAGCCGGCGGATTCTGGCGCAGCTGTAGGCAACGATACAAGGCTCAACCCCTATTGCCAGACCCGTCCTACAGCCTCTGTGGGACAAATCCATATCCCCCTGCCGGAACGCAATAAAAAATGTGGGAGCGGGCTTGCCCGCTCCCACATTGGATTTGAGTTGTACCTTGGGCTATGCGTTTTCCAGCAGGTTATGCAATTCCACAAACTGCTGCGTCAACTTATGCCGTGGGTCCAGGTGGATCAGCGGCTTGCTCTCCTGGTGCGACTCGCGCATGCGCACCGAACTGGCCAGGTACACCGGCAATACCGGCAAACCCTCGGCAATCAACTCGTCGAGCATCTGTTGCGGCAGGCTCGCCCGGGCCTGGAACTGGTTGACCACGATGCCTTCCACTTCCAGGCCTTCGTTGTGGTCTTCCTTCAATTCTTCAATTTCAGCCAGCAGGCCGTACAGCGCTTGGCGCGAGAAACTGTCGCAATCGAAGGGGATCAATACGCGATCAGCGGCAATCAACGCCGAAACCGCGTAAAAATTCAACGCTGGCGGGGTATCCAAGTAGATCCGGTCGTAATCCTCGCTCAAATCATCCAACAGCTTTCGCAACTTGTTGATCTTGTGCTTGGCCTCAAGCTTGGGTTGCAGGTCTGCCAGTTCCGGCGTGGCGGTGATGACATGCAGGTTGTCGAACGGTGTTTCGTAGATATCCACCTTGTTCTTCTTGGAAAACGGCCCGGAAGACAGGGTTTGCTTGAAAAAGTCTGCAATCCCCATGGGGATATCGTCGCCGGTCAACCCCGTGAGGTACTGGGTTGAGTTGGCTTGTGCATCGAGGTCCACCAACAGGGTTCGATAGCCTTCGCTGGCGCTGACCGCCGCCAGGTTGCAGGCGATGCTGGACTTGCCCACGCCGCCTTTCTGATTGAACACCACACGCCGCATGGAAAAACCTCCGTGTATCAATGAATGTCCGAGTGTAGAGGGCAAAAGCGCCTGTTAGCTACCTCGTTCATCCATGCATTGCTGCATCACAAGCCGTCGGCGCTTTGGCTGTCGTACGCCACCGACAAATTAAACAGAACGGTCCGACAATCCAATTCAGGCCTGTGTAACCGACAATCCCTCTCCCTTCGCAACCATTTTGTAATCAGCCGTGAACAATTCTTTACCAAAGTTTGCTAGAAGCCCACGGCACCGGGATAATGCGCGCCATTCGGCGGTTGCTCCCTGTCCCGGTATTCGGGGCCAACAGCCGCACATGGAAGCCCGCAGGGGCGGGATAACTTCTCAGTGATCACTTTCAACATCGCCCAATGGCGTGCCTGGGCCCCTGGGCTCGAAAGCGCGGACGACTGGCAGGCCTGGTGCCAGGACCCGGTGTTGCCGCCTGCAAGCGAAGCCGCCCCCGACGTCTCCTTTTTGCCCGCCATGCAACGCCGCCGCCTCAGCCGCCTGGCGCGCATGGCGTTCAGTGTGGGCTGGCCGCTGGCCGAAGGCCTTGAGGACCTGCCGCTGGTGTTTATCTCCCGGCATGGCGAAACCCCGCGCACCCTCGACATCCTCAGCGACCTGGCCAACGACCAGCCCCTGTCGCCAACCCAGTTCAGCCTGTCGGTGCACAACGCCGTGATCGGCCTGTGGTCGATCCTGCGCAATGAAACCGCCGAAATGACCGCCCTCGCAGCTGCCGGCGACGGCCTGGAACACGGCATGCTCGAAGCGGCCGCATTGTTGAACGAAGGCGCGCCGGCCGTGTTGCTGGTGATCACCGAAGAACAGCCGCCCGAGGCCTACGCCAGCTGGATCCATGATGTGCCGTTCCCTTATGCCCTCGGCCTGTTGCTGACACCGGGCGACGAGTGGCAGCTGGAATTGAGCGCGGGCACTGTCCAACCCTCTCAAACCCAATGGCCCCACGCCCTGAACCTGCTGCGCGCCCTGCTCAGCCAGCAGGCTACCTGCCAACATGCCTGGAAGAATCGCGTATGGAACTGGCAACGCAAGCCGTGACCGACAAGCCTCGGGACGCCTACTACTGGCGCCTGTTCGCCACCGCCGCCAGCTTCTTCGTGTTCGGTGTGGGCGGGCTGTGCCTGCGTTTGCTGGTGTTTCCGCTGCTCAGCTGCCTGCCGGGCAGTGCCGACGCACACCGGCGCCGTGCGCGCCACACCATCAGCAAGCTGTTCTGGTTCTTTATCCGCCTGATGCAACGCTTTGGCGTGCTCACCTACAGCGTCGAAGGCGCCGAGAAACTCGGGCGCCCTGGCCAGATGATCGTTGCCAACCACCCGTCGCTGATCGACGTGGTGTTTTTGATCGGCCTGATGCGCCAGACCAACTGCGTGGTCAAGCAGAGCCTGTTCCAGAACCCGTTCATGCGCGGGCCTGTGCGTGATGCGGGCTATATCAGCAACGACGGCAGCGCCGACATGCTCGACGCCGCCGCCAACGCCCTGCGCGAAGGCCAGACCCTGATCATCTTTCCCGAAGGCACCCGCACCACTCCGGGCGCTGCGCCTGCCTTTCATCGCGGGGGCGCCGCCATTGCACTGCGGGGTGCGACAATCCTGACCCCGGTAGTGATCAAGGTCAGTCCGACCACACTGACCAAAGCCGAGCCCTGGTATCGCATCCCAAAATGCCGCTTTCACTTCAGTTTGCGCGTGGGTGCCGATATAGAACCACAGGCGTTCGCAACATTGGGGCCCGCACCCCAGGCCTCACGCAAGCTCAACGATTACCTGCACCACTATTTTATTAAGGAGCTCGCCGAAGATGAGCGACCAACACCGCCTTGAGCACGACATAAAGGCACTGATCATCGAGGCCCTGGGCCTGGAAGACATCAGTGCCGACGACATTGGCAGCGACCAGACCCTGTTCGGCGAAGGCCTCGGCCTGGATTCGGTAGACGCCCTGGAATTGGGCCTGGCGATCCAGAAAAAGTACGGCATCAAGATAGATGCCGACGCCAAGGACACCCGCAATCACTTCACCAACGTGGCCAGCCTTGCGGCGTTCGTCACGGCCCGACAGGCAGCCTGAGACCGTACCATGCAAACTCGTGACGATATTTTCAACACCCTGCGCGACGCCTTGGTGGAACTGTTTGAATTGCCGCCGGAACGCGTCACCCTTGACGCCAACCTGTACCAGGACCTGGAAATCGACAGCATCGATGCCGTGGACCTGATCGACCATATCAAGCGCCAGACCGGCAAGAAGATCGCCGCCGAAGAATTCAAGGCCGTGCGCACCGTCAACGACGTGGTTGAGGCGGTGTACCGTCTGGTCCAGCCTGCCGCATGAGCCGGCTGATCGGCCTTGGCCTGTTGTTGGCGGGGCTGCTGTACCCCTTTGCGGTGTATTACGGCACCGAGCACTTCGCTCCCTGGCAATTCGGCCTGCTGCTGGGCAGCCTTTGGCTGTTGCGCGCACTCACCGGCGCACGCCGCCCCGGTAGCCGTTGGATGGCGTTGGCGGTGATCGTGTTCTGCCTGCTGCTGGCCTGGTTCGACAACCCGCATTTGCTGCGTTGGTACCCGAGCCTGGTCAGTGCGTTCATGCTGTCGCTGTTCGGCTTGAGCCTCAAATATGGCCCGCCGATGGTGGAGCGCCTGGCGCGCATGACCGACCCCGTATTGCCACCCCACGCCATTGTGTATACCCGCCGGGTGACCGTGGTGTGGAGTGTGTTTTTTCTATGTAATGGCCTGCTCGCCGCCGCCCTCACGCTGTGGGCGCCGCTGAGCTGGTGGACGTTGTACAACGGCCTGATCGCCTACGGGCTGATGGGGCTGTTGTTTGCCGTGGAATGGCTGGTACGACAAAGGGTTCGAGGCCGCGTATGAAAGGGTTGAAACTTGAGCACTTGCTGCTTGAGCCGCTGCAACAGCGTTTGGTCACCACTGAACCTGAGATGAACCACCCACAGATGTGGGAGCAATCCCTGAGCCTGGCGGCAGGCCTGCAAGCGCGCGGCATCCAGCGCCTGGCGGTGCACCTGGAAGACGCAGGCCTGCTGGCGATTGCCTTGCTGGGCGCCTGGCGGGCCGGGGTGGGCGTGCTGCTGCCCGCCGACCTGCAACCCCAGACCCGTCAACGCTGGGACGCTGCCGTTGACGCCTGGTTGACCGAGGCGGCGGACCTTGACGCGTTGTATCAGTCGCCGTTGAGCGCTGCCGCGCTGGACCTGGACGCCTGCCAACTGAGCCTGTGCACCTCCGGCTCCAGCGGCGAGCCCAAGCGTATCGACAAGACCCTGCGCCAGTTGGCCAACGAAGTCGAGGCCCTGGAAACCTTGTGGGGCCCGGACCTCAACGACGCCTGCATCATCGGCAGCGTCGCCACCCAACACATCTACGGCTTGCTGTTCCGCGTACTGTGGCCGCTGTGCGCCGGACGCACCTTTGTGCGCAAGCAACTGGCCTTTCCCGAAGACTTGCAGCGCGCCAGCCGCGAGCATGGGCAGTTCGCCTGGGTCGCCAGCCCGGCGCTGCTCAAGCGCATGGGTGACAACCTCGACTGGCCCGCACTGAGCCAGGTATCCCGAGTGTTTTCTTCCGGTGGCGCCCTGCCCATCGAGGCCGCCGGGGAGCTTTACGATCGTCTGCAACAATGGCCCACAGAAATTCTCGGCAGTTCGGAAACCGGCGGCATCGCCTGGCGCCAGGGTGCGCAGCCTTGGCAGCCGTTTGCCGATGTGGTGCTCAGCCAAGACGCCGACGGCGCCCTGCGCATCGCCTCGCCGTACCTGCCTGCCGGCCATATCGAACAAACCGCCGACGCGGCGCGTATCCATGCCGATGGCCGCTTCGAACTGCTCGGCCGTCTCGACCGCATCGTCAAGCTCGAAGAAAAACGCATCTCCCTGCCCATGCTGGAACAAGCCCTGATGGCCCACCCCTGGGTCGCCGAAACCCGCCTGGGAGTGGTACAGGAAAACCGCGCGTCCCTCGGCGCCCTGGTGGTGCTGAGCGCCGATGGCCTGCATGCCTTGCGCAACCAGGGCCGACGCACGCTGACCCAAACCCTGCGCCAGCACCTGAGCCAACACTGCGAAGCCCTGGCCCTGCCCCGTCGCTGGCGTTTGCTGCGGCAACTGCCCCTGAACAGCCAAGGCAAACTGCCCCAGGCCCAAGTCGAGGCGCTGTTGTTGGCACCACGACCCAAAGCTGCGGAAGTACTGGAACAGGTTGAAGCCGATGGCGAGTGGACGTTGCAACTGAGCATCCCGCCGGACCTGGCCTACTTCAGCGGCCACTTCCCCGTCACGCCGGTGCTGCCGGGGGTGGTGCAAGTGGAATGGGCGTTCAACCTGGGCCAACAGTTGCTCGATTTGCCCGCCACTTTTGCCGGGATGGAAGTCCTCAAGTTCCAACAACTGGTAAGACCGGGCGATCGGGTCGAACTGCACCTGCGTTTCGACCAGGAGCGCGGCAAGCTGTACTTTGCCTATCGCAATGGCGTCGCGGCGTGCTCCAGCGGTCGCATCCTGTTGGAGCAGGCGCATGCATAACCCCTGCGCCCTGATCCCGGTCTACAACCACGAAGCGGCCGTGCCCGCCGTGGTGCAAAGCCTGCTTAACAGCGGCCTGCCGTGCCTGTTGGTAGACGACGGCAGCAGCCCGGCCTGCGCAGCGGTGCTGGCGCAACTGGCTACCCAAGACAACGTCACCCTGCTCACCCTGCCCACCAACCAGGGCAAGGGCGGGGCCGTGATGGCCGGTTTTCGCGAAGCCGCACGCCTGGGGTTTACCCACGCCCTGCAAGTGGACGCCGACGGCCAGCATGACCTGCGCGACGTCGCCAGTTTCCTCGCCGCGTCCCGCACGCACCCCAATGCGATCATCTGCGGCTACCCCGAATACGACGACAGCGTGCCCAAGGGCCGCCTGTACGCCCGCTACCTGACCCACGTATGGGTGTGGATCAACACCCTGTCGCTGCAGATCCGCGACTCGATGTGCGGCTTTCGCGTGTACCCACTGGCACCGGTGCTGGCACTGATGGACTCGGCTTATATCGGCACACGCATGGATTTCGACTCCGACATCCTCGTGCGCCTGGCCTGGCGCAACCAGCCGATGCGCTGGCTGCCGACGCGGGTGCATTACCCTGCCGATGGCCTGTCGCACTTTCGTCTGTTTCGCGACAACGTACGCATCTCGGCCATGCACACCCGGTTGTTCTTCGGCATGCTGGTGCGTGCGCCCATGATCCTGTGGCGACGGTGGCAGGCATGAGCGACAGCACCAAGCACTGGGCCGACCGCGAGGAGCGCGGCAGTTATTGGCTGATGAAACTCACCGCGTTCGCCGCCAAGGTGCTTGGCCGACGCCTGTTGAGCCCGGTGCTGTATGGCATCGTGCTGTACTTTTTCCTGTTCGGCCGCACGGCACGCCAGAGCGCCTGGCAATACCAGCAGCGCCTGGCCGACTGGAGCGGGCGCGATGAACTGCGCCCCTCCCACCGCAGGGTCTTCGGCCAGTTCATGGCCTTTGCCGACTCCCTGCTCGACAAGCTCGACGTGTGGAACGGCAAGCTGCGCCTGGAACAGATCGAAATCAACGACCCGGCGAAGCTGCGCGGGCAACTGCGCGGCGAACGCGGGCAGATGCTGGTGGGCGCGCACCTGGGCAACCTGGAAGTGTGCCGTGCCCTCGCCGAGATTGGCGAGCAGGTCACCATGAACGTGCTGGTGCACACCAAGCACGCCGAGCAATTCAACCGCCTGCTGGGCGAAGCCGGGGCGACCCACTTGCGCCTGATTCAGGTCAGCGAACTGGACCCGGCCACCATGCTGCTGCTCAGCCAGCGCCTGGACGACGGCGAGTGGCTGGCCATTGCCGGTGACCGCGTGCCGCTGCATGGCGGGCGCACGGTGCGAGTGGATTTTCTCGGCCATGACGCGGCCTTTCCCCAAGGCCCATGGCTGCTGGCCGGTCTGCTCAAGTGCCCGGTGAACCTGCTGATGTGCCTCAAGCACAAAAGCCGCTATCGCCTGACCATCGAGCCGTTCACGCCGCTGATCGAGTGGAAACGTAATACCCGCGAGCAGGTCATAGCCCTGTGGACCGCGCGCTACGCCGCACGCCTGGGCCAGTTCTGCCTGGAAGCGCCCCAACAATGGTTCAACTTTTACCCTTTCTGGAAGACCGATGACGACGCATCTTGAGCCGGTAACCTTTGGCGAACGCCCTTTGCGCATCGAAGACGTGCTGGCCCTGGCCAACCGTCAGGCGCCTACCCAATTGCAGGACGATGCCGCCTATCGCCAGCGCATCGCCAAGGGCGCGCAGTTCCTCGACTCGCTGCTGGACAAGGAAGGCGTGATCTACGGCGTGACCACCGGCTACGGCGACTCCTGCGTGGTGGCGGTGCCGTTGCAGCACGTTGAAGCGCTGCCCTGTCATCTGTACACCTTCCACGGTTGCGGCTTGGGCAAGTTGCTCGACGCCCAAGCCACCCGTGCGGTGCTGGCGGCGCGTTTGCAGTCGCTGTGCCACGGCGTGTCCGGCGTGCGCGTGGAGCTGCTGGAGCGCCTGCACGCGTTCCTCGAACACGACGTGCTGCCGCTGATCCCGGAAGAAGGCTCGGTGGGCGCCAGCGGCGACCTGACGCCGCTGTCCTACGTGGCCGCCACCTTGTCCGGCGAACGCGAAGTGATGTTCCGTGGCGAACGTCGCCAGGCCGCCGATGTGCACCGTGAGCTGGGTTGGGACCCGCTGATCTTGCGCCCCAAGGAAGCCCTGGCCCTGATGAACGGCACCGCCGTGATGACCGGCCTTGCCTGCCTGGCGTTCGCCCGCGCCGACTACCTGCTGCAACTGGCCACGCGCATCACCGCACTGAACGTGGTGGCGCTGCAAGGCAACCCGGAACACTTCGACGAGCGCCTGTTCGCCGCCAAGCCGCACCCAGGGCAGATGCAAGTCGCCGCCTGGCTGCGCAAGGACTTGGCCATCGATGCGCCCACCGCGCCGCTGCATCGCCTGCAAGACCGCTACTCGCTGCGTTGCGCGCCCCACGTCCTCGGCGTGCTGGCCGACAGCCTGAACTGGCTGCGTTCGTTCATCGAGATCGAACTGAACAGCGCCAACGACAACCCGATCATCGACGCCGAGGAAGAACGCGTACTGCACGGCGGCCACTTCTACGGCGGCCACATCGCGTTTGCCATGGACAGCCTCAAGACCCTGGTGGCCAACGTCGCCGACCTGCTCGACCGCCAGCTCGCACTGCTGGTGGATGTGCGCTACAACCACGGCTTGCCGAGCAACCTGTCCGGCGCCCCTGCCGATCGCGCGATGATCAACCACGGCTTCAAGGCCGTGCAGATCGGCACCAGCGCCTGGACCGCCGAAGCGCTGAAAAACACCATGCCCGCCAGCGTGTTCTCGCGTTCCACCGAATGCCATAACCAGGACAAGGTGAGCATGGGCACCATCGCCGCCCGCGATGCGATCCGCGTGCTGGAGCTGACCGAACAGGTCGCCGCCGCCACGCTGCTGGCCGCTAACCAGGGCGTGTGGCTGCGGGCCCAGGCCGAGGATGCACGGCCACTGCCGCCAGCGTTGGCGGCCATGCATGAGCAACTGGCCGAGGACTTCCCGCCGGTGATCGAAGACCGCGCCCTGGAAGGCGAACTGCGCCTGTGCCTGCAACGCATCGCCGCGCAACACTGGAGGCTGCATGCGTAGCCCCGGCGTACTGCATTGCGACACCGAAATCCTCGTGCCGTTTTTTGACGTCGACACCATGAACGTGGTGTGGCACGGGCATTACGTGAAATACCTGGAAGTAGCCCGCTGCGCGCTGCTGGACCAGATCGGGCACAACTACACGGCCATGCTCGAAGCGGGCTACGCGTGGCCGGTGATCGACATGCAACTGCGCTACGTGCGCGGCGCGGTGTTCGGCCAGACCATCAACGTGCGCGCCAGCCTGGTGGAGTGGGAGAACCGCTTGAAGGTCAACTACCTGATCACCGACCTGGCCAGCGGCGAGCGGTTGACCCGTGCCAGCACCGTGCAAGTGGCGGTAGAAATCGCCAGCCGCGAGATGCAACTGGCCTCCCCCAAAGTCTTCACCGACGCCGTAGAAAAGGCCCTGACATGAGCCCCCCTGTAGGAGCGAGCTTGCTCGCGAAAATCGCCAACGATAACGCGGGTTGCCTGGCACTCCGCAGCGCCCTAAGGTTTTTCGCGAGCAAGCTCGCTCCTACAGGGGTCGGGTTGTTGCTGAGTTTCAGTGCGCACGCTTTTGATTTGCAGCAACTCAGCGACCAGCTTGCAAAACCCTCGGTCATCCACGGCAGCTTCACCCAGGAAAAACACCTGCGTGCCCTGCCCCAGCCCCTGGTCAGCAAAGGCACCTTCGTGCTGGCCAAAGACCACGGCCTGCTGTGGCTGCTCAAAACCCCACTGCAACAGGACTACCGCATCAGCGCCCAGGGCATCGCCCGCCGTGATGCCACTGGCTGGCAATTGCTGCCCAACAAGAGCGCCGGCGCCGAGCAGAATCGCCTGTTCCTTGCCGTGCTCCAGGGCGACAGTAGCGGCTTGCAGCGCGACTTCGAACTGCAACTGCAAGGCGAAGCCAAGCAGTGGAAGCTCACGCTGATTCCCCGCTCTCTGTTGCTCAAGCAGGTGTTCACCCAAATCAATATCGACGGTGGCGACCTGGTGCACACCATCGAACTGCTGGAAACCCAGGGTGACAGCACCCTGCTGCGCATGCAGGACAGCCACGCCGACCTGCCCCTGAGCGACGCGGAGCAACACGACTTTGCCCAGTGAACGCCTGCTGCCGCGCCTGTTCCTGATCCTGCTGGTGGCCGTGCTGGCCCTGGCCGGCTGGCAGTGGCGCCATGGCGCACCACTGTCGGCCAACCTGATGGAACTGGTGCCGGGCAACACGCCGGATGCCCTTGAACTGCAAGCCGAACAGCGCATGCAGGAGCCGCTCAACCGCGAGATGCTGGTACTCGTCGGCCACACCGACCGCCAGCAAGCGGTAGCGGTGGCGCAGCAATTGGGCGAGCAATGGCAAGCCAGCGGCCTGTTTGAAAAAGTGCAGTGGAACCTGCAAGCCGACCTGCCGGCACTGCGCGAACAACTGCTGCGCGGGCGCCTGGCGATGCTGTCGGCCAAGGACCGTGAGCAACTGATCGCGCAGCCCGACGCATTTATCCAACAGCGCGTGCAAGCCCTGTTCGACCCCTTTACCGGCTTCAGCCTGGTGCCCAGCCAGGACGATTGGCTGGGCCTGACCGGACGCATCCAGAACAGCCAGCCGCAACATGGCTCGGTGCAGTTGGACATTGGCAGCGGCGCGTTGATTGCCGATGCCGATGGCAAAAGCTGGGTGCTGCTGCGGGCGCGCACCACCGGCAATGCCTTCGACATGAAACTGCCGCTGCAAGTGGCGGACCTGCTCCAGGCCAGCCGCGCGCAGGCGGCGCAACAAGGCGCGCAATTGCTCGCCGCCAGCGGCCTGCTGTACGCCGCCAATGGCCAGCAGCAAGCCACGCGGGAAATGACCTGGGTGGGCGGCGGCGCGACCGTCGGCATCCTGCTGTTGCTGTTGTTGGCGTTCCGCCGTTGGCGTGTGTTGCTGGCCTTCGTGCCCGTGCTGGTGGGCATGCTGTTCGGCGCGGTGGCCTGCGTGGCGCTGTTCGGCCATATGCATGTGATGACCCTGGTGCTGGGGTCCAGCCTGATCGGGGTGGCGGTGGATTACCCGCTGCACTACCTGTCCAAAAGCTGGAGCCTGCAGCCCTGGCGCAGTTGGCCGGCGTTGCGCATCACCTTGCCAGGGTTGAGCCTGAGCCTGGCCACCAGTTGCATCGGCTACCTGGCGCTGGCGTGGACGCCGTTCCCGGCGCTGACTCAGATCGCCGTGTTCTCCGCCGCTGGCCTGGTGGGCGCCTACCTGTGCGCCGTGTGCCTGCTGCCGGCGCTGCTCAAGGGTGTCCAGTTGCGCCCGGCGCAATGGCCACTGCGCATTGCTGAATGTTTTTGGCAGGCGCGCTTGTCGTTGCTCAAGCGCGTGCCAAGCCCGGTGCTGCTGGTGTTGCTGCTGCTGTTTTGCGCCGGCGGCCTGTGGCACTTGAACAGCAAGAACGATATTCGCCAATGGATCGGCGCGCCGCCGCAACTGCTGCAAGAAGCGCAAGCCGTGGCACGTATTACCGGGTTCCAACCCACCAGCCAGTTCTTCCTGGTGCGCGCCGAGAACCAGCAGCAGTTGCTGGAGCGCGAAAGTGCCCTGGGCCAACGCCTGGATCAACTGGTGAACATGGACAAGCTGCAGGGTTACCTGGCGCTCCACCAACTGGTCAGCCTGCCCGCCGAGCAACAACAGCTGCGCGATGCGTTGAACGTTTTACCGCAACACTGGCAACCGCTGCTGGACCTCGGCGTGCCCGCCAGCGCCCTGCAGGCGGAGGTCGCCCAACTGCAAGCGCTGCCCACCCAAGACATTGATGCTGCGTTGGCAGGGCCGATGGCCGAACCCTGGCGCACGCTGTGGCTGGGCCCGGTAGACGGCGGCGTCGCAGCGATGGTCAGCCTGCAAGGCTTGAACAACCCAGCGCTGCTGCGGGTGCAAGCATTGGATTTGCCAGGGGTCCAATTGGTGGATCGCCTGGGGGATTTGAACCGGGTGTTTGCCGACACGCAGATCAGCGCGGCCGAATTGAAGTTGATGTCGTGCGTATTGATCGTGCTGCTGCTGATCATGCCGTTTGGTTTCGGCGGTGCCCTGCGCATCGTCGCCCTGCCGTTGCTGGCGGCGCTGTGCAGCCTGGCCAGCCTGGGTTGGCTGGGCCAGCCGCTGACCCTGTTCAGCCTGTTCGGTTTGCTGCTGGTCACGGCCATCAGCGTCGATTACGCCATCTTGATGCGCGAGCAGATCGGCGGCCCGGCGGTCAGTCTTCTCGGCACGCTGCTGGCGGCGCTGACGACCTGGTTGTCGTTCGGCCTGCTGGCGGTGTCCAGCACCGCCGCCGTGAGCAATTTCGGCTTATCGGTCAGCCTGGGCCTGGCATTCAGCTTTATGCTGGCGCCCTGGGCTGGCCAACAGAAACACGCCATATGAATCGGATTATCGCCAATGCGGCAAGGAGCCCTCGTGCCCACAGTTGAAATGGAACGTCGCCAGGTGGTGGTGATCGGTGCCGGTCCGTCCGGGGCTATCGCCGCCGCGCTGTTGAAGCGCAAAGGGCATGATGTATTGATCATCGAGCGCCAGCACTTTCCGCGGTTCTCGATTGGCGAAAGCCTGCTGTCGCACTGCATCGACTTTATCGAAGAAGCCGGCATGCTCGACGCGGTGCAGGCCGCCGGTTTCCAACTGAAGACGGGAGCGGCGTTTGCCTGGGGCGAGCGCTACAGCGCATTTGATTTCAGCGATACGTTCAGCAACGGCAAACCCACCACCTTTCAGGTGCAGCGCGGCGATTTCGACAAGTTGCTGGCCGACCAGGCGGCGCTGCAAGGCGTGGAGATCCGCTACGGCGAAACCATCGTCGGCGTGGACTTCAAGGGCGAGTGCCGCTACCTGCACGTACGCCGCGAAAACGGCAGCGAATACCACCTCAAGGCCAAGTTCGTGCTCGATGCCAGCGGCTATGGCCGCGTGTTGCCGCGCCTGCTGGAGCTGGATTTGCCTTCGGATTTCCCGGTGCGCCAGGCCGTGTTCACTCACGTTGAAGACCGCATCGAACACCCAGGCTTCGACCGCACCAAGATCCTGGTCAGCACCCACCCGACCCAGCGTGATATCTGGTTCTGGACCATCCCGTTCAGCAATGGCCGCTGCTCGGTGGGCGTGGTCGCCGCCAAGGAGCACTTCGATGGCCGCGACAGCGACCTCGACGCGTGCCTGCGCAGTTTTATCGACGAAACCCCAAGCCTGTCCAGCGTGCTGCAAAACGCCGTGTGGGACACCCCGGCGCGCACCATCGGCGGCTTTGCTGCCAACGTCAAAACCCTGCACGGTCCGGGCTTTGCGCTGCTGGGCAATGCGGCGGAATTCCTCGACCCGGTGTTTTCTTCGGGCGTGACCATCGCCATGCGTTCGGCGAGCATGGCCGCCGGTCTCTTGCATCGCCAACTCACGGGCGAAACGGTGGACTGGCAAACCGAATTTGCAGAGCCCCTCAAGCGCGGTGTCGACACCTTCCGCTGCTACGTCGAAGGCTGGTACGCAGGGACCTTCCAGGATGTGATTTATCACCCCGACAGCTCGCCGGAGATCCGCCGGATGATCTGCTCGATCCTGGCAGGCTATGCGTGGGATGAACGCAACCCGTTCGTCAGCGAGCCTAAGCGGCGGTTGCGGATGCTGTCAGAGATTTGTGCGGGTGAGTCGGTATGAGCAGTCAGTACTTGAGTAAAAACTACGTCGAAGAGACCAGGTTCGGCTTCTGGTTCCTGCGCAGCCACACTTGGCAGCACCATGTATTGCGCGTGGCGATCAACGACCTGCGCAGCTTGTTCACCGACCCGCTGCCAGACGCGCCGGTGTTGCTGGACGCCGGTTGCGGCCAGGGCAAGTCGTTCCAGTATCTGCAGCAGGTGTTCGCCCCCCAGCACCTGATCGGCCTGGATGCCGACCCCCATAGCCTAGAACTGAGCAAGGCCGAAGCCGCGCGCCAGGGCATGGCCGTGGAACTGATCGGCAGCGACTGCGCCACCCTCGATGTGCCGGATGCCAGTGTGGATATCCTGTTCTGCCACCAGACCTTCCACCATCTGGTTGAACAGCATCGCGCCCTCAAGGAGTTCTACCGCGTGCTCAAGCCCGGGGGCTACCTGCTGTTTGCCGAGTCCACCGAAGCCTATATCGACACCTGGGTGATCCGCTGGTTGTTCCGCCACCCCATGCATGTGCAGAAAAGCGCCGAAGAGTACCTGCAGATGCTGCGCGAGCAGGGCTTTGAGTTCGGCCCACAGAACGTGTCGTACCCGTACCTGTGGTGGAGCCGTTCCAGCGACTTCGGCCTGCTGGAACGCTGGGGCCTGCGCAAGGCACCGCCGGTGGGCCAGCGTGAAGAGACCTTGGTCAATTGCGTGGCACGCAAACCCTTGGCGAGCGCTACCCCATGATGCGCCTGCTGCTGATCGGCTGCCTGTTGCTGCTGAGCGCCTGCGCCAGCCAACCACCGCTGCCCCAGAAACCTGCGGCCCTGGCCCTGCCGATGCAATTGCATGTGCAGCGCCTGGCCGACGGCCAACGCCAGGACTGGCTGCTGGTGATCCAGCGCGAAGGCGGCGGCATCCGTTGGTCGATGATGGACCCGCTGGGCATCCCCCAGGCCCGACAAAAGCTGATCGATGGCCAATGGCAGGCCGACGGCTTGCTGCCGCCCAACCCCCAGGCCCGCGAGCTGTTTGCAGCGCTGCTGTTTGCGCTGGCCTCGGCCGATGACCTGCGCGCGCTTTACCCAGACGCACAAGCCAGGGACCTGACGCGCACCCTGCCCGGCCATTGGCAGATCGTGTACCAGTCATCCGAGGTGTTCAGCGTAAACATGAGCGGGCAGGCCCTGAGCTACCGCATTACACCGCTTGGGGCCGCACGATGACTGCCTACCTCAACGCCCTGGGCGTGATCTGCGCCCTCGGCCGTGGCCAGGCCGACGTTGGCCGCAGCCTGTTTGCCGGTGACTGCTCAGGCATGCGCGCCGAAAGCGGCTGGGTGCCGGAGCGCGTACTGCCGGTGGGTAGCGTGCCAGGCGAACTGGCGACCATCCCGTCAGAGCTGGGCCAGCAAAGCAGCCGCAATAACCAGTTGCTGCTGGAAGCGGCGCTGCAGATCGAAGGTCAAATTCGCCAAGCGATCAGCACCTACGGCACCTCACGCATCGGCGTTGTCCTGGGTACCAGCACCTCGGGCATCGACGAAGCCAGTCGCGGCATCGCCCATTACCTGCGCGAAAGCCAGTTCCCCGGTGACTACGACTACCAGCAACAGGAACTCAGCGCGCCGGCCAACTTCCTGGCCGACTGGCTGCAACTGAGTGGCCCGGCCTATGTGATTTCCACCGCCTGCACCTCCAGCGCCCGCGCGCTGATGAGCGCCCAGCGCCTGCTGGACCTGGGGGTGTGCGATGCGGTGATCTGCGGCGGCGTCGACAGTTTATGCAAGCTGACCCTCAACGGGTTCAGTGCGCTGGAAGCGGTGTCGAACGAGCGCTGCAACCCGTTTTCGGCAAACCGCAATGGCATCAATATCGGCGAGGCGGCGGTGTTGTTCCTGATGACGCGGCAACCGGCGCCTATCGCCCTGCTGGGCAGCGGCGCCAGTTGCGATGCACACCATATTTCCGCGCCCGAGCCCAGTGGCAAAGGCGCGTTGCAGTCGATGCGCAAGGCCCTGGCGAGCGCCAAGCTTGCACCCGAGCAGATCGGCTACCTGAACCTGCACGGCACCGCCACCCAGCACAACGACGCCATGGAAAGCCTGGCCGTCGCCAGCCTGTTCCCGCAAGGGGTGACCTGTTCGTCGACCAAACCCATGAGCGGCCACACCCTCGGTGCTGCCGGCGCACTGGAAGCCGCGTTCTGCTGGCTGAGCCTGGCCCACGGCGTGGTGCCGCCCCATGTATGGGACGGCCAGGCCGACCCGGCCTTGCCCGCCCTGCAATGGGCACGTAACGGCGCCCCCCTGGAAAAACGCCGCTTGATGAGCAACTCGTTTGCCTTCGGCGGCAATAACGTCAGCCTGATTATCGGAGAGGCCCCATGACCCCTTGGCCACTCGCCGAATTACTGCCCCATGCCGGCGACATGATCCTGATCGACCAGGTGCTGTCGTTCGATGACGAGCAGATCCACACCCGCCTGACCGTCAAGCCCGGCGGCCTGTTCAACCGCCCGGACGGCAGCCTGCCAGCCTGGGTCGGCATCGAGCTGATGGCGCAAAGCGTCGCTGCCTACGCGGGGTGCCGTGCGCGCCAGAAAGGCGAAGCGGTGGAGCTGGGCTTCCTGTTGGGCACACGCAAATTCGAATGCAATGTGGAGCACTTTCCCGCAGGCGCCGAGCTGACCATCCACGGCCTGCGTTCGCTGGAAGACGACAACGGCATGGGTGTGTTCGAATGCCACCTCACTGGTGAAGGTATCCAGGCCAGCGCCCGCTTGAACGTATTCCGACCGCCCCAGGCGGCCAACTATTTAGATGAATCGAAGGACGAAACGCCATGACTGAATCCGTACTGGTCACCGGCTCCAGCCGTGGTATCGGCCGCGCCATTGCCCTGCGCCTGGCCCAGGCCGGCCATGACATTGTGCTGCATTGCCGCAGTGGCCGTGCCGAAGCGGACGCGGTGCAAGTCGAAGTTCAAGCGTTGGGCCGCAAGGCACGGGTGCTGCAATTCGATGTGGCGGACCGGGCTGTGTGCAAGCAAATCCTGGAAGCGGATGTTGAGCAACACGGCGCCTATTACGGCGTGGTGCTCAACGCCGGGCTGACCCGCGACGGTGCGTTCCCGGCCTTGTCCGAAGACGACTGGGACGTGGTGATGCGCACCAATCTCGACGGTTTCTACAACGTGCTGCACCCGGTAATGATGCCGATGATTCGTCGTCGCGCCGCCGGACGCATCGTGTGCATCACCTCGGTGTCGGGTTTGATCGGCAACCGTGGGCAGGTCAACTACAGTGCTTCCAAAGCCGGGTTGATCGGTGCGGCGAAGGCGCTGGCGATTGAGCTGGGCAAGCGCAAGATCACCGTTAACTGCGTGGCGCCGGGCTTGATCGATACCGCGATGCTGGATGAAAACGTGCCGGTGGAAGAATTGATGAAGATGATCCCGGCGCAACGCATGGGCACCCCGGAGGAAGTCGCCGGGGCGGTGAATTTCCTGATGTCGGCCGAGGCTGGCTACATCACCCGCCAGGTTCTGGCTGTGAACGGAGGCCTGTGCTGATGAAGCGCGTCGTAGTCACCGGCATGGCCGGCATGACCTCCCTGGGCGGCGATTGGGACACCATCTCGGCGAACTTTCGCGCCAATCGCAGCGGCATTCGCCGCATGGACGAGTGGGATCGTTTTACCGAATTGAACACACGCCTGGCCGGGCCGATCGACGACTTTGCAGTGCCGGCCCACTGGACCCGCAAACAGCTGCGCAGCATGGGCCGGGTCTCGCGCCTGGCGGTGTGGGCGGCGGAGCAGGCGTTGCAAGACGCGGGTCTGCTGGGCGATGAGTCGATCAAGGACGGGCGTATGGGCGTGGCCTGCGGCTCGTCCACCGGCAGCACCGACGAGATCAAGGCCTTCGGCAATATGCTGCTGAACTCGGTGGCCGAGGGGCTGAACGCCAACTCCTATGTGCGCATGATGCCCCACACCACGGCGGCGAATATCAGCATCTTCTTTGGCCTGACCGGGCGGCTGATTCCCACCTCCAGCGCCTGCACCAGCGGCAGCCAGGGCATTGGATACGCCTATGAGGCGATCAAGTTCGGCCGCCTGCCCTTGATGCTGGCCGGTGGCGCGGAAGAACTGTGCCCCACCGAAGCCATGGTGTTCGATGCGCTGTACGCCACCAGCCTGAAAAACGATGCGCCACAAACCAGCCCCCGCCCCTATGACGCCGGCCGCGATGGCCTGGTGATCGGTGAAGGCGGCGGCATGCTGGTGCTCGAAGAACTGGAACACGCCCTGGCCCGTGGCGCGCATATCCATGCCGAGCTGGTGGGTTTTGGCAGCAACGCCGACGGCCAGCACACCACGCGCCCAGAGCAGAAAACCATGCGCCGGGCGATGGAACTGGCGCTCGAAGATGCGGGGCTGACCCCAGATGCCATTGGCTACGTGAATGGTCATGGCACGGCCACCGACCAGGGCGACATCGCCGAAACCCTGGCCACCAGCAGCCTGTTCGGCAGCCGCATGCCCATCAGCTCGCAAAAGAGCTTCCTGGGCCACACCCTGGGGGCCTGCGGGGCGTTGGAGTCGTGGTTCAGCATCGAGATGATGAACCGCAATCAGTACGTGCACACCTTCAACCTGGCGTCCGTCGACCCGCAATGCGGCGAGCTGGACTACCTGCAAGGTGAATTCCGCGAGATGCACCACGACTACGTGATGAACAACAACTTTGCCTTTGGCGGCGTGAACACGTCGCTGATCTTTCGCCGCTGGTCCTGACTTTTGAATCGATTGGAGAATACGGAATGTCTTCCTTGCTACGCGCTACCCTGATCACCCTGGCCCTGTTGACCACCGCCGGCTGTACCAACAAGCCGATCCTCAACACCCAGCACGAACTGCCGGCCAACACCCAGGTCAGCGAAGAAAAGGTCAAAACGATCATCGTCAACGCCCTGCAAAAGCGCAATTGGACGGTGCAACGCCTCAGCCCGCAGCTGGTACAGGCCGAGATCAACGTGCGTAACCAGTTCTACGCCGCCATCGACATCCGCTACACCCGCAACAGCTACGCCATCACCTACCGCGACAGCCGCGACCTGGGCTACAAGGACGGCAAGATCCATCGCAACTACAACCGCTGGATCAGCATGCTGGACCGCGACATCATGGCGGCGTTGCGTAGCAATGGGGTGAATGTGTCGGATACGTCGGGGCAGAACTGATACTGTCATACCTTCAGAAACGACAAAGGGCGCCTTTCGGCGCCCTCTTCACAAACAGGTTGGCTTGTCATCGCCGCTTCCTGCCTGGCTCTGCGATGGCTGGTTGCCCAGGATCCTAAGAGTCTCACAAGCCCCTTGCGGGAACGTGGGCAGTATGCCTGAAAACACTTCGCCTGCAATCGGTGGCTAAACGCCGCTCGTCTGTCACCAAGCTCATCACAACCCAAGTGCACTGCGCACCGCCGCTTTTATTAAATGAAACTGCTCGCTGGTGAGTTCTGCGATTTTGTAAGTTCGTTTGCCCTGGCGGTCTTTGCTTTTGATCCTATCGAGTCGCCCCAGGCTCACCGTTGCCACAATGTCACATTTCGCCCAACAGATCGGGCTCGCGCCTTGAAGATGACTGTCGAGCTGTAAATGATGCTCCAGAACCGTCTTTGGTGCAGTAGTGCTCAGCGGCACCACTGTCACCAGCAACTTATTGGTTCGGTGCTTGCGTATCACAATCACGGGCCTGATCTTGATGATTTCAGGGATTTCATAACCCCGAAAGTCACAAATCAAAACACTGCCCTCCTTGGGCTGATAGAGAAGTGCCATCCATACCACTCGCTTGATAAAAAGCGATTTTGCGCAATTTTTCGGCGAACCACTAAGGCGGGTGCGTTACCTGATATGTGACCGAACCTACACCGCCGCCTCACGCGTCAACAACTCCACAAACGCCTCTGCCATCGGCGTTTGCCCCCCCTTGCGCTGCACCAACCACACCGCCGTCATCGCCTCCGGGTCCAGCAAGGTGCGATACACCACGCCATCAATCCGGATGCGCTGGTAAGACGCCGGCAGCACCGACACCCCCAACCCCGCCGCTACCAGGCCGATGATGGTCATCGCCTCGCCCGCCTCCTGGGCGAAGTGCGGGCTGAAGCCGGCGTCGCGGCACAGGCTGAGTAACTGCGCGTAGAGCCCACTGCCATAGCTGCGCGGAAAAAACACGAAGGGCTCCTCCGCCAACTGCGCCAGGTGCAGGCCGCGTTCAGTGCCGTGTACCAACGGGTGCCCGGCGCTCAACACGGCAACCAGCGGTTCGCGCATCAGCTCAACGACGCTCAAGGAATCGGGCAACGGCAATGGCCGCATCAAGCCCACTTGGATCGACTCATCCACCAACGATTCAGCCACTTCGGTGCTGCTCATTTCCTGCAAATTCAAGTGCACCGCAGGGAACGCCTGGCGAAACGCAAAGATTGCCTTGGGGATACTGGCGTTGAACGGCGCCGACGAGGTGAAGCCGATCTTCAATTCCCCCAGTTCCCCCAACTGCGCCCGTCGTGCTACATCCGCAGCCTTATCCACCTGGGCCAGCACCAGCCGCGCCTCGTGCAGGAACAAACGCCCCGCCTCACTCAGCTCGACCCGACGATTGGTACGCTCGAATAACCGCGCGCCCACCTCCTGCTCCAGGGCCTGGATCTGCTGGCTCAACGGCGGCTGCGAGATGCCCAGCACCTGCGCGGCCCGGCCGAAATGCAGTTCTTCGGCGACCGCGATGAAGTACCGCAAGTGACGCAATTCCATGCAAACCTCATTAGGTCGTAAAAGCTCTTAAACAGGTCGAACAATATATTGGAAAGAATCATTAGCCAGCTATATTCTTTTTTGCATTGCCGGTCCTGGCACGCTCTTACCTCCCGAGGTCCCCCGTGAATCCTGCTGTCGCTCCACTCGCACAAGAAGTCCCGCCCACCGCCCTGGATGAAGTCGTCGCCCAGCTCAACGACGCGTTCATCGAAAAAGGCACGCCGATGTTTATGCGCACGGTGCTGGCGCTGTTCTGCGGTGGTTTCGCGACGTTTGCCCTGTTGTATTGCGTGCAGCCGATGATGCCGGCGCTGTCCCATGAGTTTTCGATCAACGCGGCGCAAAGCAGCCTGATCCTGTCGGTGGCCACGGCGATGCTGGCGCTGGGCCTGCTGATCACCGGGCCGATCTCCGACCGCCTGGGGCGCAAGCCGGTGATGGTCTGCGCACTGTTCTGCGCAGCGCTGGCCACCATCGCCAGCGGCCTGATGCCGAACTGGGAAGGGATTTTGCTGATGCGCGCATTGGTGGGCCTGTCGCTCAGCGGGCTGGCCGCCGTAGCGATGACCTACCTGAGTGAAGAGATCCACCCGCAGCACATCGGCCTGGCCATGGGCCTGTACATCGGCGGCAATGCGATTGGCGGCATGAGCGGGCGCTTGATCATGGGCGTGCTGATCGACTTCGTCAGTTGGCACACCGCCACATTGATCATCGGCGCCCTGGCGCTGATCGCGGCCACGGTGTTCTGGAAAATCCTCCCCGAATCGCGCAACTTCCGCGCCAGCAGCCTCAAGCCACGCAACCTGCTGGACGGTTTTGTCATGCACTTCAAGGACGCGGGCCTGCCCTGGCTGTTTCTTGAGGCCTTCCTGCTGATGGGCGCGTTCGTGACCCTGTTCAACTACATCGGTTATCGCCTGTTGGCCGATCCGTATGACTTGAGCCAGGCCGTGGTGGGCCTGCTGTCGCTGGTGTACCTCTCGGGCATCTACAGCTCGGCGAAGATCGGCTCCCTGGCCGACCGCCTCGGCCGTCGTCGTGTGCTGTGGGCCACCATCGTGCTGATGCTCTCTGGCATGGTGCTGACCCTGTTCACCCCGCTCTGGCTGATAGTGCCGGGCATGCTGATCTTCACCTTCGGTTTCTTCGGCGCCCACTCGGTGGCCAGCAGCTGGATCGGCCGCCGTGCGGTGAAAGCCAAGGGGCAGGCGTCGTCGCTGTACCTGTTCAGCTATTACGTGGGCTCAAGCGTTGCGGGGACAGCGGGTGGGTTCTTCTGGCACTTCGCAGGCTGGAACGGCATCGGCGCATTTATCGTGGCGCTGTTGCTGGGTGCGTTACTGGTGGCCTTGAAGCTGGCAAAATTACCGCCATTGGCCAAGGTCTAGAGCACCAGTCGCGCTTCCAGCAGGTTGTCGCGTTTCTCCAGGGTCAGCATCTGGAAGGCCCCGGCCTCTCGCTCCAGTTGCGCCAGCCACGTCAGCAGGGCTTGTGCATCGCCGCTGAGGGTCAGGCGCAACTGATCGCTTTCAACTTCAATCTGCTGCAGGCTCAGCCCTGCCGCCTCTGCGCTCTGGCTGATCTTCGAGGCCTGCGGCGCCCCTTGAGCCTGCAATGCCGAGCCTGGTTGGGCCTGCTTCAACTGCTGCGCCAATGCCAACTGTCGCTGGTAGCGCTGCTCGGCGCTGACCAGCCGCTGCTGGCTGGGCTGCCACGCCATCAGGTACAACAGCAGGGCGATCAAAAACCACGCCAGGGCGCCCAATAAAAAACGCTCGCGAGGGGCCAGCGCTTTCCAGGCGTGAAGGCCTTGCATCACCTTGGCCCTCATGATGCGTCCTCCAGCATCAACACCGCCTGCACCCGGCTGCCTTCCTTGCTGGCATTGCCCACACGCACGGGCATGCCACTCAATTGCCCGCGTTCACGCAACTGTTCCAGCTCGCTGAAACCGTGGGTGGTCAATTGGATTTTCCAGCCTTCACCGCGACGAAACTCAATACGCTCGACATTCACATCCCCCCCTCCCACCACCTGCTCGGTAAGGCTGACCAGGCGTGCCAACGGTGTTTCAGGTGAGTGGGCACGCGTGCCTTGCAAGGCCTTGAACTGTGCGGCGAGATCGACAATTCGAGCCTGCTCCGGGTACAGCGCCTGGAAGTGCTCGACGCTTTGCGCATAAAGCTGTTGCGCCTGGGTTTCAACGTGCTGGATACGCATCTGCATAAACCCCCAACCCAACGTGAACATCATGGCAGCTGCCAGCGCGGCCGTTGGCCAGGGCCAAGGCTGGCGGGTGCGGGCAAACTCGCCTTGCAGCAGGTTGATCGACGGCCCCTGGCCCCACAACGCTTGCTCGATCACCTCACGGCTCTGGGCGTCGTCCAACCACTGCAAGGGCTCCCCCAACAAAGGTTCCAGCGCTTTGAGTGCCGACTCGGACAACGCCAGGCGCACCGGAGCGCCCAGTACCCGGCGCCCCTGCCAACTCACCGCCGCGTGGCCGTCGGCAGGCAGCACATCGGCATCCACATGCACGCTGCAAACGTCGATGCCCAGCGAGGCCAGCAGTTGCAGCAGCGCCTTGAAGCGCGCCTTGTGCGTCACCAGCACCGTGTAACACCCTGCCGCGTCCCGCCGCCCGGCACAGACATGCAGGCCGTCGAGCTCTTCGCCCAGTTGCTCCTCGATGGCGAAGGCAATCGCCTGGGCGCTGGGACGACGCCTTGAAGGCCAGGGTTCGCTGCGCAGGCCACTGCACATTTCCATCGGCAACAGCAGGTCAACCTTCTGCCCCCTCAATAACAGGGACGCATCGATCAGGGCCATCTGGCAGCTATCAACGCCTGCCTGCCGGACGCAACACGGCCATTGCCCCGACGGCGTGGCCAGGCCTTCGGCACTCAAATGCAGCCAGGTATTCATCGCTAGATCTCACTCAGGGGGGCGGGTAATAGACGTCGCTGTACCACACGCCAGCGCCCGGATTTACGTTCACGCTCGACCTCGCTGGCCAGGCGCAAGTGGCTGGTACCCACGCTCACGTCAACGGTGATGCGAAACCAGCGGCTGCCGACCCCCAACCCGTGGCCTGTAACCCCAAGCCCGGCAATCAAAGGGTCGAGGGTGAAGGCCTGGACGCTGCGGTAGCCGTCGGCCGGCCGTAGGCGCACCACGGCTTCAGCGGTCGGCAGGGAGAGGCCCTCAAGCGTCGACAGCACCTGCGGTGACGCAGTGTTGATGTTCAAGCCTGCGTCACGGGGCAACAGGGCCACCCAAGGTTCCAACTGGCGCAAGGTCTCGCCGTCAACGCCCGGCAGCACGCGCAATTGGCTCAACGCCTGGCGCTCGCCTGCTGCCTGCAGGTCCAACGGTTTTAACCCCAGGGAATCGAGCAGGCGCGACCAGCGCTGCTGGGGGACCTGATCGACTTGGCCCGCACCGAGTAACGCGTTGAGGTTCAAGCGGCCGGACAGGTCTTCGATCTCCAGTGCAACGCGGGCACCCTGCGCGTCGAAAGGCCAGGTGACATGTGCCCACGGTTGCCCCCGGTGCACCGCCAGGGGCTCATCGTCGCCAGCCGCCCTCAAGGCCAGCATTGCCCACGCTTCTGCCGACAACGCCAGTTGGCGAAGCTGCAACTGATGGATCTGCCGGGCACTGCCCTGCACCATCAACTGGTGGCTGCGCAGCATGCCCGCCGTCAGCAGCAGCGCCAGGCTCATCACCAGCAACACGCTGAGCAAGGCTACTCCGCGCTGGCGCCCCTTCATGGGCGCGCCTGCGGCAATGACACGACGCGACGAATCTGATCAAAACGGCCAACCGACACCACCACCTCCAGCGCTTGCGGAGGGTTGGCGGCGGCGTCTTTACCCACGGGCCAAACCTCACTCCAACCCGTTTCAGGGCCGAACAAGCGCCAGCTCAACAGGCCGACATCGTCGAGCAATTTCTGGCGCTCGACCGTTGTGGACTCCGGGCTGCGGCTTTCGCGCCACAGCACTCGGTTATCCAGGCGGTACAGGACTTGCTGGCGCTCACTGCGCGGCAGGTCCTGTGGGTTACGCCAGTTTTCACGCAGCAGTTGCAGGGTCGTGGGGCCCAGGACAATGACCGATGACGCCAATTGCAACCCATCCCGTTCGATGACCCCAAGGGCCCGCTGCAGACGCCGCAGGTCCTGCCCATGGCTGGCGGTTGCCTGTTGGGCACGCACTACTGTGTCGAACAGGCGTGCACTGGCAAGGCCCAGCACGGCAAAGATGGCCAATGCGACGACCAGTTCCAACAGGGTGAAACCCGACTGTCTATTCATGCACGGTGGGTATCCAGCCACGGGTGTGGTAGACCGCCGGCCCGCCGTCGGCAGGGCTGACGCTGATATCCACTTCAAGCAAGCGTGGGTCCGTTGCCGGCGCGAGGGTTTGCTCGACAATCCAGTCACGCCCATCAAAATGCCGCAGCAGTTGCTGGCGCCCAGGCGTTGCCGACTGCAGGCGTAGCTCGCTCAGTTGGTTGTCTGCCACCCAGGCGCACTGCACTTGCTCTTTGAGCCGGGCATTCTGGCGCAAAGAGTAATGGCTGGCGGCAATCACCGCAGCGGCCAACGTGGCGAAAATGGCCAGGGCGATCATCACCTCCAGCAGGGTGAACCCACGGTGTTTCGGTCGGGCCCGGCGCCGACGCTGTCTAGCTTTCAATCCATGTCTCCCCGATGCCATCGCTGACGATGCGGGTCAACACCTGCTCCGCGAACGTAAAGGACAGCACAAACGCACTGACTTCATCGCTGCTGAGGGCCAGCAACTGTGGCCCGGGCCGGTCCAGGCCCACGCGCAACCCTTCCAGTTGCAGATGCATCTGCACGCCCTGGGCCACCCGATGGGCTGCACCTGACGGCCGCCACCCCTGTGGTTCCAGGCGAAATACCTGGTACTCACCCGGCTGTAGGCGCACCCCGTATTCACGCCCCTCGATCACGGCCTGTTCGCGCAGTTGCTGGAGCAATTGCAGCATCAAGCCTGCCTCCTGCCGTGCCTGGCGTGCCGGGCTGTTACCCGTTGCCAGGCTCACCGCGCCGAGCACAATGCCGACCAGGGCGATCACCACCATCAGTTCCAGCAAGGTAAAGCCGCGGCTCTGCCTGCGCATGGGCTCACTCACCCCAGTTGCCGATGTCGGCCGCGAGGCCTTCGCCGCCGCTCACACCATCGGCACCCAGGGAATACAGGTCATAGCCGCCGTTGGCAGAACGCACCCCAGGGTTCAGGTATTGATAGGGCGTGCCCCACGGGTCTATCGGGATACTTTTCAGATAGCCCTGGGGGTTCCAGTTCCGTGCAGGCGGCGTACCGGCGGGCCGCTTGCTCAGGGCCTCCAGGCCTTGCAGGGTGGAGGGGTAATGACTGTTGTCGAGGCGGTACATTTCCAGGCTGGTGGCGATGGCCTGGATATCGGTCCTGGCGGCCGTGGCCTTGGCCTGGTCGGGGCGGCCCATGAATTGCGGCACCACAATGGCCCCCAGTACACCGATGATCACCACCACCACCATGATTTCGATCAGGGTAAAACCCCGCTGGCCCTTGGTCATTTCCTGCATTCAGTTCACCAGTTGGTTAAGGCTGAGGATCGGCAACAGAATGGCCATGACGATCAGCAACACCACGCCGCCCATCACCACCAGCATCGCCGGCTCGAACAAACTCACCACCAGCGCAATACGGGCGGCGAGGCTTTTTTCCTGTTGCTCGGCGGCACGGGCCAGCATCGTGTCGAGTTCACCGGCACGTTCACCGCTGGCGATCATGTGCAGCATCAGCGGTGGGATGTCGCCCCCGAGTTCAAGCCCACGGGTGAGCGTGCCGCCCTCGCGGACCGAGCGGGCGACATCGCTCATGCGCGCGCGGATGGTGACGTTGCCGATCACGGCGGCCGCAATCTCCAGGGCGTCCACCAAGGGCACCGCGCTTTTGCCCAGGATCGCCAGGGTGCTGGCAAACCGCGCCGCCTCCATGGCGCGAAAGACGCCGCCCAGCAACGGTAGGTGCAGCGCCAGGCGGTGCCACTGCCAGCGCCAGCGTGGCTGGCTCAAGCTCCAGCGCAACGCCGCCCCGGCCCCCAGCAGCAACGCCAACAACACCAGGCCATAGGTGCGCAGGCCCTGGCTGAAGGCGATCATGGCCTGGGTCAGCCAAGGCAGCGGCTGGCCACTGTCGATAAAGATCCTCACCACATCCGGCACCACATACCCGAGCAGGAAGCCGACGATGGCCACGCAGGCGAACATCAACAGCGCCGGGTACACCAAGGCCAGTTGGATTTTTTGCCGGGAGGCCTGGCGGGCCTCGGTGTAACAGGCCAGTTGCTCAAGCACATGCCCCAGGTGGCCGGAGCGTTCACCCGCCGCGATGGTGGCGCGGAACACCTCGGGAAATGCACGGGGAAATACGCCAAGCGCCGACGCCAGGGACTGCCCTTCCATCACCCGGTCACGCACCTGTGCAAGCAAGCTGCTGACCCGCAGCTTTTGGCTTTGCTGGGCGACGGCTTGCAGCGCCTGCTCCAAAGGCAAACCGGCCTGGACCAGGGTCGATAACTGCAAGGTGAGCAGCGCCAGGTCTGCCGCACTCAACCCTGCCACCCGCACCGGCCCCCGGGCGGCGCGCTCGCTGGCAGCCTGCACTTGGTTGGGCAACAACCCTCGCTCACGCAATAACTGCCGGGCATGTCGTGGGCTGTCGGCCTCTTGCCGGCCTCTGCACGCCCGCCCATCGCGGTCCTGGGCTCGATAGTCGTAGGTGGGCATGGCTAGTCCTCCTGGGTGACGCGCAGCAGTTCGTCCACACTGGTCAGCCCTTCGAGCACCAGGCGACGACCATCTTCGAACAAGCTGGGGGAAGAGCGCCGCGCCTGGGCCAACAGCACCTGTTCGTTGGCACCTTGATGTATCAACGCCGACAGTGCAGGCGTGATGCTGACCAACTCGTAGATGCCAATACGCCCGCGATAGCCCTGGCGACATTGCTCACAGCCAGCGGCCCTGAACACCTGGGGCGCTCGCTCAGGGTCCAGGCCCAACCGCCGACACACCTCGGCATCCGCTACACCGGCGGCCTTGCAGGCCGGGCAGAGCGTGCGCAACAAACGCTGAGCCAGCACGCCGACCAGGGATGATGCGAGCAGATAAGCGTCCACCCCCATATCCACCAACCGGGTGATGGCACCGATGGCGCTGTTGGTGTGCAACGTCGACAGCACCAAGTGCCCGGTGAGGGAGGCCTGCACCGCGATCTCGGCGGTTTCACCGTCACGAATCTCGCCCACCATCACCACATCAGGGTCCTGGCGCAGGATCGCCCGCAAACTTCGCGCAAAGGTCATGTCGACCTTGGGATTGACCGGTGTCTGGCCGATACCCGGCAGGTGATATTCAATCGGGTCTTCAACGGTGAGGATGTTGCGGGTCTGGTCATTGAGGTGGGTCAGCGCGGCGTAAAGGCTGGTGGTCTTGCCCGACCCGGTGGGGCCGGTCACCAGGAAGATTCCGTGGGGTTTGCCCAGCAGTTGTTGCAAGCCGGCGAGGGTGTGCGGCGCCATGCCCAAGCGTGCCAGTTGCAGGCGCCCGGCCTGTTTGTCGAGCAGGCGCAGCACCACCCTTTCACCGTGGGCCGAGGGCAATGTAGAAACGCGTACATCCACTTCGTGGCCGGCCAGGCGCAGGGCCATGCGGCCATCCTGGGGCACGCGCTTTTCGGCGATATCCAGGCGCGCCATGACCTTGATGCGCGACACCAGCAGCGTCGCCAGTTCTCGCCGTGGCTTGAGCATTTCGCGCAACTGGCCGTCCACCCGCATGCGCACCGTCAGCGTATGTTCAAAGGTTTCCAGGTGCACATCGGAGGCCTTTTCCCGTACGGCTTCACTGAGCAAGGCGTTGATCAGCCGAATGATCGGTGCGTCACCTTGCTGCTCCAGCAAATCGGCGGCCTGCGGCACCTGGTCCACCAGGCTGAGCAGGTCCAGCTCATCGTCCAACCCCTGGGCCACTTGCTCGGCGGCGCTTTGCCCGTCGCTGTACGCCTGGGCCAAGCGCTCGGCAAAGGCATCGCCGGCCAGCACTTGCAACGGCAACTCGTGATCGCTCAGTCGCCGTGCTTCGGCAATCGCGCTCAAGGGCGTGTCACTGCGCACCAACAGTTGGCCATCATCGAGCAACACGCCAAAGCGTCGGGCAAAACCAAAGGGCAATGGCTTCATTGCGCCTCCGACGCCGGTCGGCGCGCGTCGAACAACTGCGCCGCCTCATCGGGCAGACGCGGTTGGCTTTGCTCGCGCAGGTCCTGGTAGCGCTGCTGGCTGATACCGGAGAGGTCCTGGCCACTGCGTACGATGGTTGGCCGCAGGAACACCATCAGGTTGCTTTTGGTCTGGGTATCACGGCTCCAGCGAAACAATGCGCCCAGGTAGGGAATATCGCGCAGCAACGGCACACCGCTTTTCTGGCTGCGTACGCTGTCTTTGATCAGGCCGCCGATGACGATGATCTGGCCATCATCGGCCAGGATCGTGCTTTTCAGCGCACGCTTATTGGTGATCAGGTCCGAGGAGTCGACGCCGGATACTGCCGGCGCAATGTCCGAAACCTCCTGCTCCACCTCCAGGCGCAAGGTCGAGCCTTCATTGATATAGGGTTTGATCTTGAGGCTGATCCCGACGTCCTTGCGCTCCACGGTCGTGAAGGGATTGTCTGCGCCACTGCCTGTGGTGGCGTAGGAACCGGTCTTGAACGGCACGTTCTGACCAACGATGATTTCTGCCTCCTGGTTGTCCAGGGTCAACAGGCTCGGAGTCGACAACAGGTTGCTGTGGGTGTTGCTGGCCAGGGCCGAGATCAACGCACCAAAGCGATCAGTGCCAAGTTTCAGCAGCGCGCCTTCGGGGGCGACGGTACTTTCGTCAAACTTGAGAGCGCCAAGAATCGGGATGCCGGTACCTGGAAAATTGACGACCCCCTGGGCGCGGCCGCCATTGAACGCCCATTGCACGCCGAGCGCCTCGCTGATGTCGCCGCTGACCTCGACAATCGCCGCGTGGATCAGCACTTGGGCCCGTGGCTGATCCAGCTCCTTGACGATCCCTTCCAGCGTGGCGAGCTGGGCGGCTTCGGCCACGATCACCAGGGCGTTCTGGCTTTCATCTGCCCGCACCATGAATGGCTGGCTGGTTGCAGCGTCTTTCAGGCCCGTGGATATCGAGGTTGTCTTCGTGCCCTGCCCCATGGTGTCCAGCACCTCGGCCAATTGCTTGGCATCGCTGTAGCGCAGGCGCATCACGCGGGCATTGTCCAGTCGCGCAGGCGTGGCCGTGTCCAGGCTGCGGGCCAGTTGCACCAGGCGCTGGCGCACCTCTGGCGTACCGACGATGACCAATCGGTTGCTGCGCGAGTCGGCCAGGACCTGAATGGCGCTGTCGGGATTCTGCTTGCCTAGGGAAGCCTCCATCAGGCGCGCAATATCAGCCGCCACGCCGTGGTGCAGTTCGATCAATTCATGGGTGTTTTTGGCGCCGGAATCCAACTGCCGGATAACCTCGCCAATTCGGCCAACGTTGCGCGCAGTGTCCGTAATCACCAAGGCATTGGCAGACACCGAGGGGCCGACATACCCGTTGGGCGAGATCAGTGGCCGCACCAGGCCCGCCAGGTCCGGCGCACTGCTGGCGCCTAACGCATAGACTTGGGTCACGAACTGCTGCGCAGCCGGCGGGCGTTCAGCCATGGCGCTGGCCTGGGACTTGGCTTGGGCAACCGGAACGATAAGGATCTGGTCGCCTTGGTCGATGACGCTGAAATCATGCGCATCCAGCACGCTGTAGAACAGGCGCCGCACGCCTTCGCGATCCAGCGCCTGGCGGGACATGACCGTGATGCGCCCCTGGATTTTCGGATCAAGAATTACCGTGGTGTCGAGGATGCTCGACATCTCCTCGACGACATCACGCAGCTCGGCGTTGTTCATCGTCAGTTGCCAGCGCTGCTCCGTGCCTGACGAGGGCCCGCCATAAAAGGCGAACGCTGCAACGGCGACCACCAGGGCACGCTGCACGATCATGCTGTTCATCAACCTACTCACTCCTCGATGATTCGACGGTGGGCCGTAGATGGCGCGTCGCGCCAGCCTGCCGAAGGGTGTCGGCAGGCTGGAGAAAACGCTCGCCTGTGGGGTACAGGCTCAACCGCTCTTCACGCCCCTGGCGCCACAACACCACGTGTGCAGGCTCGATACGACGCAACAAGCTGCCTCCCGGCAGGCGTTCGCCTGCACGGTAAAAGCGCTCGCCTTCAGGCCCCGCCAGCAAGGCTCGCGACTCGCTGTTGCCGGCGACCACTGTGGCCAGCAGGGTCAGCGGTTCAGCACTGTCCATGACACTGCCGTGACTGCTCAGGCCAAGCACCGTCGCCACCGCCTGGGTGTTGAGCGCGAAGACGGGTGTCAGCGTGGGCAACGGTGCCGGTAGCGGTTGCACGGGGGCCCATTGCGTCCGCCGCAACTGCCATTCCTGCCACCCAAGCACCAGCCCGTAGCTCATGGGCAGCATCAGAAGGAGCACCCGCCAACCTGTCGGCTTCACGGGAGGTCCGCCCCTTGGGAGAAAGACATATTTTTGAGGACCCTGCGGCCACACATTTCATGTTTGATAACGGCCCCCACATGCACGGCAACCAGAACCAATAAAGCGATGCAGGCCTGGATATGCAGCCGCATGAACCACTCAATGGCCATCGGATCGGTTAACGGTTGAGCAATCGCCAAGACGTCAAATAGGTTGATAGGGCGATCCATCATCAATACGCCCGACACCAACACAACGCCCAATACCAAATAAATCGCTTTATGAACAAACAACGCCATGTACTCGTTGATTGACCGCCTTCGATTAAACGTAGTAAACCCATGCATGAATGAGTAATAGACCCTGAGGATAAACACCGGAATATAAAGCGACGTCAACGATACATTGACAAACCCCACCCACTCCTTAGTTGTAGCCACAACATCAAAAACAGCTACATAAAAGCCGGACACCAGCGTCCATAAAATAACAACCGCCGACACCCAATGCAGCACAACTTGGGCCGGCGTATAGCGCATGCACTTTTCCAACTGATATTCCAAACTGTAGACATACACAACACACCAGCATCTGGGCAAGTTCACATGAACTTGCCCAGGCTTATTCAACTAACGGTCAGAGCTGGTCCCAGGCGTCTTGCCAGTGGTGACCGACACCCGGCTCATAGCCGTTGGCAGTCGGGATGTATTGTTTGCAGTAGCCCGACACAGGGAACGGTTTGCACTCATAGACTTCACCGGTCTTCGGATGCAAGACACGAGTACCCGCGTCGTAACTGGCCAGGCCATCCGGGAACACAAAGTGATAGTCCTTGGCGCCGCCCTCACCCGTGAGGTTTACCGGCTGAGTATCCTGGCGTGTGGTGCGACCATCTGTGGTGGTACCCACCAACGTCATATGGTGTGTACCCGGCTCGGTACGCACATCCATTTTGAGCCAGGTGTTGCCACTCTGCGCCGACGCCTTCACGGTGCCGACCGGCTTGTGGCTGGCGTTGAACAGTGTGGCTTCGATGTTCATGTCGCGGTTGGCGACCATCGGAAAGTCGAGGGTTGAACGGCCCTTCTCCAATACGTACTCGCTGGCGAACGCCGCCAACGCCATACGCGCTTGCGTGTCCTCCTTGACGTCCAGGCTCAGTTCATACCGAACCACGCCACTGTCTTTCTGGGCGAAGAGGTTGTTGTTGCCCTTGACCGGAACAATGGCGCCGTCCTCACCACGGATACCTGCTTGAATCAGGGTCTGGGTCTGGTTGATTTTCTCAGCCAGTTTGAAGCCCCAATTCTGGGGCTGGCCGTCTTCGGCTTTGTCGATGCTGATTTGCACCGTATGGGCCGCGCTTTCGCCTGCTGCGGTAAAGGCGCGCGCCTTGACCTTGTCACCCACCAACAGCGTGGTGGAAGGGGTGATACTGCCGACAGCACTCCATCCGCCAGGCAGGTCAGCCTCGGCAAGAATGTTCACATCGACGACGTTGTAAAACGCCGCATCGGTATCACCGACGGTCCAGACACCGAGAATGATGTGGGCGCCATTCTTGTCTTGAGGAAGCACACAGGCATGCTTCTTCCCTTCGACAGGCAGGACGTTACCGCCATCCACCGCACAGAACGGCGTGCTGTCAAACGAGGCACGCTCCAGCGGCTTGTTGGGGTTCCAGCCATTGCGAGTGATGAAGTACTCATGCTTGGTGGCAGGGTGTGCCGCCGTGTACTTCCACTCGAAATTGATATTTCGGTCCTTGATCTCGGTCTGGTGCCAGCGTACGGCCGACTGGGCGTCCATGGCCGAAAACAGGCCGATACCGCCACTGGCGATCTTGCCGTCAACCGGCCCTTGCAACGGAGCACCGCCCACGCCTGCCGGGAACCCCTTGAAGGTTTCACCGACGCTTTGCGGCTCGTACTGCGCACCACCGCAATCCTTGTTCAGGCCTTTCTGGCACTGCAATGCGCGGGAGGGAGGGTCATTCAGATAACCGTGCGCCTGGACCCCTTGGGCGGGCAGCAACAAAGCACTTAACAAGGCGAGCGAAGACGCACCGCCCCAACGGGACAACTCTTTCTTGATCATAATTTCGACCCAACTTAACGACCTGACAAACCCATATCGACGATATGGACGACGTTCTACGGTTGCTGTAGCACAAGCGGGACGAAGTTTTATAGATTACAAGAAACCCGTATGTAGGATAAATTGAATTATTAACATAGAAACTTCCCAATAATAATTATGGCGCACAAAACCTTAAGACTATTCCTACAACTAATTATTTATTTAAACAAAATCAGGCACGCGCCAAACACAATGAAAAAACAATAATCATTGAGCCACAAGCGCCGACATCACCCTCTTGGACAGAGGGTGATGAAGTTCAATCGCGGGGGTGTTACTGATGGTATTGCGCGGACAACTCATGCACGGCTTGCAAGAATGCGCCTGCATGCTCCGGATTCACTTCCGGCGTAATGCCATGCCCCAGGTTGAACACGTGCCCGGTGCCCTTGCCATAGCTGGCCAGGATGCGGCCGACTTCGGTGCGGATCGCTTCCGGTTTTGCGTACAGCACGGTGGGGTCCATGTTGCCTTGCAGCGCAACGCGGTTACCCACGCGCCGACGGGCTTCGCCCAGGTCACAGGTCCAATCCAGGCCCAGTGCATCGGCACCGGCGTCGGCAATGCTTTCCAACCACAAGCCGCCGCCCTTGGTGAACATGATCACCGGCACCTTGCGGCCTTCGTGCTCGCGGATCAGGCCGCTGACGATCTTGCGCATGTAGGCCAGGGAGAACTCCTGGTACGCCGCCGACGACAGGTTGCCGCCCCAGGTGTCGAAAATCTGCACCGCTTGCGCACCGGCCATGATCTGGCCGTTGAGGTAAGAGGTGACCGACTGCGCCAGCTTGTCCAACAGCAGGTGCATCGCTTGTGGATTGTCGTAGAGCATGGCCTTGGTCTTGCGGAAGTCTTTCGACGAGCCGCCTTCGACCATGTAGGTGGCCAGGGTCCATGGGCTGCCGGAGAAGCCGATCAGTGGCACGCGGCCGTTAAGCTCGCGACGGATGGTGCTGACGGCGTCCATCACGTAGCCCAGGTCTTTGTGCGGATCGGGGATCGGCAGGGCTTCGATGTCGGCCAGGGTACTGACCACTTTCTTGAAACGCGGGCCTTCGCCGGTTTCGAAGTACAGGCCTTGGCCCATGGCGTCAGGGATGGTGAGGATGTCGGAGAAGAGGATGGCCGCGTCCAGTTGTGGGTAGCGGTCCAGGGGCTGCATCGTGACTTCGCAGGCGAACGCAGGATTCATGCACAGGCTCATGAAGTCACCGGCGTTGGCGCGGCTGGCGCGGTATTCCGGCAGGTAGCGACCGGCCTGGCGCATCATCCACACGGGGGTGACGTCCACGGGTTGCTTGAGCAGGGCACGAAGGAAACGGTCGTTCTTGAGGGCAGTCATGTCGGCATCCGCAAAAAAAGTGCGGGCATTTTCTCAGAGCCGGACGCAAAAGGCACGGAATGGGCCGCGCCTTTTATCTATTGGGTTGATTTGCGGCAATGTCTTGAATGCACTCAAAACAAATGTGGGAGGGGGCTTGCTCCCGATTGCAGTGTGTCAGCCAATGAATTGGGTGACTGATACACCGCTATCGGGAGCAAGCCCCCTCCCACAATTTGATCCCATTTCAACCCGGGATCAGGGCTCAGACTTGCAGGTAATCCAGGATGCCTTCGGCGGCGTTACGGCCTTCGAAAATCGCGGTTACCACCAGGTCAGAACCACGCACCATATCGCCACCGGCGAAGATCTTCGGGTTGCTGGTCTGGTGCTTGTACTGGCCTTGTTCCGGGGCCACGACGCGGCCCTGGCTGTCGGTCTGGATCTGGAACTGCTCGAACCACGGCGCCGGGCTTGGGCGGAAGCCGAAGGCGATCACCACGGCATCCGCCGGGATGATCTCTTCGGAACCCGGGATCGGCTCAGGGCTGCGACGGCCACGGGCGTCCGGTTCGCCGAGACGGGTCTCGACCACCTTCACACCTTCGACGCGGTCTTCACCGACGATGGCAATCGGCTGGCGGTTGTAGAGGAACTTCACGCCTTCTTCCTTGGCGTTCTTCACCTCTTTGCGCGAGCCGGGCATGTTGGCTTCGTCACGACGATAAGCACAGGTCACCGACTTGGCGCCCTGGCGGATCGAGGTACGGTTGCAGTCCATCGCGGTGTCGCCACCGCCGAGCACCACGACCTTCTTGCCCTTCATGTCGACGAAATCTTCCGGCGACTTTTCAAAGCACAGGTTGCGATTGACGTTGGCGATCAGGAAGTCGAGCGCGTCGTACACGCCCGGCAGGTCCTCACCGGCAAAACCGCCCTTCATGTAGGTGTAGGTGCCCATGCCCATGAACACGGCATCGTATTCTTCGAGCAGTTGCTCCATGGTGATGTCTTTGCCGATCTCGGTATTGAGACGGAACTCGATACCCATGCCGGTAAAGACTTCACGACGGTGGCTCAGTACGGTTTTTTCCAGCTTGAACTCGGGAATACCGAAGGTCAGCAGGCCGCCGATTTCCGGGTTCTTGTCGAACACCACCGGGGTCACGCCGCCACGCACCAGTACGTCGGCGCAGCCCAGGCCCGCAGGGCCGGCGCCGATGATGGCGACGCGCTTGCCGGTCGGCTTGACCTTGGACATGTCCGGGCGCCAGCCCATGGCGAAGGCGGTGTCGGTGATGTACTTCTCCACCGAGCCAATGGTCACCGCGCCGAAGCCGTCGTTAAGGGTGCAGGCACCCTCGCACAGACGGTCCTGCGGGCACACCCGGCCGCACACTTCCGGCAGGGTGTTGGTCTGGTGCGACAGCTCGGCGGCGGCGAGGATGTTGCCCTCGGCCACCAATTTGAGCCAGTTGGGAATGAAGTTGTGCACTGGGCACTTCCATTCGCAATACGGGTTACCGCAACCCAGGCAGCGGTGGGCCTGGTCGGCCGAGTGCTGGGGTTTGAAGGGTTCGTAGATTTCCACGAACTCTTTCTTGCGTTGACGCAACAGTTTCTTCTTCGGATCTTTGCGCCCGACATCGATGAACTGGAAGTCGTTATTCAGACGTTCAGCCATGTTAAAACCTCATCAAACTCTTCAGGCGCATATCACTGCGGGTTGGCACGGATGCTGGAAAGCAACGATTTCAGGTTGGCAGCCTTGGGCTTGACCAGCCAGAAACGACGCAGGTAATCATCGAGGTTTTCGGCGAGGTTACGACCCCATTCGCTGCCGGTCTCCTCGACGTACTCGTCCAGCACATGCTGCAAGTGGTTCCGGTAGGACTCCATGGCTTCGCCGCTGATGCGCTGGATCTCGACCAACTCGTGGTTGACCTTGTCGACGAAGGTGTTGTCCTGGTCGAGCACGTAGGCGAAACCGCCGGTCATGCCCGAACCGAAGTTGTAACCGGTCTTGCCCAATACCGCGACAAAGCCCCCGGTCATGTACTCGCAGCAGTGATCGCCCGTGCCTTCCACCACGGTGTGGGCACCGGAGTTGCGCACGGCGAAACGCTCACCAGCAGTACCGGCAGCGAACAGCTTGCCACCGGTGGCACCGTACAAGCAGGTGTTGCCGATGATGGCACTGTCCTGGGTCTTGTAGACGCTGCCTTTAGGCGGAACGATCACCAGCTTGCCGCCGGTCATGCCCTTGCCCACGTAGTCGTTGGCGTCGCCTTCGAGGTACATGTGCAGGCCGCCGGCGTTCCACACGCCAAAGCTTTGGCCCGCAGTGCCCTTGAAACGGAAGGTGATTGGCGCCTTGGCCATGCCTTGGTTGCCGTGCTTGCGCGCGATTTCGCCGGAGATGCGTGCGCCGATGGAACGGTCGCAGTTGCAGATATCCAGTTCAAATTCGCCACCGCTGGCGTCATTGATCGACGAGCCGGCAATTTCCACCATCTTCTCGGCCAGCAGGCCTTTGTCGAACGGCGGGTTGCGCTCAACACCACAGAACTGCGGCTTGTCGGCCGGGATGTGATCGCTGCCCAACAGCGGCGTGAGGTCCAGGTGGTGCTGCTTGGCGGTCTGGCCTTCGAGGATTTCCAACAGGTCGGTACGACCGATCAGTTCTTCGAGGGAGCGCACGCCCAGCTTGGCCAGCCACTCACGGGTCTCTTCGGCGACGTAGGTGAAGAAGTTCACCACCATGTCGACGGTGCCGATGTAGTGATCCTTGCGCAGTTTTTCGTTCTGAGTGGCGACGCCGGTGGCGCAGTTGTTCAGGTGGCAGATGCGCAGGTATTTACAGCCCAGGGCGATCATCGGCGCGGTGCCGAAGCCGAAGCTTTCGGCGCCGAGGATGGCGGCCTTGATCACGTCGAGGCCGGTTTTCAGGCCGCCGTCGGTTTGTACACGCACCTTGCCGCGCAGGTCGTTGCCGCGCAGGGTCTGGTGGGTTTCTGCCAGGCCCAGCTCCCACGGAGCGCCAGCGTACTTGATGGAGGTCAAAGGCGAAGCGCCGGTGCCGCCGTCATAGCCGGAGATGGTGATCAGGTCGGCATAGGCCTTGGCCACACCGGCGGCAATGGTGCCCACGCCGGCTTCAGCTACCAGTTTCACCGAGACCAGGGCCTGCGGGTTGACTTGTTTCAAGTCGAAAATCAGCTGCGACAAGTCCTCAATCGAGTAGATGTCGTGGTGCGGCGGAGGCGAGATCAGGGTCACGCCGGGTACTGCATAACGCAGTTTGGCGATCAAACCGTTGACCTTGCCGCCTGGCAGTTGGCCGCCCTCACCGGGCTTGGCGCCCTGGGCCACCTTGATCTGCAGCACTTCGGCGTTGACCAGGTATTCCGGGGTTACACCGAAACGACCCGTGGCCACTTGCTTGATTTTCGAGCTCTTGATGGTGCCGTAGCGCGCCGGGTCTTCACCGCCTTCGCCGGAGTTGGAACGCGCACCCAGGCGGTTCATGGCTTCGGCCAGGGCTTCGTGAGCCTCAGGCGACAACGCGCCCAGGGAAATACCAGCGGAGTCGAAGCGCTTGAGGATCGATTCCAGCGGCTCGACTTCGCTGATGTCCATGGCGGTGTCCAGGGTTTTCACCTTGAACAGGTCGCGGATCATCGACACCGGGCGGTTGTCCACCAGCGAGGTGTATTCCTTGAACTTGGCGTAGTCGCCCTGCTGCACGGCGGCTTGCAGGGTGTTGACCACGTCCGGGTTGTACGCGTGGTATTCGCCACCGTGCACGAACTTGAGCAGGCCGCCCTGCTGGATCGGCTTGCGCGCGCTCCAGGCTTCGGCTGCCAGGGCTTTTTGTTCGGCTTCGATGTCGACGAAACGCGCGCCCTTGATGCGGCTTGGCACGCCACGGAAGCTCAGGTCGCAGACTTCTTCCGACAGGCCGATGGCTTCGAACAGTTGCGCGCCACGGTAGGACGTGACGGTGGAGATGCCCATCTTCGACAGGATCTTCAGCAGGCCCTTGGTGATGCCCTTACGGTAGTTCTTGAACACCTCATAGAGGTCGCCCAGCACTTCACCGGTGCGGATCAGGTCGCCCAGCACTTCGTAGGCCAGGAACGGGTACACCGCCGAGGCGCCGAAACCGATCAACACCGCAAAGTGGTGCGGGTCACGGGCGGTGGCGGTTTCCACCAGGATGTTGGAATCGCAGCGCAGGCCTTTTTCGGTCAGGCGGTGATGCACCGCGCCGGTGGCCAAGGATGCGTGGATCGGCAGCTTGCCCGGAGCAATGTGGCGGTCGGTCAAAACGATCTGGGTGCGACCGGCGCGCACGGCTTCTTCGGCCTGGTCGGCGACGTTGCGCACAGCGGCTTCCAGGCCCAGGCTCTCGTCGTAGTTCAGGTCGATGATCTGGCGGTCGAAGCCTGGGCGATCCAGGGTCATCAACGAGCGCCACTTGGCCGGCGAAATCACAGGCGAGCTGAGGATCACGCGGGAGGCGTGCTCAGGCGATTCCTGGAAGATGTTGCGCTCGGCACCGAGGCACACTTCCAACGACATCACGATGGCTTCGCGCAGCGGGTCGATCGGTGGGTTGGTCACCTGGGCGAACTGCTGGCGGAAGTAGTCGTATGGCGTGCGCACGCGCTGGGACAGCACGGCCATTGGCGTGTCATCGCCCATGGAGCCGACAGCCTCGTAGCCTTGCTCGCCGAGGGGGCGCAGCACCTGGTCACGTTCTTCGAAGGTGACCTGGTACATCTTCATGTACTGCTTGAGCTGGTCAACGTCGTAGAAAGCCGAACCGTGGTCGTTGTCTTCCATGGTCGCCTGGATACGCAGGGCGTTCTTGCGCAGCCACTGCTTGTACGGGTGACGGGACTTCAAACGGTTGTCGATGGCGTCGGTGTCAAGGATCTGCCCGGTTTCGGTGTCCACGGCCAGGATCTGGCCAGGGCCTACGCGGCCTTTGGCAATCACGTCTTGCGGCTGGTAGTTCCACACGCCGATTTCCGACGCCAGGGTGATGAAACCATTGGTGGTGGTGACCCAACGCGCCGGGCGCAGACCGTTACGGTCGAGCAGGCACACCGCGTAGCGGCCGTCGGTCATGACCACACCGGCCGGGCCGTCCCACGGTTCCATGTGCATCGAGTTGTACTCGTAGAACGCACGCAGGTCCGGGTCCATGGTTTCGACGTTCTGCCACGCTGGCGGAATGATCATGCGCACGCCACGGAACAGGTCGATGCCGCCGGTGACCATCAGTTCGAGCATGTTGTCCATGCTGGAGGAGTCGGAGCCGACGCGGTTGACCAGCGGGCCGAGCTCTTCGAGGTCCATCAGGTCGTTGGCGAACTTGGTGCGACGGGCCACAGCCCAGTTGCGGTTGCCGGTGATGGTGTTGATCTCGCCGTTGTGGGCGAGGAAGCGGAATGGCTGGGCCAGCGGCCATTTCGGCAGGGTGTTGGTGGAGAAGCGCTGGTGGAACACGCAGATTGCGGTTTGCAGGCGCTCGTCGCTCAGGTCTGGATAGAAGGCGGTGAGGTCCGCCGGCATCATCAGGCCTTTATAAATGATGGTCTTGTGGGAAAAGCTGCAGATGTAGTGGTCAGCGTCAGCAGCGTTGGCAACCGACGAACGGCGGCGGGAGGTGAACAGCTTGATCGCCATGGCCTGGTCGCTCAGGCCGTCGCCTGCGATGAACACTTGTTCGATCTGCGGCAGGCGCTCCAAGGCCAGGCGGCCGAGCACGCTGGTGTCGATCGGCACTTTGCGCCAGCCGACGAGTTGCAGGCCGGCAGCGACGATTTCGCGGTTCATGTTCTCGCGAGCGGCCTCGGCTTTGACCGGGTCCTGGTTGAAGAACACCATGCCCACGGCGTACTGCTTGGGCAGTTCGACCGCAAATTGCTCTTTGGCGACGGCGCGCAGGAACAGGTCGGGCTTTTGGATCAGCAGGCCACAACCGTCACCGGTCTTGCCGTCGGCGTTGATCCCACCGCGGTGGGTCATGCAGGTCAGGGCCTCGATGGCCGTTTGCAAAAGGGTATGACTGGGCTCGCCCTGCATATGGGCTATCAGGCCGAAACCGCAGTTATCCTTGAATTCATCGGGTTGGTACAGACCTGCTTTCATAGACACTTTCTCACCAGGCTGCCTCTTATACCGAGGCAAATTTCTTTTCAATTCAACCGGTTACCTTCCACGCCGAACGTACGCCGGCTTAGCGGGGGGCAAAAGGGAGGTCATTGTACACACCGACACAGACGCTCACAAATTTAGCGACGAGATGTCGCAAATCTATGTCGCATTTATGAAAGGTTTAAAGCGATATGCTGTGCTAGTCAAAACTTTTTTAATTTTGACCGCTACGACTCAAAAGCCACTGTGACGCAGACACCACAAAGCGCGCGGCTTCTGGGAAGCTGCACGCCATGCGATTTTTTTTGAGGTGCCGGGAGGGCGGCCTGGGTAAGGCCGCCGGATCTTCAGCGAGTTGCTGCCAGTTCTTGTTGAACGCTGGCGACAGTGCGAGGCCAAGGTTTACCAGCCTGAACCTTCGCTGGCAAGGTTTTGATCGCAGAATCAGCTGCGGCACGGCTTGCGAAGTTGCCGTAGGTGATCACGTACAGAGGCTTGCCGTTGAGCACTTTCTTGAAATAACGGTACTCGCCGCCCTGCTCTTTCACGAACGCCTGGGCGTTGGCTTCGGAGCTGGTGCCCAGGATCTGCACCACGAAGTTGCTCGCGGGCTGGCTGCCGTACCAACCGCTGCCAGCAGTACCGGCCTTGGCGACAGTGACGGGTTTTTCAACAGGCTTGGCCGCTGGGGCCGGAGCTGGCTTGGCTGCTGGCGCAGGTGCAACCGGCTTGGTCACCGGTGCAGGCTTGGCAGTAGCCACCGTAGGCGCAGGCGTTGGCTTGGCCGCTGGCTGACCCGCTGGCACGCCCGCAGGTGGCGCGGTAGTGGTCACCGTCGGCGGTGTGGCGCTGGAGCCTTCCACCGGTACGCCGTCGTCGCCTTCGGAGATACCACCGGCTTCTTCGGCGAGTGGGCCGCGCATCACGGGCTGGCCGACCATCGGCAGGTTGGTGGGTTGGCCGGAATTGGCGAACTCGACGTTTGGAGTAGGCTTGCCCAGTGGCAACTGCGCCTGCTCTGTTGGCGCGCCGGCAGTGGTGGGCGCCTTGTTGCGACCCGGGATCAACCAGGCGGCGGCAACGGCGACCACGACAACGGCGGAAATAGCCAATACGTGCTTCTTAGGCATAGTGAACCCCATCTTTGGACGCTTGACCGCAGAGCGGCTGGCAATCATGGCTTCGATCATCGCATCGCGGGCGACCTGATTGATGGTGCCAGGCCAGCCGTCAGAGCTTTCGTGAATATCAGAGATCTGTTGGGCGGAGAAAAGTTCGATACCCGCGCCTGCGCCCTCCAGGCGTTGAGCCAGGTACTCCCGGGTTTCTTCTTCTTCGTACGGCTGCAACTCGATAACGTGGAACAGCTCTTGCTCACCGCTGATCTGCTCCAGATCGGCGATCAGCGACGACTCACCAAACAGGAACACATGAGGGCGACCTTCCGGCGTACCTGCCGCCAGCGCCAGCAGGGCTTCAAGGGCAGATTCGTCGAGCTGCTCGGCGTCATCCACCAGCAGGTAGACTTCCTGGCCGGTCAGGCCCAGTTGCACAACCTGCTTGAGGATCGCGTTCGGCTCGGCGGTGGCCACGTCCAGCGACTGCGCGACTTGGCGCAGCACGCCCGCCGCATCGCCGTTGCCACGGGCCGACACCACCACGCTCTGCACCGACTGCTTGTTGGTGCTGGCCACCAGGGCCTGGCGCAGCAAGGTCTTGCCGCTGCCCAACGGGCCGGTCACCACCAGCAGCAACTGGCTGTAACGCGCCAGATGGTGCAGCTGGCCGAGCACTGGCTTGCGCTGGGCCGGGAAAAATTTGAAACCAGGTACCCGTGGAGCAAAAGGGTCGTGGCTTAACTGGTAATGGCCGAGGAACGCCTCGTCGGCATGCAAACTAGTCATCGGGATCTGATTAACCTTTCAGCTGAGCCAGGGCACGGTAATCCGCGCCCAGCGTGGCTTGTAGAATCTCTTTTGGATAATCGTCGGTCACCACCGCTTCGCCCATGTGGCGCAGCAGCACCAGTCGCAGTCGACCGTCGATCACTTTCTTGTCTATCGCCATATGTTCGAGGAAGTCCGCCTCGGTCATCTCTTGCGGCGGGATAACCGGCAAACCGGCGCGCTGGAACAGGCGGATACCACGATCGCGCTCCTGGGCGCTGATCCAGCCCAGGCGTTGCGACATCTCCAAAGCCATCACTGTGCCAGCCGCTACGGCCTCCCCATGCAGCCACACACCATAGCCCATGTGGGTTTCGATCGCATGGCCGAAGGTGTGCCCCAAGTTCAAGGTAGCCCGTACACCGGACTCCCGTTCGTCGGCATTCACCACCAGCGCCTTGGCGGCGCACGAGCGGGAAATGGCTTCGGTAAGCGCTGCCTGGTCCAGACCGCGCAGGGCATCTACATGCTCTTCGAGCCAGGTGAGAAACGGCTCGTCGCAGATCAGACCGTACTTGATGACCTCCGCCAGGCCCGCAGACAGTTCACGCGGTGGCAGGGTGTTGAGGGTTGCAGTGTCGATCAGTACAGCCTGGGGCTGATAGAACGCGCCGACCATGTTCTTGCCCAGCGGATGATTGATACCGGTCTTGCCACCCACCGACGAATCGACCTGGGACAACAAGGTGGTGGGCACCTGGATAAAGTCCACGCCACGCTGGTAGCAGGCCGCCGCAAAACCGGCCATATCGCCGATCACACCGCCACCCAGGGCAATCACAGTGGTGCGGCGATCATGGCGGGCAGTCAACAGACCATCAAAGATCAGTTGCAGGGTTTCCCAGTTCTTGTGGGCTTCGCCATCGGGCAGGATCACCGAGATCACGGAATAGGCCGCCAGGCTGCGGCTCAGACGCTCAAGATACAGTGGCGCGACGGTCTCATTGGAGATGATCGCCACTTGCCGCCCGGCAATGTGCGGTGCAAGCAACTCGGGCTGGTCCAGCAGACCTTCGCCAATATGGATCGGGTAGCTGCGCTCGCCTAGATCGACCTTAAGTGTCTGCATGTGTCCCCGCGTTAGAGATGTATTGACGACCAGCAACGCCAGAAACCGGCGTTGCCTGATGGCTCTACGCCACACCTCAAAGGGTGTTGGCGCGCCGCCGAGAATAGCGCATTTCGGGCCTGGCTTTAACGGGGTGGCAGCCGTTGCAGGCGCTCAAGAATGTCGAGGACCACCATCCGGGGCGGCCGCTCATCGGTTTCGACCACCAGATCGGCAATTTCCCGATACAGCGGATCGCGCAGTGTGAGCAGGTCCCGCAGGGTTTTCTCCGGGTTGGCCGTGCGCAGCAACGGGCGATTTCGATCGCGGGCGGTGCGGCCCACCTGCTGCTCGACCGAGGCATGCAGATAGACCACGCGGCCGCCGGCATGCAGCGCCCGGCGGTTTTCTTCGCGCATCACCGCGCCGCCGCCGGTGGCCAATACCACGCCATCGAGGCCACACAGCTCTGCGATCATCGCCTGCTCGCGGTCACGAAAGCCCAGCTCGCCTTCCTTATCGAAGATCCATGGGATATTGGCACCCGTGCGCACTTCAATTTCCTTATCGGAATCTTTGAATGGCAGGCGCAGCTCTTTGGCCAGCAAACGGCCGATGGTGCTTTTTCCAGCCCCCATCGGTCCTACAAGAATCAAATTTCGCACAGAATCAACGACTCACAGCAATCGCCTGGTTATTCATAATACGCGGAGTCAGGAATACCAGCAGCTCGGATTTTTTCTCCGCCAGCACATCGCGCCGGAAAAGGCGGCCAAGATACGGCACATCGCCCAAAAATGGCACTTTATCTACCACTTTGCTTTGGGTATTGGAGAAAACCCCGCCAATGACGATGGTCTCGCCATCCTTGACCAGCACTTTGGCGTTGACTTCGTTCTTCTTGATGGGCGGCACATCGTTGAGTTTATTCAGGTAGTCGGGTTCATCCTTGGTGACCTTGACCTCCATGATCACCCGGTCGTCCGGGGTGATCTGCGGGGTGACTTCCAGGGACAACGAAGCCTCCTTGAACGACACCGAAGTGGCGCCACTGGAGCTGGATTCCTGATAGGGAATCTCGGTGCCCTTGAGTATCCGCGCCGTTTCTTTGTCGGACGTCACCACCTTGGGCTGCGAGACGATTTCGCCGTTGCCGGTTTTTTCCATGGCGGTCAGTTCCAGGTCCAGCAAGAGGTTGTCGGTGATGTAGGCGATGCCCAGGCCGGACGTGCCGGTAATCGCCCCCAAATCGACAAACGGAGAACTGGACGGGCTTTCCGGCGGTTCGGTGCCCTCAGCCACGGGTTTATTGATACCCCCCGCACTCCAATTGCCACGACTGATCCGTCCACCCCAGCGTGCCCCCAGGCTTTTGTCATAATCGACATTGGCCTCCACAATCCGCGCCTCGATCATCACTTGGCGCACCGGGATATCCAATTGCGCCACGATGCGCCGCAGTTCTTCCAGCCGCTCAGTGGTTTGGTAGGCAATGATGTTGTTGGTGCGGTCATCCACGGCCACCGAACCGCGCTCATCGGTGGTGCCCTCCAGGCCGGTCACGGACTGGAACAGCTTGGCCAGGTCCGCCGCCTTGGCGTAGTTGACCTGCAGTAGTTCCCGGCGCAGGGGCGCCAGTTCGGCCACCTGTTTGCGCGACTCCAACAGCAACAACTCACGCGCCGCCAACTCCTCGGCGGGCGCCACCAGCAACACGCCGGCCTTGACCCGCTTATCCAGGCCCTTGGCTTGAAGCACCAGGTCCAGCGCCTGGTCCCAGGGCACGTTTTTCAGGCGCAGGGTGACTGAACCCTGTACATCGTCACCGGCGACCAGATTGAGCCCTGCCACATCGGCGATTTGCTGCAACGCCGTGCGCAACTCGATGTTCTGGAAATTGAGGTTCATCGGGCCACCGGCATAGACGCCCGCCACCGTAGTGTCGGGCGGCGGCAGATGGATCAGGTCGACGCGATTGGGCACAGCAGCAGCCATCGGTGCCGAAAGCGCTATCCATAGCGCTACACCGAAGGACGAGAAAGTCCTTTTCATTGTTTTGCTTCCGTTATGAGTTGACGTTCAACACAAGGGTCCGCGGGCGCTCCAGCCACGCGCCCTGTTCATCGGGGAACAGTTCGACCAGTTCCACATAGCCATCATGGATGGCCGTGACCCGACCGTGGTCCAGCCCCAAGTAGTCACCGACTGCCAGGCGATGCACTTGGGAGGCGGCGCGCAACAGGGCGAAAGTGTGCAGGCCACGGGACAGCGTGCCGACCATTTCAAATTGCTCCACCGCCAGGCTTTCCAGCACGCCACGCGGCCTGCTGAGGTCTGGCGCAGTGGCCGGGCGGCCAGGCGTATGGTCGGGTTGCAAGGCATGCAGCAGGAACGGGTCCCGCAGGCCGGACGAATCGTAGGTGAAGGAGAGAGGCTGCACAGAGCGCTTGCGCCTCCCACTGTCCTGCCGCCCATGCCAATAGACCTTGGCCAGTAAATCCAGGCGCAGCAGCTTGCCATCTGGCCGCAGGGCAACATCGTGTGTCGTGGTGATTCGTGCAAGGCCACCCAGCGCACTCACGAACATCGCCAGGTCGTGATACGCACCTGCCACGCCAATCTGCACCGATTGCTCGGTATAGAGCGGCTGAGGCTGTTCCTGCAGGGGTGTGACGCTCTCGACCAGCAAACCATTGGCCAGAGCCAGGCGTGCAATATCTTCCAGCAAGCCCGGCATTTCGGATTCGCCCGGCAATTGCTGCAACAGCGCGTCGACCTTCTCCCGCATCACCAGTAACTGGTGGTGACGCGCTTCAAGGCCGGCAGACTGGGCTGCCTTTTGCGCAATTTGCTGCTGCAAGGCAGCTTCGCGCGCTTCGGCCTGCTGCAACCGTTCCCGTGAAGGGCTCAGATACACCCCCTCACCGACCACCCACACCGCCCCCGCCAGCGCACAACCCAGCAAGGCCTTGCCAGGTAGCGGCCATTTTGCAGCGCGGTGAATGAGTGTGCGAAGTGTGAGCCCGGGCAGGCTCACGGCTGAACCTCGGAGGACTCTCCCTGGCGCACCGTCAATTGAAATTCATTGTTACCGCGAACACTGTCGGTACGCACATGCTGCAGCCGAGTGGCGCGGGTACCTTCGGAGGCTTCCAGGCGGCGCATCAGCTGGGCGATGTCCTGGCTGGATTCGGCACTGCCGCTGATGCTCACCGTATCGCCCTTGGCAACCACTTCGTGCAAATGCACACCTTCAGGCACGGTGCGCGCCAGCTGATCCAGCAGCTGTGCGCCGGACGAACGGCCATCGTGCAGGTCCTGCACAACCTTCATGCGCTCCGCCAGTTGCTGGCTTTGCACCTGCAGATCGTCAATGGTCCTGATCCGCGCATCCTGAACGGCGACTTCTTTATCCAGATGACTGTTACGCGTGACTTGCCGATCGATCGCCTGGTCGATCACCTGATCCGCCAGCCACACGGCAGCCAGCGCCACACCAGCGAACGCCAGCAAGAACGCGAGGAAATACTTGCGCCGCCGCTGCGCCAGCGCCTGGCGCCAAGGCAAAAGGTTGATTCGTGTCATCAAGCGAAACTCCTCAGGGCCAACCCGCAAGCAACTCCCATCCCTTGGACATTCACTGCCCATTGTGCACCATCGACACGATGGCTCGGCGTGAAGCTGGCGAAATCCTGACGGCAAGCACGCGCCAATGCAAACGCTTCGATGTCGACCACCTTCGGCACCAGCCCCGCCAAGGCCAAAACCGCCTCCCTGGATTCCACATGCGCCTTCAGGCAAGCCGCCAGCAACACCTCGACTCGCGTCGGGTCCTGAGCCGAATGCCCTTGAACCTGAAAGTCGATGGCGACTTCGTCCAGCGGGTAAGGAATGTACTGGTCCGCCTCAGACTGGATCATCCAGGCCATTTCATCATCGCTGAGCCCAGCCGACATCTCGATAACCCGCGTAATAACCGAAGGCCCGGACACCGCAACCGCCGCGCCACGGGCCGACGTCTGCAGCCGAGGCCATGCTGTGTGCAGGGTGCGCCCTATGCTGTCGAGATCCAGCAACGCACCATCGACCACTGCGTGGGCGGGCAGCGCCTGGGAGGCGAAACCCTGGATGCTGTAACGACTGCCGCAACGGCCCAACTCCACCAACCGGATGGCCGTGTCACTGATATCGACACCCACGACGGTGTCGGTTTTTCCCGTGAAAAATCCCTTTCTCATAAAACTCCCTAAAACTTTGCCTGTCATACCGCCTGATTGCCGCTGGGCGCCATGCATTCGGTCGACATGTTGGAGAGCCGCGAATGACGCCCCAAGTCGAAAAATGCTTTAATGCCCAGCGTTTTTTCCCGCTTTTTATCTGCCGCTCGGGTTGATCCATCGTTTGCCATGCATGCCCCGACGCCTAACTCATTCTTTTCTCTGGAAATCCAAAAGCCTTGATTCGTCTGCTGAAGTTTTTCGGGTACTCCATTGTCGCGATTTTCTGCGGGCTGCTGCTCGTACTCAGCGGTGCCTACCTCTACCTTAGTCCGGGTTTACCTTCCGTAGAGGCCCTCAGAAGTATCCAGTTGCAGATTCCTTTGCGGGTCTACAGCAGCGACGAAAAACTGATCGCGGAGTTCGGCGAAATGCGCCGCACACCGATCCGTTTTGCCGATATTCCGCCTAATTTCATCAGTGCCCTGCTGTCGGCCGAAGACGATAATTTTGCCAACCACTATGGCGTGGACCCCAGCAGCCTGGTGCGCGCAGCTACACAACTGGTAAAAAGTGGCCACATTCAATCGGGCGGCAGCACCATCACCATGCAGGTGGCGAAGAACTTCTTCCTCACCAGCGAGCGCAGTTTTTCGCGCAAAGCCACCGAAATCCTGCTGGCCCTGCAGATCGAACGCCAGCTGACCAAGGACGAGATCCTTGAGCTGTACGTGAACAAGATCTACCTGGGCAACCGCGCCTACGGTATCGAGGCCGCTTCCCAGGTGTACTACGGCAAGTCCATCCGTGACGCCAGCCTGGCGCAGATGGCCATGATTGCCGGCCTGCCCAAGGCCCCTTCGCGCTTCAACCCCCTGGCCAATCCCGCGCGCAGCAAAGAGCGTCGCGACTGGATCCTGGGGCGCATGTACAAGCTGGGCAAGATCGACCAGGCCGCCTATGAAAGTGCAGTGGCCGAGCCGCTGAACGCCAGCTACCACGTACCGACGCCGGAAGTGAACGCGCCCTACATTGCCGAAATGGCTCGCGCCGAGATGGTCGGCCGCTATGGCAGCGAGGCCTACACAGAGGGCTTCCGCGTGACCACCACGGTGCCAAGCGACTTGCAGGACTTCGCCAATAACGCAGTGCATTCAGGCCTGGTCACCTACGACCAGCGTCACGGCTATCGCGGCCCTGAATCGCGCCTGCCGGGCAAGACCCTGAGCGCATGGACCACAGAACTGAGCAAGCAACGCACCATCAGCGGCCTGGAGCCAGCCATCGTCACCCAGGTGAGCAAAGATGGGGTGCAGGTCCTGACCCGCACCGGTGAAGCCCGTGTGAGCTGGGACAGCATGAAATGGGCGCGCCCGTTCCTGAACACCAACAGCATGGGCCCCATGCCCAAGCAGCCGTCGGATGTGGCACAGGTGGGTGACTTGATCCGCGTGCAACGCCAGAAGGACGACAGCCTCAAGTTCAGCCAGGTGCCGCTGGCCCAGGGCGCGCTGGTTTCCCTCGACCCGCAGAACGGTGCAATCCGCGCGCTGGTGGGCGGCTTTGCCTTCGAGCAGAGCAACTACAACCGCGCCACCCAGGCCAAGCGCCAGCCGGGTTCGAGCTTCAAGCCATTCATCTACAGTGCCGCACTGGACAACGGCTACACCGCCGCCAGCCTGGTCAACGATGCGCCGATCGTGTTTGTCGATGAGTACCTGGATAAAGTCTGGCGACCTAAGAACGACACCAACACCTTCCTCGGCCCGATCCGCATCCGCGAGGCGCTGTACAAGTCGCGCAACCTGGTGTCGATCCGTCTGCTGCAGGCCATGGGCGTGGGCAAGACCATCGACTACATCACCCGCTTTGGCTTCAACAAGTCAGACCTGCCGCCCAACCTGTCCCTGGCCCTGGGCACCGCGACCCTGACGCCGATGGAGATCGCCACGGGCTGGAGCACCTTTGCCAACGGCGGTTATAAGATCGCGCCGTACCTGATCGACAAGATCGAGAGCCGCAATGGCGATACCCTCTTCACCGCCAACCCGCCACGGGTACCGGGCGATGTGGTCAACGGCGTAGCCGCCACCGACGGCCTGGCCGCACCGAGCAATGGGGGGATCACCATCGAGCCGACGCCGGGTGCAGCGCCAACCGCGAACACCACCACGCCAACCGAACCCCAGGCACCGGCCGTTGCCGAACGCGTGGTGGATGGCCGCACCACTTACATTCTCAACAGCATCCTTGAGGATGTGATCAAGAAGGGTACCGGCCGCCGCGCTCTGGCCCTGGGCCGCGCAGACATCGCCGGCAAGACCGGTACCACCAACGAGTCCAAGGACGCCTGGTTCTCCGGCTACAACGCCGATTACGTGACCACCGTCTGGACCGGCTACGACCAGCCAGAAAGCCTTGGCCGTCGCGAGTTTGGTGGCACCGTCGCGCTGCCGATCTGGATGAGCTACATGGGCGCAGCCTTGAAGGACAAGCCCCTGCACACCCAACCTGAGCCCGAAGGCATCCTCAGCCTGCGGATCGACCCGGTCAGCGGCCGTGCAGCCTCGCCAAGCACACCGAATGCGTACTTCGAACTGTTCAAGAGCGAAGACACCCCGCCGTCGGTCAATGAGCTGGGCAATGGCGTGGCACCGGGCAGCCCGCTACCGGCAGACGAGGCAGCGCCGATTGATTTGTTCTAACGCGATCTGCGCCTGAATGCAGATCCAGTGTGGGAGCGGGCTTGCTCGCGAAAGAGGAGTGTCAGTCAGCGTAACTGGCGACTGATACACCGCTTTCGCGAGCAAGCCCGCTCCCACATTTGGATCTACGCCAAGCCCAAGTAAATGGCCCCACAGCAAAAAGCCCCGACTCGCAAGAGCCGGGGCTTTTTGTTGGTGCGCTACAACGGCTTAGCCGTTGAACACATCATCCACGCTTTGCAGCGGGTAGTTCTTCGGATACGGCAGGGTGGCCACGCCGGTTTCGATAGCGGCCTTGGCCACGGCATCGGAGATCAGGGTGATCAGGCGCTTGTCCATTGGCTTCGGAATAATGTACTCACGACCGAATTCCAGCTTGGCGCCACCGTAGGCGTCGCACACGTCCTGAGGCACCGGCAGCTTGGCCAGTTCACGCAGGGCGTTGGCGGCAGCCACTTTCATCTCTTCGTTGATGCGCTTGGCGCGAACGTCCAGGGCACCACGGAAGATGAACGGGAAGCCCAGTACGTTGTTGACCTGGTTCGGGTAGTCCGAACGGCCGGTGGCCATGATCACGTCGCTGCGGGTGGCGTGAGCCAGTTCCGGCGAGATTTCTGGGTCCGGGTTGGAGCAGGCAAACACGATCGGGTTGGCCGCCATGGATTTGAGGCCTTCAGCGCTCAGCAGGTTCGGGCCGGACAGGCCAACGAACACGTCTGCACCGTCCAGGGCGTCAGCCAGGGTGCGCTTGGAGGACGGGTGGGCAAACATCGCCTTGTACTGGTTCAGGTCGGTACGCTCGGACTGGATCACGCCCTTGCTGTCGACCATGTAGATGTTCTCGAGCTTGGCACCCATGCTCACGATCAGCTTCATGCAGGAGATGGCCGCAGCGCCGGCGCCCAGGCAGACGATCTTGGCGTCAGACAGGGTTTTGCCAGCGATTTCCAGGGCGTTGATCATGCCGGCAGCGGTAACGATCGCGGTGCCGTGCTGGTCATCGTGGAATACCGGAATGTCGCACTGCTCGATCAGGGCCTTTTCGATCTCGAAGCACTCAGGTGCCTTGATGTCTTCCAGGTTGATGCCACCGAAGGTGATGGAAATGCGCTTGACGGTGTCGATGAAAGCCTGCGGGCTCTCGGAGTCGACTTCGATGTCGAAAACGTCGATGCCGGCAAAGCGCTTGAACAGCACGCCTTTACCTTCCATGACTGGCTTGGAAGCCAATGGGCCGAGGTTACCCAGGCCGAGAATCGCGGTGCCATCGGAAATCACTGCAACCAGGTTGCCTTTGCCGGTGTACTTGTACGCCAGCTCAGGGTCGCGGGCGATTTCACGTACGGGCTCGGCCACGCCAGGGCTGTAGGCCAGCGACAGGTCGCGGGCGGTGGCGGTGGCTTTGGTGAGCTCTACACTCAGCTTTCCTGGACGAGGATTGGCATGATATTCGAGAGCGGCAGTTTTCAAATCAGACATATCGGCATTCCGCTTTTACTGTTGGTCGACGGACCGCCGAGGATACGCGTGTCGCAAAGTCCCTACAAGACTGGGTAGTCACCGGTGTCAAGGCCCCAAAGCGACGTACTTTGGTCTAAGGCCACGGGATACAAGGGCTCAACTGTTCACAATCGAATAAAAAAATGTCTACAATTTTTTATTAATTCGTCGATTTGAGCATGCTGGGGTCGGTGATTGGCAGCAACCAGCGTGCCTGGCCGTTTTTTATGCCGCCACGTTTGGCGCGATCCTGTAGCCAGCCACGCGCCTCGATGGTCTTGCCTTGCAGGCCATTCAACAAATCGCTGTCGAATTTACGGGCCAAGTCGGGAGCGATGCGCAATACCAGTGAACCCTGCAATTCGATCCAGATCCCACCGCGATTGCGCTCAACCTTGCTCACTTGGCCGCTGACCAGGGCAAAGCCGGACTGCTTGAGCTGCGCCACGTTTTGCACCGGCGACTGCCGCCACAGACCCAACCGCGCCTTACGGGCACTGTTTTCGGCAGCCTGTTGGCAAGTGACAAGATCGACATTGGGCGCCACGCCCACCTGGAACCCCAAGCCTTCGGCCAAGAGCCGCGCTTCAAGATTCTCGCCGTCGGCACCGTAGAGATGGGCCAATGTTCGACCATAACGGTCCTTGCTCTCACGACCCGGCACCACGCCAACGCGGCTGCCGCTGGCCGTAATCAACGCCTGCAGGCGCTGGCGGGCGGCGACGGCATAGGGTTCATCCGTCCGATCTTTCTTGGCGGTTTCCGGGGCATTAAGGCCGATCATGCGCACGCTGCGGCCATCCTTGAGGCGCACCGTGTCGCCATCCACCACGCGCTGCACCTCCACCTGGGCCAGGGACGGCGGTGCCGGGCAAAACACGTGGGCCTGGGCTGGCGCGAGCCAAATCCCAGGCACAAAAAAGGCGCCCCAAAGGGACGCCTTTTTCAACAGCTTGCAAAAGCCCATAAGGCCTTTGAGCCTTACTCTGCTGGAGTAGCAGCAGGCTTCTTGCCGAAAGCACCAAAGCGATCTGCGAAGCGCTGTACGCGGCCGCCGGTGTCCAGAGTCTTCTGCTTACCGGTGTAGAACGGGTGGCACTCGTTGCATACGTCAGTACCCAGTGGCTTGCACAGGTTCGAACGGGTTTCGAACTTGTTGCCGCAGCTGCAGGTTACTTCGATGGTTTCGTACGCTGGATGGATATCGGCTTTCATGGCACTTCCTCGGGCTAGCGTGCCGCCACTCGACACTATTGTCGAATACCGCACGTAATTAGGCCGCGGATTCTACCAGACCTTTTTAATCACGCAAGCGGCGCTAAGGGTGCGAACCGTCCTTTCATCAGAAAACCATCGGCTACCCCAAGCCCTCCCCTGTCTGCTAGGCTCCCGCCCCTGCGCCACCGCCTGCCTTTATAGATGAGACCCCCCGCGTGCCCGACGCCATTTTGCGCCTAGCCTTGCCCTCGCCCCTGCGCCGCCTGTTCGACTACCGGGCCCCGGCCGGCGTGCTGCGGGCGCAGTTGCAGCCGGGCATGCGTGTGCGGGTGCCGTTTGGGCGACGGGAAATGATCGGCATCCTGGTGGAAGTCGCCGACCACAGCGAAGTGCCGGCCGAGAAGCTCAAGCCCGCCCTGGCCATGCTCGATGCCACCCCGCCGCTACCACCGGCGCTGTTCAAGCTGTGCCTGTGGACCGCCCAGTATTACCAGCACAGCCTGGGCGACACCCTGAGCTGGGCGCTGCCGGTGCTGCTGCGCCAGGGCGAGCTGGCCGAAGCACGCCAGGAACGTTTCTGGTCGATGGCCCCCGATGCACGCCTGGACGACCCGCGCATCGCCCGTGCCCCGCGCCAGCGTGAAGCCCTGGCCACGCTCGCCCAGCACCCCCACGGCGTGGCCCATCAGCTGCTAAGCAAGCTGATGCTGAGCAAAGACAGCCTCGACCTGCTGCTCGCCAAGGGCCTGGTGCAGGTGGAAATCCGCAAGCACGCCCCCGACCCACGCCACGAACACTGGCTGGCCCAACCGGAGTTGCCGCTCAACCCCGAGCAACGCGCCGCCTATGAGGCGATACGCGCAGGCTTCGACAGCTTCCACGCGTTCCTGCTGGCCGGCGTCACCGGCAGCGGCAAGACCGAAGTGTATTTGCAGTTGATCCGCGAAACGCTCCAGGCTGGCAAACAGGCGCTGGTGCTGATCCCCGAGATCAACCTGGGCCCGCAGACCCTGGCGCGCTTCGAGCAGCGTTTCAATGCGCGCATCGCCCTGGTGCACTCGGCGGTCAATGACCGTGAGCGCCTGGAGTCCTGGCTGGCGGCACGGGACGGCGAGGCCGACATTATTATCGGCACCCGTTCGGCGCTGTTCACCCCGATGAAAAACCCCGGACTGATCATCATCGACGAGGAGCACGACGGCTCCTACAAACAGCAGGAAGGCCTGCGCTACCACGCCCGCGATTTGGCGCTGGTGCGCGCACGCCAAGAAGACATCCCGATCGTGCTGGGGTCGGCCACGCCGTCCTTGGAGAGCTTGCACAACGCCTACACCGGCCGTTACGGCCTCCTACGTCTCAACGAGCGAGCCGGTGGCGCCAAACAACCGCGCTTCCTGCGCCTGGACGTAAAAAGCCGCCCGCTGGACAGCGGCATTTCCGGCCCGATGCAACAAGCCATCGGCCAGACCCTCGCCGCTGGCCAGCAAGTGCTGGTGTTCCTCAACCGCCGCGGCTTTGCGCCGACGCTCTTGTGCCATGACTGCGGCTGGATGTCCGAATGCGAGCGCTGCGACGCGCGCATGACCGTGCACCAACGCTACGGCGAACTGCGTTGCCATCACTGCGGCCATGTGGAACGGGTGCCGCGGCACTGTCCGCAATGCGGCAAAGTGGACCTGCGACCGGTGGGCGCGGGCACCGAACGGGCGGAAGAACGCCTGGGCATTTTGTTCCCGGACTATCCGGTGCTGCGGGTCGACCGTGACAGCACCTCGCGCAAAGACGCGATGAACCAACTGTTCGCCACCATCCAGAAAGGCCAACCGTGCATCCTGATCGGCACGCAGATGCTCGCCAAGGGGCACCACTTTCCACGGGTCACCCTGGTGTCGATCCTGGATGCCGACGGCGGCCTGTTCTCCGGCGACTTCCGCGCCAGCGAGCGCATGGCGCAACTGATCGTGCAGGTTGCTGGCCGCGCAGGCCGCGCCGAAGAGCCAGGCAAAGTGATTATCCAGACCCACCTGGCCGACCACCCGCTGCTGATCCAACTGACAGAACAAGGCTACTTTGCCTTCGCCGAACAGGCGTTGAGTGAGCGTCGCGCCGCCGGTTTGCCGCCGTTTTCCCATTTGGCGCTGCTACGGGCCGAAGCCCACAAACCGGGGCAAGCGGAAGGTTTTCTCGACGAGGCATGCAGCGCTGCCGAAGGGTTACTCGGCGAACTGGGCCTCACCGGCATCGAATTGCTCGGCCCGGTGCCTGCCCCCATGGAACGTCGCGCTGGCCGCTACCGCGCTCAGCTACTCTTGCAGGCGACGTCCCGCGCACCATTGCATCGGCTATTAAGTAGCTGGTTGCTTGCCCTGGAGCAAATGCCCAGCGGCCGGCAGGTGCGATGGTCGTTGGATGTGGACCCGGTAGATTTGTACTAAACCCCACACTGTAGGAGCGAGCTTGCTCGCGAAAAACCCGAGAGCGCCACGTATCACCCGCAAACCCGCGTCATCGTTGACGATTTTCGCGGGCAAGCTCGCTCCTACATGAGCCCCGCAGGTCCGGAACGGTTGGCAAGCCCGCCCTCGCCACGGATAATGCCCAGTTTTTCCACCTGCGCATCGCGCGCCGCCGCTTGCGGCACAAAGAGAACACCATGAAAGACACCATTCGCCAGCTGATCCAACAAGCCCTCACCCAACTCGTCAACGAAGGTGTGTTGCCTGAAGGCCTGACGCCGGCGATCCAGGTGGAAAACACCCGCGACAAGACCCACGGCGACTTCGCCAGCAACATCGCGATGATGCTGTCCAAGCCTGCGGGCATGAAGCCGCGCGACCTGGCGGAAAAAATCATTGCCGCCCTGCCGGCCGACGAGAGCGTCACCAAGGCTGAAATCGCCGGCCCAGGCTTTATCAACTTCTTCCAGAACACCCAGGCCCTGGCTTCGCGCCTGGATGCGGCCCTGGCCGACCCGAACATTGGCGCACGCAAGGCCGGCGGCACCCAGCGCGTGGTCATCGATCTATCGGCACCGAACCTGGCCAAGGAAATGCACGTCGGCCATCTGCGTTCGACCATCATTGGCGACGGCGTAGCGCGCGTGCTGGAGTTTCTCGGCGACACCGTGATCCGCCAAAACCATGTGGGCGACTGGGGTACCCAGTTCGGCATGCTGATGGCCTACCTGCAAGAAAACCCGATCACCAGCAATGAGCTGTCAGACCTGGAAAACTTCTACCGCGCCGCCAAGAAGCGCTTCGACGAATCCGAAGAATTCGCCGACCGCTCCCGTGGCCTGGTGGTCAAGCTGCAGGCCGGCGACAAGGAATGCCTGGAGTTGTGGAGCCGCTTCCGTGATATCTCCCTGTCCCACTGCCAGGAAATCTACGAGCTGCTCAACGTCAAATTGACCATGGCCGATGTGATGGGCGAAAGCGCCTACAACGACGACCTGATCAACGTGGTCAACGACCTCAAGGCCAAAGGCCTGCTGGTGGAAAGCAACGGCGCCCAGTGCGTGTTCCTCGAAGAATTCAAGACCGCCGACGGCGAGCCGCTGCCGGTGATCATCGTCAAGGCCGATGGCGGCTACCTGTACGCCACCACCGACCTGGCGGCCGTTCGCTACCGCAGTGGCGTGCTCAAGGCTGATCGTGCGCTGTACTTCGTGGACCAGCGCCAGGCCCTGCACTTCCAGCAAGTGTTCGAAGTGGCGCGTCGCGCGGGCTTTATCACCCACCCGATGCACATGGAACACATGGGCTTTGGCACCATGAACGGCGCGGATGGCCGCCCGTTCAAAACCCGCGACGGCGGCACCGTCAAATTGATCGACCTGCTCAATGAAGCCCAGGACCGTGCCTACAACCTGGTGAAGGAAAAGAACCCGGAACTGGCCGAAGCCGACCTGCGCAACATCGCCCGCGTGGTGGGCATTGGCGCGGTGAAATACGCCGACCTGTCCAAGCACCGCACCAGCGACTACAGCTTCAACTTCGAGCTGATGCTCAACTTCGAAGGCAACACCGCGCCGTACCTGCTCTACGCCTACACCCGTGTGGCCGGCGTGTTCCGCAAGCTGGGCAAGGACTTCAGCGAGGTCCAGGGCCAGATCGTGCTGGATGCCCCGCACGAACAGGAACTGGCGGCCAAGCTGGCGCAATTTGGCGAAGTGCTCAACAGCGTCGGCGAGAAAGGCACGCCGCACATCCTGTGCACCTACCTGTACGAAGTCGCTGGCCTGTTCTCCAGCTTCTATGAGAACTGCCCGATCCTGACCGCAGACGACGAAGCCCAGAAGCAAAGCCGCCTGCGCCTTGCCGCACTGGCGGGTCGCACCCTCAAGCAAGGCCTGGAACTGTTGGGCCTGGAAACCCTGGAGCGTATGTAAGTTGGCTGCCAAGAAAAAACCTGCACCCAAGCGCGGCGCCAGCCGCTACCAGGCCCCAGCGAAGAAACCGATTCCGGGCTGGTTGTGGATGGCCATCGGCCTTACGGTCGGTGCATTTATCGTGTTCTTGATGAAGCTGGACCCAGGTAAGGGCGATGACGTCAAACGGGTCAAACAGGAGCAGCAGAAAGCCACGAAAATGGCCGAAGCCAACAAGACCACGCCAAGCCCGACAGCGCCGGTGAAGCCCAAATACGACTTCTACACGCTGCTGCCGGAGTCGGAAGTGATCGTGCCGCCTGACGCCGTGCCGGAGAAAACCCTGCCGACGCCGCAAGTGCCAACCACACCGGTTACCCCTGCGGAAGCGGCGAAGATCGACACGGCACGTGCGCAGGCCGCGCTGGCCGGCATCACCCCACCGCCAGCACCGCCTGTTGCAGAAACCAAGGCAGCTCCGGTGACCAAGTTCTTCCTGCAAGCGGGCTCGTTCCCCAAACAGGCAGATGCGGATCGTGTACGGGCGCAGATTATTTTGCTGGGCCAGGCGGTGACGGTGGAGTCTGGCACGGTAAAGGACGCGACCTGGTATCGCGTGTTGGTGGGGCCGTTCAGCAACCGTGAACAGTTGACCGTGGCGCAGAAGCAATTGGCCGGCGCGGGCTTTAGCAACCTGTTGTTACAACAACGCCAGAGCCGCTGACCTTCAGCCAACCTGGATCAAATGTGGGAGGGGGCTTGCTCCCGATAGCAGTGTGTCAGCCAATACATGTGCTGATTGATCCACTGCCATCGGGAGCAAGCCCCCTCCCACATTTGGTTTTGTGGTGCTCTTGAAAAGGTGTAAGACCTATAAACACCACTCGTCCGCATACTGCCCCTACGGTTGAAATCCCCCCCGCCACCCCCATATGAGTTTTCATCAGGGCATTTTCGCCCCGCTGCGTGGAGACTCTCCCCTTGACCACCATCGTTTCAGTACGTCGCCACGGCAAAGTCGTCATGGGCGGCGACGGCCAGGTTTCCCTTGGCAATACCGTGATGAAAGGCAACGCCAAGAAAGTGCGTCGCCTGTACCACGGCCAGGTTCTCGCGGGCTTTGCCGGCGCTACCGCCGACGCCTTCACCCTGTTCGAGCGCTTTGAAGGCCAACTGGAAAAACACCAGGGCCACCTCGTACGTGCCGCCGTCGAGCTCGCCAAAGAATGGCGCACCGACCGCTCCCTCAGCCGCCTGGAAGCCATGCTGGCCGTAGCCAACAAAGACGCATCCCTGATCATCACCGGTAACGGCGATGTGGTTGAGCCTGAACATGGCCTGATCGCCATGGGTTCCGGCGGTGGCTACGCCCAGGCGGCCGCCAGCGCACTGTTGAAGAAAACCGACCTGTCGGCCCGTGAGATCGTCGAGACTGCCCTGGGCATCGCCGGCGATATCTGCGTGTTCACCAACCACAACTTCACCATTGAGGAGCAGGACCTCGCCGAGTAAGCCGTAGGCTTATTCCCGCTTGAGGCCGCCAAACACTATGTCCATGACTCCCCGCGAAATCGTCCACGAACTCAACCGCCATATCATCGGCCAGGACGATGCCAAGCGCGCCGTTGCCATTGCGCTGCGTAACCGCTGGCGCCGGATGCAACTGCCCGAAGAACTGCGCGTTGAAGTGACGCCCAAGAACATCCTGATGATCGGCCCTACAGGCGTCGGTAAAACCGAAATCGCCCGTCGCTTGGCCAAGCTGGCCAACGCACCGTTCATCAAGGTCGAGGCCACCAAGTTCACTGAGGTGGGCTATGTGGGCCGCGATGTCGAATCGATCATCCGTGACCTGGCCGACGCCGCGCTGAAGCTGTTGCGCGAGCAGGAAATGACCAAGGTCAGCCACCGCGCCGAAGACGCTGCCGAAGAACGCATCCTCGATGCCCTGCTGCCACCGGCGCGCATGGGCTTCAACGAAGACGCCGCACCGGCCTCCGACTCCAACACCCGTCAGCTGTTCCGCAAGCGCCTGCGTGAAGGCCAGCTGGATGACAAGGAAATCGAAATCGAAGTTGCCGAAGTGTCCGGCGTCGATATCTCTGCCCCGCCTGGCATGGAAGAAATGACCAGCCAGTTGCAGAACCTGTTCGCCAACATGGGCAAGGGCAAGAAGAAAAGCCGCAAGCTCAAGGTCAAAGACGCGCTGAAGCTGGTGCGCGACGAAGAAGCCGGGCGCCTGGTGAACGAGGAAGAACTCAAGGCCAAGGCCCTCGAAGCGGTCGAGCAGCACGGCATCGTGTTTATCGACGAGATCGACAAGGTGGCCAAGCGTGGCAACTCCGGTGGCGTCGATGTGTCCCGCGAAGGCGTACAGCGCGACTTGCTGCCGCTGATCGAAGGCTGCACGGTGAACACCAAGCTGGGTATGGTCAAGACCGACCACATCCTGTTTATCGCCTCCGGCGCGTTCCACCTGAGCAAGCCAAGCGACCTGGTGCCGGAGCTGCAAGGCCGCCTGCCGATTCGTGTTGAGCTCAAGGCGCTGACCCCAGGCGACTTCGAGCGCATCCTCAGCGAGCCGCATGCTTCGCTTACCGAGCAATACCGTGAGCTGCTGAAAACCGAAGGCTTGGGGATCGAGTTCCAGCCGGACGGCATCAAGCGTTTGGCGGAGATTGCCTGGCAGGTCAACGAGAAGACCGAGAACATCGGTGCGCGTCGTTTGCACACCTTGCTGGAGCGGTTGCTGGAGGAAGTGTCCTTCAGTGCTGGCGATTTGGCTGGGGCGCAAAATGGCGAAGTGATCAAGATCGACGCAGAATACGTCAACAGCCACTTGGGCGAATTGGCGCAGAACGAAGATCTGTCGCGCTACATTCTGTAAGCCACACGCAGAACTGCTTTGCTCTAATGTGGGAGGGGGCTTGCTCCCGATGGCGGTCTGTCAGATAGAGATATGCTGACTGACACACTGCTATCGGGGGCAAGCCCCCTCCCACATTTTTACGCCGGTTTCTTCAGGGTTATCTCCAATGTCCAAATTTCCTACTGCTGTAAACCTGCACAAAACCTCCAACACCCTCGGCCTCACCTACGGGCCCGACGAGGTGTACCAACTCCCCGCTGAACTGCTGCGCACCCACTCGCCTTCCGCTGAGGTACAGGGCCACGGCAAGCCTATCCTGCAATTCGGCAAGCTCAACGTCCGGCTCACCAAGATCGAGCCCGCTGGCCAGTACGCACTGAAATTGACCTTTGACGATGGTCATGACAGCGGACTGTTCACCTGGGACTACCTCTACCAGCTGGCCGTGCGTCAGGATGCGCTGTGGGCCGATTATCTGGCCGAACTCAAAGCCGCTGGTAAAACCCGCGATCCGAGCGAGTCGGTCGTGCGGCTGATGCTCTAGCCCAGGCGTCTTGCTCTTTAGAGGGCATTTTCTAATTTCATCTGCTTGAATGCCCAGTCTCGTGGCCAACGATTGGCCCGCTTGCGAAAAAAATTAAACTCGGGTAACCAATGGAACTGGCAAGTTCCCTGCATTTGACGATGCGGTATCAACGGTCACCCGAGTCGCAGTACCTGGCTTGTGTTGTGTATCGAGATTTGATGCACAGCGGTAACGGGTACTCGTCTTTCGGACAATGGAGCGTCGTAGATGAGTAACAAGAACAACGATGACTTGAAACGCCAAGCCTCGGAAAACACCCTGGGGCTCAACCCGATCATCGCGTTACGGAAAAAGGATTTACTCGCCTCGGCGAAGATGGTGCTGACCCAAGCCATCAAGCAACCGTTGCACAGCGTCAAGCACGTCGCCCACTTTGGCGTCGAATTGAAGAACGTGATGTTCGGCAAATCCCAACTGGTGCCCGAGAGCGACGACCGCCGCTTCCATGACCCGGCCTGGAGCCAGAACCCGCTCTACAAGCGCTACCTGCAAACCTACCTGGCGTGGCGCAAGGAACTGCATGACTGGATCGGCGACAGCAACCTGTCTGACCAGGACATCAGCCGCGGCCACTTCGTGATCAACCTGATGACCGAAGCCATGGCCCCCACCAACAGCGCGGCCAACCCGGCGGCGGTCAAACGCTTCTTTGAAACCGGCGGCAAGAGCCTGCTGGACGGCCTGTCCCACCTGGCCAAGGACATGGTGCACAACGGCGGCATGCCCAGCCAGGTCAACATGGGCGCCTTCGAAGTGGGCAAGACCCTGGGCACCAGCGAAGGCGCGGTGGTGTTTCGCAACGACGTGCTGGAGCTTATCCAGTACAAGCCGATCACCGAACAGGTGCACGAGCGCCCCCTGCTGGTGGTGCCGCCGCAGATCAATAAATTCTATGTCTTCGACCTGAGCCCGGATAAGAGCCTGGCGCGCTTTTGCCTGCGCAATGGCCAGCAGACCTTTATCGTCAGTTGGCGCAACCCGACCAAGGCCCAGCGCGAGTGGGGGTTGTCGACCTACATCGAGGCGCTCAAGGAAGCGGTGGATGTAGTGACCGCCATCACCGGCAGCAAAGACATCAACATGCTCGGCGCCTGCTCCGGCGGTATTACCTGCACCGCCCTGCTCGGCCACTATGCCGCGCTGGGGGAAAAGAAGGTCAACGCCCTGACCCTGTTGGTGAGCGTGCTGGACACCACCCTGGACACCCAGGTGGCGCTGTTCGTCGATGAGCAGACCCTGGAGGCGGCCAAGCGCCACTCCTACCAGGCCGGTGTGCTGGAAGGCCGCGACATGGCCAAGGTATTCGCGTGGATGCGCCCCAACGACTTGATCTGGAACTACTGGGTCAACAACTACCTGCTGGGCAATGAACCCCCGGTGTTCGACATCCTGTTCTGGAACAATGACACCACCCGCTTGCCCGCCGCGTTCCACGGCGACCTGATTGAACTGTTCAAGAACAACCCGCTGGTGCGCGCCAATGCCCTGGAAGTGTGCGGCACGCCCATCGACCTCAAGCAGGTTACCGCAGACATTTATTCCCTGGCGGGCACCAACGACCACATCACGCCATGGCAGTCTTGCTACAAATCGGCGCAATTGTTTGGGGGCAAGGTGGAGTTCGTGTTGTCCAGCAGCGGGCATATCCAGAGCATCCTCAACCCGCCGGGCAACCCCAAGGCGCGCTATCAGACCAGTGACAGCCTGACGGCGAAACCGCTGGAATGGCAGGAAAATGCCACCAAGCACACCGATTCGTGGTGGCTGCATTGGCAAGCGTGGCAGGCGGAGCGGGCCGGTAAGCTGAAGAAGGCGCCGACGAGTCTGGGTAACAAGACTTACGCCGCAGCCGAAGCGGCACCCGGCACCTATGTACACGAACGCTAAGCGAAACACAGCTTTGTAGTTGGAATGCGGTCAAATGTGGGAGCGGGCTTGCTCGCGAAAGCGCTGGGTCAGTCAGTACATCTGTTGCTGACAGACCGCCTTCGCGAGCAAGTCGAATCGTCGCACCGCCGCTCCCACACTGACCGAGTTCCTACAGGGAATTAGTGCGCCATTTTGCAGGGTAGGCCCATGCCGCAACCGTTCATCTTCCGTACCATCGACCTGGATGGCCAGACCATCCGCACGGCGGTGCGCCCGGGCAAGCCTCACTTGACGCCGCTGCTGATCTTCAACGGCATCGGCGCCAACCTTGAGTTGGTGTTTCCGTTCGTCCAGGCCCTGGATCCGGACCTGGAGGTCATTGCCTTCGACGTGCCGGGCGTGGGTGGCTCGTCCACGCCCAAACGGCCCTATCGCTTCCCCGGTTTGGCCAAGCTCACTGCGCGCATGCTCGATTACCTGGACTACGGCCAGGTCAACGCTGTGGGAGTGTCCTGGGGCGGCGCCCTGGCGCAGCAATTTGCCTACGACTACCCGGAGCGCTGCAAAAAACTGATCCTGGCTGCCACGGCGGCAGGCGCGGTGATGGTGCCGGGCAAACCAAAAGTGCTGTGGCTGATGGCAAGCCCACGCCGCTATATCCAACCGTCCCATGTGGTGCGCATTGCGCCGATGATTTATGGCGGCTCGTTCCGTCGCGATTCCAACCTTGCCGCCGACCACGCCAGCAAAGTGCGTTCGGCCGGCAAGCTGGGTTACTACTGGCAACTGTTCGCAGGGCTTGGCTGGACCAGCATCCATTGGCTGCACAAGATCCGCCAGCCCACCCTGGTGCTGGCGGGGGACGACGACCCGCTGATCCCGCTGATCAACATGCGCATGCTGGCCTGGCGCATTCCCAATGCGCAGTTGCACATCATCGATGACGGCCATCTGTTCCTGATTACACGGGCCGAAGCCGTGGCGCCGATCATCATGAAGTTTTTGGAAGAGGAGCGTATGCGTGCGGTGATTCATCCGCGCCCGGCCGTGTAAGGACCACACCGCCGCGCAACTTGCCAGGAACCGACTATGGTTCTGAATTGGCGTGCCTGTTTGATGGCTTGACGAAGGAGTGTTGGCTCATGCGAGAAAGACCCGTGACGAACCCGGCGCCCGCCCCGGCTGTGTTCATCAATGCGCAAAACGCAATCACCGGCCTCAGAGGAAGGGATTTGCTCTCGACCCTGCGCAGTGTGGCGGTTCACGGCCTGCGCAACCCGGTGCATACCGCGCGCCATGCGTGGGCGTTGAGCGGCCAACTGGGCCGCGTTCTGCTGGGTGAAACCGTGCATGAGCCCAATCCCAAGGACAGCCGCTTCATCGACCCCACCTGGACGCTCAACCCGTTTTACCGGCGCAGCCTGCAAGCCTACTTGAGCTGGCAAAAACAGACCCGTCACTGGATCGACGATCTCTCCTTGAACGCCGATGACCGCGCCCGTGCGCACTTCGCCTTCTCTCTGCTCAATGATGCGGTCTCGCCTTCCAACACCCTGCTCAACCCGCTGGCCATCAAGGAGCTGCTCAACTCCGGGGGCAACAGTGTGGTCCGCGGCGTGAGCAACCTGGTCGAAGACCTGCTGCACAACAACGGCCTGCCGCGTCAAGTGAGCAAGCACGCCTTCGAAGTGGGCAAGACCGTTGCCACCACCCCCGGCTCGGTGGTGTTTCGCAATGAGTTGCTGGAGCTGATCCAGTACAAGCCCATGAGCGAAAAGCAGTACGCCAAGCCGCTGCTGGTGGTGCCACCGCAAATCAACAAGTACTACATTTTCGACTTGAGCCCCGCCAACAGCTTTGTACAGTTTGCCCTTAAAAACGGCCTGCAGACGTTCATGGTCAGTTGGCGCAACCCGGATGTGCGCCACCGCGAGTGGGGCCTGTCCACCTACGTTGCGGCACTGGAAGAAGCGCTTAACGTGTGCCGTGCGATCACCGGGGCGCGCGAGGTCAACTTGATGGGCGCCTGCGCCGGCGGCCTGACCATCGCCGCGCTGCAAGGCCACTTGCAGGCCAAGCGTCAGCTGCGACGTATTTCCAGTGCCAGTTACCTCGTCAGCCTGCTGGACAGCCAGATCGACAGCCCCGCCACCCTGTTTGCCGACGAGCAGACCCTGGAAGCCGCCAAGCGCCGCTCCTACCAGCAGGGCGTGTTGGACGGTCGCGACATGGCCAAGGTATTCGCCTGGATGCGCCCCAATGACCTGATCTGGAACTACTGGATCAACAACTACCTGCTGGGCAAGGAACCGCCGGCCTTCGACATCCTGTACTGGAACAACGACAACACGCGCCTGCCCGCCGCGCTGCACGGCGACCTGCTGGACTTCTTCAAGCACAACCCCCTCAGCCATCCTGGCGGCCTGGAAGTGTGCGGCACGCCCATCGACCTGCAGAAGGTCACGGTGGACAGCTTCAGCGTGGCCGGGATCAACGATCACATTACGCCGTGGGATGCGGTGTACCGCTCCACACAACTTTTGGGCGGGGACAAGCGCTTCGTGCTGTCCAACAGCGGGCATATCCAGAGCATCCTTAACCCGCCGGGCAACCCCAAGGCCAACTACGTCGAAAACCCCAAGCTGAGCAGCGACCCGCGCGCCTGGTACTACGACGCCAATCACGTCGAGGGCAGCTGGTGGCCGCAGTGGCTGGAGTGGATCCAGCAACGCTCGGGCGTACAGCGCGAAACCCTCACCGCCCTGGGCAACCAGAATTACCCACCGATGGAAGCGGCGCCCGGCACCTACGTGCGGGTGCGTTGAGCTCAACGATCACTTTAAGAAGACTGGATGAAGACCCGCGACCGTATCCTTGAATGTGCCCTGCAGTTGTTCAACCAGAAGGGCGAACCCAACGTGTCGACCATGGAGGTGGCCAATGAAATGGGGATCAGCCCCGGCAACCTCTACTATCACTTCCATGGCAAGGAACCACTGGTGCTTGGGCTGTTCGAGCGGTTCCAGAACGAACTGGCACCGCTGCTCGATCCACCGGCGGATGCTCAACTGGAGGCACAGGACTACTGGTTGTTCCTGCACCTGATCGTCGAGCGCATGGCCCATTACCGCTTTCTGTTCCAGGACCTGTCCAACCTGGCGGGGCGCCTGCCGAAGCTGGCCAAGGGCATTCGCAACCTGCTCACGGCGCTCAAGCGCACCCTGGCGTCACTGTTGGCACGCCTCAAGGCTGCGGGTCAGTTGGTCAGCGACACTCAAGCGCTTGGGCAGTTGGTGGAGCAGATCACCCTGACCCTGCTGTTCTCCCTGGATTACCAGCGGATCCTCGACCGCGAAGGCGAAGTGCAGGTGGTGGTCTACCAGATCATGATGCTGGTCGCGCCGCATCTACTGCTGCCTGCACGGCAGGCAACTGAGCGTTTAGCATTGCGCTATTTAGATAATCCTACTTAACCTACAACACCAAGAAAAATGTCTTACAGGTGTAACCTCATCCCGGATCACCGAACTGCTGAGTGAATTTGAACAGCTCGCTGTCAGACTTTATACCCAACTTTCGATAAGCCGATTGTTTCTGGGTACTGATCGTACTTGCACTGCGGGAGAACTTTGCCGCAATTGAGTTGACGGACATGCCATCGAGAAAGCAGCGCAACACTTCCTGCTCTTTTGGCGTCAAGCTGGCATTCAAACGCACGGGGGAGGAAAGCTGCACCCTCGACTGGACAGTGGCCACATCAAACATTGGCTGCGAGGCCTGCAACCCCGGCAACATACAAGGCTGCAGGTAAATTCTGCCCTGGGCTACCGTCCGAATCGCCGTGATCAACTCAGTCAGGTTCTGGGTCTTGCCCAAAACGCCCCAACTTCCAGCCTTCAGTGCCAGCGAAACTGTTGCAGGGGTGTAATGGGAGGAGACAACCACAGACTTGCAAGTGCTGAACCGTCTGTTGAGCGCCTGGATCAAGCTCAGACCATCGATGTCGGACGGCCCAAGCACAAAGTCCATCACCACGACGTCCGCAGGCTGCCTGGCCAGTGCCGTCAACAACTCCCTGGCCGTGCCGAATGAGCCGACCACGCTCAGGTCCGCCTCTTTGCTCAGGCCCAACTCGATCCCCTGCCGAACCATTTCATGGTCGTCCAACAACATGACCGTGTGCACATTAGAAATTGAAGTAAGCATCAATAGACCCGCACAAGTGAATGCCGCTTAACCCAAGCAACCTCTAATAGTTATGAACACGGTATATCCCAGCCAATCCCGAGTATCAATACAGAAAAACAACAAGCTTGACTCTTTCAGGAGAGTCTTACAGCAACATCTTACACCTCAAAGTCAATGCAACTATTTTTATAAAATGAGCAATTTTCGAGTAATCACGAGATAAACCTCGTCACTTCTCTATAGGCAATAAACACGCACATAGACAAATATGCCTTCCCGCCTGGCTGAGGCCCTCGATGTAATTATCGAGCCAGGGCCTATCACAAGCCGGAGCGGGTCATACCGATAACTCACGACTGGAAATACTATGAAATTCAATGCGCTTTCCACTGTTGCGGCAGCTCTTACCTTGGCCGCTGCTGTATCGCAATCGGCACATGCAGCGATTGACGGCAACATCAACTTTTCCGGACAGGTAAACGATACGACTTGCACCGTCGAAGGCGTTGCACCAGGCACGGGTGCAGTGGTCAAGGACGTCAACCTGGCGAGCGTCTCCGCCTCGCGCCTGGCAAACCCAGGTGATCGCGCCAACCTGACCGGTTTCACCATTCGTGTGGGTGGGCCAGGCCAAGGCAGTTGCACCAACGGCCGAACCGCTATGGTTCTGTTCGACCCAACCAGCCCGGCCATTGACGTGGCAACCGGCCGCTTGAACATCGATGGCTACGATGATCCGTCCGATACCACCAACGCCAAGAACGTCCAGGTAGAGGTGACTAACCGTGACGGCTCGCCGATTCACGTCTACACCGAAAAATCCGAAGGGGTAGTGATCGCCGACAACCAGGCCGTCATCCCACTGGCTGCACAGTTTTACGCAACTGCGCCAGCCACCGAAGGGTTGATCAAAACCCGCGTCGGCTTCACCGTCGTATACGCCGATTAAGGGGCAAGCCGGCCTGCACCAGCAGGCCTAGCCTGCATGGGGCCTGCGCGAACTGCGCGGGCCCTTCCCCAGATTCGATGAGATCTCGCGACTATGAAAAAATTGGCCTGCCTCGCGCTTGCGACCTGTGGCTTAGGACTGTTGTTGCTGCAAGCGCTTCCCGCCCATGCAGGCGTCATCATCTACGGCACCCGAGTGATCTACCCTGCCGACCAGCAGGAGGTCGTCGTGCGACTGGAGAACAAAGGCGACCGCCCGGCATTGGTACAAACCTGGCTGGATACGGGTGACATACGTTCGACGCCAGCAACAGCGCAAACGCCGTTTACCCTTTCGCCGCCGATCTTCCGCATTGAGCCCTACCAGCAACAAGCGATGCGCCTGCGCTATTCCGACGAGCCCGTGCCAGCCGACCGCGAAAGCCTGTATTGGCTCAACGTGCTGGAAATACCACCGGTTACTGCCGGCAGCGAGCAAAACAACCTGATCGAACTGGCATTTCGGACCCGCATACGGGTGTACCTACGTCCGTCCAAACTGCCTTACCCCGTGGGCAGCGCCCCGGCAAAACTGCAGTGGGCGCTAGTGAGTCACAACCAAGGGTTTGCCTTGCAAGCGACCAACCCCACGCCATACCACATTTCCCTGACGTCGGTGGACTTGCTGAGCGACGGTAAACGGTTCAGCAAAGCCGCAAACCAGGAGCCCAATGACAGCCTGATGATGCCGGCGGGTGACGTAAAGCTGTTTGCATTACCCCAACTGCGTAATCGTCCCAACGGCAAGCCCCAAGTCGAGTTCACCACCGTCAGCGACTACGGTGCCCGTGTGCGCCACTCGGCTGACTTAACCCCTCCCGCCGAGCGATGACCGTCGTATGAACGCCAATTACATTTCACATCAATCAATCAAGTTCATGACGTTGGCGCTTGCGCTGTTGGGTGCCGTTGCGGCGCATGCGAGCGTTGTGATCAACAGCACGCGGATTATTTACCCGCAAAACGACAAGGAGGTGACGGTCAGGCTTGAAAGCAAAAACCAGGCCCCGGTGCTGATCCAGACATGGCTGGACAGTGGCGACGAGCACTCAACACCGGACGTGGTCGGCCCCCCTTTTATCGCCACGCCGCCGATCTTCCGCATGGAACCGGGCAAGCAACAGGTCGTGCGCCTGGCGTATACAGGCGAAACCTTGCCGTCGAAACAAGAAAGCCTGTTCTGGTTCAATCTGCTGGAAGTGCCGGCACAAGCGCAGGACGCCCAACAGAGCAATCAGTTGCAACTGGCCTTCCGCTCCCGAATAAAGCTGTTCTTCCGGCCGTCGAATCTGCCTTACGGAATCGAAACAGCCCCCGAGAAATTACAGTGGCGTCGCGAATCCGCCGCGCAGGGTCAAGTGCTGGAAGTCTATAACCCCACGCCTTATCACGTAACGTTCGAGCAGGTCGAAGTCCTGGACTCAAAACAGCGTCACGCCCGCAAGGCCGCAAGCTCCAGCGCTGAAAACATGGTGGTACCCGGCGGGCGCAGCCGATTTGAACTGCCCAGTCTTAAATCGCCACCCAGTAAGGAAGCCACCGTGGAGTTCGAAACACTCGATGACTTTGGAGTAAAGACGTCTCACAGCACAAAGCTTTCGACATAGCCGACGAGACCTGACGGACAACCGCCGCCCACCCGTTACGCGCTTATTTCACACGTTCAGTTGATGCCCATTTTTCAGGGCAGGGCTTCCCTTTGCCCGAATTCCGACAGCACCTTTTTTGGAAATGGTAAACATGAGTCCGAACACGCCCGCCAGCGTAAGAAATTGGTCCCTGACACGTCCTCGATTGACGCTTACGGCGCGTTGCCTATTGCTGCTAGGCGGCGCCCAGGCCATGAGTGCCCATGCGGTCGAAAACGTCGAGTTCAACCCAGCCTTCTTCCCGGATGGTGAAGGGGGCCAGCAGGTCGATGTTTCAAAATTCAGCAAAGGCAACATTGTGCTACCCGGCAGTTATCGCTCCGAGGTCTACCTCAACGGCCAGTGGCTTGGCCGCGAAACCCTGTCCTTCATTGCCGTGCAAGGCAAGGACTCCGCGCAAATGTGCCTTGAGCGCGAGGCGTTGCTGCGGGTTGGCGTTGACCTGGACGCGGCGCAACAGCAAGCCGCCGACACAGGCGGGCCGCTTTCATCGCCGTTTGAGAGCTGCGCCGATATAGCCACCTATCTACCAGGTGCCAGCAGCCAATTTGACTCAGGCGAAAACCGCTTGGACCTCCAGGTGCCGCAGATCTACCTCACACGCAAGGCGCGTGGCTATGTCGACCCGAAGTACTGGGATAGCGGAGTTGATGCCGCCTTCGTGCGCTATAACGCCAACACCTTCGCAACCCGCACCAGCGGCCGCGCCAGCAACTCCCATTATCTGGGCCTGAACACCGGCCTCAACCTGGGTGACTGGCACTGGCGCCACAACGGCAGCTTCAGCCAGACAGAAGTCGGCTCGGGCTATCAAAGCAGCAGCACCTATCTACAACGCGAAATAAGCCCGCTGCGCTCACAACTGGTGATGGGCGAGATCTACACCCCCGGCGAGCTGTTCGACAGCGTGCGCCTACGCGGAGCCAGCCTGTTCAGTGATGACCGGATGCTGCCGGATTCCCAGACCGGGTTTGCCCCTGTCGTGCGTGGCATCGCCGAAACCAATGCTCGGGTCACCGTGCGCCAGCGTGGCGTATTGCTGGATGAAGTCAACGTGGCGCCCGGCCCGTTTGTACTCAACGACCTGTTCCCCACGGGCTACGGCGGCGACCTGACCGTCACAGTAACCGAAGCCGATGGCCGCCAACGCGAATTCATCGTGCCGTTTGCCGCCAACGCCAACCTGTTGCGTGCAGGCCATAGCCGTTACTCGATGAGCTTCGGCCTATTGGACGAAATTGGCCTGAGCAATCCGCCCAAGCTGATGCAAGCCACTTACCAGCACGGTCTGAGCAACTTGCTGACCGGCTACACCGGAGCGGTGGTGGGCGAAGACTATCGCTCGCAGTTACTGGGCACCGCATTCAATACCCCGTATGGCGCACTGTCTTTTGACCTGACCAACTCCAACGCCTACCTGCCGGGCTACGGTTCCCGCCAGGGACAAAGCGTGCAGTTGCGCTACAGCAAGAACTTCACCGATACCGGCACCCACTTTGCCCTTGGTGCCTATCGCTACTCCACCGAAGGCTTCCTGAGCATCGGCGATGCGGCGCGGGTTCGGGACCTGGCCATCGAGGGACGCAGCCTGGACAACCTGTCGCGCATCCGCGACAGGATGGACATCAGCCTCAACCAGAGCCTTGGCAACGGTTCGGTGTACCTCACCGGCTCCTCACAAAACTACTGGAACCGTGCGAGCGGCAACGTGACCTTCACCGCAGGCTATACCAGCAGTTGGAAAGGCATGAACTACACCCTCAGCGCCCAGCGCACCACGGATCTGCTGAGCGACAGGGTCGACAAGCAAGTGGAACTGAGCGTGAGCCTGCCGCTGGGCACCGATGCACGCTCTCCAACCCTGACCACCACGGCCTTTCGCGGCAGCCAAATCAGCGGCGAACGCCTGAGCCTCGGTGGCACCCTGGGCGAGCGCAGCGAATTCAGCTACGGGCTGGGGGGCAGCCGTACCCAAGGCAGCGGAAATGCAATGAGCGCCGATATGAAGTACCAGGCCAGTCTTGGCGTGCTGTCCGCAGGCTACGGGCAGAGCAGTGACTACCGGGCGACTTCCCTTGGCATCACTGGAGGTATCGTGGCCCACGCCGGCGGTGTGACCTTTGCCCCGGAACTGGGCGACACCATCGGCATCGTCCAGGCGCCTGATGCCCAGGGTGCACGGATCAATGGCAATCACAGCGCCCAGGTGGGCAAGAGCGGCTATGCCGTAGTGCCATACCTGACGCCCTATCGCCAGAACGTGGTTGAGCTAGACCCCAAAGACCTCTCCGTTGACGTGGAGCTCAAGACCGCCTCGCAAAACGTCGCACCGCGCGCGGGCTCGGTGGTGAAGCTGCAATTCGACACCGTCAGCGGCCAGGCCCTCCTGGTCACAGCACTGCGTGAGGATGGCAGCCCTATGCCGTTTGGCTCGGATGTGTTCGATGAAGACGGCAACAGCGTGGGCATCGTCGGCCAGGGCGGCAAGGCGTTTGTGCGCGTGGCGCGACCGCAGGGAGAGTTGACCGTCAAGTGGGGCGGCGGAGCCAGCGCCACATGCCGGTTGAGCTATGACGTGGGTGAGAAGCCCGCCTCTGAAACCGCCGAGCGCCTGCGCCTTCTGGATGCAGGTCGTTGCGACAGTGACTTACGTTTGCAGGACTGAAGATGAAACGTTCAATAAAACTTATATCGACACTGCTGGTACTGAGCCTGCCGATCGCGGCGCAAGCGGCCTGTGACCGATACCCCAACGCAGTCAATAACGTGTCCTTTCCAGCCACCATCAGCGTGGCCGACAGTTTGCCAGTGGGTGCGTTGATCACCAGTCGGCCCTTTGGCGGCAACTTTCCAATCGTAATAATGAACTGCAGCGGCACCACCTGGAACACGAGTATTGGGCGGTATACCTCACACATATCCCTACCGGGCATCAACGGCGTTTACATCACCAATGTACCGGGGATCGGCATGCGGGTTTCTGGCCATTTCCAGGGTGGAGCCAAGCATGTTTTCTCGCTGCAGAGCTCTAATACGCCACTCGCCCCAGGGGCTCATATCCATAACGTGGTCGACATGCAGGCGGAGTTCTACAAAATCGGGCCCGTCCAAAGTGGGACGATCCCTGCAGGCAACCTCTGGGACAACAAGTATTCGGGAAATAACGTTCAACGCATACTGCTGAACAACTCGGTCAATTTCGTCAACCCGGCTACCACTTGCGACCTGGCCGCGGGCGACGTCAACCGAACGATTACGCTACCCGATGTACAGGTCAGCGCATTCAACAGCGATGTTTACTCAGGTGTGCGCGACTTCGACTTGACGGCGAACTGTGCCAAAGCATCCAACGTAACCTTCCGCATCTCCGGCACGCCAGCCCCCGGCAACGCCTTGCTCTTCGCCAACACTGGCTCGGCGGGCGGCGTGGCGCTGTGGATGTACTCACGTATCAACGGTGTGCCCGCCACGATCAGCAATGGCGGCACTCGCACCCTGGTGGTTTCCGGCAACCGAGCCGTGCTGCCGCTCAGCGCCGCGTATCACAAGAACGGCACGGTCAGCCAAGGCACGTTGGTCAGTACCGCCACAGTCAACATTACCTACAACTGACAACACAGGGCTGATGGCAGGGCGCCGCAGCCTCCTGCGAGTGAGGGCCATACATGTCACACAATGGATATGAACAATGAAACCGACAATAAAGTTCAGTTCGACACTGCTAGGTCTTGGACTGCCAATCACCGCTCAGGCCCTGTGCTCTTCTTATCCGAATGTTCAATATGGCGTCACCTTCCCAAGCACCATCACTGTTCCAAAATCCCTCCCTGTTGGAGGGATGATCACCAGCAGGACATTTGACGGCCCTTTTCCACGCCTGGTATTTCGCTGCGGCACCGGCATGTTCCAAACGTGGACCGGGCGGTTTTCATCAAGCTCATCGGCGCCAGGAGGGGAGATTTATCACACCAATGTGCCTGGCATCGGGATGAGGATCATACAAGCCGACAACTACGAGTCGCCCTATAGCGTGTCACTGCGAAATGGAAGCAAGACATGGCCTTCAAACAGCACCTACACACACCACATCACCACAATGCGGGCGGAATTTTTTAAGATGGGGCAGGTAACCACTGGGACATTGTCTGCTGGAAACTTGCAGGACTCTTCCTTGGATGGAAGCAGGGGTCGTATTCAGAAACGGCTCAATAATTCGATACGCTTCGTCAACCCGGTAGCCACCTGTGACTTAGCTACCGGCGACGTCAACCGCACCATTACGCTATCCACGGTGAAAGTCAGCGCTTTCAACAATGCCGTCAGCGCAGGTGCGCGCAATTTCGAGCTCACAGCGAACTGCAGCGACGCCACCAATGTGACGTTCCGGTTTACCGGCACTCCCGCTACAGGCAACACCTCACTTTTTGCCAATACCGGCTCGGCGAGAGGGTTGGGTCTTTGGCTCTACTCACGCATCGGCGGTACCTCACAAACCCTCAGTAACAACGGCACACGGACAGTCGCTGTTTCCGGCAACCGCGCGGTATTGCCACTCGGCGCGGCCTATCACAAGAACGGCACGGTCAGCCAAGGCACATTGGCCAGTACCGCCACGGTCAACATCACCTACAACTGAAACCGCGAGGAAAACCTGATGAAACTACAACACCTGCCACTGTTGCTCGCGATGACTGCGGGCCTTGCCAGCACAGCAGTCCAGGCTGCTACGACAGGCACTTTGCGTTTTGTCGGCCAGGTCAATGCAGGCACCTGCAATCTGGCCGCCGGAGACGAGAACCGCACCATCACATTACCAACGGTTAAAGTTTCAGACTTCGACAAAACCGTCTATGCGGGCGAGCTGGATTTCAACATATCGGCCGATTGCGAGTCGGACATCCGAAACGTGATTTTCCTGTTCGCCGGAACGCCCTCGCCTGGCAACGGCTTGCTGTTCACCAATACGGGCACTTCAGACGGTACGGCGCTTTGGCTAAGATCTGGCGCAACCATCCCCGCCAATGGTACTACCGAAGAACGCAGTCGCACGGTTGCCACAAGCGGCAACAGAGCTGTTCTACCGTTGCAAGCTGCCTACCATAAATCCGAAGGCGCAGTTACCCAGGGTACGCTGGCCAGCGCTGTTACTGTTTCCATCACATACAACTGATATGGTCCTGCAGCGCATAGGCAAAAAAATGCCCAACCTCTACAGGCCGGGCATTTTTGTATCCCGAAAAAATCAGGACTGACTGGATGGCGTCGGGGTTACCGGCGTAACAGTCGGGGTCACAGCCGCTGGCGTCGGCGCGGACACCGAGTTGGCGGTGGAAGCGCTTGGCGTTGGCTCGGTGGCTGGCTTGGCTACCGCAGGCTTCTTCGCTACCGCAGGCTTCTTCGCGGCGGCGGGTTTGGCAGCCGGTTTCGCGGCGACAGGCTTGGCAGCGGGTTTGGCCGCTGCAGTTTTGGCTGCCGGCTTGGCAGCAGGTTTAGCGGCGGCCTTGGCTGCTGGCTTGGCAGCAGGTTTAGCCGCCGGCTTGGCGGCAGCTTTTTTAGCGGCCACAGGTTTTGCGGCAGGCTTGGTGGCCGGTTTGGCCGCTGCGGTTTTGGCAGCAGGCTTGGCGGCAGCCTTAGCCGGGGCCTTGGCCGCTGCTTTTGCAGCCGGTTTGGCGGCGGCTTTTACCAGTGGCTTGGCGGCGGTTTTGGCCGCTGGTTTGGCGGCTGCGGTTTTAGCGGCAGGCTTGGCAGCCGGTTTGGCAACGGCGGTTTTCACAGCAGTCACTTTGGCGCCGGTGAGTTTTTCGATTTGCTTGGTCAGGGTGTCGACCTTGCTGTGCAATGTCTTCAGTTCGGCTTTGCTAGGCACGCCCAGTCGCGAAATAGCACTGTTGAGGCGCTTGTCGAACGTCTCTTCCAACTTGCCCCAAGCGTCAGAAACGCTCGACTTGGCGGAGCCGGCAGTTGCCTTGGCCGCTTCGACTTTTTTACCGACTGTGCTCTTGGTCAACTTCTCGGCCTTCTCACCGTCCTTGACCAAGGTCTCGAAGTACTTGCCGCCGTCACTGCTAACCTTCGAGTACACGCCTAAACCAGCAAGCCAGATTTTACGGGAATATTTTTCAACTTCCCCGACCCACGAGCTGCCTTCTTTCTGAGTAGTCTTTTTAACAGCCATCCCGATGTCTCCTTAGTGTTTACGCGCGACACGTTCGAGCAATGCCGTCAGCTCTTCGAGCTTAGCAGAGAGTGTCTCCACGTCATGTTTAGACGCAATGCCGATTCGATTCAAGGCACTTGCAACGCGAGTATCAAAAGCTTTTTCAACTTTATCCAGCTGAACTTCTACCAGACCTTTGACGGAGGAGACATTACTCTTTACTTGGTCAATCTGACTGTTGGCGGCATCAAGTTGTTCAACTGCAACTTTTTTACCTTTACTTTCAACATGTTGACCAGCTTTAACCAGTTCTTTGAAGTAGTCGCTGCCCTCGCTGCCAACCTTGGCGTAAGCCCCCAGGCCCGCGAGCCAGATCTTGCGGGCGTAGGATTTAACGTCACTCAGGGCAGTGGTCTGGGCGTCGATTTTTTTCTTCAGGATAACTTTAGCCATGGTGCACCTCACACAGGAAAGGGGGGAGGAACGGCCCACAGGAGTTGAGGGCTTGGGCACAAAGTAGGAGGAAAAATTAGAATCGGCACCCTAGAACACAACGATCAAGCCAGCGCTTTATCCAGGGCCTTCTCGATTTCGGACTTGATAGTGCCACTCATGGCCGACATCAACAGCCCCAGTTCCACATCGATGCGCAGCGAATCATCGGCCACTAGTACCGTGCCTTTAACTCCTGAACGCTTGAGGTTCAAGGTATCGCCAGACCACGACGACTCCAGGCCATATTGGCTTTTGAGTTTATCGGCCAACTTGTCGGCCTTTTCCCGTGCACCTTCCTTACCCAGCGAATGCGCACGCTCAACGGTTATACGGGCCATTGCAATGACTCCTCTTTATAGCGGTTTGGATACCTTCGATGCGGCAAAAGGTCTCGGTGGCCGTCCATCTTACCTGCAGCCTTGCCAAGACAAAGCAGGCCTTGGGGATTATCATGTCCCGCATTCTCTTTTGGTGACAGCGATATGACTGATCAGCGCAAAGGCAGCGATGCCGAACCCACCACTCACTTCGGCTTCAAGAACGTCCCGGAAAGCCAAAAGGCGGAAAAAGTCGCTGAGGTGTTCCACTCCGTAGCCGCCAAGTACGACCTGATGAACGACGTGCTCTCCGGCGGCATGCACCGCCTGTGGAAGCGGTTCACCATCGAACTGTCAGGCGTACGCACCGGCAACCGCGTGCTAGACATCGCCGGCGGCACCGGCGACCTGGCGGCCAAGTTCTCCAAGCTCGTCGGCCCTACCGGCCAGGTGGTGCTGGCGGATATCAACGGCTCCATGCTCAAGGTCGGTCGCGACCGCCTGTTGGATAAAGGCGTGGCCGGCAATATCGAATTCGTCCAGGCCGACGCTGAAAAGCTGCCGTTCCCCGACAACCATTTCGACTGCGTCACCATTGCCTTCGGCCTGCGCAACGTCACCCACAAGGAAGACGCGATCCGCTCCATGCTGCGCGTACTCAAGCCGGGTGGCCGCCTGTTGGTGCTGGAGTTCTCCAAGCCGACCAACGCACTGATGTCCAAGGTCTACGACACCTACTCCTTTGCCTTCATGCCGTTGATGGGCAAGCTGATCACCAATGACGCCGAGAGCTATCGCTACCTGGCCGAATCGATCCGCATGCACCCCGATCAGGAAACCCTCAAGTCCATGATGGTAGACGCCGGTTTTGACCGCGTGACCTACCACAACATGACCTCCGGCATCGTCGCCCTGCACCGCGGCATCAAGCCCTGATGCTGCTCGCCGGTCTTCTCGCCAGCGTTGAGCACGGCCTCAACCGTGTACTGCGCCTGGACAGCACGGCCTTGGCGCGGCTTGCGCACCTCAACGGCAAAATCATTGCCGTGGACTGCCGCAGCCCCGCCTTGCAGCTGTTTATCCTGCCCAGCGATGAAGGCCTGCTACTGGCCAGCGAATGGGCCGCCGAGGCCGACTGCACCTTGCGTGCGCCGGCATCGAGCCTGCTGCACCTGGCACTGAGCCGCAACAAGACTGCAATCTTGCACAGCGCCGAAGTGGAGCTGGAAGGCGACAGCTCGGTGCTGATGGACCTGGCCGCCGTGCTGCAAGACCTGGAGCTGGACTGGGAATACGAGCTGTCACGCTGGATCGGCCCGGTGGCCACCCAGTTGATCAGCGGGCACCTGCACAGCCGCAAACGCTGGTACCAGCAAGGGTTCGCCAGCCTCAACCAGAACCTTGCCGAATACCTGAGCGAAGAATCGCGCACCCTGGTCGGGCAACGGGAAGCGCAAGCGCGCTTTCGTGAACTCGACAAGGCCAAAATCGACCTGGAACGCCTTGAGGCACGCTTCGAGCGCCTGAGCCGTTCCCTTGATCCAAGCGATAACGCATGAAGCTGCTTGCCGTCCGCCGTTTGTTTCGTATCCAGCGCGTCGTAATCCGCTACCAACTCGATGACCTGCTGTTCGCCCTGCCGTTGCCCTGGTTCCTGCTGGCGGTGCGCTATGTGCTGCCGTGGCGCTGGTTCCCGCGCAAGAAGCTGGAGCTGAGCCGTGGCGCGCGCTTGCGCCTGGCACTGCAGGACCTGGGGCCGATCTTCATCAAGTTCGGGCAAATCCTCTCCACGCGCCGCGACTTGCTGCCTGAGGACATTGCCGACGAGTTGATGCTGCTGCAGGATCGCGTGCCGCCGTTCGACTCCCAACAATCGATGAAACTGATCGAGGAGCAACTGGGCCGGAAGATCAGCGAGGTGTTCAGCCGTTTCGACGTGGACCCGCTGGCCTCGGCCTCGGTAGCGCAGGTACACGCGGCACAGCTGAAGACCGGCGAAGAAGTGGTGGTGAAAGTGATTCGCCCTGGCCTCAAGCCAATCATCGGCCAGGACCTGGCGTGGCTGTTCATCCTCGCCCGCGCCGCCGAGCGCTTCAGCGCCGATGCGCGTTTACTGCACCCGGTGGACGTGGTCGCCGACTACGAAAAAACCATCTACGACGAACTCGACCTGCTGCGCGAAGCCGCCAACGCCAGCCAGCTCAAGCGCAACTTCGAAGGGTCACCGTTGCTGTATGTACCCCAGGTTTACTGGGACTGGTGCCGCCCCAAGGTGCTGGTGATGGAGCGCATCTACGGCGTGCAGGTCACCGACCTCGCCACCCTGGCCGACCAGCGTACCGACATGAAGATGCTGGCCGAGCGCGGCGTAGAGATCTTCTTCACCCAGGTGTTCCGCGACAGCTTCTTCCACGCCGACATGCACCCGGGCAACATTTTTGTCAGCACCGTGACCCCTTGGAGCCCGCAGTACATTGCCATTGACTGCGGCATCGTCGGCAGCCTGACCCCGGAAGACCAGGACTACCTGGCACGCAACCTGTTCGCCTTCTTCAAGCGCGATTATCGCCGCGTGGCGCAGTTGCACATCGATTCGGGCTGGGTACCGGCCGAGACCAAGCTCAATGAATTCGAAGCGGCGATTCGTACGGTGTGCGAGCCGATCTTTGAAAAACCACTGAAAGACATTTCCTTCGGCCAGGTACTGATGCGCCTGTTCCAGACCGCGCGCCGCTTCAACATGGAAGTACAGCCGCAGTTGGTGCTGCTGCAAAAAACCCTGCTGAACATCGAAGGCCTGGGCCGTCAGCTGTACCCGGACCTGGACCTGTGGAACACCGCCCAGCCGTTCCTGGAACGCTGGATGCGCGAGCGGGTCAGCCCGAAAACCCTGATCGGCAACCTGCACAGCCAGTTCGAACAATTGCCGCACCTGGCCAATATGACCCGCGACTTGCTGGAGCGTATGTCCCAACCCCATGCCAAGGATCCGCCACCGCCGTGGCACAGGCGCAAGGACGACTGGTTCCTGCGCCTGCTGGGTGCCGCGCACCTGGTGGGTGGCGTGATGCTGGCGATTGGCGGGCCGTTGAATCAACTGGGCCATTGGCCGGCGGGCATCATGGTCGCCGTGGGTGTTTATCTGATCGTGCGTCGATAGCCAATCCGGTTATACACTGTCGCAATTTGCCGGAGCCGAACATGAAAGACTGGCTGGACGAAATCAAGTGGGACAGTGACGGCCTGGTGCCAGCCATTGCCCAGGACTACAAGACCGGGCGCGTGCTGATGATGGCCTGGATGAACCGCGAGGCCCTGAGCCTGACTGCCGCTGAGCAGCGCGCCATTTACTGGTCACGTTCGCGTGGCAAACTGTGGCGCAAGGGCGAAGAGTCCGGGCACGTACAGACCCTGCACGAACTGCGCCTGGACTGCGACGGCGATGTCGTGATCCTCAAGGTCGAGCAGATCGGCGGCATCGCCTGCCACACTGGCCGTCACAGCTGCTTCTATCGCGTATTCGAAAACGGCGAATGGAAGATTGTGGAGCCGGTGCTCAAAGACCCGCACGCCATCTACTCGGCAGGACACTGAACATGAGCGATACCCTCAACCGCGTGGCCCAGGTGCTGGAAGAGCGCAAGGGCGCGGATGCCGACAGCTCCTACGTCGCAAGCCTCTACCACAAGGGCTTGAACAAGATTCTGGAAAAGCTCGGCGAAGAATCCGTCGAGACGATCATCGCCGCCAAGGACGCGCAAATCAGCGGCGATTGCAGCGACGTGATCTACGAAACTGCAGACCTTTGGTTCCACAGCCTGGTCATGCTCGCCCAACTGGGGCAGCATCCACAGGCAGTGCTGGATGAACTGGACCGTCGCTTTGGCCTGTCCGGGCACGCCGAAAAGGCCTCGCGCCCGACTACCTGACTAACTTTCACAGAGGAATTGCAGCATGGGCATTTTTGACTGGAAACACTGGATCGTCATTCTGGTAGTGGTGGTACTGGTGTTCGGCACCAAGAAACTCAAGAACCTGGGCACTGACGTGGGCGAGTCCATCAAGGGCTTTCGCAAAGCCATGAACGATGATGAAAAACCGGCCGACCCTGCCGCCAGCCCAGTACCACCGGCTCAACCGGTGCACCCGCAGGCCGCCCAGCCGATCACTGAGCGTCGCACCTTCGACGTGCAGGCTGAAAAAGTCGAAGAGCCGACCCGCAAAGACTCGTGAGCACTGACTAATGTTTGGTATCAGCTTCTCTGAACTGCTGCTCGTCGGCCTCGTGGCCCTGTTGGTACTGGGGCCGGAACGCCTGCCCGGTGCCGCGCGCACGGCCGGCCTGTGGATCGGGCGCCTGAAACGCAGTTTCAACGCCATCAAACAGGAAGTTGAACGGGAAATCGGCGCCGACGAGATTCGCCGGCAACTGCACAACGAACACATTCTGTCGTTGGAGCAGGAAGCCCGGAAGATTCTGTCGCCGGTGCAAGAACCGGAAAAACCGGCGGCGCCCGTGGCCGAGCACAGCATCGCACCGGCGCCCGTCGTCGAAGCCACGCCCGCCGCGCCTACCGAGCCAGCACCGGCGCCCGTCGCGCCGCCTGCTCCCCATGACCCTACTTTGCCGCCGCGAGCCCCATGAGCGCTGATAAACCGGAAAACGACCAGCATATGCCGCTGGTCTCGCACCTCACCGAGTTGCGTACCCGCCTGCTGCGTTGCGTAGCGGCCATCTTCATCATCTTTGCCGGGCTGTTCGCCTTTACCCAGCAGATCTATACCTTCGTCTCCACGCCCCTGCGCCAGTACCTGCCGGCCGGCGCGACGATGATCGCCACCGATGTGTCGTCACCGTTCCTCACGCCGCTGAAGCTGACCATGATGGTGTCGCTGTTCCTGGCGATTCCGGTGATCCTGCACCAGATCTGGGGCTTTATTGCACCGGGCCTGTACAAGCATGAAAAGCGCATCGCGGTGCCGTTGCTGGTGTCGAGCATCTTGCTGTTCTACACCGGCATGGCGTTCGCCTACTTCCTGGTGTTCCCGCTGATCTTCAAGTTCTTCGCCGCCGCCACCCCGGCCGGCGTGGAGATGATGACCGACATCACCAGCTACCTCGACTTCGTGATGACGCTGTTCTTCGCCTTTGGCGTGGCCTTCGAAATCCCGGTGGCCGTGGTGCTGCTGGTGTGGATCGGCGTGGTCAACGTGGCGTACCTGAAGAAGATCCGCCCGTACGTGATCATCGGCTGCTTTGTGGTGGGCATGATCCTCACACCGCCGGACATCTTCTCCCAGACCCTGCTGGCCGTGCCGATGTGGATGCTGTTCGAGATTGGCATCCTGTTCAGCGGCCTGATCAGCAAGCGCGGCGAACACCCGGATGACCAACCCGCCGACGACGACCAGCCGCCAGCGACCCAGCCGTGAACCTGCTGCTGCTGGAGGAGGCCGATTTCATCGCGGCCGACCGTGTGGTGCTGCGCGACCGGCGCCTGGTGCACATGCAGGAAGTCCACCGCGCCGCCGTAGGTGACAGCCTGCGGGTCGGGCGCCTCGGCGGGCTGATGGGTAATGCCCACCTGCTGCGCCTGGAGAGCGGTGAGGCCGAACTGCAAGTGAGCTTCGACCAGCCTCCACCGGCCAAATTGCCCCTGACCCTGCTGCTGGCCCTGCCCCGCCCGAAAATGTTGCGCCGGGTGCTGCAAACTGTGGCCGCCATGGGCGTGCCCAAAGTGGTACTGGTCAACAGCTACCGGGTCGAGAAAAGCTTCTGGCAAACCCCGTTCCTGGAGCCTGACGCCATTCGCGAGCAACTGATCCTGGGCCTGGAACAGGCGCGGGACACGGTACTGCCCGAGATCGTGATCGAAAAACGCTTCAAGCCTTTCGTAGAAGACCGCCTACCGGCCATGGTCGAAGGGACCCTCGGTTTGATCGGCCATCCCGGCGATTACCCGGCCTGCCCCCGTGGGCTGGATGAACCGGTGACCTTGGCGATTGGCCCAGAGGGAGGCTGGATTCCCTACGAAGTGGACCTGCTGGCCAAGGCCGGCATGCAGCCGGTGCAACTGGGCGCACGTATCTTGCGAGTCGAGACCGCCGTCACCGCCCTGCTCGCCCGCCTCTTCTAACACCAATCCAAACCCCATGTGGGAACTCGCTTGTGTGGGAGCTGTGCCAGGTCGGGAGACAGGGCACATCACCCCCACTTTTCGCCCTGATTCCTACAGAACCAACCTACGCTGCCGATAAGCTCTGAATAAGTCCAAGCCTTGTTCCAGGGGAGTTTGCAGCATGTATCGTTGGTTAGCCGAAAAGCTGGGGAATGTCAGCGTCAAATCCAAGCTGGGCGTGGGTTTTGGCTTGGTATTGCTGCTCACACTCATGATCACCTTCACCGGCTGGAGCGGCCTGAGCGGCGTCATCAGCCGAGGTGACAAACTGGGGTTCATCTCCAGCGTCAACGAACTGACCAAAGACCTGCGCATCGCACGCCTGGACTACGAAATGCGCCGAGGCGAACAGGGCCCGACGGCGGTCAATGCGCTGCTGGCGCAACTTGAAAACGGCCTGAAAACCGCCGATGCCATGATCGAGCAACCCGACGGTAACCGCCTGGTGGATGACCAACTGGTCGCCATCGACCAATACCGACGGGCATTCGAGGCCATGGTCCAGGCCGGCGCCAACCGTGAAAACGCGCGCAGCAAGCTGGGCGATACCGCCGACAACGCGGTGTTGAAGGTGGGTGAAGTCGAAAAATCGCTGCTGCAAGGGGACAGCGTCACTGCGTTCAACAACGTGGTCGATCTGAGCAAGCTGATCCAGCAAGCGCGCTTCCAGGTGCGCGGCTACACCTACAGCGGCAGGGCCGAGGCTGAGCAACCAGCCTTGGACGCCATCGACAACGCCCTGAAAAAGACTGCCGAGCTGGGCGGCCAACTGCCGGAGCAATACGCCGCCAACCTGCAGCAGGCCAGCGTTTCGCTACAGGCCTATCGTGCGGCCGTCAGCCAATACCGTGACTCCCAGGTGGCCAGTGCCGCCGCCTTGAAGATCATGGCCGCGCAGGGCGATATTTTGCTCGATCGCAGTAAAAAACTGACCCTCTCCCAGACCGTGGTTCGCGACACCGATGCCGCCCAGGCCAAGCAACTTTTGCTACTGGCCACCGTGCTGGCGCTGGTTTTCGGCCTGGTGGCCGCGTGGGCCATCACGCGCCAGATCATCATTCCGCTGAACCAGACGCTGCAAGTAGCCGAACGCGTCGCCTCGGGCGACCTGAGCCACAACCTCAACTCCACGCGCCAGGACGAACTGGGCCAATTGCAGCGAGCCATGCAAAGCATGAGCGTGGGCCTGCGCGAACTGATCGGGGGCATCAGCGACGGCGTCACCCAGATCGCCAGCGCCGCCGAGCAGTTGTCGGCCGTCACCGAGCAAACCAGTGCCGGCGTGAACAGCCAGAAGGTCGAGACCGACCAGGTGGCCACCGCCATGAACGAGATGGCCGCGACGGTGCAGGAAGTGGCGCGCAACGCCGAGGAAGCCTCTGAAGCAGCAGTCGCCGCCGACCAGCAAGCCCGTGAAGGCGACAAGGTGGTGGGTGAGGCCATCGCCCAGATTGAACGCCTGGCCACGGAAGTGGGCAACTCCACGGTGGCCATGGGCGACCTCAAGCGCGAGAGCGACAAGATTGGCAGCGTGCTGGATGTGATCAAGTCCGTGGCTCAACAAACCAACCTGCTGGCCCTGAACGCCGCCATCGAAGCGGCACGCGCCGGTGAGGCCGGGCGCGGCTTCGCGGTAGTGGCGGACGAGGTACGCAGCCTGGCCCAGCGCACCCAGAAGTCCACCGAAGAGATCGAAGAACTGATCGTCGGCCTGCAAAGCGGTACCCAGCAGGTGGCGACCATCATGGACAACAGTCGCGGCCTCACTGACAGCAGCGTGGAGCTGACCCGTCGCGCCGGAGCCGCGCTGGGCAATATCACCCGTACGGTCTCGACGATCCAGGCCATGAACTCGCAGATCGCCACCGCCGCCGAGCAGCAAAGCGCCGTGGCCGAAGAGATCAACCGCAGCGTGCTGAACGTACGTGATGTGTCGGAACAGACCTCCTCGGCCAGTGAGGAGACCGCCGCGTCCAGCGCCGAACTGGCGCGCCTGGGAGTTTACCTACAAACACTGGTAGGACGCTTCCGCATCTAACCAGCAAGATGTGAAATTTCCTACGTAGTTATCAGCCCGGCATGGCGCCAAATCGAATTAACGTTTCCTTCGTTGCGAAACGCTAATTCAGATTTGGAGGTTAATCATGTTTGCTCGGCTGACCCGCCTGCTGGACAACGTCAGCGTACGCTTCAAGCTTGCCCTGGGATTCGGCCAGGTACTGATACTCAGCCTCGCCATCGCAGTGACTGGCTGGCAAGCTTTGAATGCAGCGCTTTTTAGATCAAGCAACCTGACAATCCTTGGATCCCTCGCAGTAGGGGCCGAGGCCATGCGGGCCGACCGTATCGTGTATCGCACGCTGGCGGACACCGCCAGCCTGGGCAAGATCGGCAAGCACGTCGAGACGATAGACGGCCAACTGGCCTACCTTGCGAGCCACCTCAGAGACCCGGTCGACTTGCAGCGCGTGCAGGATTCAATCCGTTTGGTCGCAGGCTTCAGGTCCGCACTCGCGCAGCTGCCCCCCCTGATCGAGCAACGGGAAAACATCCGCAGGCCAATCAAGAAACTGTTCCTGCAGGCCAGCGATACCCTGTCGCAACTTGCCAGCGAATTGCCTGACCAAGACGATCATAAAGCCCTGGATGCCATCGAAGACCTGCGCCATGCCATGGAGCGTGCCGATGAGGGCGCCCAGAACCCCGCATGGGCGGCTCAGTCACTGCAAGACTATGCCGATGCAGTCGACAAGACGTTGGCAGGTCTGCAAAGCACACAGGCACTGGTCGCACAGTTACCGGTGGATGCGACCTTGCTCAACACCGACTTGTCGAAGTTCCGCGAACAGCTGGTGAAACTCAAGGACGCCCAACTCAATACCGAAACCGTGCAAAACCTTTTTGAACGACAGTTGGACGAGCTGCTGGACCACAGCGATCTGCTAAGCCAGGGCCAAGCGCAGAAGCGCGCGGATGAATCAAGCCACACACGTACGCTGCTCGTCAGCGTTACTGTCTGCGCACTGCTGCTGGGCATACTGGCGGCCTGGTGGATCGCCCGGCAAATCGCCGTGCCCCTGCGCGAAGCGCTGGCAGCCGCCAATCGCATCGCCAAAGGCGACCTGAGCCACGACCTCCAGGTTGAACGCCGCGACGAGTTGGGCCGGCTGCAACAGAGCATCGGGCAAATGACCGGCAACCTGCGCACACTCATCAGCGGCATTGGCGACAGTGCCCGACAGATCGCCAGTGCGGCCACACAGTTATCCACCGTCACCGAACAAACCCGCAGTGGCATCAACAGGCAAAAGGAAGAAACCGATCAAGTGGCCACGGCGATGAATGAAATGCTCGCCACCGCCCAGGAAGTGGCGCAGCACGCCGAACAGGCCTCGACCGCCGCCACTGAAGCGGATCGACAAGCGGACGCAGGGGAAAAGGTGGTGACGCGTGCGGTAGAGCAGATCGGCCAGTTGGCCAATGAAATGGCGCTGTCCAGCCGGGCCATGGCGGCGTTGCAGTTGGAGACCGAGCAGATCGGCAGTGTATTGGACGTGATCAAGTCAGTGTCCCAGCAAACCAATCTGCTGGCGTTGAACGCCGCCATCGAAGCCGCGCGTGCCGGTAGCGCCGGCGAGGGGTTCGCCGTGGTGGCCGACGAGGTACGCAGCCTGGCGCAACGAACCCAGGAGTCCGCCGAGGAGATCGAGGGGCTGATCCAGCGCCTGCACAACGGCACGCGCCAGGTGGCGGGCAGCCTGGACAGCAGTCGCAACCTCACCGACAACAGCGTAAGCCTGAGCCGCGATGCAGGCGACGCACTGGCCGAGATCGCCCGCACCGTATCGATCATCCAGGAAATGAACCCGCAGATCGCCGCTGCCGCCGAAGAGCAAAGCGCGGTGGCCGAAGAGATCAATCGCAGTGTGTTGAAGGTGCGCGATGTGTCCGAGCAGACCGCCGCCGCCAGTGAGGAGACGGCGGCGGCGAGTGCGCAACTGACCCGGTTGAGCGCCGACCTGCAGGCGCTGGTGGGTAAGTTCCGGCTCTGAGGCGTGGGCGTGCCTGGTGCCGGTCAGCTCAAACGCTGTACCGGCTGCGAGGGAGGGTTACAGAACCTGGCGCAAGAAGGCCTGGGCCCGTGGGTCTTTGGGCGCATCGAAGAACTCGGCCGGGGCCGCGTCTTCAAGCAGTTTGCCGTGATCGAAGAACAGCACCCGGTCGGCCACTTCACGGGCAAAACCCATTTCGTGGGTGACGCACACCATGGTCATGCCTTCCAGGGCCAGGGTCTTCATCACGTCCAGGACTTCGCCGACCATTTCCGGGTCCAGCGCCGAGGTGGGCTCATCGAACAGCATCACCTTGGGCTCCATCGCCAGGGCACGGGCAATCGCCACCCGTTGCTGCTGGCCGCCGGAGAGCCGTGACGGAAACTCATTGGCCTTCTGTGCAATGCCAACCTTTTCCAGCAGTGCCAGGGCCTTGGCCTCGCGTTCTTTCTTGGCGCGCTTGCGCACGACTTTTTGCGCCAGGCACAGGTTTTCCAGCACGGTCATGTGGGGGAACAGGTTGAAGTGCTGGAACACCATGCCGACTTCACGGCGATAGGCGTTCACATCGGTTTTCGGGTCGGCCAGTTGCAGGCCGTCGATGCTCACCGAGCCCGAATCGAACTCTTCCAGGCCATTAAGACAGCGCAGGAAGGTCGATTTGCCAGAGCCCGACGGGCCGATCACCACCAGCACTTCGCCCTTGGCCACCTGAGTGGTCACATGGTCGACCGCGCGCACCACGTGGCCACGGGTGTCGAAGACTTTTACCAGATCGCGGACTTCAATCACTTTGTGCGAGCCTCCGCTCAAGCCGGCTGGCCATTTTCGACAGCGGCAGGTTGATCAATAGATACAGGCCTGCCACACAGAACAGGATCTCAAAGGGCGAGAACGAGGTGGTGATCACTTCGCGACCGCTTTTGAGCAGTTCGGTAATCGCGATCACCGACACCAGCGAGGTGTCTTTGACCAGGCTGATAAATTGCCCGGCCAGGGGCGGCAGCACACGCTTGAACGCTTGCGGCAACACCACATGGCGCATCGACTGGCTGGCACTCAGGCCCAGGGAGCGGGCTGCCTCGTTCTGGCCACGGGTGATGGACTGCACACCGGCACGTACGATTTCCGCTACATAGGCACCCGTGAACAGCGACAGCGCGGCGATCCCGGCGAATTCCCGGGACAGGTTGAGCACCGTACCGATGAAGAAATAGAAAATGAAGATTTGCACCAGCAGCGGCGTCCCGCGCACCAGTTCGACGTAGATCGTCGACAGGTCCCGCAGCGTCGGGTTGCTGGACAGACGGCACAGACCCGTTGCCAGACCGATCACCAACCCCAGGATGCCCGACACCACCGACAACCACAGCGTGGTCCACAAGCCCCACATCAACGGCCCCAGCGCCCAATGCCGGGTCACGCCTACTACATCGCCCTCGGCCACATCGTCGCCGCGAGCCACTTGCAGGCTGTTGTCGGCAACGACCAGCTTCTGCTCGGCGCCTGCGTCGTTGCGCAAGGTCACTTCGGCCACGTCGCCTTTGCGCACCAGCTCAACAACGGTGGAGATATCCTCGGCCCGCTGGGACACTTCGGCCTGATAGGCGAAGTACTGCGGCACACGGTTCCAGCGCCACTCGTAGGACATCAACGAGGTGGCGTAGTACAAGGCGCCAGCCAGGCCGACCAGCACGACCACGGTCAGCAGGTGCCAGGGCCATTGGGCTTTTTTCTGTTTCATTTCAACTCTCGGAATGTGTCGCCCTTGTAGGAGCGAGCTTGCTCGCGAAAAACCTGAGAACGCCACGCAGTGTCAGATGTCCCGCGTTATCGTTGACGATCTTCGCGAGCAAGCTCGCTCCTACAGGTTTTGATCAGCCTTATTCCATGTCCTTGAGCCACTCGGAGCTCTTGAACCACTTGTCATGGATACGATCGTAGGTGCCGTCGTTGCGGATCTGGTGCAGGAAGTTGTTGATGAAGTTGATGCTGTCGTAGTCGCCCTTCTTCAAACCGAACGCCAGGGGTTCGAAGGTGAAGGGTTCTTCGAGGAACACCAGCTTGCCGTTGCCGACTTTCTTCTCGGCGACCACGTTATAAGGGGCGTCGTACACAAAGGCATCGGCCTTGCCGTTGACCACGTCCAGCACGCCTTCCTGTTCGTTGTCGTAGCCGTGGTACTTGGCTTTGGAGATGAGTTTCTTGGCGACCATCTCGCCGGTGGTGCCCAGCTTGGAGGTCAGACGGTACTTCTCGTCGTTCAGGTCTTTGTAGGACTTGATGGTGCCTTCCAGGTCCTTGCGGATCAGCAGGGTCTGGCCAACCACGATGAAGGGTTCACTGAAGTTCAGGCGCAGGTTGCGTTCCTGGGTCAGGGTCATGCCGCTGCCGATCATGTCGAACTTGCCGGTGAGGAAGGCCGGGATGATGCCGTCGTAGCCGGTGGACACCAGCTCCAGCTTGACGCCCATGGACTTGGCCATGGCCTTGAGGATGTCGACTTCGAAACCGATGATTTCGCCGCGCTTGTCGGTCATTTCAAACGGCATGTAGGTCGGATCCATGCCGACTTTGAGCGTGCCGCGCTTGACCGCATCGTCGATGGCACCGGCCTGGGCCGCATTGGCAGCGACCAGTGCAGTGACGCCTAGCAGCAGCATCGAAAGATACTTTTTCATCATCAAGTCCCCTGAACGATTCTTATGAGGTCGGCGCGCATTAGGGCTGCACCATTTCGGGGTGCGATCCTAACCCACTCGTTGCCGGTCACAAAGGTTTCACGGGTATTTGTTATCAGCGTATGTCGGAAAAGCCCTACAACTGTGCAGCAAAGCGCAGCCGTAGACACCTGGGCAGCCCGAGCCGCCAATTGACTGATGTGTAAGAAGTTATGAATTTCAGTCCACCTCCGCCAACCAGGCGGTGTCCTTGAACCACTTGTCATAGAGCCGATCGTAGGTACCGTCCTGGGCCACCTGGTTGAGGAAGTGGTTGATCCAGTTGAGGCTGTCGTAATCGCCTTTTTTAAGGCCGAACGCCAGGGGTTCGTAGGTGAAGGGCTGCTCAAGTGCCAGCAATTGGCTGTTTTCCGGCCGGCTTGCGGCGATCAGGTTGTAGGGCGCGTCATGGATAAACGCGTCGACCTTGCCGCTCGCCACCTGGCGCACGCCCTCTTCCGGCGTGGCGAAGCTGCTCAGCCGGGCGGCCCCCAGAAACCGCTGCGCCGCTGCCTGGCCGGTGGTGCCTTCGATGGTGGCAACCCGGTAGCCGGCGTTATCCAGGTCCTCGATGCTGGCGACCTTACCGGCCAGGCTCGGATGCAGCAACGCGGTCTGGCCAACCACGATAAAGGAGTCGCTGAAATTCAGCTTGAGGTTGCGTTCCTGTGTAACCGTCATGCCGCTGCCGATGAGGTCGAACTTGTTCGCCCTCAACCCAGGCAACAGCTCGGTGTAGGGCACCGCCACCAATTCCAGCTCCACCCCCAGCGCGCGGCTCATGGCGTGCAGCAGGTCGACTTCAAAGCCGACGATGCGGCCTTGCTTGTCAGTCATCTCAAAGGGCACGTAGGTCGGTGTGGTGCCGACTTTGAGCACGCCGCGCTGGACCGCATCGTCGAGTGCACCCGCATGGGCCGATGCGCCATGCAGCCATGGGACAGCGCCCAGCAGCAGTGCCAAACAACACCTTTTGATCATGAATACCCCCGTGGCGAGTCAGATTTGGGGGGCGATGCTAACCCAGCCGCAGGCACGGCAAAACGCTTCGAACAAAGGTCTTTTGTTTCGAAATAACAATGAGTTAAGTCTTACAGGAAGGGGTAGAAAACGCTGTAGGACCAGCGTTCAAAATGCCCCCGAAGAGAACCTTCGGAGGCATCTGAATCAGGCCAGTTGGGCCTGGGACGTCAACGGTTGCAACGGCAGCAAAGGCGCGTGCGGGTCGGACTTGATCGAGTCACGCCAAGCGGCGAGCCACTCAGGATGCCCTTCGTTCCAGACTGCCTCGTGCAGGCGCGCCAAGGCCACCGGGTCGCTGAGCAAGGCCACGCGTTCGTTGTTGTTGAGCCCGGCAGGGCCGACCTTCAAGGCATGGCGCACACGCTCCACACGCAGGTACTCGATCGGCTCCGCTTCACGGTGACGCGAGGTCGCCAGGGCGCAGGCTAATGCGTTCTGCTGCGGGTCGACCACCGCACGCACGAAGCCGTCATTGAGCGCATGCCAACGGTTTTCGTGGGTGTACTTCTCGGTGGACAGCAATGCCTGCGGCGGGTTGTATTCCTCGGGGATCAGGAACAGGCTCTCGTCGCGGGACTTGAGGCCCAACTTGACCCGACTGGAGATCACCGATACCGGGATCGACAGCATCAGCGAACCGACGATAGGCACCAGCCACCATAGGAAGCTCGGGTTCAACCACACCACCAGCAGTGCCCACAGGAAGCCCAGCAGGGTTTGCGGGCCGTGGCGCTTGACCGCCTCGCTCCATGGCGTGGAGTCGTCGTCACGCTGCGGCGAGTTCCAGGTCGCGGCCCAGCCGAGGAATGCAGCCAGTACGAAACGAGTGTGGAAAATCATCCGCACCGGCGCCAGCAGCATGGAGAACAGCATCTCCAGCAGCATCGACAAGGTCACCTTGAACTTGCCGCCGAACTCTTTGGCGCCCTTGGCCCAGATCAGGATGATGCTCAACAGTTTAGGCAGGAACAGCAGCACGATGGTGGTGGAGAACAGCGCCACTGCCTTGTCCGGGTGCCATTGTGGCCACAGCGGGTACAACTGGCGCGGCGCCATGAAGTACTGCGGCTCCATCAGCGTGTTCACCGCCAGCAAGGCCGTGGACAGCACCAGGAACAGGAACCACAACGGCGCCGACAGGTAGGACATCACGCCGGTCAGGAACACCGCGCGGTGCACCGGGTGCATGCCCTTGACCAGGAACAGGCGGAAGTTCATCAGGTTGCCGTGGCACCAGCGACGGTCGCGCTTGAGTTCATCCAGCAGGTTCGGCGGCAGTTCTTCGTAGCTGCCCGGCAGGTCGTAGGCAATCCACACGCCCCAGCCGGCACGGCGCATCAGCGCGGCCTCAACGAAGTCGTGGGAGAGAATCGCACCGGCGAACGCGCCTTTGCCTGGCAACGGGGCCAGGGCGCAGTGCTCGATAAACGGCTTCATGCGGATGATTGCGTTGTGACCCCAGTAGTGGGATTCACCCAGCTGCCAGAAGTGCAGGCCGGCGGTAAACAGCGGGCCATACACACGGGTGGCAAACTGCTGCATGCGCGCATACAGGGTGTCCATGCCCGACGCACGCGGCGCGGTCTGGATAATCCCGGCATCCGGCGTGGCTTCCATCAAGCGCACCAGGCTGGTCAGGCATTCACCGCTCATCACGCTGTCGGCGTCGAGGACGACCATGTACTTATAGTCACCGCCCCAACGACGGCAGAAGTCGTCGAGGTTGCCGCTCTTGCGCTTTACGCGACGGCGACGGCGGCGATAGAAGATCTTGCCGAAACCACCGGCTTCGCGGCACACGTCAAGCCAGGCTTGCTGTTCGGCGATGCAGATGTCGGCGTCATTACTGTCGCTGAGCACGAAGAAGTCGAAGCGGTCCAGATCCCCCGTGGCAGCAACCGACTCAAACGTCGCACGCAGACCGGCGAATACCCGGGGCACGTCTTCGTTGCAGATCGGCATCACCAGCGCAGTGCGGGCGTCCTTGGGAATGGGCTCGTCACCGGCACTTTTACCGGAGATCCGGTATTTATCGTGACCGGTCAGCAGTTCCAGGAAGCCCATCAAGGCCGTCCAGAAACCCGCCGACACCCAGCAGAACAAGATCCCGAACATGATGAGGATGCTGGTTTGCAGGGCGTAAGGCAGTACCTGGGTAGCGGTTTGCAGCAGGGTCTGGTTGCGGATTTCGTCGAAGTCCACCAGCGACCAGCCCTGGTACGGCATGATGCCTTTCATGTACCAGCCGGCAACGATGGTCTGGCCGAGCATCAGCACCAGCAGGATGTAACGGCGGATCGAACCCACGGTGCGCCAGCGCGCGGCCGGCAATACACGCTCGTCCTTGGGAGGCTTGGGCGGGTTGGTGCGACCGGTCATCCGGCGCCAGCCGCGTACCAGGATATTGGTGCGCCAAGGCTCGGGCACCACCTTGGTACGACGGATCGGCGGCGTGGCCTTGAGGCACACGCGACCTGCGGCGTCGAGCGCAAGCATCTCGGCGTCCTGCAGCTCTTCGGCGCTGTTGAGAGTCAGCCGACGGCCAACCGACGCTTGGGCGGCGTCGGTCGGTGCATCGAAGGTCGACGACGACAAGCGTTCGTGCAGCTCGGTGAAGGATGTGCAGCCCGCCAACTCGGCGCGCTGCTCAGCGGTCATCGGTAGATGCGCCAGGTACTCGGACAGAGTCTCGGGCGTGGCTTGAGAATTACTCATCGGCAGGCAACTGATAGCTCCAGGTTTCGGTCAGGACGTGTTCGGTCTTTTCCGGCTCCGGTGTGGCTGGGGCAGCTTCTGGCTGCTTGGCGTCCTTGTCTTTCGCGTCTTTCTTGGCCTGTTTCTCGTGTTGCTTGGCCAGCACTTTGTCGGCCTTGAGCACTTGGCTGGAAACCTTCTCAGGCTCTGGCTTGGTGGTGTCCAGGACCAACGCGGCACGCATCTCGGTCGGTTTGCCTGCGTCCTTGATCTTCATGCGCAGGGTCAGGCGCCAGCCTTTGGTGTGTTCGTTGTAGCGCACGCTGTTCTCGACCAGTTCGGCATTGTCGCCAACACTGACTTCACTGCGAACCGGGGCATCGGTCGGCAGGCCCTTGAGGGACGGGCCCTCGAAGTCCACCAGGTAGGCCACGCTGCCATCTGGCTGGCGGATCAGGTTGGACTGCTTCACGTCACCGGTAGAACGCAGGGTCTGCTTGACCCAGGCGCTGTCGGCCGGGTGCAGGGCTTTTTCGTCCATGGTCCAGTGCAGGCGGTAGGCCACATCCAGTGGCTGGCCAACTTCCGGCAGGGTTTCCGGGCTCCAGAACGCAACGATGTTGTCGTTGGTTTCATCGGCGGTCGGGATCTCTACCAGGTTGACGGTGCCCTTGCCCCAGTCACCTTCAGGCTCGATCCAGGCGCTTGGGCGCTTGTCGTAGTTGTCGTCCAGGTCCTCATAGTGGCTGAAATCACGGCCGCGTTGCAGCAGGCCGAAACCACGCGGGTTTTCCACGGTGAAGTTGCTGACCGACAGGTGTTTAGGGTTGTTCAGTGGGCGCCAGATCCACTCGCCATTGCCGGCATGGATCGACAGGCCGCTGGAATCGTGCAGCTCACGGCGGTAGTTCAGCACCTTGGAGGGCTGGTTCGCACCGAACAGGTACATGCTGGTCAACGGGGCAACGCCCAGTTTGCTGACCTTGTCGCGCAGGTACATCTGGGATTTGACGTCGACAATGGTGTCGGAGCCAGGGCGCAGGGTCAGGCGGTAGGCGCCGGTAGCGCGCGGCGAATCCAGCAGGGCGAAGATCACCAGTTGCTTCTCACCCGGCTTTGGACGCTCGATCCAGAACTCGGTGAAACGCGGGAATTCCTCGCCCGACGGCAGTGCCGTGTCGATCGCCATGCCACGGGCGGACAGCCCGTAGGTCTGGCCCTTGCCGACGACGCGGAAGTAGCTGGCGCCGAGCATGGTCATGATTTCGTCTTGCTTGTCGGCCTTGTTGATCGGGTACAGCACACGGAAACCGGCATAACCCAGCTGTTCGGTGGCTTTGGGATCAAACTTCACATCGCCGAAATCGAAACGCGTCGGGTCGTACTTGATTTCGTTGACGCTGGTGGCGGTGACTTCGTTGATTTTCACCGGTGTATCGAAGTGCATACCCTGGTGATAGAAGGACAGCTTGAACGGCGTGTCCTGGTCGGCCCACTCGGCTTTTTCGGTGCGGAAACGAATCTTCTGGTAGTCACCAAACTTCATTTCGCGGAATTCGTTCGGCAGATTGCTGCGCGGAGCTTCGTATTTCTGCCCGGCCAGCTCTTTGGCCTTGGCCGACACATCATCCAGACTGAATGCCCACAGTTGACCCGCGCCGAACAGGCAAAACAGGGCGGAGCCCGTCACCAGTACGTTTCGTAACCGTTTGGCTGACAATTTTGGTGCATTACAGGGACTAACAATCACGAGCAACCCTCGCCGAAAACAGATCAAAAAACCAACGGCCAGCTATCTATATGCCAGGTTGGCGAGCAATGTTCCGACTCCCGTGGGTCAAAATGATTCCCCAATGGTTGTCGGACAAGACTCTACCTAAGTCAAAAATGGACCAAACAACGCTGATCCCCGTAGCGCGCGATTATCTAGTAGCCCGCGAGACAACGCATCAGGGTCAACGAAGTATTTGTAGCGAAACCCTGCGTTTTTAGGCATTAAAAGTCGTTTTTAATACATTCACGTCTGTAAGAGGAAGGTGACAGGCCCATCATTGACCAAATGCACCTGCATATCCGCGCCAAAACGCCCTGACGCCACCTTGCCATGGGATTGTTGCGCTTGTAACAACAGATGGTCGAAAAGCGCCGCTCCCAGGGCCGGCGGGGCCGCCGTGGTGAAGCTTGGCCGCAACCCGCTCTTGGTGTCCGCCGCCAGTGTGAACTGCGACACCAGCAACAAACCACCCTCCACGTCCTTGAGCGAGAGGTTCATCTTGCCCTCGTCGTCGCTGAACACCCGGTAGTTAAGCAGCTTGTGCAGCAGTTTGTCGGCGCTCTGCGGGGTGTCCGCAGGCTCCACGGCCACCAGCACCAGCAAACCCTGGTCAATGGCCCCGACAATTTCGCCATCGACCTCGACCCGGGCGCCACGCACCCGTTGCAACAGGCCCTTCATGCTTCTTCGGGCGGCAGGTCGAGCAGGCGACGGGCCATTTGGCTGGTCGCACGCACCAAGGCATCGGTGATACCGGGTTCGGACGCCGCATGGCCGGCTTCGCGAATCACTTGCAGCTCACTGTTGGGCCAGGCCTGGTGCAATTCCCAGGCGTTATCCAATGGGCAGATCATATCGTAGCGGCCGTGGATGATTACGCCAGGCAGATGGGCGATCTTGTGCATGTCGCGGATCAGCTGGTCGGGCTCCAGGAACGAGTTATTGGTGAAGTAATGGCACTCGATCCGCGCAATGGACAGGGCACGCTGGGGCTCGGAAAAACGCTCCACATGCTGCGGGCTCGGGCACAGGCCCAACATGCGCCCTTCCCAGCCGGACCAAGCCTTGGCCGCATGCATCTGGGCGATCTGGTCGTTGCCGGTCAGACGCTTGTGGTAGGCCGCCACCATGTCGTGGCGTTCGTCCAACGGGATGGGCGCCAGGTAGTCTTGCCAGTAGTCCGGGAACAGGCGGCTGGCGCCGGCCTGGTAGAACCATTCGATGTCCTGCGGGCGCGCCAGGAAGATGCCACGCACAATCAGGCCATGCACACGCTCAGGGTGGGTTTGCGCATAGGCCAGGGCCAGGGTGGAACCCCAGGAGCCGCCGAACAGCACCCATTTGTCGATGCCCAGGTGTTCGCGGATGCGCTCAAGGTCGGCGACCAGGTCCCAGGTGGTGTTGTTCTCAAGGCTGGCGCGCGGCGTGGAGCGGCCGCAGCCGCGCTGGTCGAAGGTGACAATGCGGTACAGGTTCGGGTCAAAATAGCAGCGGCTCTGGGCGTCGCAACCGGCACCAGGGCCACCGTGGATGAATACAACGGGCAAGCCTTCGGGGGAGCCACTTTCATCGACGTACAGGGTGTGGGTGTCATCGACGGCCAGATCGTGCCGGGCGTAGGGTTTGATCTGCGGGTACCAAGTCTGCATTGCGCGCTCCGTAGGGGGTCGAGTTCATCCCTGGGGGGACGTCTATTATTTTGCCGTCTGGCACTATAAACCCGAATTGTGCAATGAGCATGTCCTTGAGCGCTTTCCCCAGTTTTGAAAACACCGCAGTCCCCTGTGGGAGCAGGCTTGCTCGCGAATGCGGTGTGCCAGCCGACAGATTCGGTGGCTGACGCTGCGTATTCGCGAGCAAGCCCGCTCCCACATTTTGATTGTTATACCGTCAGCTATATCTGCGGTGAGCCCACGCAAGCAGGCCTTGCAGCAATTGCTTCAACACCACCTGGGTAGGCGCGGCCAAATCCTCGCGATAGCGAAACGGCTCGACCTCTTCCATATACGTGCTCTGGCACAACTCCAGCTGCACCGCATGAATATCCTGCGCTGGGTCGCCGTAATGGCGGGTGATATGGCCGCCCTTGAAGCGCCCGTTCAGCACATGGGTGTACTGCGGATGCTGGGCGCAGATGGCTTCCAGCTGGCTGGCCAATTGCGGATCACACGCGGCGCCGTTGAAGGTGCCAAGGTTGAAGTCCGGCAGCTTGCCCTCAAACAGGTGCGGGATCACTGAGCGGATCGAGTGCGCATCGAACAGCAAGGCGTAGCCGAACTCGGCCTTGAGCCGTGCCAGTTCTTCTTGCAGGGTGCGGTGGTACGGGCCCCAGATTTTTTGCAGGTAGCTGGCGCGTTCGGTCTCGCTGGGCACCTGGCCCTCATTGAACAGTGGCACGCCATCGAACAGCGTGGCCGGGTACAGGCCGGTGGTGGCGCCGGTGTACAGCGGTTTGTCGTCGGATGGCCGATTCAGGTCAATCACAAAGCGTGAGTATTCGGCGGCCAAGGTGCTGGCGCCGAGTTCGTCGGCAAAGTCATATAGCGTGGGGATATGCCAGTCGGTGTCCGGCAGGCTTTGCGCCTCGGGGATCAGCCCGGCCTGCACCGCAGGCGTCAGGCGCAGGCCGGCGTGGGGCATGCTGATCAGCAGCGGTACGCGGCCTTGTTTGAATGTCAGAACCTTATCCACAGCAATGCTCCTTATACACAGACGTCGACGCCATGGCGCACGACGCGTTTATCCAGCTCGCCGCCCAGCCAATACGCCAGATCGGCCGGGCGATCGATCTGCCAGGCGACAAAATCCGCAACCTTGCCCACTTCCAGCGAGCCATGGGTGTCACCCATGCCCAGTGCGGTGGCTGCGTGCTGAGTGGCACCGGCCAGGGCTTCCTCCGGGGTCATGCGGAACAGGGTGCAGGCCATGTTCAGCATCAGGCGTACAGACAAGGCCGGCGAGGTGCCGGGGTTGAGGTCGCTGGCGATGGCGATCTTTACACCGTGCTTGCGCAAAGCATCCATCGGCGGCAGCTGGGTTTCCCGTAGAAAATAGAATGCCCCTGGCAGCAACACCGCGACGGTGCCGGACGCGGCCATGGCGATGGCGTCTTCTTCGGTCATGAATTCCAGATGATCCGCCGACAACGCCTGGTAACGCGCCGCCAGGCTGGAGCCGTGCAGCGACGAAAGTTGCTCGGCGTGCAGCTTCACCGGCAGCCCCAGCTGCTGGGCCACCTTGAACACCCGCTCCACCTGCTCGGTGGAAAACGCCAGGTATTCGCAGAACGCATCCACCGCATCCACCAGCCCTTCGGCCGCCAGGGCGGGGAGCATTTCGCTGCAGATGTGCTCGATGTAGTCGTCGGCACGGTCCTTGTACTCCGGCGGTAACGCGTGGGCCGCCAGGCAAGTGGCGCGCACGCTCACCGGCAGCGCTTCGCCGAGACGGCGCGCCACCCGCAGCATTTTGCGTTCGTTGGCCAGGTCCAGGCCGTAGCCGGATTTGATCTCCACCGTGGTCACGCCGTCGCGCAGCAAACTGCGCAGGCGCTTGTGGGCGCTTGCGAACAGTTCATCTTCCGTTGCTGCGCGAGTGGCGCGCACGGTGCTGGCAATACCGCCACCCTGGGCGGCAATTTCGGCATAGCTCACACCTTGCAGGCGTTGTTCGAACTCGCCACTGCGGTTGCCACCGAACACGGTGTGGGTGTGGCAGTCGATCAGGCCGGGAGTGACCCACGCGCCTTGCAGGTCATGCACCTGGGTGTAATCCGCCGTAGGGGCTTGGCTGCGCGGGCCGATCCACTCGATGAGCGAACCTGCGGTAACCAAGGCGGCATCCTCGATGATCGAGTAGGTACCACTCGCCATCGTTGCGACGTGACAGTGTTGCCAAAGCGTTTTCATCCACGCCTCCGTTAGTGATGATTAACCCCTGTAGGAGCGAGCTTGCTCGCGAAAAACGTCAACGATGACGCAGGGAGCCTGACACCCCGCGGCGGTCTTGAGATTTTCGCGAGCAAGCTCGCTCCTACAAGGTTATAGGCTAGGCAGCAGGTTGGTTGGCACCAGGTCGCTCAGGCAGCGGCTGGCAAGCAGTTCGCTGGCGGCGATGATGTCCGGTGCGAAGAAACGGTCTTTGTCATAAAACGCAACTTTGCTGCGCAGGATGCCACGGGCTTTTTCCAGTTTTGGCGAGGTCTTCAGGCCTTCGCGCAGGTCCAGGCCCTGGCAGGCGGCCAGCCATTCCACGGCAAGGATGCCACGGGTGTTCTCGGCCATTTCCCACAGGCGCTTGCCCGCAGCCGGGGCCATGGACACGTGGTCTTCCTGGTTGGCGGAAGTGGGCAGGCTGTCGACGCTATGGGGATGGGCCAGCGCCTTGTTCTCGCTGGCGAGGGCGGCGGCGGTGACCTGGGCGATCATGAAGCCGGAGTTGACCCCACCATTGCCCACCAGAAACGGCGGCAGTTGGGACATGTGCTTATCCATCATCAGCGAGATGCGGCGCTCGCTCAGGGAGCCGATTTCAGCGATGGCCAGCGCCATGTTGTCGGCAGCCATGGCCACAGGCTCGGCGTGGAAGTTACCGCCGGAGATCACATCGCCTTCGGCGGCAAATACCAGCGGGTTGTCCGACACGGCGTTGGCCTCTACCACCAGCACTTCGGCGGCCTGACGGAACTGGGTCAGGCAGGCGCCCATGACTTGCGGCTGGCAGCGCAGGGAATACGGGTCTTGCACCTTGTCGCAATTCTGGTGCGACTGGGACACCTGGCTGCTCTCGCCCAGCAGGTCACGATAAGCGGCTGCCGAGTCGATTTGCCCACGCTGGCCGCGTGCTGCGTGAATACGTGCGTCGAATGGCGAGCGCGAGCCCAGCACGGCTTCCACTGTAAGGCCGCCGCAAGCCAGGGCACCTGCAAACAGATCTTCGCCTTCGAACAGGCCACGCAGGGCGTAGGCGGTGGACACCTGGGTGCCATTGAGCAGCGCCAGGCCTTCTTTGGCGGCGAGGGTCAGCGGCGCAAGGCCTGCGACTTTCAGCGCTTCGGTCGCTTCCAGCCATTCACCTTTGTAGCGCGCCTTGCCTTCGCCCAGCAGCACCAGGGACATGTGCGCCAATGGCGCCAGGTCACCGGAAGCGCCCACCGAACCTTTCAACGGAATGTGCGGGTACACCTCGGCGTTGATCAGCGCGATCAATGCGTCGATCACCTGCCGACGAATGCCGGAGAACCCACGGCTGAGGCTGTTGACCTTGAGCACCATGACCAACCGCACCAGCGCGTCGCTGATGGGCTCACCCACACCGGCGGCGTGGGACAGCACCAGGGAGCGCTGGAGGTTTTCCAGGTCTTCGCTGGCGATGCGCGTGGAAGCCAGCAGGCCGAAACCGGTGTTGATGCCGTAGGCAGTGCGGTTCTCGGCGAGAATCTGCTCCACACAGGCCACGCTGGCGTCGATCTGCGCCGTGGCGCTGCTATCCAGGCGGAGGGTCACGGGCTGCTGGTAGATGGCCCGCAGTTGGGCGAGGCTCAGTTGGCCTGGGATCAGATTAAGCGCAGTCACGTTCGTGCTCCTTGTGATTATTGTTCAGTGCAAATTCGGTAATGGGGTGTCTTTGAGCAGTTGGGCGGCGGCGGCAATGTCCGGCGCCAACCAACGGTCCTGCTCATAGGCCGGCACCACTTCACGCAGCAAACGCCAGGCGCGGTCGGTGCCGACGCCGAAACGCTGGTCTTTCAAGAATTCGAAGGCCTGGGCCGCCAGCAAGTACTCGATGGCGAGGATCTGGGTGACGTTGGCCAACAGCTGATGCAGCTTGAGCGCGGCGTTGGTACCCATGCTCAGGTGGTCTTCCTGCAGGCCCGAGGTGACGAAGTTGTCGAGTACCGCCGGTTGCGCCAACTGGCGGTTTTGCCCACACAGGGACGCGGCCACGTACTGCACGATCATCATCCCGGAGTTGACCCCTGGGTTGCTGACCAGGAACGCCGGCAAGCCGCTGACGTGAGGGTTGATCAGGCGGTCCAGGCGGCGTTCGGCCACTGAACCGATTTCGGCCATGGCAATCGCCAGCATGTCCGCTGCCAAGGCCACCGATTGCCCGTGGGGGTTGGCCTGGGACACCACGCGGTAGTTGTCCGGCGTGCCGAGCAGCAGTGGGTTGTCGGTGGCGCTGTTGAGTTCGGTCTCGACCTGGCGCGTGGCATGTTCCACCTGGTCGCGGGCCGCACCGTGAATCTGCGGGATCGAGCGGATGCTCAAGGCGTCCTGGGTACGGATGCCCTTGCTGCTGGCAATCACTTCGCTGCCGTCGAGCAATGCGCGCAGGTTGATGCCGACGTGTTGCATGCCGGGGTGCGGCTTGAGGGCGATGATTTCTTCGTCAAACGCGTCGATTTGCCCGCGCTGGGCTTCGAAGCTCATGGCGCCGATCACGTCGGCCCATTGCAACAAGTGATGGGCGTCGGCCAGGGCCAGGCAACTCAGGCCGGTCATGCACGGCGTGCCGTTGACCAGGCACAGGCCGTCCTTGGCGCCCAGCACCACCGGCTGCAAGCCTTCGGCGCTCAGGGCCTGTTGCGCCGGAACGATCTGGCCCCGGTAACTCACATTGCCCACACCCAACAGCGCCACGCCGACATGGGCCATGTGGGTCAAATAACCCACCGAACCCTGGGACGGCACCTGCGGCGTGATGCCGTGGTTGAGCAGCGCCAGCAATGCATGCACCACCTGGGGATGCAGGCCGGATTTGCCCTGGCTGTAATTGATGATGGCGGTGCAGATGATGGCGCGGGTTTGCTCGTCGCTCAGCACCGGGCCGACGCCGCAGGCGTGGCTCAGCAGCGTACTGCGCGACAGCTGGCTGAGTTGTTCACCCTCAAGCGAGACATTGCACAGCGCACCCAGGCCGGTGTTGACGCCGTAGGCGCGTTCGCCGCTGGTGACGATGCGCTGCACGATGGCCTGGGCGTTGTCGATGCGGGCCCAGGCTTGGCCCGAGAGTTCGAGGGCGGCGCCGTGGCGGGCGACGGCGGTTACGTCCTGCCAACGTAATGGGGTGTTGGCGATGGTGATTTTTGTTGGCTGGGACATCTTCATACCTTCTTGAATGCTTGTGTGGCTGTGCTGGCCCTATCGGGGGCAAGCCCCCTCCCACATTTACGGCATTCACAGATTTTGATTTGTGAACACCGTCAGGGTGGGAGGGGGCTTGCTCCCGATGAGGCCAGCAGCCTCACCACAAAACCCGGCTCAGACCACCGCCGCCCGCCGCTGAACAAACCGGTCCACATACTCATCCGCCGGCGAATGCAGGATCTCGCGGGGCGTGCCGACCTGGATCAACTTGCCGTCCTTGAGGATCGCAATGCGGTTGCCGATACGCACGGCCTCGTCGAGGTCGTGGGTAATGAACACGATGGTCTTGTGCAAGGTCTTTTGCAGCTCCAGCAACTGGTCCTGCATCTCGGCGCGGATCAGCGGGTCGAGGGCGCTGAAGGCTTCGTCCATCAGGATGATGTCAGTGTCGGCCGCCAACGCACGGGCCAGGCCAACACGTTGGCGCATGCCGCCGGAGAGCTGGTGCGGGTATTTGTTTTCGTAGCCCTTCAGGCCCACGGTTTCGATCCAGTGCAGGGCGCGCTCGGCACACACTTGCTTGCTCTCGCCACGCACTTTCAGGCCGTAGGCAACGTTGTCGAGCACGCTCTTGTGGGGCAGCAGGCCGAAGCTCTGGAACACCATGCTGATCTTGTGCCGACGAAATTGGCGCAGGGCTTCCATGTCCAGTTGCAGGATGTCTTCGCCGTCCACCAGGATCGCGCCGCTGGTGGGGTCGATCAGGCGGTTGAAGTGGCGCACCAGCGTGGACTTGCCGGAACCCGACAGCCCCATGATCACGAAGATCTCGCCAGTGCCAATGCTCAGCGACAAGTCGTTCACACCGACCACGCAGCCAGTCTCGGCCAGCACCTGGTCTTTGCTCTTGCCTTGGCCGATCAGCGACAGCGCGTCCTTGGAACGGGCGCCAAAAATCTTGAAGACGTTTTTAACTTCGATTTTGCTGACAGTGGTCATTTGCTCGCCTCATGCCGTGGACGGCCATAGGCCTGGGTAATGCGATCGATGACCACGGCGAGAATCACGATTGCCAGGCCAGCTTCAAGGCCGCGCCCGACGTTGAGGGTCTGGATGCCGACCAGCACGTCTTCACCCAGGCCACGGGCGCCGATCATCGAGGCGATTACCACCATCGACAGGGCCATCATGGTGGTCTGGTTGATGCCGGCCATGATGCTCGGCAGCGCCAGCGGCAGTTGCACGCCGAACAGTTGCTGCCAGCGGTTGGCACCGAAGGCGTTGATGGCTTCCATGACTTCGCCATCAACCTGGCGAATCCCCAGGTCGGTGAGGCGAATCAGCGGCGGCGCTGCGTAGATCACCGTGGCGAAAATCGCCGGCACCTTGCCCAGGCCGAACAGCATCAACACCGGGATCAGGTACACGAAGCTGGGCATGGTCTGCATGATGTCCAGCAGCGGCATCAGCACCGAACGCAGGCGATTGCTGCGCGCCGAGAGGATGCCCAGCGGCACGCCGATCAATACCGAGATCACCGTAGCGACCATCATCAAGGCCAGGGTCTGCATCAGCTTGTCCCACAAGCCAACCGCCCCCACCAGGAACAGCAACCCGACGATCACCGCCGTGGTCACCACCTTGCGTGTGGCGTGCCAGGCAACGCCGCCGACGATGACCAGCATCAACCACCAGGGCGCCGCGCGCAGCAGCCCTTCCAGGTTGACGATGGCCCACAGCAGGGTGTCGGAGATGTGCCGGAACACATCCCCGTAGTTGGTGACCAGTGAGTCCACCCAACCGTTGACCCAGTCGGCGATGGAAAACGTAAAACTCTCAGGAAACATAGCGTGCTCTCGATCCAATGGGTTGTGGCCAGGTGCCCGGCTGCCCCCTCAGGGTAGCCGGGCGCGCTTGGCCTACAAGGCCGCGTCGATTTTCTTGGCGGCCTCGTCGCTGACCCAGGCGTGCCAGACCTCAGGATGTTCCTTGAGGAATATTTTCGCCAGTTTCGGCGACTCGATGCGCTCCTTGGCCATGCGGCCCAGGTTCTGGTTCAGCAGGTCGATGGGCAGGTTGACCTTTTCCAGCACGGCCACCAGTTCCGGGGCCTGCTCGTGGAAGGTCTTGGACAGGCCGACCTTGATGCTCACGCTTTTATCCACACCGGGTTTTTCTTCCAGTTTCACCAGGTCGACCTGACCCATCAGCGGGGTGGGCGACCAGTAGTAGAACAGGATCGGCTCGCCGCGCTTGTAGCTCGACAACACCGCCGCATCCAGCGCCGGGCCAGTGCCTGGGCGGAAGTTGGTGTAGGAATTTTCAAGGCCGTAGCTTTTGAGCATTTCGCTGTTGTCCAGCTCGCAGGTCCAGCCGGCCGGGCAGTTGTAGAAGCGGCCCTTGGACGGTTCTTCCTGGTCCTTGAACACCGAGGCGTACTTGGCCAGGTCCGCGATGGTTTTCAGGTCTGGCGCCTTGGCTTCCAGCTTGCGCTTGGCGTCGCCTTCGATCACATAACGCGGCACGTACCAGCCTTCGATGGCACCGACAACCGGAGCGCCAACGCCGACGACTTTTCCGGCCTTCTCGGCCTTGTTCCAGACTTCGCTGCGGCCGACCCATTCCTCGGCAAACACCTGGATGTCATTGCTGCTCAGGGCGTTCTCCATGGTGATGGAGTTACCCGGCAGGCTGTCGGTTTTGCAGTCGTAGCCTTTTTCCAGCACGGTTTGCAGGATGTCGGTGAGCAGCATGCCGCTCTCCCAGTTCAGGCCGGCGAACTTCACCGGCTTGCCGGACTCGCACCAGCCGGCCGCCTGGGCGCCAGCCGAGGCCAGCACGCCCGCAGAGAGCAAAGTGGCCAACAGGGTCTTATGCATTTTCATTGTTGTGACGCTCCCAATCTTGAAATGGATTACGGCAGTCAGTAGGCATCCAGCCCTGTCCACGTTCCATCAGGCTTGTGCAGCCAGCCCGTTTGTTGTCGGTATTGCGCCCTGCTCTTTGGGCAGGATCAGTTGATCGGGCACCGTGCCGTGCCATTTTTTTGCACACAGGTAATACAGGGCGGCGGGCAGTACCAGGCCGATGATCCAGGAGATATCCACATCACCCAGCGCAGCCACCAGCGGGCCGGTGTAGAACTTGGTGGAGATGAACGGCAACTGCACCAGCACGCCGAAGACGTACACGCTGATACCCAGCAGGTTCCAGCGGCCGTAGCGACCGTTTGGATCGGCCAGCGCCGGTACGTCGTAGCGCTCGCGGGTGATGCAGTAGTAGTCCACCAGGTTGATCGCGCTCCAGGGCGTGAAGAACGCCAGCAGGAACAGGATGAAGGACTTGAATGCACCGAGGAACGAGTGCTGGCCGAGCAGCGCGATCAGCGTCGCCGTGCCGACAATCACCAGTACAAACACCAGGCGCTGCAAACGCGTGACCTCCAGGCGGCCACGAAAGCCGCTGATGATGGTGGCGATGCACATGAAGCTGCCATAGGAATTGAGCGTGGAAATGGTGACTTTTCCGAACGCGATGCTGAAATACAGCAGCGCCGCCGTGGCCCCCGTGCCGCTCAAGCCGACGATGTAGGCCACTTCGTGACCGGCGAATTGCCCGTTGGACATGGCTGCGGCAAATACACCGAGGATCATCGCCACCTGGGCCCCAATCACCGAGCCCAGGCCTGCGGCGAAAAAGGTTTTCACCGACGAGGTGCTGCTCGGCAGGTAACGTGAGTAGTCCGCCACATAAGGGCCGAAGGCGATCTGCCAGGAGGCCGCAAGCGACACCGCCAGCAGAAAGCTGCTCCAGCTGAAGTGGCGGATCTGCAAGAGTGCGCCCACATCGGTCTGGCTCATCAAGCGGCTGAACAGGTAGACAAAGGCGATCACGCCAATGACGCTGGCAACACGCCCGATGAAGTGGATCACCCGGTAGCCCAGCACCGTGACCAGCACGATGACACTGGCGAAAATCAGAATGCCGACGCTGTCGCTGACGCCAAACAACTGCCCCAAGGCCTGGCCGGACAGCACGGTGCCAGTGGCGGTGAACCCCAGGTACATCAGGCACACCAGCACGATCGGAATCGCCGCGCCATACACGCCGAACTGCACCCGGCTGGAGATCATCTGCGGCAGGCCCAGCTTGGGGCCTTGCGCCGCATGCAACGCCATCACGCCGCCGCCGATCAATTGGCCGATCAACAGCCCCATCAACGACCAGAACACATCACCGCCCAACACCACGGCCAATGCCCCAGTGACAATCGCGGTGATCTGCAGGTTGGCGCCCATCCACAGGGTGAACTGGCTGAACAGACGACCGTGTCTTTCCGCTTCCGGGATGTAGTCGATCGAACGCCTTTCGATCAACGGGGTGGTGTGGTTTGCGGCCATGTCGGTTCAACCTCTGGTGGATTGTTCGGGTTTAGCTTTTCTGTAGGAGCGAGCTTGCTCGCGAAGGTATTTCAGGCGCACAGCTGCGTCGGATGTACCTTTTTCGCGAGCAAGCTCGCTCCTACAGTGGAGGTATCAGCCTGTGATCATCGGGAGATTGAGGCCCTGCTCTTTGGCGCAATCGATGGCGATCTGGTAACCGGCATCGGCATGACGCATCACCCCAGTCGCCGGGTCGTTATGCAGCACCCGCGCGATCCGCTCGGCCGCTTCGTCGGTACCGTCGCAGACGATCACCATGCCCGAGTGCTGGGAGAAGCCCATGCCCACGCCGCCGCCGTGGTGTAGCGAAACCCAGGTGGCGCCGCTGGCGGTGTTGAGTAGAGCATTGAGCAACGGCCAGTCGGACACAGCGTCGGAACCGTCCTGCATGGCTTCGGTTTCACGGTTTGGGCTTGCGACCGAGCCGGAGTCGAGGTGGTCACGACCAATGACGACCGGTGCCGACAGCTCGCCGCTGCGCACCATTTCGTTGAATGCCAGGCCCAGCTTGGCGCGCTGGCCCAGGCCCACCCAGCAGATACGGGCCGGCAGGCCTTGGAAGCTGATGCGCTCGCGGGCCATATCCAGCCAGTTGTGCAGGTGGGCATCATCGGGGATCAGCTCTTTGACTTTGGCGTCGGTCTTATAGATGTCCTGCGGGTCGCCAGACAGCGCCGCCCAGCGGAACGGGCCGATGCCACGGCAGAACAGCGGGCGAATGTAGGCCGGGACGAACCCTGGGAAGTCGAAGGCGTTTTCCACACCCTCTTCCTGGGCCATCTGGCGGATATTGTTGCCGTAGTCGAAGGTGGGGATGCCTTGCTTCTGGAAGTTCAGCATGGCTTTGACGTGCACGGCCATCGACTGCTTGGCGGCCTTGATCACGGCGGCCGGTTCGGTCTTGGCGCGGGCGCGGTATTCGTCCCAGGTCCAGCCGGCAGGCAGGTAGCCGTTGAGGGGGTCGTGGGCGCTGGTCTGGTCGGTGACCATGTCGGGGCGTACGCCGCGCTTGACCAGTTCGGGCAGGATCTCGGCGGCGTTGCCCAGCAGGGCGATGGAGATGGCCTTGCCTTCCTTTGTGTACTTGTCGATGCGGGCCAGGGCGTCGTCGAGGTCGGTGGCTTGCTCGTCGACATAGCGGCTGTTGAGGCGGAAATCGATGCTGACCTGCTGGCACTCGATGTTCAACGAGCAGGCACCGGCCAAGGTTGCCGCCAACGGTTGCGCGCCGCCCATGCCGCCCAAACCGGCGGTGAGCACCCAGCGCCCCTTGAGGTTGCTGTCGTAATGCTGGCGACCGGCTTCGACGAAGGTTTCGTAGGTACCCTGGACGATGCCCTGGCTGCCGATGTAGATCCAGCTGCCGGCGGTCATCTGGCCGTACATGGCCAGGCCCTTGGCATCCAGCTCGTTGAAGTGCTCCCAACTGGCCCAGTGCGGCACCAGGTTGGAGTTGGCGATCAATACGCGGGGGGCGTTGCTGTGGGTCTTGAACACGCCGACCGGCTTGCCCGATTGCACCAGCAGGGTCTCGTCGTCATTGAGGTTAGTGAGGCTTTCGACGATCTGGTCGTAGCACTCCCAATTGCGCGCCGCACGGCCGATACCGCCGTATACCACCAGTTCCTTGGGGTTCTCGGCCACTTGTGGGTCGAGGTTGTTCATCAGCATGCGCAGCGGCGCTTCAGTCAGCCAGCTTTTGGCAGTGAGCTTGTTACCGTGGGCGGCGCGGATTTCGACATCACGGTATTTAGTAGGCTTGGTCACAGCAAGAACTCCTCAGCGATCGATGCGCATGCTTGATTGGTGCGAAGGGACTCTTACGCACACATCTTTACTTGTACATACAAGCATATGCAATCGAGCGGCCAACTTACTGAGGGGGATGGCGAGATTTTTTGGGAATAGGTGTGGGAGCCTTGGAAATTAAGGCTTCGAGGGTTGATGAAATTTCTTACGGGAGGGATTTGTCGCGGGGGATATTTGTTGCGTCAGCATGGTTTTGCGCCACGCTGGGGCGTTTGGTAACAAATTGGTGCAGAGGTTGGAAACAGAGTGTATGAACGATGAGAAACAAATGTGGGAGCGGGCTTGCTCGCGAATGCGGTGGGTCAGCCAGCTCATCTGGTACTGATACACCGCATTCGCGAGCAAGCCCGCGCCCACATTTTTTAATCGCGCTGGGTCAGTTCGATGATGCAGCTGCGGCCAGCTACAGAGATATCCAACAGGCCAGTGTTACCGTCGACTTGCAGGCAATCGTGATGCCCCAGCTTCTCGCCCAACACTTTCACTTCATCCGCCACGCTGAACACCAACACCGTTTGCGCCGTGGTGAAAAACCGCTGCTCGCCATCAATCCACTGCAACCGCGCGTGATAGCGCTGTGGCGAGTAGATCAAGTTGAAATCGCGGATCGGCCCAGTGATCAAGCGGCATGAAACCTGGCTGTCGCCCTTGAACGCGAACGCCTGCAGCGGCAACAGACCGCGCTGCTCCTGGCCATCCACGGTCAACACCATGCCCGCGCCCTGGATCACGGTGATCACCCGCTGGTAGCCGGCGAAGGTGGAAAAGCCGCCGGATTCGGCGATATCGGCAATCGACAGACGCCAGCCAAAACCATCGAGCCCGGCGCCTGCGTCACGGGTGATTTCTTCGGTGCTGCCGCCGCCGTTTTTCCACGGCATGCGCACGTAATCGGTGGCGCGCCAGACTTTCACTGCACTCATTTACTGAAACGTCCTTCCAGGCTGTGGCGTGAACCGGGGTGGATCAAACGCGCGGCCGTCACCGGCTGGCGGCCCGACCACGTACGGCGACGAATCAACAGGCACGGCTCGGTAGGCTCGATCTGCAACAGCGCGCACTCGGACGCGTCGGCAAGAATCGCTTCGACCACATGCTCGCCTTCGGTCAGCGGCGCAACCTGGTTCAGGTAGGCATAGGGGGTTTGCTGGGTGAAATCCTGTTGCAGGTATTCCGGTGCGACCAGGGCGTTGACGAAGCGGTCTTCGATTTGCACAGGGATGTCGTTTTCGAAGTGCACGATCAACGAGTGGAACACCCTGCCGCCTTCGCGCATTTCCAGGGCCACGGCACGCTCGGAACCGGCAGCCTCTTCGCCCAGGTGGATAACCTGGCAGGTATGCCGATGACCGCGAGAGGCGATCTCATCGGCAATGTTGTGCACTTCAAACAGCGCCGACTGGCTCTTGGGCTCGGCAACAAAAGTACCCACGCCTTGCATACGCACCAGCAAGCCTTCGGCGGTGAGTTCACGCAGGGCGCGGTTGATGGTCATGCGGCTAAAGCCCAACTCGCTGACCAGCTCGCTCTCGGAGGGGACGCGGTAATGGGGCGGCCAGTTGCCGTTGAGGATCTGCTGGCTGATCATTTGTTTGACGCGGGCATACAAGGGCGCCGGACTTTCGTCCATGTGGGCAGCCAGCGATGAGTTGGCGGGCGGAGTCGGCACAGGGAATCCTTGCAGAGGGAAAAGATGCATAGATTGCCGGAGTTTACCGAGCAGGCAAACGTCTGTATATGTATATACAAATAAACACACGACCGGGGTGCCTTGATCATGTCCGCTTTCTTTGCCGAACGCGCACTGCTGCCTAATGGATGGGCCAATGATGTACGTCTTGAAGTCAGTGCCGAAGGCCTGCTGACACAGGTTGCGGCCAATGCCAGCGCAGAGGGTGCCGAACGGCTCAGAGGCCCGATTTTGGCGGGCATGCCGAATCTGCACTCCCACGCCTTCCAACGCGCCATGGCCGGTTTGGCGGAGGTTGCGGGCAACCCCAATGACAGTTTCTGGACCTGGCGCGACCTGATGTACCGCATGGTTGGCAAGATCAATCCGCAGCAACTCCAGGTCATCGCTCGTCAGCTGTATATCGAGATGCTCAAGGCAGGCTACACCTCGGTGGCCGAGTTTCACTACGTGCATCACGACGTCAGCGGCCAGCCATATGGGGACCGCACCGAGTTGTCGCGCCAGATCAGCCAGGCGGCGACCAGCAGCGGGATCGGCCTGACGTTGCTGCCGGTGCTCTATACCCACTCCGGGTTTGGCGGGCAGGCGCCGAATGACGGCCAGCGGCGGTTTATCAACAGCACGGACCACTACCTGGACCTGCAAACACAGTTGAAACCCATCCTCGCCGCGCAGCCTGCGCAGCAATTGGGCCTGTGCTTCCACTCCCTGCGCGCCGTCACACCCGAACAGATCAACGCCGTCCTGGCCGCCAGCGACAAGGCGTGCCCGGTGCATATCCACATTGCCGAGCAGCAAAAAGAAGTCGAAGACTGCCTGGCCTGGAGCGGCAAACGCCCGCTGCAATGGCTGTATGACAACATTGAAGTGGATGAGCGCTGGTGCCTGGTACATGCCACCCACGCCGATGCGGATGAAGTGGCGCGCATGGCCAAGAGCCGCGCGATTGCCGGTTTGTGCCTGACCACGGAGGCGAACCTGGGTGACGGGATTTTCCCGGCCGTGGACTTCCTGGCCCAGGGTGGACGCATGGGTATCGGCTCCGACAGCCATGTGTCATTGAGCGTGGTGGAAGAACTGCGTTGGCTGGAGTACGGCCAGCGCCTGCGGGATCAACGGCGCAATCGCCTGTATCGCAGTGATCAGCCGATGGTCGGGCGTACGCTGTTTGATGCGGCGTTGGATGGCGGCGCCCAGGCGTTGGGGCAGCCGATTGGTCGCCTGGAAGTGGGTAAACGTGCGGATTGGCTGGTGCTGGACGGCAATGATCCGTACCTGGCGACGGCGACTGAAGACGGGATTCTCAATCGCTGGTTGTTCGCGGGCGGGGATCGGCAGGTGCGGGATGTGTTGGTGAATGGGAAATGGGTGGTACGGGATGGGCATCATGCCGATGAAGAAGAAAGCCGCCGGGCGTTCACAAAGGTTTTAAAGGACTTACTCGGTTAAAAACTGTGGGAGCGGCGATGCGAGCAAGTCGAATCGTCGCACCGCCGCTCCCACATTTTGGTCTGCGTTGAATCAGGATTATTGCGAAGTCTTGGCCATCTCTTTGTCCGACGTACGCCAGATCAACCGCGTGGTGTCATACCCCTGCTGCCGCGCCCTGCTCAGCAGGTCTTCGCGGGTGTCGGCACTGACTGTCGGCGTGCGCGACAGGATCCACATGTAGCGCCGGCTCGGGCTGCCCACCAGCGCGGTCTTGTAGTCATCACTGACATACAGCACCCAGTAATCGCCCTTGGCGACGCCCGGCAGCAGCGCGGTGAACCAGTTGTTGAATTCCACCCAGAGCTTGTCGGTCTTGCCCGGCACCTGCGGCGTGGCGGTACCCTTGGCTTCTTCCCACTTCCATTCAGTCGTCAGGCAGCGGTTGAACACCGACATGTCGCCATCGGGCAACAGGGTGTACCGGGCTTCGGACTGGGCGCAGTTGCGCTGGAAGTACATCGGCAATCGAGCCAGCTCATACCAGGTGCCCTGGTAACGCTTGAGGTTGACGCTGCCGGCGGTCTTGGGTTGCAGATCATCGCCAGAATGGCTGGCGCAGCCTGCCAAAAACAGGCTGGCGCAGAGGTATAAAACAAAACGCATCATTCTTCTTCTCCCGCAGGCTGACGCCCCGGTTTACTTCAGGCCTTGCCCGGAAAACATCAGAACCTTGTCACCGGCATATTGCACGCTGATAAAGCTGGTTTTATCGCCCCAGGTGCAGCTGGACATGCCCAGTGCGCCGGAACAATCGGTCGGCTTACCCAGCAGCGATTCCACTTCGGCCTTGGCCATGCCGGCCGACAATTTCGCGTAATTTTCTTGGTTGACCTTGCTGCAAGCGGCCAACAGCACGCAAAAAGCCAGCAAAGCGAGACGGCGTAACGACATGGAAAACTCCTGGAGGGACAAAGCAGCGTGGGTATCTGCCAGAAGCTTAGAAGGGAAAAGAGGTGTCTGGTTCCCGACGAGCAAAAACAAAAAAGCCCCGAAAACGCTGAAACGTTTCGGGGCTTCTTTTAAGGTGATCCGCCTCACAACAATGCGGATGACCTATCGCCGCACGTTATTTCTTGTGATAGGCGGTCACACGCTCAACTTCTTCCTTCGAACCCAAGAACACCGCCACACGCTGGTGCAGGCCCTCAGGCTGGATGTCGAGGATGCGCTGGTGACCATCGGTGGACGCGCCGCCGGCTTGTTCAACCAGGAAGGACATCGGGTTGGCTTCGTACATCAAGCGCAGCTTGCCCGGCTTTGACGGCTCACGGCTGTCGCGTGGGTACATGAACAGGCCACCACGGGTCAGGATACGGTGCACGTCAGCCACCATCGCGGCGACCCAACGCATGTTGAAGTTCTTCTTCAACGGGCCTTCTTCGCCAGCCATCAGCTCGCCCACGTAACGGGTCACCGGCTCTTCCCAGTGACGCTGGTTGGACATGTTGATCGCAAATTCCTGGGTGGACGCAGGAATGGTGATGTCTTCGTGAGTCAACACGAAGCTGCCCATTTCGCGGTCCAGGGTGAAGCCTTTGACGCCGTCGCCCAGGGTCAGTACCAGCATGGTCTGTGGGCCGTAGATCGCGTAGCCTGCAGCGACCTGCTCGGTACCTGGCTGCAGGAAGGCTTTTTCGTTCAGGGCTTCGTTCTGGCTCAGGTATTCGTTCGGGCAACGCAGTACCGAGAAGATGGTGCCGACTGGAGCGTTGATGTCGATGTTGGACGAGCCGTCCAGTGGGTCGAACACCAGCAGGTAGGCGCCTTTGGGGTATTTGCCGGGGATCTGGTAGGCATTGTCCATTTCTTCGGACGCCATGCCGGCCAGGTGACCGCCCCATTCGTTGGCTTCGAGCAGGATCTCGTTGGAAATCACGTCGAGTTTCTTTTGCACTTCACCCTGCACGTTTTCGGTGCCCATGCTGCCCAGGACACCACCCAATGCGCCTTTGGACACGGCGTGGCTGATTTCCTTGCAAGCACGCGCCACCACTTCGATAAGGAAGCGCAGATCGGCAGGCGTGTTGTTGCTGCGGGTCTGCTCGATCAAATAGCGACTCAAGGTAACGCGGGACATGTAAGGCTCCGGAGAATGGGGGGCTTGAAAACCCGCGCAGTTTAGCGCGAGTCGGGGCGTATTTCCTCCTATCAGAGGATTTAAACCCAATAGAGTTCATGGACTTTATTTAACGTGCCACCGGCGGCTTGCGCAGCAAACTGTAGGCCATGGTGCCGAGGGCCGCCACGCCAAGCAGTAACACGGCCCAGAGCCCGAGCTTTTTCCAGTTCGTCCCGGCCTGCGCAGTGGCCGCAGGTGTAGTGACCACGACGTCACCGTCCACCCTGGCCTGCCCCAATGCCTTTAGACGCTCGGGACTGTAGCCAGGAATCAGGGTCGACAGCGGCAGGCTCGCCGCCTTGGCCGACACATTGCCCACTGCCAGGGTGAACGGCGGCTCGCCCCGCGCCAGGAACACCAGTTGCGAGGCGCGCACGGCAAACCGCAAGGCTGGTGCGTCGACGCCCAGGCCACCGCCGCGCTCATCCACTTGCAACCTGAGCTCGGTGACGGTCTGGCCTGGGAGCTGCAATTGATCCTGCACGACGTCCTGGCCGTTCTGGGTCAGGCGGTATAGCAAGCCATTGCTCAGCGGCTGCCAAGCCTGCTGGCTGTCCCGGCGACCGGACAATGTCACCGGCGCCAAGGTGTTGGGCTGCTTCAACTCAATGCGCAGGCGCTCGACACTCAAGCCTGCGGGCAACCGCCAGCGGTATTCCCCGGCCTTGAGGCGCGCCCCCGCCAAGGGCTGCGACCACACCAACGGCATCGCAAGGCTGTTGGTCGCACTCTGCAACTTGGCCGACGTCAGCAACGGCGCCGCCTGGCCTTGCCACACCAGGCGCAGGTAACGCGCGCGATGGCCAGGCAGGCTCACGTCATGCTGCTCCACCCGCTCGTCGGCAAAGGACAGGCGCGCCACTTGCCCATCGCCCCAGGCTTCCCAGTGCTGCAGGTCATCGCTGGCCTCAATGCTGAAACGCTGGAAGCCGTCCTGCTCATGGCTCCAGTCGAGGGTCAGTTGCTGCAGCGGCGCCTTGATCGCGCTGGCATCCAGCACCCAGCCGCGCAGCACTTGCTGACCCTTTGTCGAAGACGGGCGAATTTCCAGCAATGTGCCTTCGGTGGTGGACTTCATCACCACGCCGGGCACGGTTTCATGGGTGTCGGCGGCATACAGCGGGAACCACTTCACGTCCGTGACGCTGCGGTTTTCGCTGCGTTGCGACGCTTGGCGCGACAGCGCATAGGCCAAGGGTTCACCCGCTGCATTGAACACGCGCACATCACCGAGGTCGGCCTGACGGGCATTCAATTGCACCGCCAGAGGCACCTGCAGTCGATACCAGGGTCCGTTGCCACTGACCACCAGGGGAACCTGGGTCGTAAAGTCCGCCGGCGCTTCCTGTGCACACACTGCCGAACACAGCATGCCTAACGCCAACCCCGCCAGACTCAGCTTGCCCATCACGACGACGCTCCCTCAGTTTCAACGCCAGTTTCAACGCGCTTGGGCGGCAGCGGCGCGAAGTAGCCCACCACCAGCAACAACCCGCCCACACCGATAAACGACACGATCCGCGCCAGCCCGCCACGGTTGCTCAACTCGACAAAAAACAGCTTGGCCACTACCACCGCAATCAGCGCGGCGCCGATCAGCCACACTTCGCGACGATGGCGCAGGTGGCCGCCGATCATCAGGCCCAGGGCGATCAAGGTCCATACGATCGACAGGCTGGCCTGCACCAGCATCGAGTCGAGTAACGCTTCCAGATGGAAGGGCACGCCGCCCCAATGGTGGGCGGTGCGCATCACCAAGGCCGTGAAGAACGCAAACAGCGAGAGGCCTGCCACACCTTGGGCGATCTGTTCGCGCTGTGGCGCGACGCTGCGTGACCACAGGTACACGCCCAGCAGCGCGAACAATAATCCCAAGTCCAGCGGATTGAGCAGCGGTACATAGGGCAGCGGCTCGGCGGTGCCATCACTGAAGGTATTGGCGAGCCAGAACCAGCCGAGCATCAGCACCGCCAATGGCAAGGCGGCGAGTACGCGGTACTCCCGAGCATACGCCGACACGGGCCACGGCCAACTGCGCTGCGCGCCAGCCAGCACCAGATACAGGCTTGGCAGGATCGCCCAACCCAGCCAGCGCCAGGCGTTGTATTGATCCGAAAGTGATAGCAGGCCGTAGCGCAGTTCCAGCGCCAGCACGCCAATCAACATCCAGCAGCCCAGCACATGGGCAGCGCTCAACACGGCTTGCGGCACCCACGGCGCCAACCGTCGCAACGAGATGAAATGCACACTGAAAACCGCCAGCCAAGCCAGCCAGCCGAACTGCGCGGCCGGGTGGTAGTACTCGGTCCATGCGCCCAACAGCACCAGACCCGCTGCGGGCATCAGCAAAGTGCTGGCAACGCCCAACGCTGCCCAGCGCAAACGCAACGCCAGCGCCGTCCAGATCATCGCACTCAGCGCTGCCGCCAGCAGCAGCAACGGAGCATGGAAGGTCACAGGCGCGGAACGCCACACTTCAATGATCACCGCCAGCGCCCACCAGGCCACGCCCCAGGCCAACAGGCCCTCGGACAGGCGGCCACGGGGCAAGCGCCAAGCACCGATCATCGCCGCCAAGGCAATGATCAGCGGCGTCCATGCGTTGTTTACCGGGTCGAGCGCAAACAACGCGCCCGCCAGCGCTTGCACGGCAATGCCACAACGCACCACGGCTGACGAACCGATGCGCTGGCCGGCCCACAGCGTCGCGAGGCCAGCAATTGCCCAGCTGATGACACTGCCTTGGGTCGAAAACAACAACGGCGCCAGCAGGTAGGCGCAACCCAAGCCCAGGGTGGCAAGCCATGGAGCACCGAGGCGCTCCCAATGACGGGTGTGTTCCGGCGCAGCGTTGTGAATTTGGTAAAAGCTGAACAGCAGCGCTGCGCCGAGCAACAAGGCGCCCAATGGCGGACCTGCTAGCAAAGTGACCTGGCTATTGTGAAGTTCGCTGAGGAAGGCGAGCAGTGAACCCAATTGCAGCAACAAGGCAAACGCTCGCGCGACGGTGCGCTGCTGGCGCATGCCCAGCCAGAAAATCCCCGCACCTTCGACAGCCCAGGCCGCTGCGGTCCAGCGAGCATCGAGGCCCAGGGGAATCGCCAAACTGGCGAAAATCACACCCAGGGCCAGGCAAGTCTCACCCAGCAGCGCAGCGCGCCCGCCACTGAGCAGACGCGCCAGGACCATGTAGACAATGCCCAGGCCCAGCGCGCTGAACGCAGCGCCGAATGCCAGGTGCTGCACCAGCGCAAACTGCAAGCCAAAGCCCACCAGCGGCGGGCCGAACAGCAGGGTGCCATCCACGTAATCGCCCTTGCGCAATTGCGCCCCCAGGCTGTCGCCCTCACCCGCCTCCAGCAGTTTGCGGCGGGCGTACAACAGGCCGATGGCCAGGTACATCACGAAGAACAGGATCAGGAAAGGTTCGGTGCTCCACAGCAGTTCCGGCGTGTAAGAGCGCGTACCCCAGGCGAAACCAATGCCAAACGTGCCGACAAAACCGATGACGTTGAGCGTGCGCCAGGCCTTGAACCAGGCAATCGCGAGAATGCCGGCGTTGAGCAACGCAAAGTAGCTGAACAGCGCCACATGGCTACCGCCGCCGGTAGACACCAGGATGGGCGCCGCAAAACCGCCAAGCGCCGCTGCACAGGCCAACCCCAATGAGTCCTGGGTAATTGCCAGGATCGCTGAAAAAACCGTGACGGCCACCAGCAAGCCCATGGCAGCGCCCGGATCAATCAGCGGGTGCAGACGCATCGCCGCAAACACCGTGAGGTACAACACCGCAATGCCTGCGCCTTGCAGTATCAAGCCGTAGCTGGCGTTGCGCCTGCGCAACCACCAGCCCAGGCCCAGCAGGCCAATGGCGGCTGCCGCCACCCCGGCATAGCGCACTTCAATCGGTACCACCATGCCTTCAGTGGCGTAGCGCAGCAAGAACGCCAGGCCGAGGAACAACAGCACCACGCCCACACGCAGTACGGTATTGCCGCCCAGCAGCCAGTTGCGCGCAGCGTTGACGGCGCGCTCGATCAGGTTGGGGCCACGGGGGGGCGCAGGCGCTTTGGGCGGTGGCTGGCTCGGCTCGGCGACCATCGCAATGGGCGCCAAATCGGCAGGCAGCTCCCAGACGAGGTCGGGGGCCTTGGCGACCGGGGTTGGTTCGGCAATGGGGGATTCGACAATGACGCTGCTGATGGGCGCAGGCACTTCCAGCTGCTGCAAGCGATCACCCAGGGCAATCAACGCTTTCTGCGTGGTTTCCAACTGACGGGCCTGTTTGTCCGCCTGAGCCGACAGTTGCGACAGGCGAATGGCTTGGCCAAGTCCCAAGCCCAACAGCGCACCGATGCCGGCATCGCTGAACGACTCATCGAGCGTCCAGCCGAGCGCGAGGCCAATCAGCATGAAAATCCATTGCATGGTTGATATCCCTAAGCAAACCGGGCTGTAGAAGCGAGCTTGCTCGCGAAGAACGCAAAGATACCGCGTTACATCAGAAAGCACGCGGTATCGTTGACGCCTTTCGCGAGCAAGCTCGCTCCTACAGGGGATCTACTCCAGGGCTTTCCAAATCTCGGTAGCGTACTCGCGAATGGTCCGGTCAGAACTGAACCACCCCATCCTCGAAGTATTGAGCACCGCCGAACGCCACCACGCCTTGGAATCATGCCAATGCGCTTCAACCCGCGCCTGGGCATCCCAATAGGAATCGAAGTCGGCGCACACCAGGAAGCGGTCGTAGTCGATCAACCCGTCGATGAGCCCCACATAACGGCCCGGATCATCCGGCGAGAACACTCCGCCACGGATCGCCTGCAACACATCGTTAAGGCGATGGGAGGCCGCAATATCCTGGCCAGCGTTGAATTCTCCGGCGTGCTTGCGGGCCTCCACCTGCTGGGCGCTGAGGCCGAAGATAAACATGTGCTCGGCGCCCACGCGCTCGTGCATTTCCACGTTGGCGCCGTCCATGGTGCCGATGGTCAGTGCGCCGTTAAGGCCGAACTTCATGTTACTGGTGCCCGAGGCCTCGAAGCCTGCGGTGGAGATCTGCTCCGACAAATCCGCCGCCGGAATGATGCTTTCGGCCAGGCTGACGTTGTAGTTGGGCAGGAACACCACCTTGAGCAAACCGCGCACGGTGGGGTCGTTGTTGACGGTGCGGGCGATGTCGTTGGTCAGCTTGATGATCAGCTTGGCCTGGTGATAGCTGGCCGCCGCCTTGCCCGAGAAGATCTTCACACGCGGCACCCAGTCGGTGCCCGGCTCGGCACGGATCGCCTGGTACAACGCCACGGTGTGCAGCAGGTTGAGCAACTGGCGTTTGTACTCGTGGATGCGCTTGACCTGCACATCAAACATCGCCGCCGGGTTCACCGAAATGCCCAGGCGCTCGTGGATGATGTCTGCCAGTGCACGCTTACTGTGCAGCCGCTGCTCGGAGAACGCTTTGCGAAATGCCTGCTTTTCGGCGAAGGGTTCAAGCTCCACCAGGCGCTGTTCGGGCTTGTCGAGAATGTCCGGGCCCAACGCTTCCACCAGCATGTCGGTCAGTTTGGGGTTGGCCTGGTACAGCCAACGGCGGAAGGTGATGCCGTTGGTTTTGTTGTTGATGCGTTCCGGGTAGAGCTTGTGCAGTTCGGAGAACACCGTGCTGCGCATCAATTGGGTGTGCAAACCAGACACGCCGTTGACGCTGTGGGAACCCAGGAACGCGAGGTTGCCCATGCGCACGCGGCGGCCGTTGTCTTCTTCGATCAGCGACACGGCACGCAGTACGTCAAAATCGTGGATGCCTTTGGCCCGCAGCGAGTCGATATGCTGGGCGTTGATCAGGTAAATGATCTGCATGTGCCGGGGCAGCATGCGTTCCATAAGGCCTACAGGCCAGGTTTCCAATGCCTCGGGCAACAGGGTGTGGTTGGTGTAGGACAGGGTTTCAACCGTCACATCCCACGCGGCTTCCCACGGAATGTCATGCAGGTCCACCAACTGGCGCATCAACTCGGCCACGGCGATGGACGGGTGGGTGTCGTTGAGTTGGATCGCGGCGTGTTCGCCCAGGCTTAGCACCGAGCCATGCATGTTTTTGTGGCGGCGTATCAGGTCTTGCAGGGAGGCGGCGACGAAGAAGTATTCCTGGCGCAGGCGCAGCTCTTGCCCCGCTTCGGTGCTGTCGGCGGGGTAAAGCACCCGGGAGATGCTTTCAGCACGGGCCACTTCGGCGACGGCGCCCAAGTGGTCACCGGCGTTGAAGCGCTCCAGGTGCAGGTCTTCCACCGCACGGGCACGCCACAGGCGCAGGGTGTTGACGCTGGCCCCGCGCCAACCGACCACCGGGGTGTCGTAGGCAATGGCGCGCACGGTTTCGTTGGGCGTCCATACCTGGATCAGCTTGCCGGAATCGTCGGGCTTGGTTTCGACGCTGCCGCCAAAGCCGATGGGGTACACCACCTCTGGCCGTTCGAATTCCCAGGGGTTGCCGAAATCCAGCCAGTGCTCGGTTTGCTCCTGCTGCCAGCCATCGACAATCGCCTGGCGGAACAAGCCGTGTTCATAACGGATGCCGTAGCCGTGGCCGGCAACGCCCAGGGTCGACATGCTTTCCATAAAGCACGCGGCCAGGCGGCCCAGGCCACCGTTGCCCAGCGCCGCGTCGGGCTCCAGCAGGCGGATGCGTTCAAGGTCGACCCCCAGCTCCGCCAGGGCCTCACGGGCGATCTCCAACACGCCGAGGTTGCTCAGGCTGTCGTAGAGCAAGCGGCCGATCAGGAACTCCAGGGACAGGTAATACACCCGCTTCTGGCCTTTGCGGTAAATGCGCCGGGTGTGGTCCATCCAGTGATCGACCATCTGGTCGCGCGCGGCCAGGGCAATGGCTTCGAACCAGTCATGGTCGAAGGCGTGATCCGGGTCCTTGCCCACCGCATAGGTGAGCTTGGTCAAGACGGCATCGCGAAATGCGGCTACCTCTGCTTCTCGTGCAAGTGGTTCCTGAGACATCAAATGCGACCTCGGGCGAGATAGAAGGAGTTGCTAGAGCCTAGACGGTCTGACAGACGGTGACCGCTCTGGTTCGGCACTTTTTTAACGCATTTACCTTTGCAGGGTTTTGATGCATTGGCCGTGCCTGCTTTTGCAGCAAGCGCACCTTCTGGCCGAAACCCAGAAAATATTGTTCAAAAAATCACCAATCCCGGTATGATCGCGCGCCCGGATACAGCCCCACCTTTTGGAACCCTGATGAAGCCTCAATTGATCGCCGCCGCGGAACTCGACCGTCTAGAGACCTGGCAGAAATATTCTGCCCACATGTGCGGCGGCTGCGTGTCCAGCTGCTGCACGCTGCCGGTGGAAGTGAAGGTCAAGGACCTGATCCGCATCGGCCTGGTCGATGAGTTCGAGCTGGGCGAACCGGCGAAAAACATCGCCAAGCGGTTGCAGAAAGAGGGCATCGTTGAGCGCTTCAACTCCAAGTCCGAAATTTTTACCCTGCAGCGCATGAGCAATAACGATTGCCTGTTCCTGGATCGTAAGACGCGCTTCTGCACTATTTATGACAAGCGCCCGGATACTTGCCGCAACCACCCGAAGATCGGGCCGCGGCCAGGGTATTGCGCGTACAAGCCAAAAGAAGTGGTGCGCGAGACCAAGTTCAAGACGCTCGACAAGTTCTGATCCAAGTTTTTTATTGCCTGGACTACCGCTTTCGCGAGCAAGCCCGCTCCCACATTTGAATGCATTCCAAAGTTGGAACTCGGTCAAATGTGGGAGCGGGCTTGCTCGCGAAGGGGCCGGCACAGTCACCACCTATTTTGCAGGCACAAAAAAACGCCCCCGGCCTTTCGACCGGGGGCGTTTTTCATTCAGCCTGAGTTAACTCAGTTCTTGGCTTTCTTGGCAGCGCGGGTACGCTCGCCTTCGTCCAGGATCTTCTTACGCAGGCGGATCGACTTAGGCGTGACTTCGCACAGCTCGTCGTCCTGGATGAATTCCAGGGCCTGTTCCAGGGTGAAGCGAACAGGTGGTACCAGAGCGATGGTTTCGTCTTTGCCCGAAGCACGCATGTTGTCGAGCTTCTTGCCTTTGGTTGGGTTGACGCCCATGTCGTTGTCACGGCTGTTCAGACCAACGATCTGACCGTTGTAGATCTCTTGACCGTGTTCAACGAACAGCTTGCCACGCGCCTGGAGGGTTTCCAGGGAGTAGGTCAGTGCCTTGCCGGTTTCTACCGATACCAGAACACCGTTCTGACGGCCGGACATGTCGCCGGACTTCATGGTGTCGTAGCGATCGAAGATCGAGGTCAGGATGCCAGCACCGTTGGTCAGGGTCAGGAACTGGTTACGGAAACCGATCAGACCACGAGCAGGGATGTTGTATTCCAGACGTACACGGCCTTTGCCATCCGGCACCATGTTGGTCAGGTCGCCTTTACGCAGACCCATCTCTTCCATCACCTTGCCCTGGGATTCTTCCGGGGTGTCGATGGTGACGTTTTCAAACGGTTCCTGCTTCACGCCGTCAACCTGACGGATGATCACCTCTGGACGACCAACGCCCATTTCGAAGCCTTCGCGACGCATGGTTTCGATCAGTACCGAGAGGTGCAGCTCACCACGGCCGGAAACCTTGAACTTGTCAGCCGAGTCGCCTTCTTCAACGCGCAGAGCAACGTTGTACAGCAGCTCTTTGTCCAGACGCTCCTTGATGTTACGGGAGGTCACGAACTTGCCTTCTTTACCGCAGAAAGGCGAGTCGTTTACCTGGAAGGTCATGGAAACGGTTGGCTCGTCAACGGTCAGAGGCTTCATCGCCTCGACGGTGTCCGGGTGGCACAGGGTGTCGGAGATGAACAGCGAGTCCATACCGCTGATGCACACGATGTCGCCAGCAGCCGCTTCTTCAACGTCTACACGGTGCAGACCGTGGTGACCCATCAGCTTCAGGATACGACCGTTACGCTTCTTGCCGTCGGCGCCGATAGCCACAACCGGGGTGTTGGGCTTGACGCGACCACGAGCGATACGGCCAACGCCGATAACACCCAGGAAGCTGTTGTAGTCCAGTGCGGAGATTTGCATCTGGAACGCGCCGTCACGGTCAACAGCCGGTGCTGGTACGTTGTCGACGATCGACTGGTACAGCGGGGTCATGTCTTCAGCCATGTCGTTGTGGTCCAGACCGGCAATACCGTTCAGGGCCGAGGCGTAGACGACTTTGAAGTCCAGCTGTTCTTCGGTGGCACCCAGGTTGTCGAACAGGTCGAAGATCTGGTCCAGAACCCAGTCCGGACGCGCGCCTGGACGGTCAACCTTGTTGATGCACACGATCGGACGCAGGCCGGCTTCGAAAGCCTTCTTGGTCACGAAACGGGTTTGCGGCATAGGGCCGTCCTGGGCATCAACCAGCAGCAGAACGGAGTCAACCATCGACATTACGCGTTCTACTTCGCCGCCGAAGTCGGCGTGGCCCGGGGTGTCCACGATGTTGATGTGGTAGCCGTTCCAGTTGATGGCGGTGTTTTTCGCCAGGATGGTAATACCGCGCTCTTTTTCCTGGTCGTTGGAGTCCATCACGCGCTCGTCGTTGAGCTCGTTGCGCTCCAGGGTGCCGGATTGACGCAGGAGTTTGTCTACCAGGGTGGTTTTACCGTGGTCAACGTGAGCAATGATGGCGATGTTACGTAGATTTTCGATCACTTGTGTATCTCGATCAGAGGATTCGGTGTGCTGACAGGTCGTGGCAGCGATTAACAGTAGAGTCAGGCCTTGCCGTTACAGCTTGACGGCAGAGTCGGGGGGCCGGTGACGCAGGCCACAGGCAAACAGCCCCGGGCTCTTAGCTCGGTCGATAAACGCGCACATTGGCATGCCCCTCACTGAGCAAATGGTGGGCATGCAGGCGACTCATCACGCCTTTGTCGCAATACAGCAGGTACTGACGGCTGTTATCCAGTTCCTTGAAACGCGCGTTCAGTGCGTAGAACGGCAGCGTTTGCACGTCGATGCCAGCAATTTCCAGCGGCTCGTCTTCAGCAGCATCCGGGTGACGGATGTCGATGACGATCTGGCCGGCCAGGGCTTCGCTGACTTCTTCGATCTTCACGTCCTGGCCCAATTCGTCGATCACGCGATCGATCGGCACCAGTTTGGCGTTCTCGAGCGCACGCTCCAGAATCGCCATGTCGAATTCTTTCTCTTCATGCTCCACGCGGTGACGCTTGGCGTGGGTCTTGGGGTTCACCGAAATGACCCCGCAGTATTCAGGCATGTGCTTGGCAAAGTCGGCGGTGCCGATTTCTTCTGCCAGGTCGATGATGTCCTGCTTGTGGCTGGCGATCAGCGGGCGCAATACCAGCTTCTCGGTGACGCAGTCGATGATCGACAGGTTGGGCAGCGTCTGGCTGGACACCTGGGAGATCGCCTCACCGGTCACCAGCGCATCGATTTGCAAGCGGTCGGCAATCTGCGACGCGGCGCGCAACATCATACGCTTCAATACCACGCCCATATGACCGTTATCGACTTTACCGAGAATTTCTCCCAGCACTTCCTCGAACGGCACGCTTACAAATAGCACGCGCTGGGAGCTGCCGTACTTCTTCCAGATAAAGTGCGCGACTTCCATCACGCCCAATTCGTGTGCACGCCCGCCCAGGTTGAAGAAGCAGAAATGGCTCATCAGGCCGCGACGCATGATCTGGTAGGCCGCCACCGTGGAATCGAAACCGCCAGACATGAGCACCAGGGTCTGTTCCAGGGCGCCCAGCGGGTAGCCGCCGATGCTGTTGTGCTGGCTGTGGATCACAAACAACCGTTGGTCGCGAATTTCCATGCGCACTTCAATTTGCGGCGCTTTTAGGGAAATTCCGGCGGCGCCGCACTCGCGACGCAGCTTGCTGCCGACGTATTTCTCTACATCCATGGAGCTGAACGTGTGCTTGCCGGCGCGCTTGCAGCGCACCGAAAAAATCTTGCCTTCGAGCTCGCTGCCGTAGTGCAGTTTGCACTTGTCGGTGATGTCGTCGAAGTCGCCCAGCGGGTATTCATCTACCTGCAGGAAATGCGCGATGCCCGGCATGCAGCTCAGGCGCTCGGTCATGTCCTTCAAGGCTTTGGCGTCGGTAATGCGGGTTTCCAGTTCGAGGTTGTCCCACACGCCGTTCACCACCACAGCCGGGTCCAGGTCTCGGAGCACGGCACGGATGTTCTTGGCCAACTGACGGATGAAACGCGTCCGTACCGGTCGGCTTTTGATGGTGATCTCGGGGAAGACTTTAACGATTAATTTCATGGAAACAGCGCGCGCCGGGCCTGCTGAAAAAGGGGGGCGCGGATTATAGCGGAAATCGCTCAAGGTTTAACCAGTTAATATGCATCACAGTCGCCACGCACTATATGAGTGCATTTGCAGCCTGATGCGCCACATTGCGGTGCGCTATTTTCGGGCTTTTGTCGCATTGCACCTTTATAGGGGCGTTTTTGGACCAAAAAACCCATGTTGGCGCACTGGCATGCAATTTGCTCTCTTGTGAGGCAGGTTGCCATGGCGGAGTATCCGCGCCGGCATCACCCACATTCTAAGGGCTAACTCCACTACCCAGCCCGAAGCCACCCGGAGGACACTATGTCGAAGTCGGTTCAACTCATCAAAGATCATGACGTTAAATGGATTGATCTGCGCTTCACGGACACCAAAGGCACTCAGCACCACGTGACCATGCCGGCTCGCGACGCGCTGGAAGACGACTTCTTTGAAGTCGGCAAGATGTTCGACGGTTCCTCCATCGCTGGCTGGAAAGGCATCGAAGCCTCCGACATGATCCTGCTGCCGGACGACGACAGTGCCGTACTGGACCCATTCACCGAAGAGCCGACCCTGATCCTGGTCTGCGACATCATCGAACCTTCGACCATGCAGGGCTATGACCGCGACCCACGCGCCATCGCCCACCGTGCCGAGGAATACCTGAAGACTACCGGTATCGGTGACACCGTATTCTGTGGCCCTGAGCCAGAGTTCTTCATCTTCGACGAAGTGAAGTTCAAGTCCGACATCTCCGGCTCCATGTTCAAAATCTTCTCCGAGCAAGGCTCGTGGATGTCCGACCAAGACATCGAAGGCGGCAACAAAGGCCACCGTCCAGGCGTCAAAGGCGGCTACTTCCCAGTGCCTCCGTTCGACCACGACCACGAAATCCGTACCTCCATGTGCAACGCGCTGGAAGAAATGGGCCAGGTCGTTGAAGTTCACCACCACGAAGTGGCAACTGCTGGCCAGAACGAAATCGGCGTCAAGTTCAACACCCTGGTGAAGAAGGCCGACGAAGTTCAAACCCTGAAATACGTTGTTCACAACGTGGCTGACGCTTACGGCCGCACCGCGACCTTTATGCCTAAGCCTCTGTACGGCGATAACGGTTCGGGCATGCACGTTCACATGTCCATCGCTAAAGATGGCAAGAACACTTTCGCAGGCGAAGGTTATGCCGGCCTGTCGGAAACTGCCCTGTTCTTCATCGGCGGTATCATCAAGCACGGTAAGGCCCTGAACGGCTTCACCAACCCTGCGACCAACTCCTACAAGCGTCTGGTACCAGGCTTCGAAGCTCCGGTCATGCTGGCCTACTCGGCACGCAACCGTTCCGCCTCGATCCGTATTCCTTACGTCAACAGCCCACGTGGCCGTCGTATCGAAGCACGCTTCCCGGACCCGGCTGCCAACCCGTACCTGGCTTTCGCAGCCCTGCTGATGGCTGGCCTGGACGGTATCCAGAACAAGATCCACCCTGGCGACGCCGCCGACAAAAACTTGTACGACCTGCCGCCTGAAGAGGCCAAAGAGATCCCACAAGTGTGCGGTAGCCTCAAAGAAGCCCTGGAAGAGCTGGACAAGGGCCGTGCGTTCCTGACCAAAGGCGGCGTGTTCAGCGACGACTTTATCGATGCCTACATCGCCCTGAAAAGCGAAGAAGAAATCAAGGTTCGCACCTTCGTACACCCACTGGAATACGAGCTGTACTACAGCTGCTGATCCGGTAGCGCTGCTTAACGTGGCGTGACAAAAAAGACCTCCTTCGGGAGGTTTTTTTTTGCCCGGATATTTTGGGCTTACGCCGCATCCAATCTGTGAATCCAATTAAACATGTGGGAGCGGGCTTGCTCGCGAATGCGGTGGGTCAGATAGAGCATCTGTGCCTGATACACCGCATTCGCGAGCAAGCCCGCTCCCACAGTTGATTTGTGTGCATTCAGCGCTTCCTGAACAACTTTCACGAAACCGCACTATATTGGTGCGACAGCTTGCACCCTACCCACCTAACCAACCCATTTTGGTTCGAAACTTCCCGAGCAAGCTGGCAGAACGCCACAGTTTCGCGCCTTAAACCCCCATTTCAGGGCTTTCGCGCTTCTTTTCGGAGCCTTGGTTTGGTTTTTGCATTTTCCTTGTATCAGCGTGTGCCTCAAGCCCGCGCCTTGCTCCAAAAGAGGTCCTGATGACCATCAGCGATGCACTGCACCGTTTGTTACTCGACAACCTGACCACCGCGACCATCCTGCTCAATGACGATTTGCGTCTTGAGTACATGAACCCGGCGGCGGAGATGCTCCTGGCCATCAGCGGCCAGCGCAGCCATGGGCAGTTCATCAGCGAATTGTTCACCGAGTCGGCCGAAGCCCTGAGCTCCTTGCGCCAGGCGGTGGAGCAGGCACACCCGTTCACCAAGCGCGAAGCGATGCTCACTGCCCTCACCGGCCAGACGCTGACCGTCGACTACGCCGTCACCCCCATCCTGAGCAACGGTGCCACCCTGCTGTTGCTCGAAGTGCACCCACGCGACCGCCTGCTGCGCATCACCAAGGAAGAAGCCCAGCTGTCCAAACAGGAAACCAGCAAGATGCTGGTGCGCGGCCTGGCTCATGAGATCAAGAACCCGCTGGGTGGCATCCGTGGCGCCGCGCAACTGCTGGCCCGCGAGCTGCCCGAAGAACACCTCAAGGACTACACCAACGTCATCATCGAAGAGGCCGACCGCCTGCGTAACCTGGTGGACCGCATGCTGGGCTCCAACAAGCTGCCGTCGCTGGCCATGACCAACGTGCACGAAGTGCTGGAGCGCGTGTGCCAGCTGGTCGAGGCCGAGAGCCAGGGCTGCATCACCTTGGTGCGTGACTACGACCCAAGCATTCCCGATGTGTTGATCGACCGCGAGCAGATGATCCAAGCGGTGCTCAATATCGTGCGCAACGCGATGCAGGCTATCAGCAGCCAGAACGAACTGCGCCTGGGTCGCATCAGCCTGCGCACCCGCGCCTTGCGCCAGTTCACCATCGGCCATGTGCGCCATCGCCTGGTTACCAAGGTCGAGATCATCGACAACGGCCCAGGCATTCCTGCGGAACTGCAGGAAACCATTTTCTTTCCCATGGTCAGCGGCCGCCCGGACGGTACCGGGCTGGGCCTGGCCATTACCCAGAACATCATCAGCCAGCACCAGGGACTGATCGAATGTGAGAGCCATCCTGGCCACACCACGTTCTCGATCTTTCTGCCTCTGGAACAAGGAGCCCCATCGACATGAGCCGTAGTGAAACTGTCTGGATCGTCGATGACGACCGTTCTATCCGCTGGGTCCTCGAGAAAGCCTTGCAACAGGAAGGCATGACCACCCAGAGCTTCGACAGCGCCGACGGCGTGATGAGCCGCCTGGCTCGCCAGCAACCGGACGTGATCATCTCCGACATCCGCATGCCCGGCGCCAGTGGCCTGGACCTGTTGGCGCGCATCCGCGAGCAGCACCCGCGCCTGCCGGTGATCATCATGACTGCGCACTCGGACCTGGACAGCGCTGTCGCGTCCTACCAGGGCGGCGCCTTTGAATACCTGCCCAAGCCGTTCGATGTGGACGAGGCAGTGGCGCTGGTCAAGCGCGCCAACCAGCACGCCCAGGAACAGCAAAACCAGGAGGCCCCGCCAGCCCTGACCCGCACCCCGGAAATCATCGGCGAAGCGCCGGCGATGCAGGAAGTGTTTCGCGCCATCGGGCGCTTGAGCCACTCCAATATCACCGTGCTGATCAACGGCGAGTCGGGTACCGGTAAAGAGCTGGTGGCGCATGCACTGCACCGTCACAGCCCACGGGCGGCCTCGCCGTTCATCGCGCTGAACATGGCGGCGATTCCGAAGGACTTGATGGAGTCCGAGTTGTTCGGCCATGAAAAAGGCGCGTTCACCGGCGCAGCCAACTTGCGTCGCGGGCGCTTTGAACAGGCCGACGGCGGCACCTTGTTCCTCGATGAGATCGGCGACATGCCGGCCGATACCCAGACGCGCTTGCTGCGCGTACTGGCGGACGGCGAGTTCTATCGCGTTGGCGGGCACACGCCGGTCAAGGTTGATGTGCGCATCATCGCGGCGACCCACCAGAACCTCGAAACCCTGGTGCACGCGGGCAAGTTCCGTGAGGACTTGTTCCACCGCCTCAACGTGATCCGCATCCACATTCCGCGCATGTCGGACCGTCGCGAAGACATCCCGACCCTGGCCCGCCACTTCCTCAGCCGCGCCGCCCAGGAGCTGGCCGTCGAGCCCAAGCTGCTCAAAAGCGAGACCGAGGAATACCTGAAGAACCTGCCGTGGCCCGGCAACGTGCGCCAACTGGAGAACACCTGCCGCTGGATCACGGTAATGGCGTCCGGTCGCGAAGTGCACATCAGCGACTTGCCGCCGGAGCTGCTGAGCCTGCCGCAAGACTCCGCCCCAGTGACCAACTGGGAACAGGCGCTGCGTCAGTGGGCTGACCAGGCGCTGGCGCGCGGCCAGTCGAACCTGCTGGACAGCGCGGTGCCGGCGTTTGAGCGGATCATGATCGAGACTGCCCTGAAGCACACCGCCGGGCGCCGCCGCGATGCCGCCGTGTTGCTGGGTTGGGGGCGTAACACCCTGACCCGCAAGATCAAGGAACTGGGGATGAAGGTCGATGGTGGGGATGATGACGAGGGTGATGACGCCTGATTCTCAGATCCACTGAAAATCCAATGTGGGAGGGGGCTTGCTCCCGATGGCGCCCGGTCAGTCACAGCCTATGTGGCTGATACACCGCCATCGGGAGCAAGCCCCCTCCCACATTTGTATCTCCATTAGTTTCGCGATTGTGCACCGCTTGAAGGCACCATGAACCGGCATCGGGCACCGACTCAAGACCTGGAATATCGGCCTGATTGAAAACTCTTCGAAGCCCAGAAACACCAAAGCCCCGTATTCCGGGGCTTTGCGCTTTCTGGAAAAAATTTTTTGCACAACCTGGCCACTCTGGCACGCGCCCTGCAATAACCCTCGTACAACCCAGTTTCGGGGACCTTGGTACAGGCAGGCCGAGAATCCCCTCTTTACACCCGGGGTGCTTGATGCGAATCGCGTCGCGCTCCACACCGCTTTGGGGAACCTCGGTACAGGCAGGCCGGGGATTCCCTCTTTAACACCGAAGCCTCTGGCTTCACCCCGTTTTGGGAGCCCTGGTACAGGCAGGCCGGGAACTCCCTCTTTTATTGCTCTTGGAGATGGATCTCCAGCCGCCAGCGGCCTTCGGCCGCTGCGCCCTTCCACTCTGCGCGCAGCGGCCGAGCCGCTACCAGGTTCAGCAGCAGGCCGCTGTCGGTCTTGCGGATGCGCCAGTTCACATCCTTGTCGTTGACCTTGAGCTTGCCGCCTGCAGGTGCTCCCTGTGCATCGAACAACAGCGCCACGGTGCCGTCGATATGCTCGCCGTGCAGCTTGGGCTCGCTGTTGAACCACACCACCACGCCGTCCGCCGCCGTCTCAACCTGCTGCAGCTCAACCGGGTCCGGGGTGGTCAGGCGACCGATCATCAGCCCCACCATCATGCCCACAATCGCCAAAGAGCCCATGACCCTCGGCATTAGCTTCGGCCTTGGGTCCTCTTCGGGGGTAGAATGCAGCGCATCTTTACCTTCGGAGCCGTGCATGTTTCACGTCATCCTTTTTCAACCAGAAATTCCGCCGAATACCGGCAACGTTATCAGGCTGTGCGCCAACAGTGGCTGCCACCTGCATTTGATCGAGCCCCTAGGCTTCGACATGGACGATAAACGCCTGCGCCGTGCCGGGCTGGACTACCACGAGTACGCCACGCTCAAGCGTCATGCCGACCTGGCCAGCTGCCTGGAAAGCCTGGGGCACCCTCGGTTGTTCGCGTTCACCACCAAGGGTTCGCGGCCGTTTCATGATGCCAGTTTTGCAGAGGGTGACGCCTTCTTGTTTGGCCCCGAGAGCCGTGGCTTGCCGGCCGAGGTGCTGGATGCCTTGCCGGATGGCCATCGCCTGCGCTTGCCGATGCGCGAAGGGTGCCGCAGCCTGAACCTGTCCAACACCGTAGCAGTCGCCGTCTACGAAGGCTGGCGCCAACTCGGCTTCAAGTAACACCGCAAACAAATGTGGGAGGGGGCTTGCCCCCGATGACGGAGTGTCAGTCAACACTGAGGTGACTGATCCACCGCTATCGGGAGCAAGCCCCCTCCCACATTGGGTTCTGCATCACGTTCAAGATTATTGAACGGTCGGCGCGCCTTCCTGTTGCATGCGCTGCAGCTCTTGGGCGTACAGGGCATCGAAGTTCACCGGCGCCAGCATCAACGCTGGGAACGAGCCACGGGTGACCAGGCTGTCCAGGGTCTCACGGGCATACGGGAACAGGATGTTCGGGCAGAACGCGCCCAGGGTGTGGCTCATGGACGCTTCGTCCAGGCCCTGGATCAGGAAGATACCGGCCTGTTGCACTTCAGCGATGAAGGCTACTTCTTCGCCGTTCTTGACGGTGACCGACAGGGTCAGCACGACTTCGTGGAAGTCGCCTTCCAGGGCTTTTTGGCGGGTGTTCAGGTCCAGTGCAACGCTTGGGGTCCACTCCTGGCGGAAGATGGCCGGGCTTTTCGGCGCTTCGAACGACAGGTCACGCACGTAGATGCGCTGCAGCGAGAACTGTGGGCCTTGGTCTTGCGCAGCTTCGGTGTTCTGTTGGTCAGTCATCGCAGATCCTTGTGATCTTGGGGTCTTTTAGGGGTTAGGCGAGCAGCGCATCGAGCTTACCGGCGCGCTCCAGGGCAAACAGGTCGTCGCAACCACCGATGTGCTTGGCGCCGATCCAGATCTGCGGCACGGACGTGCGCCCCGCCTTCTGGGCCATTTCGGCGCGCACCTGGGGTTTGCCATCGACCTTGATCTCTTCGAAGGCAACGCCCTTCTTCTCCAGCAAGGCCTTGGCCCGCATGCAGTAAGGGCACCAATCGCTGGAATACACGACAACCTGGCTCATATCACTTCACCAGTGGCAGGTTATCGGCCTTCCAGCTGCCGATACCGCCGGACAGCTTGGCGGCGGTGAAACCGGTCTTGAGCATTTCGCGGGCGTGGGTGCCGGCGTGCTGGCCTTGGGCGTCGACCAGGATGATGGTCTTGGCCTTGTGTTTTTCCAGCTCGGGCAGGCGCGCGATCAGCTTGTCCTGCGGAATGTTCAGGGCGCCTACGATATGGCCGGCGGCAAATTCCTTGGCCGGGCGGATATCAACAACCACGGCTTCATCCTTGTTGACCAGCGCGGTCAGCTCCGCCGTGCTCAGGCTGCGGCCGCCGCGGCTCAACTCGTGAGCGATCAGCAGCGCCAGCAGGATGACGAAGGCACCCACGAGCAGGTAGTGGGCAGTGGCAAATGCAATCAGGTGATCAACCATCAAGGAGGTTCCAGGGCGTTAAAATGGCGGTAAGTATACACAGCCGTCAGGGGGGGCCAACCCCCGTAAAGCGGTGACGTGGTCGGAACTTCGCTTTAAACTGCCACTCCCTTTTCAATCGCCTTCCTTTATTACTGCCACGAGAGGATCTATGACTACTACGCCTAAACCTTTGGTCCTGATAATTCTCGATGGCTTCGGACACAGTGAAAGCCACCACGACAACGCGGTGTGGGCGGCCAAGAAGCCGGTCCTCGATCGCCTGACTGCCACTGTCCCCAACGGCCTGATCTCCGGCTCCGGCATGGATGTGGGCCTGCCGGATGGCCAGATGGGCAACTCGGAGGTCGGCCATATGAATCTGGGCGCCGGACGAGTGGTCTATCAAGACTTCACCCGTGTGACCAAAGCGATCCGCGATGGCGAGTTCTTCGAGAACCCGACCATCTGCGCCGCCGTCGATAAAGCCGTAGCCGCCGGCAAGGCCGTGCACTTCATGGGCCTGCTGTCGGACGGCGGCGTTCACAGCCACCAGGACCACCTGGTCGCCATGGCCGAGCTGGCGTTCAAGCGCGGCGCCGACAAGATCTACCTGCACGCCTTCCTCGACGGCCGCGATACCCCGCCGAAAAGCGCGCAATCGTCCATCGAACTGCTGGACGCCACGTTCGCCGCCCTGGGCAAGGGTCGCATCGCCAGCCTGGTGGGCCGTTACTTCGCCATGGACCGCGACAACCGCTGGGACCGCGTCTCCCAGGCCTACAACCTGATCGTCGACGGTCAGGCCGAATTCAACGCCGCCACCGCCCAGGAAGGCCTGGAAGCCGCCTACGCCCGTGGCGAGAGCGATGAGTTCGTCAAGGCCACCACCATCGGCGAGCCGGTCAAGGTCGAAGACGGCGACGCCGTGGTGTTCATGAACTTCCGCGCCGACCGCGCCCGCGAATTGAGCCGCGTGTTTGTCGAAGACGGTTTCAAAGAGTTCGAACGTGCGCGTCAGCCGAAGGTGCAGTACGTCGGCCTGACCCAATACGCCGCCAGCATCCCGGCCCCGGCCGCGTTTGCACCCGGCAGCCTGGAAAACGTGCTGGGCGATTACCTGGCCAAAAACGGCAAGACCCAACTGCGTATCGCTGAAACCGAAAAATACGCCCACGTGACCTTCTTCTTCTCCGGCGGCCGCGAAGAGCCGTTCCCAGGCGAAGAGCGCATCCTCATTCCATCGCCAAAAGTCGCCACCTACGACCTGCAGCCGGAAATGAGCGCGCCCGAAGTTACCGACAAAATCGTCGACGCCATCGAACACCAGCGTTATGACGTGATCGTGGTCAACTACGCCAACGGTGACATGGTGGGCCACAGTGGCAACCTGGCAGCAGCGACCAAGGCCGTGGAATGCCTGGACCAATGTGTCGGCCGCATCGTCGATGCCCTGGAAAAAGTCGGCGGCGAAGCGCTGATCACCGCCGACCACGGTAACTGCGAGCAGATGTCCGACGAATCCACTGGCCAGGCCCACACTGCGCACACGACCGAGCCGGTGCCGTTCATTTATGTAGGCAAGCGTGATTTGAAAGTGCGCGAAGGCGGCGTGCTGGCGGATGTGGCGCCGACCATGCTGAAGCTGATGGGGTTGGAGAAGCCGGTTGAGATGACCGGGACTTCGATCCTGGTCTGATTCCTGGCATCACCGCAAAACAGTGTGGGAGGGGGCTTGCCCCCGATTGCAGTGGGTCAGCTAACACATGCTTGGCTGACACACTGCTATCGGGAGCAAGCCCCCTCCCACATTAGATCTTAGGTGCTTGATAGATATCGTTGTGCCATACCCCGCCACTCGGCGCCTAACTTACTCCCCACTCCGAATTGGGCGTTTTTTTTGCAGCGCTTGGCGGGCATACTAGGCCGTCCATTTCCCTGGTGTCGCCCGCCTCTATGCTTCGCGCCTTGATTACCCTCGCTCTTGTATGCCTGCTCCAACCGGCGTTTGCCGATGAGCGCGCACAAACCCAACAACAGTTGGACGCTACGCGTCAGGACATTACCGAGCTGAAAAAACTGCTCGGCAAGCTCCAGGAAGAGAAATCCGGGGTGCAAAAAGACCTGCGCGGCACGGAAACCGAGATGGGCAAGCTGGAGAAGCAGGTCCAGGAGCTGCAAAAAGAACTAAAGAAGAGCGAGTCGGAACTGGAGCGACTCGACGCTGAGAAAAAAAAACTCCAGAGCGCACGCGTTGAACAGCAACGCCTGATCGCGATCCAGGCCCGCGCCGCTTATCAAAACGGCCGCCAGGAATACCTAAAGCTACTGCTCAACCAGCAGAATCCCGAGAAATTCGCGCGCACCCTCACTTACTACGACTACCTGAGCAAGGCCCGCCTGGAGCAATTGAAAAGCTTCAACGAGACCCTGCGCCAGTTGGTCAACGTCGAGCAGGAAATCGCCAACCAGCAGTCCCAGCTCGAAGACCAGCAAAACGCCCTCACCGCCCAGCGCGACGAGCTGGAGAAGGTGCGCAAGGAGCGCCAACTGGCCCTGGCCAAGCTCAATGACGACGTAAAGGCCCGCGACGCCAAGCTGCAAGCTCGCGAGCAGGACCAGGCCGACCTGGCCAAAGTGCTCAAGACCATCGAAGAAACCCTGGCCCGCCAGGCGCGTGAGGCTGAAGAAGCGCGGCAAAAAGCGCTGATCGCCCAGCAGGAAGCCGAAAAAAAGCGCCAGCGTGAGGCCGAACTGGCCGCCACCACGGACGCCCCGGCGCCGCGTAAACCGGCGCGTGCTGCTCCTGGCCCACTGGTTTCCAGTGCTGGCGAGAACTTCGGCGGCCCTTTTGCTTCAGCCCGCGGCAAACTTCCATGGCCAGTTGATGGTCGATTACTGGCACGCTTTGGGGAAACCCGTGGCGATGACACCCGCGCCAAGTGGGACGGCGTGATGATCAGCGCCTCCGCCGGCAGCCAGGTGCATGCCGTTCATGGTGGGCGCGTGGTGTTTGCCGATTGGCTGCGAGGCGCCGGTTTGTTGGTGATTCTTGACCACGGTAATGGCTATTTGAGCCTTTACGGCCACAATCAGACGTTACTCAAGTCGGCAGGTGATGTTGTAAAAGCCGGTGAATCCATCTCCACTGTGGGTAACAGTGGTGGCCAGGACACCCCGGCGCTGTACTTCGCTATTCGTCAGCAGGGTCGCCCGAGCGATCCTGCACAATGGTGCCGTTCCCAAGGATAGGGGCGCATCTACATTAGGAGTTCGTTCGACATGCTGCATTTGTCCCGCCTCACTTCGCTGGCTCTGACCATCGCCCTGGTGATCGGCGCGCCCCTGGCGTTCGCCGACCAGGCCGCCCCGGCTGCACCCGCCGCCACGGCCGCGACCACCAAGGCGCCGCTGCCGCTGGACGAGTTGCGCACCTTTGCCGAGGTCATGGACCGCATCAAGGCTGCCTATGTCGAACCCGTAGACGACAAGACCCTGCTGGAAAATGCCATCAAGGGCATGCTCAGCAACCTGGACCCGCACTCTGCCTACCTGGGCCCGGAAGATTTCGCCGAGCTGCAGGAAAGCACCAGCGGTGAGTTCGGCGGCCTGGGCATTGAAGTCGGCTCCGAAGATGGCAACGTCAAGGTCGTGTCGCCTATCGATGACACCCCGGCGTCCAAGGCTGGCATCCAGGCTGGGGACTTCATCGTCAAGATCAACGGCCAGCCCACCCGTGGCCAGACCATGACCGAAGCCGTCGACAAGATGCGCGGCAAGATCGGCCAGAAGATCACCCTGACCCTGGTACGCGATGGCGGCACGCCGTTTGACGTGACACTGACCCGCGCGACCATTACGGTGCGCAGCGTGAAGAGCCAACTGCTGGAGTCGGGCTACGGCTATATCCGCATCACCCAATTCCAGGTCAAGACCGGCGACGAAGTGGCCAAGGCCCTGGCCAAGCTGCGCAAAGACAACGGCAAGAAGCTCAACGGCATCGTGCTCGACCTGCGTAACAACCCAGGCGGCGTGTTGCAGGCGGCGGTGGAAGTGGTCGACCACTTCATCACCAAAGGCCTGATCGTGTACACCAAGGGCCGTATCGCCAACTCCGAGCTGCGCTTCTCGGCCACCGGTAACGACCTGAGCGAAGGCGTGCCACTGGCCGTGCTGATCAACGGCGGCAGCGCCTCGGCCTCGGAAATCGTCGCCGGCGCCCTGCAAGACCAGAAGCGCGGTGTGCTGATGGGCACCACCAGCTTCGGCAAGGGCTCGGTACAGACCGTATTGCCGCTCAACAACGAGCGCGCCCTGAAGATCACCACGGCGCTGTACTACACGCCAAACGGGCGCTCGATCCAGGCCCAGGGCATCGTGCCAGACATCGAAGTGCGCAAGGCCAAGATCACCAGCGAAGCCGACGGCGAGTACTACAAAGAGGCCGACCTGCAAGGTCACCTGGGCAATGGCAACGGCGGCGCCGACCAGCCAACCGGCAGCGGCACCAAAGCCAAGCCGATGCCGCAGGACGACGACTACCAGTTGGCCCAGGCACTCAGCCTGCTCAAAGGCCTGAGCATCACCCGCAGCCGTTGATATGCGCGTTGCCTTGATCATCGCTGTGCTGTTCAGCCTGGCCGGAGCCGCCCACGCGACCCCGGCCAGCGAGCCCCACAAAGCCTACCTGACGCTTATCATCGATGACCTTGGGCAAAACCTGCCCAGGGATCGTCGCGTGCTGGCCCTGCCTGGGCCGGTGACCACGGCGATCATGCCCGACACGCCCCACGCCGCCGAATTCGCTCGTGAGGCGCACAAGGCCGGCAAGATCGTGATCCTGCACATGCCCATGGACCCGGCCACCGGCCCGTTCGCCTGGCACCCCGAGTTGCCCATAGAAGAACTCGGCAAGCGCCTGGACGCCGCCTTCAAGGCCGTGCCCTACACGGCGGGTATCAACAACCATATGGGCAGCCGCATGACCGCGCAGCCTGAGGCGATGGCCTGGTTGATGGGCGAACTGCAACGGCGCAACAAGTTCTTTGTCGACAGCCGAACCAGCGCGCAAACCGTCGCCGCCGCCCAAGCGCAGAAGATTGGCCTGGCCAGCGTCTCGCGGGATGTGTTCCTGGATGACGAACGCACCGAAGCGGCCATTACCACGCAGTTGCAGACGGCAATCAAGCTGGCCCACAAACAGGGCTCGGCGGTAATGATTGGCCACCCTTATCCGCAGACCCTGGCAGTGCTGGAGCGCGAATTACCCAAGCTCAAGGCCCAGGGTGTGGAGTGGATCGACATCAAGCTGATGATCAGCGTGCGCAGCAACCAGGCCATGGCCGGGCATGGCAAGGACGGTACCTACCGCCCCGCCTCTAGATAAGTACCGCTGGCCTCCCACCTGCCTCCTGAATAGTGAGCCCTTCAGCTCACTCTTACAGGACACTTCATGAATATCACCCCCATTGCGCTTTGCGGCCTGCTGCTTGCCAACTTGCCGGGCGCGCTGATTGCCGCCCCAAGGGACTTCGGCGAAGGTATGGTGAATGCCAGCGCCGCGCGCCTGCTCACCAATGCCCGACACGAACACGTCCACTGGAACGGCGTAGGCCGTATCAGGAACGAATCCCAGACCCTGTGCACCGCCACCTTGCTCGACACCCGCGACGCGGACGGCAAATCCGGCCCGGCCTATGTGCTCACCAGCAGCCACTGCCTGCATCGCCTCAATAGCGCGGTGCAAAAAGACTTGCCGATCAAGGGTACCGTCAGCTTCAACTATTTCGACGACACCCTGGAATCACTCAAGAACTACCCGCTAAAAACCTTGAAATGGAGCAGCAGCCAGGGCATGGACCTGGCGATTATCGAATTGCAGGCCTCGTTGGCCGCCCTGCTCAAAGACGGCATTACTCCACTCAGGCTCGCCGAAGAAGTACCTGCCGACGGTAACGACATCCTGGCGCTGATCGCACCCGAATGGGACACCTTGCACCTCGCGGCCTGTACCCAGCAGAGCTCCCGAGAGCTGGTGGAGCAGCCTTTCGTCTGGCGAATCACCATGAAAAACCAATGCACAGGCATCACGCGCGGCGCCTTTGGCGGACCGTTGCTCGACCGGGCGACCAATACGGTATTCGGCATTCTCAGCACCAGTACCACCGGGCAGACCGAAGAGCGCAAATGCCAGCGGGACTCGCCCTGCGAGGTCAACAGCGGGCAGCCCATCTGGCATCCCGAGACCAACTATGGCAGCCCGGTGACCTTTCTCAACGAATGCTTTAAAGCCGGGGTTCTACAGCCCGACAGTGAACACTGCGATCTCTACCCGATCACCGCCATAAGCTTCAATAACCCAGAACCTATCCAGCAATACTTCGTGAAAACGCCCGGCGGCAAAACCAAAAGTATCGTGCCGCGCTGGAACCTGACCTTCACCACCAACACCCCTTTCTACCGCTACAAGACCACACGACGCGCCATCGATTGCGAGAGCCCGGTGAACTACAGCGCCCCCATCAAGGCCGAAAACGCCTACATCAACGACGCTATCGGCCCACAAACCGGTATGCACATGTTATGCATCGTCGGCGTGTCCTCTCCCGATCAACCAGTGACCAATGGCATGATGAGAAACGCCCTGACCCTCGCGGTCGAACTCGCCGAACCCGGCCCCGCCCGCACCCCCAACCTTGTCATCAGCCTCGATAAACAAGGGCTTGGGGCCTATACCGTGATCTGGAACCTGGCCCCGCCCTTCATGCAGCGCTACATCTACAAATATGGCCCCGCTGCGACCACAGATTGCCTGCGCCCTGCTGGCTTCCTGCCGATCCCACCCGAGCCTGTGCCTGAGGACGATGACGACGAACCCATCGAACTGGTGCACCCACTCAACGATTTTCCTGGCATGCCGCTGGAGAAGTTTGATCAACTGATCAGCGCACGAACCTCGCCGATCAAGATTTGCACCTACGCATACGACCAGGCCGACCAGCCTTCGACCCTGCGGGTCGACCTGCTCAAACCCCATTGAATCCACCTTAAATAGCTACCGCTCGGCCCCGCCAGGATTGATCGATAGTGGGCTTTCCAACCTATCGGAGAGTTCATTGATGAAACCCCTGCAATTCAAAGACCTGCTCATCAGCTTCACTTGCGAGTTCCTGCCGCTGTGGAACGACAAGGGATCTGGCGCTCATCAAGCTGTCAGCATATGGCGGCCCAGCACCTCTTCCGACGCACTGGGCCAGTTCTTCCCATTGGGCGACACCGCCACCGACAGCTACCGCAATATCAACCGGCGCAAAATCGTGGCGGTTGTCAGTGATGCCAACAAGACGGACGGCACCGCATTGCGCTCACCGGATGACTATGAACTGGTCTGGAACGATGCCGATTCGGGGGCGCACACCGACTTCTCCGTCTGGCGACCACTGGCGCCTGAAGGCTACGTGGCGATGGGACTGGTGTGCGGCGTGGGCCATGAGAAACCTTCGCGCAACGCCGTGCGCTGCGTGCGCGCCGACCTGGTGACAACCAGCGCCCAGCCCGGCGAGCTGATCTGGAGCGACAAGGGCAGCGGTTCAACGCAGGATTTCAGCGCATGGTCAGTCACCCCGTTCGGCGCCGCCGCTGGCGAAATCCACCTGGCACCCGGCACGTTCATTGGCGAGGCCCGCTACACACGGCCCACCTCGCCAACTTATGCCCTGCGCCTGGCGCTGTCAGCGCAACTGCAAGAGCCCCTGCCCCCACCAGCCCTGACCGGCTACGGGCGCCCAGACGAGGCAATATCCGCCGCGACACCGCATGTGTGCCATTTGCCCTGGTTCAGTGTGAAAGATCCTGAGTTGAGTGCCATCGAGCAGTTGGAGCGTTCACCGATCTACCGCCTCGAACGCAGCGACCGCCATTTGTTCGCCGGCTTCGGCCACAACACCGACGTCACCAGCCAGCCTTTCATGTGGACCGCTACCAAGGGCGAAGCAGGGGAACATTCCTGGGCCTTGGCCACCATTTCCAACGTGGATTTGTGCAACGAATGGTCACCCAGAAGACGGGGCTTCGAGCTGAATTTTTCCGCACAACTGGAACAAGCTTTCACCCACACCCAACGTTCAGCCAAGGGCTGGATGCATGCCTCACCGCTGGAAATCATCACCTATGTCCCAGCCGGGAAGGCCGTCGCGGCGTACTTGATCCACAGTGAGTACCGCTTGCTACGCCAGGACGGCAGCCAGGTCTCGACCACCATCAGCTACACCAATGGCGACCATATTTATATGAGTGAATATCCCGGCGCCGAGCCGCAGGCCAACGAAGAGCCGGCAGTAGAACCGACGCTGGAACCGGTGCAAGAACCGGCGCTAGAGGTACCCAGCCATGATTCGGTCGACGACCCCCTCGCCCCGTAACTGATCGAGTGCCGCCTGCAGTTTGGCAACCACTTCATCCGGCACCTGCTTGTTGAGCGCCAGGTACAACTGGGCACTGTTGAAGCGCAGTACGGTCTTCAGGCCCGTCACGCCCACTTGGCGCGCCAAGTAGCGCCCGGCTGGATCGCCGGTGGCCCACAGGTCGATCTGGCCATCCAGCAGCTTTTGCGCGTTGTCCTGGTCACGAAGTACCACCACCGGGTTGAGGCCCTTTTTTTCCAGGGTCTCGGCGATGGCATCCCCCTTGTAGGCGCCGATCTTGTAGCGCCGTGCGTGCTCAAGGTCGGCGAGTTGGATCTTGCTGTCAGCCTTGGCCAGCAGCACCCAATCGTCCGGGCCGATGGGGCCGACCCATTTGAACAAGGCTTCGCGGTCCGGCAGGCGGGCCATCACGAACACGCCATAGCCGGGTTTTTCCAGGGCGAGTTTGTAGATCCGCTCCCAAGGGAAACGCAGGGTCAGGTTGTAGGAAATGCCGGCACGCTTGAAGGTCTCGCGCACGATGTCCACGGCGATGCCTTCGATGTTCTCTTCCTTGGCGAAGTTCTTGCCGTTTTTCGCCATGTTGTACGGCGGGAAGTTTTCCGTCAGCAACACCAGGGCGGTGTCTGTCGGTTCCTCGGCGTGGGCCGAACCCGCCAGAAGGATGGACGTGCTGGCGAGGGCGAGCAGAAGATCTTTGAACATGAAGGGCTACCGGAATCCATGGCAAGCGCAGAGAGTGCCGCGCACTTGCCATGGTGTCCAGCAGCGTTTAGCGAACGACGATACCGCGCGCCGCCATGTAGGCCTTGGCCTCGGGAACGGTGTATTCGCCAAAGTGGAAAATACTCGCCGCCAGCACCGCACTGGCGTGGCCTTCGGTCACACCGTCGGCCAGGTGCTGCAGGTTGCCGACGCCGCCGGAAGCGATCACCGGGATACCCAGGGCATCGCTGATGGCACGGGTCACGCCCAGGTCGAAGCCGTTTTTCATGCCGTCCTGGTCCATGCTGGTGAGCAGGATCTCACCGGCGCCCAGGCCTTCCATCTTCATCGCCCACTCCACCGCATCCAGGCCGGTAGGCTTGCGACCGCCGTGGGTGAAGATCTCCCAGCGCGGGGTTTCACCCGGGCCGGAAACCTTCTTGGCGTCGATGGCCACGACGATGCATTGCGAGCCAAAGTGCTGCGCCGCCTCGCCAACGAACTCCGGGTTGAACACCGCCGCGGTATTGATCGAGACCTTGTCCGCACCGGCATTGAGCAGGTTGCGGATGTCTTGCACGGTGCGCACCCCACCGCCCACGGTCAGCGGGATAAACACCTGGCTGGCCATGCGCTCGACGGTATGCAAGGTGGTATCGCGGCCATCGACGCTGGCGGTGATGTCGAGAAAGGTAATCTCGTCGGCACCTTGCTCATCGTAGCGACGGGCGATTTCCACCGGGTCGCCGGCGTCGCGGATGTTCTCGAACTTGACGCCCTTGACCACGCGACCGTTGTCGACGTCCAGGCAAGGGATGATGCGTTTGGCCAGCGCCATGGTCAGTCCTCAGCCGTTGTAGGCGTCGCAGTAAGCCTGGGCTTCGGCGACGTCCAGGGTACCTTCGTAGATCGCACGGCCGGTGATGGCGCCGATGATGCCAGGGGCACGGGCGTCCAGCAGCGACTTGATGTCGCCCAGGTTGTGGATACCGCCCGAAGCGATCACCGGGATCTTGGTCGCGGCGGCCAGCGCAGCAGTGAACGGCACGTTGCAGCCCTGCATCATGCCGTCTTTGGCGATGTCGGTATAAACGATGGCAGACACGCCGTCAGCTTCGAACTGCTTGGCCAGGTCGATCACCTGAACGGTGCTGATTTCAGCCCAGCCGTCGGTGGCGACAAAACCGTCCTTGGCATCCAGGCCAACAATGACTTTGCCAGGGAACGCGCGGCAGGCCTCGGCAACGAACGCCGGATCTTTCACGGCCTTGGTGCCGATGATCACGTAGCTCACGCCAGCCTTGACGTAGTGCTCGATGGTTTCCAGGGAACGGATGCCGCCACCGATCTGGATCGGCAGGTTCGGGTAGCGCTTGGCGATGGCAGTGACCACTTCGCCGTTGACCGGCTGGCCTTCGAAGGCGCCGTTCAAGTCCACCAGATGCAGGCGACGGCAGCCTCCTTCTACCCATTTGGCAGCCATGCTCACCGGGTCATCGGAGAATACGGTGGAGTCTTCCATGCGGCCTTGGCGCAGACGTACGCAGGCGCCGTCCTTGAGATCGATAGCGGGGATAATCAGCATCTGGCAAACCTTATTCGATATTCAGCAATGCTTGGGAAATCAGGGTTTCTCAAGCGACCACAAGTCGCTTTCGATGCTTTCGAACCTTTCTTTAAGGAGCGTCTGCGTATCGAAAATCGCCTTGTTGTAATAGTGCGGAGCCACTTCGGTAGTGAACAGTTCGAGGATCTCGGCGACCTCGAACGAACCCAGCTTGAGCTCGAAGCGATCTTCCATGAACCGCTTGATCTTGAGGGTCGCCTCACTCTCCTGCTCGGGAGTGAGGTTCAAGAGCGGCAACTTCGGCTTCTTGGCCATTTACCAGCGCCCATCCCAGGCGGCGAAGTTCTGCAGCAATTGCAGGCCATGGGTATGGCTCTTCTCCGGGTGGAACTGCACGGCAAAGCGCGAACCTTCGGCCAGCGCGGCGGCGAAATCGACGCCATAGTGCCCGCCACCCACCACCTGGCGCGGGTTACCGGCGGCGATGTAGTAGCTGTGCACAAAGTAGAAACGCGCCAGGTCTGGAATGTCGTGCCACAGCGGGTGATCCACCGTCTGGCTGACTTGGTTCCAACCCATGTGCGGCACTTTCAGGTGGGCGCCGTCTTCATGCAGGTCCTTGCCGAAGAACTTCACCTGGCCTGGGAACAGGCCGATGCAGTCGACGCCGTCGTTCTCTTCACTGCGATCGAGCAAGGCTTGCATGCCCACGCAGATGCCGAGGAACGGACGGTCCTGGCTGACTTCGCGCACCAGGCTGTCAAAGCCCAGGCGACGGATTTCGGCCATGCAATCGCGAATCGCGCCAACACCGGGGAATACCACTCGGTCAGCTTCGCGAATCACCTTGGCATCGCTGGTGATCAGCACCTTGCCGGCACCTACGTGTTCGAGGGCCTTGGCCACCGAGTGCAGGTTACCCATGCCGTAATCGATAACCGCGACCGTCTGCATTACAGAACGCCCTTGGTCGAGGGCATTTGCCCGGCCATGCGGTCATCGAGCTCCACGGCCATGCGCAGGGCGCGGCCGAAAGCCTTGAACACGGTTTCGATCTGGTGGTGGGTGTTGGTGCCGCGCAGGTTGTCGATGTGCAGGCTGACCAGTGCGTGGTTGACGAAACCCTGGAAGAATTCCTGGAACAGGTCAACGTCGAAGCCGCCCACGGTGGCACGGGTGTAGGGCACATGCATCTGCAGGCCTGGGCGGCCGGAGAAGTCGATGACCACACGCGACAACGCTTCGTCCAGCGGGACATAGGCGTGGCCGTAACGGCGGATGCCTTTTTTGTCGCCGATGGCCTTGGCAAAGGCCTGGCCGAGGGTGATACCGACGTCTTCCACCGTATGGTGGTCGTCGATATGCAGGTCGCCTTTGCTGACGATATCCAGGTCGATCAGCCCGTGACGGGCGATCTGGTCCAGCATGTGCTCAAGAAAAGGTACACCGATATCAAATCGGGCCTTTCCGGTGCCATCCAGGTTGATCGAGGCTTTGATCTGGGTTTCCAGAGTGTCGCGCTCGACGGACGCCTTACGTTCGGCCATCACCAGCTCCGCAAAATCATTGGGCGAAAAAGGCAGCCATTATAGGGGCGCGGGCGCCAAACAGAAACATCGGAGGGGATAAGACTGATGGAGTGTCGGGGATAGACATGTGCATACAAGCAGGTGCTCCAGGATGGTGCACCTGCCTGCATTCAACTTAGTGGAACAGTACCGCCGTCTTCTGCAGGGTCACCCACACACCCCACGCCAACGGAATACCCACCACCAACCAGGCCGCAATGGCCAATGGCACAGTACCGCTAGCCGCTTTCCACTCCAGGGAAGTGGTGGCGTCTGCGCCCTTGTCATGACCCAGCGCCTGTTCGGCAGCCAGTTCGGCGTCGGTCATGAAGTACTTGTCGGCCACCGGGCGGACCAGCATGTTGCAGATAAAGCCCAGCACCAAGAGGCCCGCGAGGATATACAACGTGATGTCGTAAGCCGCAGCGCGTTCCACGCCGATGCTCAGCTGATACTCACGCAGGTAGTTCACCAGCACCGGACCCAGCACACCCGCCGCCGCCCAGGCAGTCAGCAGGCGACCATGGATCGCACCGACCATCTGCGTACCGAACAGGTCGGCCAGGTAAGCAGGCACGGTGGCAAAACCACCGCCGTACATCGACAGGATGATGCAGAACGCCGCCACGAACAGCGCCACGTTACCCAGGTGACCCAGATTCGGGATCAGCGCATACAGGGCAAAGCCCAAGGCGAAAAACACGAAGTAGGTGTTTTTACGGCCCAGGTAGTCAGAGAACGACGCCCAGAAGAACCGGCCGCCGATGTTGAACAGGCTCAACAAACCAGTGAAGCCCGCCGCGATCGCCGCGATAGAGGCCAGTTGACCCGCATCCAGCTGACCAAACGGCACATCCACGCCCAGCAGCTTGCCGCCGAACACTTCCTGCAGCAGGGGCGAAGCCATGCCGAGGATGCCGATACCGGCGGATACGTTCAGGCACAGCACCAGCCACACCAGGCGAAATTGCGGGGTTTTCCACGCCACGTTCACATGCACGTGACGGTGGGTGATCATCGAATTGCTGGCTTTTTTTGCCGGCGCGGTCCAGCCCTCAGGCTTCCAGCCGGTTGGCGGGACGCGGTAGGACAGTGCGCCGCCGATCATGAACACGAAGTAGATCGCAGCCATTACCAGGAAGCTCTGCCATACACCAACGCTGTCAGGCGTTGCGAAGTGGCCCATCAAGGCAGCTGCCAACGGAGCACCCACCATCGCGCCGCCGCCAAAGCCCATGATCGCCATGCCCGTGGCCATGCCGCGCTTGTCCGGGAACCACTTGATCAGCGTGGACACCGGCGAGATATAGCCCAGGCCCAGGCCGATACCGCCAATGACCCCGGAGCCGATCCACATCAGCCAGATCTGGTGGGTATAGATACCCAGCGCCGAGATCAACAGGCCGCCACACCAGCACAGCGCCGAAACAACGCCAGCCTTGCGTGGCCCGGCATGTTCCAGCCAGCCGCCCCAGATCGCTGCCGAACAGCCCAGGAAAATGAAGAACAGGGTGTAGATCCAGCCCAGCATGGAGATGGGCCAGTCGCATTGGGACGAGAAGACTTGCGCGATAAAGCTCATATCCGGCGCACAGGCCACCGGCTTGGTGATCCCCAGTGCCTTGGACAGCGGCAGCCAGAACACCGAGAAACCGTAGGCCATGCCGATGCACAGGTGGATGGCCAGGGCGGCCGGTGGAACCAGCCAGCGGTTGAAGCCGGGCTTGGCGATGATGCGCTCCTTGGACAGGAACGCAGGCTGTGCGGCAGTTGAAGCTGCCGCAGTGCTAGTGCTCATTGGTGTTTCCCCCAGTTGTTAGTATGTGTCCGTCAGGCGCTCTCTCCCTCGGCCTTGCACGCAGAGCGTTGGCCGTTGTCTTGAGTAAAGCTCCATTTAAGCGCGACGCTATGTCGCAGAAGGCAGACGAACCCGCGCAGATTAGCACCTGTGGATGACAGAAAAATCAAACTGATATCACCTTTTTGCGGATATCTGCTTTTTCTGACGCCAAATTCCCGTTTTGCGGGGCCGGGATACAATGTAACGATCTGCGAACTGACGTACGGTGACGGGCGTTATACTCTGCGACCCCATTTTTAAATCGACATACAAGGACTCGCCCATGAAAGCGTTCGGCAAAATCCTGGGTCTGGTACTTCTCGGGCTGTTGCTGATCATTGTGGCTCTGGGCTTTGCCCTGACCCATCTCTTCGATCCCAACGACTATAAAGACGAGATTCGCCAGATTGCCCGCGACAAGGCCCACATCGAGCTGACGCTCAATGGCGATATCGGCTGGAGCCTGTTCCCCTGGCTGGGCCTTGAACTGCACGAAGCCAGCGTGGCGACCCTGACCAACCCGACCCAACCGTTCGCCGACCTGCAGATGCTCGGCTTGTCGGTACGCGTGCTGCCGCTGCTGCGTCGTGAAGTGCAAATGAGCGACGTACGCGTCGAAGGCCTGAACCTGCGCCTGAACCGCGACAAGCAAGGCCACGGCAACTGGGAAGACATCGGCAAGAACGTCAGCCAGACCACGGCTGGCACGCCCGCACCGGTTGAGACGCCCGCCGAGGAGCCTGAAAAACCGTCCAAGCCCATCCGCCTGGATATCGACAGCCTGACCGTCAACAACGCCCGTGTTGAATACAACGACGAGCAGACCGGCAAACAGTTCAGCGCCGAGAGCATCCAGCTGAGCGCGGGCGCCGTGCACGAAGGCGCCAGCATTCCGGTGAAACTCACTGCTTTCTTCGGCAGCAACCAGCCGGTGATGCGCATCAAGACCGAGCTCAACGGCAACCTGCGCATCCAGCGCGCGCTCAAGCGCTACCAGTTCGAAGACATGAAGATCTCCGGCGAGGCCACGGGCGAGCCGCTGCAAGGCAAGACCGTTACGTTCTCAACCCAAGGCCAGTTGCTGCTGGACCAGGCGGCGAACATCGCCGAATGGACCAACCTGAAGCTCTCGGCCAACCAACTGCGCGCCCTGGGCGAACTGAAGCTCAACAACCTGGACAAGACCCCGCAATTGAGCGGCGCCCTGTCCATCGCCCAGTTTGACCTGGCCAAGTTCCTCGACAGCGTCGGCCACCCACTGCCACCGATGGCCGAGGGCAGCCTGAGCAAGGTCGAACTGGTCAGCCGCCTGACCGGCACACCCACCAGCCTGGCTCTGGAAGACCTGAACCTGAAACTTGACGGCAGCACCTTCACCGGTCGCCTGGCCGTGGATGATTTCGCCAAGCAGTCCCTGCGCGTCCAGCTCAAGGGCGACACCTTCAACGCCGACAACTACCTGCCGGCCAAGTCCGAATCCGCCAAGGGCGCAGCGGCCGCACGCCAGGCCGAAGTGCAAAGCAGCGAAGCCGGGGCCATGGCCGCCGGGGGCACCACCCCACTGCCGGATGCGCCCACCAAGGGCGCCTGGAGCACCGACAAGCTGCTCCCAGTGGCGCGCCTGCGCACGCTGGACGTCAACGCCGACCTGTCCTTCGGCCAACTGACCTTGAGCAAACTGCCAATCCAGAACGCCGCGCTGAAAGCCTCGGGCGTCGATGGGCAGCTCAAGCTCGACACCCTCAGCGGCGGCCTCTACAACGGCACCTTCCAGGCCAACGGCAGCCTTGATGTACGCCAGGACATTCCAGTGCTCGCGCTGCAAAGCCAGATCAAGCAAGTGCCGGTCGAACGCATCCTGCAAGCCCAGGGGCAAACGCCGCCGATCAAAGGCCAGGTCACCCTCGACAGCAACCTCAGCGGCCGAGGCAACAGCCAGAAGGCCCTGATCGACAGCCTCAACGGCACCGCCAGCTTTGTGATCAACAACGGCGTGCTGCTCAACGCCAACCTTGAGCAACAGCTGTGCACCGGTATCGCCTTGCTCAACCGCAAGACCCTGAGCACTACGCCGCAGGGCAAGGACACGCCGTTCCAGGAACTGAAGGGCAACCTGACGTTCCGCAATGGCGTCGCCAGCAACCCCGACCTGAAAGTGCGCATCCCCGGCCTGACGGTCAATGGCAACGGTGACGTCGACCTGCGCGTACTGGGCATGGACTACCGCGTGGGCATCATTGTCGAAGGCGACCAGCGCGACGTACCGGACCCGGCCTGCCAGGTGGGCTCCAACTTCCAGAACATCGAAGTGCCGTTGCGCTGCCGTGGCCCGCTGGAACTGGGCGCCAAGGCTTGCCGCCTGGACAAGGACGGTTTGAGCCAGGTGGCCATCAAGGCCGCTGGCAACAAGCTCAGCGAGAAGCTGGAAGAGAAGCTCGACAAGGTCAACCCACAGCTCAAAGACGCTTTGAAAGGCCTGTTCAAACGATGAGAAACGAGCAGTTTTCAACGGCGGTGCTGGACTGGTACGACCGCCACGGCCGCCATGACTTGCCTTGGCAACAGGGCATCACGCCTTATCGGGTGTGGGTTTCGGAGATCATGCTGCAACAGACCCAGGTGAGCACCGTGCTCAATTACTTCGACCGGTTCATGGCCTCGCTGCCGACGGTCGAAGCCCTGGCCGCGGCGCCTGAAGATGAAGTGCTGCACTTGTGGACCGGCCTGGGTTATTACACTCGGGCGCGCAACCTGCAGAAGACCGCAAAGATTGTCGTGGCTGAATACGGCGGCGAGTTTCCCAAGGATGTGGAGAAACTCACGGACCTGCCTGGCATCGGCCTGTCCACCGCCGGCGCCATCGCCAGCCTGAGCATGGGCCTGCGCGCACCGATCCTTGATGGCAACGTCAAGCGCGTGCTGGCGCGCTTTACCGCCCAGGAGGGCTACCCAGGCGAGCCGAAGGTGGCCAAACAGCTGTGGGCCACCGCAGAGCGCTTCACGCCCCACGATCGCGTCAACGCCTACACCCAGGCAATGATGGACATGGGCGCCACCCTCTGCACCCGCAGCAAGCCCAGTTGCTTGCTGTGCCCGCTGGAAAAAGGCTGCGAAGCCCACATGCTCGGCCTGGAAACGCGCTATCCGATCCCCAAGCCGCGCAAGACCATCCCCCAGAAACGCACACTGATGCCGATGCTCGCCAATGCCGAGGGCGCGATCCTGCTTTACCGTCGCCCCTCCACGGGCTTGTGGGGCGGCCTGTGGAGCTTGCCGGAACTGGACGACCTGCAAGACCTGGAACACCTCGCCCACCAGCACTCACTGGAACTGGGCAAGCAACAGGAACTGCCAGGGCTGGTCCACACCTTCAGCCATTTCCAACTGGCCATCGAACCCTGGCTGGTCCAGGTCGAGGAATCGGCCCATCACGTGGCCGAGGCCGACTGGCTCTGGTATAACCTCGCCACCCCGCCGCGCCTGGGCCTTGCCGCCCCGGTCAAGAAACTGCTGAAGCGCGCGGCCGATGTATTGAACGCAGGAGTGTCGTCATGACCCGCACCGTAATGTGCCGCAAGTACAAAGAAGAATTGCCAGCCCTGGAGCGCCCTCCCTACCCAGGTGCCAAGGGCCAGGACATCTACGACCACGTCTCTGCCAAAGCCTGGGCCGACTGGCTGAAACACCAAACCCTGCTGATCAATGAAAAACGTCTGAACATGATGAACGCCGAAGATCGTAAATACCTGGCGGGCGAGATGGACAAGTTCTTTTCCGGCGAGGATTACGCCAAGGCCGACGGCTACGTGCCACCTGCTCAATAATTGATCAAAAACCGGGGTCTGCTCGTAAGCGACGGTAATAATTAAATATTTTTTGAAAACTTGCTTGACGACCCCCTGAAAAACCCGTTTAATGCGCCCCGTTGCCCAGATAGCTCAGTCGGTAGAGCAGGGGATTGAAAATCCCCGTGTCGGCGGTTCGATTCCGTCTCTGGGCACCACTCATTAGTTTTAGGTGGTGCCAGCACCATCTGAAACACACAAGAAACCCGCCTAGTGCGGGTTTTTTGCTTTCTGTGGTTTCCCACCGACTCCTTGCATACGAATAGATTCCTGAGCAGACCCAGCTCAGCCTAGAAGTCTGCTCACCCCAGGTCGGCAATACGCCCGCCCGGCACACCCTTTAAGGACTCTGCGCGCCACTCTCAGAGACCAATCGAAGGAAAGCTATATCGACCGACCAACGCCAACGACTTATGCCTGGAAATGACCCTGACCGACTCAAATGACATCCAGCACAATAGGGCCAAGGTACTGAGCATAAAGCTCAAAGCTTAGTGAGTAATCAAATGGCTGGGTGGACTTGGGACTGATTGTAGTTTGCTGCTAACATCCAAGGACTGGGATTTTATCCACTAGTGATGCGGGATGGCAGAGGCACGAAATGCTTTCTTCTAAGGAATATATATCGCTTGAAGCCGTCTGCACTTCAATCAAAGCAGACCGCCCAGCACTGCTAGAGGGGCTTGCTCACTTACTGCTAGGGGCAGTAGATACCGGATCTCAGTTCAACCAGGCCACTATTTGCGTGATCAAGAACGGTAAACCAAACCCTGATATTGCCCTCACATATCAGGACATTGGCGAATACCTAATGGCAGCAACGGGCAAGCACGTCCCAGCGCTACTTCATACCGCAAACGGCGCAGTCGAATCCAGCCGAGTTCTTGTCGAGAGGCGCTGGATATCTCGCCAGCTCTCAGTCGTACTGGAGTCAGTTGCCATCAGCTCTGCCCTAACAGAGCCAGCAGCAAACCAAATACTCTCAGTCGTCCAGGCGGTCAATTCGGATCGAGCCGCTAGCTGGATTGATCAACCTGCACCGATGAGCGCAGATGGCTACAAAAGGCTTCGAAAATGGCTCACGCATCAGAATGATCAGAGAAAGGCGAATGAGTCAGCCAGCAAGCTCACCATTGAGCTGCAAGTAGCATTAGCTCGAGCTGAAAAAGCTGAGACTATCGCACTCGCCAAAAATGCCGAAGTAACCGTCCTAGAATCTAGAGATAGGCTGAGCATGATGGAGCTTTCCGCGAAAGAGCGAACCATCCAGTCCCAAAGATTAGAAATCCAAAAGTTACAAGAAAGGTTAGAGGTTTCTAGCGAAAAAACCGAGGGGCCACGCCGTCAACCAGCTAAAGAGCGCGCGATTCTGGCGGTGCATGAAATGGCAGCACAGCTATGGGCATCGCCAGACTTCAAGGATTACCGTATCGGCGATATGGCTGACTTTATAAAAATTCACATGATTGCCAATGAGCCCGAGCATGCAGGTGCAATGCCCGAGCTAACTTCTACTGTTGTGAAGTGGCTGAAGCAAATGACCGGAATCCCCGATGGGGCGAGTCGTCCCGGTCGTCCTCCAAACTCTAAAAATTAATCTCGCCACAAAACTTATAACTAGTTTAAAAATAGCCACCTAATTTTCTGTGGATAAAGCCCCTTCTAGCATTGCCATCGTCGACTACCAACAACGCCACATGAGGCACAGACGATGGCAATTCAAGCCCACACCACTCGCATACCAGAGCAGACCGGTCCCGCAGATGAACAATCTCATGGGCGAACTCACCAAGGCATTGCGCTCTGCTACCTAAGCGGAAACCCGCTGGCAGAGGTGGCAGCATGAACATAATTATGCTGACCCAGATTGGTAGCGAGTTGCGGGTTGACAGCCGGCAACTGGTCAACCTGCTGGGCAATCAACACAAGAGCTCACTGACACTGATTGAACGCCACTCCGAAAAATTCAAAGAGTTCGGCTTGCTCGCATTTGAAACAGAGGCAAGGCCCGCCGGTCGATATGAACGCGGCAGTGTGCGCTTCGCCCTACTGAACGAGGACCAGGCGTTTTTTCTGCTGGCGCTGTTTCGCAATACTGATCGAGTAGTAGAGCTTAAGTACGATCTGATCATGGCATTCCGCAAAGCGCGGTATGACCACACGTGCCAATCATTGGAAGCTCGCAAGAGGGAGGCCAGCAACAGCGGTCGTCGCCTCGCCCACTGGCGCTATGACAAACCAGGCATGCACCAACAAGTCATCCACCTTAGGGAGCAACTAAAGCTACCGCTTGGCCTATAAGGCACCAGCCCATGAACATCACGCTGATGGCAACCACTACACCCGCCTCAAGGTCAGGAAGGGCATTAAGACCGGATGCAGTTAAATTTCAGATGCTTTTCACTTATCTGACATTCAATTTTGAGATAGTGTTGGGCCCAATCAGGTCCTCAACGCCCATTTTACGGGCGCTTGAGCGCAATTTTTTGAGATAATCAAAAACCAATCTTGAGATATTCCCCAATATGGCCGAGTTTCTTCACCACGATCTGGAGCTTTTGAACCCCTCGTTCGACTCAGGCCTGGTTGACGTACTGGGCGAACTGGAACATCTGAGGCGCCTGCAATTGGGTGGCGACACACCGCCCGCCGTGTTTTTCCAACTCAAAGACCTGTTCCACACACTGGAAAGCCTAGGCTCCGCCCGCATTGAGGGCAATCACACCACGCTGGCCGATTACATCGAAAGCAAAGTTGACGGGACAGCCGAGGGTTCCGATCAGCTACGAGAGATCGCGAACATCGAAAAGGCCATGGACTACGTTGAAGGCATTATCCAGCCAGGCTCAGACCTTACCGAATTTGCCATTCGCGAAATTCACGCAATAACCGTTCAAGGGCTTCAGCGCGAAGGTGATCGGACGCCCGGCGCCTACCGAGAAGCAGGTGTACGCATAGCCCAGTCAGACCACCTCCCCCCGGATCCCGTGATGGTGCCGGGATACATGCAAGAACTGGTCACCTTCGTCAATAAGCCGGATGCCCCCAAATACGATTTGATGAAGGTTGCCCTGGCTCATCACCGATTTGGCTGGATTCACCCCTTTGGCAACGGCAACGGCCGTGTCGTACGCCTTCTTACGTATGCACTATTGATGAAATACGGCTTCAATGTCAGCACAGGCGGCCGAGTACTCAACCCCACCGCTGTGTTCTGTATTGATCGAGAAAAATATTACGAGATGCTGTCCACCGCAGACACGGGCACCAAAGAAGGCCTTGAAGCCTGGTGCACCTATGTCCTCGCAGGCATCAGGGATGAACTGGAGAAGGTCAGCAGACTGACCGATTTCGGGTATCTGACCAAACACATCCTTGCCCCAACGGTTGCACTGGCAAAAGATCGCGAATGGATCACGCCGCTGGAGGAAAAAATCCTTATCACGGCCATTCAACTGAAAGTCGTCAAAGCTGGCGATATCGCCGACGCCCTTCCAATGCTGTCCGCCCCACAAAGAACCTACCAGATAAAAAAACTGGTGGATCAAGGCATGCTGCTCCCTATCAACCCAGGCGCACGGCAGTACACCATTGGCTTCTCAAACAACTACTTGATCAGAGGCGTAATCAAATCTCTGCGCGACGAGGGCTTCATCCCAGAGCAACTGGATCAACCCTAGACTGCAGTTTTTCATCTGAGCAAAAACACCATCAACGGATTGTCATTCAACCGCCCCTCAAAATCCGGTACCTGACTCTCCAGCGGTGTTGCGCGCAACAGTGCCGCCTCCTTGCGCGCCACAATCACCCATGCCGGACGCGGCAGCGTACTCAATCGCCCAAGCTGGTCACTGCCAACAAATACCGGCTGCTCGTCGTGATCCAGGTTCATCATGTAGCGCACCGCCCAGGTGTCTCGCCCCAGATCGATGAACACCAATGGCCCAGGCTGCGTGGCACGCAGCGCCTCGACCTGAGCGACAAAGGTTCGAGTATCGAATTGCAGGTCCTTGGCTGGTTCCACCACCGTTACCAGCAACAACCACTGCACGATCAATGCGATCAGGCTGAGCCACACCAACCGCCCCGCACGTCGCCAGGCAATCAAAGCCGCCATTTGCAGCACCAGCAACACGCCAATCAAAAGTGGCAGCGAAACATCCGGCCAGTCACCGTGCTTTTGCCACCCCTGCCGGCACACAAGCACTACAACCACGCACAACGCCGGCAGCGCCACGACAAGCCCTTCGTAGCATCGACGCACACCAGCGAGCCAGCCTTGCGCCTGGAGCAGCCCATAGGCGGCCACAGCAGCAAACATCGGCACCATCGGCAGAATGTAATAAGCGCGCTTGAAATGCGGTATCGACAACCCGAGCAGAATCATCAGGCCGCAAGCGCCCAGCCGCGCCACCGTTTGCATATCACCCGCATACCGCTCAGACCACCGATGACGCAGGGCGATCATCGCCGCCAATGCCAACGGCACCACCGGAAAATAGCGGTACAGGCTTAATTGAAAGTAGAAATAGAACGGCTCGCCCGTTTCATCCAGGCGCCCACCGACTTGCATCTTGAACACTTCGTCAGCGAACGCGTCACCACCGCTGATGCGCGCCAGCTTCACCAGCAGCCACCAGCAGGCCGCCAGCAATATCAAACCGACGATACCGTGGAGCAACACCTGCTTGACCCGCTCACCGGGCTTACCGAGCGCCCAATACACGCACACCACGCCGCAGACCTCGATCAACCCCAGCGGCCCGCGTATCGCAAAACCCAGGATGAACACTGGGAACACCGCCAACCGCCTCCAGCGCCCACCACTGTGCAGCAGGTAGAAGCTGCCTACGCAAAGCAACGCCACCATCTGATCCAGGCATACCGAGCGAGACTTTTCGAGCAACTGGGTGGTGAGCAGGGTCAACAACACCGTGAGTAACGCCCACTGGCGACTGGACGGCACCAGCAAGCGATAGATCAGCGCAACCACCCCGGCGGACGCCAAGGCGGTGGGCAGCACATTGGCCAAATGATTGGGCGCGCCAAACAGCCGGGCGAATACGTAACTTAAGAAAGTGGCGGTGCCAGGGTAGTCCGCGTAAGGCTGGCCGTAAGTTGTCGGGAAAAGACTCGCGCCATGGCGAAACATTTCCTGCAGGAACAACGCCCAGCGTCCGTCAAAGCCTTGTGGCTGCTGATCCCAGATACCCAGGGTGAACAACAGCAAGGCGAACAGGAAAATCCCTAGGGACTCAAGGCGAAAACGGTTGCGGTGATCCATCGGTTGACCTGTCAGGTGAAGGGCGCCGACCTATGGTGCCGACCCCCCTGCTGAATAGCGCCTGAACAGACACACACTTACCGACGCGCGGGCCACACCAACGCTGGGATCAGGCGGATGTAGACCAATTCACCCACCAACTCGATCAAGGTTTGCAGGATCACCACCGTCGCCGCCAACCCGCGCACATCCTCGGGCAGGGCCAGCGCCAAGGGCAACACAACCAACGAGTTACGCGTCGATGCACTGAACGTCACCGCCCGCGCCGCCATCGCCGGCAGCGAGAACAACCGCGAGGCCAGCATCCCCAACAGCGGCGCCAGCAGCAGGAAGCCCACATACACCGGGATCACCGGCAACAGCAGGTCGATATCGCGCACCACCGACGTGATCTGCGAAGCGATCACCACCCACAACACCAGCGCCATGGCCGGTACCGGAAGCCAGGCCCAGGCAGCATTCCAGGCACTGACCACATTTGAGCGCTTCGCCAGTGCAGTGGTCAGGACCGCCAGCACCATCGGCACCACGATCAACAGCAAGAACGCCTCGACAAACGGCCCCGCCTGCACCACCACCTCAGACTGCGCGCCCAACATCAACCCCAGGTACACCGGCAGCAGCGCCAACTGCAACAGCAACAGCACCGGCGTCGCCGCCAGCATCGACCGCGAGTCGCCTTTACCGATATGGGTAAACACCACCACGTAATCGATACACGGCGTCAGCAACACCAACAACGCCCCCACCAGCAACGCCGGGCGCTCTACCAGGCCACGAGTCAACGCCCACACCAGCACGGGCACCAGAATGAAGTTGGCCAACAACAGTGCTGACAAGAAGCGCCTGTTAGCCAGGCTACTGCGCAACTCAAGAAACGGGATTTGCAGGAACATCGCATACATCAGCACGGCGATGGCGGGGGTGATCAGGACATTGAGGCCGTGCGCCAAAGAAGGTGCGAACAAACCGAAGGTAGCGGCCAGGAGGACGGCGACGAAGTAGAGGGGGATCTGGTTGTGTTCGAGGGTGTCGCGGGTCATCGAAACGCTCTCGCTGGTCGTAAAGCAGCAAGCGTATGCATCTACTGTCGCAAGGTCGAGGGTTACAGCAAGTTACTGAGCTATGTTGACCACCGTGAGCGCACCCTCCGGCCAATTAATGCCAGACACCCTTGGGATTTCCCCCAACCTGCGCTTCAATAGCCCACTCTGAACCCTAGGACGTCACACCCATGGCCTCGCCAAACAAGCAGCAAAAACGCGCCCAACGGGCAAAGACCAAGGCCAAGCAGAACCGTACCCAACGCGCCGTTGCTACCAAGCCGGATGCATTTGCCGGCGATGACAGCCGTATCGACCTTGAGTCGGTGGATTTGATCGACCTGTTTATCGAGATGCGCACTGCCGGCGAGACCAGTCAGCAGGCGCTATGCGCCGTGTTCCTGGCACACCCGCTGTTGGCGTTGGTACTGGAGCAGGAAGGTGAAGAGGAGGCCACCAACTTTATCTTTGCGGTGTTGATCGAGTACCACCAGTGGGCCACCGATACCGACGATGAAGCCGAGGCGCTGGCGTGGATCGAATCGCCGCAGTTTCAGGCTGATTACGTTGCAGCGTCCCAAGCACTGGCCAATTCCCCAGACTGACCACCAGACCAAATGTGGGAGGGGGCTTGCCCCCGATTGCAGTATGCCAGCCAGCCCATCTGGTCCTGATACACCGCCATCGGGGGCAAGCCCCCTCCCACATTTTTGAACGCATTCCGTCAGCTAGTTACTACGGCGCCCATTTTTTGCGCCTTGCGGCGGCTCGATACAAGCAGCCCCGCCGCCACCACCAGCAAGCTCAGCACGCCCGTCGCGATGATCTCCACGCGGTGCGCTTCCTGGAACAGCATGATGGTCAGCGTACCGACGATAAACACCATCACCGCGTAGGTCAGGCCTGGGAACAGCCACATCTTGAAGACGATCTTCTCGCCTGCCGCCGTGCGTTTCTGGCGCATGCGCAGTTGCGACACCGCGATCACCAGGTACACCAGCAACGCAATGGCGCCAGAGCTGGCCAACAGGAATTCAAACACTGCGGCCGGAGCCACATAGTTGGCGAATACCGCCAGGAACGCCGCGCCGGTAGACAGCATCACCGCCCAGTAAGGCGTGCCGCTCTTGTTGGTGCGCTTGGCCACGGCCGGTGCATCACCGCGACGGCCCAGGGAAAACAGCATACGCGAGGCGGTGTACAGCGCCGAGTTCAGGCAGCTGGTCACGGCAACCAATACCACCAGGTCGACGATCAGCTTGGCATTCGGGATGCCCATGCGTTCCAGCACGGTCTGGTAGGAACCTACCGCGGCCAGGGTTGGATCGTTCCATGGCACCAGCGACACCACGATGAAGATCGACAGCAGGTAGAACAAGCCAATCCGCCAGATCACCGAGTTGGTGGCCTTGGTGATTTGCTGGCCTGGGTTCTTCGATTCAGCGGCAGCGATGGTGACGATCTCGGTGCCCATGAACGAGAACATGGTGGTCAGGATCGCCGCCAGCACCGCGCCCATGCCGTTGGGCATAAAGCCTTGAGTGTCGAACAGGTGGGACACACCGCTGACCTGGCTGGTGGGCAGGAAGCCGAAAATCGCGGCCAGGCCGAGGATCACGAAGCCTACGATCGCCACAACCTTGATCAACGCAAACCAGAACTCGAACTCGCCGTAGTTCTTCACGCTGAACAGGTTGGTCGCGGTCAGCAACAGCGTGATCACCAGGGTAAACGCCCAGATCGCAATGTCAGGGAACCAGGCGTGCAGGATGGTCGCCGCGGCGTTGGCCTCCAAAGGGATTACCAAGACCCAGAACCACCAGTACAACCACCCGATGGTGAAACCCGCCCAGTGACCGATCGCACGGTCGGCGTAGGTGGAAAATGAACCGGTATCCGGCGACGCCACGGCCATTTCGGCCAACATGCGCATCACCAGTACCACCAGCGTGCCCGCAGCGGCGTAGGCCAGCAGTACGGCCGGCCCGGCGGCAGCAATCGCGTGGCCGGAGCCAACAAATAAACCGGCACCAATAACGCCGGCAATCGAGAGCATGGTGACGTGACGCGGTTTGAGCCCCTGTTCGAGGTCATTGGAGCTTTGCGTACTACTCATTGACACACCTTTGCGAGGAATTGCGAAAACGGTTCGCCCGGTCTGCGTTCTCTCTCGTGAAAAGAAACCAACAGGGCGTTCTTTATTTTTTACGCAATATTTGCGCCAAATTGTTACAAGCCCGTAATTGACGCGGGCTGTAGGACAATTCAACACCCCTCGCAACTCATTGAGAACACTGAAATTCCGCTATAGCGTTACCGTGCGACTCACTTGCAAACCAAAAAGCGCACCAAAAACACACACAAAAAGTACGTGACGCTCCATAAAAGGGCTGATACGCACCGTTTGCCCGATTGACCCTTCCAACCCCCGGCCAAAGCTGGCACCATCGCGCCCTTTTTTACGCGAAGCCTGCGGTTTTTCGGGTTTAAACGGTTGTTCGGTTGTTGATGGCGCGACACGCTGCTGTGCCGATGCGACACCCTGCCGCACACCGCCCGCTTACCGCCCGCCGCGCTGTTGGCTGCCATATAAACGCTATGCTAGCTTGGCGCCTCGCCAGGAAGGCGGCCCAACAGCGACGAACGCAACGAACACAACGAGGACCCCCCATGGCCGAGGCCGCGCCCGCGCTTGAAATCCGCAACTTGCATAAACGCTATGGTGATCTGGAGGTACTCAAAGGTATCTCGCTGACCGCTCGCGACGGCGATGTGATCTCGATCCTGGGTTCCTCCGGTTCCGGCAAGTCCACGTTCCTGCGCTGCATCAACCTGCTGGAAAACCCGCACCAGGGCCAGATCCTGGTAGCCGGCGAAGAACTCAAGCTCAAGGCCGCCAAGAACGGTGAGCTGATGGCCGCCGACGGCAAGCAGATCAACCGCTTGCGCAGCGAAATCGGTTTTGTGTTTCAAAACTTTAACCTGTGGCCGCACATGAGCATCCTCGACAACATCATCGAGGCCCCGCGCCGCGTGCTCGGCCAGAGCAAGGCCGAAGCCATCGAAGTGGCCGAAGCCCTGCTGGCCAAGGTTGGTATCGCCGACAAGCGCCACGCCTA